>DATNBH010000056.1:0-169253 GCA_035572035.1 Pyrinomonadaceae bacterium | reverse complement strand
ACACGGAGTAACACAGATCTAAAACTCGGATTTTATTCAGATCCCTTAAATCCGTGTCCATCTGTGGCCGAAATCTAAATCGCTAATACCTCAGTCAACGTCTGCGTGCGTCAAGTATGTTATTGCCGTTTCAACCGGGTGGACAGTGAGACAAAACTTCAGGTAACCGTTTTCAACGGTTTGCCTCCGAACATCGCAGGAAACCGTTGAAACGGTTATTGAACCTTATTTCCCGTTCCTTCACCCGGTTGAAACCGGGTGTGAATGAGAACTTCAAACTGCATCACTACGCTGAACCACATCCGCTGACAGGAGGATTTGATGAGACGTTTGTTGTTGGTCGCTAGCTTGATGGGAGTCTTGTGCTCAGTTGTCTCGGTGGTTGCGCAAAAGCCGGAGCTGAGTGTCCAGACAGGCCATGCCGGTCAAGTTCTTGCTCTGGCCTTCACCCGTGACAACAAGCTCATTGCCTCAGGCAGCGTCGATGCCGCGATTGTGCTTTGGGACCCCGCGTCCGGCAATGAGCTACGGGCGCTGAAGGGGCACAGAGGCACAGTGAATTCTGTTGCTTTTAGTCCCGACGACAAACAGCTGGCCAGTGGCAGCGCTGATAACACGATAAAAATCTGGGATGTCGCCAGTGGCCGCGAAAAGCAAACGATGTCTGGCCACACGCTGTTTGTTTCTTCAGTAGCTTTCAGCCCTGATGGGAAGATGCTGGCGAGCGGGAGTGGAGATCAGACGGTCAAACTTTGGGACGTGGCTACGGGCCGCGAGTTGCGCACTTTGCCAGCAGGCTTGAAAGCTTGGGCAGGTCTTCCAGTAAGTGTGGCCTTCTCTCCTGACGGCAGGACTCTGGCTACCGGAGCTCAACTGGTGAAACTGTGGGATGTAAGAACAGGTAATGAAATCCGAAGCATACGGGTCACTGAATCAAATTCTCCCATGGAGCGGCCGATTGCTTTCAATTACGACGGTACCGTGCTCGTCACCGGAGGCGGAGGCGTAAAGCTCTGGGAAGTTGCGACTGGAAAGGCGTTACGCACACTGCCTGGAGATGCCAGAGTTTTGAGCTTCAGCTCGGATCAAAAAACGATCGCCGGCGCGGGTGGAACTGAAGTCAAATTATGGAATGCCAAGACCGGACAGGACCAACAAACGCTTGAAGGATCACAACTCGGCGTTGATTCGGTTGCTTTCAGCCCTGACGGCAAGCTGCTGGCAGTCGGTAACTCCGACAATACGGTGGTCCTCTGGGACAGTCTCAAAAACCAAAAACTGCGCGTACTCAAAGGACATGTCTCGGCGATTTCCTCAGTAGCCGTGAGCGGCGACGACAAGGTGTTAGCGAGTGCGCTTGCGGCGGGAGTTGCCGGCATCGCTCGCGATGACACGATCAAGATTTGGGACCCGGTAACTGGTCAACTGGTACGTTCATTAACGGGCAAGTACAGCGGACACTCAATTGGACTCAGCAGCGATGGGGCCACCTTAGTTTCAGGGAGCGCGGGCAGCTCAGTTAGCTTGTGGAATGTGTCGCAGTCAGAAGCTCAACAACAGTTTACTGTTCCTCGAGGTTCCAGGTTTGTGCCGGACCGTGTGGCTTTGAGCCCCGATGGAAAGTTGATTGCAGGAGGCGGCCGCGATAATGCGATCAAACTCTGGGACGCCGGCGCCGGTCGCGAGTTGTTTACCTTGATGGGCCACACCAAGAGCATCCGCGATCTGGCTTTCAGTCCTGACAATAAACTGCTCGCAAGCGCCGGCCAGGATGCTGACATCAGGCTTTGGTCCATAGCAACCGGCGTCGAGGTCAAAACGCTGACCGCGCATTCCGGTGGCGTCGTCTCAATCGCTTTCAGTTCTGATGGGAAAAAGTTGGTCAGCGGCAGCCAGGACCGGATGATACTCCTTTGGAACATCGACTCAGGCGAGTCCGATGCCGCCTACCTGGGACATCAAGGCTCGGTCAATGCAGTTGCCTTCAGTCCTGACGGTAAGAAGCTGGCGAGCGGAAGCGAAGACGGAGAGGTTCGAATTTGGGAAGTAGCAACTCGAGGACCACAAGGTGAGCCTGTCGTAGTAAATCGTCCGCTCTACTCGCTGACAGGACACAGAGGCAGCGTCAATTCTCTTAGCTTCAACTCAGACGGTAAATTGTTGGTTAGCGGTAGTGGCGATGCGAGTATGAAGCTATGGGATGTGAGAACCGGAAAAGAGTTAGCAAGTCTGTTTTCATTAGACCAGCAGGACTGGCTGGTGCTCACGCCGGATGGACTCTTTGATGGCTCACCTGCAGCGTGGAACCAAATCCTCTGGCGCTTTTCCGCAAATCTGTTTGACGTCGCGCCAGTCGAGATTTTCTTCAATGAATACTATCACCCGGGATTGCTCGCTGATCTGTATGCGGGAAAGCGACCCTTAGCGCCGCAGAATATCTCGCAGAAGGACCGGCGCCAACCAACTTTGAAAATAGGTCTGGCTAATCCGACTCCCTCCGCAAACTCTATTGGCTCTCGTACAGTCACGATGAAGATCGATGTGGAAACAGCGCCGGCTGGAGCCCAGGACGTTCGGCTGTTCCGCAATGGCGCGCTCGTCAAAGCGTGGCACGGCGATGTACTGAAAGGAATGACGCGAACGAGTCTTGAGACTGAAGTAACGATAGTAGCCGGCCCAAATCGGTTTACTGCTTATGCCTTCAATCGCGACAACGTGAAGAGTGCAGATGCGACCACGACGATCACCGGCGCCGATAGTTTGAAACGACCGGGAACGATGTACATTCTGGCAGTAGCCGTTAACAAATACTCCAATCCACAATTCAACTTGCAGTTTGCAGTCGCGGACGCAACCGACTTTGCCCTCGAGCTACAGCGCCAGGAAGTGAATCTCAAAAACTTTGAGCGCACTCAGATAATCGCGCTAAACGATGCCGAAGCCACCAAGGCAAACATTCTCAAAGCGCTGACGAACCTGACAGCGCGGGTTCAGCCAGAAGACGTTGTCGTGGTCTATTTCGCCGGGCATGGTACCGCGCATGAGAACCAGTTCTATCTCATACCGCACGACCTGGGCTTTCGTGGAGACCGTAGCCGCATCGATAACGCAGGATTACAGTCCATCCTCGCTCGCAGCATTTCGGATCGCGAATTAGAAAAGGTTTTCGAAGGCGTGGATGCAGGTCGTTTCCTCCTCGTGATTGATGCTTGTAATTCTGGTCAGGCTCTTGAAGCAGATGAGAAGCGACGCGGACCAATGAACAGCAGAGGGCTCGCCCAATTAGCCTACGAGAAAGGGATGTACGTCCTGACTGCGGCTCAAAGTTACCAGGCGGCCCTGGAGGCATCCAAGCTTGGCCACGGTTATTTGACTTACGCCCTGGTTGAAGAGGGGCTCAAGACTTCGGCTGCAGACAGCCAGCCAAAAGATGGCCAGGTATTCTTGAAAGAGTGGCTCGACTATGCAACGGAACGAGTACCGCAAATGCAAGCCGAGAAGATGAAGGAAGCCAAAGGCCGGCAGTTGAAACAAGTTGTTGCTTTTGTTCCCGGTGAAGAACTGACGGATCCGGCCAAACGCAATTTACAGCGGCCGCGAGTTTTCTATCGACGCGAATTGGACGCCGAGCCCTTCATCGTGGCGAGCCCTGGAAAGCCATAGTAGTCGAACGAGCAACTGCAAAACTCCAGAGCACGCCGCCCCGCTGGAGTTCATTTTCGGCCACAGATGAGCACGGAGTAACACAGATCTGAATTGCCGATTTATTCAGATCCGTTATATCCGTGTTCATCTGTGGCCTAACTCTAAACCGCTCGCGCTCGGTCAACGTTTGCTTGAGTATTGCTGATGTGAATTGAAAGATCATCTTCCGTATCGCAGCGGTACGGTTACCATGAACGCGGTCTTAGTCCTGGCTGAAACACGATAAATAGTTTGCGGCGCAGGCTCCTCTTGGGTTAACAGCCTCGCTGAAGCTGATGCTCCGGCCTGCATCTCTACTTTTGACCATGGCGTCCCGGCGCCGCCCACCATTTCAAATCGCTCCACATCGTTGGACCAGGACCTTTCCCATTTGGCGACATCTGATCCTGAGAGCCTTAATGGCTCGTCACTGATAGGAAGATTTGGTAACGGCTCAGACGTGACAATAATGCTAAGAACCTCGGCAACCTGGTCCTTTCTGCCTGGAGTGGGAACCAGCGTGAAATAACTCGGGTTGTCCTCCTGTGCGGGGATCTCAACCAACCTACCAGGCCGCACCTGGTTATCGCCGCCGCGCGTGCGATTCGTTGGAAAGATGAGGTAAGCATCACCCAGCGAGCCATCGGCATACTGTTCGCGATCGATCACGTACAAATAACCTGCGCGCGGAGATTCAATACTGATTCTGACGCGCTCGCCAATACGCAAAAGTGTATCGGCCTCGATCCGTTGCGGCGTCCACGGTTTGGTTTGCGCCTTTTCCATCACCAGCACGCGCGCGTCTCTATCATCCTCCGCCGACGATGGACGCAGACGCCAAATCGTGACGCCGATTTCCATAGATTCAAAGCCAGACTTCAATTCAGCGCTCAGGGCCGCAGTCTTGCGCGTGTAGCGAGGACCCTTGACGACGGCGGAGGCACTTGGGCGGCGCGACCCGACTCCGGATGTTTGAGATTTTGGTGAAGCTGCCACTGGACGCGCGCGAGTAAATCGATCCAGCACAATCTGGCGCGAGTTGTCGTCCTGATCCTGGGCGATTGGGAAAGCGAATGAGATGGAGTACACCACCGATAGACCGGTGGCTAAGATAAATAACCTCCGAATGATCGAAGTGCAGATCGGGGTCATGGGTTTCCCTCCAAACATGTTCTCAATTCCAACTGAACGCTCAACAGTTGCTCGAATCTTTTCCGCGTGCCAAAACCAACATCGGTCTCTTGAGTGAATGTTTCAGGTTACATTGTTGGTTTGATCCCAACTGATTTTGAAGCAGCTACTTCTAACGAATTGTGCATCAACACCAACGACGCGATAATGTCCGTCGGTAGTTTCGCTTTGCGGCGAGCAATTTCACTTCTAAGGGCTTACTGACCAAGCACTGTGACGTTTATGCTCCAGTTCCCCACACTATTTCCGATAACGGTGCGCTTCAATTCACACCGGCCTCCCGCGTCAACGTCTTGGGGTTGAATTGAAACGGCTCCAGTATTGGCCTCCAAAAAACTCGCAACTCCACTGATTTCGATCTTAAGCTTGACTTCACGCTGAATCCCTTGTAATCCCTCCACCGCGATTGTTAGCGTCGTGCGCTCGCCATTTTTCAAGTTTGTCTTCGGTACGCTCAACGTTACTCGCACGTTTCTGTAAGCACCTTGGAGCGCGACTTGTCCTTCTTTGAGCATAAGCTCACTCGGTCCAGCAGAACCTGGCGCTTCAAACACTAATTTCTCAGAGGATTCGCTGAGAATCTTGACCTGATTTCCACCAACCTTAACGCTGGTATTACCGTAATTGCCGTCGAAAGGTCCTTGGATCTCAACCGCCCTTCCCTGTTGTCCCAATGTTGGCAGCAGGTAAACCGCGGACGCAGCGCTTGGATGCTGGCCCACGCGTCTCTGCGCAAGTTCAGTAAATTGGCCAGCGGGATATCTCCTGAGGTAGGCTTTGAAATCCTCCGGGTCAGTGCTGTTCTTGATTGTCTCCCAGTAACTCAACTCAAATGTTGCCGGATCGATTCTCGTTTCATTTGCACTTGCGCCCATTGGCACCGCCGTGTTGCTCTGTGACATGTTGAAATAAAACGAACCCACGAGAGACGACGCCTCCCAAGGTACCTGTTTGTTACCAGTCTCCTTCATCACTTCCGCGCGCACGCGCATGAACATCTCCGTCGCGGTCAGGCCCGGAACAAGCATCTGTTTCAGCAACTCGGAAGTATAGAGTCCGTTCTGTCCTGCACCGTCTGCTGCCACACGGCCAGGCGCGGTTGCGTACGCGATGAGAGTTCCCGTTGGCGCATCGACTTGGGCCAGTCCGCTACTGGCGGACCGAAAGCTGCGGGCAAATGGATTGTTGCGACACGCATCCAGAATCACGATGTTCAAGCTATTTTGTGCATCGTCCATGTAGCCGAGCAGAAGGCCCACGTCAACGGCCGCATCTTCCGCTTCGATTTCGCTCTGGATGTCCGCTTCGACTGGAATAAGATAGTTACGCCCTTTGGATTGCAATCCGTGGCCAGCGTAATAGAAAAGTCCCGAGCCACCTGCCTTCAGCTTTTGCCCAAACTCGCGCATCAAGCGCTTCATCTCGCGCTGGCTGACGTTTATCCCGGTTGAGACTTCAAATCCCAATGCTTTGAGCGTCGCAGCCATGTCGCGCGCATCGTTTGGGGGGTTCTTTAATGGAGGAGCGTTCGTGTAGGCGCCGTTCCCAATCACCAGCGCAATGCGCCGCTCGTTACCGGCGCGCTGCCCATTCGTCTGAACCAATTGGCGATTCGGTTCCTGCTGCGCGTGCGACTGGCTGTCCCCTAACCCAAAGAGAAGCCCAGCAATGCCAAATGTGATGAGGCTCGATGCGCACCACGACTTTAATTTAGAAAAACTGAGCATCTCTAAGTGACTACCTTTCGGTCGGACCTAATCGATGGAGTCGCGTTGCACTTTTGTGGAAGGCGAGATTGCTAATGACTCTATAACCGATTCCGAGGTGTCGCGCCAGCTTGAAAACTCTAACCCATCAATCACAGTTCATTGCTTGCCGGCTGCGAAGCGATAGATAATTTTAATGACCGTGGTTGGCACGATGCCGTCATCATTGCAGGCGGCTATGTTATAGACCATGTTGTTTTGCTGCACCTTCTGCAACGTTGACGTGGCGGGAAACAGATTGAATGTTTTGTCCCCAGGCTTACCCTTGTCGCCTTCAGCGAAAGTTCCTTTGATGAAGGCGACCGGACATTGATTCTGGTAGTTGGAAATACCCGACCTTCCAAGAGCAGAATATTCAGCTCGATACATGGTTTTGCCTTGCTGAATTCTGAACGCGTCAGCCCCCAACCATACAGTTACATCATCAAACGAATGTCCGATGAGTGGTTCCCTCAATCGCTTCAACGGAAAGTTCAGGGATTGACCCAGTTGCATAGCCCGCTCTATGTGAAGCACCGCATTATCGGCATCTTTCTTCGCCAACAGCGCCAGTCCCAGATAAGCATGCGCCTCTCCGCTATTGGGAGTCGCTTCCAGAAAGCGACTGGCAACGCGGATGGTTTCATCGTACATACTACTTTTGTAACTGATTTCAATGTCCCTTAGTGTCGCCGGACCGGCGGGCTGCAAGCCGGCATTGGCGGCGGGCGATCTGCCCGATGCCTTTGCTTCCAGCGAGACAATCCGGTTGTTTGCGAGTTCTACGAAGAGCCCTTGCGGGAATTTCGTCACATAGGCGCGGAAATCAGAAGGGTTCTGGCTGTCCTTGATCGCGCTCCAATAAGTCATCTCCGGAGATTCGCCGCTGGGTGAATTACCTGACGGCCTCACAAAACTGGTTCGCGACTTGGCGAGGGACGCAAACTGTCCGTCAGGATATTTCTCGAGATAAGCTTTGAAGTCCTCGACGTTGCTGCTGTTCTTAATGGTGTCCCAATATGACAGTTCAATTGCTGCAGGGTCCACCACGGCTATCGTCGGAGTACCACTGTCCGCCGACATCGAAGCAGAGTTGGTCACTGCTACCACCAGCTCTTCAGCTCGATAACCTTCGATAATTGCAAAGGGTCTTTGCTGTTTGGTCGAGCCCAGATCGATTGCGATGCGCTTGGGTACCGCATCCTGGACGTGCTTCACTAACTGGGAAAGAGTGACTTCGCCTTTTTCGTTTGCAGCCGCTCCCTTCAATGCTTCGACGAGTGCCCAACTAAAATAGCCCTGCTTCTTTTCGGTGTACTCGTAAGCTCGCTGACCAATGCCGGTGGCATAGACGGTTGCAAAGGCCTGCACCTCACGATTCCGAACATCAAAATTGAAAGCGCTAGTGTAGGCATTGCTCAACGGATTCGGCGCGTCAGCGCGCCCACCGGGATCGTTGCGACAGGCGTCCAGCAGCACCAATACCTGACCGACGCCGGTTTCCTTAATTCGCTGTTTCATGCGCGTGAGGCTGATGGCGGTGTCTTCGAGAAACGAAATCTGGTCGCTAACCTGGGCATCGGACGGCAGCAGAAACGCCTGTCCCTCGCGTTCCATTCCGTGGCCTGCGAAAGAGATTAACAACAACCCATCCTTTGGCACTGCCGTGCTGAGATTAGACAGCCGCCGCAAAATATTTACGCGCGTGGGCTGTCGCTCAAGCGGTTGATTGGTTGATAACAGAATTACCTGGTCCTGTGGAAAGCCCGAGTAACGCACCAGCGCATCAGCTATCAAGCGCGCATCATTGTCTGAACCCTTGAGCGGGCTGATCTGTGGATCTTGATATTTGTCGACTCCAATCACGAGCGCCCAGCGTTTAGTACTTACCGGTAAAGTCTTAATGCCATCCAATTGCTCGACTGCGGAACTAACTGGACTTGATGCAGTAGCAGAAGATGCCGATCCCGTCAGTTGTGATGGCGGGACTGCTGGAAGTTGTTTTAACTGTCGCGAAGTCGTCTCGGCCGGCTTATCGGGTTTCTGGGATTGCGACAAAGTTGAAGTCGTAGCAGAGTCAGCTTCTTTCGCCGGCGGCAGAGTCTCAGCCGGATTCGACGTTACCTTCTGAGCTGGCTGCTCGGGTTGCGAAACCAGGGCGGAACCGAGCGGTGGCGATGTCAGCGTAGAAACTGCAGATGTTTGTTTTGGCGAAACTGAAACAGTTGTCTGTTTTGGTGGAGCCTGCGTAGCCGACTCCTGCGGTGAGGCCGGCAAAGTTTTTTTCTCCGCAGCCGCCAGCATTGTTGGAATTTCTTTCTCCAACTTTCGCGAGAGTTTTGCATCGATTGTAGCCAGCTTCTTGACTTGCTCGTTCGCTGCGTCAACGTTACCAAGTCGCGCGTAAGCCTGGCCCAACGCATAACGGGCGTCAGCGTAATCGGGCTGCAGCCTTATCGCACTCTTCAAAAAGCCGAGTGACTTTTCGAAATCAGTACCTCGAAGGTAAGCGTAGCCAATCCCGTAATGTGCTTCGGCAAGATTTGGATCGAGGCCAATGGCCTTGACTAGCGGGGCGAACGCTTCGCCGTGTCGACCCATCTCGTTGTAGGCATTGCCAAGGCTGTAGTTGGCAATAGCGTCGTTCGGCGCGAGGCGTACTTGCTCCTTGTAAGCGGCAAGCGCTTGTTCCCAATTACCGCTATTCAGGTATGCATCCCCCAACCCGCCATGTGCTGGGGCGTAGTTGGCATCGAGACGAATCGCCAGCTTGTATGCCTCGATGGCCTCGGGATATTTGCCGTCTTCAGCAAGCTTGTCGGCTTCCTCTGCGAGGCCCGCGGCGCGGCTAGCGGACTTTTGCGGCGCCTTGCGCTTTTGGCCATAGATTTCCGCGGATACAAGGCTGACGACTAACAGAAGGAAGACTGAGACGAGGAGCAGCAGATTTGGCTTTGAGATTGGGGACGAGAATTTCATTGGACCTCCGGGCTATTTCCAATCAGGCAGGATCGAGTTCTTAAGACTTCGCTGCGAAACACAGGCGGCATTCGGTTTACGGCGCATAGGCTAGGCCCGCGAGCCATTGTTGTCAATGGTTTGCGCCAAGCGGTGACTTTTTGGAGTGCGGTGACAGGTCCCCGCTTTCGTCGCTGCGATCTGTCGCAGCAGTTCTGCTGTAGCGGGCGAAAGCGGTGACAGGTCCCCGCACTCCAAATTCGCCTTGAACTCAGTGGTGCTCAAGTTCGATAAAACTTATCAGCAGGTCGCCTTTGCCTTTAATGGTGGTTTGCTTCTTTGCTGAATCCTTTGCGACCTCGGGCTTCGGCGAGGAATGCTGCGCCAGAAAATCGCGCACGCGGCGAAGCTTGGTGGTGTCTTTGATTTCTCCCTGGTCCTGCTCGTTAATAGCATCAGTTGCTGCCTCTAACTCTTTGACGGGCGCTGCTGCCCAAACGATCCAGAACTTCTCAGTACCCTGATGATCGTCAAAGCGCATCCATGCCGTTTGCAGCTTTTGCTCGGTGGTAACGCGCGACGAGCCGCCATTCGTTTTCGGTTCGGGAAACAGCATGTTGTAGGTGGTTTCATCGCCGGCAGCCGGGCCCTCATTGAGTAAGTAGAGATAACCTTCCTGCGGACTCGTAACATTCATGCGAAACTTCCAGCCGTTCTCAAATATCTCCTGACCCGAAGACTCAAAGGGCTCCTGGTAAGGTCGATCGGAACGCATCTTCTGCACCGTTAGACCGTAGCTAAGCTTGCGCTCCAACGCAGTAGGAGTGTCCGGCTTTTTGCTCTCGGTCTTGTTCGATCGCGTTGCATACCAAATTCCCACCAATCCCGCAGCACCAAGGAGCAACGCGGCGACCACCAACAATGGGATAAGCTTCGAACTGGACCGGCGCGCGCCCGACGATCCATAACTGGCTTGAGAGGCGCTCGCTGGTTGAGCCGGCTGGAATGGAACCGCAATAGTCTTCGACGATGCTGCTACCACCGGCGCCGCGAGAGGTGTCTCTTCGTTCGAGAGTTGAGTAACGGGCAACTCCGGAGTCGCGTTACGCGGGCTTTCAACTGATTCAACTTTCTGGGATAGAGCACGAGCCAGCTGATCGCCGAAGTCTTTGGGCGATTGGAAGCGAGCGCCGGCATCGTAGTTGAGGGCTTTGAGAATCACTTCCTGGGCTTCGAGTGGAAGACTTGGTCTTAGATCGGCGGGTTTCACTCGAACTCCCGCTTGCTGCATCTGTAAAAGCTCAAATCCAGTTTCCGGGTTGAAAGGCTTGCGCCCCGTAACCATCTCGTAGGTAATCGCTCCCAGTGCAAAGATGTCGGTAGCTGCCGTGATTGGCCGGCCGTTCAATTGCTCAGGCGCCATGTAAGCCACGGTTCCGGGCGAAAGGTTGAGAGAAGTGCTCGGCGCGATCACGGAGTCTTTCACTTTTGCAATGCCGAAATCGATGATCTTTACCTGCTCTTCGCCGTGTCCCAGATCCTGGAGCATTATGTTGTCGGGTTTGAGATCTCGGTGAAAGATTCCCCGGCTGTGAGCAGCGGTTAGTGCGCGCCCGATCTGCTTGAGTATTTCTCCGATTCGTTCCAGGTTCATGCCTTCGGAATTGATGACCGAACGCAGAGTGACGCCTTCCACATACTGCATTACGATGAATGGTTCACCCTTTGGCAATTCACCAGCATCTATGATTCCTACGATTCCCGGATGATCGATGCGACTTAGAGCCTCGACCTCCTGGCGAAACTTCTGAACAATGTATTCGCTTTGATAAGCCTCTTCGAGCAGGATTTTTACGACTACCGGACGCGAGTGCAATTGCTGATCGTGGGCCAGATAGACCACACCCATTCCACCGCGCTTCAGTTCGTTCTGAATTACGTAGCGCCCGTTTAGAACATCTCCAATTAACTCCCGTTTGGAAGTCAGTCTGGTAGCATCAAGGACAGTCTTAACCGCTCCGGCTCGAGGCGGCGTTTCACCGGGTTTGTCTTCGGGCATGCGGCAAAGGTTAACCTGAATCCTTCACTGGCGCCAATAGATCCACATCTTTGCCAATTTGAGCGTTCGGAAGGTGTTCGTCGAATACTAACTGCAACAGTTGCTATTCGTGGCGAAGCGCAACCAGCGGGTCTGCCTTCGTCGCTCGCCGTGCCGGCAGCCAGCAAGCCAGCAGCGCGACGACCGACAGCAACAACACGATCACGCTGAAAGTCACAGGATCGGTAGCGCTGACGCCGTACAGTAAAGTCTTCATCCAGCGTGTCAGCGTGAAAGCTGCCAGCAAACCAATTCCCGTGCCGATTGTCGCCAACAACATTCCGCGCCCAAGCACGAGCCTCAGCACGTCACGCGAACGTGCGCCCAACGCCAACCGGATGCCGAATTCGTGGAGTCGCTGGTTAACGTTGAGCGACATCACGCCGTAAATTCCCACCGCGGCAAGCACCAGCGCCGTCAAAGCGAAGGCGACCAGCAAGATGTTAGTGAGACGCTGAGTACCCAACGTTTCAGCCACTGTGTGTCTCATCGTCTGAATCCTGAAGACCGGCAGTTGAGGATCTAACTCCCAGACTTGTTGCTGCACTGCCGCTGTGAGCGCCGCTGGGTCGCCTGTCGTCCGCACGATCAAGTCCAGCGTTTTGTCGGCCACTTGCGCCAGTGGCAGATAAAGGTGGGCGGCTGCTTCCTCATCCAGGCTTTCATCTTTCACGCTGGCCACCACACCCACAATGGTCAGCCAGGGGTTGTCGAGGGTGCCGCCGGGATTGCCAAAATGGATGCGCTTGCCGACGGCGGTTTGGTTAGGCCAGTGACGACGCGCTAATTCTTCGTCAATCACCGCGACAAGTGATGCTCCAGCATGGTCACTGTCGAGGATCGCGCGCCCCTGCAAGACGGGCGTGCCCATCGCGTCAAAGTAACCGGGCGTGGCGACACGTCGCGCGGTCAAACCGGAAGGTTGGCCTCCCACCTGATCCTGTCCTTCGATGGTGTAATGATCTTCAAACATCTTTCCGCTCAGCGGGCGGATGTTGACGAGTCCCGCGCCGCTCACGCCGGGCAGCATCGTGACGCGCTCGCGAAGCTGCCGAAAAAATTCTCTGGATTGTTCAGGCTGTGCGTATTTGCTCGCCTGGCTCGACGGCAGCGAGACGCGCAGCGCGAGCACGTTTTCAGCGCGGAACCCAGGATTGACATTGAGCAGATTCTGAAAGCTTCTAAGCAAGAGCCCCGCGCCCACCAGCAACAGCAAAGACAACGCGATCTGACCGACGACCAGTAGATCGTTGACGCGTCGGCTTTTGGAGCCGCCACTTTTCGCGCTCTCCTTCAGGCTCTCCTGCAAGCTGATGTGAGCCGCCGAGGCGGCGGGCGCTAAGCCAAACAGCAAGCCGGTCAGCAACGCCACGGTGGTAGTAAAGCCGATCATCCGTAAATCAACCTGCGCCTGCTCCGCGCGCGGAATGATTTCAAAAGCCATTCGGCGCAGCCCTCCGACTCCCCAGGCGGCCAGCACAAATCCCGCCACCGCGGCTAGCGTCGCGAGCAGCAAACTTTCCGTCAGCAACTGTCGCACTACGCGCCAGCGGCTCGCACCAAGGGCGAAGCGAACAGCGATCTCTCTAGTACGGACTGTCGCGCGTGCCAGCAGCAGGTTGGCGACATTGGCGCAGGCGATCAGCAACAGGAAGCCGGTCGCGCCGAGCAGAACCAGCAAGGGTGTTTTCATCTCGCGGACAATCTCGTCCTTGAGCGGCATGGCGACAACCACCGAATTCAATCCATTCGGATAGTGATCACGGTGCGCGGTTGCGAAGTTCTCGATGAGGCGCGTCAACTCAGCGTGCGCTTGCGTGGGAGAAACGCCCTGCTTGAGCCGCCCGACCGGGCGGAGGTAGTGAAAGCCCATCTGCTGTGGATTCAACCCGACCGGAATCCACAACGCAGTCTTCGATGGAAAATCGAAATCGGGTGGCGCGATGCCGACAATCTGCGTGGGAAAGTTATTGAGGTTGAGCGATCTGCCAATCACCCCCGGATCGCCGCCGAAGCGCCGCTGCCAAAAGCCATAGCTCAGGATACAAACCAGATTCTTACCCGGCGTGCCTTCCTCCGCCACAAAGGCGCGTCCGTGGAGCATCTGCTGTTCGAAGACACGGAAGAAATCTACGGTCACATTCGCGCCTTCCAGCCGCTCTGGTTCGCCCGCATCCGTCAGATTGAATCCGGCCCTGGAATAGGCTGCGAGGGACTCGAAGCTTTGCGCCTGATCGCGGTAAAGCGCGAAGTGCGCCTGTGTCAGTGAATAACGCGGCAGTCCCGGCGGCGACGAAAACCACCACGACAACAGCCGGTCAGATTCTCTATATGGCAACGGCGCTAAGAGCACGCCGTTGACGATACTGAAGATCGCCGTATTCGCGCCGATGCCCAACGCCAGCGTCAAGATAGCAATCAACGAAAAGCCCAGATTCTTCCGCAGCATCCGCAGCCCGAAGCGGAGGTCCTGCATCAATCGTTCGAGCCAGGCCCAGCCCCACGTCTCGCGGGTGACTTCCTGGACCAATCCCACATTGCCGAATTCACGTAAGGCATTTAGGCGGGCGTCCTGCGGCGCTTCGCCGCGTGCGAGGCGGTCGCGCACGGCCTCGTCCAGATGATGACGGATTTCGGCGTCGAGTTCTTCATCTTTGCGTTGTCGCCAGAACTTCATACTTCACGCTCCTTCGGTCGGATTCAGAATGCCTGCCATCGCGGCCGTCAGCCGTTCCCAGTTCGAGCGTTCCGCGGCAAGTTGTTTCTTGCCCGCTGCGGTCAGTTGATAGGTTTTGACCTTCTGGTTGTATTCCGACAACGTCCATTCGGCCTTGATCCATTTCTTGCGTTCCAGCCGGTGCAGCGCCGGATAAAGCGAGCCCGTGTCCACCTGCAGCACTGTGCCCGAACCGGTGCTAATCGCCTGGCTGATGCCGTAGCCATGGCGCGGTCCCCATTGCAGCGTTTGCAAAATCAGCAGGTCGAGCGTGCCTTGCAATAACTCGATGCGATGTTCGTAGCCTCGTCTCATCACTGTGTTCCTTCTGAAGACATGTCCAGGATGTACCCACTCTACACCCTTGCCTGTAGCTTGTCTACAGCCAAGCCGTGGTACAGTGCGCCAAGAAAAGTAGGTAAAGCATAAATGGTGAACTGAGTAGCCGATACCACAGGCTTGCCCTGTGGTATTTCATGTTCACAGCTACAAAACAGGCTGATCCATCGGTTCGCAAGAGGCCACGGGCTGGCCCCGTGGTGTTTCACGTTGCCGCCTGCCACCAGCTTGAAGCGTGAACACTCCACGGGACAAGCCCGTGGCATCACCAAAAATCTCGGCCCGCCTCTGTTAGCGACCAACGTGAGTGACCACGGGCCAAGCCCGTGGCATCCCAGCAGGTTGAGCAGAGTTTGCTTTAGTCCAGCATGACGCTCCACCGGACAAGCCGGTGGTATCAAATTGAAATCTGACCTACTACCTTATCTGCTCCTCTCATTTCGGTGATTCGCAAAAATATTGGATACTGATGATTTGTTAAGATGACGATGAGCCGCAATGAACTCGAGGTATGCAAGGAAGGAATCGAAGATGCTGAAGGTCAACGTGATCACTACGGGGGGCACAATTGAAAAAGTTTATTCGGAGCAGACCAGCACCGTAGAAAACCTGGATAACCAAATCGATCGATATCTGGCTCGGTTGCGGCTTCCGGCCTGCGATGTCCGCGTGGTGCCGCTCATGAATAAAGACAGTTTAGAGATGACTGACGCTGACCGCAGCGCGATCCTTGGGCTCATCGAGCCGATTCTAAGCGAGCCCTCGGCAGTCGTAATTACTCACGGGACAGATACAATGGTTCAGACCGGTCTTTATTTGAAGCAAGCTCTACCTGAACTAAAGGTTCCTATTGTGCTAACGGGCGCGATGACTCCACTGAGGTTTGAAGGAAGCGATGGATTGCAGAACCTTACGGAGAGTTTCTTTGCTGTTCGGATACTTGGTCCGGGTATTTATATCGTAATGCACAATCAAGTCTTCCCAATAGATCGAGTGCGGAAGGATCGCGAAACATCCCGCTTTGTTTGGACCGATTAAACTATGCTTACTGCAGAGATCATTAACACGTTATTTGATGCTGAACTGCCAGAGCCCTCGCATTGGGAGTCTGCCTACCCGATACGCAGTCTTCCGCCGGGTGCGGTGGTGACGCGCTTTGCTCCAAGTCCGACAGGGTTTTTGCACACCGGCGGGGTCTACACCGCCAATCTTGGCAAGAACCTCGCACATCATTCCGAAGGTTCGTACTTTATTAGAATTGAAGACACAGACCAGGCTCGCGAAGTCCCCGGTTCGCGCGAACAGTTTGCCCGCGGATTCAAGTACTTCGACATCGAGTCAGACGAGAACGAATCGAATTCAAAGTTCGGGCCTTACGAACAGTCAAAGCGAGAACGGATCTATCACACCTACGCGCGCGAGTTGCTGCGGACGGGTCACGCCTATCCTTGTTTTTGCACTCGTGAAGAGTTGGCCCAGATGACGGAAGAACAAAATGCGGCAAAGCTTCAGACCGGTTATTACGGTTCATGGGCGCGTTGTCGAAATCTTTCGCAGGAAGACGTCATCACTCGTCTCGAGGCCGGAAAGCCCTACACGATTCGGTTTCGTTCACCTGATGGTGGATCGGGCCGCGTGGAGTTCGTTGATCTGATCCGCGGTCGCATCGAACACCAGGACAATGTGAACG
The DNA here is from genome assembly GCA_035572035.1 of Pyrinomonadaceae bacterium. Lineage (GTDB taxonomy): Bacteria > Acidobacteriota > Blastocatellia > Pyrinomonadales > Pyrinomonadaceae > JAOAPY01. The sequence continues at coordinate 152,832 of DATNBH010000056.1, read as the reverse complement.
ACATCGTGTTGTTGAAGAGCAGCGATCAATCTCCGAGACTTCCTACCTATCACTTTGCTCACGTGGTTGACGACACGTTGATGCGCGTCACAGTAGTACTTAGAGGTGAAGAGTGGATCTCTTCAGTGCCAGTTCATCTGCAACTTTTTAAGGCGCTCGGTTTCGAACCAATACCGTATGCCCACATCGCTCCGCTCATGAAATTCGACGGAGCGAGCCGGCGCAAATTGAGCAAGCGAAAAGATAACGAAGCTGACGTCGCGTACTACATTGACTCGGGTTATCCACCAGGTGCAGTGCTGCATTACTTAAGAGGACTAGCCAACAGCAGGTTCGCTGAAATGACGTTTGCAGACTCTGCTTCCTCTGCTCTTAGTTTAAGTGATTGCGGAGTAGCTGGTCCGATCTTCGATCTGGTGAAACTTGAATCGATCAGTCGCGAGTTCATCGCGCAACTCCCGATCGAAGAGGCGCTGGAAGGTTTGCTTACCTGGGCTCGGGAGCATGATCCTGAGTTGAGCACTATACTCTCTAAAAATTTGCCGCTCGTTCGCCGCATCTTTGCGAATGAGCGAAATCCCGCTGTGCAACGTAAGGATCTTGCGAAGTGGAATGAATTCCGGGAGCGCTACGGTTTGTACTTCCAGGAGCTGTTTCCACCTGTAAGTGATCCCTCGGATTCTCGCTTCGCTCCAGTCGGACCTGACATGGTAGTCAAATTAGCGAAAGGCTTCGCTGATTCGTACCGGCATGAAGACAACAAAGAGGCTTGGTTCGAGCAGATTCGGAGCCTGGCTTCCACCCACGGCTTCGCGCCAACAGCGGGGCAATACAAGAAGAATCCGGAGAATTTCGCCGGTTCGATCGGTCATGTGAGCAACGCGATTAGGATCGCCCTGACCGGACTAACAACGAGTCCGGACCTTTTCCTGGTGGCTCAGAACCTCGGAGAAGAAGAGGTGCTAAGACGTGTCAGAGCACTCACCGGAACTGATGCGTCTGTCGGCGAATCACCCCGTTAGGGGTGCGATGTTTATAGACCACAGAACCACGCGGCGGCGCACTCCGTTAGGAGTGATGTTAGGCTTGTCATTCGAACGTTCTGGTTCTCTCATCTAGAAAACATGGCACTCCTGCCGGAGTGGGCGAACCACTCTTCTTCTGCGGTATCTATAAAACACTCCACTCCTCCGGAGTGCAGGCTACGAGGGCGCCGGCGACCGGAAAACTGCCAGAAAACCAAGATCCTAAAAAACTTCTTTCACACAACGATCTTCTCGCGAGATGACCCTGGTAATTAACTTTTGTAAACTGAATTCATTCCCGGATTTTGTGAAGCCTAATTTAGAAGCGGAGAACACATTAACGTGAGTATCGAAGAATCGACTGAGAAGACACCTGGTGGGCCATCAAACTTTATTAGAGACATCATGATCGAGGACATCAAGAGTGGAAAACATGGCGGTAGTGTACAAACGCGATTTCCTCCAGAACCAAACGGCTATCTGCACATAGGTCACGCCAAAGCAATATGCCTCGATTTTGGCTTAGCGGCCGAGTTTGGCGGTAAGTGCAATTTGCGTTTCGACGATACTAATCCGTCAAAAGAAGAAACAGAGTACGTTAACGCGATCATGGACGACGTACAGTGGTTGGGCTTCCAATGGGACGGTCTCTATTACGCCTCTGATTACTTCCAACAGCTATACGACTGGGCCACTCAGTTAATTAAAGACGGGAAGGCTTTCGTCTGCGATCTCAGCGCTGACGAAATTCGCGAATATCGTGGCACGTTAACAGAACCCGGCCAGGATAGCCCCTATCGCAACCGCACCGTAGAAGAAAATTTAGATCTATTTCGGCGCATGAAACAGGGGGAGTTCGTAGATGGTTCGCGAACTTTGCGCGCGAAGATCGATATGAGTGCTCCAAACCTTAGTTTGCGAGATCCAGTCATGTATCGAATTCTCCACATGGACCATCACCGTACGGGTAGTGAGTGGTGTATTTACCCGATGTACGATTACGCGCATGGACAGTCGGATTCGATCGAGCGCGTTACACACTCGATGTGTACCTTGGAGTTCGACAATAATCGTTCTTTATACAATTGGTTCATCGAACAGCTTGGCATCTTTCCCTCGCGACAATACGAGTTCGACCGCTTGTCCCTTACACATACTTTGCTTAGCAAACGCAAGCTATTGAAGCTGGTTGATGAAGGACTTGTCGAAGGTTGGGATGACCCGCGTATGCCAACCCTCTCGGGCATGCGCCGGCGCGGTTATACACCTACAGCCATCCGCAACTTCGTCGCTAGTGTTGGTGTCTCAAAGACGAATGGTATTACTCAGCTGCAGCAGCTCGAATACTTTCTGCGCCAAAACCTGAATCAAATTGTTCCCCGCGTGATGTGTGTGCAGAAGCCGCTAAAGGTGGTTATCGAGAACTATCCGGATGAGCTCGTGGAAGAAATGGATGCTATCAACAATCCGGAAGATAGTTCCGCCGGAAGCAGAAAGATTCCTTTTTCAAAGACGATTTTTATCGAAGATGATGATTTTCGTGAGGACCCGCCCAAGCAGTTTTACCGGCTCGCCCCTGGTCGCGAGGTGCGCCTGCGTTATGCTTACTTAATTACCTGCAAAGAGGTCATTAAAGACAGCAGCGGCGGCATTGCAGAACTCCGTTGCACTTACGATCCGGCTACCCGCGGCGGTAACACGCCTGATGGTCGAAAGGTGAAGTCCACTATTCACTGGGTCTCAGCGGCTCACGCTCTACCGGCAGAGGTTCGTCTCTACGACAACCTATTTCTGAAAGAAGATCCTAACGAGGTTGAAGAAGGACACGAGTTTACTGAGAATCTGAATCCTGACTCGTTACAGGTCTTGCCTGATTGCAAAATAGAACCGAGCGTGCGAGACGCAGAGCGTGGGACAAAATATCAGTTTGAAAGGCTTGGTTATTATTGCGTTGACGAAGATTCTGGGGGCTCGGAGCACAAATTGCTGTTCAATCGCACGATTGGCCTGCGAGATACATGGGCAAAGATCGAAAAACGCGGAACGAGCGGCTCAGGACAAAAACCTCTTGGTGGATGACTGGCAACTTATTGGAGCGCCCTCTTAAGGTTTACAGTGGTGGCTGCTCCTGAATTTCACGAACAATCTCTGGCCGTCTTATCCGACAGTTTTCGAAATCATTGTGACTCATTAGACCCGAAACAACGTCCATGTAACCAACCGCTTTTATTCCATTTTCCGTTTTCCACCAGACTACTTCATCCAACTCGCTAACCTGGTACTCTTCTGGTCCAGTGCTGGTTTGTAAAGTAATTTCTGACATTAAATTGTCCTCTCGTTCTGTAAACAATCTAGTGCCGCTTAAGCAACTTGTCTGGAGAGAGTTTAGCATTTCGCGGAGTCTCTATGAATCCTAGCCAACTGTCGTGAAAGCCGCTGTTCGATTGCATCTCAGGTCAAGATCAAAAACACGGAGTAGTGCCTCCCACGCTCTCGATCTAACCGGTACAAAGTTACTGATCCCATTTGAGAAGCTGAGTCCTAAACGTCGGATCTCGCCAAAGATTTATTCATCCTTGGGGAAATCTCGGTAAAAACGGTCTGAGATGACAGGGTCTTATAACTTCTTTGAAAGAATAAGAGTTATTGGTAGCGGAGGGCGGGATCGAACTGCCAACCCTGGGATTATGAAAGCGCCCCTCGAGTTTTACATTTGGTGACATCGAGTCACACAACTTTAGGGTTTTATGTAACTTGCCGCCGTTACAGAGCAGTTTGAATTTGCACCGATTGACATGCTTTGACAGTGATTTTCATCGACTCACGTGAGCATAGCGTGACAACATTTAGATAACAACATCAGGCTTGTCCTGCGGATAAGTCAGGAGCGTACGCTTTCCCCGCTCTCTCTTCGGCGAGCGCTTTCATGCCTTCGCTCGGTTCAGCGAACAAGTCACGCTTAGGCATCGCGCTTCGTTTTGGTTTTGACTGGTCGCTTCATGTTTTCTCTCGCCTTCAAAGATGTGACTCAATCCTCTTTAGGATTGATACCAAACGCTTCGCGGAGGAGCCCGAAAGTTGCCCGCGCAAGATGAGCGACGGAGTAGGTTCGTTCAAGCCAATCGATTAGCAGTTCGCGCCTGGGACCAACGCTTCTTTACGATTAGTTGGGCGATTTGAGTTGCTAAATTTGCCTTCAAGAGACGCTTCTGCGTCGTGAAAACCAAGATCGGCGAAGACATTGCCGCTGCTCGCGTGAACAGCAATCGTCCTTTCCGTCGATTTTGCTTTCGCAGCTTTGGTCTCTCGTTCCATCATTTCTAGGGTGAAAGGAGCTGCAACCATTTCACACGTCGTTTCAAGTCATGCCTTGAGGATTCCATGAGGTATACACCTGAACCGGTGCGATTGCTGAACGATCTGTTCCTTAACGAGTGTCGGACCATTGTGGGTGGGCTGGTGGTGCACAGGTTTTGGAAAAACCTGCCCGGGAACACCAAGCTAGTTAATGAGAGCCCTAAGTTCCGTCAGAAACACTACTGGACTAGCTTTGAAAAAGGGGGCTAGTGGATGCTGACGGTGGAGGCTAACAAATTCAGAAGATTCTCTTTAGAACCTCTTGCAAGGAAAAATATCCAAACGGAACGCGCACACCTTAGGCCATCGCTGAGCGTATGTCAATCTTTTGAATTGGAGGGTATTAGAGGGTGGTGGTAGGTTTTGGATTTTCCTAATCTGTCTTTTCGTTTTCCATCGGCCTTTGGCCAAATTGTCTTTCGGCCAAACCCATTAAAGGGCAGTCCCGAGGCGGATTTGGGCGCATCGGTTTCATACCTCAAACAAAACTCAATAGCGTAGAGACAACCCGATTGATCCGCGTATTCCCCGCGCGCGTAATGGAAGAGCAACGCGCTCCTCCCTTGATTTTAGAGACGCCTTCTTTAGTCCAACGTCGGCTGGGTTCTCTCAAAACGGCAGTAAATCTTGGGTAGTGGCAAGACTCAAGGGAATATCCGTGACTGTTAAATCTTCGAGTTTGAGCGGGCCAAAAGACGCTATCTGGTTGGATACGTCACGTTGCGAGAAGCAAGTACAAAGGCAAGCAGCTAAGCAACTTTGGTTTTGCCGGAGTCCTTACTTGCAACTTGCTTGTTTATCATTCTTGCGTTTCTGTGAGCGTGAATTGCGGCCTGACTCAGTGTCTTTGTTATTTTTATTTTCTCGTGCACGGGTAGTCTCTCAAGAGTCTTTCGCCCTAAAGCTTTTTTTGCGAGTATTTGAGATACGTCAGGATATTTTTTCATAAGGTATCCCAAGTCCTTTGCAGTGCTTCTAGTTTGGCTTGAAGGTTGTGTCGGGAGAGTATTTCGTTGAGTTTGTTTACGTCGCACACTTCAGCTTCAAAAAACTGCGCTATTCGGGTGTGGTCTTTTTTCCTACCCGTTTCAAGCATGTTGGCAACTAGGTATTCGGGTGCCATTACTTGAATGATTACATCGTTAAGGGAAAAGCTGTTAGCCACCTGAACAGCTTCGTCATTTAAGGGATTAAAGACAGGTAAAAACTGTACACGTAAGCCTTTGATAATAAATCCTTCTGCGTACTCCGGGACGTTTCGAGGTCGAAGGTAATCATAGATAGGGCGAAGAGGATCTAATTCATTTGTGACGCCACTAACAAAACAAAAAACGTCCACGTCAAAAGTTGCAAAGGGTTCAATGTAAAAGACCGAAGCCATTGCGCCACCTAGCGCATAAGACTCAATCACGTTGTCATTAACCATTTGGTTAATAACTGCGAAGGTTTTATCAAGTGACGCATCCGCCGAATTCGTAGTGGTAACAGAAGGCCTAGTTGTTCCCTGCGAAGAGTCATTCGGGTTGTTAGGAATAGAGACCGGACTCATGGCTAGCGATTATATCATAGGGGATATAAGCGATAAGCGAGCACGGACCAACAGTGTGCCACTAACTATGAACAGGGATTTCAAAACATACCACTACCAATTGGCGGGGTACCTGATTTGGAGTGCGCCGACCTGTCGGCGCTTTCGTCGCTGCGACTTGCCGAGGCAGCTGTCGAAAACGGCCCATTACCGGACGGCGCGACGAGCCGCGACGGGCGAAAGCGATGACAGGTCATCGCACACCTCCAAGTTAGGGCGCTATCGAACTGCTGTTAGTTGAAGCAAGCAAACTCGCCAAATCATTTCGCGCGGACAGCGATCAATGCTGTCGCTCCGGCTGATCATCGTTCCTGAAGGCGCGCACATACGCCAACAAGACTTTTATTTGGTCCTGGCTGAGTTTCTTTTCGAAGGAAGGCATCTCGCCGCGCCCGTGTTTTATGGAATTGATGAGACGAGAATCGTTGAATTTGTCTTGCCATTCTGATTCGGTGAAATTCGGGGCGCCGAGAATTTCTCCTTGCGTAGTCTCACCGCGACCACCGACTCCGTGGCACTTAACACAGTATTGCTTGAAAAGAGTCTTGGCTTTCTTGGCAGACAGAGCGGCAACGCGAGTTGTATTCGGCGGAGTTTGCGCCGTGCTCATCTGCTTATTGACGTGAGCTCCAGATGAGAGGATTAACACGTCCATGAATGCAAGTTGATGAACTATCTTCATGCGAACAAATTCTGTCAGAAATGTAGACTCACTTGAGAACTTCGAAACCCAACGCCGCTTCTCCTTGAATCGCTGTCGGCGCACTAACTCAAGAGTCCGGAGTTCGAATCAAATACTTGGAATTAACCCGCTTTTCGCCGCCGGGAGCGCGAAAGGGACATCCTTCCGCTTTCGATTCAAAAGCTAAAGCGACTCGCCGTACACTAACGCGTGACGTCAAAACTTTCAAGAACGTTTCATCGCGGTAAGAGGTTGATAGGATTGGTAGCGTGGGGCGGGATCGAACCGCCGACCTTGGGGTTATGAAAGCGCCTTGAGAAGATTCAGCTGAACGAGTTCAGACAATTAACCATCCCGACGACGCGCTTTCCGCTCACGATCGACTTTCAAGTTGAAGTGATGAAATACAGAATGAAAACCACGAGCCTCCCGCAAATCCAGCGCCGCCGATGAAAACGTCGAGCTTCGCGGGGACAACATCTTTGCCAATCTCGGTGTCAAAGATGCGCAAGAGCACGTCTTCGGCTTCCAGGATCGTCACGCCACCGTTGGTAGGCGGACTATAGATCGGTCAGGGCGTTTCAAAGCAGTGCGTTCTAACCCCACGTTGTGATCACCGGGATCAACTATCGAATTCAATAGATGATGAGGCGGCGAAAAATAAGACTACCAGAAATAGCCAAACCTTTCTGTTAGTCAGCGGGCGACGAGAACCAACTTCACACCATTTTTTTCGCCGAAGGCCGTTGACGGAAGTTGGCTGCCAGCCTACTCTATTCTCGTAAGCGGATCGGTTCTTACGGCCCTTCATAACCTCCGAAAGCGACCTTGCTGTCCGTTTGTTTTCAAGATGAGTACGTAATGAAGAACGCACATTTCCGGTTTCTCGCGGTCGCATGCCTTAATCTCATACTGGTTGGTGCCCTTTCGACGACGCAAGCGCAGCAACGCGCCAAGTCGAGCCAGTCCGCGAGTAGCGCTGCGGTAGGAATTGTTGAAGAGGGTTACAGGCTCGCCGAGAAAAATAAATGGCCGGAAGCAATTGAGACTTTTAAGCGCGCCATTCGCGCCGACGCCAGATATGCGGAGGCATATGGCGGGCTGGGTGATGCTTATCTCAATTCCGGAAATTGGGAAGGAGCACTCGTCGCTTATAAAGAGGCGGTCCGAATCGCACCGTCGGATCCTGTCGCTCAATACAATCTCGGCTACTGTTACAACACCATGGGGCGCCATGGAGAAGCGTTTGCTCCTCTCGTGAAGGCTACCATTCTCGCCCCGGCATTTGCCGAAGCATTTTATGGAATCGGTTACGCTTACCTGAGAGGCAGCCAGTACGAGAAGTCGATCAGCTTCCTCAGGAGCGCTATCAGGCTGAACCCGAATTACGCTGAGGCTTATTACGGCCTCGCGCTTGTCTACACGAGGCTAGGCAAGTTGGATTTGGCGGAGGCGCCGCGGCGGAGCTTGATGGCTCTCGACGCTAATATGGTTGTGAAGCTGGACCGGGAAATTAGAACGCCGCCTCAAGCGCTGGCGGGACCACTTCCCGTGTTTACGCCCGCTCCCACTCCCAAAGAACCCGGTGAACCGGAGCGAGCGACTGACGGGCCGCGGCGCATAGAACCGCCTGTCAAACATGCTGCATTGACCGCAGCGGCAACCCGTGAAGTAGTCCCGCAAGGGCGAGGGGCGGTTGAAAATGCGAGCGAGCAAAAATCGCCACCACCTGTGACACCTGAAGTGGGAAAGGTTGACAGTAGTTCGCCACCAGTGCAGCCCATTGCGCAGGACCTCCCTAAGCAGGAAACCATAGCAACGTCGTCTTCAGTTGTGACGTCGCCTAATGTCTCGCGCAGCGAGCCCCCAGCGGCTACACCAAGTGAACCGGCGCCAGGACGCTTAGCAGCGACAGGCATCTCAGCTTGGCCCGATAACACAAAACGCTGGGCTCTTGTCATCGGTGTCGACAACTACAGCGAACAGCAGATCAGTAAGCTTAGTGGCGGTGCAAATGATGCTCGAGCTCTGGCGCTGGCACTGGTCCAAAACGCCGGATTCCCTGCGACCCAGGTCATCTTGCTTGCTTCAGATCAGCCGCCCCAATTGCAACCGCGTCGCAGCACGATCCTGCGCTACCTCTCGAACATGCGCGGACAGATACCAAAAGACGGGTTGTTATTGTTTTCGTTTGCGGGTCATAGCATTGAACGTGGCGGTCAGTCATACTTGCTGCCCTCCGACGCGCTCGCGATTGATGATCCCTCACTGCTGGAAGATACGGCGGTCAATGTTAATCGCGTGAAAGAACTAATTCGCGCCGCTGGGGTAACGCAAGTTTTGCTCGTACTGGATGCGTGGAGAAATGATCCGACGCCCAGCCGAAGTAACGCCGACAACCCGATGTCGCTCAGTTTCAGTAAGAGCTTCGGACTCGAGTTGGACAATCGCGCCCTTGCGGCCTTCGCAACGCTCTATGCTACAGGCGTGGGGCAACGAGCTTACGAGTATGGAGTAAAGAAGCAGGGTTACTTCACTTCGGTACTGATCGACGGGTTGGCTGGCCACGCCGCGAATGACAAAGGCGAAGTCACTCTCGGAAACCTGCTGAGGTACATACAGGAAAACGTCCCGAAGTTTGTTCAGCGAGACTTGGGGCCGGACAAACAGCAAACACCGTTGGCGATTTTGAACGGCTATAAGGCAGACGAGTTAGTGATAACCGCCACCAAAAAGACCACGCCTTAAACTGCACAGAGTTCGGACTTGATATCGACAAATGGCACGTTCTCCACGCCAATAACAAGCTGAAGAGCTACTTGCAGAATTAGTCTTCTCATTCACACCCGGTTGAAACGGCAATAACATACTTGAATCACCCAACTGCGTTTAGAGCGCATGATTTGAGCGCCGAACCGTGGTGAGGCAAGTATGTTATTACCGTTGAAACCGGGTGTGAATGGAAGAGTTTTGCAAGTGCCTCTAAAGGGCTTTGCACGAGAAGTCCGTCTTGCACGAAAAGTAGAGAGGCTGCACGAAAAGTCAGGCGGCCTCACTCGTGAACTCCGCCGAGATGTTCAGTTCATACATGCTCTGGATCCCGCGCGGTTCGCAGTTCTCTCTCGTCGAGGTAGATCACAGCAATAGCATTGATTGGAATTGGTAATCGAGGCTAAAACAACCAAGAGATTACGAGTGCGAATAGTGCGTCGTTTGGAACGGGCTGACAATTCTGTGGGCTTAGGGTGATAGGAGGTCGCCCCGCAAAATTTAGATCAATAATGTCCAAATCGCCGGAGGTCTGTGAATCCGCAAGAGCCGAACTGGATAGCAACAAGGTGAGCGTTAAGGTTAACAGTGTACGTTTCATACATCCTCCTACTTCATAGAATATTTGAAAGGAAATAGGACCGGCTGTCAACGGCTGTTCACAATGTACTTTTCGTGCAGAATCTTCGTTTGCCCGAAAAGTAAGGCTGTTGCCCGGAAAGTCTCATGATGAAGAAATCAGTCTGCGTTGTACGTCTCGGTCGCTTCCGTCATAAACAGCAAGAATGTCAATTAGTCCTCTGTTCGGAGTGTGAAGGGTACCCACGACTCTGTAGGCGCAAAGAGGTTCATCTTTCCCTCCGCTGACAATAACGTGCTCGCCGATGCGGGGTAAAACAGGTAAGGCTTCCGGCGTTACGCCATTCATTGCTGTCTTTGCGTCGAGCAATGAGTATGATTCTTACTGCATCCATTTTTGGCTCGCCATCCTTTAGTCAGCCCGGCAATTTCAACTTGTCATCAACTAGCGATTCCATTGTGACTCCTGCGAGTCCGGCGTATTTCAACAGCACTAACAGCGGCGGTTCGCGCTTGCCTCGCTCGTATTCCGAAATGTTTGTCGGATAGAGCGGCTCACTCCTAACATTCAGAGCCTTGATTAACTCCGCCTGAGTCAGACCTAAGCGCACTCTAATCAGTTTCAATTTCGCGCCCAGCTTCTTAGGCCGGGAGCGGTATGAGCGCCCCATCAGTTTGTCCCTTCCTTTAAGGAGCAACGCGATGAGGCGTCGTTGCACTTGCCAAGTTGCCTATTTAGGCATACGCTCTGCCGAGCCGTTTGAGACTCGGAGCAAAAACGAGCCCCGCGTCTTGTTAGGATAATAATCACAGAATACCAGCCGTGCGCTGAAATCAAAGGAGCAGCCCTTACTCAGGTTCGTGTGCCGTGCGACTTCGTATTTCGAGTGTTAACTCAGTCGCCTTGCCGTGTTTTTCTGATAGATTCTATGTGCTCCCACCAGCCAACGTGAGACTCGCCTATGCTTCTCACGTCGCGCTCAAAAGCCTCTACAGCCAGTTCCACGCCATCCCTGTCGCCCACAAGTGAAAGCCTACGCAAGAAGCCCCACGTTGCGGATTGCAGGTCTCGCACAAGGTCAGGTCGTATCCAGACCGGGCCGGAGAGGTCGCCGATTTCGCCGTTATGCTGCAAGACCATAAACTCTGCGCTGCCGCCGCACGATTCGTCGTATTCCATTAACCTATCTAAAACCCATTCGGCAATCAGTCGCACCTCAGTGAGTGTTACTTTTTCCCTATTGAATTCGTCACCTGTCGGCATGAATTGCTTGATGTAATGCTGGGCCAGATACGCGCCGGCGCCTAAGCATTGAAAACCGCCTGTGACCTCCCGCATGGTCGCTTCATACGTTGAAAGGATACGTGTCTTACCCCACAACGAAAGGCCGATCAGTAGTTGAAAGTCCGGGCGGCTGTCGCCCTGTGGATAGATGTATCTGCGGTAGAATTTGGTGAGTGCTGACCTGATTGCATTCTGAACCCCATCAAGGCTAACGGTTGTTCCATCTTTGAAGTCTAAAGCGGCTATGGCGTGCTCGCATTCCTCAATTGCAGCTCTTGCATAGGGTAGGTTTCCGGCAAGCGTGAACACGCTAACGCAGGCGCAAGACTCGCCCTTGTTACCATACCAGCAAGTCGTTATTTTGCTCTCGTTGGTTTTAATGTCGGTCGTGATTTTAGTATCAGCGCAGAACAGCACGCCTTCGTTAAACTCAAAACCGATTGCTATAGTCATTGGATAAACTGACTTTTCGGGCAGGATCGGCGTTTGCCCGAAAAGTCGCCCTGTTGAGCCACTATTCGGGCAAAGCTCCTCTAAAGCTTATCGGACTTCAGCTGACTTCAAACCACACCGTGCGGCTTATCTCTGGTCCCATTTGCTGCGCGGGACAGTGCGAACGAACGCGGACTTCGAGATCTGCATGATTGAGGCTGTCAGATTGAGATCGTTCGGCCCTTGAAGGATGTTGATTAGGCTCGACCAATCACGAGCCGGTGGATTGGCGCCACTGGCTGCTTTCCTCATCTCCGCAAATACACCCTGGGTCACATCGCGAAGTACAGGAGTGCTGACCGGTAAGATGGGATCACCACCGATGCGATGAGATCTGCGAACCGTTGCCAGTTTTAAATCCTGGAGGCGCTCTGCCAAGCGGTCATCATTCAGAAAGCTCGAACAGCGTTCGAAAGGCTCCGGGTCAATCAGATCGAGACGCGCGAGACCGGTCCGCGTTGTTGTTGGCATTCCGAATTGCCTGATCTCGCCGGCCAGCGAACTTTCACCCGCAGGTTTGCCTTGCTGCTGGGCGACTACTCTTGCGATTGCACCCAGCGCGCCCGGTTCGTCTACTAACTTCGACGGCGTCGCAGTCCCAAGCCGTTGATTGAAGTAGGCCTGGCCCAGCGCATAAAACTCAGACGGGGCCATCATGCGAAGTGCTTTGGCAATCTCTCCACGTTCCATGAGCGCTTTGATCTGATTGGCCCGCCGGGCCGTCATCAAAATATCCACTTGACCCATTACGCCGGCCGCTGTTTGATCAGCGAGAAAGGAAAGCGCCACCACGTCCTCGCCCAGATCCATGGTCCGGGCCACATATTCCTCGGCGCGCCTGGTAACCAGCCGTCGGTCGACCAGCTGACCCGAACCAAGCAAGGCTGCCAAAAACGCTGAGCTGTCAGAGGCTCCAATACTTCTTGTTTGCAGCCGCGCCAGTGCTTTGCTGAGCCGACCAATGTTGCCACCAATCCGCCCTCCATCCACTTTCGCTTCGCGCCACGGGGCAGTTTCAAAATCGTGTTTCCGTACCAGATCCTGGCTGAAGGAAACATTGTTCATTGAGTCCACGAAGATCGCGTAAGCGTATCCCAGCAGACCTTCGCCAATCGCAGGCGCCATCCGGCTACGAACGTCGTCCAGCGCTCCCGGCGAAAGCGGAGGAGACAAGCGGGCCACGGTTTCTTTGAGCGTAAGCTCCACCACGACCGGTTGTTTGGACTTTTTCTTTTTTGGCTCCGGCTCGCGCTCTGGCTCGATGAAGCCATCTACAGCGCTCTTAAGTTTTGCGAGCTCATCAGCGGCGCCCGGATTCGTTCGCAACTTCGCAAGCGCTGCGAAAGCGTCAGCGACGGGGCCGAAGTGAGTGTATTTCTGCAAGCCGAGAAATTTCTTAATTTGATCCTGCTTGCGCGCGCCCAAGTCGACCTGCCAATTGGCGTCGCCGCTTTGGCCGTCCTTCGATACCGGTGAGACATTGGCCGCTGCTGCAGGCAGATCCACGGGCTTGCCCGTAGTTAGCGCTTCGATGAGCTTGTTCTCAATCTCAGCGCCGGTGACCGCGTCATCGGCGTTCAACAAATCCTGCCTGATGAAGGCGACTAACCGCGGTCCATAATCGCTGCTTAGGGGATCCAGCGCCAGCAGCACGTCGATCAGTTCGGAATAGCGCGACTGCGATTGCGATGACGTCTTTGCGACTTGACGCAGTAGAGCAAAGCTCGATTGGAACGAGCGAATCGCGGACGTCTTCGCCGGTGAATTTTGAAGCGCGTCCAACCTGGTTACCAGCGCATAGTAACTTGTTAATTGCCGTGGACTCATGCGGAGATCAAGCGCAAGCTCGAGTTCTGATTCCCGATTGGCGCTGGTCTGCCTGGCTATCAAATCGAGTAAGGTGGCATCCGCTGCCCAATCGGGTCGCTCCCTCTCAATTTGAGCGAGCACTGCTAATTGCTTGACTATGGTTATCTCCTGCCCGGCCGAACTTCCCGCGACCTTGGCGAGCACAGCCCCTACCGGATCGCCGCCCGCTGACGATTTCATCCACAGTTCACCCGCTTTGGACAAGTGAAGCTGCTCGTTCTCGACGTGTAAAAGCTGGATGAAGTCGATCAGATCGAATGGCTCGCGCTGGTTCGGTAACGATGACCTCTCGACCAACCTGAAAATTTGCTCAAAGCCTGCCGAGCGCGTCATGAAGTCGCCGACTTCGCCTGACGCAGACAGCGCACAGAAAAGATAAAGCGCACCGCCGGATTCTTTTTGAAACAGCGCGCGAGCAAGAGGCAAATTGTTGTTGAGCCTCAAAGCACGCTGCCAGTTGATTTCACCTTGTCGCTGCCCGGGAATTTCGAGTTCACCTTGCGGGGTGAAACGTAAATAAGGCGCGGCGAAAGCTAAACTTGCTGGCATGGTGTCCGCTTTGTCCTTCATCATCGTTAGCTGCGCGCCGAATTGCTTAATCGCCTCATCGGGCAATACCGAGAAACCCACATAGATTCGCATCGCCTGTGGATCTTTCAGAAAAGCCAGAAGCTGTTGTTCCGGTCTGGCCTTCACGCCGTCCTTGATTAGCGAGCTCCAGGAATCCATGCCGCGCAGCACCGGCAACTCATCATTCTGCAGTTTGATTCTCACCGGCTCGCCGCGCTGCAGCTTGCCGGCGTCTCCACCGAGGGCTTCGAGGATGTGCTGTCTTCCCTGAAACTCAGCCTTGATTTCGCGGCGGCCATTCTTGTCAGACACGCCAAAGAATTTGAGCGCTTCCCTCGCTTCAGACGAAACGACTTGAGTTGGTGAAGGAAGGTCGACGGTGCCACTTAGACTCGACCCTCGAAGCCCTATTTTGCGAGCAAGTTCGGGATACTCTTCGTAAAAACTGACCACGCGAGCGTTGATCGCAGGATTACGTAAACAGGCGTCGAATACCCGAGCTAATACGACGGGATCGGCTTCGTCAGCCGCGACGCCGGTAAGATATTCCAGAGCATCAACGCCGCCCGGGATGATCAACGACGTGAAGCGCGTCGCATTGCTACGTTCGGAGCCGCTGCGAACCGCAGCCAATGGACCAGCATCGCTCGCGTGGTCGCTACGCAGGAACAAGACACGAGCGTGGGTCTCCAGAGCAGTGCTGAGCTTGCCGTCGGTAGTCAAACGAGACGCTTCACGAAATTTATAAGCCGCTTCGAGTAATTGACCACTCCGCTCGAGGTACTCAGCCATCATCCGCACTCGACGACCACTCTCCTCAGCTTGTCCTTTCGTCAAGTCCACCGCCTTTTGAGCCACCGCTACGATCTTATCAACGGCACCCTGGTCGTCCAGGCGCGCCGCTAGCGCGGCGTAGACTGCTACGTTTCGAGAGCCTCCCGACTCGGCTTCCCGCAACGCCGAGATCGCCCGGTCAAGATCACCAACTTGAGCGAAGGCATTGCTGAGGTAGAGTAGCGACAGATCTCGTTTCTCTCCCGCCGGTCGTTTGAGGGCGACATGGAACAATGAATCGATGGCTAGCTTTGACTCGCCGGTCTCGAGCAGGATGCGCCCCCAAAGCTCTTCCGTGTCCGGATCTTCGGGCATGACCGCGCGCGCATGCGCGACCAGTCGCCTGGCTTCGAGGACGCGCTCGTTTAGTGGGTTCGTTAACAGAACCTGCGCCAGCAATATCAGAGCCGGCTGGTAGTCAGGATTACTGGTATGTGCGCGGCGTAAGTACTCTTCGGCGTCGGCGTAAACTCCCAGTTGCATCAACACCTGTCCGTATTCGGTGAGCCAGGGCACCGTGGGGTTCTTATCAACGAACAACCGGTAGGCGCGTCGCGCCTTATCCCACTTATTGAGACCGGTGTAAAACTGTCCGATCTTGGCGCTGAGCAACGGATTGTTCGCATGCGTTTCCTCAATCAGCGTCAGCGTGTTGTCACACTCTCTTTCCGCCCTAGCGGTCTCACCCGTCGTGTGAAAGTACATAACCGTGGCAAACAACTGCCTGGCCTTGAAGTTATCGTCATGAGTTAGTTGGTAAGCCTTGTCGAGGTTGTCTCGAGCCTCGTCCCACGGACCTGAGTCCGCCGGAGATTGATCGATGACTTTATCTGCTTCGGTCCTGATTCTGGCCAGCAGCTCGTCGCGCTTCTGGACAGCGATGGTGGTTGAGGCGGGGCCGAAGTTGCTTAAGGCCAGGTAGAAGTCCCACGCGCTTTGTCCCTGGGGCCGGGTAAGGCGATTCTCTTTCAGAGATTCATCAAACGAGGCCACCCAACGCGAGACCAAAGGATCCTCGCTAAACCATTTGCGATATTTCGCGCGTCCTTCTTCTTTTACTATTCCGAGCGGGATCGAGCGATCGAATGAGGGGTTGTATTCCGGTACCTGCTTTACGCCGGCGATCTCGCTGTCCTCACGAATCTTTGACGAGACATAGGTGTACAACTCGCTGGAAGTAACCACCCCATCTGTATCGGAATCGGCTGGTCCTTCAAGCCCCTGAAGCATGTAATAGGTGAACAGCCCGTGGCGCAACGGCGCCCTTTCAATCGAAGCTTGCGTCGGTGAAGCAGCGGTGAAGATGAAGGACGACTGATCGCGCCTGCCACCCGGTTCGGCGAACGCTTTCGCCGAGAGGTTAGCCACTGAATTTGAGCCCGGCTGGCCCAACAGATCGCTGAGCGCCCCCGAGTGGCAAGCATCGCTGATGATTATGGCGCTGCGCGAGCGCATGCTTTGCACCGTGCTGTTGAAGAGCTTCATGTCGATCCCAGTGCTCAACAGATCGTCAAGCCTGGTATCGGCCGCCACCAAAAAAGCCTGTCCCGATTTATTGACTAGACCATGACCGGCAAAGAAAATTAGCGCAATGCTGTCCGGCCCACTGAGATTCTGCAGCCGCGCCAACTCTCGCAATATCTGATCATGGTTTGCTTCCTCGTTTACCAGTAAGGTGACATTCTCAGGTCGAAAGCCGCCTTTTTCTCCCACGAGGAAATCGTGCAGTTCTCGCGCGTCTGCGTCTGCAAACTTAAGTTGAGCGCTTTGCGGGAGATTCGCATAGGAAGAGATCCCGACGACTAGAGCATAGGCCTGAGTGTCGGCTTTGTATGACGGGACCGACGGATCGGCCGGTTTGTCGGCGCCCCACGAGAGATCACGCTTCGTGTCTTGCGAGCCGGCGCGTGGCTGAGCAGGATCTTTCTGAGAAGTTCCTGGTGCGTTGACTTGTTTCTGAGACTTCCCTGGCGCCGAAGGATCGGTACGCCTTTGCGCAAACTCGACTACATTCGGGAGCGGCACCACCACGGTAACAAGGGCAGTGAGGGCGAACAATCCGAATACTCGAAAGCGCCAGCCTGAGAAGGTGCTGGGTTTGCTGCGATTATTCGAACTGAGGTGATTATTACTGGACATAACTTCTCCTTAAAAAGCGCGGCCTGCAATCTGTTCGCCAAGCGTCGGCGGCGATGTAGTGAGCGCCTGGTCTCGCAACAGTCATTTCAGCGCCGGCCCTTGGGTCTGGGTCGCGCATACCGCAGAGTGACTGAGACGAGCAAACCGTCATCATTTCCTTCAGGAAAGCGAAACAGCGTTTGAGGTGCTGGTTCGTCCTGCGTCAAGCGTCGTCCGGAACTGGGCGCGGCAGCTTCCTTCTCCTCGCTGGTCCATTGTTGTCCGGCGCCGCCCATCATTTCGAATTTCTGAGCTCCATTGCCCCACTTCTTTTCCCACTCGGCCAACTCAAACGCTGGAATACGAGTCCGAACATCACTGATTTCCAGAGCCAGCGGCTTAGCAGTAACCAGCACCGTTATCAATTCACCAATCTGATCTCTGCGACTGGGACTCGCCGTAAAGAAGTTCGGATCGTCCGACTGTCCGGGAATATCAATTAGCTGACCAGGCCTCACCTTGTTATCGCCGCCTCGCATATTTCGCCTCGGGAAAATCAAGCTTCCTGGTCCAGTATTGCCGTTAGCAAAGACCTCGCGGTCAATGACGTACAGATAGCCATTCCGAGCTGATTCAATACTGAGGCGAACGCGAGCGCCTGGCTGCAATGGAATATCGGTGGTTGCTCTCTGTGCGACAAACTCACGCTCATTGCCGGAGAGCAACAGCCGCGCCCCGGTGTCCACCTTCTTGGGCACGCGCAAATGCCAGACGGTGACCCCAATCTGTCCCTTTGACGATAACTTCTCTCTTATCTCCGGCGCACCCGATGCTAATCTGTAGATTCGCCGTCTCTGAGACGTCGCGGTTTTCTGTTTCGACTTTGGACGATTCTTAGTGAAGTCTTCAGCCAAAATCTCGCGCCTGGTATCCTGTGACTGCGATTGCGATAGCCCACCCACGGGCAGGAGCAGGCACCACGCGGCAACGCTCAAATAGATCAGCTTGAATAATTTTCGAAACCGGGAGAATGGATGTCTCATCATTTTGGATGAAAGCTCGCGCGCGGCAATGGGTGGTTCTAGCCTGATTCTCAGCGATGTTCTAATTCCAAGAGCTTGACCAGGTAATTTGTCGTGCCCTTGACGACAGTTCGATGATTGATAGTTTCCTCATGCAACGGCGCTAAGGAATCGTAATGGCTCGCGAAATATTCTCGCACACCGTTCGCGAGCGCTTTGTCAGTAAGCCGGCCTTCATTCTTAAAAGCCTTATCGCGGGCAACTTCCAATTGCGCGATGGGCGCCTCGGACCACACGATCCAGAATTGTTCTCTACCAGCGCGACCGCCAAACCTATTTTTACCAGTCTGGATAGTGCGACCACTCTCCAGTTGCGCTAAGCCGTTCCCGGTAAGCGGAGTGGGATAGATCATCGTGAAATTCATCTCGCCCGCAGCCGTCGCTCCTTCATTCAGGACGTACAAATACCCGGGTTTATCGGCCAGCACGTTTAGCTGAAATGCATCACCACTTTCGAAAGTCTCACCTCCCGAAGATTCAAATATGTTGTTCGACCGGTTCTTAGCTTTCTGAATGGTTAACCAATAGGTCAACGAATTGTCTGCCGTAGCTGCTACCGGCGTGACTGTGTTTGTAGGTATCGGGTCATGACGCTCCGGGGAACGCTTGTTTTCACGCCCAAACGCCGAAGGCCAAAATGCTTTAGCCGCCAGGCCTGCCGCCAGCACCACGGCAAGCATGACACCCGCTATGATCGCTATGGGCACGCTGAACTGGGAGAAACGAATCTTGCTTCCCAAACGTTGGCCTAGACCCTGCCACACAGGTGGTATGCTGCGACGTTGGGTGCGAACCAGTGCCTCGGCTAGCGCCTCTCCGAACTCCGAGGCGCTCTGGAAGCGGTCCTGCGGTCTCAAGGCGAGGGCCTTTAACGCCAACTTTTGTGCCGGTTCAGGCAGGTCGGGTCGCAGCGTCCTCGGCAGTACCTTCACGCCGGCCTTGTACATGTCACCGAGGTTAACGAACTCCTTAGGATCAAATGGAGGCCGTCCGGTTATCATTTCATAAGCGATGGCGCCCATCGCGTAGATGTCGCTGGCGGCGGTGACTTGTTCCACCCTGAATTGTTCCGGCGACATATAAAGATAAGTGCCGAATCTGCCCGCAATGGTCTGGTTTGAAACGAGCGAATCGTGGACCTTGGCAATACCGAAGTCGATTATTCTCACCTGCTCTCCGGCTCCGGCGAGAGGTTGCAGCATTATGTTCGCAGGCTTGAGATCGCGATGAAAGATTCCCTTATCATGCGCAGCAGCCAGAGCAGTCCCCATCTGCTTGATCAAATAAGCGATGCGCTGGAGCGGTAAGCCCTGAGGGACAATAGCTTCCTCGAGGGTGATGCCATCGATAAACTCCATCACAATGAACGGCTCGCCGCCTGAGAGCTCTCCGGCGTCAAGAATGCCTACGATACCTGGATGATGGGCGCGGCTTAGGGCTTCCTTCTCTTGTAGAAATTTGGTGATGACCCAGTCATTGGTCGCAAATTCACCGCGCAGGATCTTCACTACGACCGGCTTATCCATGAGCCGGCGATCGCGGCCCAGATAAACTGCACCCATTCCACCCTGGCCCAGCTTCTTCTCGATGAAATAACGACCAACCAGGAGCGAGCCGATAAAGTAATCGGTCTCAAACACGACGCTGTCTGAATAAGGCGACGTGGCAGGCAGCGGTAGCGTGCCCAGCGGCTCGGCGGGTGACAGATTTACCTGCGGCGAAACTGAAGCCGCGACGGCTTCGGGATCAACTTCGGTCTGGCCATTCTCAAATGCCATGCTGTGAGAAGCGCTAACGCGCCGGTGACCGTTGTGGTCGGGTTCGGTCGAAACGAAACTCAAAGCATGCTGACGAACTACGAGAACGGCCACGCTGAGTTTGAAGTCTGGAGGCTCTGGGAAATCTCGTCGAGCAACATGCAAAGAGCCGTTTCCGGCTAGAATCAAAAGTCGAGCCGCGCTACCTCAAGCTGGTTGACAACTAAGTTAGCTGAGGAATTGGATTGTTTTCGACGCCGCTTAATCTATGTCTAGAAAGGATCGAAGTCAATAGCATGTGGAGTAGTTGGCGTCTTAGGAGCAAGCCAGACTTGTTAACAACCTTGAACAACAGGAGTTCGGTTAAGTCGTTATATCAGAACGCAGTCTGGCAGTCATTCGCGGAAACACTTTTCGCCGGTGCAGACTACAAAAGTACCAATGACACTTTCCTCATTATCGCGCGCAGCGATCCCGACGGCACCCACGGCGAGGCTATGTTCCGGATCCGTCAACGTACCCAGCGGATAAGAAGCGCCGGTCTGGCTATCAATGATTTCAACTGTGATATCGAAGTCGATCATTTTTACCGAGATCGTAAAGAATTGGCCGGCATCCATGGGTGCCGCGGCGGACTTGGGAATAGGTATACCCATAATGCGCCGCGCGACGCCGTCGTTAATAAGAAAAAGCCGCAACACGTGCGGATCGTCGGACGCTGAACCGGTAACTTGCAGTAAATAGTAGTTACGCGAATCCTGAGCACGCAGCGCAAAAGAGACGGCCACACTATTGCTCATTTTCGCAGTGCTTGTGAGTCTAAAGTCCTTGTAAAAGCGAAAACCTCGCTGGCGAGGCAAAGCGACCCCTGCACCTTTCACCACGAGAGTTTTCTTTAGGTCCTGCCACCCAGCCGGCACCTCCCACTCCTGTAGGTCGGCTTTGGTCCACGATGGAGCGAGTGTCAACGTGCTCAAAGCAATCCGTTTGAGCTCAATGTCGACCACTTTATCCTTATCCGCTACGATCGTCTGCCGCATGGTTTCGTATCCGAACTCGGTGGTGGAAACCGCAACCGTGTACTTTCCTTCGGCAAGGATTAGGCGCACCTTTCCGCTCAGCATTGCTGCGACGCGGCTGAGTGGTTCACCTTCAGGCGCATATCTCACGTCTCCCGTAGCGACATTCGTGTTGATAGCGATCGAGTAAACGACAGGCGCAAACTCAAGCGATACCGCGTGGTTCTTGTTCGCTTTTATTTCGACGACCGTTTCCTTCGGATGATGTTTACTAAGCTCGCCAGCCACCCGGTACCGCCCCGGCTTCAAATCATTGAAGATAAAAATGTGTTCGCCTGACGGCACCGTGCCCTCCTGGCCCTCAGCCCGCCGGTTGTTGAGAGGTTCGACCAAAAGATTGGCACCAGCCTCGGCGGACACGGATAGCGAACCGGTCGTCGGTGTGATCACCTTAACCGTCGTCTTATACACCGTTTTCACTGGCGCCGCTCCGAGTCGAACCGGTCTCCTTGTTCCGCCTTCGGCCCCTGCCGGCTGACTGAGAGCGATCGACCACCCACCGCAGATCATCAGCAGGACGGCCATGGTGGTAATGTGGGTCATTCTCATGATCATCAACCCATGAATAATTGGACCTGCTTCAAAATCAAGAACGCGAGGTATGCCCAGCCTCGGCTGAGAATATCATACCTCGCGTTGACCAATGAACCGGTCTTGGAATTACTAAAACACCAACTTCAAAGCAAATTGAATGCGCCGTCCCGGAGTCACCGTGTCAGTCGCCTTGCCGAACCCCGGCGCCTCCAGGAATCGTACCGGAATTCCATAGTTCGCGCGATTGAAGACGTTGAAGACTTCCGTGCGGAAGACAAGCTTGAACTGTTCCGAGAAACCGATGGTCTTGATCACCGCCGCATTGGAAACCCAAAGATTACTCGCTCGGAAGGAGTTACGCGGTATCTTCCCGTCCTTGCCTACAGCCGCCAAAAGCGTTATCGGATTCGCCGTGAGACGAAGCGGTTGGCCCCGGTCGCCGGTGACGACGATTCCGTCCGTACGATCGAGACGATCCGTCAGATTGCCATCCAAGTTGACATCGAAGATAGAGTTGACCGTGAAGGGCTGCCCAGTCTGGAATTGACCCGTACCGGCAATTTGAAGGTTGCCCAGAATGGCTTGCACCGTCCTATTTTTAAAATGCGGTGCGTCGGTGACATAGCTGTAGGCGAAGCGATGACGCGCGTCGAAGTTGGAAGGCGCGTATTCACCTGACGGCGCCAAGCTGTTCTGTGGCAAGGACGATGAACCGGCGAGATCAAACACATCTGACGCATCATCGGTTGACTTTGAAAAGGTGTAGCTGACTTGATACTGCGTAGTCCCTAGAAACTTCATCCGTCCTCGCAACTGCACCTGGAGAGCATCGTAACGAGACCTGGCAGTTGTCTCGAATTGACTAATCGGACCAATCGTATTTACTGGTCGTCCTCCGGTCAGCGTCGCCGATGATGTAAGCGAGCCGGGGTCAAGCGTAATCCCCGAAAAAGTTGGACCGCCGAAGAAGCTTCCCTGAGAGGTAAAGGCTAATGGGACAATCAGGTAATTCGGCCCTAGATTAGGTGTCGCGAACCGCAAAAGGTGTTGACCCTTCGTTCCAATGTAGGCAGCAGAGACAACCATGCTGCGACCCAGTTGCTGCTCGACGGCAACTGAATACTGATGCGCCACCGGCATCTTGAGCGTTTGCGTTGGCAGGGTAGCGCCAAAAGGCCTGCCGGATCCACCTGCGGGAAAAAATCTAAAGATCTCGGTTAAGAGTGTGCTTTGGAGAAGTTGGGGATTAAGGGTGTTAAGTGTCCCAGGCTGGACAATCGGCACACCGATAGATGTCTGAAGCGGATTGTAAGTATTGAAGCCCTCGTCAGCTCTCGGAGTGGTGCCAAGAACGTTGCAACAGCCACCGCCCAAGTTAACTGTGGTGAAAGTCGGAAAGACATTGCGCGATTGGCTAACCACCGCGCCCAGAATTTGGTCGTAGAAGAGACCATATCCGGCCCGAATCACTGTTCGCTCATTCCTGGGGGAGTAAGCAACGCTAACGCGCGGACCGAAGTTGTTGCGATCCGGCTGGAAGATTTGCGTCCGATTTCCAATAAAGTTGCGCAAACCGGCGACTTCGGTTGGCAGAGGAGCATTGAACGTACTCTCAATACGTCGCTGTGCCTCTCGGGGTGGCGTGTTGTATTCATAACGCAGCCCGAATGACAGTGAAAGGTTCGGGCGCAAGCGCCACTCGTCCTGGCCAAAGAAATTTAATTGATAGTATCTCAGGTTAATATGGGAATCCTTGCCAGGAAGTACTAGAGATTGGAAGAAGCCGCTCGGAGCACCCGCAGCGGCGAAATCCTCCGGACGAATATAGGGGTTGGGAGCTCCGGTGTTGGCGGCGAAAGCAAGGCTGCTGCAAGCTGGGTTTGCGCAGACAACTCGTGGGGCTCCATTGAATGTTACCAATGGGCGGGCGTTTCGGGGCAGATCGCTAATAAGTTCTGTGCGACGAGAATCCGTTCCAAACGCCAGAGTGTGTCCACCGAATTGAATCGTTGCGGTGTCCGCCAACTGGTACGTGTTATTGACTCGGCTTTGTGGGAAGTTAAATACATCTACTCCGACCGAACTAAAACCGGAAATCGAAATCTGTCCGACTGGGCCAAGAGAGCCCAAATTCCCGCCAACAGCGCCCAAACGCTGCGTTTCGGTTTCTCCAGTGCCAAAACTATCATAGTTCACACACGGCACGAAGACTTCGGGAGTGAAGCAATTTCCAGGCAACGTATTGTTCGCGATGAATCGAGTGTTCATGAGGAACCGCGCATCCTCAAAATTATTAAAAGGGCGGCGAACGGGTAGCAGGAACTCCTGGTCACGGCCTTCACCGAACCTTAGACGTGTACGTCCATATGAAGCACGAAATTGGTTAAGAACGGTGTTACTCAGTTGAGTGTTCAAGAATGTCGAGAAATTCTGGGTTCCCACGCGAGAGCGTAGCCTCGAGAAAAGCGCACCGCCGACGACTGGAATATCTCGCCAGTCATCGGTGAAATTGTAACGGGCAACGAACTCCTGGGGTTTTCCGAAAGTGCTGAAGGAGCCGTTGACTTTGCCTGACAAGATTTTGCTTTGCGCGCTAGACGGCAAGGCTTGGGTAAAAGTGTTCTCTCCATATGCGCCGTTTGGATTATTCGGGAAGGGGAAAAAGCTGAAGATTGCATCCCCGGACACAGTGGTCGGAAAATCCGAGATAGAAGTACCCGTGAGCGGATTGGTCGTGACGCCGGTGGCGCCGCTGCCGAATGCGCCGCGCTGGGCAATGGTCGGGACAGCAAAATTTGCCTCCTTGCTAGCATTCAAACGTTGCCCCTCCATCGATACGAAGAAAAACAGCGCATGATTGGGCCGAGATGGGTCGCTAGGAACGAGTGGGCCGCCCAGAACAAGCCCGCCCTGGCCAAGCGTGAGTGAATCTTTCTTTCCCGCTCTATTATTTACAAATGCTAGTTGGTCGTTAATGTAAACATCCCGCATTTGCCCAGTTGGGGTGCGCGCTCGAAGCGGAATTGTAGTGTTACCACTTGTGGTGTCGAAGGTTTCAGCAGCATTCAACTGGCTTGTATTTAAGAAGCCGAAGATCGTGCCATGGTACTGGTTGCCGCCGGATTTTGAGACGGCGTTAACCTGGGCGCCGATGTTGCGACCGTACTGAGCTGGCGCCAGGAGAGTAATCATTTGAAATTCTTTGATCGATTCCATCGGCTGGGGGACCAATGCGAAAAACCCCTGGCGGCGCACGCCAATATCCTCGTCGTTGTTGTCCGAGCCATCGACCGTAAAATTGTTGGCGCGCGAGCGCAAGCCGTTAACAGCAAATTGACCCGCCGAACCCACACCGGCGCCGACTCCTGGACCAGCAACACTTCCCTGTGTTTGCGGAGGTAACGCTACTCCCGGAAGCAGTAAGCCAAGCTCATCGAAAGTGCGAGTCAGCGTAGTACCACCGAGGGGCAGGGTCGATACTTCCTTCTCTGAATACGTTCCATCGCGACGAGCATCGGTGGTATTCATCTCGGAACGAATGTCGCGTTTCTCTTCGACTGCAGTTGCGACTTTTTGTGGCCCCTTTGTTTCTGGTTGAGTCACTGGCGGGTTTCCGGTTACCGGAACCGGAGCATCTGTTGGAACAGGATTGACTATAGCGACAGATTCGTCGAGCTGCACCGGCGGAATAACATCCGTTGTCCTCAAGGTCGTCAAAGCCCTTTGCATGGTCTTAGTAACAAAGCCCTGCTTAGAAATCGTGATCGTATAATCGGCCGGCTGCAACTGGCCCATGCGATACTTGCCATCTGGACCGGTCTGTCTGGCCGCGGGGACGCCCGTCTCATTGTTGACAACTTGTACGGTAACTCCAGGTATCCCATTGCCCTTGCTATCAACTATCTGTCCGAGGAATGCGCCAGTCACATAGTCCTGAGCGCGCACGTCACCGACGGGGATCAGCCAGATGATCGCAAATAACAGAATGAAAAAGGACCGGTGAAAGGATTGAGGAAGTCGTCGCATTAGTTTGCCTCCGAGCGGGATGCGCTAAAGGGTCGGCAGTTGAAAGATGATCTGAGTCTGCTGACTATTTAGCAGGTGGATCACTCACGCTTGAGAAAGGCGAGTGGCTGAATCGCAAATTCAAAAAGGCCCGTCAACATCGTGACCAATGAGGGTCGCGTTGACGTTCGTGAGAACAATGGGCTCCGAATCACTAAGGATGACGCCGCAAAATGTATTATTGATCGCAATCCTTGTCAACACGTTTTTCCTCGTCGGCGAGAGTGGGTAGGTTTGGTTTTCTATCTGTCATTTACACAGGGCTTTGAGCCTTGGCGGTTGTTCCCGATAACACCTCGCCAAGCGCCTTCCGTGCCAACAACTCGACCCTCAATTAGACATGGAAAATCGATTCAAAACGTTTCACGCTAAAGACGGAGTCTTACTTAACAACGGGTATTATCGCATTGGCCGTGCGCTTGTACGACAGGCTGTCAGCCTGTCGTTGTGCTCGCTGCCTCAAACTCCCTTTCCTTCGAACACCTGCAGGCTGGCAGCCTGCAGTACCGCTGCCTAAGCTATGGCCATAGCCCCAAAATGTTCGAACGCGCGAAGTATTCGTTGCCTCAGTTTCATCAAGCCGCTATACTTTCCGCGATCAAAGTACCTTAAGGCCTCGGGTGACAAGCTTCCTTAGAGGTCTGGCGCCCTAATTGAATTCGCGCTGAAACCATCCGCACCTTTCTGGCGCAAAGCTTGATTCCGTCAAGGGCAGCCTTGCTCGCTCTTGTCTTGCGCCACCAGCGCCAAGCATGGTCAAGCCGCATTTGGATCAAACCTGTAAATGAAAGAGTGTCCGGCCTGCAGGCATTGCTTCCCTGACAAATTCAACAACTGTCCCAGTGACGGTGATGCCCTCAAGCGTACTATCACCGGCGACACGGTCCTCGACCGGCGTTACCAGCTCGACCTACGACTCGGGCAGGGCGGCATGGGAATCGTCTTCAAGGCCAGGCATATCTTTCTCAAGACCCCCTACGCCATCAAGGTCATCCTGCCCGATTTAGTTGGAAACGATCCGATGCTGGTGACTCGCTTTCGTCAGGAAGCGATGGTCGCCGCGCGCATCAGCCATCGCAATATTGTCAATGTAACGGACTTTGGCGTAGCCAGCGGCGGCATGCCTTACCTGGTAATGGAGTTCATCAAAGGGAAATCGTTGCAAGATCTTCTAACTGAGCAGGGCCGCCTTTCGCCTGAGCGGGCGCTGGAGATCATGGCAGCCGTTTGCGCCGGAGTCGGTGCTGCCCACAACCAGGGGATCGTGCATCGAGACTTGAAGCCACTGAACATCATGTTGCAGGACGACGTGCCCTATAGCGAGGGCGTGAAAGTTCTGGATTTTGGTCTGGCCAAGATCAAGTCGGGCGAGTTTCTCGGTTCCTTCGTAGCCGCGCAAACAACCGGCCTGATGGGATCGCCGTTCTACATGGCGCCCGAGCTCTGGTCCGAAGACGACCCGGACAAGCGCGCGGATGTCTACAGTCTGGGAGTGATTCTCTTTCAGATACTCACCGACGATCTCCCTTTCAAAGGCGCGACCATTCCCGTCATCATGAACAAGCACTTGTCGCAGCCGCCGCCGAAGCTGGCTTCGATGGGCATCAATGTCCCGCCGGCTCTCGACGAAGTCCTGCTGCATGCGCTGGCCAAAAAACCCGAAGACCGTTTAGCCACAGTTGAAGATCTCATCAACGAATTGCGGCGCGCCGTCCTCTCAGCGCACGCCGGCTTCGTCCAATTGCCAACGCACACATTATCGGAATCTCAGCCGATCACGATGTTTCTCCCCGAAGGCGGATCTGGCGGATCCGGTGAGATAGACCGTAGCCTGGCAAACGATCCCATGGAAGCCTCTACCGAGGACATGTTGACGATGCCGGACTCACAACAGCGCATCGAGCATGAGGCAGATCGGCTCAGATACGAGTTTGAAGAAGCACAGCGACGCGCTGACGAAGCTCGACAACGCGCGGAAGAAGCTGCTCAACGCCGGTTGGAGGAAGAAGCCGCGCGCCGTCGGGCGGAGCAGGAGGCGGCGCTCAAACTGGCGGAAGAAGAGGCCGCGCGCAAACGCGCTGCTGAAGCTTCCCGCCGGCAAGCTGAGGAAGAGGCCGCGCGCAAACGCGCCGAAGAGGAAGCAGCAATCAGGTTGGCGGAGGAAGAGGCCCGCAAGCGCGTTGAAGAAGAAAAGGCGCGTCAGCTCGCCGCCGAAGAAGCAAGTCGTCTCGCGCGTGAAATGGCTGAAGCGCAACGACGTGCTGAGGAAGCTCGCCTGCTCGCGGAAGAGGAGGCGCGTCGACGGACCGAAGAGGCGGCGGCCCGCTTGCGTGCGGAGGAGAAGGCCAGGCAATTAGCGGCCGAAGTTGAAGAGGTACAACGACGCGCCGCGGAAGCTCGAGAACGCGCGGAAGAAGAAGCACGCAAGCACGCCGAAGAGGAAAAGGCACGGAAGAATCTCGAGGCAGAGCTGGCGCGGGAGCGAGAGGAAGCGGCAGCGAAAATTCAGGCGGACGAAGAAGTGAAGCGAAAGCGGGCCGCCGCAGAAGCCGACCGGCTCGCGCTGGAGGTCGCAGAGGCGAGGCAGCGCGCGGAAGAAGCACGCTTGCGAGCGGAAGAAGAATCGCGCAAACGACAAGAAGAGGAGGAGGCCCGCAAACGTGCTGAGGAAGAAGCCCGCCGGCTCGCCCTGCAGGTGGAAGAAGCGGAGCGGCGCGTTAATGAGATTGCCGAACGAAGAGCGCGCGAGGATGAGGAGATTAAGCAAGAGCAAGTGCGGTTGGCCGAACTACAGGAGACTGAGCGGCAGCGCGTTGCCAATGAGGCTGAGCGACAACGTCTAGCTCACGAAGCTGAGCAACGGCGTCTAGTCCACGAAGCCGAACAAAAACGTCTCGCCGATGAAGCCGCGAAGAAGGCGGAAGCAGAACGGCAGGCTCGTGCGGAAGCTCAACGCAAACGAGAGGCGGCGGAATATGCCGCGGCAATTGAACGTGACCGCATCGAGCGTCAGAAACGAGAGAGTTTGCAGACAACTATACCCACGGTCGCCTTAACGGAAACGATGGCGCTTCCTGCCGATGCCCTGTCGACACCGGAACCTGTATCGCCGGCGGCGGAAGATGGCAAGTCACAGGATGTTGGGCAGAGGACGCTGCTGCAAACGACTCGAGAAACCTCACCTAATCAAATCGAGCGGGACCAACCGGTAGTTACCCCTGTCCCGACCTTCGACATCAAACCGCCGTCGCGGTCGCCCTTACCGATAATCGCCGGGGTTGGCGTCGGCGGTTTGGTGCTCGTCATCATCGTGGGCGTTGTTATCTACCAACAGTTTTCTCCCGGAGGACCAAACCAGCCGCCTGCCAATGTAACGCCGTTACCATCAGCATCGGCCTCAGCCTCAACGAAACCGACGGCCAGCCCGGCACGTGCCCCTGTGATAAGCGGAGTGAAAATTGACGGCGGCGCTTTCCAAATGGGTCGCAACGACGTGCCACGAGATGCGGACGGCGACGCTCAGTTGCAATTCCCCGCTCACCCTATGACTGTCAGGTCCATTTGGATGGACAAAACGGAAGTGAGCAACAGCGAATATGGTGATTTTGTACGCGAGACCAATCACGCTCAACCCCCTTACTGGAAGAACAACGCGCCGCCACCAGGGCGTCTGAACTGGCCGGTCACCGAAGTATCACTCGATGATGCCAAGCAGTTTGCCAAATGGCGCTCGAAGCGTGACCACAAGGAATATCGCCTGCCGACAGAGGATGAATGGGAGTACGCGGCCCGAAATGGTGCGCAGGCCATGCTCTATCCCTGGGGCAATGAGTGGATGCCCGACCGTGCGAATCTGGACAGCAAAAATCCGACTACGGTTGGATCATTTCCGCAGGGCGCTTCCCGATGGGGCGTGTTAGATCTAATTGGAAATGTGTGGGAGTGGACATCCAGCAAAGCAACACTTTATCAGGGTAATGACCGCCTGGACCCACCATCTGCGGGGAAGTTTGTGATACGCGGTGGCGGCTTCTCTGATGTCCCGTCCGGCCCAAAGGCAGTGACCGCAACTCGAAGATATTTTTACGCGCCGAGCGGAAAGGACAAGACACTTGGATTTCGGTTGGTCAGTGACGAGCCTTGATGATGAACCAAAACTGCCGCATTGCCTCCACGAATGTGCGGTATGCCTCGGTGGTGTCCGAAACGATTCACCAGCAGAAGCCATCCCTGGTAAAGAAACGATTTGGGGTTGATTAGACAGTATCGGGTGCTTGGCTACTCGCGTCGGTCTGCTAACGCTGGTCGTGATAGCTCCTCGGAAGCAATGAAAATACTCATAAGGGAAATACTTGCCGGACAAGAACAGGCAAGGTACGAATTCGTTGACCGAGCGGTCATCCGGATCGGGCGTGATTCACAGCAGTGTGATGTTGTCTTCGACGCGGATGCATGGCCCATGGTGTCGCGGGTCCACGCTGAACTTCGAACCGAGGGAAATCGCTGTTTTCTGGCAGACAAAGACTCAACGCAGGGAACCTTTCTCAACCAACGATTGGTCACCGAGCCGGTAGCAATCGAAACAGGGGCCCACCTTCAATTCGGACAGGACGGACCGGTACTGGCTGTGGAGATTATGCTGAGCGAGCCGGTGTCTTTACAGGACACGCCGGTCGGCGTGAGGCAGATCGAGCGAGCCTTCAGCGACTGGGCGGGTTCGGATAGAAACCAATCGTTCAACGCTCCGGGTGAAGAGTCGCATCAGCTTCCGACACTCGTCTTTGAAAAGGGCATACCTGCTGAGCGTGGTTCATGCCTGGTGCTGAAACCTGAACGCACGGTGCTCGGCCGCGATCCCGCTGCGGACCTGGTGTTGGACGCGGGCTCGGCAGGAGTCTCGCGTCGACAC
Source organism: Pyrinomonadaceae bacterium (assembly GCA_035572035.1). Classification (GTDB taxonomy): domain Bacteria; phylum Acidobacteriota; class Blastocatellia; order Pyrinomonadales; family Pyrinomonadaceae; genus JAOAPY01. The sequence continues at coordinate 122,238 of DATNBH010000056.1, read as the reverse complement.
GCCGAGATACGCCGCAACTCCGAGGGCCGTTTTCAAATCGCAGATCTGAATACGATTAATGGCACGCTGGTAAATGGACAAATAATCGCGCAGGCAACCGTCCTCAATCACGGCGATCGTATTCAGCTGAGCGCCGTTGGGCCAGTCTTGCGATTCGTGGATCCCACCCAGGCTTCGCAGCAGCCGGAGTTGTCCAAAGCGCCGCGCGTGGCCGACACCGTTGCTCCAGATCCGGCGATACTTCCGGAACCGCCGTTGGATGAGCGCCGGCTCTCAGGCGGCTTGAGTACGTTGGTGTATCGCAAGGGCGTTAGCGCGGCGCCAGCGGCGCCAGCTGCGGTGCGAGCAAAGGACACTCCTCTGGTTCAGTGCACGTTCGACGGCAAAGAAAAGATCCGTGTCGGGCGCGCTCAAGACAACGACATTCATCTCGATGGTCTGTTGATTTCAAAATATCATGCGCGTTTTATTCGAACGGCACGAGCGCTGCTGATCGAAGACGCCGGTTCAACTAACGGCGTCTATGTCAACGGAGCCCGTGTTAGCGGCAGGCGCCCGGTACAAAGCGAAGACATCATACAGATCGGACCATTTGTATTGAAGGCTGATCCGATTATCGGCGTCTCCGTTTTCGACACTCGCTCCGAGACCCGCATCGATGCCATCAACATAACGGACGTGGTGCCGGGATCACACGGCGCGACCATAAAACTGCTGGACGGGATCAGCCTAACGATACAACCTAATGAATTCGTGGGCCTGCTTGGTCCCTCCGGCGCGGGCAAGTCCACGTTCATGAATGTTCTCAACGGCATGCGTCACACCAGCGCCGGCATGGTTCTAATGAATTCGCTGGATCTTTACCAGCACCTCTATTCCCTCAAGCAATCAATCGGCTACGTTCCGCAAGACGACATCATCCACCGCGAATTAAGCTGTTACACCACGCTCTATTACGTCGCGCGATTGCGTCTGTCGCGTGACGTGCCGGCGGAAGACCTCGACCAGATCATCAATGAAGTGCTCGAAGTGACCGGACTGTCGGAAAGACGAGATACCAGAATCTCTCGGCTCTCTGGCGGCCAACGAAAACGCGTCTCGATTGCTGTCGAGTTGATAACAAAGCCCTCCGTGATCTTCCTTGACGAGCCGACCTCAGGTCTCGATCCTGCTACCGAAGAGCGGATCATGAAACTCTTCCGCCAAATTGCCGAGTCAGGGCGCACCGTAATCCTAACCACTCACGCGATGGAGAACGTGCATCTTTTCGACAAGATTGCCTTACTCATGCGAGGCAAGCTTATCTTTTATGGCACTCCTGATGAGGCGCTCGAGTTTGTCGGCGCGCGCAACTTTATTGAACTTTATAACAAGCTTGAGGAACCGCTCAGTGTTGAAACGGGCGGACTTGCTGTGCCATCGGCGAACTCCAACGGTACGCCAATCCAACGTAGTGAAAATGAAGAGGCGGCGGCCGAACGGTGGCGCCAGCTCTTTGCCGCGACGGAAACATACCAACGCAACATCGCGGTTCCGCTTGGTCTAGTGCAGCAGGAAGGCAAGACTGGTCCCGCGGTCCATCCGGGCCAGGGGACCGTCGATTCCCTGCGCCAGTGGTTTACGCTCGTGGCCCGATACGCACGGATCCTGACCAGCGATAAGTGGAATCTGTTTATTCTGTTGGGCCAGGCCCCCATCGTTGCCGTTATGACTTACCTGGTGGTGGGTAAACACGACTCACGCGATTTTGTCTATTTCGTGCTCGCGCTGATTCCATTGTGGTTTGGCACCTCAGTGGCCGCGCGGGAAATCGTAAAGGAACGGTCAGTCTATAAGCGCGAACGTATGGTCAACCTCGGACTAATGCCATACGTCGGTTCCAAGCTCTTTACACTTTCATGGATTGTAGGATTGCAGTGCATCTTGCTGTTCGGAACACTGAAACTCTTCCATTTAGCGAAATTGATTTATTTACCCGGCGTATTTGGCGGCGCAGGGCAATGGTTAACGATGGTTCTTACCGGCGCAGTCGGGATCGCGCTCGGTCTCTTCGTCTCAGCTCTGGTGCGGAGCTCCGAGATGGCAACTAGTATCGTCCCTTTGCTTCTAATACCACAGATCCTTTTTTGCGGGTTGGTCGGCGTGCCGGCGGGCCCATCGCGGTTTGTGGGCGCGGTCATGCCGGCCACCTGGTCATTCGATGAAATGAAAAGACTATCCAACCTCGATACGCTGCAGGCTGAAGGCTCAGATCCGAATGGACCAAATAAGGGATTGGGACTTTACAAGCATCTCGAGGATTCAAATCTTAAATCAGTTCAGAAGACCCGCACCGCACTCGACGATTACCGCCGTAAGTCTAACGAGAGCCTTGCCGACTATGACCGGCGAATGAAGTCTCTGATCGCACGCGGCGATTCTGCAGCCCTTCTTTCCTCGCAACCATCAGTCAGTGTGGGCACGCCGCCGCCGATTCCCGCTCCAGAAACGCTGAAAGAAGATCTGAGCGGCTTTGTGACTTTCAAGCACTCGTGGGGAGGCGTGGTGCGGAATCCGTCAGTGTTGCTCGCGATGTTCCTGGTTCTGGTAGCGGCAACTCTCATCGTCTTGCGCGCCCAGGACCCACGAGCACACAAAACTCAATGACACAATCGTAAGCCACTTGGAAAATCAACCATGCAGAACCCTTATCCGCAGCTTACGCAGATTCCACAGATGTTAAAGCGTCATTTGCCGGCAACTCTGCTCAACTGCGAAACCAATCTCTTAACAATCTGCGTAATCTGCGGATGGGTGTTTCAGGATTTTGCAAGAGGCTCTTAAGCCTGCATCGATCCTTAAGCATCGATCCTTAAGACAGGTTGATGTTCACCTCAACAGGGACCCGATAACTAGACGATGTCCGCAACCGACGCTTACGACCAGATTCCCTACCCCAATTTTGCTTTTCCGCAAACACACCCCGATCGCCTGGCGACCCTGGCCACACGCTTTGGCATGACGCCAGCTCCCGTCGAAAAATGCCGGGTGCTGGAGCTGGGTTGTGGAAATGGTGGCAACCTCATCCCAATGGCTTTCGGTTTGCCCGGCAGCCAATTCGTCGGCATCGACCGCGCCGAACAAGCGATTGGAAAAGGCAATGCTACAACTGCCGCGCTCGGTTTAGAAAACATCAAGCTGCTGAACTTTGATATCAATGACCTCTCCGATCAATTAGGCCGTTTCGATTACGTCATTGCTCACGGATTATATTCATGGGTGCCGGCGGAGATCAGGGACCGAATTCTAAAGATCAGCAGGTCCACCCTTGCTCCCCAGGGAGTCTTATACATTTCGTATAATACTTATCCGGGATGCCACCTGCGCAACATTGCTCGCGAGCTAATGCTCTTTCACACCAGGGATGTGATGGAGACCCATGAACGAATCGTGCAGGGCCGCGCGCTCATCAACTGGTTGGCTGACTCGCGACCGGTCACAAACGCGTACCAGGCGCTTCTCAATGACTTGCGCCAGCATCTCAACGAGAAGAACGAAGCGGCGATTTATCATGATGATCTGGCCGCCCTGAACACGCCGGTCTACTTTCATGAATTCGTCGACCATGCAGCTCGACATGGATTGCAATTCCTTTCCGAAGCCGAATACTTCGACGTTCAATACTCGCAGCTTCCCGCCGAGATCAGCGAACAAATGAACGCCTTAGCCGAGAAAGACATCCTCTCAAAGGAACAATACATGGATTTTCTCGAGGGACGGAGTTTTCGGCAAAGCTTGTTGTGTCATCACGAGGTAAAGCTTGATCGAAACATAGCGCCGGCTCGGATCAATCATTTTTATCTAAAAGGAGAAGTGCAAGCGCAATCGGCCGATCCGGACCTTGCGCCAGGAGCCGTTGAAGAGTTTAGAGGTCAGAAGGAGAGCAGCCTCGCTACCGATTTGTCTTTAGGAAAGGCAGCCTTGCTACAGCTTGGAAAGATTTATCCAGGCGCCATGCGTTTTGACGAGTTGGTCGATGAAGGGCGCCGCGCTTTGGTTTCAAAGGGCCATGAAGCGGTAGCATTCGCTGAAGGCAGCGAGCAGGCGCTCGCTACGTTGCTGCTGAAGGCTTACGGCGCCGGCGTCGTGGAAATGCATTTGTTCTCGCCGAGATTTGCTTCTACTCCAGGTCACCGTCCGCTTGCTTCACCGCTCGCGCGACTGCAGGCTTTGGAAGGTCCGATCATCACGACGCTGCTGCACAATAATATTAAGCTCGAAGACGATCTCGGCCGGCAGTTGCTGTTGCTGCTGGATGGGAAGCGAAATCGAACCGACCTATTACATGAAATGCAGCTCATAATGCGAGCCGCACACGCCGACACAACCGGCGCGGAGATTCGCTCGGAAAAAGAAAAGTTCCTTGACAGTTTGCCGCGGGACCTGGAAGAGAAACTGTGCCTGCTTGCTAAATTAGGTCTATTACTGGAGTAGAGTCTTCGCGAGGGCAATGGCACAACTGCTTCGCGACGCACTCAACGCGGTCTGCCTTCGTTGGTCAGGCTTATCTCACGAACCTCCGGCGTGCCGTTGCCTGCGGGACCGGTCAGCCAATGAATTCGCAAAGTTCCCGTTTGCGGCAACCACTCAACACCCTCTGAATCGAGCTCCAGATTCTCGCGACAACTTTCGAGTTTCAACTTAAGCGTCTCTTTGGGAGGTTTCGTAGCCACGGAAATCACGCGCAGGAAACTTTCTTCGCCCGCCCCGCAGTAGGACAAGCTACCGGGAATTGACGGGTAAACATCCGCTAAGATGATGGCTGTTTTGTTGATGACGCCAATCACCTTAACTTTATTTGGCTGGGCGTTGGCCGAAACGTTTGAGTCTCGAGATACCAGCAACGAATAACGTTTTCCAACGCGCGTACGAATGACCAACCGCGTTTTGGAATGCTGCACGGTAGACGTTATCGATATCGGCGCCCGCGACACGCGGGGTTTACGAGCTTGAGGCGCGGCTGCAGCAATACAACCAAGAATCAATGCGCTAGCGAAGAAGGTGGTCCGCATAACAGACTCCATAATGGTCCCAATGCGATCCCGGCGCGGGCTTTCCCCCTGAATAGGATCCGAAATCTCGTTTGCTAAGTTGAGCTTCGGTCTTTCCCTTGTTTTGCGGATCGGTCATGTCCCAGCCCATATTCCCCGTCTTGGAATCACAAAGAATGTTCGGGTTCCTGACCCACTTGCTGGCCTTGGCGTCCCATACGTGATAGTGGCCGCCGTTCCAGAGACAGACGGTTTCATACTTGAGCTGCTCGGCGGTATAAGTGTGATTATTCTTGCTGAGGTAAGTAATCGCCGCGGACCTTTTCTCTCCAAAGAGTTTGACGCCGGCGTCAATATTTAGCTTCCAGTTCCAAACCTGTTCGAACTTCGGCGGCGGGTTAGTTAACTGGCAAATACCATAGCCGTTATCGAAGGATCTCTTTGGTTCGCGCTTATCATCGAACTGCCGGAAGTTATTTTCGTGTGCGAGAATTTTCTGGGCCAGAATCTTCTCGAAACCAGAGGTGTTGGCCTTAGCGGCAAGATAGCTGTTGACTTCCTTGATACTTGGATCGGTACCGAGAATTTTGACAGCAATAGTCGCCATCTGTTGTTTGGCCTCAGCTCGCACAGTGAGCGTGCCACCATAGTTGGTGATGGTGGCCGTGGCATCCCAGCGATTACCGGTCGTGTTTTGCATGCCGGACTTTTGAAAGGTGTTCCATTTCAACGTCCAGTACCAGACATGAGGTCCGGTTAAGTCGGTTTCGAAACTGAGCGAGGGCCAATCCGGAGTAGAAGTGATCGTTACGGGCTGGTTAATTCTTGGGATTGTGAATTTCATGTTTGAGGCTCCTCTTGTGATGGATGCGGTCTCGGAAGCGCGAGGACGCAGTAAATGACGGTGAGAGGTCACCGCCCCGTAAAGTTGCCTGCACCTTTTAACCCAAAGCCGGTTCCGGAAGCAATAGGAAACCCCGCTCGAGCATGCGGGCAATCAGACTCGTGAAGTCATCAAGCTCGAACCCGTCCGGCAATTCTCCATTCATTTTGGACTGGTCGTAAATCTTTCGGGGTGAGCTCTCACCATTGCAGCGGGCCAATAGCGGCACCATCCATCTATCAACGACGCCGCGAGCGGCGAATGGTTTATCAGTCTCAAAGACATGCTCGGCCGAAGTCAGCTCGCCTTCATGCACGACGTGCGTGATGATGACTTGCAGTCGCGGCGCAAGGTGTACTGGCACTTCGGCAAGGTCCTGCAAAGCTCCGGGTTGGGCCAGTTGTCGATGCAAAGCAAAAGCCGCCTCGAAATCTGAGCCGTCGGTTACTTCGCTGAGCGTGGTCCGGCACGTCCAAGGCTGACGTTCTCCTGGCTGGACACGACGATGCATTACCAGCGCGCCGTAAGGCAACTTCTCGACGCCGGCTTCCGCAAACGCTTCTCCGATTCTCCTGGTGCCTTCGGCTCCTAAAGTCTCATTTCGTTCGCCCAACTCTTTCAGGACTGTTTCCGGACTGCGTTCGTTGGTAGCGGCGAAGATGATATCGAACTCGCCGGCGCTACTGTCGAGCCAACTTCTCGCACGTTCTTCAAAGCTGCCTTCTTTGGTATCAAGGGCCAGCGTTACCAGACAGAAAATCCCACCCGGCCGCAGGTGTTGCGGTAAGCCCTCGACCAGTCGTCTAACAAGTAGCTCGCCTGTCGGCCCACCGTCTCGCCAAATGGTTTCAATGCCGAGCGATGGCACATAGGGCGGATGCGCGACGATACAATCAAAGCTGCGTCCTTTAACTCCGGCGTAACAGTCGCCGCAGACGGCCTCAACATTATCAAGACCGTTGAGTCTTAGATTGAAGAGAGCGAAGCTCGTCGCCCGTTCGGTGATGTCCGTGCACACTGCATGTTTGCTGTGACGGCTCAGCACAAATGCACCGATACCGGAGCCGGCGCAAACATCGAGGGCGGCTTCAAACGGACGACGCGGTACCAGATTAAGAAAGCGAAGGGTACCGCCATAGATCGCCGGAAAGACGATGTCCGGTGGCGGGTTGAAAGCGGAACCATCAGGATTGCTATGACGATCCGACGCAACCAAAAACCCTGCCAACGGATAAAGCAGCACTCTGGAATACGCCTGCCCTGCGCTACACTCATCCATACCAAGCAAGCCAAGCGCGAGAAACGCTTGCAGCTCGTCAGCGTCTATCGAGCTCTCGACTTCCGTGAGCGAAACTAATCGTTGAAAAAGAAAAAGCTTGATGAAGAGTTCCAGCGTAGCTGAGGTATTGCCAAAGTCAAGATCCGCCTGTGGGACCGAGCCGACCTCGGACAGACTCTTGATTTTCAACGTCCGCAGAAGCGTCTCTTCGTCAAAGGCCGCCCGCTTCAATGACAAGGCCACGCGCGCAAATTCCTGGTCAGTGCCCATTTGAACCGGCACGTCAGTAAGAAACAAAGGACTCATCAGTAGGCTCCCGCGTGGTTGATGACTAACCCAGAATTGAACCTGAGGTCATTGATCCCTGCCCGTTGACAAGGACTTTAATAGCCTTGTAGGCTGCTAAGCAAATCGGATGTGTTCCGTTTCCATCATTTCCTCTCAAGGAGCGTCACCCCATGAAAGAAGGCTACACCACTGACCGGTTGTTGGCGTTGCGCAGACTAACGCGAGCGATGGCCGATTTGTTGCGCGGTCAAATGAAAGAATACATATCGACGCTGGCCCCTTTGATGCATCCGAAAGCCGTGTTGGGTAATTATGTGGGCAGCTCGGCGTACGAAGTTTCGCGAACGGGCGAAAGGGCTATCAACGAATTGCGTGAGCAGTACCAGGCGGTGGTGAAATCACGCGTTTTCAATTTGCCTGCAGACTTCAGCACGCCGCTTGACCTAATCAACCCGCAGTTGGAAATGAACCCGGTCGATTACCAGCACGTGGTCGTCAGCGGCACTGAAAGCAAGACGGTCACTGTTACTTCGCCCCTGAGATGGGCACTTTCTTATGCAGGCTTTTCACCAGCCAAAGGACGCGCGCTGCTGGCGGACAAGCTTAGCGTAAAGGATGGTCTGCAACAATTTGTTTTGCACGCTCTCATGATGCACGCAGTCGTCTCCCGGCAGAGCGGCATAGCTCAAATCCTGGAAGCCCTTCATTTTCCACTCAGCATTGAACCCTCGGCGGAGTTCGGCAACTTGCCACTCTGCTACATATCATCCTCGGTTTCGACCACACGACTTCCGGACGAAGTTATTATTGAAAGCACCGAGATCTCCGGGATGGACGCATTTGAAGAACTTGTAAACATCGAAGATGTGGCCCGTTTGCGCGATCCTCTTAAAGAGCGCTTAACCAATCTAATCGGCAGTTATGTTTGAGTTGTCAGCAGCAGCGCGAGTTTGTCAGCAGCGCGGCGTACGCAACTCAGGAAAGATCGTTAACACCATCAATGTGGAAAGGCGCAGGCTTAGAAAGCTTCGACACCCACCTCGTCGCAACCATGGAGGATGTCAGCGCCGGCCCCGCCGCTGAAACTCCTTTTCGGCTCGCTCTCGTCGGCGACTGGAGCGGGCGTGCCAGTCGCTCTCTTGCCTCTCCCAGTTCCGAACTAAGGTCAAGACGTTTCCTGATCGTTGATCGCGACAATCTTGATCAAGTGATGAGCAAGCTCGGCGTAAACCTTCATTTGCCGGTAACCGTTGACGGCAGCCTCTCGCTCACCATCGGCTTCAATCAACTTAGTGATTTTCATCCCGATCGCATGGTCGAGCAGCTCGACATCTTCGAGCGGTTCCGCCGTACTCGTTCAGGACTCCTCGACCAAGCTGCGTTTGCGAACACGGCCCGGGAGGTCCGCGAGTGGTCCAACTCAACGCTGTCTGAAACTACGTCGGAACAAACCATTCTTGAACAGGAGTCGCGCGAACAGCGGCCCTCAGTTGGTCACGGCAGCTTGCTCGATCAAATACTTGAAGCCGAGCCGCAGAACGCCTCGAATTCGATGCGAGCGTCTGACAACATCTCCGCAGAGATCCGCGAACTCGCGCAAAAAGCAGTGAAGCCTCACCTGCTGCCCGACAACGACGCAGAGCGCGAAGAGTTATTAGCTGTCGTCGACGAAGCCATTGGCCGCGAGTTGCGCGCACTTATGCACCATCCGCATTTCCAGGCGCTCGAAGCTGCATGGCGAGCGTTGCGGTTCCTGGCCTGGAGGCTTGAGACTGGGTCACAACTCAAGCTGCACCTGCTGGATATCTCGCGGCAGGAATTCGAGGCTGATCTGCTTGGCGAACGCGACATCGAATCAACGGCGCTCTACAAGATCTTCGTCGAACAATCACCTGCGCCGTGGGCATTGATTTGCGGCAACTATGATTTCGGCTTGAACGATGCGGACGCTCGAATTCTGCAGCGCGCCTCGCAGGTCGCCAGTGCAGCCGGGGCGCCGTTCATCGCGGGCGCGAAGTCTACGCTGGTCGGCTGCGAGTCTTTAGCAGCAACGCCGGATCCGGATGACTGGAGGCTGCGTGCAGATGCGGAAGCTGATTCTTCATGGAACGAGCTCAAGAAACTTCCAAGCGCTCGTTACCTGGGACTGGGACTGCCGCGATTTCTTATCCGCTTGCCCTACGGGAAAGCTACCGAGCCGATCGAGGAGTTTGATTTTGAGGAGTTTCCGAAAGATAGTGCCTCGAACCATGAGTCTTATCTTTGGGCCAACGCGACCTTCGCGATCGCTAGCCTACTCGCGCAATCATTTTCTGAAAGCTCCTGGAACATGGGGTCCGGAGATTTTTCGGAGATCGACGGGCTGCCGTTGCACGTCTATCAAGAGGAGGGTGAGTCTCACATTAAACCCTGTGCCGAGACACTTCTGACCGTGCGAGCCGCACAGAAACTTATTAACCTTGGATTGATGCCGCTAATTTCAATGAAGAATACGAATGTTGTCCGGCTGCTGCAGGTGCAATCTATCGCCGGCACGAGATTGGCTGGGCGCTGGCAGTCCTAAAGAAACCTAACCTATTCCAGAATCGAGAGCAGATGCCCTTTCTTGTCGGCGCCTCGGCCGCCGCGAGTAAACTCCAGTAGAATCTCGGGCCTTTCTGATTCCATCAAGTAGGCTCGGACCGGGCCGAAAAATCTCTTCGCCTCATCAACCGCGCAGGTCTCGAGAAAGCCGCGAAAGAAACGCGGATCATAAAATCGCGAGAACATCTCCATTCCGTCGGGCATCGTCACCATCAAAGCGGTGCGAAAATATTCGCGCAGCTCCATCAGACTAGCATTACTCGTAAGGTAGACACCCCAACTGCGTCCCCAGCCCTCCTCGATCATTTGCCTGAGTAGAGCTGATTGAGGTGGTAATCGGACGAGGTGTGGCGCGACGGCGGCATTCTGATCTTCGCGGTAGAGCGATCGATATTCTTCACCGGAATTCCGAAGCAAATCGAGCACGTGCTTGTCTCGCGTGGCGTCGACCAGGGCCATTAACCCCCCAGACTGGTTCTGCAAGATGCGCAGCAACGATCCCTGCGGGGTGGCGGCCTGGTACGCACCCATTGCGCTTTCGAGATTGGACAAACCGCCTGACGGCGTCGCTTGATGGTTTTCGTGGCTTGGAGTATCCGCGTCGCGCGTAGGTTCATAGCGGCGGGAAACTTTGGGATTCGAGCGGCCTGATTTCACGACTTCCGGGAGCGCTTCCAGACGTTCCGACCTTAATCTGGAAGAAGGTGAGTCATACGCTGCGAATTCGTCTTTTGAATCCGGTGGCAACGTCGGCGCCAGCGTCGCCTTTAGCTGGCTGGATCGCGCTGGATCGATTTCTGGTTCGTCCGCCTCGATATGGACCAAAAACTCTGTTTGTCCGGCGTAGATCCGGTCGCCGTCGTGAAGCACTGCGCGCGTGACTCTCTCGTCGTTGAGCTTGGTACCATTGCGACTTTCCAGATCGCGCACTCCGCAAGCTCCGCCGACGCATTCGATCGCAAAATGTTGCCCGGACATGAAAGTATCTTCCATCGCAACCGCGGCTTTTGAAGTGCGACCTATGCGCACAACCTGGCCTGCTTGCGCAGTGATTTTTTGCCCGACCTTTGGCCCTGATTTAACCTCGAGTATGAGTCGCATGATGATCTGAATGGGCCCACGCCTGAATCCACTTACCCTTGGCGGGTCCGCTGTAGATCTGAAAGACACCGAGCAAAGTTGCCGCACCGCGAACTGCGTGACTGAAGCTGGCCAGCTAGCACGGAGCTACTAGTAACGTGAATCCGCATCGGTGTAAAGTCCGCAAGTGAGAATAAACAGGAGGAAGGTGGATTTCTCTTCGGAGCGACACCGGTCGAGCTCGCGGGCGGCAGCAAAAATACGGCCAACGATGAGGTCTCGGTCAATTGCTCGGCGAGCTGTTTCCTTAGCTTTTGTTCCTCCAACGTTGGAGGCCGTTGGTCCCAGAACCCCAAGGCTTGGTCTGAATGGTCTAAATCGCTCCGCAGTTATGTCAAGGGCACTCAGTACAGACTGCGCGTTTGATCTTTATTCATCATGCTTAACGGATGACACGTAAGAATCGAACCAACTGCCCCGCGCGCGTCCGGTGCCGCCCTTCGGCATCGAGTCGACTCGGTCCGGCAGCCGGCGCACTGAAACCGACAGCCACTTACCTTGTCTGTCGATTGCCATCCTCACGCTCTCTAACCAAGTCCATGGCGTATACCGCTCTAGCTGTTCGCCAGCAGGATCCGGTTCTGCAAACACTTTGCTGACAATCCAGTAACTGTCGTCAACCCACCTTGCGACCAGTTTTGGGGTCTCCGTATTATCAGACCTGATCAGCCCGGGAATTAGCGAACGATACATTGCCAGGACCGCTTCACTGGAGGCCGCCGGTTTAGAGTCCGCGGTGACATTGAGCGTTATAGTGAACTCGCCACCAACCAGCTCCACATCGACGTTTTTCCCGTCTGGTCGGAAGCGATGCACCAACCTATCCGGCTCGCCGCCACGGCCCTTGACCGGCTTAAGAAAGTGTTCTTTGTTCGCGGGTAACCATTCAGCGGCGAATACCTTTCCGGCAAACGACTCGGCGTCCCCTATCAATGCTTGCAATTGAGGCCGCCTATCCGTCTGCTCATCAAGCTCTCGCTGCTGCAGCCGCCAGCAACAGTCAAAGTCGTTTTCACGCAGAGACCAGGCGACCTTCTCGGAAATCATGGGATGCTTTTCCTTCCTCGGTTGCTCACCAGCCTCGCTGAAAATCCAGGCGCAGCCTGTGACAATCCCGATCACCAAAATACGAGCTAGGGAATTTTTAAGCATTTTGCAATGGGTATCGCAATAGGGTCGCTGTATTGCTTGGAATCGCGATCGAAGAACCTACGGGGCCCGCCGTCCTCGGTGATGTAAACCAAGCGGTTGGGTGATGCTGCATACTTCTTATGAACTTCCGCCGCTGAAGAAAAGACCTCCGAGCCGAAAGCTCCCGGATACCATTTGCCGTCGATGTGCAGGCACGCCTCGAAGTAATTCCACTCATAAGTACCGCTCTTGTCGACCACAACCACCGGCGTGCAACGTCGACCGGCTATCATCTTAAGTTCTGGTGAAGAATAATCGAGGTCGGTCGATGAAAACACACGCTCCAAGGCGCCGTTAGGGACGCCGAGAATATTAACAATATGTTTAAGCAAGTTAGAATGCGCAATACAGGACCCGCCCGAATGAGCCTCATCGAGCATTAACCAGATGGGCGGTGTGCCGGGTGGCCATTGATTCGTGGCGACGTTGAACGTGGGTGGCGTAGTGTTATTAATGTATATGTGCGCCACCTCGACGATATCCTCTATCTGACTTTCTTCCTTACACCGATCCACGGCCCACGCCAGTCGTTTGAGAGTAACGTCGCTGCCGAACGGCTTGTCGTAGGTAACATAGATTTTGTTAGCAGTCTTGGCTGGAGAGATCGGAACGCTGGTGCCTATAGTCTCCCACGCAAGCTTAAGATCCAAAGCGTGGATTTTCTTAGCCAGTTTTTTGTTCGAGGTAAGCTTCACTTTGAATCTTCCGGGAGTGAAAGTCACCCCGGCTTTTTCAAACTTCATTCCGTTTGGACCCTTCCCTACAAGGACACCCGTCTCGGGGCAGGCATTCGAGGTGCTCACTTCAATTTCGACTACAATACTCACCAGCTTGTTCATTGTGTGGCTGACCGGATGGTGCCGGACGGGAGTCCATTCCGGCTTTGCAAACCGCAAACCGCCGTCTTTCCAATCGGTCTGGTATTTCTTTAAGAGAGCGTGATCGGACTTGAAAGTCAGTGAGACTAGCTTGATCGCGGAAATCGGTTCGCACGGACAGGGTTCCTGGACACGATCGACCGGCGTGACGCCGTCTGGTGAGTTTGGGTTGCTCGGTTGGATATCGATCATAGGTGCGTCCGTTCGTGAGGTAAGTCGAGAACTTGATCAAGCGGGCAACGCTTTCATCTCCGGTCACTGATACCTGGCTTTTTACCGTCGCGAATCCGGCAATAGAGCCGATTCTTGTGCAAACTAGCGGAAGATCCAAACAACGGACAGTAACAACGCTCTTCTTTTTCCTCGCGGGCGCTGCGTTTTTCATCCGCGAAGTTCGGGATGCGTCTGCTGGATCTCCCGATATTGCTCAAGGACTTCCGGCGACAGCGGCCCCTGCGATGCACGCAGCTTTAACGCTCGGATAATCTGTCGCTCCATTGGCATACGCCGCTGGCGTCCGTCGCTTTGCGCAGTGTAGCGTAGTAGCAGCTTAAGGTTGAGCACATATTGAAGCGACAACCGAGGATTCCCTTCTGCCAGAAATGTATCGCAAAGGAACTGCACGGAGTTGCTTTGTTGAACCGCGAAGACATCGTGCGTGATCGCAAACGTGACGATCCCGAAGACAAAGCTGCGGGCACGAAAGTCTAACTTAGAATCGTTCATGATCCGTTCCAGGATCGGATACAGCGAAGCCCAACTAACTCGAAGGCGAACCAGGGAGCGCAATGCAACCTCTATCATTTCGCTCGTGCGCGCCCCTCTGAGAGAGTCCTGCCAGGCCGCACTCTGTTCATCCGGGGTTGACAGCTCCTGAATCCGAACGATATCACGCAACAGCGCGATCAACGCCCGGCTGTCCTCGCCGCCCGGGACCACGGTGACAGGAGCTTTCTCCTCAGGCCCAGCCAGGAACAATACGGCGACCTGCTCCGGGGCCACGTTGCCGTAGTCCAACAGCCAGGCAGGCAAGGTCGGGTCACGCTGCGCTAACGGCGATCGCTCGTCTCTGGAAAAGGAAATCGGCGCCGGCGCCACTAAGCCTTTGATGGCTACCGGGTGTTCGATTTGGCCGGACACAGTCCACGTTATCGGGATCTGCTCAACTCCTCCAGTCATCGAAGTCACCACCCTGGAATACTTGATCACTTTGCCTGACGCAACCGCCGACGATTCGGCGACGAGGGTTTCCGGTCCACACTGGTAGATCTGATCGACACCCGGTCCAGCTATGTTTGTGTTTGTCATCGCTCCTCCGACGGGAACAGTTGAGTCGCAAGCCGCAAGAACTTCCGGGTCCCTCGAGAAAGCATAATAGTTTATGCGAGGCGCAAAGGTTAATGCAGGGAGAAAAGTCAATAAGCTGAGCAATAATCGTCTCATATCATGACGCGTTAGATTGCCGGCGCAGGAGTTAGAGTCTGAGTCATTGATCCGTTCGCTGTAGGAGCGGAAAGTACCGGATTTGAACCCTTCCCGTTGGAAATAGAACCAATCTTCGGGTTGCTGGAGAACGGTCTGCAGCGACTTCCCACGGGCTTAGTCGTATCGGTGGTGACGGTATGGCTGAGTGACCATTGAAAATTCTTCTGGTAGGCGAACGAACCCGGCATATCGTGTAGACTCCATTCCACATTTTGCACCACCAGCCAGGCTCTGAAACCCTCCTTAAACTCAATTTTGCGAAGTTGTCGGTTAACGGCCGGAGGCGGCGCCGGGGCCGCGACCCTGTAGTCGGTCCATGCAGTGCCGGTGGTGGGACTATCCTCATGATGCGCCGTCTGAGTGTTTCCGTCGCCGGTGAAGGCGGTGACCCATTGATAGAATGGAAACGGACCCGCGATGTTGTCGCGGATCGGTAATGGCATTGAAATCGTCAAGAGGGTATGCCGAAAGCGAATTGCCCGAACGTGTGTGAGAACTGCTTGCAGCCATCCGACTCGATGGTTGCTCGCGCAGTCAACTTTTCGCGGACAGGACGCGTCAAGTTTGATCTTCACCTTGGGATCTGTCGACATCGTGGCAACACCTGGAGCGAAGCCAAGCGTAACGTCTGCCGCAGTCTCATTGGCCTGGACGACACCCTTAGTGACGGTTGTATCCGTCACGGTGAACTCAATCTTATGAACGGGAACAGTTTTGCTGTCGGTGGCTGTTCCGTTCGGATGTGTGTACTTTACTTGCACTTGCGCAGTCTGTGCCGGGATTCTGCCGTTGCCATCATCTGCCTTGAAAGCTCGCAAGTAAACGGTAGCGCCGGTGGTCGTCGGAGAACCCGCGCTGTCAACCAGTTGCGCGGTTCCGCCTGAGATGGTCCACTGATAAGTTCCGCCGCCCGGAGTGCCAACGGCTGTCATCGCAAGTGGGTGACCCGGACAGGCCACCGTCGCTGATAAGTTTATTACCACGCATACCGGACAGGACGCGGTCCCGCCACCCACGGCGGCGCCACCGCTGCCTGAGCTTGGATTGGTCGGGCTTCTCGGTCTGGTCATGCCGGCGCTCCCTCGCGGAACGACGCCAGGACATGCTCGAGCCATGTTATTGCCTTTTTCTCCAAGCGCTCGGCCCGGGCCGCCGGGTCAATTATCTTCTCATCTTCCAGGGCCCGTGAAATCCATGGATAGAGTGGATCGTTGCTGCAGCCATGACCAAAGGCAAACATCATCATCACCAGGAAAGCTTCGCCGCGGACTTTGGGAAACTGGTATTTTTGGGCTTCTGCGATACCCTCGTGGATCAGCTCCGTAAGTCCCTCGCGGCCGACGTAGCTCGCCTTCTGCGGAAAGACACGAGTCATTTCCTGAAGGATGTCCGCCACCAGATTTTCGGACGAAGATTTCTCCCAACTCCTGGCCAATACCAACAACTCATTCAGCGCCTGGCGCGTGTTAACAGCATCGCGGCCGGAGACCTGCGCGATGAAGTCGAGAGTCTTCTCATATAGTTGATTGGCTCGATCCATCTCGAGTGTATCCCGATCCCTCAGAATGTCGCCGGCCCACGGGTACTGCGGGTCGGTGTCGAAATGACTACCAAACAACAGCATCATTTCAAGATAAAGGCGAATAGGGCCACGCAGCCTAAGGTCGTATTCGCCGGCCGCCCGCGCTAGTCCGAAGCGCACGGCGTCGCGCATCTGTTCCTCCTTAATCACGTTGAACAGCGCCGGTGAGAACTCCGCCAGGTGCGCGACCATCTCGTCCTCAAAGGCGCGCAAGGGGACCTTTCGCAATTCTTCAATTTGCTCGGTGCGAATCAGCATTTCAGTAACCGCTCGATCCGGCGCACAGTTCTACTAAACTTGCACCGCTGCCGCTTGAAACATGGTGGTCTGCCGGCTACAACTTTTCAGCATCAGTCTCTCCCCCGCGTTAATGCCGGCTTGACCCGGTTCTCGGTACTCGAGCTGGAGCACGGATACTTTTCGAGGTTCGTCGTCACCTCGTACGTCGAAAATTTCCAGAGTGCTGGGATGGGCAGTAACCAGAATCTTTCTGGTTTGATGACCACTAATCATTCTTGACCATACATCGAAGACAACATCGTTCTTGGCGATTTGATACTCGCGATGGTTGTGCGTTCGCAAAATCGCGTTTGGTCAATCGGTCAATGGAAGCAGCGCAATAACTCCTACGGTGCGCGCGTCCAATGTCCAACCAGAGTAGGATTTCCCGCGCGGCCTACCCTACCCGCCAATAATTACAGTAGGGCAGCAAGGTGGGATGATGACACCGCCGTGCGCGGTCATGTCTCCCAGCCGCGCGGCCAGCATACCGCCGATGATCACTGTGGCAGAGCCTTGCACGATTATGTCCGGCGGGCCGACGCAAACGCATTGATCCGTAACGCGCGCGGCGGGCAGGAAACCGATGAGCACCGTGGCACAACCGGGTGAAACGATCGGGCCTCCGACATGTGGAACGACGCCAGTTACCATCGGACAGGTATGCATATCGGTGAGCCTGGCGGCTGGCGGCATACGATTCTCCTCTCCATCGATCAAGTTAACCCGGGCGCGACAATTTGTAACTACCTCGAATCCAACGAAAATCCGAAAGTGGAGGCTATCCGCGCTCCGATCAAACGACTTTTGAATGCGGCGGCTTGAGTCCACCATACCCCGCGGGCGGTAGTTCGATCCGTGATCCTGCTAGGTATGATTTGAGCCTGAGCGCCGTGGGTGGCACGGGCGTCCCGCCCGTGAAGTCTCCATAGTTTCACCTTTGCAAAAACCGAATGCTGTCGCCACATCACGGGCGGGACGCCCGTGCCACGTCAGCCGAACGATCGAATCAGGTCCCGGCAGCCAGCGATTTGTTCTGCTGCTGCAGCTCGTTCTTATCAAGTTGAAAACTCAGCAATGTGTTTGCATCTTCTCCTTCTACCAGATAACTGGAAATCGGGCCGAAGATGGTCGCGAGCTCCTCAGCGTTACAGGTCGGCAGGTATAGCCGCAGCACGCGTGGGTCATAGTACCTAAAGAGCAACGGCTTACCGTCACTATCGTGAACGGTCAGGAACTTTCTGAAATGTTTGCGCATGGTCGTCAAATCTGTATCGGTCAGCGCGAAGATGCCCCAATGCTCTCCCCAGCCGTTTTGGACGAGCCAATCCGCCAGCGGTGTATTCGAGTGCACGTGAACCAAATAAGGCGCGACGCTGGCTAAATCCGGCTCAAGCTTGCCGCGATAAAGGCAGACAAACTCCGGCTGGTGTTCATAAAGTGTTTGCAGGAGATCAGGAACAGACGCGCCATCCAGGACCGCGAACACATTCATCCCTTCGTGCGAAAAGAGGGTGTCGGCTACAGATTTTGCGACTTCTTCTTTGATCATCATCTTAGCCTCACGGGCTAATCTAGGTGCTCGGTCATATATCGCAGAAGGGAGCACCCGTTTGCGCCGCCTGTTTCAGGACCAGGGCGGCCGGACTGAAAGTAACGGGCGCTCTGGGCGGCGCTGCCGGCGGCGGCTTGGACTTCTCACCGGCTTCCGCCTTGTCCGCTTCCTTTGGATCTTTCGGTGTGTCAGGAGATGAGCCTGAACCGGACCCGGCCGCGCCGCCGCTGTTGATCATTACCATCGTACCGGAGATGAAGACACCACCAGGATTCAGGTTTATGAAGTTGCCGCCCACCTTGAGCGTCAACGAGGTGCCCGCTTCCACCACCACGGTCATTCCCGCTTTGAGATGAATCTCCATGCCCGAATCAAGGGCATACTTCTGGCCGACCTTTTCCTGCATATCCTGGCCGGCGGTAACCGAAATTGTGCCGTCAACTTTTTCGTTTTGATCGCCTTTGACGTGCAGATGCTTATCGCCGCCTACCTCTTCCAACTGGTCTTTCTTGACTATGAAGTGGCTTTCGTTCCCAACCGTTTCATAGCGGTCGTTGCGAATGCGAATATCCTGGTTGCGCTCCGCGTTGATAAAGATCTGCTCTTTGCCTTTCTTGTCTTCAACGCGAAACTCGTTAAAGCCACCGCCACCCTTGGAACTATTCGATTTGAAGATGACCGTCTTCGTCTTCTCGTCGGGCAATTTATAAGGAGGCATCTCGGTGGCGTTGTAGACCGACCCAACGATGATGGGTTGGTCGGGATCTCCTTCGAGAAAATCCACTACCACCTCATGACCGATACGGGGCCAGAACGCGGCGCCCCAACGGATCCCGGAACTGCTTTGAGCAACGCGGATCCAGCATGAGCTATCCGCATTAGCTTGGCTGTCGCGATCCCAGTGGAACTGCACTTTCACTCGACCATACTTGTCTACAAAAATCTCCTCGCCCGGAGGGCCCACGACCACGGCTGTTTGAGTTCCCTGCACCACGGGCCGTGGTGTGGTCATCAAAGGCCGGAATGGTATTGCAAAGGGTATGCAGGTAAAGGTGTTTTCGTACTCAAAATGGACCTCCCCGCTGCGGTAATCGCCGGTGAGCTGAGCAGAGTGGGCGGCACTGACTACGGCATACGCACCGTTAGCGGAGAAGTGGTTTGACAAAGTAAATTTGTGGCCGGAGACAAGGTTGCGGCAATTGCCTGCAGCTTGAATGACCACGCTCGGCAAGGCCTCCTGTTGCATTCGGATTTTGACGGTGCGCTTGTTGTCTTCGAAGATCTTCTGTAACTCTCCGGATTGTTCGCCGCCGCCTTTATCAATGCCGTCGAACCGCTGTGCGTAGGCACCCGGGTAATCGTAAATTTCGAGTTTGTCGTTATTGCCAACCTGCAACTTGTGTTGCACTTGCCCAACCAGCACATTTGGCAGGATGGGTTCCTCAGCTTCCAGGTGCTTGTGAGGTAACTCGAACGAATGATCCCACAACGTATACTTTCCCGAACGTAATTCCTGCACTTTTTCCCAGCGATGGATCCGCATCTCGTCACGCACGCCGCCCAGAATCTCTTCGTAGATCAGCTCACTCGTGTCCGGCATATCGGGATGACTTTGGGGCGTGTTAGCCACCACCATCTTGTGGCCTTCGGTGGTGTGCTTGAAAAAGTAGAAGATGCCTTCTTCTTCCATCAGACGGCTGGCGAAATTAAAGTCCGTTTCGCGGTACTGCACGCAGAAATCGCGCGGCTGAAAAGTCCCGCGCAGCTCGTATGAGACATCAAGTCCAGCCAGTACCTTTTTGAGAATGTCAGGCACGGAGAGGTGCTGGAAGATTCGGCTCTGGGCCCTTCTCGTGAGCAACCAGAACTGCGGCACTATCTCCATGCGATAGTAAGTGAATTCATGATCACGATGGCCCTGGCTGACGCGATTACAGATACCGTTGAAAAAGCGACTCTTCCCATCGCCTGATGTCAGCCGCACGCTGATGCTCTGGCCCAACAGCTTGTCAAAAGCGATGTCGGTTCCGTTTTCAGCAAGCAGTTCCAGTTGAAAATCGAAGAGTCTGGAGATGGCCTCTCTTCCCGATAAACCGACCAGCAGCAAGAGGTCTTCGCCCAACGGCGTGGCAATCGCCAGGGGTCTATTCGCTTGTGTATAGGTCGGCATCAGTCGTCTATCTTTTTAGTCAAAGCCCAAGCTCAAGCTGCTGATAAGCAATAAGACCTGGCGTTGCTAAATCATCTGAAAATTAAGGTCAGAAGCCAGGCGGAGTGACCGGATACCACTCTCCTGCCGGCGGCCGATTAACCTCTCCAAAAGCCAGAATCTCGGGCGAATCAAGCAACTCAAACGGGCTGCGCATCGCCGCCCAATAATATGAAACAGCGTTGCCGGCTGTTTGCGCCTGCAGCAAGACTCCGAGCAGCAGATTATTAAGCCCGGCGATTGCTTGATGATTTGAGGCAGCCAGCCAGTCTGCCTGACGCAACGCATCAAGCAGCGCTTCAGCCTTGCGGCGGTTCGCGAGATCCTCAACTCCAATAATGCGGGCGCTCAGGCATTTAACCGGCAACCTTGTAACTTGCTTCGCAAAATCCCATAACGCTTTGATTTGCGCGTTCGTCAAGCTTAGTCCCATTTCTTGCTATTCAACGAGACGTGTTGATCGACCGGTATACATAGTCCCCAACCTGACTGCCGGCCCAACCGCCGGCGATTGCTCCGCCCACTGTTCCCAGAGCCACACCAATCGCGGCGCCAACGGCCGTACCGCCTCCGGGCTCGATGAAAGTGCCAATTACTGCACCCAGCTCCCCCCCACCCGCACCGCCTGCCCAACCGCCAGCTAGGGCTCCTCCCCAGACTCCGGCTTCCTGTGCTATCACCTGCCACCTCTCGTTTTCAGGAGCGGTTGAGATGTGATACGCAGAAAACGCAACCCCAATCACCAGCAAGGCCGGACCTGCATACCGAAACCCTACTGCCACGCGGTTAACGTAGGGGTTAGTTTTTCCGGCGCTCTCGATTATGCCTTCCGCAGACTTACCGAGCTTTTTCAAATCCTCTACAGTCTTTGGCTTGGGCTTGATAAGCTCTGCGACAGCTCTTCCCACAGGGCTGGACTTATCGCGGCAGGCTTGCATCCAGGCATTGCGTTGTCCGTTGGCCCAAACCTGCGCAGCCTCATCACTCATTTGACCGCTTTTGACCAGTTCCTGGGCTTGCGTCCGAATTGCCTGAGCGCCTTTGATGTAGATTGCGCGAACGACGGCGTCCACGGAAGTTTCTGCACCCAACGAGATAGACAGCTCCTGGCCTGCCCGTTCTGGTTGCTGGGCGGTTGCCAGTCTGGTTGGCGCATTATTCTTACGCAGGGACAAACCGACCGGCCCGGGCTTCGGAGTCGGAGCGAGGCACATCGTCCCATCCTTAACTATGACGGGTGACTGCGCTTGGCACATAGGGCCTGGCTTTCTCATACCACCCATTGTCAGATCACCTTTAGCCGATCAAAATAGGCGTGGACAACAACCATTGCCGCTTCAGTGGAACTCGTATGAAAAGCTTCCGCTCTCAACGGAAACGCGTACTTTCGAGACGCCCGCGCCACTTCCCATCCGCGAGAGAAACTCAGCTGACATCTCCGGCAGTACAGTGCGAGTCAATATGTGATCGACGTTTCGAGCGCCACTCTCAACCTCTTTGCAGCGACCCAGGATTTCCGCGATCACTCCATCATCGTAAAGAAACTCGGCGCCGTGATTTTCTGCCAACCGGACGGCGATCCGTCCCAACTGCAGCTTGATAATCTCGCGCATGACGTCGTCGCTGATCGGGTAATAGGGAACGACGACCATACGCCCGAGCAGCGCCGGTTTGAAAACCTTGAGCAGTTCGGGGCGGAGTGCTTCAGTCAGCGCGGCCGGCTCTGGTTTCGTGTCGGGATCGGCGCAGAGCTTCATGGCAGTCTCAGTGCCGGCGTTAGAGGTCAACAAAATCACCGTGTTCTTGAAATCTATTTCGCGGCCTTCTCCGTCTTCGAGCATGCCCTTGTCGAACACTTGATAAAAGAGCTCCATCACATCGGGATGCGCCTTTTCAACTTCATCGAGCAGAACTACACAGTAAGGCTTGCGCCGCACGGCTTCAGTAAGCACGCCGCCTTCGCCATAACCTACGTATCCCGGGGGAGATCCTTTCAACGAGGAGACGGTGTGGGACTCCTGGTACTCGCTCATATTAATTGTCACCAGATTTCTTTCACCGCCGTAGAGCGTGTCGGCCAGGCTTAAGGCTGTTTCAGTCTTGCCAACACCGCTTGGTCCGACCAGCAGGAAAACGCCGACAGGACGACGCGGGTCGGTGAGTCCGGCACGAGCAGTACGAATGCGTTGAGCTATCGCCTCGAGGGCATGAGCTTGCCCGATGACGCGTTTCTCAAGCCGGTCTTTTAAGGCCAGCACGGTTTGGATTTCGTCGCTCAGCATCTTTCCAACCGGGATCCCGGTCCATCCGGAAATCACGTCGGCGATCGTTTGCGAATCAACACACGGCTGCATCAGCGGGTTTTCGCCCTGGATTTTTTTCAGTTCTTCGTTGAGCTGGCTCAATTCTGCCTGGGCCGCTGCGGTATCGAGCGGCTCCGGCGCCGAAGCTGACTCAGGTGCGGCGGCGGCGGTTTTCAATGCTGCGCCTGGACCTTGCGTAGTGGCACTGGCTGGTGTTGCCGCAACCGCTTCTTCGGATTCAGAACCCGCAGGGACTCCGGTTTCCGAGCCACCATTGCCCAACGCCGCTTTTTCAAGCCGGCCGCGAATCTCTCGAATCCGGTCGATAAGTTCCCGCTCTCGATCCCACTGTACCTTTAGCTGCGCCAATCGTTCGTCTGCGGTCGCCTTGTCGGCCTGCAACCCGGCGATACGGTCAGCATGTTTGGCGCCGGTGATAGCTTCGCGTTCGAGCGCGACGATCTCAACTCGAAGTTGTTCGATCAAGCGCTGCGAGTCCTCAACCGCGGCCGGTATTGCTCCCTGTCCAATCGCTACGCGCGCGCAAGCTGTATCGAGAACGCTGACGGACTTATCGGGAAGTTGCCGGCCGGTGAGATACCGGTGCGAGAGTTTGACCGCATCCGCGATAGCTTCGTCGAGAATTCTCACCTGGTGATGGGTTTCGAGCATCGCGCTGAGCCCTCGCATCATGGCGATAGCCTTCGCCTCATCCGGTTCCTCGACCTTGACGACCTGGAAACGCCTGGCGAGCGCGGCGTCCTTCTCAAAGTATTTCTTGTATTCGGCCCAGGTGGTGGCAGCAATGGTGCGCAATTCGCCGCGCGCCAGCGCCGGCTTAAGCAAATTAGCCGCATCGTTTTGGCCTGCTTGTCCGCCCGCGCCAATCATTGTATGGGCTTCGTCGATGAAAAGAATGATGGGCTGGGGAGAGGATTTCACTTCCTCGATCACTGACTTCAAACGATTCTCGAATTCTCCTTTTATGCCGGCGCCCGCTTGTAACAGTCCCAGATCGAGCGAGCGCAGGGCCACATTCTTGAGCGGTTCCGGCACCTCGCCTGCCGCGATTCGCAAGGCAAAGCCTTCAACAACAGCAGTCTTTCCCACCCCGGCTTCGCCAGTTAGGATCGGATTGTTCTGCCGCCGGCGCGTTAGGATGTCGACGACCTGTCGGATCTCAAAGTCTCGGCCAAGCACGGGATCGATTTGGCCAGCACGCGCCTTGGCCGTGAGGTCGATGGTGAACTGATCCAGCGACTTCGTCTTTCCCGCCATTGCCGGGCCGCCGTTGGTATCGGCCGTGGCAGGTTGCATTCCCAGGTTCAAAGTTTCTTTGTCTTCGACGGTTCCGTGTGTTAGATCGGCAAAATTCTGGCGGAGCGATTCCACTGATATGTGCCGGAACTCCCCGGAAATTTCACGGGCCAGACGTCCCAGATCATCGCTGCTCAAGAGCGCAATCATGAGGTGTCCGGAGCGGACCTGCGCAGCGCCAAAATCAACCGAACCGGTGAGCCATGCTTCCTGAACCCAGAGCGGCAGCCGCGGCGACATCGAAGGCGTGCGTGTGTTTCCCACTTTCAAGCGATCGAGGGCGCGCGTTATGTCTTTGTTCAGTCGTGATACGTCCGCCTCGTAGTGCCGCAGGATGCGGGCAAAATCCGTGTCCGGTATTTCTATAAGCTTCAACAGAAAATGCTCAGGCTCGACATCATAATTTGTCCGTGAGAGGCACAGTCCGGCGGAGCCTTCAAGGGCACTGCGGCAAGTATTGTTAAGCCTGCTAATCAGCGATTTGAGATTTACAGTCATCATCCGGAATCCTTCCGCCTCTCGGACTAATGGACGGAGTCGCCAATTGTCTTCACCGAGAGGACCACTTGATCATCATCCGTAGAAACGGGGCGGGTCTTGAGCCAACTTGTCCAGCCGAGTCGGGGCTGAGCATCCGAGCCGGTCTCCAGCACGCAAACCGGCACCATCGCGGCCTCGAGAACCAATTGCATATCGAAGTCGAACTCAAGGCCGACAAGCAAGCGCGCGAGTTCCGTGGCCGGCCGAAACGCTGAGCCTACCGGCAGGAAGGCCTGGAATTCTTCCAGGTTCAGAGGACCAAGTCGAATTCGAAATTTCGATTGCGCATCCCAAACGCGCGTACCTGCAATCGTTGATACACCCAGAGAGCTATTGTTGCGGCCCAGTCGCGTCACTTCTTCGCCCAATTTCAACCATTGGCCTGTGAACTGCCGCGCCTCGGCCGGCACTCCAAAATAGTCTCCCAATATGGACGTAATCGCGGTCGCTGAGTGCGGGCGCTGAACAATCAGGCCACCGTAATAAATCAAAACCTGATCATTCAGCGAGAGCCGGTTACGTAGCTTCTCCATCCCAATCCCGACAATGCTGAAGAGCGACTGAGTAAAATCATCGAGCTTGCCTCGTTCATAGGCAATCGGGAACCGGTACTTCTCCCAAACTCGATAGAAGAGCGAGAGCATCCGGTGATTGAAGATGTCGAGGAAGTCACAGAGCGCATAGTCATTATGGCGGGTCCGATCAATTACCAACTCCGAATAGTGATACGGTAGAACGCCGAGGGGTCCGGTCAGGCTCATGAAAGCGATCGACATGTCTGGCCGGTCTTCACCGTTAGTGGTAATTTCATAAATTTCGCTGGGTGGAAAGCTGAGCGTTTGCCGAGCCCGAAAACGCACGGCCTCGCGTTCGACGTCGGCATCGTGACCGACAGCTTCGCGCTGCGGATCCATACGCTCCAGCAATCGCACCGCCTGAAAGAAGCCGAAACGATATGGCTCATCAAGCAGCTCGCGCGCTAGAGAACGATCTGTTGTCCGTCTCTCGGCGGCCATCGTTTTATTACGTCCTGGGTCTGTTTGGTTTTGACAACCAGTCGATTGAAGGAGTTGATAGATACATAAAGTCCCAGGAAGCGTTCCAGTATCGTGGCAAAAAGAAAGAGTCCACTTCCTACGTATTGCTCTTCGTCAAACTCGATCGTAGTTTCCAAGCCCCGTACAAAGCCTGCGCCAATGCGCGAACCTGTCTGGTGGACGGCCGGACCACAGCTAACGCTCGTGATCCCGAGGACTTGTTTGCGGGCCGCGGGCGAACCTGTCAAATCATAAAGAAATAGCATTTCCTGCAGCGCATCCGGGGATCCGCCGCGGCCGTTGTTTACCAGCGATAGATGATTGAGGGTCAGATGCGAAATCAAACGCCATTGAGCTCCGCGCCGCATGGGCGGGCGTAATGTTGGAGTTGGCTTCGTCAGGAAACTCACGCGCGACACGGGCGCGGCTCCTTCTACTTCAAGCGTTCCCTCTTTGCCGCCGAAGGGCAACCGCTCTGGAAGGTCGCGATTAGTGCATGTGGTATGGACGGTGAGAACGTTGGTCGCCGGCACATGTGGATTAAAGCCCAGGTCCACCAGCGTCAGGTAGACTTCGGTGCCCGAATCCTCCGACCGCAGCGAGGGGCGGCGCGACCCATACCAGAAAGTGCGATCGGTCTCGCGCTCGTACGCATGTCGAAATGAGTAGAACGGTTGAAACTCTCGCGAACGGCCCAGCTGCGGATCGTCTGCCACAACTGAATCGACGGAGTAGACTTCCAACGCCGACTGGCGGCGCACGTCGGGTATCAAGTGATATTCGTGTTGAACGCCGGTCAGACGAATCGGCTCAGCGACGGTTTTGAAAAGATTGATCACCGGAGCACATCCGAGCTGAAAGGTCTCGGCGCTGGGCGTGCCCGGTGGCGGGGTGACATCCTTGAGGTAAATATGAATTTCGAAGCGAGGACCGAACCCGGCCCTGGCTGCCAAATCGAGACCGCTGACGTCAAAAAACAAAAACTTTTCCGGAAAGGAAAAATATTCCGACAGTAAGCCGTAGCACCAGAAGGATCGCGCTGAATACTCCAGTAGTGATTCGTTTGCTTCCAATCCAACCTGGCTCAGGGCCGAGGCCGGCATGATGACAGGCGCCGCCTTTAACCCTCTCAGATCCTGTGTGCGTTTGGTGGCGCCGGCGGCTCCCGGCCGCAGCTCGACTCGCGTCGTGTGATTGAAGAGCAGTTCGTAAAGTGGATAGATGAGTTGCGGATCCCCGTTCAGGTAAAAGCGCAAACTTTCGATCGATCGCTGTGTATCGCCGGCCTGAAGTGTAGCGAGAGCCGTATCATTCAGGCAGGATAGCTTCAGCTTGAGCACTGCTTCGCGCCACTTGCCGCGCGTATCGACTGGATCCAACGATTGGAGCGTGGCTGACTTGACCTCGATGGGCCAAAGCGTGACTGGATAGCCCGTGCGGAAACGAACGGGAGTTTCCTTTATCGGTTGCGAGTAAAGTCCGGTGCCGCGAGGGATGGTATAACCCGTGGTCAGGGTGCCTGCCTTGGCGCCAAACTGCACGATGGCCATCGAGGGAATGGGCGCCAGGTAATGAGGATAGAGGACGTTGAGAAACGACTCAGTAATCTCCGGAAACTCATCATCGACTTTTAGACGAACGCGACCAGCCAGAAAGGCAAAGGCCTCGATGAGCCGTTCGACGTGAGGGTCTTCGCAGCGCTCGGCTTCCAACAATAGGCGCGAGGCGATTTTCGGATACTTCTCGGCAAACTCCGCGCCCATCTGACGAAGGAAGATCAGTTCTCGCTCGTAGTAGCCGCGTAAGTCGTCTCGCATATTCCCAGCCCTGGCCTGTACCCGCCGGCGGTTGTGGCTTTACTGTCGAAAATTCGTGTGCGCGACAGTTTCGACTCTATTCTTCCTTCACCTCGTATTCTCCACTTACGAGTTGCAATACGGTGTCGAAAGAGATTGGCTCCGGCGCCGGATCGACCCTGAGACGAGCATCGATCCTGAAGTGCAGCAAGCGATCGCTCGACTGAGAAGCCTGCAGCGAAACCTGAACATCCTGGAGCCGCGGCTCGAAGACTCTGATGGCGTCCTGGATCGCCCACCGCATCTTCTTTTGATCATCAACGTCGTTGGTTCCGAGGTTGGTGAAGTCCGGTAGGCCATACACGGCCAGCGATTTACTTAGCTCCACCGAGTCAATGGAGTTCTCGCCGGAGGTCTCCCGCGTATTGAGAAGCCATTCGAGGTCGCGCCTGACTGTCTCTTTCAATTGCTTGAGGCCCCTGGATCGCGAGGATGCCGGCTCGCGCGAGATGGCGGGCTCGTAGTCGATGAGCCGGTCGAGCACCGAGACGGTCGCTCCGAAGTCGTCGCCAGCTTTTGCCATTAGGAACCGATACCCTGCGCCAAGCGAACAAGTTCGCGGGACCTCCGAACCATCGACTCGGAGGGCCCGTCACGCCTCGTCGAACCACCCCAAAAGAGTGGGGGCAGCGAGGCTAACTTGTCGTCAAAGGCAAAACAAATCCTGCGCCGGAAGTAATAATGCAGGCTATACCTTTTGATTTGCCTTTATGTCCCAGCCCATCTCGCCGGCCGGTTGACCCGACCCATCAGGATTCTGTTGCTGGTACTCAACATTGAACTTCGAGAAGTTGAGGGTGACATTCTCGCTGACGAGTTCGGCGCCGTGTCCCGCCTGCTGGACACTGCTAACGAGGATATCCGTGAGCTTTACCTTTAGATACTCGAGTGGTTTGTCGCCCGCTTTGCGTACTGTGATTAAGCCTTCAGGAATGTGCTTGCCACTGGCGCAATAAAGCATTAGCGGAGCCGAAGCCTTGTCCACGAATTTTGTTACGGTGACGTCATGCACGGAAACCTTTCCGGTGCCGGCGCCGCCGCCGAGATGGGAGCTACCAGTTTGGTTCATGCCCCAGCTAAAACTTTCCAGGTGTATCTCGTCTTTATGTTTCGCGTCCTGGGTCTCGCCTTTAATGCCGGTGAGCTTAAGAAACATGTCAACAGCCATGAGTAATCCTCCTTTGGATTGTTGTAAGGTTACGGGTCAAGCGGCAGCTTTGTGTAAGTCGACCGTTAAAGAGAGGACAGTTGACCACCTTTTGAGCCGTGCAGTTGCTTTGGACAGATCACCTCGTCGATTGCGGCAGCTCGGCCACGAGTCTGAGAGAGACGGTCAATTCATCCAACTGATAATGCGGCTTGAGGAACGCCACCGCCCTGTACGCGCCAGGCTTGCCGGGAATCTCCGAAACTTCAATGCGAGCCTGACTCAAAGGCTTTCTTGCTTTTAGCTCCGGGCCTCCCAGGTCACCTCCCAATACGTACTGATTGAGCCATTGGGTTAAGAATTGCTCACATTCGGAGCGGGACATGAAGCTACCGATTTTGTCGCGCATCATAGCCTTCAGATAGTGAGCGAAGCGGGAAACGGCAAGGATGTACTGCAATTGAGTAGAGAGTCGCGCGTTGGCATTGGCTGCGTCGAGATCGTACTTCTTTGCTTTCTGGGCAGACTGGGCGCCAAAAAACGCGGCATAGTCCTCGTTTTTACAATGGACCAGAGGGATAAAACCTAGATCCGAAAACTCCTTCTCGCGACGGTCGGTGATCGCGATCTCCGTCGGACATTTCAGGGCGACGTCGCCTTCGTCCGTCATAAAGTTGTGCGTCGGCAGGCCTTGAACCAAGCCGCCGCCTTCCACGCCGCGGATACTGGCGCACCACTGGTACTTGGCGAACGACTCTGTCAGTCGAGTGCCAAACGCGTAGGCAGCATTGCTCCAAAGGTAGCGATTGTGTTCCCTTCCGCTTACGTCTTCTTCAAAGTTAAAGCTCTCAGTGGGCTTCGTGTCCTTTCCATAGGGTAGACGCGCCAAAGTGCGCGGCAAAGTCAGCCCAACATAGCGCGAGTCTTCCGAGTCCCGGAAAGAGCGCCATTTCGCGTATTCCACCCGGTCGAAGATCTTCGCGAGATCACGAACCTCCGTCAGGTCCTGGTAGTTGTCCCAGCCAAAGAGCTGCGGGCTGGCAGCGCCAATAAAGGGAGCGTTGGCCGCGGCGGCCACCTCGGAGATTTTCTCGAGTAGAGCCATGTCCTCCGGGTGATTACTGAATTCGTAGTCACCAAGCATGGCGCCGTAGGGGTGGCCGCCAAAGGTGCCAAACTCTTCCTCATAGATTTTCTTGAAAAGAGCTGACTGGTCGAATTCGGCGGCTGACTCCAAATCTTTTCCGAGGTCTTTTTTGGAGACATTAAAGACCCGGATCTTGAGCATCGTACCCGTCTCACTATTCATGACGAGATGGTGCAGGCCACGCCACGAGCCTTCCAGCTTTTGGAATTCGGGAGCGTGCATGATCTCGTTGAGCTGTGCCGACACCAGCCGATCGATCTCAGCAATCCGAGCGTTAATGGCCGTCTCCAGGTTCTTGGTGACAACCAATTCTCCCTTCATCACCTCGTGAACGAATTCGGCGACCATGTCCTTGGCGGCTTGCACCTGGGTCTCATTACGCGCCAGGCGCCCTTGCTCGAGGATGCGAGTAAGCAGTTCGCTTTCTCCCTGCTCGACGGTAACCACCGATTTATCTGCACTTCGTTCGCTACTCATTTGGGTTCCTCCTTGGCCGGAGCGGGTTCAGTCGCGGGCTTATCGAGTCCCAGAGCTGTGCTCAATTGTTGCTGTGCTGCTGTGTCTGACACGATGTCATTGAGAATCTTTTCAAGCTTGGAATTCCCGTCCATTTTGGAACGGAGGTCGGAAAGTTTTTGGCGGGCCTCGACCATCTTGCGCAGCGGCTCGACTTGTTTGACCACGCGGTCGGGATGAAAGTCCTCCATCTCGTTGAAGCGCAACTCTACTC
Source organism: Pyrinomonadaceae bacterium (assembly GCA_035572035.1). Classification (GTDB taxonomy): domain Bacteria; phylum Acidobacteriota; class Blastocatellia; order Pyrinomonadales; family Pyrinomonadaceae; genus JAOAPY01. The sequence continues at coordinate 91,779 of DATNBH010000056.1, read as the reverse complement.
CGAGCATGCTGCCGTCGTCCGTGAGTTTGTTCGCGACGCGATAGGCGAGGCGAGGTTTCATGGCGCCGAGCACCTTATCAAATGTGTCACGATCGATTTCGACGAATTTGCGATCTTTGACGAGCCCCAGTTCTTCGTCCGGCATGCCGGAGTAGTCGCCCAGCACACCCAGCACGAACGGCAGTTCTTTATGTTCAATTGCGCCCCCCACCTCAACATCGTAGGTAATGTGCACCCGCGGTGAGCGAACGCGGTCAAGTTTATGTTGCGTACTTTCCTTTTTAGGCAATTGCAATTACTCCTTTCATGGATTCTGAGGACGAGTAGCGCACGTGGCGGTACGGGCGCGTCGGTCAGTTTGATAACCGCCTGAGAGATAACTGGTGAGCCATTCTACTCTACATGTTCTAATCAAGAAAAGAATTTCTCGGCCCGGGCGAGCGGCTCCCAGCCCAAGCGGTGAATTAATCAAAACCTCAGATTGGCTTCAGCAGCTCTCAAGACGCCCATCAACTGCCACTTTCCATCTTGATACCCAGGGTTTCCTTTAGCTGACCCAATACGGAACCGTCCTTTATCACATCTTCGAGCCATACCTCAAGGGGCATCTGCCCCCACTTGATAGCCCGCTGCACCAGATAGGCCACCGGACTGTGGGGCTCGGTGACCTCAAAATAGCGGGCCACCTCAGCCAGACGCGCAAGCGCCTCGTGCCGGGAATGAACGGGGCCGACCGATATGCTCGTACCGGTTGACTCTCCGGTTTCAGGGGTCGCGCCGTCCGGCGCATCCTGAATCGGGTCAGGCTCCAGTTTCCGCTTTTCCTTTACTATCTTCTCCACCAGGGTGCGAATTTCGTCAAGCGAGCGCTTAAGTGCTCCGAGACCAGGAGTCTGCCGGTCAAATTTCTCATCCATGACCTGGTCCAGCTTCTGAAACTCTTCCCAGCACTGGTTTAGAATTGCATAAGTCTCTTCGTAGTAAGTTCGTGGAGTCTGGCCCTTCGCCTTGCGCCAAACTTCTCCGGTGGTCTTTTTGTCTTCCTCAGCCTGTACTTTCAATTGGGACAAGCGTTCATGAGCATCGGCAGGAAGACTATCCATGTCTTCAGGAAAGTCGAACTTGGTTGAATCCATCCATTGCAGATAACTGTAGTCAGCGCCGCTTCCGCTTCTGGTAAGAGGCAAGGACTTCAGCGGCACTTCGATCGCTTTATCGAACCACGAAAGCGCGTTACCTCGAGCCACCATGTTAGTTCCATCCAACGGGGGATAGACCCCGTCCCAAAAGTTCTCGTGCAGCCCGCGCATAACCTTCAGACCATCACGCAAACCCACGAAGCCATAAAGGTGAACCAACGCTTCGGACATGTACCCGCAAATCTGCAGGTCCTTGCTCTGGTTCGCCAACGCCGCAGTGGCGAGTTCGACCACCTTTGGCCATTGCGCGACCTTCGGCTCATGCTGCCAATCACCTTTTGCTAAAGTGTCGTCGGCCCGACGGGCTTCGCGTAAATCGTCAAACAGTTGGCTATGGCGAAGATTTTCGCCGGCTGGCTTTTCAGTCGATATTGGCCGCAGCAAGGCTTCCGTATCGATTATCGCCGGCGGCAAAGCTGGACCCGACGCAGTTTCTCCGCTTACGATAGCTGACATTTCGGAATTCCCCTTTCAATTCGCGCGAAGCTGCGACTCACGTCGTTAGGCAGGCGCTCTGTCAATTTAATGAAACCGGTTGCTTGCCGGACTCGTCCGGTCTGCTGAACTCAATCACCCCAACCTCGAAAAGCGACTTTTCAGTTTGGTCAATGGCGAACAGTCGCAAACCGAAACTGCGGAATAGATCATCGCCAATTTGCTTCCAATCCGTCACTCGTCCGAGTTTGACATTATCGTCAGCGTGCTGGTTCGTGCCGGCGTACAACGACGGCACATAAAGCTCACCAACTGTGCTATCCCACGTTTCAACGAGGACGCTAGCCCAAAGAAAGTCACGCAGTTGACTGGGAGGTCTAATCTCCAGCCGTTTGATCTGCTCGATAGGAAGCCAGACATACTGATCTTTCACAATCAGTTCAAGGATGCCGCCGACAAAATCGTCGTAGTCACGAAAATCTTCAAAACTCTGATCGCCAAGCTTGCCGGCCACAGCCGGTCGATCCTCCTCAGCTTGCGCTAGCGCGGCCCGCGCTGCGGCGAGTTCGCCTTTTCTCACATGCTTGATTGCCGCCAGGTAGATATCCACATATCCAGGCGGTTCGCTTAAGAAATGTGGCTCGATCCCTTCCGAAAACACTCGAGTACGTTCTCGTTCTGCTTTCACATTTGCTCGGTACACACTTACGCCCAAGGCCGCCTGCACGTCCTGCAGACCAATCACATCCAACTGTCTTTCCGCCCGATCCCAATCACCGGCAAAGCAGCTCAGCTCAAAAAGAAAAGTACGTTTGCTCGTGTCTGTAGCGCTCGCCTTAACTTCGCCGATGAGTGTTTCCGTTGCCTCTCGGAGTTTACCGGCGGCTAACAAATCCCTCGCATTAGTCATGACTGATTCACTCCTGACTTCCAGTCCGAGTCGAGCTTACCCGTCACTTAATGAATTTCTTTCGGAGCATGCCAGTTCCTGAAGAGACGTCTATCAAACGGGTGATTTGCGGTCATCGGGTTTAGTGTCGCTTGCACGGGAACGGAAGCAACTAGCCAGCTCAACTTATACGGACCGGTGCTTGATTGCCCTTTGTAGCCGTCGTCAAACCATCTGAACAAGGCCCATTCCCCGGGCCACGCTGCCGGTTGTTCAGGTTGTGATGTAGCTCGCGGTGTGACGGTGATTTTCGCTTCCAGCGAGCCGCCGGTGGCCGGCCAAATAAGTTTGGGCGACTGTTCCGAATTGTCTTGAGCGTGCAAAGACGTACTGTACATATCAACTGTGACATCAGCCTCTTTCACCGGTTCAAGCGTGAACTGGTAACTCACTTCCGGCAGTGGGCTGGTGCTGTTCTGGAACAGCGCGTCACGCAAACGCGCGGTGTCATTGAGATACTTTAAGAACTCGTCGGAGATGGGAATAGACGAGGCCGACTTGCGCTGCCACTGTCCCGGCGTGCCGTCGATGGACGTGACTAAAAGCTTGTTGATGAACAGGCTGAACTTTCCATTCACGGGATTCAGAAACTGTGCCAGGTCGGCGACCGAAGTGTCGGGGCCGGCGCCAAAGGGATAGCCACCTTCAAGCTGGCGGGCCTTTGGATAAAGCTGTCCCACCCATTCCTGCTCAATCTGAACACTCACGCCTTGATAGAGCAAGGCGCGGACATTCTCGATTGGCTGCTTGAGCAAAGCCGCCGCATTTGTCGCGGCCGGAGTTTTCGATAGCCTTTCGGCCGTCCGTTCGGCTTTTTGTAATCCCAAATCGTCCTTGCCGGCCAACATTGCTTTTGCTGTCTCAGCCAGTTTCTCTTGAGACTGGTTTTCCAGTCGGGTGCCAATCTGCAGTAGTTCATCGCGATATTGAGTGCTGGCGCTGGCACCCTTAGGTTCGCCCGACCCCACAAATTCGAAGAGCGGCTGGAACTCTCTTTCTACCGGAGTTTCGCCACCCTTGTCTTTAGGAGTCTCCGACTGAAAGAAGCTCTTAATCCATTGCCACACGCCGGATTCTTGCGGCTTGATCGAGACTTGAGTATTGCGGGCAACGACGATCAGAATTTCCGTAAGAGGCGAACTATTCGAGGAGAGCTCCCTCAGACTGGCAGCAGCGGCCGGGGCATTGTCGAACGGCCGCACTCTGATGCCTTTTAAGAACTTGCTCCAATGATCCGAGTACTGGTTCCAGTAAAGACGCTTGAGCTCCTCCATATTATTGCTGCCGGCGCCGGCGCTCGTGGCCGCCGAGCCCAGCACCCAGTCGTCTTTACTGATGTCTTCAGACTTCGACTCGAACACCGCCTTCATGTGATTGCGGTATCCATCGACCGTAAAACTTCCCGGTACGGAATAGGTGCCGACGATCTCATCCGAGCCGGACCCCTTGATAATGGTGTCGATTGTTATGGATTGCGTCTGCGCATTCACTTCACTGATCACTTGCTTGAAATAACGCTTGTAAGCCGGATAAGCCGCCAGCTTACGCTGCACATTCTGTACGAGTGCGTTGTCAATCGGATATTGAGGCGCGTCTTCCTCTCCCGCCTGAGACGCGAAGAATTGCAGTTGCTGCAGAGACACCGAGTCCTTCTCGGCCGGAGAAGTCTTTTTCCAATAGCTTGCCAATTGGTCAGCCAGAAACGTGGGATCGACTCTGCTACGATCTGAGAGCATCTTGTAAGCCTTGAGCAGATCATAGTTGCGTCCCAGCACTTCGGCTTCATCTGCTTCTGACCCAGTTGAAGATGGCGAGGGGCCAACGCTACCTCCGGCAGCGAAAGTCCTCAGGTCCTGCTCGAGCGCCGCCCCCGCCGGCTTCACGTATCGTTGGGTAATCGAATCAAAATAGATTGCTCGCAGCGATGATTGAATTGCGTTACCGGAATAAAGACCGAAGCGCAATCTCAATGGCGGTGAGTTGTGCTCGTAATCGTTGAGTGCTGCAAGTGTTTCGCGAAGAGCTTCAACGGCTTCAACTTCTTCTCGAGCTGCGACGGGTTCCTTCTTCGTTACATCCTTCCCCAGATCGGCGCGTCTGATCGCCTCAACTCGAACGCCATGCTCGGTTGCTTGCGAGAGCAGTTGAGCGTTGCCGACGAACGACATCGTCGCGCCCGCGGCAAAAGCGAACAAGAGCAACACTCCGGCCGCGAGCAAGTAAAATTTGAGTCGTGAAGGGCGTTTCCGCAACGCCTGAAAAGAAGCTGCAAGATCCCGATCGCGTAACAGCACTTCTCTAAAAAATCGATCCGTGAAATAACCCGTTCCCACCGCGGCAACAGGACTTTCCGCTTCTGCGTCTGCGACTACCCGCAGCCGAGCTCGATCGTCGTTGCCCACATTCGCCGTAAAATAAAAGCCGCGCAGTAAGGGGCTCTCGCTAAAAGGATTGGGCCGAAACATCATCGAAGTGAAAAGACCCAACTTCGCCTGCGCGTCACGGAACCTCCAGGGAAAATCGAAAATATTGAGCCGGGCCTTTGCCGATGCGGGTGCTTGCAGCAACAGCAGTCTTCGGTGCGTTAACGACTGATAGAGATGGTCGAACTCGACGTCAAACAACGCATGCGCCCCGGGTGATTTGTCGAGCGGTATAGTTACGCCAAACACCTCTGAGCCTGCGCTCGCGCCGGCGCCGCCGAAAAAATCGCGGAAGCCATTGATCGCGTCAAGATGCGAGAAGAGAACGTAGACGGGAAAGCGTGATTTCGCCACCTGGATTAGCTCGTCGAGACGAGCTCGCAGCGTCTTTGCCAACTGCTCGATGTCCGCTTCCTGCGAAACCAGGAGGAACCTGGTGTTAATGGTTATTAGAAAACCGTCGAGGGGGCGGTCGGCTCTATACTTCCGGATGGTTTCCAATAAGGCCATCCATTCGTCACGCGCCGGACCGTCGCCTTGATAGCGTCCGGCAGTGTCAATGAATACGCCAGAGTCCGAGACGCGCCAGTCGCAATGACGAGTGGCTCGCACCATTTTGTAATCGGCGCCTTGCTGACTTGGAAGTGCGTGAAAGTCCAAGCCTGAAGCCAGCAGCAGGGACGTTTTGCCGCTGGCCGGCGGACCGGCCACGACAAACCAGGGCAAAGCATAAACCGCCCGTTTGGAGTTGGCTCCGGCAAGGAGAGAGCTACGTAGCCACTGCACAGCCTCCTCTGCAGCTCGAGAGAGTTCGTCATACACTCTTTTCGGCGGAGCAGCAGCTTTACCTTCCTCCGGCGGAGCGCCTTCAGCGGCCATGGCCTCGCGCTTCCGGGCGCGGCGGGCACTCAACCGGCTGATGAGGATTCCCAACGGCCAGGTGAGCAGGATCAAGCCAATAATGGCGACTTGCCACGCCAAGCCGATGCCCAAAGATGGCCCCAGGAAATAGACGGCTAAGCTGGCAATCCCATAAAAGGAAACCAGCGCCGATATGCCCAGCGCCGACTTGATTTGATCTCCCTGGACGGACATTTAAGTAACTGGCTACTTTCTAACCGAAGGCTGTCAGGTCAAAGGATTTTTATTGGTATCAGATAAATCAGCGCAGCAGTTGGTCCCGCGCTACTTTGAGATCATTGCTGAGCAAGAGGTGCAGCACCAGGTAAAAGAACAACACCAACGCCAGGCACGCGGCTGCTCCAATCTTTGCCCAAATAGGCACGCCAGGATCGATCCGAGGCTCGGGTTGGTCTGTCGCCAACCAATGAGGAGAAAGTTCATTTTCACTTAAGCGGCCAACCCTGCGCAGGTGATTCGCCGTATTGCGAATGATCTCAGCCAACTGAGCCTTTTCAACGACGTACCTGCCCTTGAAGCCCAGGAGTAGACAAAGATAGTAAACCTCGACAACGTCGGCTTCGGCCTCGACGTGTCTTAATAGCGCCTCGAGCCTCGTGAAGTAGGTGTCACCGGCAAGATGCTCGTCGAAATACTGTAGCTGGAGCGGGAACTTCTCCCACTCGTCGCGCAACGGAAAAGCGTTGGACAGTAGCGTCTCGTCTACAAAAGCGGCCAGAGCAAACTTAACGGCTTTGATTTGTCGCTCGCTGTACCGAAGCGTAGCTCCGCGCTTCTCCATCTCTTCGAGGAGGCGATGGACCAGTTGCCGTAGCTCGTTGGATGGCTTGATGATGCCCGCTTGCAGCTTCAGCACCAATTCAAACGTCGGCGCCGCCAGACTGATGAGATCGCTGCCAGATCGCGGTCGTCGGGATTTCGCGCTTGAGATGTTTTCCGCTTCAAGTTCCTGCATCAGGCCTCCCTCTTTCAGGGTTTGACCGCATACATTTCCACCATTTCGTCTTTGAACTCTTCGGGCACCCAAACTGCGAGCGCTTTGGAGCCCGCGATCCTTTCCCAAAACACTCCGTTGGTATCAAGCGCGAAATAATGGAATTTGGGCCGTGTGGGAATTGGCGCGGGCGGTGGCGAGGCATGAGTTAGCGTTACCCCTGGCAAAGCTGATTGAATCACAACGTCGATAGTGTCTCTCGAGGCGATCTTGATGACTCGCGGCACTCGCTCGATCAATTTGACCTCCGCGATGTCCGCGCGCAAGCCCAGGAAGAACCCGGCTTCTTTCAGTAAGCGATCGTCCGTCACCCGGCCTGCGTAAAGTGACTCTCTAACTCTTTCAAGCGGAATCGGTACGCAACGCGTCGGTATTACGGTCTCCAGGAGGTCGCGGATTTCGAGGCCCAGACGGCTGAATGTCCCATAGAGATCGAGATGCTCGTAACGCACGATGTTTTTGGGATGGCGATCGGGCGTGAAGGTCATTAACTTGCCGGCGAGTTCCGCCATGGCTACGTACAAACGCTCCGGATGGACCACGCCGGTGTGAAAGAGATGGGCAAAAGTCGGCACCGCCGAATTAACGGTGTGTAAGAGCCAGAACACAGCAACTTCGGAAGTTGTAAAGTCCGCGAGCGAGGTTGTTCGCTGTCGCCGTTGTTCACCCAGTGAGCTGCTCTTGGCCACCAGAATCTCGACCAGTTGTCGCAACAAATTTTCCAGCCACAGCGACGATCTTACATTCAGTGCGGGCGGTATGTAATTTTCCGCGAGCTTCAAGTGGCCAGTGGGTGTCCGCTCCAATTCGGCAATCTTGATGGAAGTGTAACCACTCTGCAATTCGTCACCGAACAATAAGCGCAGATTGCTGCGAGCAAATGCCAGTTGCTGGTCGTTTTCTCCCGTGGTCTCGTCGGGCAGCGTACCTAGCGTCTGTGAGTACCGCACCATTTGGTCCGGCGCGCCGCCATTTTGCTGAAAGTTAATTGCGCCGGCACGCTTCGCGGGAACGGCAAGATGGACCGGCAGTCGCTCCAGACTCGGATCGAAATGCTCTTGCACCGCGCGAGCTGCCGGCGCGGGGTCCGTTTCCGGGATATTGATCACCAGACCGTCGGGCATGACCGCGCGACAACGGACCAGGTCGAAACTTCCATTGGCGATTGCTTCGTTATTTGCCTGGATATCCAAGACGCCCCACTCGTAAGGCATGACTGAGGCAAACCTTGAGATCAGCAGCTCCTCGTAATAATTGTCCCACTGCTGAAAGTGATGGGGACTTAGCAGCATCCCTTCGTTCCACACAAGTTTGCGGTACCGGCTCATAAGCTCGCGTTTCTCTCCCTCGGAGGGCCAGTCTTGAGTTGGGTGCTTGGCCCAGGTGTGTCTGTGTTTCAGAGGCGCGGACACGCCAACGTTCCAAACAATCCTGCACAGAGGAGCAGCTGGAAGTGTGTGATTTCAAGAAAACAAGTTGCGAAGTCTAAGGACAGCCCACGACAAAGCCGCGCGCTCGGTAATACTTACAGACTTGCAGGCAACACGGATTTTGTTCTTTGAATTCAGATTTGTCAACGCACCATCGATTTGTAGCGCCAGGAAATTGGGGGTAACGCATATTCTCGGATGGAGACGCTTTAATTCATTGCGAGTCAAAAGTAAGACGCTCGACGTCAAGTCCGAAATGCCGCGGATTTTGCGCAATCGCTCCGATTGCCAAAAAGCGCATCACTAAATCGAAGGCTGGCGGTTTAAGGATTCCAGTATCGCGCAAATACCAAACGTTACGGATTGCCTGCACTCCCTGATCGCTCCGCTTCTTTGACAATGCAGCAATCGAGTCCCGCAGCGCCATGCCGCCACCCGAAGAAGGGTCCGTCGCAGCCAGCGCCAACAGGTTGTCATGCGCCAAATCCTTGGCCAGGTAAATCTGGTTCCTGGCTAACTCAGACATCATTTGCTCCGCCGCAGCAACTGGATCCCCATGACCGTCTTTGTCGACGCGGGCGAGCCCGGCGAAAACGAGCAGTGGCAGTTTGATGCCCCTGGCTCTTGCGCCCGCGGTAAGTTGTTGGATGCCTCGACTTTTCATCAAACGAAGATTGTCCCTGAGCCTTGCTGAATCCTTGTACGTCTTGATCCTCTCGTAGATCTCTTGATCGTTCTGCTGCGTGAGCACCGGATTTGAATCGCGCAAGCTAATCGCGCGCATAACAATCAATGTATTCTTTTCCACTTCATCAAGCTCGTCGTCGATTGCATTCCGAGGCTGGCTACTCACACTGGCGCCCTCGACCGGAGCTGGTAGCTCCGGAGCACTGCCGGTAGCCGGCGGCGTCAAAACGTTAGGCGTTTCACTGCTAACTATGATCGCGCGATTATCCGGCGCGTTTCCATTGGAACTTGGGCCACCCCTCAAGGCGACAACTACCGCGACCAGTGCCAGAATCATCAGCGCGACGACTGGACCGATAATGCGTAAGTTTAATCCGTGGAAGAGTGCGAATCCTCCGGCGCTCGGCGTCTTCGCATTAGTGGTTGCCGCCGCCGTCTTGACTGGAGGAGAGCTTTGCGCCGCCAGCCTCCGATCAATGGCGCGCATATCTTCATGGCTTAGAGGAACGCTCTCGTTGGCCCACCCGGCACCGATTGATGCGCGCGGCTGACCGTTGCTCAGCTCAACCTCAAGCTCGCAAACCTCTGCGAGATTAATCACATCGCCATCGTGGAGTTCGACCGGAAACTCGACCCGTTTCCCGTTTACAAAGGTCCCGTTGCTTGAGCCGCAGTCGGAAACTTGGAAAGTGTCGTCAAAGCGTTCAATCAGCGCCTGGCGACGTGAAAGGCTCGTACGATCGATCACCAGTTCGTTCTCAGGATCGCGACCAATGGTGAAACGCCACGACGTCACGCTCGCACGCTTTAGGCGCCCGGCATCATCGTAATAGGTCAACGTAAGTTGCGGTTGCATGGCAAAGCCAGGGAAGGAGGCAACAACCACCGTAGCGTAATTCACTCGACGTGCTTTTTGCTCATTGAGTATAACTTGAGAGAGGCTGCAACGGCACGCCGAACGTTTGCGGGTTTTCGCCGACGATGGCTGCGGCGAAGAACTTCGGGACATACCTGATGTTTTCTTTCTGGAATTGCGATGAAAGTTTTCCTTTGTTCGCCACCAGGGTCCAAAAGCTGCGCTCTTCCTGCATTGCACTGGTCATCGCAGTGGAAAGGTTATTGCTCAGAGCGCCCTCGCCGCTGTTATAACTCGCAATCGCGAGCGGAACGCTGAGCGGACCCGTGCCGTAGCGAAGCATGAGAAACTTGATGTAGCCTGCTGCCGCTCCGGCCGCTGCCTCCGGTTGACAGCGTTCGTCCGGGTTGCTCGGTGATGACCCGCGCACTGCTTTCAGCCCAAAGGTCTGTGCCGTGGCGGTGGCGAATTGAAACATGCCGAGCGGGCCGGTGGGGCTTTGCAGGCAATCACAGTATTCCGATTCGATGTACGCCAGGTAGAGACCAAGCTGCGGATCAAGCCCCTTTTGATTGAACGCCCGGATAATAAAAGGCGCATTCTTACGTCCGCGTTCCAGCGTTGTCGTCAAATCAAACTTTAGCCAATTCCCGATATAGCACTCGGCGTTCAACCTGGGCCGCCGCGCGCGCGAAGCGAACGCATCAACGAAACTCTTCATGGCCAGAAGCGCTTCGGGCGTGACCGCTTCGCCACTGCGGTTGCCGATTACGCGGGCGATTTGTTCGGCCTTAGCCTGTATGAAGATCTTCTTTTCGGCCTCGCTCATCGCCAGGTAAGTCTTAACCACTGACGGAGCAACCCCGCTGGTTTGAACGCCCGGCTCTGACAAGATGTTCGGCGAAGAAAAAGGAGGCGGTGTCGGCAAGTTCACTACTGGTGAGCTCGACGCCTGATTCATAGGTGTAGGAGACGAACCCTGATAGATCGGGGTTCGGTTTTTGGTGGTCTCCTCATCGCCCCGACCAATATTACCTAAAGCAAAGGCGGCGATTAGAGTGACTGTCACCACAGCTAGCACGGCCGCGAGAGGCCAATACTTGACTAAGTCATGATTGTCGGCCCACCAGGATGTCTTCGCGCTAACTGATCCGTCTGTGTGTATCTTGAAGATTCTGACAGCAATGGCTGTGTCGTTGCCGATGGCGATTTCGTCGCCGTCTTTCAAAGGTAACCCGGCAGGCGGAACGAGCGCTCCATTGACTGACGTACCATTCGTGGAACCTTCGTCGAGGATCCAGACTCGATCACCATCGCGATAAATCGTCGCATGAAGACGCGAGAGTCCGTCGTCGTTTAACTTTAAGGTAACGTCGCCGCGCCCTAGCGAGACCTGATCTCCGGTCATTTGAAACTCGCGCGAATCAGTGGCTGAGTAAATTGTGAGTTTGACTTCGACCATCGACTACTTCTTTGGATAAAGGTTCGAAAGCTTCCGGTCTCCAGACAGGTTGAACTTCTCCGGATTCTCGCCCACGATACCTGCTGCAAAGAATCTTACCACTCGATCACGCTGCTCGGGTCTTCGTATTACCTTCCAGAAATCGCCGCGATCGGGTGGCAACTGCGCGCGCCACTCGCCCGCCTCTTTTGGGCTCATCGAGAAACAGGCAACCCCGTAAATAAAGTCTCCTTCGAAAAGTGAAGTTACCAGGGCCTTCGCATAGGTTGCTGCCACCAATGCGGCGCAGCGCTGGCTTTGATCTGCCAGCGTCTCAGCTCCGCACAACCCACTGTAGCCGGTGCTTTGCGCGAATGCTGGACTCATTTGCCACAAGCCTTGACCACCTCCAGGGCGCGATTGCCCCGGCTGCAGCACAAAGCCGCTGCGGCTCATTGCCAGGATATAGCCCAGCGGCTCGTCCAGATTTTTCCCATCGATAAAATTTGTATTGATGACGTCTCGGAACGGCCGCGCTCGATCCGAAAAGCCCTGACGCGCGTATTCGCTGGTACGCGATTGCACCTGACTGAGAAATTCCATGTCATATTTGTACTCGGTCTTGCTTGAGGGAAATTCCTTGCTCAACTTGATACAAAGATCCCTCACCTCCGTTATGGAAACGGCGCCAACATTGTCTGTAGTCGCGCTAGCCGCGGCCGACTTCTCGACAGCGGAGCCTGGAGACGGTGTGTCGATCGGCGCGGCGGTGGTCTCGAAGGCAATCAAGACTGAACCAGGTTGCAGCGCCTTCTTACCATCTTTGTCTTCAACCGTCACCGACAGGTTGTGATTGCCGGGCTCGACATCCTGCAACTTCAGGGGATCGAGCTGCACTTCGTAGGGAGGATTTTCGGCACTCTGAAGCTTCCGGCCATCGATTTCGTAGATCAGTCGGTCAATACATTGCTGGTCTTCGACTTCCACTCGAATCGTGATTTGCTCGCGAATGGTTGTCCCTGAAGGAGGATTCACGATGCGAACAGTTGGATTGCATTTAGAGGAGACATAGCTGTGGACCAGTACCGCTACAATCGCGACCAGCAAGAGTCCGCCGCCCACGCCCACGGCAATGAACAACAACGAGATTCCTCCGCCGGATTTACCTGCGTTAGCCGGCGCCGGGATTGCCGGCGCCGGCAAAGAGTCCCGGACAACGGGTGACTCGATCTGCGGAGGCGGGAACGAGCTTTGGACCGGCGGCGGCGCGTTGACAGGCTGCGGATAATCATCATTCTCTACGCGCCATGGATAGTCGCTCAAGTGAAACTCAATGAGCGTCGAGCCGCCTACGCAAATGAGATCCTCGTTTCGAAGAGTTTGCTCAACGCCTATAGGTTCGTCATTGACGGTGGTACCGTTGCTGCTGCCTAAGTCAATCAGGTAGAACTCGTCGCCGCGTTTTTCAATCTCGCCATGATACCGAGAGACGTTCGTATCTCCCTCGAGTGCAACCGTGTTGTCGGCGGCCCGTCCAATTGTTATTCGGTCGTCGAGGATCTCCAATTCCCGCGTTGCGCGACCAGGTTGAAGGACGATTAGCTTAGCGAAGTTCATCTCAATGCGCGGATCAAGATCATCTGTTGACGTGGCACGGGCGTCTCGCCCGGGTGCTGACATAACACACAATGTTGAGTGGCAGCAACACACACGGGCGAGACGCCCGTGCCACTTACTTAAGCTGGACGAAGCGCTTTCGTTGTGCGCCTGGGGGCCCGGAGAAGTAATCGTGGGCTACGAGAGCAGCTGTTACAGCTTCTGGTTCGAAGAGTTGTTGGCAGAGCTGGGCCTCGCCCCCGAGGCGGATGATCAGGCAGCGATCCGCCGGTACGCGGCGAGGCGCCCGGAGGAACGATGTCTGGGTCGCGGACCCGATCCTGGACTTGCTGCTAAAAGAGGAGTTTCCACATGTCCCTCGTTTGAGTGCGGAGACCCGGGCAGCCCACCGGTGGCGGCGTTAACGAAACGAGTCGATAACTCAGCTTTCGCGCCACCGTTCATATTACTTCTCATCATATATTCAACATGGATCGCCGAGCTCATGATCCTTTGTTGAGTGGCACCCGAAGAATAATCTCCTCGTTGTCGAGGCGATTCGTGTTCGTAACCCAGACCGCGTAGCGGCTGGCGGGGCTGGCGGCCCGCGCCGGCCGGCTGGAGATTTTGTAGTCCTGGACGCGTGCGCTCCGGAGGTAGCTTTCGATGACTTCCTTCTTCAAGGTATGAGTAGCGAGTGCCTCCATGGCTGTCTCACGAGAATCTCGTCCGGCGGTGTTAGGCAGGTCTGTAATTTGATCGCGACTGAAGACAACGATGAAGTACTCTTTCGCCGGATCGTCGGTAACGTCATACCAGCACTCGTCGGGATTGGGTTTAGGACAGTTGTTCGGAGGCAGAACGAATTCCTGATTCCTGCTCACGAAGTTCTCACCGTTATTGACGCGCGAATCGGGAAACATGATGACCCCATCTTCACCCTCCTTCTGGTAAACGACGTAGAGATAACCGTCCTGATTGGCCGTCACGCCGAGCCGCAGTTGATCGCCGGGATGAAATACCGACGCCAGGCTGGATTCCCCTTCCGCGCCATTCGGCCTCTTAATCACGACTCGATATTGCACCGTCAGGAACGGGACCGCCTGGAATTTCGGACGCGGGCCACTTCTCCTGCGCGGGCGATAGACGCGCTTCGGCTTAGCTTGGCGCTGGACCTGCTGCGGCTTATCCCAAGTGGTTGAGCTTTCCTGCGCGCTCGCCGCCGTGAAACCTGGCATGACGAGCCACAAGGGCAAGCTCAGGAAAACTGCAGTAGAGCGAAACCTGCGGCTTCTCGATTTCATTTTTCTGTACCTCAAAATTTTGTGAGCGATTCTTCAGGACCCGATCCAGATATAACCCGACCGGGAAGTGAGAATATGGTTAGGTTCTAGTTCTTACTTGTTCGGACCTTGATTGGACTCGCAAACCATCTCAAGGTTTGGCAGCCCGCCTAAGTTCCAGCTTCAGTCGGTGCGGCTCGCAGCAAACCTAGAACACGATATGTTCTTTGTCAAGAATTAGGCGGCAAATTCACCTGCTGCGTTGTTACGCATCGGTGTTGCCCGTAAGAAACTTTACTACGGCAGCGCGCAAAGCTATTTGAACCCCTGACGCCGTCTGCGATCTATCTCTTCTGCTGCCTCAACGACGTGAGGAGGTTTGTCATAACGGCTTGTCCACTTGTTCCAGCAAGTCATGGCCCAAAGGAAACTGCAACGAATAGAGTGAACAATCTTTTTCGGCGCCGCGAAAGTGAAATCTTCTTCGTTGAGATGCACGCCCTTGGCGGGATCAAAATCGAGGCGCCACCTTTTTCTACTATCTGGAGTCGCCCAGCCGATCACCTTGCCTATATTCCCAATATTTCCTCCTCTCGTTCCCCAATAGGGCTCTGAGAGAAGATGTTTATTGCCTTGCACCAGTCCCAGGTAAGCATGCTTAATAGCATCTTCCACGTTATTATGAATTATCCCGCACGATTTCTCACTCATGATCATCCTCCTGAGGATCCTGGTCGTATACTGGATTTTCGATGCTTTCTCGAAAGAGGCATAACGGTGCCTTCGCCGCTGGCGAAAGCCATTAACGCAGCTGCTGGTTTGAGTGAGGAATCAGGAGTGCAAGGTGAAACTAAACTAGTCATAGAGAGTGATAGAGAGAGTGACAAGTGCGGTGAGAATTTCATTGTTCCGATAACCTCGACTGAGAACTGCGGCGGACCGGGCAGTGAGAATGCAACTAAAACTCTTCCTACCTATTCGAAAATTCCATCGAGCTGCGCAAAGCATTCCAAATGCAGAGGCCGCCTACGTCTCGGTTCAGTCCGCGTTGCTCGCCAGCGAAACTAGAATACGATATGTTCTTTGTCAAGAAATAGACGACCCCTCAGGTAGCGCCCTAATGTCAGGTTGTCTCCTTGTGTGTCCTTTATGTTAATAAGCAAACACTCACCACAGAGACACGAAGAGCAAAAAGAACGCACGGACCAATTAATCAGGACCCCGATTCAACAAATACTGACTGTGAAGCTGGCAGTTTTAGACGTGGAGTACGAATATTTTCCCCTCTCGCCTGTGACTATGGTTCGACTTGTAGTCTATTTGTACTTTGCCCATGCGTCGCTTTTCCTATTATGTTTAGGGCAGATAAGGAGATATCTTTAGGCAGATCTGATAGTGAAAACGGCCTGATGACCCACATTCTGATAATTAGGGGAGGGCTACGTTGAGGGCAGGCACACGCAAGAGTTCGGAACGAACAAGGCCGCGCAAAGCTTCACAAAAGGCAGGCAAGGCGGTATGCAGCGTCCTGGCGAGCTTCGCCCGAAATCCTATACGGTCAATCGAACGCTGCGAGTCTCTCTCTGTTTTCCGAACTTATAGAATGGTCTTTGTTCGACTCCGTGCTTTTCCAAGATTGTGTAAAAGCTAAAGCCACACCATTTCAGCCATCGGATGTGCGTTTCGTTCCTGGCATCCACGTAGTTCCAAAGGAAATTGTATCGCTCCTGCAATCTCTCAATCCATTCTCGGCCATATCGGAGAAAGGTGTAGGAATACTTCACCAGATCATCTGAGCCTAGTAGCCAGATAATTCCTGAACTGACGAAGTTTGAATTCACGTCAGGAACGACTCCAAAAAGAGCCAGGGACCTTCCATCGTCACGCACAACAACATAGCAGGGATCTGATGAAAATAAACCACGCTCAAGGACGCCCATACTTGTCTCCCCCGAGGCAGCTTTAATCTCCTGGATATCCGCCTCGCGCAATCGCGGTGCGAGATCATGGATGTCGGACAGTTTGGCCGTACGGATTATGATTCTTCCATACTTCTTTTCAAAGTTGCTCTCCATAAGTGAAATCTGCGGTAGCATGCCGTTTCATCTCTCAGCTACTTTTAGCTAACAAACGGCGTAGTTGCTCGACCTCCGCTATGGTCACAGGCCTAAGATGTTTACTTTCAGCAATGAAGGCATCCGGACGAGCGGCATATACGGCGGTATTCTCAGGCAACTTGGTAATTGCCGCTGCCAGGACTTCCACGGTATCGTGGAATTGCTCTTCAGGAATCCACTCTAAACGTATGGCACGATCCTTCATCGGAGTCAGGATATACATCTCACGACCCTCATCATTTACCTCCACAATTACATGGAAGAGTCCCGGAGGTGGGCCGGCCTGCGGCGCCGGTTTTATGATAGCTGGATCTAAAGGCATCGACTGATCCTCCCTGCATTTATCGGATAGACTTACGGCTAGCAAAATCAGCAAAATGCCGATGGTCTTGATCGCTATACCAGGAGTCATTGGATAACTACCAGTCCGTCACAATGATCTGATCTTTACGGCAAATTTTTCGCGAAGTCGCTAGCCATCATTTTCAATGTGACCGGTTGCTTCCATTAATGAATATTCATACTTACTGGAGCACATAAATAACCGCAAAATCCGTCGTAGTCCGCACTGCCCCGATGATGCCTGTTAGCCGTCGCCGGGTCCAGGATCTCGTGACCTGATGCATCGGTTTTTTCTTCCGCATGGTCCCCTCTTTTGTGAGTCCACTTCCCATCTGGATTTTGCCTGTACCAATGATAATCATTGCCAGGTCCGGGATCGGATGCATCCTGGATTACACCGGCAATCTTTCTATGTCCAACTGGACAGGTACCATTCGGGTTTGGATTTACTGCTCCATCCCTTCTCGCCCCATCCATGATGTCCGCGCAGGTTATGTGCCTGCCTGGATCAACGCCGCCTGGGAATGGGCGGTGACTTTCGCCTAACCCGGCAGGGGCATCGCAAGCATACCTGTAGCAGTTTCCCCTCGAAGTGGTGCCGCTCCCCCAATCAATATTGCGTGGCGGTGGACAGTTTGCAATAACCGTGGAGGATGAGGATAGCTGATTGGTATTAGACTGTTGTCTTTGGCGATCCTCTGAGTTGCATCCCGGAATACACATATCGGACTCTCCATCCTAAAGTTATTAAGAAAGCCACTTTTCTAAAAAGGCTTTCCCATTCTCATATAACCTTGCAACTCTCTCATTCGGATCTGCTATTGACTCATCTTGCAAAGCTGCTTCGGCCCAGTGAAACTGAGGATCAATGTCAAACCGATGACCGAGCAGGAACATCATGCCGATCATGATACCCATGCCCTGCGGAGACGTAACCCCATACCCCTCTGCGCGCCGCAAGCCTGTTTGAATCAGCTCACGCATACCTGTTTCTTCAACCAGAGCATACTTTTCAGGATAGAGCTTTTTAAGATGAGTTAACGTATGCTGCGTGAAATCTTCAGTAACTGGTGGGAGCAAGACGTCGATTGGAGTTTCACGTATCTTTCGCAAGACTCTTTTGGAGTGTTCATTATCAAGTCCTGCTACCTGATCCAGAAAATCCATTGCTCGATTGTACAGGCGCTTAACTTTGCCCGAGATATTGGTGCTGGCTGAATCACCTAGAATCTCTGCTGCCCAGGGTAGCTGCGGGTCTGTATCGAAGCCGCTTCCGATCATAAGCATCAGATTGATGTACAAGCAGAGTTCTCGATCGACGGTGATTGCATAGGTCTTTGCCTGATCAACCCCGAGGTCAATAAATTTTCGCGCCTGATCTTCGCCTAAAATCTGGTAATGCTTAGGAAAAAATTCCTCCAGATATTCGAGCAGACGGTTCTCGCGTTCATTCAGAGCGGCTTGCTCAAATGCCTGCATCTGCTCGTCGCGAATCTTAAGCATGGTATTTCTCCAGAGCGCAGGTCAACCAGGAGTTTTTTCAGGTGCTGTCACTCTCGGTAAAATCTCCTAACCTAATACCAGTTTGGATCAGAATCGGTGCTGCAACCGATGACCAGAACCGGCTTGAGACTGACGACTGGCGAGAGAATCCCATCGTCCCGCGGCCGCGGCTGAGAACTGCTCGCTTACGAGCAGCAGGACCATTCAACAAGAGGATGTAAGGGTTACGAACTCTTATCCATTTTCAATTCAAACAAGGGAAGACGGAGATTCCAGGCGAATGTTTATTTCTGTGAGCGAATGAGTTCCTGGACCTTTGGATGATCGGCGGAGACTGCGCAACGAAAACCAATCAGCCAACTACGCTCCTTCTGTTCCGCCGCCGAAAACTGGGGCGGAGAATAAATTCTGCGAGTGGTGCGCGCGTCTTCAACGTCTGAATGGAAACTGCCGCCGCGCACTACGCGATTAACAGTACCAAAGTTGGGATCGGTTGCCGTGTTGCCGGGATAAGGTTGATAGAAGGCGTTAACCCATTCCAGAACATTTCCGGCCATGTCCTGTACGCCGTAGGCGCTGGCGCCGGTTGGGTTTGAGCCAACGGCGGTCGTGTGATCTGCGCCGAGGGTGGCGCGTCCTGCCTCGGAGCTATCGCCCCAGGGCCACATTCGCTTTTTGTCTGTGCTCGGTCCCCAGGAGGCAGCCTTCTCCCATTCTTCTTCCGTAGGCAAACGCTTGCCGGCCCAGGCCGCATAAGCTGATGCGTCAGCAAAACTCAAACCCACCACTGGCATCGTCGGCTGACTGAAATAGTTCTTACCCCACCAGGGATCGGTCGGACATTTCTTTTTCTCTTCGCAGAACTTCTTGTATTGCTCGTTCGTGACCTCAAACTTGTCGATGTAGTAATCGGGCAAGGTCACTTTATGCGTGGGTTTTTCGTCCGGCTTGTGGTTATTGTCACCCATGATGAACTCGCCCGCCGGGATCAAAATCATGGGACCAACATATTCGATTTCGGACGAGACTGTCGGTGGGGCTTGCAATGGTACCAGCGAAACCAGCACCGGCAGCTTGTCACCATTTTTGCCAGTGATCGAAGTGTCGAAGTTTCTGAATCCTTCGTGTGAAACACGAATTAGGCGCGGCCCCGCCTTCAAGTCTCTGACTGTGATGGATCCGTCCGCGGCCGTAACTCCGTGACGAATGTTGTCGACGTACACGGTGCTTCCCGGCGGCGCTTCGCGCACGATAATTGTAAAGCCCGAGTCGCGTGACATGATGAGATAAATGATCCCCACAGCCACAACTCCCAGGACGAATAGCACACCAATACCTGTTAACCAGATCCATAACGGTATGCTGCGTTTTGGCGGCGGGCTGCCCGCAGGTGGTGGTGCTGGCGGCCGCCTTGCTGGTTGAGAGACCGGCTCTCGTGGCCGCACGGGCACGGGAGAGCGTATGTTCGGAGTAGTGGCCCCGAAGTCATCACCCATTTCATTTCTATCATTCATGTGCTGAGAACCAACCTGGAAACTGTAATCTTCCCATTCGCCGTGACGGGCGCAGCGGGCTAGGCACTGTAAGAGACTTGATGAGTATGTAAACTGTTGCGCGCCTACCTATGAAATCCACCGACCAGCGGTATCCATAAGCGCGTTTTGGAACATCGCAGCAAAACTAGTTCACGATGGTTCCTTTGTCAAGAAAAGCGAATTGCCTCATCTAAAACCCTCCAAATGGGTATCATTGCCTCATTTAGAAATCCACTCCAACTAAGCAGCCGTTTACCTTCGATGTTTGCGGAAACATTGGAGGGGGAGATGAGGCTAAAGATGAAGGCGAGGCAGGCAAACCTCGCCGAGCGTTCACGTCCGGCCTGCGGCGGAGAAAGGACGCACATGGCTGGTGAAGCTCATCAAACAACGTGCAGATCATCCGCGGCCAGCTAGGCGGCGATTTTCGCCTCGGCATTCAGGATTGACCGTCTCCGATTGGGCAACTCGGCCAGCGAAAGCAGCGGTCCGGTCATAAACGTAGTAGTCAACGCCATGATGACCATCATCGTAAAAATTTTTGGTGAGAGAATGCCGAGCTCAAAACCTATGTTGAGCACAACCAGTTCGATCAGACCGCGCGTGTTCATCAGAGCGCCGATCGAAAATGACTCGTGCCAACTCATCCCTGTCCACCGCGCCGCCAGCATGCTTCCTCCCAGTTTGCCAGCGATCGCTACCGCGATAATTCCGATGCACATCAACCAGCTCTGCCAATCGTCAAGCAGGCCAATCTGTGTACGCAGACCTGTGAAGGCAAAGAAAAGCGGCAATAGAATTACTGAAGTCAAAGTTTCCAGCCGCTCACGCAGGAAATTCGCCAGGCTGCCCCGCGCCGGCATGACCACGCCCGCCAGGAAAGCTCCAAAGAGAGCATGGATGCCGATAACCTCAGTGCACAGGGCGGAAACGAACACGAACGACAGCCCCCCTGCGACGGACGTTTTGCTAGTTGCGTTAAGAGACTTTTCGGCCAGACGTTCGGCCTGACGCTTCACCACAAAGAGCATCATGCCGATAAAGAACAGAGTTAAGGCAATGGTCAACAATCCAGCACTCACGCCGTCGGCTCTGACGAGGGCGACAATCATCGCCAGAATGCACCAGGCCGTCACATCATCTACAGCCGCACACGCAATCGCGGTACTGCCCAGATGCGTATGGGTAAGCTCACGTTCTGCAATGATTCTGGCGAGCACCGGAAACGCAGTAATGCTCATCGCCACACCGATAAATAGTCCGAAGGGGCTGAAGGAAATCCGGGGCGGCGCCAACCACGGATACACAAACAACGCTAAGGTCACACCCAGGAAAAACGGCACGATGATACTGGCATGACTGACCAGTAATGCGGCATGGGCCTGCTGACGAAGATGACGCAGATTCAAATCCATTCCCACAATGAACATGAACAGAATCACCCCAGCCTGACTAAGCACCTGCAGCAAGCCCATTGACGAAGCCGGGAAAAGAAGCGTTTGCGCTCCGGGAAAAAACATTCCGAGTAATGAAGGGCCGAGCAGGATACCGGCGACTATCTCTCCAATAACAGCCGGCTGACCGATCCTGAGAAAGAGCTTGCCTACGATTCTTGCCGCGAGCATTACCACAATCACCTGCAACAGCAAGATACCCAACGGCTGTCGCAGGTTTTGACGTAAGGCACCGGCCAAGCCCGTTGACGATGCTTCGGCCTGCGGTTGCCGGCTGGGTAAGCCGGCCGGCGCAGACTCGAGTCTCTGTTCGACAACGGGCTGACGAGGCGCCAGGCGCCCACCGAGTTTCAACACAAAGTAAGTGCCTATCCCAAACACAGAAAGCACTGCGACGTAGAATATGATGTTCCGGTACATACGAATAAAGTCTAAGAACACCTGCAAGTTGTTAGTCCGAACAACGATTGCACCACGCGAAGCTAATCATAGACCTCGGGAAATCGCGCGCGCCTGTCCTTCAGCATAAGTGTTCGAGGCGTTATAGATTGGCCTCGCCTCGTTAATGTTGGTTGTGCGCAGCAAACGAAGCGTGAAAGCCAAGGTGGACCGGATCGTTTAAACGCAGCAGCGCTACTGGCCCACGCGCGACGTGCGAGGCGTCAAACAGTGCGAAAGCACTCGACTCCTTCGCAGCGTCGAACATCTGGCAAATGACTGCCCCATCCACGCCTCCGCCTTGAATGAAGATTGGCTCGCCGCAGAGATAGTGTTGAGCCGGCGCCTGGTAAACGTCGCAAGCGCACTTCCCGGGCCAGGCGACATGCACGAGTTGATCGAAAAACTTACGTCCGCGTCTTCCGGCAGTCGAAATACCAAGCATCCAGAAGTTGCTATATGGCTGGGTCGCCTGGGAGGGATTGAGTGTGGGAAAGTCAGGAGCCAACTGGTAGTCGACCGCGCTTGTTTCGATCAGTTCAGCGCTTTTCAGGTCGACAATGAAACGAACCGGACGACCCTCACAAACATCCGTGAACAAATTCGGCACCTGTTGATATTGGTCGAAGATAGGTCGCTCGAGCTCCAACACATCTATGTTCAGCAGCCCATTCTCCTCGAAGCAGTTAATAAAATGCAGACAGTGACGCGAGCCGATGGGAAGCAGCTTTACCCTTTCGCCGGTCTCACGCGAAGCTATAAGTAAGACGCTCCCGCGCTTTGGTTCCCATTTCAGTGAGTCCAGCAGCGTCTGTCCGTCGTGAACAAACGCCTTCATGTCGAGGATGTAAGGACTTAGATAGAAGACTACGTGGTTTTGACTCAAACCGAAGTCGTGGACCATCCCCGGGTACTCGAGGGAAAGGCGCTTGCGAAAGATCAGCCTGGCCGCGGCGTCAAAGCGATAAAGATTTAGGTACGGCTCGGTCGCAGCGAAGGCGATACCGAAGTTGAACAACTCACCAGTCAGCGGATCGATCTTCGGGTGCGCAGCGAATGGAGTGACGTCGTTAATCGCACCGCTGAAGTCAAAGCCTCCACGTGTTTCCAGAGTAGTCGGATCGAGTTCTATCGGCAGACCCTGTTCGCCAAACGCCAGCAGGGTTCCAGCGTACGGATAAACGCTGACGTTGACTGGCGATTCAAGCATGATGCCCCGCTTCAGACGATCTGAGCCGAATGCCGTTCCAAACGCGCGGAAAAGCGGACGGCCCACCTCCTCTTCGGCGACCAACTTCGGACTTCTGATGAAGCGGCTGGTAAACTCAACGCGCCCGTCCAGGAACCGTAGCGCGCACACCATGCCATCGCCGTCGAGCCAGTGGTTATAGCGGAAGCTGCCCCGTGAGAATCGCGCCGGACCGTTGAGGTAATACGTCCCCCTGACGAACTCGGGAACTTTGCCATCGATGTCCTCGACGACGTAAGACTGCTCCCGTGGCATAAACGAGAAGGCGCGCTCGAGGAGTGGCGCGTAGTCTTGCATCGCTAGCCCCCCACCTCCACAAATAGCTCTGCCTGGTTTTCGACAGGACCAACGCTCTGCCCCTCGATGAGTCGACGGAGAACGTGCGGGTCAAGCGTCCACGGATATTCCTCGATCGAGTCCTGACTGCGAAGGTATGTCTGGAGTAGAGCTTCGGGATCGAAGTGCAGCCTATTGATGTCGAGACTCTCCA
Organism: Pyrinomonadaceae bacterium; assembly: GCA_035572035.1. Classification (GTDB taxonomy): domain Bacteria; phylum Acidobacteriota; class Blastocatellia; order Pyrinomonadales; family Pyrinomonadaceae; genus JAOAPY01. The sequence continues at coordinate 68,437 of DATNBH010000056.1, read as the reverse complement.
CAAACTGCCGGTTGGTCAACACGCGTACATCGCCGATTACTGACGCGCAGATTTGGGCTGCGATGAAACGTGCCATTTCCTTGAGATTGGCGAGCTGATCGTTGAGCACCCGCTGTGATTCTTCCACTGAGACTCCGACGCGGTAGAACGTCTTCTCGGCTTCCGCCAGGGGCTTAATGTCGGTGAAGTCAAAGTGGACGATCTCGAGCGGTGGCCGGCGCCGCTCTTTTTTCCACTGGAAGAAATCGCTGATGAAAGACTGGAGACTTCGATTGATGCGACCGAGCTGTGCAAAGCGGCTGATGAATGCGGCGAGGAACCGCCGGTCCGTAAACAAGTCGTTGATGAACGGAAAAACGTAGTATGCGAAGTAGATGGCGAGCTCCCAACTGTACTTCAAGCTGAACGCTTCCTGATCACCCAGCGCGTCGTAGCTGATCGCATACGTCGGAACGTACGCCTCGTAAACCGCCTCCATCATCTGCTCGTAGAGTCGACATTTCTCCGCCAGCTCGGCGTCGTTTTCGGTCTGCACCGCATCGGTGATAAAAGTGTTGTAGAGCGAGATAAGATCGCCACCAGGACTATAAAGCGGGTCGGTGAAACGCCCCGCTTCACCGGCGATGGCCCACCTTGCCGGGCTAATGGTTTGCACGCAGTCGTGAGCAAAATCCTTCAGCGCCGTGTGGTGTATCACCCGCCGATATGGCAGGTCGCGCGCAAACAGCGGAAACTCCTGGCAGACCCAGTCAATCAACTTCTCAATCGTATCGATTCGCTCGCGCGGGATGAGGCGGTTGTCGTAAACGAGACCGAGGCTGGTCTTGCCATGAAGCGGAATCGTCCAGAACCACAGACCCTCGGCACAAAAATGGTTCGTTGCTTGCCAGGCTGGAGTGTGTCCAAGCGCGCTGCGATCCGGCCGCGTGCGAATCTGTTGCGGCGACAGATTCGTCAGCTTTTCAATGTCAACCAATCCATCGACCCAGAAGAAGTGCGCCCCATGGCGAATCTTGCCTTCGCGGGCAAGTCCGAGCCGGCGGGCCAGGAATCTTCCGCGTCCGGACGTATCGATGACCCAACGCGCGGTACCGGCCACCTCGCGGCCCTCTGCCTTGAACGAGAATGAATGTAGATCGCCTGTTTCCGAGAGCTTCACATCCAGGTCGATGCAGCCTGGATAAAACTTGAAGTTTGGATTCTCCAGGTTGACACGCAGCATCTCGCCCTCAAACTTGTTGCGATCGAGCTGGTAGGTATTGATGTTGGAAAGCTTGCGAATGTATGACTGGCTGTAGTGCTCGTAGCAATCATTTGCCTGACCCGGGGTCTTCCAATAGAAGCGGAGGTTGTACTTAAGATAGTGTTCCTGCATGAGATGCTCTTCAAGATCGAGAACTCTCGCATAGTAGTAAGCCGAGAGTTGCACCGTCGCTTCACCGACCTTCTGCTTGGGCGGCGGGAACTCGGTCCGCTTATCAACGAGCACGATCCGCTTGTCGGTGTAGAGGAGAAGCTGGCGGGCCAACGCCAATCCCGCCAGCCCAGCACCGATGATCAAAACGTCGTGTGAATTGTCCAGGCGCATATTTAATGTTTAGCGCTGCGTACTCAGCGGCTTAGTAGTCGGCCTTGATCAGGTCGGCGGCCCTTTCTCCAATCATCACTGTCGGAGCATGTGTATTGCCACTGGTAATCACCGGCATGATCGAGGCATCCACGACCCGTAGACCTTCGACGCCGTAAACTTGCAGTTGAGGATTTACGACTGCCATGCGGTCACGGCCCATCTTGCAGGTCCCCACGGGATGAAATAATCCGCCGGCGGCAAGACGGATGTAATCGCGCAGCTCGTCGTCACTTTGCACGTCCGGACCGGGCGCCACTTCGTATCCGCGCCACTCGGCGAGCGGATCTCCATTTATGATCTCGCGCCCTTTCTTAAGTCCGAAAAGCAGGACGTCGAGATCGGAATTTGATTCCAGATAGTTCGCTCGAATCACTGGTGGGTCAGCAAAGTTGGCCGAACGAAGGGCGATACTTCCGCGACTCTGCGGCTTCACGAGCGTGCTCACAAGCGCAAAGCCCGCTGGCGGCGGCAGGGGAGGATTAAGGTAATCCGGAGCAATTAACAGCCAATGACAAAAGTGATATTGGAGGTCGGGTGCTGAAGCTCCCAAACCTTGACGAGTTCGCATGAAGAGTCCCGCTTCGACCGCGCCCGCAGCGGGATCTTCGGATTTCTTACCCGGGGCGTAGGTGTAACCCAGACCGATAATCGTGTGGTCCTGCAGGTTCTCGCCCACTCCGGGCACATCCGCAATAACCGGGATCCCCAACGCCTCCAATTGCGCGCGGGGTCCGATGCCCGAAATCATTAACAGTTTAGGAGAATCGACGGAGCCGCAACTGACTATCACTTCCCTGGCAGCCCCGACCTGCTCTGTGAGAGTCAGCGGCCCGACCATCAAGTCATACTCCACGCCAATAGCCTTGTTACCTTCGAAGAGTAAGCGCCTTACGCGCGCTCCGTTTTGTACCGTCAAGTTGGCGCGCCGTCGTTTCTTGTCCTTTGTAATGGGATCGAGGAATGCCGTCGCAGCGCTGACTCGCTCGCCTTTCTTCACGTTTACTTGATAGAGTCCGGCGCCCTCCTGCTCGGCGTCGTTGAAGTCCTTGGAGCGTTCGAAACCAGCTTCAACAGCCGCTTCGACAAAAGCCCTGGAGATTGGATTCGGTGGATCGATGTCGCGTACAGCCATGGGTCCGCCGGCGCCGTGGTACTTGTTCGCTCCATGCTGCTGATCCTCGGATTTCTTGAAGTAAGGGAGAACCTGATCGAACGACCAGCCTTCATTGCCGAGATAGTTCCAATGATCGTAGTCGCGTCGATTACCTCGAATGTAGACCATCGAGCTAATCGAGCTGCTGCCGCCAAGAGTTTTTCCGCGCGGCCAAAAGACTCGACGTCCCGTTGAGGCGGCTACGCGGCCTGAGGTCAAATGCGGCTCTTCTTCAGTGAAATATTGCCAGGCCCAATTGGTGAACCAGGTTGTTTGAAATTGACCTGGAACATGAATCGCGGGGTTATCGTCCGGCGGACCTGCTTCAAGTAAAAGTACGCTGACATCGGGATCTTCGGTGAGCCGATTTGCCAGAACGCAGCCGGCCGAACCGGCCCCGATTATTACGTAGTCATACATGAACTTTCTCCTTTGCAATTAAGAATGTCATTGTGCTCAGCCACTCTGAAAGCAGTTCGATCAACCCCCGCTCTGCTCCCGTGAGGCGGCCGGTTCGAGGCCGGTCACTGGGGGATGACGCAATGACTACGTCGGCAATCGTGTTTGACTCCGTCGTCGAACCCACGTTTGATGAGCGCCCCTATCCGGTTCCGGTCAAAGTTCAAAAGAGCGAGTTTCCCTCCTCCCAAATCATCGTGCGGGTGATAACGATGAATCGTCACCATTTTGTAAGGGGGATCGTGGCCAATCTTGTTGTAGATTTGTGCCGCTACCCTGACAAAAGCTGCGGCATCGGTGCTGGATAACTGTTCGTTGCGTCGGACTCGATCGATTATCTCCAAACCTTCATTGATCCAAATGGCGCTCTGAATGTCTTCGTCGACTCGCGCAGCGGACGTAATGGTCAGGATCCGATCCATCACGTCAATGGTGCTGTGTAACGCGCGAATGGGAATATTCTCAAGGTCGGGATCCATGTAAATGACGTGGAGCGTCGTCCCCCCAGCCGTGATTGCGCACTTGAGTGGCGTGTTCATCAGCACACCGCCGTCAACGTAAGATTGCCCATCCACCGAATGCGGGTGAAAGAACCCCGGAATGGCCGCAGACGCTCGAAGGATCTCAAAGCCTGAGTCGTCGGACATGTCCTTGTTCTCAAACACCCGGAGCTTACCGGTGTTCCAGTTGGTTGCCACCACCCGCAAGGCTCTCGGCGAAGATCGTATGGCTTCCATTGAAATCGTGCTTTGGACCAGGTGGTTTAGCGGCGTCGACGTGATCAAGGAGGCAATGTCGACCAACTCCAACGCCCGACCTGAAACACTTCCCCCGTCAATCAAAAAGTTGAGCACTCTTCGAAACGAATCACGGGCCAGATATGAGCCATCGGCCACAAATTCATTGAATCGATTTGCCGGGTGAGCAAGACAATCACGATCCAGCAGCCTCAATGGATCTCCCCGAAATCTGAAAACCCCGTTTCCGCACATTGTCGGCCCTTCCGCAACCTGGTCCATCCAGATCGATTCCAGTAGTCGAGCCGATTCCCATATGTCTTCAGACTTCCGCGAGACAACGAATGAAGCATTAAAGGCCCCGACGGACGTGCCGGTAAAAATGCCCGGATTCAAGATTTCATAATTCGTGGCTGGAGATTCCCCGCTAAACAGGGCTTTCATGATGCCGACTTCATAAGCTCCGTAGGCGCCGCCACCCGATAGAATGATCGCGTGGTGGTGATCGATGGCACGAATCATGAGGTCGTTCCTTCTTTTACGCCCTCGGGAACTTCAGCCGAATCGAGCCAGTTCTGCACCTTACGCCACGTCATAAGCGCTCCGGAGATGAGATAGTAGTGCTCCATGAAATGCGTCAGCAGCATCGGGTTCTTTTCCAGCGTCTTGAGCGAAGCACAGAATTGCTGTTCTGCTAACCCGTTGGTCAAGAGATTTACCAACCGAATGTAAGTCAGCACCGGATCAAAATTTTCCAATCGCGGAGAGACGCGCGTGAGAGCGTTCTTCACCGGCCCGAAGAATTCCGAGGCCAGTCCGAAAGTCATCAGGTCGGCGAAAGTGAAGCCCCAGGAAACAGGGTTAAGGTCAAGATTGATGACGTTGGTCGGGCGGTTGGCGACAAAAACCATCCGCACCCGCGTTTCGCCCTGGCGGTTGATCTCGAAGTCTATGGTTTGAAAGCCGATGGTGAAATAGCCGGGGCCGTAGGCGAAGATGGACTTACGCGGCGCCGGTTTTAGCAAGGCGTATCCCAGGCCATATCTGCCTAAGACTTCGGGCGTCGGATCATTTTCATCAACTATGAACTCCTGGTTGATCGCGATGTAAGTTTCCTCTGTTTGTGGAAAGACCAGCGACAACAAACCGTCGGCAAACGGCGTGTAGCTGAGATTGAAATCAAAGATCTGTACTTGCAGGACTATCCATTCATAGACATCGCTCATCCGGCGCAGGTCAACAATTCGCTCCTGGAGGTGCACGGGAAATTTACCGGTGTAACCGGCTTCGTTAAGCTTGAAGTAAAGCTGCGAGAAACCGAAGCCGGACTGCGTGTCCCGGGACTGCGGGCAGAAGGTGAACGGCTGCAGACCAACTTGAATTTCACCTTTTGTGTATTCATCGCGAGGTATGACGGCCTCCGGTTCCCGCGTAGAGCTGACGCGCATAAAGTAATGGAGCACGAACTCTCGCAGTTCGTCACGAATCAATTCAGGACGTGCCTGCTTAGCCTTGTCAAAGATCATTTCCTGGACCAAACCCATGACCGGAAAATCGTTTCCATTCAGCGAGATTGTGTCAAAGAAACCAGTTACTCGCTCGGCGCGGTTGAAGGTCCTTACCAGCTCGAATGGATCGGCGTACGAGCCGGTGGCTTCCTTCTGCTCCCACCAGCTCTTCAACGTGAGGCCGTCCGCCAGCGCCCGCTCGGTATCTTCAATTACAGGGCGATCCCGTTCTTCCCAAACAGGCAGTGAGTCACGGTATTCCGGATTATTAATGACCTCCCAGATATCCACGCATTTCACCTCGGACTATGCAGTCGAATGCTGATGCATCGCTTCGCGAAACTTTCCTTCCGGATCCAGCAGGCGGAAGATGTAAAGGTTTGACAGGGTGCGGGGGAAAACGCTTATCGCGGAGTTCATTGTCATCATCCCATCGACACTGCTGAACTCCCCCGTTCCCCCCAACACCGGACCAAAGCCTCCAAATCGAAAGACAGGCATGGGAGCACCAGCCAACTCCGTTCTCATGGCCCGGCCTTCAATCATGTTGGAGTTGATTGTCCCGATCGTCTTCCGCTGCTTATCAAAGAAAGTGAAAACTCCATCAGTTGTCTGGATAGGCTGGACCTGCCGCGGATTCATCGGGTTGAAGTAGAGCGTAGCGCTCACTGAACCGACAATCGGACCTTCTCTGGTTTGACTGCGTAAATCTCCCGCAGTCGCGAGGTCGAAGCCGAGGTGCACCAGCCGCAGCAACTCATGGACCTTCGATCCGAGGATGGTTCCGTCCGGAGCAATATTGAGCTCTACTTTTTGATTTGGGTCGGCTTCACCGAGGAACATCATGAAAACTGCCGTCGGATCTGGATCGGCGACTGGCTGCAGTGGGAGCAACGGCTCGTGTGCCATCAAGCGCCCGTGGGGATCCATCATGCGGACCATGAGATTCAGCGCCAGGTTGTGTGGAGGCTGAATATATCCGTTCACGACGGCTGTTCCCGGCAAACCCTTGAACCGGCCAAAGCCTTCCAGGACGTCGATAACTGCACCGACGCGCAACTGACCCAGACTGCCTCTGACTGGAAAAGTGCGCCCCGTGCCGAAACCATGAAAGCCGCTGCCGTCGCGATCTTTGAAAGTCAATCGCCCTTCAAGCATGCAAAATCGCTGCGAGTCAAAGGGATTCAAGATCGTGGATGGAGGCAACTTGCCGGGCGCTGCTTCAAAGTTCTCCGGGATCGGAGTCCAGCGTATGTGGACGTTGGCCACAGGTTCTCCAACCCGCTTGCTGGCTCGGAGACTGCTGGGAGATGGGGTCTCCTCAACATTAATCTCGAACCGGTGGAGTGTCTCGTTGACCTGAACTGCAATCATTAAGTACTGAGCGAGGAATGGAATGCCAGGAATCAGCGGCACGGGTTCATTTGGTGAATTCGGATTAGGCGTGTTGAAGATGGGGAAGTACGCGGCACTCTTTAGCAGCCGCGTGACCTCCTTCAACCGATAGACAGTCGGATCAACCCCCGGTGGAAAAAGCCCCGGCGGTAACGGAAACTTCGGCGGCGGCGAAGACGCTTTGGTGCTGGTGTCCATTTCGCTCATCCAGTTGATTGCGACTGTAATCGCGCTGAAGCCGGGCTAGCGCTTCATGTCCCGCGCCTTGACGATCCTGAAGGTGTCGATCGTTCGCGCCGAAAACCGGACCTCTTTGGTCGGGTCAAAGAGGTTGGTACCAGCTTCAATAAACGTAGACCCGAGTGACGTTTTAAGTCCCTGCGCCCCGCTATATCTTCCGGTTCCATTGGTAATTGTCTGCGCGCAAGTTACGGCAAACAGAAACGAGCCATCCGTAAGCGGCATTAAGTGACTAAGCGCCGGACCTACCGCGGTAACGGAACTGTCATCGCCAAACACCCAGATTCCTTTCGTGAAGGCGATAATGTCTACATGAGGCACAGGCCCCTGCGGAACATTCATGGCTCCTTCCGGGTTGGGCGGTCTCCCGATCAACACGCGCGGGTCCTTGAACTGAGCTTCCCAGACACCTTCATGATGTCCATCCTGCTCACCATTCAGCTTGTACTGAATCATTGAAAGTGTGATGTACTTTTTGTCTGGGCTGAATCGGCCATTACCCTGCGTGTAAGTGATAAATACCTCTTCTCGAGGATCACTCTGCGTACCACGCAAATCGGTGCCGGAAATGTCCGCTAATTGAGTGAGGACCTGGGTCAAGCTTGGCAAAGTTTGTAACATCGCTTTCCTCCTGGCTGAGTTAACCACTAAACAAATTATTCTGACGGTGGGAGCCGGCTGTACCAATCCGCCAGCTTTTCGCCAATCACTTCAGGGCTACTTTCCTGCAGAAAGTGCGCACCGGGTCCGACATTGACTGTTTCAAGGTTCCTCAAACTTTGCTCGCACCATTTGACGTGTTCCGCCGTCAGGACAGCACCGGGCACGCCGTAAAGCAAGAGTTTCGGCAGTAAAGACTCCTGAAGCTTGTCCGCGTAATTCTGGGTAAGCTCGCTCACGCTCGGTGGATCATTTTCGATCGGAAGTTGTTGGACCCACTTCCAGATGATTTGGCGGTCGTCGACCTTGTGGAACGGCTTGCGATACATAGCCAGTTCTTTTTCGCTGAGCGGTCTTCCGGCGAGGTTAGGCAGAAGTTTTTCCAGGAAGATGTTCTGTTCCACAATTGCTTGCCAGCCCTCGCCTCCAACTCCACCGGTGCGAAAAAGCCGGAACATATCCCGCAGTTCAGGTTGCGCATCGGTTGCGGGAAACTCGTCCCAGGTGGCATAAGGCTTGAGCAACGCTTCCATAAAGGCAATGCCCTTTACGTTGGATTCATAGCGCATCGCGTAATGAAAGCCGAGGGCAGTGCCCCAGTCGTGAAGGACCAGGGTAATGTTCTTCAACCGCAACTTCTTAATGAAACCTTCGAAGTACTTGATGTGGTCGTGAAGTCCATAGTCAAGGTCAGGCCGATCGGATTTCCCCATGCCGATGAGGTCAACGGCAATGCAGCGAGCCTTATCCGAGAGGTGAGGGATGATATTGCGCCAGAGGTAGGACCAGGTCGGGTTGCCATGAACAAACAGAATCGGGTCCCCTTCTCCCTCTTCGATATAGTGCATTTTTGAGTCGTGAACCACAGTGTGACGAGACTCGAAAGGAAAGTCAGCTAATTTCGTGTCGGGCGGCGGCGGTTTTGGGAATCCGTAATAACGGCCTCTCACAATCCTGAAGGTATCGATCGTAGTCGCGGCGAAGCTCACAGTATCGGGTCCGAAAAGATTTACACCCGCGGGAATGTGCGTTGACCCGAGGGACTGTACCAGCCCATAAGCTCCCGCATACCGGCCCTCGCCGCCGGTGATGTATTGCGCGGTGCTGACAGAGAAGAGGAAGGAACCATCATCGAGTTGCACCAGGTGACTCGCTGCGGGTCCGGCCACGATGATCTTGCTGCCGTCGCCGAACACCCAATGCGCCTTGGTTTGTGCCAATGGAGGTACATGAGGTACGGGAGGCACAGGCTCGTCCATAGGCCCGGTTGGTGGCGGCGGACTCGTGAGCAATTCTCGCGGGTCTTCAAACTGTCGTTCCCATACACCCTCATGATAGCCATCTTCCTCACCATTGAGTTTGTATAACTTCATTTTCAAAGTGATGTATCGTTTGTCCGCGCTGAAAGAACCAGTACCTTTTGTGTAGCGCACCACCACCTCTTCCCGGGGGTCGCTCAACACGTTGCGAATGTCCGGCGCGAGTGAGTGAGCGAGGCGCGAGAGGGCGCCGGTGATGGTAGCTTCGTCCGCTTGAGTTGTTGCCATATCTCCTCCTCTTTCTCAGGTCGGCGGCCCGGCGCTTAGGCTTAAGAACCAGCCGCCTGGCGGGGACACCAATGCAAATAGTTACCGATCCGGGTTACATCGCTGCACCCTGGTTTTTTGCAGAGCCTCGTGAGTTTTCCTGGTCTGCTGAGGCCCTGCATTACTCGACAGCTTCTGCCAGGAAAACCCTGAAGAGCTCAATCGATTTTTGGAGAAGGCCCGTACCAGGTTTTCCAAACGGAATCTCATCGAGGTCTATCGCGCTAACAGTGGAGTTAATGTCCACGCTGCCGCGCGCGCCCTCATACACTCCCGTTCCATTAGTTATGATTAATGCCGCTCTGTCTTTGACCACTACCGTGCCGCTGGCGAGGGGAATGATTTGAGATGTGCCCTTGCCAATAGCGGTCAACGTGCTGCCGTCGTTGAAGGTCCAGGTTGACTGACAAATAGCAGTCACCCGTACCTCCCTGATCGGGCCAGGATCACCGAACGTTACGTCCGGATTAGCCGGTACTTTGATCAGGTCCTTAACGGATCTAGCTCCCCTGACTTCACCCGAACATATTTGCGTTCCGACAGCTTTTCCATCCGGAGTGGTGAGGTCGAGCTTAACGGAGAGTCCTTTGCCATCAAGCCTGACTTCTCCCTTTCCTTCGGCAAAGTGGATAAACACTTTCTCTTGTTCATCTGCAAGTGCCCAGGCTGGAAACTTGAATTTGTGTGCCATTCTTCCTCCCAATACCGCTCGTGAGGCGTCAAGAATTGATTACCACCGGAGTTGTCGCGGTTCAGGCAACTTGCAAACACCCAAACCGCGATTACACTTCCGGTTTTCCTTCAGAGTGCCGAGTTACTTGAGGTCTTTCCCCTTAAAGACCCTGAAAAGCTCGATGGACTTTTGATTGATCTCGGCGCCAGGTTGGCCAAAGGGAATGTCTGCCATGCTGTCAGCAGTAACGGTCGAGTTAATGGCTACGCTTCCGCGCGCGCCTTTATACACACCAGTTCCACCGGTGATCGTTAAAGCGGCCTTGTCGGCGAGTACCGCCTTGCCGCTGGCGAGTTCAACGAGGGTCGAGGTTCCCTTGCCGATAGCAGTCAAAGTGCTTCCGTCCTTAAACTTCCAACTGGCTTGACAGATCGCCGTCACCGGCACCTCTTTGATCGGGCCGGGATCGCCGAATTTCACCTTCGGACTGGACGGTACCTTCAAAAGGTCGTTAAGCGATTTGGCCCCTTTGACTTCACCCGAACAGACTTGCGAGCCATCCGGTTTGCCACCGGTGTCTGTCACGTTGAGGGCTATCGACAATCCCCTGCCGTCTGGCCTTACTTCTCCCTGGCCTTCAGCGAAACGCATAAACACTTTCTCTGTCCTATCAGCGGTTACGGTGGTGGGAAACTTGAATGTGTCTGCCATTTTTTGCTCCTTGCCCACTTTGGGGCGTGAAAGTAATGTTGAGTAACCACCCGTTCCGTTCCCTTCGAACGGTCGCAATGGATTCCAAAGACGGCTTGTTCATCAAAGTGATTTCCTGAATGTTTCATCGATCACTGGAGATGCTTAGCCTGAACAACTCTAAAAGTCTCGACTGTCCGCGCACCGAAGGTCTGACCCGGCTTCAGGTTAAACATATCTACACCCTTCGGAACGAATGTGGAGCCGAGAGCAGTCTTGACGCCGTAAGCGCCCTGATACCTCCCCGTTCCGTTGGTTATGATCGCTGACACGGAGACGAGGAAGATGTGTGAATCGTCATTGAATTCGACCAGGTGAAGCATGGCCGGGCCTACGGCGGTGAGCGAACTGCCATCGCCAAAGGTCCAAATGGCTTTGGTGTAAGCTCTCACGGCCACGTGCTCAACTGGGCCTTCGGGTTTGTCGAGCGGTCCTTTCGGAGGCTTAGGTCTCTTGCTCAATTCGGCCGGCGGGAGTTGCGGCTCCCAAACTCCGTCATGAGTCCCGTCCCGTTCGCCATCCATCTTGAACATGTGCATCCGCAGCACGTTGTATTTCATGTCAGCACTGAATTCACCGGTCCCCTCTGTATACCGAATGATGACTTTTTCTCGAGGGTCGCTAATAGCTCCCGCTGGGACTTGGAACTCGCCGCCCAATCCTGCCGCGATGTTTCCGGCAATCCGGTCCAGCGCCGCCACTACGGTGTTCTGATTGCGGCTCATATCGCCTCCTTTCGCCCTTCGTTAGGCTCGTAGTCGTGAGAACATGGGAGTCATGTCGCCTGCGCCAAGCAAGCGTTAGTGAGACTTCCAGTTTCGGTGATCGCCAAGCTAGCTGATTTTGCTGCCAACCAGGTCGATGCCTTCTTTGATACCCTGCAAGGCCCGGATTTGATCCCGGTCGTAGTCTTTTTCGGACCTGGGAATACGCCGGTCCACGGAGTAGATGAACGTGATGTACCGCTCATCCTCCGTCGGGAATTCCGTGATGTAATCGCCGGTAGCGCCGGGCGGATAGTTATTGCCTGAATTTTTCCACTGGGGAGGTCGCTCCACCGTGCCTTCGCTGACCGACTTCATGAAATGCGCAATCTTTAATCCTCCGTAGCTTCCGCCGTTGGTTGAATAACTGACCAAGTCTTGTTTTTCTTCCTCCAGCGTGGCTTCGAGATCACGCTTGGTAAACAAGATCGAGTAACTAACGTACTTAAGATCATCTCCGCTTAGATCTTGATCGTCCCACATTACGCTTTCCTCCTCGCGAGTTGATTGGTTGTTAAGGTCCGTTCCAGTCTCCCCTGTTGCTGATTCGCTGCTCAAGACTGGTGGATCGTTTCCTTTTTGAAACAGGTCGCCGGCAACAGCGTCGAAACTTTGGTCGGCTACCCGTTGCATCTCCTTCATCGTCCTGATAAAGATCTCGAAACTGTAGACCAACGCCATTACCGGCAGTCTCATCATCTGGCCCATCAAGATCATCAAACCGTTTTCATCACCCCCGGTGCCCGTTTGCTGAATTGAGCCGCCGTGTTTGCTCATTAGCAGAATTCCCTTCCTATGGACCTCGACAGCTCAACGCCCATGCCTGGCCGAGCCCAGCAACCACGCTCCAAAACAGACAAGCCCAATGATTGCGATCATGAACGACCGTTTGCCGGAGATAACGGCTTCGAATCGTTCCGGGAACACGACCATCGCGCCAAGCGTCAAAAGCAATGCGACATCAATAGCCGCGGCATTTTTCTTCGCGCGAGGCGGCGGCGCTTCCGTTTTTTGGACTCGAAGCCGCATTTTGCCGTCGGCCCCCAAGGCCAGCGCATCATCGAGTCGCTGCGGAAGATCCAGCATGAGTCCGAAATACGCATCCATCTGCTCGCCCAGTCGAGGAGTGCTGAAGATGTCTCGCAGTCTTTCCGCACCCACCAGCATTCTTATGTTTTGTAGAGCGTCGCGCAGTGGATCGTGATGGGACGCCAACTGTTGAGAAACAGTGGCAATTGCGAATAGGCCTCGGTAAAAAGAAGGAAGGTAAACGCGTGGACGATAACCGTGACGACTCGTCAGCTTCCAATGTAGAAAGAGATGGTCGGCCAGATTATCGTTGTCACTACCGTAGGCCCATTCGCTGTCTCGGAAAGGCACAAGCTGTCTGAATCTTCGTTGCAGCTCATCTTCACTTATCGATCGTTTTCCCTGGACCATCTCCTTGAGCAGTGAGGAGCAAGCCCGGTCGGGGTTGTCCGTAGCTACGGCGATCAGGTAATCCCAAAGATTGGTCTTTGCGTCCGTGGGGAGACTGGCCAGAGGCCCCCCGCAAAAAGCAATTTGGTTACTGGGAAGAATTTTGACGTTTTCCGCAGACGGTTCCACCGGAAATTGGCGTCCGAGAAGTGCCTGCCGAAGCCAGGCAACACAAAGTCGGTGGGCGACTCCATACCGTTCCTCGTCATCAACAGTACTTCCTGCTTCCGGTCCCTGAGGGCCGCTCAATATTTCCGCGACGCTGTTCCCCGCCAAAGCTTCAACAACGAGCATTTTGGACGTGCTCAATTCAGGATAGACAAAGGGCACCTTCAGGATTCCAAAGGATTCGGAATCTTTCGCGAGCATCGCGGTTGCACTGGCTTGCAAGAGGAAATCCGTCCGCTGCTTTAACGAGACAGCAAAGTCTGCTATTGCGCTTTCAAGCTGAGCACGGTTACAGCCGTTGCCTATAAATACACCCGTCACCAGTTCGAGCAGTTGAACATCGTAGTGAAGATGCTCTTCAAGTTCGGGATGAACCAATCTGACCGTGACTGCCTGTTGATCAGTAAGCCAGGCCCGGTGTTGCTGATCCAGCAAGCCGGAAGCAAAAGGCGTCTCTTCGAAAACACGGAAGAGATTCTCCGGCGAGTGGCCAAGCTCATGTTTGATTAGATATCGAATTGCGGTGGGCGATGAAGGTTCGGCGCCGCCAGGTAAAGACGCGAGCAGCAAACAGTTTTGCGCGCTCAGCAAATCAACCCGCGTTGACATATACAGACCAAAAGCGGTGAAGACCGGGCCCAGACTTTCGAGAAGTTCATGAAGTCTGTGAATCTGATCCGTCTCTGCGGTCACTCCGTTATGTAACAGTAGGCGTGGCCCACTCCTAAATCCGAATCGCGCCAGGCGTTGTTCGACCTCTTGTCGCCGTAGCTTCAAGGTCATACCTGCAACTTTCTGGTGGGCCGGCTTAAGCAACGCTGCTTTCCTCTCTCTCTCTCTCTCTCTCTCTCTCTCTAGCCTTGGTGTTGAGGTTGAAACTATGTCCCCAGATCGATCATTTTCAGGTCCTCTTCCAGTGATGCCCTGGACGCGGGACCACGATAAATCTTGACGATTCGTTGCGAGCGATCGAGCACCAGGGTGTACGGGATGCCCAGACCGTTAAACTGCTCAAACGTGTGCTGGTCGCCAAGCAGGACGGTGTAATTAATTTGATGATTCTCGACAAACGGCTTCACCGCCTTGAGACCATCCTCATCCAAAGCAATACTCACGACTCTTGCTTTCGAGTTAGCGGCGAACTCTTTGAGCTCAGGAATTTCACCCATACATGGCTGGCACCATGTGGCCCAGAAATTCAGCACCACGACATTGCCTTTCAAAGAGTTACTCTTGACTGTAGTTCCATCCACCGAAGTTAGCGTGAAGTCAGGCGCGCGGTTACCGACGACGACGTCCTCGGGACTTGAGCTCGCACCACAGCCTCCCATGGTCACCAGCATCATTCCGCAAACAAACAACTTGAGAGCAAGCGGTCTCATCACAATTCTCCTGACGATTAGCGGTGCTTCCGCGTCACGGTCTGTTTTTCATCCTAAGTTTTGCTGCTTGGGGGCGGTGGCACGGGCCCCCAACCTGTGGGTTCAGCGCGAGCGCCTCCGCATTTCGGACCCGAAACAACTCCAACCAGGGATTGGACGATGACGCCCACGGTCTGGCTCGCAGCCTGCAAGCCTTGAGTGAAAGCCGCGACCGTTTGCTCGCCCATGTTCAACGATGATCGGCTTGCTGAGCTGCTGGAGGGATTGGACTGGTCCGGGCCATTTTCAAAAACGCCAAGAGTAACGACATCGAACACCATGTCCATGCTTTTTCTCTGCATGTCGTCGCCCACTTTGAATGTTCTTCTGGCAGCCTCGCCCATCTGGTCCGCGGTCACCCTGGTAATCATTTCGAATGACTCAACCGCGCCACCGGTCTGTCGCCAGCCCTGCGGGGTGAATAGACTGATCGTCTCTTGCAGGCCAAACAGTGTCGACGACCACGTATAACTGAGAATCGACTTGGTAAGCTCTCGCATGTTTATCTCCTTGCCGAATGCTAAAGATCCTTCCGACGAAGCGCGCGCCACACTTAGTACCAACAGTACTTCTAACGTTCGTATCAACTGCTCACTGACTCGCCGACAACCCGCGCCGGGTCCGCCAGAACATCATCGTGGCGACAACAACGATCAGTACTGCCGTCGTAACTTGATCAAAAGCTAGCGGCGGGCGCTCTCTGGCGACGTTGACGATTAACGAACCGGCAACAACGAGCACTATCATTCCAATTGTTTTGCGTCGCAGATCGTGACCAGCCGAACTTTCCCCGCTAATGTCCCCGCTCACCGGCAGCTCATTGTTGGCTAGCCTGCGGAGGAGTCCGACAAACCGGAAAGCGCCGTCTCGCATTAAGTGCTCGCTGGAGCTGGCCCAACCGACCAGCGTGTTGTAGGCAAACAGTGATTTACGCACCTGCCAACGGAGATAACTGTGGCAGACTGCTTCAAGGTGCTGACCCACGTCGAAACCGGGGGCAAAACGAGTGATTAACCCATCGATGGCAATTGAGGAACGGATGTATTTGATGACGTCTCGTTCAGGCCAAATGCTCGCCGCGCGCGATAGCCTGAGCATGTCCAGCATTACCAGCGTGAAGTTCTTGCGCAGCCGGCGGCGTTTGTCGCTGACTTCGTACCATCCGTCCGCCAATCGTTTCAGCCCATTCCGAAATTTCTGCGGATCCGAATCATTGTCAATCGCCGAGACTTTGAAGAAGGCCTCGCACATACCCTCGAGGTCGCCGCGAGTGTAGGCCAGCGTCAAACTGATAAGATTTTGACGAGAGTAACGGCTGATTACGCCCGTGATTCCGAAGTCAACGTATCCGACGCAGTTCCCCGGCAAGATCATCAGGTTCGCCGGATGTAAGTCGGCATGAAAGATTCCGTGTTGGAAGGCATCGCCGAGAAAGTTGTCAATGATATGGCGGGCGACTTTATGCGCGTCGAAGCCGGAAGCTTTAAGGCGATGAAGCATTAGATCATCGTTGTTCTCCAGCGCCCGCAGGTACTTCAGCACCGTAGGTCCTTCAAAAAACTCGGCTACCAGGATGCGACGCGTGGTGTACTCCCAGATGACTTCAGGCACGCGCTCATGCAAGTTGTTGCGGGCGTGACGTCCCAGCTTTTCCATGTAGCGCGCCTCGCACCGGTAGTCGAGCTCTTCTCTGGTCCAGCTTACGAACTCGCTTATCGGTTCAATCAACCAGTAAACGAATTTCAAGCGCAGCAGCCGGATTGCACGGAGTGTTATCAACATCAGTCGAATATCACCCGCGAAGTCAGTCTCCACACTCGGTCTTTGCACTTTGATTGCTACTTTGCGATTGGAGAGATAGCCTATATGCACCTGGCCTATTGAAGCGGTCGCGAGAGGCTGCGTTTCGAAGGACTCAAAGATTTCAGCGGGTGTCTTTCCCGTTTCCTCAACGAAGATTCGCTCCACCTGTTCGTACTCAAAAGGAGCACAGCGATCGAGCAAATCAAACAATTCATTGCAGTACTCAAACGACAAAATATCCGGCTGCAGCGCCAGCATCTGTCCGAATTTAATGAAAGTGCCGCCCAACTCCTCGAAAAACACACGCAGCCGCTCTGGACCAGACAGACGGGTGCGCTTCAGGCGCAGAACTCGTCCGGGCCAACGAGTCAGCAGCGCGCCAACTGCATGCGCGACCGCGTGCCTGATCACGACGTTCACGATATGAACCAGACGGCGTAGGTTCGCCCAGAAGATCATCAGCTCAACCTTTCCCTGTACCTGGCCGGCTCTTCATAACTGAGGCTTTCACTTGTCGGTTCTTTGAAAATCGAGCCGTAGAAGATCGACTTCCGACTACTCAACATTTCGCCAATCGCTCTTTCCATACTGTTTCTGACTTCCAAACTGATGGCGCGCACCGTCGCCGGATCATCTGCCGCCTCAGGCGGAAAACGTTCTTCGAGGTGAATCGGCTCGAGGAATTGCGTATGCCACTTGGACGGAAGTGGCACCGGCGGCAGGAACGGAAACGTCGGGGTAATGGGAAAACCGGGCCACTCGGTATGACGCTTCCACCAGCCCCAGTCCAGCTTTTTCCATATCGGAAAAATTTCGGCGCTGCCGACTGTGACGAAAGGAACAATGGGCGCTCGATGACGCAGCGCCAGCTTGACGTACTCATCACGTCCAAACTTTCCCAATTTGTAAGCATCGCGATAAAGAGCAAAAGCGCCGCGAATACCTTCCGGAAACATTCCGAGCATCTCGTCACGCTCAAGCACGTAAGCCGCATTCTCCTGACACGCGATCATGCCGCCGAGTTTGGTGTGAAAATTGAAAAGAAATGGGAACCTGATCAAACCGGGATGAATCAGGAATCGGACATAGCGCCTGAGATTCCAGGCAATGAGATGCAGCGCCATCACGGCGTCCCATGGCATGAAGCCACGGTGCACACCAACCAACACGGCGCGACCTGAGCGCGGCACATGGTCCAGGCCCTTGACCTCGACCCTCCAGTAACGGTCGTGTAGAAACTTGAAGACCGTTCGGCCCCACGCGGCAATGTACTGCCGGTCCATTCCGAAGTCGTCGAATTCAAGCGAGGGCACTTTATGCGATCGGACAAACCCGGTTTCGGCGAGGCGAGAATCCCGCAGAGCCTCGAGACTTGATTGATGAGGCGTCCACTTCAGATCGCAGCGGCTCTTTTTGCCGGAAATAGTCCACGAGTAGCGAATGTATTCGAGCTGGTCTATCGGCGCGGCCAGTCCCAGCGGAGCCAAAACGCGGCGCCCCAGCCGTTGTAACAGACGAGAGATGGGCAGTTGCTTTGCTGAGATGAGTTGTAAACAAGCGCGCAACGTAATCACTCCGCTCGGCGCCAGGTTGTACACTCCGGCTCGGCCGTTCTCTACTGCACAGCGCACGGCCCGCGCCAGATCATTCGGACTGAGTAATTGGAGAGTTGGATCGTGACCGGGTAGCGTGACCGCAAGGCGGCTGCGAAATAACCGGCTGAAGTAGTCATCACCCTGTGGCACAACTACGGTAGCCGGCCGCAGGACAATCAACTCAATGCCTGTGCCGGAAAGCTCTCCCAGGTAAGCAGTCGCGAGCGTTTCGAGATCAATCCAACCTCTTGCTATTGGCTGTTGGTCGGTCCGCACGACCAGGCGAGTTTCCGGAATCAAACCCTGATTGTGCGGGCTGGCTCCGTAAATCATCGCGCTTGATAGCAGGACGAACTTCCTGATTCCGGCACGCACACACTGCTGAAATATTCCTTCTGCATCTTCAAGGTCAGGCGCCATTCCATGGAGCCTGACTTGTGGAGGGGAATAAACGACGGTATCTACGTCATGCTCCTTGAGTAGACTTGCATAGTCGCCACTCAGGTGACCGGCGTAACCATCCTCGCGCAGCGACGCGTGCTGACACCATTCAACAGTGGCGCTCTCGTTGAGGAACTTGCCAATCAGCTCGGCAATAACTTCGCGGTCCTCAAAGATGATGACTCTGGACATCTCGAACATTCCTCGCGTTCAGTCTCCGGTCACTTTCACGGCTGCGCTTTCGCAACCAGCGAAAGCTCTTCAATACCCTTTTCCTCTCTAATGCGAACGACTTGTCCTGCCACGATTGGTTTGGCTCCGATAGCTTCAAATTTCTCGACGACGCCGCTGGGCCACCGCACGGTCAAGACATCGACACGAGTCTTATCGTTAAGACCAAAGTAGAGACGCGTGCTGTTCTGAGACGCAAAACCTGAACCTGCCGAGACCAAACGCAGTTGTTTCTCGCGACCTGTTTCAATCGTCACTTGGGCCCCCACTCCATCGCGGTTGCTGCGCGTCCCTTCCAGCTCGACCGCAAGCCAATTGCGTCGCGTACCGACGTTGTTGTGAAGCAAGGTTGGCAGCGCGCGCGAAGCATCAGTGTTATCGCCGGGATTGTTGTTGATGATGATGTCGAGCCCGCCATCATTATCGAAGTCGGCGATTGCCATACCGCGGCCATCCTTGACGTCATCAGCGCCTGTAGCCATCGCCACATCGGTGAATTGCGGAATTGCGTCGGCATCCGGTCCCTCGTTGCGCAGCAATACGTTATGCTCGTAGCCATTCCAGGAAATGTCGCCGCGAAATTCGTCAAGATAAAATTTGCCCGTCTTGTACTCTTTTATGTGCGCGACCGCGCTCAAAATGTAAGGCAGTCAAAGATCGTCTTTCTTCTTGCCACTAATCCATCCGTTGACGGCGTAGACATCCTGACGCCCGTCGTTGTCGTAATCGAAAACAGTCGAGCTCCAGTACCAGCCGAAGGGGTTGGCGCGCGACTTTTCGCTCACGTCCTTGAATTTTCCGTGGCCATCATTCAGGTACAGCGCGTTGCCTTTGACCGTCTTGTCGCCGTATGTGCTCCAATCAGTGCCGCCGACGGTCTCGTAGATTTGCTTGTAAACCGGAAAGTCTTCATAGATCGTTCCCTGTCGCACGCTGGTCAGCAGGTACTGGTAGAGCGTGGCGGCTTGACCATACCAGCGCTGGCCCGAGTGCACGTCGGAAACGTAGATGTCCAGATTGCCGTCGTTGTTTAAGTCGCCCCACGTCGCGCTCATGCCGTAACCGGGATCGAAAGCGCCGCTCTCTTTTGATAAGTCAGTGAAAGTACCGTTACCGTTGTTGTGCAGTAACGCATCGCGCCCGAAGTCGTTGGCGATGTAAATGTCCTGCCAACCGTCATGGTCGTAATCGGCCCAGGCAACGCCCAACGTTATGCCGGTCTCATTGATCCCGGCCTCCCTGGTGACATCGGTGAAGTGAAAATCGCCATCATTGCGCAGCAGCGTGTTTCCCTCGGCGTTGCGCGTGTAGAAGAGTGTTGTAGGCAGGCTCTTGCGGGCGTCGAGTTCTCGCCCAACATAAAGATCGACTTTGCCGTCATTGTTGTAATCACCCGCAGCGGCAACCACGATGAAATCACTATCGCCTTTATTCGGCAGCCCGAGGTGATCAGTCACCTCGAGGAATTTGCGTCGATTCGGCGCCTGCGGATCGGGTACGTTGCGGTAGAGGCGGCTGTGTCCCGTGTAGCATCCGAGGAAAAGGTCTTTGAAGCCGTCGTTGTCGAAGTCCGAGAAAATGCCCACGTTGATGCCGGGAGCGCTTGCAGGGAGACCTGCGGCAATGGTGACGTCCTCGAAGGCTCCGCCGCCTTTATTTCGGTAAAGTCGCGGATGCAAGCCATCGCCGAAGAACACGTCGTACCAGCCGTCGTTGTCGTAATCAGCGGCAGAGACACCCGCAGGTCCATACTTGATGATGCCAAACTTCTTGGGCCGCCATGCCGGTATGGAGAAGAGCGGGTTCATAGTGGATACGAAGTCCACGCCGGCGCTCTTCGTAATGTCAGTAAATCCCAAGCGGTCTCCCGTAACCGTTTCCCCGTGAATCAACTTCTGACTAGTGACTTTCCATTGGCCATTGAATTCCTGAATCCATAAACGCATCAGCGCGTGTGATTCAAAAATCTCTTCCTTGCCGTTCGCCGACCCTGTTCTTTTTCCACGAAGCCACAGGACGCCGCGTACTTCGGCGGGAGCGGAGCCTGCGGTCTTCTCGACTGAATCAAGTTTGAACTTGCTCTCCTCGATGGAAGTGATTGACTTGAGATAGCTGGTGACTTGTCTGGCTACATCCGCTTTCCCGAATACACCCTGACTTTCGACCTCCCACTCGTAAACCTGGACTCCGTCGCGGTTGGATTTGAGAATCTCCTTCCATTCACCTTCATGGTCACTGAAGTAATGCTCCGCATAGCATTCATAAATTTTGGCAGGGTCTTTCGTCGCCACGAAATCATCGACGCCAGAACGGAATTCGTTCAGCAACAGGATGGCTGCTTGTCCGGTTTGCGCGAGGAGTTTCGCGTTGGCCTCGAGACGATTGATCGCAATCTTTCCCCAAATCACCAATCCGATAATTAGGATCAAAGGTGATAAGAGGAAAATTACGCGTCGCTTTCTTTTTGACATCGCCTCCACCGTCCTGTTTACCAACCGGAAAACACTACCGTCTGGCTAATCCACCTTTCATTCGAACGTTCAGCGATTGCGTTCTCATCTTCGGCGTTGCTCCGAAGAGGCATTCTTCCTGGGACCAGCTGTGGGCAAGCGCGAGTAGGGTCTGAGCTTAATTGCCGCTGGCACGCCTTCCTTAATATCAACGTCACTGTTGAGCCAATCTTTCGTCTGCGTATTGTCAAACTTCTGCACCAGTCCGCTTGGCCAGGTAATCTCGACGCTATCGATCCGGGTGGCGTCACCGACTCCAAAGTGGACCGGCAGCATTCCTTCGGCGGCAAAACCAGAACCGGCTTCCACTTGTCTCATCATTGTTTTCCCCGGAATTGATAAACGCACCTGGGCGCCAACCGCATCCAGACTGGTGTGCAGACTTCCCGATCCATTCACCAGTCCTTCCAATTTGATCACCACGCTGTTGCCACTTCTTTTAACCTTATTGAGATAAAGAGTTGGTGTTTGATTGTTGTTGTTGATTACGAGATCAAGTTGTCCGTCACCATTGAAGTCCGCCATGGCGACACCGCGACTGTCCTTGAGGCAATCCGATCCGGTAGGTCGCGCGACATCCATAAACTGTCTGGTCTCGCGAGCATCTGGCTGCGCCGGTCCGGACGGCGGCACATAACCAACATTGGCAAAGAGACAATTGCGTTCATAGCCATTCCACGAGTTTTCGCCGACAAAGTCGTAGCTGAAGAAGAGGCCCTTTTTGTACTGCTTCACGTGTGCGACCGCACCGCTCGTAAACGGTAGTCAAAGGTCCGTGTTGGGCGCATTGCTAATCCATCCATTCGCTGCATAGAGATCCAGCTTTGAATCGTTGTCGTAATCGAAGAACGCCACGCTCCAGCTCCAGCCGGCGCGATTGGTGTGGCTGTTCTTCAATTGTCGAAAGGTTCCGTTGCCGTTGTTGTGAAATAGACGATTGCCCTCTCCGATCATGGTGCCCAGCTCGGTCCATCGCGGTCCGAGGAGTTTGTAGACCTTGTAGTATTCGCCCAGATCCGTGATCGCGTACTTCGTGCGTATTACATTGCGGGCGTATTGGGTGACCGTCATGTCCTCTCCGAACCAACGCTGGTTCGAGTTTATGTTCGAGGTGTAAAGATCGAGATAACCGTCGTCATCGAAGTCTCCCCAGGTCAGACCCATGCCACCACTGAAGTCGAGCACTTCAGCTTGCTTTGCTACTTCGGTAAAGGTCCCGTCGTGGTTGTTGTGATATAGATTCTTGCGCCCGAAATCGTTGGCATCGGCCAGGTCCGGGTAACCATCGTTGTCGTAATCCGCCGCAGCTACCGCCAGCGTCCAGCCCGTATCACCCGTTCCGCTCCTGGTCGTGACGTCTGTGAAGTGCTTGCCTCCCTCATTGTGATAGAGCCGGTTGGCGCCTCCGTTTTGCGCGAAGAACGGCAGGCGCGGCACGTCCCGAAAGGCATCGCCGTAAAGGCCGACGTAAAGATCGAGATAGCCGTCGCGGTCGTAGTCGAGGAAGCATGCTGAAACCGCGGGCATCGTGTTCTTCGGATCCCCGGCATCGAATCCCATCTTTCCCGACCAGTCTGAGAAAGTAATCTTGCCTTCTACGTTGGGCCCGTTGTTGTGATAAAACTTGACCGGCGCGAGGTAACGGCTGACGAAAAGATCCTGGAAACCGTCGTTATCGACATCGGCAAAGATGCCTGCGGCTGCCTGATCAATCCCATCCAATCCTGCTTCCTTCGTGACATCCGTAAAATGCGCGCGGCCGGACTCGTCGGCTCCATCGTTGCGAAAGAGCCGCGAGCGCCTGCCGTCCGCAAAGAAAATGTCCATCTGCGTATCTTTGTTGTAATCAACTGCGCTGACACCACCGCCCCCGTGCTCGATAACACCGAACTTCAGTTGCGCGCCGTGCTCTTTGATATTTAGCTTCGGGTCACGCTCGTGCTTATAGTCGATGCCGATGCTCGCCAGCTCGTCCCTGGTCTCAAAGCCTTGAAAATCGCGACCATCGCCGCCAACTCGGACTCCTTCAACCAGCTCGTCTTTCATAATCTTCCAGTCATAGGCGCCGGGGCCTCCTTCATTGACGAGATGCCAGCGATAAAAATTGCGATCCTGGAATGTGGAGTCTTTTCGATCCTTGCCGTCGAGAATGAATTTCGTGGTCAACTGGACACTCTTTTCAAGTTCGATCTTTTCGATCATGTCGATCTTGAACTTGACGTCCTCGACTGAAGTGAGACCATTCAGATAATCGCGGAACTCATTCTGCAAATCATTTTTAGTGAAATCCTTCCGACCATCGGCTGTGAGAATCAGGCAATCGACATCGCCGGCAGTTTGATCGTGTCGCAAGACCCAGCGGCCCCGTCCCGGTGAGGAATAATGCTCAGAATAGAATGGGTTGAGTTCCGAAGGGTCTTGCTTCTTGAAAGCCTCTTCGAGTGCATGCTTGTAATTAGCTAGAAACTGGTTCACTGACTTGCCGGTGTTGAAAAAGCGTTCATGCTCCTTGTCCTTGCGCGCCATGACCAGCAGACTCAACCCCACCGTGACAAGCCCCAACACAGTGCCGGCAATCATGACTCGCAATAAGTTCTTCAGGATTCTGCGTTTCTTCATGCTTTGTCTTTTGCCTTCAACCAGCGGCTTTTGAAATCGTTGTGATCAGGTCGCCCCCGCAAAGTCGTAAGCCGCGCCGATCGGATCTGACGCCGGATCCAAATCGGGGACGAACGCCCGGCTGGAGTGGGTGATTCTCCGGGCCACCTCCATCGCCGAAACAATGACGGGCGTAATTCCGCCTCCGGGCTGAGTCCAGTGACCTGTGAAATAAAGATTTTTCACCATGCCATTAAGGGCCGGGCGTCGCTCGCCAAGCTGATCCGGAGACATCTCCCAACCGAGCATTGCCCCCTGATGATTGACTGTGAATTTGTGCGAGGTCAGCGCTGAGGCGCCGAGCTTGACGACAACCTTTTTTCCAAACCCCGGCATTACTCGTTCAAGATTCTTCATGATGTAATCTTCCACAGCAGCCTTGTGAGCGGCCCAGTCCACAATCGCGCTGTAGTCGATGTCGGTTAGCTTTTGCACGATCACGATATGGCCACCTGGCGGCGCCATCGCGGGCTCGTACAACGTGGGCACGAAAACCTTGAAGGCGCGCGTCGCTACCTGATCCGAGTCCCACGAATCCCAGTGATACCCGGCAGCCTCGCGTAGCAATGCGGTCGGTATGTCTTTCAGACCTATGTGCATGAGAAAACAGGGGTGCGTGGGCCGCAGTTTGCGAATCGCAGCGAGCTTGTTGGGATCAAGCTGGGATGAATCAAGCAATCGTTCCAGCGTCGACAGCAGGTCGGCGTTCGATACGACTACGTCAGATTTCACCCGCCGCAGGTAACGGTTGTGTGCTGGCCCCAGCTCAACCTCGACACCGGTCGCAACTTTGTCTCGCGTTAGAATCCGTTTGACGCTTGCGTCCATCAGGATGTGACCGCCCAGCTCTTCGAATCGCAGGGCCAATTCGTCGGCAAAGGCTTGCGACCCACCGCGAGGGTAATAATTGCCGAGAAAGTAGGAGAGCCTCAGCATCGAGTCGAAGACGAACGAAGTACGACCAGGCGGCGAGCCCCAGTGACCGCAATCAGCGGCGAGCAGGAGTTTGAGCTTTTGATTGTGGAAGTGCTGATCCAGCGCTTCGCGAACCGTCAGGCGCCGGTAACGCTCGAGCCGATCGGTCTCGCGCCAACGGAAGTAGGACAGCAGTCCAACCATGTAAACGCGACGCACGAGGGCGAAGAACTTGTCCAAGGCCTGTGCTTCTTGCGGGAATTCAGCTTTCAGTTTTCGGAGGTAGCTGTCGAAGTCGGCTGGAACGTCGAAGCTCGAGCCATCAGGGAAGTGGAAGTGGTCCACCGGATCCATCCTGATCCAGCCGTTGGTAAGGCCGAGCTCCGAAAGTAGTTTCCCCGTGATGGTCGAAGGGTTTCCCAGCAGTGGGTAGAAATGCGTGGCAGCATCGAAAGTAAAACCTTTGCGACGAAACGTACTGCAATAGCCACCGACCATGTAATGCTGTTCAGTGAGCAATACTTTCAGCCCCTCGCGCGCCAACAGATTGGCGCAGATGAGACCGCCGATGCCCGCGCCGATAACGACGACATCGTAAGCATCGTTTGGCGGGCTGCCCCTCAAACCTCGGAAAAGTCGTTTCATAAAATCCGCAAGCTAGTCGTTGTTCCGCATCGGCATTTTGCCGGTATGGCGCCGCCCACCGGCGAGACGCCCGTGCCACTTCGACTTGCACTCATCACGCAAGACCTGTGATCGGCCGGTTGCGGCCATAAGTTTCATGGGCGTCAACGAACTCGTCGCTGGCGATGGCGCTGCCCATGGAAAGCTCACCGGCCAGAAGTGTGGCCCCGACGATCTCTGCAAACCTGATCGAGCCGCCGCTACCCGAACAACCGAGCATCTCCAGACATTCAGAGCCCGTTCCCAAACCGGTTCCTCCGCCGACCGTCCCCACTGTCAGCGAAGGCAAGGTGACGCTGGCGTAGAGATCGCCGGTCTCCGTAACTTCGAAGTTGGTGATGCCAACAGCCGAGTTGGCGATGTTGCCGACGTCCTGGCCACAGGCGATGAAGATCGCCGCCAAGCCGTTTGCGTAGTGACCGTTGTAACCAATGGAATTCGCCTGGAGGTGGCCCAGCATGGTGTGATGCCACATGTCGAACAAGCCGGCTGGAGTCGTGTGCAAGTACGACTTCACTATCTCTTTAGACAGCAACGCGCCGGCGGTAACTTTCTTGCCTTTGCCGCCCGGGAGCAAAGCACCGCTGGCTCGCTTCTCCGAACTGAATCCGCTAAAGACATAGAAACGGCGGGCTCGACTGTGATTGAGTATCCACGTGCACGCCCGCTCGGTTGCCTTCACGATCATGTTCATTCCCTGGGCATCGGCGGTGAAGTAATGGAAACTGACAATAACTTCTCGTCCGATTGCCTGGCAGTCGAGCCGCTTCAATTTCCCGTGAGAGGTCGTGGACTCTGCCTCAGTGCGAATTGCTTCGAAATCTGACTGCAGGCCCTGCGCGAAGTCGTACGCATCGACTACGTTATCGAAACAGAAGATCGGAGCTACCAGGTTCTCATCCAGATGGACGCGTGTGTCGGCGCCGCCTGCACGAGTCAACGCAACCATGCCCCGCTCGTAAGAACGAACGAGTGCGCCTTCGGTGGTGGCCAATGGAACATAGAAGGTGCCGCGGGCATGGATGCCGTTTATCCTTAGCGGGCCGGCAACGCCCAACGGCATCTGAGCTGCGCCGATAGGGTTTTCAATATTGCCGCGCATCGCCTCGCTGGGTATCGAGTGTGAGCCGATGTGGGTCAACTCACACCCGGTTTTCTCTTCGGCCCAGACGCGTCTTCGCTCGACATACTGCGCCGCATAGCCCTGATCCTTCATGCGGGGAACCAGTTCGAGCGGCTGTGCGCCCATAAAATCTTCAACGGGTCTTAGGCCGGTCACAGATCAAATCTCCTTGCCTGATGTACTTCCCAGGCGCTCAGCTGTCAGTCGCGTCGGCCCAGAATCAGCGAGCAACAATGCCCATCCGGACCAATCGAGTTTATTAGCCCATTAACGACATCGGCTTCCTGGCTTTCTGCTTGGGCCATATCGAACGGAAAATCATCTTCGAATTCTTGCAACTGTCGGATTCCCGGTAGCACTCCATCGCGCATCGTCTGCAGCAAAGAGACGGCCTGCATCACGCCTGACGCACCCAGGGTCTCACCGAGCATCGACTTGATGGCGGTCACTGGAAGCTTGTGGGTCTGTCCATTAAGACCCGCAAACACTCCACGCGCTTCGTGCCTGTCACCGAGGCGGCTGCCGTTGGCCGAAGCACTTAGGCAGTCGATCTCACTGGGCAACAAGAAGGCGTCGTGTAGCGCATGCCGAATTGTGATAGCAACCGCCTCGATGGATTCCTTGTCTTCACGTCCTTGCGAACAGTCATAACTACTGCCGTGACCTTTGATCTCCCCGAGTACGCGCGCGCCGCGTTCACGAGCTAGTGACGCATCTTCCAACATCAATAGCGCGGCGCCTTCTCCCAGTGCGATACCATTGCGTCGCGCATCAAAGGGGATCGGAAAGTCACCCTGGCTGCTATCCGAGCGACATAAGAGGCCGGCCCGGTCAAATCCATAGAACGACTCGAAGCACATCTCATCGGCTCCTCCGGCGAGGAGAGCCCGCGTTTGACCGCTGCGAATCAGTTCAGCCGCGTAAGAGATGGCTTCGAGCCCGGAGGTCAGGCCCGTGGAAATGGTCGTGTTCACGCCTCGCAGGTTGTGCACAATGGCGGTTTGGCCGGCAGCAGCGTTGATTACGGTATTGGAAAAGTCCATAGGGCTCGCGTATGACGGACCCGCTTCAAGGGCTCGGCGGTCAAATTCAGAAATCGTATGCACGCTGCAGAACATCGTGCCCAGGACCAGGCCCACTTCCTCGCCGTTCCTCATTTCCGCGGACCATTCGCTTTCTTCGAGCGCGAGTTGCGCTGCGGAGGCTACCAATCGTGAGGTCCTGTCCAAAGGTCGCAGGTTTCTGGAGCCCAGATATTTCGTGGCGTCGAAATCAGTTATCTCGTTGCCAAGCGGGCAGCCCAATCCCTCAGTGTCGAAGAGCTGCACAGGTTTGAGCGCGCTACGGCTCTCACACAATGAGCGGTGCAGGCTGGCAGGAGAATCGCCGAGCGATGAAACGACACCAATGCCTGTGATGACGACGGTGTTTCTCATTAATTTGATTCCGCCCACTTTCGGACGAGCAATGACGCGTTGTTACCGCCAAACGCATAGGCGTTGTTCATCGCCACCTTAATCGGCAGTTCGCGCGCATAGTTTGGGACGTAGTCGAGATCGCATTCGGGATCGGGCTCAGTGAGATTAATAGTAGGCGGAACTCGATCATCAAAGACGGCAAGGGCGCAGACCGCAGCTTCGATGGCCGATGCTGCTCCCATCGTGTGGCCGAGCATGGATTTAATCGAACTGATGGGAATGCGATAAGCGAGATCTTTGAATACGCGCTTGACTGCGATGGTTTCGAGACGGTCGTTGGTGGGTGTACCGGTGCCGTGCGCGCTGATGTAGCCAACCTCCTCGGGCCTGGTGCCGGAACCGGTGAGCGCTTGTTGCATGGCGCGCGCCGCGCCATCGCCACGCGGATGGGCGGCCGTCATGTGGTGCGCATCACACGAAAGTCCGTAGCCCGCAACCTCCGCGTAAATGCGCGCGCTACGCTTGCGGGCTCGTTCAAAGCGTTCAAGCACTAGCACGCCGGCGCCCTCGCCAGGAATCATGCCCTTCCGAAAACGATCAAAAGGTTGGCAAGTGTGCGGGGCTACTGCGCCGAGCCGGGCAAAGCCGGTAAAAGTAATCCGTGAAAACGCATCCGAGCCGCCTGCCAGCATCACGTCGGCTCGTCCGGAACGCAACACGTCAAACGCGTGCGCGATGGCGTAGTTGCCCGCAGCGCAAGCAGTGGGAAACATCATGTTGACGCCCGCAAAATCCAGTTCACTGCCGACATGCTGGGCCACGACGTGACAGGGATAGAGCGCCAGGAATTCCGGACCGATCCGATCCAGATTCTTATTCACGTAAGCGTCATCAAAGCGCTCTACCTCGAGCGGCTCACCTGAGGTAGTCCCCATCGATACGCCTGCCCGCTTTCGATCTAGGGAACTCATATCCACGCCAGCGTCTGTTAAAGCTAGCCGGGCGGCCGCGATCGCAAACTGCGAGGCGCGCCCCAGGTGAGCTGCATCGAGATTTTGAAGATAATCAGCAGCGTTGAAATCTTTTACTTCGGATCCGCAATGAACGTCGTACTTGGACGTATCGAACGACTTGACTGGACCGATACCGCTACGTCCTTCGAGTAAATTGTTCCAGAAGGGCTTACATCCCGCACCGATGGGAGTAATTACGCCGATGCCGGTTATGACAACTCGTCGATCCATACTCATGCCGCCTGGAGGTCCAGGTATTGTTGAACCATCTTGACCGTATCGTCGACGGAGCGAATCTCTCCCAAGTCATCGTCGGAGAGTTTGACGTGAAACTGGTACTCGGCATCGACCGCTATTTCGAGGATTGTGAGCGAGTCCAATCGCAGGTCATCTTTATAGGACGAGCAGTCGCCAATTTCTTCCGGGCTGATATTGGTAATGGCGGCGATGGATTTCTTAACCCTCGCTCTAATCTCGTCAGTACTCATTTCCGGAATCTCCTCAATAGCCAGAGGTTGAATTAATTGCTCAAGCTCGCGCTCCTCAGATTGAAAGGTTTGTTTCGCCGGACGCGGGCGGCAAAACCAAACTTGTCAGGAAATGCCTTGCTGCCTTGCGGGCGACGGAGGAACTCGACTTTCCTGAATAGACACAATTGAGGTCTATGCATGTTTCGCACTATTGATTGGTCTGCGTCCATCCGGGCAACGGGAAAGGAGTCTGGGGGGATCTACGGATTCGTAAGGGAATTCCCGGAGGAACAAGCGATTCTGGCTGGTTTGATGGGATTGATCTCAGGTTCAGCGAAGCATGATCTGCCTCAAGCTTGTGACTCGCTGAGCCATCCCTGGCGCAAGGCGTAACGAACCATCTCGACACGACTTTTTAGATCGAGCTTTTCCATTATGTTGCTCTTGTGAGTTTCTATGGTCCTGACGCTGAGATTGAGGTAGGAAGCAATTTCTTTGTTGGTGTAGCCCCAGGCGACTAGTTTCAAGACCTCTGTCTCGCGCTCGCTTAGTTGGTTGCACTGCGGCGCACCGCGCAATCTTTGTTTACCAACGTAACCACGAACGACTTTGCCGGCCAAAGTAGGATCGATGTACACACCACCGCCTGCGACCACGCGAATGGCATTGATAAGCTCTTCGGCGGCAACTCGTTTGAGCAGATAGCCGGAGGCGCCGGCTTCCAATAACTGGCGCAAATAGCCGGTGTCATCGTGTGCCGTCAGGATCAAGACCTTCGTTTTCGAGCACGCGAATCTAACTCGCTCGGTCGCTTGAATACCATTCATTTCCGGCATCGAAACATCCATGACAATGATATCTGGCCGTAGTTCCTTAGCCTTAAACAGGGCCGTTCTACCGTTATCCGCCTCGCCGATAACACTCATGTCGGATTGAGCGTTGACTAACGACTTCAGCCCCTCACGCATTACGATGTGATCGTCTACTAAGAAAACTCGTAGCGTATTCAAGTGTAAATGCCTCCTTGTCCGGCGCCGATGTAGTGGGAATGCGAACGACCACCGTGGTACCTGAGCCGGGGCGGGATTCTACATCGAATGTGCCCCCGACCAGGGCGACGCGCTCCTGCATACCGATTAATCCGAGACCGCCGCCAATCGAGGCTCGAGGTTTGGGACCATCCGTCTCAAAGCCCTTGCCATCATCTTCCACGAGGGCGCGTATCTGATCGTTACGGTATTCCAATATCACGCTCACGCGATTTGCTTCCGCATGCTTGAGCACATTGGTGAGCGCCTCCTGGACGATTCGATAGACGGCGGTTTCGATCTCCGGCAATATGCGTTGGCGTTCCAGGCCAAGACTATGAAAGTCGATGGTGGTGCCAGTGCGCTCGGACCATTGCTCGACATAGTTGGATAAAGCGGTATGTAGTCCGAGGTCATCAAGGGCGGCGGGTCGCAGCTCTCGTGCTAGACAATGAACTTCTTCGGCCAGTTGATGGGTGAGTTCGTACAGTTGTTGCAACTGCTCGTTAGCGGGCACGAGAACGTCAGACGAGGTCTTTAGAGTTTTCAGACCCAACATTAACGCGGCCAGATGCTGGCCCATTTGGTCGTGTAGTTCGCGAGATATGCGACGACGTTCCTCTTCCTGCGTGGTAACGAGTCGTTGCAACAACTGAGCGCGAGCACTTTCGGCTTCCTTGTGGCCCTGGACTTCAGTCTGCAAGACATCATTCATAGCTGACAATTCTGCTGTTCGTTGTTTCACCCTGGCATCCAGCTCATCGAACGCTTCCCGTAATGCTCTTTCGGCCTGTTTGCGCTCATTGTCAGTACGGAAAAGCGTTCTGGCATTGCGCCAGATCAAGATTGCGAGAATAAAAATGCTGGACACTACACAAAGCAACATGCCGAAAGCTGCGTCATAGAGACCGTTTCGCAGACCTGCCATGATCAGTCCACCCAGGGCTACCGGAACAATGATGGTAGCGGGCAGTAGACGACGGGCCATCGTCCCGCCCACGTTCCCGCTCATGATTAGCGAGACAAGTCCGCGTTGTGGATGCACGAAGAGAATACCGACGCCAAGCGCTGTAAAGGTCAGGGCGGTGTGTAAAGCCATCCCCGTGTACGATGTGATGCTGTAGAGAAAAGCTACCTGATAGACGTAACCGACCAGAGCCATCAAGGCGATGAGCATTGCTAAAAGCGTAAAGACCTGGGCGATGTTAGTCGCTCGAACAGTCTTGATGCTCATAAACAGAAGTGCGCACCCTACCAAAATAAAATCCACGGCGGTGTGCGGTGAAGGGCGTCCGGGAAGAGATGTTGGGCTAACTTGCAAGCTGTCTCTAAAGAACCAGTTATCAAACCCCAGGTTGGTTCCAGTCAGATACTCAGCCAGCGTGAGCAAACCGATTAATATCACGACCGGAGCAAGGATCGAGAAAACAATCCAGTTACGGCCCGACCTCTTCGCGCTCCATAACATCCATAAAGTGATACTCGCCACAATAAAAGTGATGGCGGTATTGGGCACCATTTGAGGCTGGCCGGGAATGACACTTCTGAGGCCGGGAAAATCAAAGGCCCAACCCGCCAGAACCAGGCACGAAACGAACATGCCAAGGCCGCTTGCCACGATTGGGACACGGTAGAACTCAACGAGCGTGATGTCTGGATCTATTTCCTTTTGTTGGGTGCTAACAAGCGGAAGCTTAAGTTTATGAGTATCGAAAAAGGCCATTTGTTTTGGAGCTTTTTGATTTGGAGCTTGGTCTGCAATAACGCAGATTTCACAGCAAAGGCCTTGGGTCTTTGGACTTGGGTCCTGGGTTTTTGTTCTTGGTTGTTGGCATTAGTTCTTTGTGCTGATTCTTGATGGACTTGTCTTATTCCGTCCACATAAGTAATGAGAACGAACCAGGAACCAGAACAAGCTCAAAGACCGAAGTCCAAAGACCTCTCTTTGGAGCCTATTGCCAATTTGAACCGTAGGTTTCCTTATAGACCCGGATGGCCTCGTCCTCAGAGGGCAGTCGTAGTCCGTCCGTGAAGCGATTCATGAAACTGAAATTGCAGGTTTGCAACAACACTTCAAAGGCGCCTTGCTCGCCAAACTCGGTCTTAAGCTTATTGAAATCTTCATCTGTAACTGCCGCCGGCTCGCGTGTGACCTTGCGCGCAAAACTCACGGCGATCAATTCGCGTGACGTCAGGGAGCTGTCATCCTTTTTCATAGAAACGAGCTTGGCCACGTCAACACCGAGGCGGCGAAGTCCCAGAACTTGATGCAGCGTGCAGTAGCGACAACCATTCGCCGTGGAGACGGCAAAACTGACCTGCAGTTGAGTCTCTCGATTGATGGTGAAGGCTTCCCGGGCGGCCGCGCCCCAATCGCGCCAGGCCTGGCTTAAGGCCGGCGCCAGCAGGAAAGCTCGTTGCGAGTTGGCTATGCCGATGCCCAGCATGCCTGCGGGTCTTTGCGGCTGAATGTTGGCGGCGGCGATCGTGGTCGCCGCACTAATCTGCTCGTCCGAGACGAGCGCTACCCGCGCCACTGGAGGTTGATACTTCACAGCCGGTGTGGTGGCCGGCGCTGTTTGGTCCAGCACCCAGGTCTCGACCGGCAAATTTAGTGCTTCATTGAGGCGCGTAAAGTAATTAAAGAAGCAAACGCTCATCGTCAGTTCGACAATCTGTGAGTCGTTATAGAAAGCGCGAGTTTTCTGAAAGTCCTGGTCGCTGACGTCATGCACTCCTCGGGTAAGCGAATCGGCATAGGCTAGTCCAAGTTGTTCGGCTGGCGTGAGCGAGTCCAGCCTGCCGCTGCGTAACTGCGTGAGCAGTTCGCGGCCGTGTTCGCTTGAACGCAACCAACGCATCGCATGCGCGGCCGCGTAAGCGCTGTTTAGTTGTTGGGCGATCCGAACGGCCATCGCCATTTTTAGCTCCGGCTGTAACGTGCCGCTGAAAAGGAAGACCCTCACCATGTCGGCGAATCGTTGGGCTGCCTGCGTTTGCTGAGAGAGGGCCCGCAAATAGTTTGGTATTCGTTCGCTCCCTAACGGATCTGGAAACTTGATCGCTTTTAGTCGTTCGCCGCCGGCGTCAGCGAGAGCTACGCGCGCTGAGGCATTCACCTTGCTCCGCCCGATCTTATCAAGCTCGTCGAGACTGATTAGCGTCGCTTTGCTCAAGCCGTCGGTGCTCGCAGCGGTGATGACCTGTGTCGGAGCTGTTGAAGTCAAGACTAGTAACACGATCATTTGGAGCGCTTTGAATTTCATGGTGTGATCCTCGCTCGAGTGTTCAATGGTCAGTGTGATATTCCGGTGAACCGAAGAACCCTTGCTGGCTAGCGACTGGTTTGAGGTTTCCTCAAAACGAGAAACGAATACTTACTTGCAAGTTACGCGGCTCGAACGCCTGAGTAGACTTACCGAAGTTGCTCACCGACAAATCGGCATTCGGCAAGAATAGATTGACATGGTTCAGCGCGTTGAAGGCCTCAAGCCGCAGTTGCAGTTTTTTTGACTCTCCAAAACTGATGCTCCGACCAAGGGCGAGATCCAGGGTCCGGTAATCAGGTCCGCGAAACGTATTTCGTCCGAGTGTTCCATTTTGTCCAGGCGTTGGCTTAGGAAAGGCGCTCGCTGGAAACAGGCCGCGCAAGAAATCCTGCTGCGAAAAAGTGGACTTGACGGTCCCGGCCGCGGGCGCATTGGGCCGATCATAGAATCCACCACCCACGGCTCCGCCGCCTGCGTCGCGATTGAAATCGCCGCCAGCCGCAGCCGAAGCACCGTTCCAGACTGAGAAAGGCCGGCCCGATTGGATCGTCACGATGGCGGAAAACTCCCAGCCGTTCAATGCCCGTCTGGCCCATTGGTTAGCATTGGGTTTTAGAAACCTGGGAGTCGAGATAAAGTAAGCTGAGAATCGATGCGGAATATCGAACAATGAACGGGCACGCTCGCAACGCAGGCATTCGATGTTCTGAGCGCCCTTACCGGGCTCAGAATTATCCTGAAACTGACCAGTCGAAGTATCGCTCGAGGTATCCAACCATTTTGAAAAGCGGTAATTCGCCTGCAACGTGAAGTTGTTGGCGAAACTGCGGCGCACCTCAACTGTAACGCCGTGGTAACTCGAGTTCACGCCGTTGGTGACGAACAACAGAGTGCCGAAATTCGGATTAAGACGATCTTCACGCCCATCCAGAAGATCGCCGGTAAAGCGATTTACATCGTCAATCCGTTCGAGATTGATGCCAAGTGTTCCGGTATAACTGGCCTCGGCAATCCAACCGTGTCCAAGCTGGCGCTGGCCGTTAAGAAAGAAGCTCTCGCTGTACTGTGTCTTGATCGTAGGATTGATAACGAAGCCGGTAGGCCGAATCGGATTTCTGTCGCCAGGCAAGGGATTTACCCCGCCCTTTTCATTTAGGCCTCGCGCAAACTCGGGATTGAAGGGCACGGGAATGTTGTAAAGAATCTGCGTCCCAATGAAGAAGCTTGGCTGGCTGACAACCTGGACTGCATCTGGCGGCAACGCTCTCGCTCCGGATATGGACTGGCCGTGGTGTGGCTGAAAGGCGAGGCTAAAGCCCGCGCGAAGAGATGTCTTGCCATCACCAAACGGATCATAAGCAAGACCCAGGCGAGGCGAAAAATTCAGCCGCTCAGGTTGATAGAGTCGATCGACGCGTCCGATCGCCGCGTTTGCTATTTGCTCTTTGAAACTCTGCCCCGGACCAAGAATGACTGAAGAGAGCCGTCCTTCGCGTTCAGTAACGGTGCCGAAGTAATCGTGGCGCAAACCGAGGCTCAGGTTGAGCCGGCTGTTAACCTTCCAATCGTCCTGCACAAAGAAACCTGACTCGTACAGCGTGAAGAAGCGAGCGAAGCCGGTGGGCTGCCCGGTCGCCGGATCGACCGTCAGCGTTTGGCGAAAAGGCTTGTCATTGACAAAGTCGGCCACGCTGTTGAAAGAGAATGCTCCGGCACTGGGTGGACCAATCGAAAGCCCCTTGAAGATTCGCCTCAGCTCGCCCCCAAATCGCAGCATGTGCTTGCCCCTATCAAGCGACATGGTATCGCGCAGCTCGTAAGTGCGCAGGCGCGTTCCGGAGCTAAACACGTCGCCGAACGGCGCAGTGATCCCGGTGATCGTAATCTGCGGCACCACTGCGTCGTCGGAGCCACGCACAGTGTTGATTACCTGAAACGACAGGCGCAGGTCGTTTACCTGGCGTCCGAAGACATGTATGTGGCCTAAGTTGAGATTGCCGAACGTTCCATGAAATGGTCCGCGCATGCCTCGCATGGCTTGGCCAAGCGTTGCGGTGGAAGAACTGGTGCCTCCCTCATCGCGCTGCGATTCTCCAATCCAACGTCCGGTCAGCTTGTCGAGACCCTTGTTAAAGGAGTGGTCCAATCTGATCAGATATTGATCGAAGCGGACGTAGTCGCGCAGGTTGACGGTGGTGCTGCCTGTAGCAGGCAACGTGACGCCGTTGATGGTCAAGTTGCTTTGGTTGGCGTAACGACTCCCTCCAGTGCCTGGTAACGGCTGGGCGGCCGGAAATTCCTGCAGCAAGCTGGCCGCGACACTGTTCGGCTTGTTCTGTAACACATACTGTCGCAGCTCCGGCGTCTCCACCTGAAATCCAAAGGCTCGAGCGAGCGCGTTGCGCGTACCCTCGTAAGAGCCGAAAAAGAATGTCTTATTCTTCAAGATGCGGCCGCCGACATTAGCTCCAAACTGATTGAATGTCTGGGGGGAACGCTGTGCAGCAAAGAAGTTGCGCGCATTGAGCGCCGCATCCCGGTGATATTCCCAGGCTTTTCCGTGCAATTGATTGGTGCCGGACTTGGTCCTCAGATTAATTACCGCACCGTTGCCGCGACCAAACTCGGCCGAAAAGTTCGAGGTCTGCACCTGCGCTTCTTCAAGTGAATCGGGGTTCGGCACTATCGCAGGCTCGCCGGTATTGTTGGGATTGGTATTCATCGAGCCGTCGAGGACATAGTTGTTACCTCGATAGCGATTGCCATTGACGGTGATCACCGGTGAGTTTGAAAGCTTGGTGGAGTTGGCCGCGCCAGGGATGGCAGTAGCTCCGGCACTTAGCTTAGGCAACAAAAAGATGTCCCGCTGCGGCAGCGGTAATTCGGCTATCGATTGCTGCGTAATGGTATCCGCGATTCTGCCCTCGCGGGAAACGCTTTCGGATTCCGCTGCGGCGAGTACGTTAACCGTTTCCTGCACCAACCCAACTTCCAGCTTGATACCGATTTCCGTGGTGCGCCCGACGTTCAGAGTAATGGCGTGTTGTTGGTAGGTTCTAAAGCCAGTAACCTGCACGCCAACTGTGTAGCTGCCCGGAGCCAAACTCGCCAGGGTAAAGCTGCCGCTGGTATCGGTATTCACCTGACGTATTTGTCCGGTAGCGTCGTTACAGACTATTACAGGGGCAGAGACAACGACCTGGCCTGCCGAATCGGTAACTCTGCCTTGCAGCGTGGCTTCGGTGATTTGAGCGCCAGTAATTGGAGCTGATAACAGTGCCAGCAGCGCCCACGAGCTGATCCTTGTCCAGACAGCGAGCTTCATATCGACTCCTGTTGATCTCCGACCGGGGTCAAAACGTTCTAGTGATCGTGAGTGATGAGTTCAACTTAGAACGACAAGCGCACACCAAGCTGAATCTCTCGGCCGGGCGTCGCT
This sequence comes from Pyrinomonadaceae bacterium, assembly GCA_035572035.1. GTDB lineage: Bacteria > Acidobacteriota > Blastocatellia > Pyrinomonadales > Pyrinomonadaceae > JAOAPY01. Next base: position 31,217 of record DATNBH010000056.1, on the reverse strand, counting down.
GCTTCCGTGATGGTGCCAAACTGGGGAGTGTTCACGAAGCGATTCGGAGTTCCCAGATTGGTGTGATTGAGGGCATTGAAGGCCTCCGCGCGAAGTTGTAGTTTGACCGTCTCGGTCACGCTAAACTCGCGCTGCAGGGCCAGGTCGAGAGTTTGCAAGCCAGGACCATACAGCGCGTTTCGGCCAACGTCTCCGAAGGTAAACGCAGGAGGCGTAGCAAAAGCTGCCTTATTGAACCACTGCTCAGCCGTGTGCGTGCCGGGGCCAAACACCGGCTGGCCCGTATAGTTGGCGCGAATTGGGTTTTCACCCAGCAGCGTGCCCGCGTTTGCAGTGTCGCCGAAAACAGAGATCGTAAACGGAAAGCCGCTTTGTGCCTGATAGACGGTAGAGAGACGCCAACCTTTCGTAGCGGTGTGGAGAAAACCGGATTTGCGCAAAGCCGGAAGGTCGTAGACTGCGCTCAACGCAAAGCGATGACGAACGTCGCAAGCCGGTCCTTTCTCGAGATTAAGGTTGGAGTTGTTTTGCGGGGCGGCTGACTCAAACATCGGCGATCGGAAATCAGGCGCGTCGCTTAGATTCTTTGAAAACGTGTAGTTGGCCAGAAACGTCCAGCCTTTTGCAAAGCGACGTCGCACGTTCACATAGCCCGCGTCGTACCAGCTTTGTGCCGAGTTCTCCAGCAGGTTAATGCCGCTCACGGGAAACGTCGTGCTCGTAATCGCTATGTTTGAAGGCAAAACCATGCCCGGTAAGAAGCTTAACGTCTTGAAGGGACGTCTCGGGCCGATGGCGCCGGGGCCTGGAGGAGCGTTGTTAATCAGGTGCGAACGTTGCAGGTGTACCCCATGTGATCCCAGGTACCCGAGTTCCAACGTGGTTTCACCACCTAGACTTTTTTCTATCGAACCGCTCCACTGCTCAATGTATTGGGCCGGCGCATTGGCTTCGAAAGCGGCAAAGCTGACCGTGGTTACCCCCAGGACCGCCGGCGCAAAATTGAAATGGCTGGCAACGATGCCGGGCGCTGGAGTGAAGTTGTCGCTCTGTTGCGTCTCCGGGAATACATACGGAACATTGTGGCGCTGATTACACCACGTGTTCATATCAACCGGCGTGAAGAAGATTCCAAAAGCCGCATGCAGCACGATCCCATGACCGGGAATGTTGTGCGAGAATCCCGCGCGCGGAGCGAACCTGAGCTTGCTGGCATAGTTCAGACCCTCGGGATATCCCTGTTGACCGCCGATGAAAACAGACGGGACACCGTCCTTGAACACGAGATTAGTGTTCGCGTAACGAATATCTCTTAGTGGACTCATGTACTCGTAACGCACGCCGAGTTGAATCGTCGTGTTGCGAGTGATTTGAAAACTGTCCTGGACAAACGCGTCCGCGTACCACTGACGCAATTGCATTTGAGGAATGCCCGCCTGGCGCTGCTTTACTGCCGGCAAGCCGAGCAGGAAACTGGCGAGGGCCGCGCCGGTACCGTCGTTCGTTGCGGTTCGCGTGGTGAAGCCATTGGTGAATTGATAGTAGCCTCGATTTTGGAAGAAGCCCCACATCGGCCAAATGAAATAGCGATAACTACCACCGAACTTCAGACTATGTCGTCCGACCTGCCAGTTCAGTGAGTCACGCGCCTCCAAAACGGTATCCCAGGCGTGCATAGGAGTAGCAACGAAGCTGTCGCCCATGCCGGAATAACCCTGCACGTTGAACCACGGCGCCCCAAAAGCGCCTTCGCCGCCGAAGCCAACTCCCGTAATCCCAAGCTTGGAGACGATGTCGTTGGTGAAGCTGTTCTCCGAAGTACGATGCATCGACAAACGAGAGACCGTGATGCTGGCCATGTTCACAATTTTTGGATTGATGATGCGGTTCCAGCCAATGGTCCCGTTCTGAGATAAGTTGTCGTGAATGGCTCCGAAGCCTGGCAGGTTCTGCGGCATGAAACCACTTTCGCTGCTGAACGAATATCGCGCGAACAAACTGTCTCCGCGGTTGAATGTCTGATCGACGCGGATCGTCCCGTAGTCGGTAACGTGGTGTCGATTGCGTACGTCGAGATAATTGTTGCAGTCAACTCCGGCTCCAAACACCGTGGGCGCTCCCATCATGGTCATGCCGCAGCCGTTCATTCCCATTTCCATGTTCGGTCGGGGAAGATACACGCGCATAAATTGCGCCGCCTTCGGATCAATCAGGTTCGCTGGAATCATGTTGTCAGGAAATGGATCGCGAAGTATTTGCGGATTAGTCGGACTGATTGGCTTGGTGGGATCGAAGTTCGGATTTGGGTGCGCGCTGAACGGGTTGTAAATCGTCGCGCCGCTCATGCTGAAGTCGCCATTAATCTCATCCGCCGTAGGCACCGTATCGATCATCGTGTCCGACTGTGTTAGCCGCAGCCCTTCATAGTTGAAAAAGAAAAAAGTCTTGTTGCGGACAATCGGTCCACCCAGCGAGCCGCCAAAATTGTTGCGCACCAGATGATCCGAGCCTTCCATCATTTGGTTGAACGAGCGGGCATCGAGCTTGTTGTTGCGGAGAAATTCATAGGCAGTTCCGTGAAATTCGTTGGTGCCGATCCGCGTCACAATGTTGACCTGTCCACCGCCGGCGCCACCCATTTCGGCAGTGTAGCTTCCCGTCTGCACTTTGAATTCCTGGACACTGTCGGGAGATGGGCTAAGGTTCAAAGTATTAAAGGTGGGATCGGTATTGGTGGCGCCGTCCAGCAAAAAGTAATTTGCGTTAGGACGGTTGCCACCTATGCTGACGGCTGAGCGCTGGCCCGGCCGCCAGTACAGGGGGCTCATATCGCCCGCCTGTGCTCCATGGCTCAGGTGGGCGCCGGGTACGGTGAGCACCAGATCGATCAACATACGACCGTTGAGAGGCAGATTGCGGACTGAGGTCGGCTCGACAACTTCACCCAGGCTCGCGTCGGTGGTGCGCAGCACATTCATTGCCGCGGTCTCGACTTGCACCGTGCTGCTGAGCGTAGAGAGCTTGAGATTTACATCGCAGGTCATCTGTTGGCCAACCTCGAGTCTTAAGGGTTGGACGAACGACGCGAAGCCCGCGACTTGCACATCTAGTTGGTAATCCTCCGGGAGCAACCCGATGATCTGATAGATACCTTGTTCGTTGCTGGCGACCTGGCGAGTTGCCCGCGTGCTGACTGACGTAAGTTTCACGGACGCGCCTGGCATTACCTGGTGCTGAGGGTCGTAAATCGTTCCGCTCAGACTCGCGTAATTGCTCTGGCCCATGCAGACCACTGGAACAAAAAGAAGCGCAATAACGATGCAAACCGCGTGGTTAACGTTCTGGCATTTCATAAAGGTTCTCCGTAAAATCTAAACCGGTGCGAACGAAGCGGGCTGCGTGAGCGTCCCGCAAGATGGTTCTTTATCGGCGGAGGCTCGCATCACAAGGCGCGCATGAAAGCCACCAGATCTTTTTTCTCGGCAGGCGCCAGTCGAAGCTGCAGGATCAGATTGAAAAACTCGACTGAATCGTCGAGCGTAGGCAGTCGCCCGTCATGAAAGTAAGGTGGTGAATCCTTAATACCGCGCAGGGAAAAGGTCTTGACCCAACCTTCAGCTCGTCCCGTATAAAAGTCCTCGACACGAAGATCGTGCATTTGGTTATCGGTGTAGTAGGGCGCGGCATGACAGGCGCCGCACTTGGCTTTTCCAAAGAATAGCTGTTCCCCTCTCAACTCTGCTTCGGTTGCCTTGGCTGGGATCAAACGGCCGAACCGGTCCAGCTTTGGCGCCGGCGGGAAACCGATAATCGAATTAAAATCTCCCATCACATTAGTGGTGCCTTTATTGAATTCGCGACCGCCAATCTGTTGGGCCAAACCAATGTCACCATCGAAATACTCTTCCACTTCGGCGAAGTGGTCCACCGAGCGGATTGAGCGACGGAGGCTGTACATAAGCGACGTGTTGTTTCCCCGCAGCGTGGGCGTATCAAGTCGAACACGAGCGAGTGTTGGCCGGGTGCCCGGATCCATTTCGATGGCGCCGTTAGTGTGACCATTGACGTGACAATCGAAACAAGCGATGCCCTGCGATGGGAATTTGGTGAGACGGTGTTTCGTTTGATTGAACCAACTGGAGTTTGACTTGATTACCAGCTTCTCAAGACCTTTCAACTGTTCCGGCGTGAGAATGCCATTGAACAATCTGTAGTAGTTGGCCTCCGTAATCTCCTCTCCGCGTGAAACATCGCCAAGGTCGGGTCGCGTTGTTAGAAATAGTGGAGCCGGAAACTCCGGAAGATAGGCGTCGGGAATATCAAAATCTACATCGAAGCGAGTGTCTTCAGGATGGGCCTTCAACCATCGTTCCGGAAACAGCATGTGTCCGGTTGACTGAAGCGGGTGGGCCAGCGGACGAAACCCTTCGGGGAAGAGGTCGCGTTTAAGTAGCTCCTCTGGTGTCAAGCTCGCCAACTCTTCCCAGCTTTGCACTCCGTCCGATAGCTTAACGACGGGTCCTATCGGAATGTGCTTGCCCCTGGTCATGGTGACATCCGGATCAGTCTTGCCTGAGAACAAGTAGCGCGTGTCAAGATATGACTTCCACCGGGCCATCACTGCAGGCTTTTGCTCGCTCAAGCGCTCATAGAATTGTTTGAAGTCTGCTACGTCATCGACTGAGGCAAAGGAAGAGGCGCCAGGTCCGCCGTAGAGATACAACTTGACCGGCGTAATATCGCCGGGCCGGAGGCTGGGAAAAGGCAACAGCTTGCGGCGCTGATCCTGTGGGTAGTCTCGCTCCCAATCAGAATCATAGGCGGCCGGACTTTTTGCGGTGAGCTGATTTTCCTCGGGCAGCGGGGCTCTTGGTTTCTTTTCTGCGGATCCTAAGGTGCTTTCCCCGCCGCAGCTTATTTCCTTTGCCGCAGTGTTTCCTTTGCTCGGTTGCGGTTGTCCCTGCGGTTGCTGCGCCGAACCAGTCCTGGTCAACCAACCTCCCTGCCCAACAAGTAGTCCAGCCAGAGCAAAAGCAATGATCGTCAAAAGAAGTCTTACTTTAAGTCGTCTTAGTCGGTGGTCCATGTTCTCCTCCAATGGCGGACTGTTTTCTTAATTGGTGCTCGCGCTTGAGTTTGCGTGGACTCGAGCAAGAAATGAGGCGAGCGCTGAATTGCTCGAGATTATCCTTCGAGCATTACGCCTGTGGTTTCAGATCGCGCGGCAGTAATCAGAGTTCCGCTTCGATCTTACTCAGATGGATACTCGAGCTAACTCTCAAGTCCTAACCTGCATTTGCGCAGCAGAGATAAGGTCAGGTTGAGCTTTTCAGCTTGTCGTGCAACGCTGCTGACTTTTGCAACCTACATGCCAACTTGAAATTGTTAAGCTTTCACAGGATTGAGATCAGGAGTGAGCTGCAACTATGCTCGTTTTGTCCCTTCACTTGTCGAACATCAAACGAGAAACGCCAACAACCAGCTTGAAATGAACAAGTTGACGGTAGGACAACTTTGTCCGCTTGTAGCCCCGGCATCTCTGCGAGACTACTCCTCACTAAACAATCCTTCGGGGACTTTTCCACCATCTTCCAATCTCAACGGCCTTAACTCATAACCCGCGATAACAAGGCCGGCGGCAATTAAGATCATGTTCTTAATTACAAACTCGCCGTCGACTGTGAGGAAGAAAGGTATCCCCCGTGAGAAGAACTCACTGGGCGCCAGGCACACAGCCATAAACGTGCCCACGAGATGAAACAACATCAAGATCAACGCGCAACGAAGCCCCCTCTTCAATAACAGGCCCAAGCCGACCAGAATCTCCCAGACGCCAAGAATCAGCACGAATTGATGTAAGGGCAGGAACGGATAACTCTGATGGATGAGCTTTTCTACTGGACTAACTCCAAGAACCTTGAGCGCGCCAAACCACAGAAACACAAGCCCAAGCGCTGCCCGAAGCGCCGGGACACTCCAACGATGCAGAAGGGCAACAAGAAATGCGTCCAGATTAGAAATCAAGTTTTGGTTCGGAGTACTTCTTATCGCAGGAACGAGTGGTTGGATTCCAAGCGTTTCCCGCGTTGCGGTATCTTTAGGTATGGCGATCCGATTCATGGAGGTTGCTTGTACGTGTAGGTGAAGTTGAAACGCTACGACTCTGCGGTGTGATCTGTTTTGGCCCTGGAACGTAATAGCGAAATGATCCTCGCTCGTTGCCGGCTATTGAGCTTATAGCGAGTTCGCTTATCATTCCCCGCGCGCACCAGCACGAGATCTGCAACCACTAAGCTTGACAGGGCTTCGCCAACAGCTACTGACTGCCGTTGCAGGGTGCTTTCCTTCAGCCACCACTGGACGATCCCCTCGATCGTGTCTTGCGCGTTTGGGTTGTCAATCAGGTACTGTAGTATTTCATAAGCAACTTGTAATTCTTCTTCGTTCACTCTGCCCCAATCAATCAAGCGCAATCGTTCGCACCTCTGCCTGCAAGCACCGCACCAACGGTTTAAGTAACCAATTTTCTGGGATTGAGTGACAGCTTGGCTCACACTCGCGTGACGGCGGAGCTGGGAACGGAAAGATTTCTGGCCCGCGGAGACGGAACTAGGATGAAGATGTCCTGGTTTGCTTCGGAGAAGCGGAGCGCTAGGAGGCTTTGGCCTTGAGTCGCTGCACCGAAATGTGATGCTTGCGAATTAGTTCCCAGAAGGCGCGTCGATTTTTCTGGGCCGCCTGAGCAGCTCGGCTGATATTGCCCTGGGATGAAAGCAGGAGCCCTTTGATATAGGTCCTCTCAAACTGCTCGACCATTCTATTCTTCGCCTCCTGAAAAGATTCCAGCACTGGCGAAGTTTCTATTCCGGAAATCGAGATATTCGCGGCGCAAATGGTCGGCTGCGCTGAAAGTACGACGGCGCGCATAATGACGTGCTCTAATTCTCGAACATTCCCGGGCCACTCGTAGTTAATCAATTTTCGAATTGCATCAGGCGAAAAGCCTGTGACTCGATTCTTGAATTCGTGGGAGTATTTGATAAGGAAATGATTGGCCAGGAGTGGAATGTCCTCTCCTCGCTGGCGCAAGGCCGGCAAGGTTAACGGAATGACATTCAGACGATAATATAGGTCCTGGCGCAGTCTTCCGTCTCGAACCGCCGCTTCACAATTGAGGTTGGTTGCGGCAACGATCCGCAAATCGGATTTATGAGTCTTGGTAGTACCCAGAGGACGGTATTCTTTCTCCTGTAAGAAACGAAGGAGCTTTACCTGGGCCATGAGGGGCAAACAATCTATTTCGTCCAGGAATAGAGTTCCGCCGTTCGCCTCATGAATCAAGCCCCGGTGTGCCGTCTTCGCACCCGAATACGCGCCTGAAGCGTGGCCGAATAGCTCGTTTTCCACCAACTCACCGGGGATTGCTCCACAATTGACAGGAACAAATGACTGACTGGCGCGGGGGCTAAGGTAGTGAATCGCTCGAGCGCATAATTCCTTGCCGGTTCCGGTTTCTCCTGTAATGAGGACGCTCGCATCGCATTTAGCAACCCGCGGAATCTTTTCGATCTCCTTTAGAAACGATTCGCTCTCGCCGATCAACTGTTTCAGTCCAGGCTGCTCGTCCTGGGCAGGCGCCGGCATCCCCGCATGGTAAGACTGATCTATCAAACGCCAAACACGAGAAATAACATCTATTTCCTTAAAAGGCCGAGTGAGAAAATCCGCGGCCAACTGTCTGATCCAGGCAAACATTTCATCGAGCGTACAGGTGTCCACCACGACTACGAGCGGAACGGTTGAGATCTCTGCTCTTAGCGAGTGAAACAATTGCCTGGTTTGTGGAAGCCGATCTTGGGCCTCGATGACGAAGATCACCGACGAATTCATGCGAGAAAGGACTCTGTTGAGTTCCTTGCGAGTATCGATCAGAGCGGAGCCATTTTCACCTTGTTCGAACTTAGCTTCCTCCAGATTGAACGACGTTTTAAGAATATTTCGTAGTTCGTCTCCTAGGCTGCCTGTCGGGTTTAGGTCTAGCAAAAGAGCCTTTGGACGCCTCATAGACAATTCCCCCATTTCTAAGAGCGTGGTTAAAACGAGTCCCATCCGTATCAACCCAACTCTTAGTGACCACTGGGCAAATCAGTTACTAACGTGACGTCCCGTACCGCAATCGTGAGAATGCCCCCGCTTCTGTCGCTGGAAGTTTATTCGCTATGTAAGCGGGGCGCGGAGAAAACGGTCAGAGACGAGTAGGCGTGCACTTCCGCACAAGTGCATACCGGTCGCTAGATTTCTATGTACGGTGCTTATGATCTGCCACATTACATGTTCGACTGGTCAACGAACATGGCGAGAAGCCTGATCCACGGGCGGGCAGCCCAGCGCGAGAAGACTTTGGCAGAGGCGGATGATTATAGTGACGCCCAAGACAAAGTCAACGATTATTTCTGGGCTTGTTACGGCTCCAGGAAAATGTCCGCTTAACCGCTCAGTGAAAATGTCCGCATGCCAGTGAGCATGAGGACATCACCTTGAACGAGAAACAACGACGACGTGTCGAAGTAGTTAGCAGACTAATTGCAGGCAGGATTAGTATTCTGTTTACTCTGGACACAAATTAGAGACAGCCCATTTGAGCGGGAGTGGCTACCCTTTCTCAATTATTGAGAATCAAGAAGCATTGGTAGCGGGGGGCGGGATCGAACCGCCGACCTTGGGGTTATGAATCCTGCAACGTGATAGCGCGCCTATGACGTTGTAACCACATCAACCAACATTTACGCGGATCGCAGCCCACTTTCGTTTGCGCCTATGCGCGCCTAAATCAGCCTGTTTCAGTTCAAGACGACACAATTTTCCCCACAGTCAGAGACCTTGGGACTTCATCACCCACGGTCACGTATTACCTATCAATCCTCACTTCAGTAATTCAACTTTCGAACTCGTTCCCGCTAACAATATACACGCGCGTATGCTCAATCGTGCGACACCTTGCGGGAAGACTTACCGTTCCGCCGTCGCGCTTTTTTTACCGCCGCTCCAACCAACGCTTCCAATTCTTCTTCGCTGGACGCAGGAACGTCTTCCCGCTGAGATCGTGCGCGTTCCTTAGATCGCGCAAAGCTTGATCCCATTTCCTCAACGAGCAGATGCAGCAGAGCACGTCGCATGTCTTCGAGGGTACTGAAGGGCACGACCGCCGTCGCCGGCTCACCGTGACTTGTAAGAACCACGCTACCCTTTGCAGCCAGTTCTAGGGTGCGACGCAGTTCCGCGCGCGCATCCCACCGGCATGAACCTCTGCGGACGACCGAGATATGCGGCCACTCGTAGCAACGCCGCTGCGGTGTCCTGTGTTGTCGCTACTTGTTTCATACGCTTCGATTCGGAAGCTTATGGTTTCAGAGTCGAAGTGAATCAGCGATGTCCTTCGCTGTCAGTAGATCTGAATTGAGAAATGAAGTCACTGCCTGTTCGTATAATGACCTGTGGTTGGCATTAGGTTGGAGCCGTGGCAATTCAACTTCACCAAGTGCTCCGGGTTCATACTTTACTAGGCCATCCGCATAGTGACGACTGATGCCACGAATTTGACGTTGTGCTATAGAAGTCAGCAACGCGAGAGCCCACATGTATCGTTCTTGTCGATACTGCTCAGCGAACCGTAGAACGTAGAGCGTATTCGTCGCTCTCAGTTTCGGAAACTCATTGATACAGAGCCACGGCCCTTGCTGACTCATGCCGCTGATGAAGGCATCGGCGGGACTTAACAATGGCGTCTGATACCACGGCCTTCGATCCACTATTTTGTACGCTTTGCGATTGCAACCGCCCGCTTCTGGATAAAGATATTTCCTTACCCTCCAATTCTCACGAATTATCACTGGAGTGGGATTGAATAGCCACACTCGTTCATCTGCTTCCTTCAACTCGTTCCACATTTCGCGCTGGAGGTAAGCAGACTTCACGTGCCGGGCCTTCGACACGACGGGCGTAAACGCAGACGTGGGCAGGTTCAAGCTTTGCCGCTTCTCCTCATCCATAAGAAAGAATGATGCGTCACCAGTGACACCGCCCAAGCGCAACGTGGCAATGGATTTCAGTGGCACCAGAGCGGCCGAGCGCTTAGCGGGCCTAACTCGACACTCTCGTCCGGCGGATTTTCCACTCTGCGTTAATGCTTCAATCATACCGTCTCGCGAACTGTATCGCTTTCGCCGAACCTTACAGGGTCCGGATCCGTAACCGCGCGCGATGGCAACGATCGTACCCTCTTGAACGCCTTCGAACAGAGGCCGTGTGCATCGGTACAACTCCAAGCTGCTAAAGGTGTCATGGACAGCACTGCGTATGCCAGCTGAATAGTTTGTGAACTCAGCAGCAGACGGCAAAACGAATGCGATGCATCCACCTTTCTTGAGGAGGCGAAGAGATGCGAGAACGAACGCGTACCAGGTATTTGACCCGCGGCCAATTGGTATTCCGTCAAAATCGGGTACGCTCGCTGCGGTTCCTTGGAGGCTCATTCTCAACCCCTTAATTGAAACGAAAGGTGGATTCCCAACAATCCTATCAAAACGCCTGCGAGTTTCGTGTGACCATTTCAGGAAATCAACGCGCCGAATTGTTGTTGCTAGATTGTCCGCTGGCGAACTTACCGGATCAAGATCGACCGCAACGATGCGCCTCTTTGGAACGCTAAGCCGGGAAATAGCTTCAACGAATACTCCTGATCCGTGAGACGGTTCGAGCCAAGACAGAGCCGCGCCATCACCGAGAGCCTGCACGATGGCCCTCGCGAGGTCCGGTGGCGTGTTCACCTTACAGGAATTCGGTGGCAGAGCTAGTCTCATCGTCGCCAAGTTCTCAGCTCATGATACATAGAATTCATCAGCTAACGTTTTACGCGGCTTTTTCGCGCTTCTGATGATTGCAACGCACTTCTCGTAGAAAGGTCCAAGCAGAAAGTCCTCATTGGTACGAATTATTGCTTTCCATTCAGGCTGGTTTCGGAATTTGCTCGACTTGTCATCAGGGAACTCGTGAAGAGCCATATCGACAAGCAAGGCTAGCGACATGGGCCAAAAAAAGATTCTTGGTTCGTCAAGGCTCATATGCATGTTTTGTAGTTGCGCCTTAGTGATGCCGAGCTCGAACGGCGGCATGCCTCCACAGTATTGCAAATGGCACCTTGGGTGTTGTTGCCGACGAACTTTCCCACCCGCATTGGACGTAACGTCAAAATGAAATTTGCGAAGTATTGCCGGCTGCTTTGACTTCAGGCGGCACACGATGAAGCAATAGGAGATATTGCCGTAGGCGTTGCCATCACGCTCAACGAGGGAACCGATGAACAGTCGAAGATTGGGCTGGTTCTTGCCTAGAACCGTTTTACCTCTGTTTGGCATTTGGGAATGATAAACCTCAAGATAAGACCAAAACTGGAATCCTTCATTTAAGCTTTTGTAACGCTCATAATATCTACGCGCATCAACCGCAAACTTGGGATGCTCGAGTTTTATGTATGGATCGTCCATAAGACGACCCAATACCTTGACTTCATTTTCAACCAGTTGCTTAGGAAGAGGGTAGAAGTCAGCAAGCTCCATCAGTCACCTTTCATTACCCTGATGTCTTCAAAGTACAGCTCGCGCTTATAGCTCGGATGCAACATAGTACACTCCAAATGCATTGGGCGTTGTTGCTCGCTTGCCGCGTCGAGGTAGGCGACTGTGTCAGGGAAGTCCTTTTCGCAATAATAACAACGGCTGTAGTGTTCTTTCTTTACGCCCGGCAGTCGTCTTCCGACGTGCCACGACATTTCTCCAGATGTCGGCTGAGAGTGTTTGTATAAGAGCTTCGATAACTGGCTTGACCACCACCGCGGATCATCGGTGGAAGAAAAGGCACCTACGTAGTTTGCTTTTTCAAAATAGTTAGCTACCTTTTGAAGTCCTGTTTCATTCAGACCTATAAACGTAGCTGCCCATAAAGAATCGTATAGAAATCCTGGACGCTCCAACAGGCGTCTTACCCATGCGTAGAGACGCGACGGTACGCTCTTATCCCGAAACAATTTCTTGAGATCCTCGGGCAGCGCGTCGACGAGCCGGTCCACATCTTCTTTCGGCGGCTTCAGCAATCCCACGACGTCTCTCGCACTTTTTGCTCTTAGTTTGCCAACTGTAATGAAGCCTTTCTTAATGGCGTCGATCTGATCGATATAATTTCCGAATTGGAGAAACGGAAAGAGCTCGTCGTAGGTTTGCTTCGTCCGAAGATCGATCTTTTCTACGTTATCGGCATTTGTGACGCCGACGACCGGGACACCTGGCCATTGCTCCTTGATAGCTTCCGCAATGGTGCTTCCTTTCTGAAACAGCGGGTTCTTGCTTTCTGTATTATTCAGGACATGATCGATGATGATTAGCCGAGGGTGTTGCGTCCGTTTAAGGAGCTTCTCAACTATAAGTGCGAGGTTTTTACCGCGAGCGTTAATAAATTGCGCGCTGAGGTCTTTGGCCGTCCGTTCACGCCTGGGTTCATCATCGATCCAAATAACTGACTTGGTGGAACTCATGGCATCACAATCTCGACATCAGCCTTCCATTCGCCTGTAGGTTTGATGAAGCCAATCGTTCCAGCGCGATAGGCTAGAATCTCCCGAACGATACTCAGCCCCAGTCCGCTTCCTGTCCCAACTATGTACTCATCCTCGGGGTTGAGCCTCGCATCAAGCCCACTATACAGCCGATTTTCAGGATCAGCGGAGAATGGCACAAATACTTCTTCATAGTGTTCTTTTCTCAGACCCACTCCAGAATCGCGAACATTGATTACTACATTGGAGTTTCGACGCGCAGCACTCACCATTATTCTCTTCGCACCGCCCGCCGCGATAACGGACTTGATCGAATTTGAAAGCAAGTTTAAGAGCACAGAAAACAATTCAGCCTCCAGCATCGGTCCGACCTGGATTGTTCGTGGCACATCAATATCAATGTCAATATCGTAATTCTTCTTAATTAAGTCGAAGGAACGAACCGCTCGCTCAAGCCTCGGTAGAAGCGTTAGTTCAGTTGCGTCTGCCTTCTTAGGATTAACTGAAATCAGAGATGTCATCGAAAGGAGATCTACCAGCCTTTCCTTCGTTTCACTGAATTCGCCGACAACCTCAGCCAGTCTCTCGGCCTCAGGCTTATTTACACTTCTCTTCACTCGATTGAGAGAAATCTTCACTTGTTCAAACCAACTCAGTAGTGACTTAACCTCATGAGAAAAAATCAGCAGCATTGTCGAGGTGGACGCAACGAGTTGAAGGTGCCTAAGTTCTTCACGACTAGCTGCATCGTGTTTAGCGATCGCTTGCGTCGCGGTACGTAACGAGCGTAGAACTTGTTGCCGCTCGGATGTAGGCAAACGAGTTGCGAGATTTCGAACTTCGCTTTCAACCACGCGAAGCGCCGTCGACACAACTTCCTTTGGTTCCACATCTTCGCTAAGTTGAACTACCAATTCTTTACGAGCTTCTTCAGCCTCGTGCTTTGCAGCAAGCCCGCGCGCGTACTCTCGGTAGATTGTTGACCAATCAATTGCGAATCTGACGATCTCTCGGAGTTGCCCAATACCAGCTTCCCCAACAAAACCCTCACGGCTTGCCTTAGGCTCGAATGACGACGACGCGCGTTCGCCAATCTCCACATCTCCGATGTAGCTCTTGCTCGATAGTAACGAAAGAAGTGCCCGTTGTGGATTTACACCCCTAAGCCGTGCGGCGAACGGCTGAAGAATCGGAGCCAGTGCCGTCTTTCGTGAACCTCGATCGCGGTCAATGTTCAACCAATCATTTCCCGGTTCGCCATACGGATATACCCTAAAGCCCTTGTAACGGACATAAACGCCACCCCAGTTGTCGACGATCTCCTGTAGACTAGTCTTTGATATAACGTCGGTCTTCCTCATTTCCTCTCTGCTGTAGGTTGGCATAATCCCTATCTTTGCCGAGACGCTAGCAAGATCTGGAAACTTCTGAGGGTGAGTAACACTCTTTTTGCCGATCTTCATTGCGTTAAGAGTGCATGCTACGATGCCACCGGCTTTAACGTGGAGGTTTAGATCTCCCCAACCAGCCGTTAGCAAACTCTGACGCAAATCTTTAATCTCCTCATTAAACCCGGGCGCTTCCAAAGTGACGTTAAAACCTGGGTCCTCTTCGAAGTGAAGCCGTTTCTTTCCGCGATTCGCGGTCAGCACTGCAAGCTGACGTTTCAAGAAATCGTAACCCTGCTTCCTCCATTCATCGAAAGGGCCTCCGCTAATAATGAGCGTCGTGCCAGGAGTCGCATTCTTCAATCTTTTGCGTTCTCCTTTGCACGTGATCTCGCTTATTTCTTTACCGGGCTTGAACTTTAGCCATTCAAATAAGACTTCAGTCTGTTCAAACTGTCCATCGATTGCTGCGGTCGTTATGAGCCGAAGTTGAGTTCCAAGACGACGGCAGCTAAACCGCCCGATACCTTTTTTACCAGTCCGCGGACGTCCATAACGGGGAGACACGGTCAGATCTTGCTTATTAGTTGTAGCAATGCGCATCCAGTAGTTTTCCACATCGCGAAACGTCATCCCTGAACCATTATCGATAACGTGTACCTCAGGTCCGACGTGCTTACCGACCATTTTGGGCACTCGTCTCCCATTTTTGATAACGTGAGGCTCTAGAACAGGGTTGGGAATGATCTTGACTGTTGTCTGCGTAGCGTCTGCGTCATAAGCATTCTTGACCAGCTCAACGAGGGCGATATGAGCCGTCTCGACAAGCTTCTCACCAAGCTCTGACAGCAGAGCGCTATCAACTGTGAAGGTTAGTTCCGCCATATCCCAAGCCGAATATATGCCACCGCCCCGCGGCTCGCCGACAGCTTACGGAACGGTTTGGTCAATCGCAAGATCAAAGCGCCAAGTCCCCAACCATTGGGCGCAAGCCTAACAGATTGTTCCCCGCTTCTTTCTCATTATCCGCGACAGCCCGACCGCACAACTCTACGCTGCGCTCTAAGTCCTTCACTTCGTTACGGCACTTCGTGTGTGCGGTCGAGCCCCAGTCGCATTGAACGTCGATAAGCGAACAGCGGCCATTGCTGGCCGCTGTAAACTACTGACTACATTGGTAGCGGGGGGCGGGATCGAACCGCTGACCTTGGGGTTATGAATCAACCGCGCTACTTAAACGGAAACAATTGATTTCGCATCGAGACCGCAAAGCGGCTGCCGCCTCTTTGAACGCTCACATGGCGCATCGCGATTGACGATACCTTTTTGCATTGATGAAAGCGATTAGCTTTGATCCTCTTCGTTTTGCGGGGAAGCTCAAAAGCGCGCAGCCCGAACGATTCTGCGGAGCTGATCCGTCAAGATGTTGCCAGCTCATGAAGCCCCTCACAACCTTTCGTTTTCTTGAAGCATATAATCGTAACTACCGTTCTTGAGGGAAACCAGCACGTCCTCGTCGATTTCAAACCATTCCCCGCCCAATCGGCATTTCGCGAACAGCTCGTGGAATTTTCTTTCCAAAGTCACAGAGTCATCACTCTCAAAAAAGTGTACAAGGCTACAAGATGGAGAGTTCACGATTAATGATTTGATCCTGTTTCGCAGATTAGCTGTACGTCCTATTTTTACCTTCCCGCTATCGGATTTAACAAAATACACAAATCCTGGCTTTGGTCTTCGTGTTACAGGTTCTGTTTTCCGTTGCTGCTCGATTGTGATTGCCTGCTGATACACAATGGTAGCCGAGTCTAACAAACCATCCTTGATGATTTGTCGCCTGGCTCGGTCGCCGACAATTTGTATAGCTCTATGAGGATTCATATTGCAGTCATAGCCATGCGTGAAGTTGTTCAATTCGAGCAATTTTTCGGGCGATGAGTAGGCGTCGCAAAAGTCTCCAAGCTGAAGACCTGCAATAAATGCGTCAAACAGATCGTCAATATTGGGTGATTCACAACTTAGGGAATCCCAAAGTAGCTCTACAAATTCACTCGGACGGTAGAAATAGGTGCCCGATGTCTTAGCGTGAAAGCTAATCTCGAGGTGTTTGTCCCACTGCTTGAGTACTGACTTAAAATGGTCAAACGTCATGTCATTCATTTTCGATCCCATTCATTTACTACTTTTCACGTCCTTACACCGGCTATACCGACCCGCGCGGCAACATAACGCAAGTCATCACCTATGCGAACGTCATCAACAATTCGGTGAGTCAAGCTGTGACCGAAAACTCGAACCTATACGGCGATGACGGTCAGCATCGCTGCGTATCTTGCATCAGGCGAGGGCGGAATCGCGGAGCAACGAGTTAAGGTCCTGGACGGACGCGGACAGTATAGCCGGTGTAAGGACACACGTGATTTTTGATTACAGTAACCATCGCCTACTTCTCCCCACAACTCTCGGCAAAAGGTACAATCGCAATCGTTCCAGTACGGTTCATCCCAGCACATACCATCTTGCTCACAGTACGGATTGAACGCATGGTCGTGCATGATCACGTCCGGTCTGTCGATTAACGGTTGGCCATCGTACTGGTACTCCGTCCTGGATAGTCGGTTATTGCTGCCATCGTAGAGTTCAACGGCAAGCGGCAGATTGAAGATGTGCCTGGCGGTAAAGCCATTACCCCACTGACGTATTTCGCGCTCGCCCGCACATTTCGCAAATATTTGAGCGTCTAATTAGGTTCACACCTGGTCCCCTTTACCAAGCAGCATGTTAAGGCCCAACACAGCTAGCCTTTCTTGCATTTGACTCAATCTCCAATTGGTTGTGGACTGACTGGGGTGAACCCCTTCGTTGAGACATCGACGTTTGAAGGGTTGAGCGAAGAGTAAAAAAAGTACTCATACGACTGCAGTATCAGAGTTACTCACATTACGGTTTTTAGAAACCCCTTGCACATCCTTTTTTGATGCATCGTAGGTGTTTTGCAGCAGCTCTCTCGCTTGCTCAAATTCATCTGTCTTATACAGTTCCGGCTGAACCTCAAGCGCGACATTCATGTCATCTAGTGCCACATAGAACCATCCTCGTTGCAGCGAAGTTGGTTTGCGATTGGCTATCTCAATCCCTCTTTCGTATTCGCGCCGGGCCAGAGAGGGCTGCTCGCTGCCGAATAAGGTCAAAGCCAGATTGAACTGGTCCGCGATGTCGGCAGGATTCTCACGGACTAACGCTATGAATGATTTTTTCGCTTCGTCAAAATGCCCAAGGCGATAATGAGCCCAGCCAATCAATGACATGGTGTTAGTGGTTGGATTTGTAAGCTCAGCGGCCTGTGATAGAACCTTTTCATAAGCATCACGAGCTCGATCCAAGTCTTTCAGCAGGTACAGGCTATTGCCAAGCCCAGTCTGCCAAGCCAATTCGTCCGGTTGTAATACTTGAGCAGTTTTGTACGCTTGATAAGCATCTTGAGCATAGGCGATTCCTTTATTCTCCAAAACCCATCCCTTCAATCCAAAAAGATCGGCATTTTCAGGATCGGCTTCGAGAGCCTTTTCCAAAATCGGAATCGCAGAATCATATTCTGCAACATCACAGTGAATCATCGCAGCCAACAAGGCCCAATCCACATTGAAAGTCAGTTCGAGCGACTTTTTGAATGCATGTAGTGCTTCATCGGGCAGCTCTTGCATGTTGTACGAGAGCCCTAGCTCAGCCCAGGCCCAAGACAGTTCAGGATTCTCTTTTACTGAAAGCTCCAAAATCTTAGTCGCTTCTTGTTCCCGGCCCAGGGATCGCAAAGTCTGTCCTTTGGCACCGAGGGTCCACGCATCCGTCGGCGAGATCGCCAGTGCTCGGTCTAAACAGGTTAATGCCTCCTCGTACTTTTCGAGATACCGCAGTGTTTCACCTTTGTATTTCAGCGCCAGGTCGTAGTTAGGTTTGAGGTCCAAGGCCCGCTCAAAAGCCTTCAGGGCATCCTCGTTACGGTCTTCCGTATAAAACGCTGCTCCCAGTTCAGCCCATCCCCGAGGAAGGTCAGGATTCTTTTCAACGGCGCGGCTAAGCAACTCGATGGCTTCGGGGGCGCTGTTCGAAACTCGCAGCACCGCCCCTTTGCTGATCAGCAGCCAGGGGTGATCGGGTGAGAGCGTCAGGGCATGGTCCAAAACCTTGAGCGCCTCTTCATAGTGGCCCATCTCTCGCAGAGTCTCACCCTTATATCTTAAGGCTAGAATCAAATCAGGTTGAGATTCTAAAGCCTTGTCCAGGGCTTTCAGCGATTCCTGCCACTGGCCAATCTCCCTCAAAGCCGCTCCTAATTCAGCGAGTGCCTCAACAGAGGAGGGCTCTAGTTCGACGGCTTTTTGGAGAACTTCAACAGCATCATTGTCACGATCAAGAGCCCGAAGTATTCGTCCCCTGATAACCAGCGCACCACCGTAAGACGGCATTAACTGCAAAGCTGTATCGACAGCCTTTAGGGCCTCCTCATAACTTCTGGTGGCGAAAAGAGCATCTCCCAATGCGGCCCAGGCAACCTCGTCGGGTTTCGACTGCACCAACGTCTGCAATAACTGAGTTGCTTCGGCCTGACGTCCCCAGTCACGCAGAGTCTGGGCTTTGGCGATCAGAAGATCTCGATCGTCCCGTGAAAGTGAGAGTGCCTGGTCGAACGCTCTGAGAGCTTCTTCGTATTGGCCCAGCTCGAACAGGGTCTTTCCCAAAGTCTCGAAGGCCGGGCCAACCATGGGATCCAATTCGACGGCACGATACAACAGTTCCCTGGCGCTCTCATTACGTTTCAAGTCATGTAAGACTGAACCCTTAAGTAGGAGACCCTGAGCGTCATCGGGAGCCAATTCGATAGCTTTATCTAAAGGCTGAAGAGCCTCTTCGTAACGTCCCAACGAACTGAGCACCGCTCCTAACACAAAGAAGAACCACGGTTCCGAGGCATTCAGTTTTATGGCGCGGTATAAGCTCTCAAGGGCCTCGGTTTCCCTCGACAAAAGAGCCAATACCTGTCCTTTCGTTCCCAGTGTCCAGGCAACATCCGGAGCATGTCTCAAAGATTCGTCTAAGGCTTGTAGCGCTGCTTCGTAGCGGCCCTCAATTACCAGTGTGTATCCCTTCATGGCCAGTAGCTCGGCATCATCGGGATTGATCTCGAGAGCATGCGCCACAGTGGTCCGGGCCTGATCCAACATCTCGTTCGAAAACATCTGTGCCGCAGCTTTTCGGTAACTATCAACGGCCTCCTCTAATTTGCCCTGCTTCTCGAGATTTTCGGCGAGTGCCTGGTAACTCAGCGGGTCATTCGGGTTTATCTTTAGGCTCTCTCTGAATTGTTTCTCAGCGAGTGCGGGATTCTTCTCCAGCAGGCTGAGGCTGGTCCCATAGAAACGATACGCTTCTGCGTTAAGTGAACCTTTCTCTGCGCCAATCGCAAAGATTTCAATGGCTTCCGCTATCTGTCCAACATGATAAAGAGCGACACCATAATCGCAATAGACCTCCGGCGACGGGTCAACCTGAAGAGTCCATTTCTTGAATTCAGAGATGGCGTTTTGGAAACTGGTGTCGGTTTCCGAGTCCTGCCGCACTCGCTTTAGCGTTTGTCCCTGGATGGAAAGGGCTGAGGCATAAATCAGGTGAAGGTCCGGGGCATCAGTTTCAACCAGAGACTGTTCCAACTTTGTGATGAGCTTCGAAAGATTTGCCAGGAGTTCTTTGAAGTGACCCAGTCGATACTCGCTGCGAGCGAGCTCGAGTTCGGATCTTATAGTCGACAGCGTATCCGTTTCCGGCAGGGAAGGAGGCTGCGGCAAGGTAACTTGCGGCAGCCTTTTGGAGACTCCCGTGACCGGGGATTGTTCGTCACTCGTTTCTGGAATGTCCGTCATTTCTTTTGTCTGGATCTGGCAACCGGCCTAACGCCTGCCCTGCCAACCGCCGGGTTTTCGAGTTCCGCATTTCTTTTGGCCTTGATGCACTTCCACAATTTGAGCGCCGCGGCGTTGATTTTATCGGACTCTTCTGCGGTATATTCCGCTCTGGCCAAACCTTCAATGCGACAGGCCCAAGCGGCATTGATCACGTCACGCAATTCAATTGTGTTGCTTAGCTCAACATATTTAATGTTCTGATTGTCTCCTTTGAGCTCATCATACTTCTCTTTAGTCCAGACCACCTCCGTGGCCGGGTCACTGTCAACAAAACTCATAACAATGTCTTTAGTTAACGTCCAGGGAATCCCGCAATAGATTGCTCCCAGCAGGTTGCCGCTCAAATACTTGAAAAGGTAGTCGACCCACGTATCCAATTGGGATTGAGAGTCAAGCTTGCCCGTGGGCTTGGCTTGCTCGAGGGCTGAGTTCCATTCGACTTTCAGTTGCCCAATTATTTTAGGATCAAAGCTTGCCCCTGGCCCGCAAGCATCCAGCATTTTGTTCAAAACCCTCAGGATAACGTACGCTCGCTGCGCATCCGAAAGGGCCTTCGCTCTTCGGGCCGACAGCGTGGCTTTGAGCTCAGACTTCCATTTTACATTCAAAGTTTCAATCATCTTTTCGTCGAAACTCGTCTCGGCTCCGCTTTGCTGAAGGGTACTGTTCAAGACAGTCGAGAAAGCCAGCGTCAAGGATTCGTCGTCAACAGAGTCATATCGCCCTTCATAAGCCAATCGAGGATCAAAGCGTAAGAGGAGCGCTGCACAAGCGTACGCTGGGCCCATGGTGCAGGTCGCGAAAGCGTCGGCGAGACAGACCTGGATCTGCCGTCGCAACTGTATGTCATCACCGGCTTGGTCGGCGAGGTAAGCTCCCAGCTTATTGTCAACTTCTACAGCTACGAGCCCTAGTTCATGTGCCGCCAGAGGCAGGCCCCAGAGATTCCATTCCGGGAATCCCATCCTAATTATGCTGGCTAGAGTAACGGCTCCGTGGCTGGATGGAATCGTCAGGGCCTCCCACATCCTTGATTGCAGGAGATTGCCACAACTACTGATCAATTCGTCCGCGATCTGGCAAATACTGTTGTCCCAGCCCTTATCGCGCAGCGCCAGTCCGCTTAGAAAATCTACATAATCGGAAAAGATCAGTTGGTTTTTCTCAACACTGACCTCTTTCCAAGCGTTCTCCAGGAGCTGTTGGCCATTGCCCTCCAGAGCTTCATTCAGCCTGTCGCGCGTAATGTTCAGTCCCCTCAACCAATCACCCGTCTTCACTTTTAGATCATTCTGCAACGTTGTTCCGAGCGTTTCTCCAAGGGGAACTAGTCGGTCCTTGATACTGTCAAGCAGCTTCTTCGCGTCATCCATTTGCGATTTGAGCTCCTCAATTATCGAGAAGACCTTTTCCGAATATTCCTTAAACTTGGTAGGAGACTCTTCGGTTGAGCCTATCCCGAAGGCCTGCGCCACTGAGACGTTCGTGCCCAGGTTTTCGATCATTTTGCCGGCTTGTTCCAACACGTAACCAAGTTCCTGGGTCTCTTGCTCACGAGTTGTCACTGAATCCGCCAGCCGTCGCACCTGGTCCAGGTTGGTAATCAGAGACTCTAATCGGATTTTCAGAACGAGATTGCTCATAACAAATACCTGAGCGTGCCGCTGGTGACGAGATCTTATAGGTCGGCGGACCTCAGATTCCGCGATCGACCCTGAGGTCGATTCTTATCGTGGACTGTTCAATGCATCACCCAAAATAATATTTCTACACATCGTGATTGCTTTGGCGTCGACGCTTTCAAGCTGACTCAGAGTAACCTTAGGCTCGCTAATACGCCACAACCAGACGGCATTAAGGACATCTGCGATCCTGTCCGTGGGCCTCACCAATTGTGCGACGCTTATCTTGGCTCTCAACCCAGCTGCTAATTCCGAAGCTCGAGTCCAGGCTTTATATTCCACCGAAGAAGCGAGCACCACGATGGAATACAATTCCAAAAGCCGACTGTCCAGTTGGGAGAGGGTGGCGGTATCCAGACAGCGGGCCTTTCCGCCTGCGATGAGTGTACGCTCCCAAAGATCAGTTAGATACACAACGATATTATCGTACTGGTTCTGATTAGCATCGCTCATTCCTTTTAGCATTTCCAGCATCAAGTAAGCGCGCTTGGCATAAGATGGATGCGAATCGCCATCTTCGCAGGCGGAGATATCTGCCGGGCTGAATGCCGCCGCCAGACACGAGCAAATGTAGGCGGGTCCCAACGCGTAAGTGGCAAACACATCGGAGAATTCCTCTTGCCAAAAAGACTTCTCCCTTTCCGCTTCAGCTCGATTCGTGTAAGCGACCTTAATCTCCTGAAGCTTATCCTCGAAAGGGAAACTGCCATCGGGCTTATCGATTCGTGGACCTACATAATGACCGAGCTCATGCACCGCAACCGGGAGGTTCCAGATACTGTAATCAGGAAACGGGAGGCGTATGATGCCGGTTGCGCTCGTGAAGAAATTTCCCTCGGCCAGAATCGTAAAACGATTCCACTCAATGCCGGCCCGCTTACTCAGCTCTAACAATAGCCGATCAGCTATCTGACATAACTGATCAATCCTGTCGATATTGCGCAGCAGCGCGCCACCGAGAAAGTTCAGACACTCCTTAAAGAGATCGGCGCACTTCTCCTTCTCATTGGTCAGTCGTCGCCAGTATTCACTAAGGTCGTAATCATCGGGAACATCATTGACGTACCGTTTATCGGACTCGAGACGGGTCCGCGCTTCATTAATCAAATTGGTAAATCGATATTCTGCCGCTTTACGCAGGCCTTCGCCGATCTGCTCGTCCTTCAAACTCTCTTGCGCGGATTCCAATTGTCGAAGCAGAGTCTGAATCTGAGCCAGGAGAATAGCGCGTACATTCATGGCAGGTGCGGCGACCTACGGGGTGGGACGTAGGCTATCAGTAATTTCTCCGACTCCACGAACACGTTTAAGAATGCGTCCGGTGTCTGTGTAGTCCTTGCCCACCAAAACCACCAGGGACAACACCAAACCATAGGAGCTGGCGGCAAATACTGCGACCTTCGGACCGGCTATCGGAATCACTAACAATATGGTGGCAGCTAAGCTGATGGCTTTAACCGCCTTCTTGGCCATGGCCATGTCGTTCGCGTACGGCAAAGCCAACTTAGACAGGTCATCGGTCGCTCGATTCACTTTATCGTTGTCGAGGCCTTCCAGTTTCAAGACTTCCGCAATATTGTCCTTCGTTTTCTGGGTCCCCAAAATGCTATTCAGTAGACTGGCTACAAGACCTCCTCCAGTCACATCGTTCCAGAGTCTGACAACCTCACCCTTGATCTTAGTCACTGCGTCAGAGCCCAGGAATTCCACCAACGCATTAATTGCCGACCCTATTTTCTCTATCCCTTGCTGAATGAATTTGCCGATCAGCTTGGGGAGTTCAACTGGCGCGCCCAATCCCTCCAGTGCCTCAAGCAGCTTGGCAGGACTAATTTTATCCAGAAGCCGCTTTATGTCGTCGATCACTGTAGTGACCACTTCGCCAGCCTGGTCCACTAGTACCTTCAAGGTAACATCAGCGCGAGCGCTGAACGCATCAATCGCAGATGTTTTTTCGGACGAAGAGTCCGCTTCAGCGCGAGCCTCCGCGAAACCATAACGGGCAATACCAGTGCCCTGCGTTTCGGAGCCAGCCAAAAAACCCTCCAGCTTGTCCGTGGTGTATTCCAGTCTGTTAAGCGCGTCGTCCAACAGATATGGTTTGGGGGCCTCGCCTGTTTCACCTATGTTCTGACCGGCCGCGAGGTATACGTTCGCAACCTCGAGGTCGCTGAGTGTGCTGGCAAAAAGATTCTCCGCCGCTTGTATGCGAGGGATTGGCTCTGTGGCCCCTTCACTTGCTGCTTCGCTGAACATGAAGGCTCGATAACCTTTGGTTCCGACGTCATGCCCCGCGCCCGCTTCGGCTAGTCTTGTGAGAGCATAATTCTTTTCTTGTAGGCCCTTTTTTGCAGTCAACGCTCTCTGCAAGTCCCGGCCGGCCTGGAGAACTGACTTAGTGCTTGATAGGTATTGATTGGTGGAAGCAACCTGATCGGTAGCCATGATGTTTTACTCCTTACTCGTGCACCGGGCTTAGGTGTCAAGTGCGCAAGGACAAGCAGGCTCGTGAGAATTCGGCCGCGGAAAAAGCAACGCATTGATATGCGCATTCCGACAAAAAGTCAATAACTATTCGAATGAATGGCTCGTGGGGTAACGCTCAACCCGCTCAACCCAATGGCGCATGAAATACTGTTGCCTGTTGAGCAATGGTCAAGCCTGAACGAACAAACACCACCTTCCCAGTTGTGTCCTGCATCGCTAGAAGGCAGAGCAAAGACATAAAGGAAGAACCGGACAGAGCAGAATAATCCGATTACGGCTCCCCTCCTCTCAAAGCCAAGCGACGGCGACGTATTATGCGTCACATGTTCCCAGGGCCCGCGCTGCCTGGTGACTCGACTGCGGTCGGGATTTAGCCAGTACGGACTCGTACTCGGAATTCAGAACTATCACACAACGATGGCGAACGATATCGCGCGCCGAAAGCCCTTCGAAAAGAGGACAGTGGGGTTTCGGCCCCATGGTCGGTCACGCACTTAAGTCTTTGATTTTGAGTAGTTGGCAGAGCGCTAAGACATTGAGCATTTCACATTCTGGTAGTGCTCTATTAGGAACGGCTAATAGAGCACTACCCACATTCCCTTTTCTTACCATACGCTGCAGTTTGTTGTGCGTTCCGTGCTGTCTGTTCTGAACACAAATTGGCCACGACGGTTTTCGACCTTAAAAGATGAATCCTTGTAAATTATTGAAGATTAAAAGGTAATTGGTAGCGGGGGGCGGGATCGAACCGCCGACCTTGGGGTTATGAATCACCATCCCGGCAAAAACCTAATTATTTGCCTTTTCACAAGTTGCAGCCACCAAGAATTTCGGCCCATTTTGCATTCTTTACGGTTCCTCACAGTCGCGCCTCCGTGCTGTGCTGTCTATTCTGGACACAAATTGGACACAACGTTTTGGGGTGACACCAAAAAACGCACGCGCGTGAGCACTGAGAAACGTTTGCACATTTCTCGAACACCATTTCTGAATTCAGCTAAAGGTTGATTAAAATTTCGACTAAGTAAGCCTAATGCAGACCTAATTTGATTGACTACGGTTCGTTGCCCTCTGAACGTTCTAATAAGCCGACCGGGAACCACTCCGCATCCTCGGTCGGCAAATAAGAATTGGATCGGCGGTTTAGCTGAACGATGCCGATCCTATGGGCGATAATCTAGTTGCCAATGCTGGTCGAATCCCTCTGCGATCTGATTGGTCCTATATTCCTTATTGATAATCGTGCTGCCCTCACTTAGAACGATAATGGTTGCTTTAGAGGCATCAAAGATTGCGTCGAACACAACCGCAAGGCATTGAAGATCGTTGGGGCCTGGCCGAAGAAATGCGCTCAAATTTACTACGGTGGACTTGCTTCCACTCTCGTCATTATAAACAAGATTAGCCACTTCATTACCATTGAGTCGAACTGAGATCGGAGTTCCTTTTACATCGGTTCTGGCGTCATAGCTAATAAAGCACGGAACGGCGCCCTTTACCGGAATATCCAAAATGGCTGCTCCTTCGGGTAACTCAATAGATAAGTTTCCTTCAGCAACGTTTAGAATCTGTGTCACCAAGTCATTAGTTGTAAAGGAACCTGATTTTTTCGATTTCTTCGTTTTTAGTGGCTGGGATGATCTCTTTGCAGGCATGTCAATGTCTCCTCACAAGTTTAGGGTAGGCAAAACTAGGGTGGCGAAGCCTAGCATAATTTTGAACATTTCAAAACTTCAGGTAGGGTTTGCTAAGGTTTCTAGACTAGAAAGGCACTGCTAACACTAGTCCCGGAACGCCGTAAAAGGCTGATGACTACTGCCTGGATTCCAACCAATTTTGACGAGGCTTGTAAGCGTAATGTGGGCAGGGGAAGCTCCACATGCGCAGGCGCAAAACGAGAGCAGATGGCATTGTTCGAATGCTTGCGTCAACGCAGTCAGCCCGAAAGGGCCACTTCATGCCTACAGACCCAAGGGACGAAGCCTCTAATCTTCGCAAGGGGATTCGACCTTGTGTCTCGCGGCGCTGAGGACGCAGGAATAGTGAAGAAGCGGAGCCTCGATTCAGCTAGAACACAAGATCGAGCTCAGTTAATCGGTAACTCATCGCAGCCACCGATGCGCCAAAAAACTCTATCAGCGTGCGTTTTTCCCCCGATGCCCTGTAGGTTACTAAATATCGTGCAACGTTCAGAGGATTAGATTGATCAACTCTGAACCGTCGGCGCGTTTGACCAATCTCTTCGTTGTCGCACAGTCTATTAACCAGAGGGGATTGAGATCTGATTCTATCTTGGTCAAAAATTGATTGGAATTGCTTTCTTACCGCTCGTTCTGGCATTAAAAGTTCCGCCGCAAATACGTCCGCCTCGCGTTCGACTATACGCACCGAAGGGTCCGAGTTTCCGAATTTCAGCTTTCTGATGGACTGCTTTCTAAAAGCCGCGCCCCCACCACATGAAAGCGTCGAGTGATGAAGAATGATATGACCTATCTCGTGCGCAAGAGTATAGTTTCTATCGCCCTTAAACGTATCCTCCATCTTGATACTTATGAGCTTCTTTTCCATATCTACCTCGCCTAGGACCGGTTCACCAGTATAAAGATCGCCATACTTTGCTTGAACTATGAAAGGCGTTTCGTTGAGTTCCCAACCCAACACGTTCCTCACATATTCATCTAATCGTACTGGATAGAAGGTCTCAGTGTCTGGACGCCCAAGGTAGTCATAGAGTTCGCGCAGAACTTCCTTCGCTCTCTCACGCGCGTTTTTCCTGAAATGCTGACGATCCGACTTGATGTTTAGCATAGGCCGACTGGAATGTTATCATCTGGCCCACCGAAAATCGAGCATTTATGTCAACTGATATCGAACCAAACGTGAGTGAGGACGAGCAGGCTAAAGCGCCACCAGCACTAGATCCGCTCTTGAGTAAGCTTCGAGAGATCTATGAACGTCAGGATAAAGGCGCAAGTTTCGACGCGGAAGCTGAAGAATATAGGAACCTCTTGCCGAAGCTTCGGGAACAACTCGCGAAGTCCGGGTACGATCTTGGAGTACCATTGGCCATAGGTAGTACCGCTTCCGTTTGGATCGTTGAACACAAAGAACTCATGCAGAAACGGGCCTTAAAGCTACCTCGGCCCCAATTAGGAAAACTCAAGAATATAGTACGAGTAGTTCGGGCGGAGCGAGAGCGACTTGCAGCCTTGAATCATCAAAATATCATAAAGATCTATCACTCTGGAGAGGTGGATCTCGAGATCCAGAGCGAGAGCTACTCATTTCCGTACTTCATTATGGAGTACTTGGAAGACATTCGAGACATCGATGACTATGTCATAAAGAATCGCCAATCACTGACTGGCGAAAAGATCATCGGGTACTTCAGAGATTTACTTTCGGGCCTCGCATTTCTTCACGATCAAGGAATTGTTCATTGCGACATAAAGCCAGGAAACCTGCTCAAAGCGCCTAAGAGTCCCGCTTTGGTAGCGGATTTGGGTTATGCGAAGCACTTCGATAAGCAACCTCGAAACGGGGAGGATCGGTTAACACAGGTGATTCACACACCTGAGTACGCGCACCCAGAACTTAAGACCGAATTAAGCGAAACGTCCGATTCAAATGCGAATATTGCTCTCGTTCCGCACGAACGACTTCGCCCGGCTTTTGATCTTTTCGCGTTTGGTCGTTCGATGCGAAAGATCCTGACCAAGTTACGCGATGCGGAAAGGAATGATCCAATCACCGACTACGGAGACCGTTCCATCTTTACTCCGTATCAGTGGAGCTGTTTAGGTTATATCTCTAAGCGACTATTGGATGGCTTGGTTCTAGACCGAGCAGAAGATGATCTGGAAGCAGATGCTATTGCGGGCCTCCCTGATAAAGTAATGAAAGAACTTCGCTATGCTTCAGCGGATGAAGCCCTGGAGGACTTCGAAAAGCTTTTACATCTATATGATTTGGAAGGAGAGATTCCCGAGCTTAATCCCAATCTGTCCTCGTACATACAGATACCACATTGCAGAGTGCCACTTACAAGGCGGGTACAAGAAGTAATAAATCATCCGACTTTTATGCGGCTGGCTCAAGTTACTCAACTGGGCTTCGTCTCTCTAGTATATCCCAGTGCCACACATACACGATTCGAACACGTGCTAGGGACCTTTGCGCACTGTTGCGAATATGTACGGGCCTTATGGTATGACCAATCCAATGGCTTGTTCCAAAACATTATGTCCAAGAAGGACATCGAACTCGGATTGCTTGCGGCTCTATTACATGATATCGGGCAATACCCGATGGCCCATGATCTTACCGAGGTAGTAAGCGACTTCGCCCATGAGCGATTCACGGTACAAGCCTTAATACGAGAAGATCCGGCGACTGGTGAAAGTCTCGGAAAAGTTATCTCGTCGGAGTGGGATGTTGGAATAGAGGATCTACTGAAGGTTATGTCGGCCAAGAAGGCATCAGACTTTCGGCATCGGATTCTCGGATCGATCATAAGTGGACCATTGGATTGCGATAAATTGGATTACTTGAAACGAGACTCGACACATCTTGGTGTTATGTTTGGCCTTTCGATCGATCATGAAAGGCTTCTGCGAAACCTCACAATAGCTTACCAGTCAAGAGAGTTTAATGTTACGCAAGAAGGCCGTGAGATCCGTGTGCGAGAACTTGAAACCGCCGAGATCGGGATCACTGAAAAGGCTTTAGTCGTGGCTCAATCGCTGTGGAAAGTAAGAAAGGACATGTTTAGCCAAATCTATTGGCAACATACCACTCGTGCACTTAAGGCGATGCTTGGTTATGTCGTCCGGGATGTTTTGCTAAGGCTCGATACCGACGCAAAGAAAGACCAGTTCTGGGCGCATTTTGAGCATTTTTTGTTTGCTCCATTCGCATTTACATTTGTCCACCCGAACACGGCAGAATCCTCGCCTGCAACCACCTCTACAGAAATCGAATATCCCGAAGAGCTCCGCAGTGATGCTCTGGACGAGTCTCAGCAATACCTTCCATATTCTCACTTGGACCCGACTGACGATGCTCTCCTTCTGTTCTTATGGAATTACTCCTCGGCTGACGGGCGAACCATGATTCAGGCAATTCGAAGTCGAAAGGTTTATCGCCGCTGGGCCGTGCTCTCTGGAGCGAGGAGGGACCAAGAGGAAGGATATGAAAAAACGATGTACACCAATATTTACGGTCGCTTCCGCACCTATCGACTTGATGGAGACATCGGTCGCATCGAGTCAGATAGAAAAAAATGGGAGAACGAGCTTATTGATCGGATCGACACGCTCCTAACGGAGAATCCACGTCTAATTCCACAAGGGAAAAGTCGCGACGCCATTTTAAGTCAGCTTGATAATGTAACCCCACTCATTCTTGTCGATATTCCCTTGAAGTCAACATCGGCTGCGCTAGGAAGTGAGTTTTTGTTGTATCTTCCAGAGGATTACTCAGGAATACACTCACGACTACCAGGTGCATTTCCACAGTTTACGCCATCACTTATAGATATTGAGCAAACTAATTTTGATAGAGAGGTTGGAAAGATCCGAGTGTTGGCCCATCCCGAATGGACTGATTTCTTGGTACGCTGTCTTCCGGAACGAACAGTTTTAGAGATCATATCTGGAATTAAACAATCCTAACAGACTGCTTGCATTCTCCCGCGTCTCTGAAAACTTAAACAAACTTGCTTCTCTGGAATTTGTCAACAGTAATTTCCAGGAAGTGCCATGTAATTTGTCGTTCCAGTTTTGCTAGCCACTTACTAACTCTACCGCGTATCGCGGCCCCGCCGCTTTCCATTTTCCCCCACTCACCTTAACAGTCAATCCGCCTGAACCGCTAGTTTTCTGAAATGAGAGCGGAAAGTGTTCTTGGTTCTATTCGTGTGCAAAGAGGAGACTCACAATGAGATTTATTCTTGGCGTTCTGTTGGGTTATTACATGCGAGGCAAAAAGCGCTTGCTGATAATTACGCTTACGGTGTATATCAGCCTTATCATCGTGTGCTCTGTGGTTCTTCCTGCAATCGCTCTTTCCATCCTTGGGCTTTCTGTGATGCGCGAACGAGCTTCACGACCTCCACAAACATCGGTTCCCGTGGTCGTAGGCGTGAACTACGAAACAGCGCAGATCAAATTGCGCGACGCGAATCTCAAGATCCGTGTTCTTGCCAAGCGGCATGATCCGCAGTTTGAGCCGGGGATTATCATCGCTCAGACCCCTCAAGGCGGCGAGCGTGTAGATTGCGGCACTGTGATTGGAGTGACATTGAGCGCCGAAGATCCGTGGCGCTGAACTGATTGATCCTACCTACCTAATGAATAGCACCGTAGTGCTCATTTTTACCGACTCGCTTTCTTCCGTCGCCGTCTGCGTCGAATTGGCGTCCGCTTCGTGAGCAGATCAGGATGTTTAGTTTCGATCATGTGGGACAAACCCTGATAAGTTCTGCCTATCAGAGGGGCCGCGTGAACTACTGAGCCGTCCGTTTGTGCTAAAGCCTGCTTGATGGTTTCGTGTTCACATTCCAATAGTCTTTGGTCTAAATCAAGCGGCTTCGGTAAGAGCACATCGACCGCTTCGTCTCTGGACATTTCTCGACACAGACTGTCTGCAAGTTTTCCGCCCGCCGCACTTAATCGTGATAGAACTTCCCGACTCTGCGAATCTGCCAGCCACTCACGTGCTTGCTGATATGCCGCCTGTAAGGTATCCGGTGAAAGGGGATCTACTTCCTCGATCATCGTAAGAGCCGCGAGTCCAGCTTTGTTTAGCGCATCTGCTTCGTGAGCTACTTCGATCGCTCGCTGTAGGGTGATTTGCGCCCGCGCCGGTTTTCCTAAGCGGGCCTGAGCAATAGCTTTTAGGATAAGCACATCTGCAAGCCAACATCCGTGCCCGACCTTTTCTAATGCTGTTACCGCTCTGCGGGCCGCAGCTTCGGCGGCTTGGAATTGTCCCTCTGCGATCAGTAGCTCCGCACGAGTGCTATCAATCTGTGCCGTTCGGGTTCGATCCTTGAGCCGAACAGTTATCAGTCGCGCCTGGTCAAGATGTTTGT
>DATNBH010000055.1:0-63248 GCA_035572035.1 Pyrinomonadaceae bacterium | reverse complement strand
AACCGTCCTGTCATTCAAGTCCCGAGATTCAATTTGGTTCGGCCGACACAGACTAAAGTTCGTGCTCTCCTTAATCAGCTCATCCTCGGACTTGAGCTACTCAACCGTCCTGTCATTCAAGTCCCGAGATTCAATTTGGTTTGGCCGACACAGACTGAAGTCCGTGCCACCCCGCTATCGCAGGAGCCTGGCTCCGACGCCAATTCGGCGCCTATTCACTCCAATCAGCAATCCGCATTCAGCATTCAGCATTCGGTTCTATTCCTCGCGCAGCGCCACGATTGGATTCAATTTCATGGCGCGGCGCGCGGGGAGGTAGCACGCCAACAACGTCATCAGAATCAGTCCCACCGCAATCGAAATAAAAGTCATGGGATCCGAAGGACGCACGCCAAACAACAGACTCGCCATCCACCGCGTTAGTGCGAAAGCAGTCACCAACCCCAGCGACACGCCAAGCACGGCGAGTCGGAGTCCCTGCGAAAGAATCAAGGTCAGGACGTCACGCTGCTGAGCTCCAAGCGCCATGCGCAAGCCTAATTCGTGGGTCCGCTGCCTTACCGAATAAGTGATCACGCCGTAGACACCGATAGCTGCGAGCAAAAGGGCAAGTCCTGCGAGGCTAGCCAACAACACCAACGTCAATCTTCGTTGCCCGAGCGATTTGCTCAGCAACTGGTCCATCGTCAGCACTGCATACACGGCAAGATCTTTATCGACAGAATGAATCGCGGCTTCAACTGCCTGGCCTGATGCGAGCGGATTGTCGGAGGTGCGCGCGACCAACGCCAACGACGTTCCCGGGTTCTGCACAAAAGGCAAATATGTCTGCATCGAAGTTTCAGCATCAACGCCATTGAGTTTCACGTCGTTCACTACACCGATGACCTCGCGCCACGGCGTCTGGCTTTCCGGAAACCCTTGCTTCACTCGCTTGCCCAACGGGTCTTCGCCTGGCCACATGCGATGCGCCAGCGTCTCGTTGACAACCACAACAGGATTGGAATCAGCCGTGTCGGAAACGTTGAACAGCCGGCCTCTGACTAACCTGATGCCCATGGTCTCGAAATAACTCGGGCTCACGGGAACGTAGTCGGAATCGGGCAGTTCACTTCGTTGAGGGGCAGGCTTATCGCCAACAATGAAAACGGAATCCCAATACGAGCCGTCGATGGGCAATGAAAGCGTGAGCGCCGCGGCTTTGACACCGGGCACTGTTTCAACTCGTCGGAGGCACTCGTCATAAAAGATGCGACCTGTTTGCGGATTGTATTTATCCCCGGTGAGGTTGAACCGCATGGTCAACAAGTGGTCGGACTTGAAACCCGGATCGACGTGCAGCAGGTTGTACATCGAACGAATCAACAATCCGGCGCCCGTGAGCAATACGAGAGCCAGCCCAACTTCGGCGACCAGCAAGCCCTTGCGCATACGCTCGCGTGACGAGCCGATGATCGAGCGACTACCTTCCTTCAAACTCGTTTGCAAATCAGCTCTCGAGGCCTGGAGCGCCGGCAGTAAACCGCAAAGAAGAGTGGTAAGCCCGGTGA
Source organism: Pyrinomonadaceae bacterium (assembly GCA_035572035.1). Classification (GTDB taxonomy): domain Bacteria; phylum Acidobacteriota; class Blastocatellia; order Pyrinomonadales; family Pyrinomonadaceae; genus JAOAPY01. Next base: position 61,698 of record DATNBH010000055.1, on the reverse strand, counting down.
GCCCGAGACTGAATAGCAGCACAGTCTTATCGAGGTTGACGCGAGCGATCAGCGCCGTATCCTGGGGTGCAAGAGCCAACAACCCATCCAACATCCAACGCCCGGCGAGCAAACCGATGCCGCTGCTCAGGATCGCGAGCAACAAACTTTCGCTGAGTAGTTGTTTAGCGATACGCCAACGCCCGGCGCCGAGCGCGAGCCTGAGCGCCATTTCTTTCTGCCGATCAGCCGCTCGGACCAGCAGCAGGTTCGCCACATTGATGCAGGCGATCAGAAGAATGAAAGCGACTGCGCCCAACAAGACCAGCAATGCGAGTCGCACCTCTTCTGACATAACCTCTTGCAGACGTTGAGCGAGCCCACTCTTTCCTCCGTTGATCGTTGGGTATTCTTTTGCGAGCTGATTTCCTAAAGTCGCCATCTCGCTGTTGGCCTGGGCAACAGTGACGCCCGGCTTCAAGCGCGCGATGGCATAAAGTCCGAACGCACTCCCACGGTCAGCGAACCCCGACTTCGGCTTCAGAAAGAGACTGATGGGAACGAACACATCTGCTTTGCGAAAGTATTCAAAACCGGGCGGCAACACGCCGACTATCGTGAATGACTCGCCATCTAAAAGCAGCGACTTGCCGACGATGTTGGCATCGCTGCCAAACCGTTCCTGCCACAAGCCGTGACTGAGCATCGCGGTGCGCGCGGCTCCGAAATGATCGTCCGCGGCTTCGAACAAACGTCCGCGTTGAGCGTTGACGCCGAGAAGCTGAAAGAAATTCCAATTGACCATGCGGCCGTTGAGTCTTTGCGGGCTATCTACGCCGGTGAGAGTGAATACAAGACCGCGAGACGAAGCCATGCCGGTAAACGATTGGGCTCGCGCGCGCCAATCTTCGTAGTTCGGGTAAGAAGCCGGAATCCTCTTTCCTTCAGTGGATTTCTCACCGAGCAAGACCAACTGCTCGGCCCGGTCGTAAGGCAATGGACGAAGCAGCAGGGCGCTGACCACGCTGAAGATTGCGGTGTTCGCGCCGATAGCCAGGGCCAGCGTGATGATGGCGATCACAGCGAAGCCAGGCTTCTTCATCAACATCCGCGCGCCATATCTAAGGTCTTGTAGGATCATGTCTTAGTAGCACAGACTTCAGTCTGTGTTTTGTCCCGACGGCACTTCCTTTTGTCTTGAGTCTTTCAACGTTGACTTCTTTCAACTCGGTAGACTCAATTCACACTGAACACAGACTGAAGTCTGTGCTACTCGTAACGCAGTGCAGTTAACGGATCGACTTTTGTGGCTCGATACGCGGGGATGTAACAAGCGATCAGGGCCACCAATGCCAACAGCGCCGACACCGCCACAAACGTCAACGGGTCCTTGGCTGGAACTTCAAACAGAAGCGAAGTCATCACTCTGGTGAGCGCGAAGGCGCCCACGAGTCCCAATCCGACCCCAAGCAACACCAGCAGCATTCCCTGACGAACCACCAGCTTCAGCACGTCAAACTGCCTGGCTCCAAGCGCCATGCGCACGCCAATCTCATGCGTTCGTTGCGTAACCGAATACGACATCACCCCGTAAATGCCCGTCGATGCAAGCAGCAAAGCCAGTAACGCAAACAAGCCGATCAGCGTGGTGCGGTAACGAGGGCCGGCCGTTGAAGTAACGAGCCAGTCCTCCATGGTCTTAACCGCCGCCACTGGCTGGTCGGAATCAATTGCATGAACCTCGCGGCGCACCGCGGCCGCAAACCCCGCGGGATTGTTTTGGGTGCGAATGACAACGTTCATCGACGGGTCGTAATGCGGCATGTACATGATCGGCCCCGGCTGAACTTCAAGAGCTCGATGACGAACGTCGCCCACCACCCCGATGATTTCGAAAGGATCGCCCTTGCCAATGGCCATCACCAGTCGTTTGCCGATAGGGTCTTCATTGGGGAACACCTGCTGCACGAGCAGATCGCTGACGACCAGGAGCTTGGCGCCTTGCCTCACTTCCGGTTCGGTAAAGTTCCGGCCCCGCAACAGCGGAATTCTCATCGCCTTGAAGTAGTGCTGATTGATGCGGCGAAAATCATCGTCAAAACTTTGATCCGGAGATGAAGGTGGTCGCCCTTCGACGTAATAAGGCATGTCATTAGGCTGGCCGGTCATTGGCAATTCGCTAATCATGCCAACCGTTTCAACACCGGAAAGACTGGCGACACGCGCTTCGAGCTGCTGGTAAAAGTTCGCTGCTTTCTCGTCTTCGCCGTACTTCTGTTCCGGGAGGTCAACCCTCATCGTTAGAACGTTGTGGGCATCAAAACCCGGGTCCGTGTTCTGCAGCTTCAAAAAGCTTCTCACCAACAGTCCGGCTCCGATTAAAAGCATCACTGCCACCGCGCTTTCGAGAATGACGAGGACACTGCGAGTGCGATTGCGTTGAGGGCCCTCGCTGCCGGAGCGCCCACCTTCCTTGAGTGCTTCACTGAGGTTCAATTTCATCGTGCGCAGCGCCGGCGCGAGACCAAACAGCACTCCGGTCAACAATGAAATCAACAGAGTGAACCCGAGGACGTTTGCATCGATCTTCACCTGCGCCGTCGCTGGAATGTTGTCGCCGCTGAGAACGACCAGGAGCTCGACTCCCCAAACAGCGAGTAAAGCTCCCAACGTTCCTCCCACCAAAGCCAGCAACACACTCTCGGTAATCATTTGGCGCACGATACGCAGTCGTCCGGCTCCCAATGCAGTGCGCAAAGCGATCTCTCGTTCACGAGTCGCAGCGCGTACAAGCAGAAGATTGGCTACATTCGCGCACGCAATCAGCAACACAAAGCCAACCGCGCCGAAAAGAATGAAGAGCGTTGGCCTGGTTTTGCCCACTAGTTGTTCTCGTAACGAAACCAGCCGCAGGTTCCAGCCTGTGTTGGTGTCGGGATACTGCTCTTCCAGGCGTCGGGCCACGTTGTCCGTGTCGGCTTGCGCTTGCGCGATCGTGACGCCGGGTTTGAGCCGGCCCACGGGTCGCAGGAAGTGGGCCTTACGTTGCTTCATGCCTGGGCGCGAATCGAAGTTCATCGGCACCCACAGATCCGTTGCCGCCGGAAAATTGAATTCCCTGGGCATCACGCCAAGTACGGCGCAGGTATTTCCGTCAAGCGTGATCGTCTTATTCACAATGTTCGGATCACCGCCGAAACGTTTCTGCCAAAGTCGGTAGCTCAGGACGGCCACCTGATCCTGTCCTGTCTTTTCGTTTTCGAGCCGGAACGCGCGCCCGAGAGCCGGCGCTACGCCCAACGTCTCAAAATAATTGCCGGTTACGGCGGCGGCGCTGAGTCGTTCGGGTTCGCCGCCGCCAGTCAAATTCAGTGCTGCCGGAATCGACATCATGGCGGCGTAGTTTTCAAAGGTGGTGTTCTGATTGCGATAGTCGAGAAAGTCGAGCGGCGAAACGCTGGCTCGATTACCGCCGTTGCGAATGTTGCCCCACATCCACACCAATCGATCCGGTTCATTGAATGGAAGCGGTCTCAGCAGGACTGCGTTCACGAGACTGAAAATCGCGGTGTTGGCGCCGATACCAAGCGCCAGAGCGATCAATGCCACGGCAGTAAAGCCGGGACGCTTGAACAGGCTTCGCATTCCGTAGCGGAGGTCTCTTAATAAGGTTTCCATCACATCTCCAGCAATCACTATCAGCGTTCGGTACCGGCGTTAAGAGTTCAAACTTCAGCTTGTGGTTTTGAGGGCGCGCAAATCTAAAGATTGAACTCTAAACACCTGTAATCAGCAGCCCGCAACTCTTCCAGCTTCCCTTTTACTTTACTTCTCCTCGTCCTTCTTCCTCCGAGCGATGCTGACAAATTGTTGAAAGCGCGGATCGGAGCGCAGGTTGTCGAGGTCGCGATCCCCGGTTAGGTTACCGCCCGGGTTGTAACCCTCATCAACCGCTTTCCTTAGCCACACGAAAGACTGGTCACGTTGCTTCAACATGGCGTAGGCACAGGCTATGTTGTAGGCGGAAACGGGCGCATTGAATCCAAGCTCACGCGCGCGCGTAAACGCTTCGATAGCCTTGTCGTGCTGCGCTGTGTAATGGAGCGAAAATCCGAGGTTGAACCAGGCCCGGCCGTTGTTCGGTTCAGTCTTAACTAAGGACTGATAGAGCTCGACGGCGGGAAACCACTGCGATTTCGGATAGCGGCCGTTATCTGAAAAATCTCCGTAGAATTGAGAGAGGGATAAAACCTCGCTGGACTTCTGAATTCGCGCGAAGCGAGGATCGCCTCGCAGGTTGTTGAGGTCGGGATCATATCGGACTTTGTCGGGGTCATCGAATCCTGAGCTGACTGCTTGCGTCAACCAATCAATCCCCGCCTCGCGATCACCAATGAGAGAGTACGCGCAAGCCAGGTTGTACCTGGCCGAGCGGCCCTTGTAATCAAGGTGACCAACCGCTCGATGTAACGCTACGATGGAATGATGCAACTCCCGAAGCAGAAGCAGTTGCACGCCGACCCTGGACCACTCATCACCATCCTTGGAGCCGATTCTCTCGAGCCGCGCGAATTCCGATTCGGCTTGTTCCACACGGTCGCGTCTTTTGTTCGAGTACTTATCGAGCTTATCCGCATAAGGAACGCTCGAGATGAGTTTGCGAAAGCGATCGTCACTTCGTATTGGGTCGAGATCGGAATCATCGGCCAGCAACTCTGCATCGTCGAAGCCGCCATCCAGAGCTCGTTGTAACCAAACCAGCGCATTTTCTTTATCGTTAAGTAGCGAGTACCCACAGGCAATGTTGTACATCGATGTCGGCTTCCGATAGCCAAGATCCACCGCATGCTTGAAAGCCTCGATAGCTTCAGCGTATCGATCCGATTGATGTAACTGATAGGCGCGCCCGAACCACTCGCCGCCATCGAGATCTTCTTTGACTTTGGTCTTATCCTGGGTTTTGACTTGATTGGATTGCTGGCCTTCTGGTGCACTGGTCCAGTCGGGTTCGAGCACGGTCCACGAAGGCGCCGCCTTTGCCAAGATGAATGAGAATAGGAATGCTGTCCCAAATACGATTAGTTTTTTGATGTTCATGTCTTCTCCCGGCAATCAGTTGTCAGTAATCAGCGTTCGGTACCGGCGTTAAGAGTTCAAACTTCAGTTTGTGGTTTTGAGTCGCAGCATCTGAAGATTGAACTCTAAACACCTGTAATCAACATTCCGCAATCTCTTCATTCGTTTCTGAGCACGACTAACGGATCGACTTTCATGGCGCGACGCGCTGGTAGATAACAAGCCAACAGCGCAATCGATGGCAGGAACACCACCGTGATCGCATAAGTCATCGGATCCGAAGCAGTAACACCAAACAACAAGCTCGTCATCAACCGCGTTAACGCAAATGCCGCTATCAGGCCGATGACGGTACCAATCGTCGCCAACATCAATCCCTGGCCGACGACCATGCGCGCGATGTCTCTTGCCTTGGCGCCAAGCGCTATCCTTACGCCAATCTCGTGCGTGCGCTGTCTGGTGACAAAACTCATCACTCCGTAAACGCCGCTGAGCGCCAGCACGAGCGCGAGTGCTGCAAACGAACCGAGCAACGCCAGGTTGAACCGTCTCGCTTTCAGTGAATCGGAAACCAGGCGGTCCATGGTGGTCACTGCGTAGAAAGGCTGTCCCGGACTGACTTCCCAAATGCGCGCTTTCAAAGCCGGCAGTAGGGCGCCGACGTCACCGCGTCCACGCACCACGAATATGAGCGAGCCGGATGGAGCTTGAGAGTGCGGACGGAAGTACTCGGGCCGGCTTACTTTATCGAGACCGTCCTGGCGCGAATCGCTCACCACACCGGCGATCTCCAGGGTCGTCGGACCTTGCGCGCTTCGCGAGCCGCTCCGCAAAGTGAACTTGCGTCCCACCGGATCTTCATTGGGCCAGAAACGCCTCGCCATCGTTTCATTGATGATCGCGACCTTTGAAGAGTCTTTGGTATCGAATTGATTGAAGAGCCTTCCGCGCCGCAAGTTGGCGCCGATGGCTGGAAAATACCCCGGCGTTACAACGGTGAACTGCGATATCGGCTCCTGACCCGGCGGCGGAACCGGTTGGCCGTCCACCAGAAATGGCAGCGAGGTGGTGGCGCTGCTTTCCAATATTGGAATCGCTGTCGTGACGCCGGCGGCTGCCACCTCAGGCATTGCCTCGATGCGTTCCAGGACCTGCCTTACATAAGCGGCGCGCTGATCGGGGGTCTCAAATCGATCCCAAATGAAGGCCTGGAGCGAAACTACCTTGTCCACCGAGAAGCCCGGGTCAACATTGACGAGCCTGATAAAACTGCGCATCAAGAGGCCGGCGCCGATCAGCAGCACCACCGCGAGCGCGATTTCGCTAACTACCAACACGCTGCGGAGACGATGACGAGCCGCGCTGGTGACCTGTCTGCCGCCATCTTTCAACGCCCTCTGCAAATCAGGTCGCGAGAACTGCAAAGCAGGCGCAACCCCAAACACCACTGTCGTAAGAAAACCAATGCCCATCATGAAACCCAGCGTTACGCCATCGAGCCTCACCTGCTCGATGCGCGGGATATCGCCAGGATTGAAGGCGACGATGAGATGAATGCACCAGATTGCCAACAGCAGGCCGACTCCACAGGCCAACGTCGCGATCAATAAACTCTCGGTTAACAGCTGACGCAAAAGTCTTATTCGTGCCGCGCCAACCGCCGCGCGAATAGCGAGCTCGCGCTCACGCGCAGTGCTGCGAGCCAACAGAAGATTCGCTACATTCGTACAGGCGATCAGCAGCACAAATCCGACGGCCCCAAGCAGAATTAGCAGCGCCAGCCGCCACTTCCCTTTCAAATGTTCAGGGAGCGTCACGACCGTAGTGCCAATGCCGGTATTTGTCCTGGGATACTCAGCCGCGAGGTTGTTGCTGATACCAGCCATCTCCGCCCGAGCTTGCTCGACGGTGACACCAGGCTTGAGCCGCGCGATGACTTTCAAATAAGTGGCCTTGCGTTGTTGCTTCAAACTTTCGTCGGGTGGCTGTGGCCCCCAGATCTCTTCCTCGGTATCGAAAAGATGCAGCTTGAATTCGGGAGCCATGACGCCAACCACCGTCATCGGTTCGCCGTCGAGCATCAACTTGCTGCCGATGAGTTTTGGATCAGCTCCAAAGCGTCGCTGCCAAAGACCATGGCTCACCACTACTACTTTCTCTTTGCCGGCTTCATATTCTTCCGGAAGGAAAACACGACCACGGTGAGCTTCGGCGCCAAGGATTTGGAAAAACCCTTTCGAGACCAGCGCCGCGCGAATTACATCGGGCTCGCCGTCTCCGGCGTGATCAAAGCTGTAGGGATTTGCGAAAGCCATTTCCGTGAACGAATGCTGGCGTTCGCGCCAATCAAGAAAGTTGGCTGGAGAAACATCGTCCCGCTCGAGATTTTCGGCCGTGTTGTTTTCCCACAACGTCACGATGCGGTCTGAGTCAGGAAAAGGAAGGGCTCGCAATAACACGCCGTTGACGACGCTGAAAATTGCTGTGTTCGCTCCGATTCCTAAAGCGAGCGTCAAGACAGCGATGATGGTGAAGCTGCGATTCCTCGCCAGCATTCGGCAACCGTAACGCAGGTCTTTGATTAAGTTTTCCATCGCTCCAATCAGCAATCAGTAATCAACGTTCGGTACAGGCGTTAAGAGTTCAAACTTCAGTTTGTGGTCTTGAGCGGGCGCAATCTAAAGATTGAACTCTAAACGCCCGCAATCAGCATTCAGCAATCCTCATTCATAGCGAAGCGCCTCGAGTGGATCCACTTTCGTGGCGCGTCGCGCCGGGATGTAGCAAGCCACCAACGCCACGAACACCAGCACAAATGCAATCGCTGCAAATGTCAGCGGATCAGTCGCGCTCACGCCAAACAACAATCCTCTTAACAGACGCATCAGCGCCAACGACGCTAGCAATCCAACGAACACTCCGAGCGAGATCACTTTCATTCCCTGCGCCAAAATCATTCTCAAGACATCGCCAACCTGAGCTCCGAGCGCGAGACGAATGCCCAACTCATGCGTGCGTTGAGTCACGGTGTATGCAGTCACGCCGTAGATTCCCGCCGCCGATAACAGCAAAGCAATACCGCCAAACAGGCCGAGCAGAAACAAGTTGAAGCGGGGCTGCATGACTGACGCGTCGACGACGTGTTCCATGGTCTTCACATCCGACACGGGCGCGGTCTTGTCTATTTCATTTACGCTGCGACGAACGGCAGCAGCGAGACCTTCGGGCTCGACAGTCGCGCGCACGACGAGTGACATGCCGCTGAAATAGTCCTGTAAAGTGGAAAGATAGAATTCAGGCGCGGCTTCTTCCTTCAGCTCGAGACTGCGAACGTCGTTGGCGACGCCAATGATCTCGAACCAAACCGGCTGGTTATTGGCGTCGGTGTTGCCGAAATTGATTCGTTTTCCGATCGGGTTCTCATTTGGAAAGTCACGACGCGCTAAGGCCTGGTTAACAAGCATCACGAGCGGACTGTTCGCCGTGTCTCTTTGGTCGAAGACGCGGCCCTGCGAGATCGGAATGTTCATTGCCCGAAAGTAATCCGGGCTGACTACGCGATAGTTGCCTCCCGGCCACTTATCAATCGTGAGTGGCGGTCTTCCGTCGATTCGAAAGCCGGCCGTTGGCCCTTTGCCGAGCGGCAATGTATTGATGAGAGCTGCCGCTTCAACTCCAGGAATGGCTTGCACACCTTGCAGAACTCGAGAGTAGAAAGAGATGTAGTCCTGATCCCTGCGATAGTTCTGCCCGGAAGGCTCAATTCGCGCAGTCAAGACTCGCTCCGCATTGAAGCCCGGCTGTACCGACTGCAAACGCAGGAAGCTTCGGAAAAGCAATCCCGCTCCGGCCAGCAACACCACTGACAACGCCACTTCACTGATGATTAGCAGATTGCGCAGCCGATGATGCCGCAGACTTCCCGCAGTTCCGCGACCACTCTCTTTTAGATAGTCCTGAACGTCGCCTTTGGAAATCTGGAGAGCCGGGGCAAAGCCGAAAAGAATTCCCGTGAACACCGACGCGAGCAAAGTGAAACCCAACACGCGCCAATCAGTGTTTATCTCTCCGAGCCTGGGAAAGTCGCCGGGCAACAGCTTGGTGATGAGAGCCACGCCCCAGAGCGCCAGTAATAAACCGAACGCGCCGCCGGCGAGTGCCATGATCGTGCTCTCAGTAAACAACTGTCGCATGACGCGCCAGCGGGAAGCGCCCATTGCAGCTCGAATCGCCATCTCTTTCTGTCGCGAAGTCGCGCTCGCTAGTAAGAGGTTCGCGACATTTGCGCACGCGATCAGCAAGACAAACGTCACGGCGCCAAACAGCAGCAGCAACATTCCTCGAGTCTCGCCGACGAGATGATTGTGCAGAGAAACAACGCGATTGAAGCGACGGTTGTTGGTGGCAGGATACTGTTGTCGCAAGCGCGCAGTGATGGTATCCATTTCACTGCCGGCCTGAGGCAATGAGACTCCGGGTTTCAGTAATCCAACAGTGCTGAGGAATCCGAAGCCTCGCACCTGCGTCGGATCCATTTGCTCATTCAGCGTCGGCGCCAGGCGCAGCGGCGGCAACCAGATTTCCGTTTTGTCGGGATATTGGAAGCCGGCGGGAACAACACCAATAACAGTGAAGCTTTGCCCATCGAGAGTAATTGCCTGGCCAACGATTTCCGGGTTGTTGTTGTAACGCCGCTGCCAAAGCGAATTACTTATTACTGCGACCGGAGCATGGCCGGCTTGTTCGTCGGCAGGAATAAACAAGCGGCCCAGGCTTGGTTGCACGCCAAAGACTGAAAAGAAGTTCGCCGAAGTCATCGCCAGTTCGATCCGTTCGGCTTGATCGGCAAGAGCGAGATTCGTTGGCCGCTGAAAGATCGCGGCCAGATGCTCGAAGGAAGTGTTTTGCGCTCGCCAATCGAGGAAGTTAGCAGGCGTAACTTGAACTCGTTTGCCGTCGGCGCCCAGTTCCTGAATCGCTACGATGCGATCAGCTTGATGATAAGGCAGCGGTCGTAGCACCACTGCATTTACGACGCTAAAGATCGCCGTGCTGGCGCCGATGCCCACCGCAAGCGTAGCTAACACGATCGCGGTGAAGCCCGGATGCTTCAGCAAACCCCGCGCGCCATAACGAATGTCTTTGATTAGCTCTTCCATGATCAGTAATCTGCAGTCAGTAATCAGCCATCAGCCATCAGCCATCCCCAATCGGTTATTCGTAATGCAGCGCCACCATCGGATCGACTTTCATCGCCCGACGCGCCGGGAAGTAACTCGCCACCAACGCCACCAGCAACAAACCCAACGCGACTAAACCGAACGTCACTTTGTCTGTGGCGCTGACGCCGAATAACAAACTGTTCATCAGCCGAGTGAGTCCAAACGCGGCGGCCAGACCAATAACCACGCCTCCGACTGCAAGCCGCATGCACTGAATCACCACCAGCCGCAAAACATCCGTGGCCTGGGCACCGAGCGCCACGCGAATTCCAATTTCCCGAGTCCGCTGTGCGACTGAATATGAAATAACTCCATAGATTCCGGTCGCAGCCAGCACCAAAGCGAGAACGGCGAACATCGTTAGAATAAAGAGTGCAAAGCGCCGCGTTCCCACGGTGTCCCCAATCAACTCGTCCATCGTTTGAATCTGGTAGACAGGTTGGTTGGTGTCGACCTCGCGAATAGCTGATTGAATTGCGCCAACGAGAGTTTTCGGATCGACGGATGTCCTGACGGCCAGGTTCATGCGCCGGTACTGGCCAGCCATCTGACCGAGCGCAAAATAGGCTTCCGGCTTTACGGGCCTATCGAGCGCTCCCTGAGCGGAATCCTTTACGATCCCCTTAATGGCAAACCATGGATTCTTTGAATCAGCTGGTCCGGGCCTGATGAGCTTGCCGATAGCATTCTCATTCGGCCAAAAGCGCTGGGCCAAGGTTTGATTGACTACGATCACGGGCGGCGTTTCGCGTCCTTCCTGCCCTGAAAACGGCTCGCCGGCTAGCAGAGGGATGCGCATCGTCGTGAAGTAATCCGCGCTCACCGTTCGAGTATCGACATTCTGCGTTTTGCGGTCGGCCGGAATCGACTGGCTATCAATGGTCACCGTCCAGTCCTCGGTGTAGACGAAGGGCATGTGAGAGGCGACGGAAATTGATTCGACGCCCGGAAGGCTCTTAACTTTGTCGATAACCTGCTGAAAGAAAGCTGCGTTCTGAGCTCCGTTTTTCGAAGCTGCTGGAGATCGATTCACTCGCATCGTCATCACATTGCGCGTCTGCATTCCGGGGTCGATGTTTGTGAGCTTGGCAAAGCTCCGAATCATCAAGCCGGCCATGACCAGCAACATGAGCGAGAGGCCGACTTCCGCTACGACCAGCAGATTCTGCGCTCGCCGCGGACCACTGCTGGCCGAGCGACGGCTCCCTGATTTCAAAACTTCCTGCACTTCAGCTCGGGAAATCTGCAGAGCGGGCCACAGCCCAAAGAGAACTGCCGTCACCAACGAAACAACGATGGAGAAGAGCAGTACCCTGGTATTCATACCAACGTCCAAACCCGGCTCGATCGTTCCCGTCGGAACAATTGTCAACAGCGCCCTGGTACCCCAGGATGCGAGCAACAAACCAAGCGCGCCGCCGGAGACAGCCAAAACTGCGCTCTCCGTCAGCATCTGCCGAATAATGCGGAGCCTATTCGCTCCCATCGCCGCGCGAACGGCGATTTCATGAGACCGATTCATAGATCTCGCGAGGAGAAGGTTGGCGATGTTCGCGCAGGCGATGAGCAAAACGAGGCCAACGGCGCCCAGCAAGATAAACAAGGCCCGCCGTACGTTCCCAAAATAGGCTTCGTTGAGCGATTGCAGGTAAATACCTCGCCCGGAATATTCCGGACTCGTACCGGCAAAGGCCTGTTCATTCTGGCGGGCAAAGGTTGCTAGTTCCGCGTTCGTTTGGCTGGTCGTTGTGCCCGGCTTCGTACGCGCCAGAAGCAGGAACTGCCGGCCGCCGCGCTGTCCCTGGCCAAGATCAAAAGGAAAGGGGAACCAGGCTTCAGCCGTGTCGAAGCGAAAACGCGCCGGCATCACACCGATGATCGTAAAGGGCTCGTCATCAAGAAATACTTTTTGGCCAAGCACCGAGCTCTGACCGCCGAATCGCTTTTGCCAAAGCACGTGGGATATCACCAAAACCCGCGCGCCGTTCGGCCCTTGTTCCTCTGGCGAGATAGTTCGTCCTAATTCAGGCTCTACGCCCAACATCTTGAAAAACTCAGTAGAGACCTTTGCCGCGGCAAGACGCTCGGGCTCATCCGCTCCGGTCAGGTTGCGACTGACCCCTTCATAGGCAGCAACACGATCGAAGATTCCACTCTTCGCCAGGTCGACAAACTCTGGGCCTGACCCGCGCATTTGTTCCTGCACACCGATCTTGGGAAGGCTTTGACGAACAAAATACAAGCTGGACGGATCGTTATAGGAAAAAGGATTAAGAACTACGACGTTAACGATGCTGAACAGGGCAGTGCTCGCACCTATACCGAGCGCGAGTGTCAGCAGCGACACGATTGTGAAGGCCGGATGTTTACGCAACATGCGCAGGCAGTAACGCAAGTCTTGAACGAAGCTTCCCATGTGATTCTTCTCCCTGTTAGAGCAATCAGTAATCGGTAATCAGCAATCAACGTTCGGTACTGGCGCTAAGAGCTCAACTTCAGTCTGTGGTCTTGAGCGGGCGCAATCCAAAGATTGAACTCTAAACACCCGCAATCAGCAGGCCGTTCGCTCTATTCGTAATGAAGCGCTGTCAGCGGATCGACTTTCGTGGCTCGACGCGCGGGGATGTAGCACGCTAACCCCGCGACGAGTGCGAGCAACAAAGACACCGCACCAAACGTCACCAGATCCAAAGGACTGATCCCGAAAAGCAATTTGGCCAGCAGCTGCGCCACTCCGAGCGCGAGCACCAACCCAATTACGAGACCGATCCCAGCTAAGGTCATTCCTTGTTTGATAATCAGGCCCAACACATCTCGGCGGCCGGCGCCGAGAGCTATACGCACGCCAATCTCACGAGTGCGTCCCGCGACGACGTAAGACATCACGCCGTAAATCCCGATCGCTGCGAGCACGATCGCGAGCACGCCAAAGCTCCCGAGCACCGTTGCTGCCATCCGAAACGGAAACAGCGGCACATTCATGTGATCGGACAACGTCTGAACGTTGTAGAGTGGAAGCGTCGCATCGAGTCGCAGCAGTTCGCCTCGCAACGAAGAAATCACCGCCCCCGAATCGCCGCTAATGCGAGCAACCAAGGTCGCGTTGTTGTTGTAGTCTCTTAATATCGGCAGGTAGAAAGCGGCCTTTTGATCTTCAGCAAGACTGTTGTACTTGCCGTCTGCTGCTACGCCGATGACTTCCCAATACGGTTTATCCGGACCAGAGAAATTGAAGCGTCGGCCAATCGGCTCCTGACCGGGGAACATTCGCCGCGCGAAAGTCTCGTTTACGATCGTCACCCGCGATTCTTCTTTGTTGTCGCGCTCGGTAAAGTCTCGACCGCGTAAGGGAATCTCCATCGTGTGGAAATAGTTGGGGCTGATCTCATTCGGCACAGCCACCGGTAAATTGCTGTTAGCCGTGAAGGTTTGTCCCTCAACGTAAATCTGCGAGTAGCTGTAATCGAGCGTGAGTGGAACGGTTGAAGTCAGAGCCACGGAACGAACGCCGGGAAGCGATTGCGTTCTTTCGAGAAGCTGACGATGAAAGATCCTGCCTTTATCTTCCGCGTAGCCTTGCAAGCCGAGGTCGAATGAGAGCGCGACTGCATTGTCAGGATTGAAGCCCGGCCGTGTTCGTTGAGCTACCTGCAAACTTCGCACCACCAAACCGGCGCAAGTCAGCAACACGAGTGAGAGCGCCACTTGCGCTACAACGAGCGAATTGCGCAAACGAGATCTGCGAAAGCCTCCCATTGAAGCTTCGTCTTTCAACGCTGGAACGAGATCCGGACGTGAAGACTGCAGCGCCGGCAACAAGCTGAAAATGATTCCGGTTGCCAGTGAAACGATCAGAGCAAAGATGAGGACTCGCCAATCGGTATGAAGATCAAATCTTATGGCAATGTCGGTAGGCAGTTTGATTGAGGCTACGAGGCTGTTAATCCAGACCGCCAGCAACAAACCACCAAGACCTCCAGCCAGTGATAGCAACACACTCTCGGTGATCAATTGACGGATGACGCGCACGCGGCTGGCGCCTACTGCTAATCGAATTGCCAATTCTTTCCGGCGTTCCGTAGCGCGGGCCAACAACAGATTCGCGAGGTTCACACAGGCGAGTAGCAGCACCAATCCCACTACACCCATCAACACGCTGCTGAAATTAATGACTGAATTGCGAATGTCGGGGATGAACAGACCGGGCGTTAACAGGCGGATGCCGCGGCCTTCGCTTTCTTTGGGAAACTCTTTGGCGAGCTGCAGGGTAATCGCGACGAGCTGACTCTCTGCCTGGGGCACTGAGACACCGGGCTTGAGGCGGCCGACTACGAAAAGATTGTCGCTGTCGCGATAGTCGATCCAATTGCTGCCCGGCTCGATCTCCTTAGCCATCATGAAAGGAACGAAAAACTCCGGGCCGTAGGCGACTTCAGTTCCGTTGAATCCTTCGGGCGCAACACCGATAACGGTGAACGCGTGGCTGTTCAGCGAAACGTTCTTGCCGATGATGGCTGGATCTGAAGCGAAGCGTTTTTGCCAGCAGCCATGTGTGATTACCGCCACCGGATGAGTGCCCATTGTCTTGTCTTCCTCGGGCGCAAACGAACGGCCCATGAAAGGCTTGACTCCAAGCACCTCAAAATAATTTCCGGAGACGAGAAAGCCCCAAAGACGTTCATTGCGGCCTTCATGGCTGACACTCATTGGAGCGAAGCGATATGCAATCAAGCCTGAAAACACATCGTTGCGATCGCGATAGTCCTTGTAGTTGAGGTAGGACTGAATCGTGTAGTCGGCGCCGTTGTGATAAGTGCCGTAGAGCTCGACAAGCTGTTCAGGATTCGCAACCGGTAACGGTCGCAGCAAGACCGTATTCACCAGACTGAAGATCGCCGTGTTGGCTCCGATACCGAGCGCGAGCGTGACTACAGCAATCGCAGTGAAGCCCGGCCGCTTCACGAAGCTCCTAAAACCGTACCGAACATCTTTTAGTAAAGAGTGCATAGTGTTAGTAATCAGTAATCAGTAATCAGTAATCAGTAATCAGTAATCAGTAATCAGTAATCAGTAATCAGTAATCAGTAACGTTCGCGGTCTTTGCCAGTTGGTTTCAAATCCGCAATCAGCAATCAGCAATCAGCAATCCTCAATCGGTTCTACTCGGAACGTAGGGCTTCCAACGGCTCGACTCGGCTGGCTCGCCAGGCCGGCAGCAGACAGGCGAGCAATGCAGCCAGCAATAAAACAAAAGCAATCCCGGCAAAGGCCCTGGCATCCATAGCCCCAACTCCGTACAACGTCGATTGCATTGCCCGTCCGACCCAGTACGCGCCACCGAGTCCAATCACTGTGCCCAATACAGCGAGCAGGACTCCTTCCTTTAGAACCAACCTGATGACTCGCGCTCGTTGCGCGCCCAACGCCATGCGTACGCCGAATTCCTGAGTGCGTTGCCCAACGGTGAAAGCCATGACGCCGTATATGCCGACCGCGGCAAGCAAAAGGCCCAGGACACCAAAGCAGGTAAACAACACCACGCTGAAACGATCGATGGCCAATGACTCACTGATGATCTCGTCAACAGTTCTTATGCCGGCAAGAGGCAGGTCAGGATCGACGGAAGCGATGGCGGCGCCGATACTCTTGATCACATTCTTTGGATCACCCTCAGTCTTTATCACCATCGACATTTGTGGCCACGGCCTCTGCCAAAAGGGCACCACCATTTCAGCATAGTCTTCCCGAGACGCCGCGCCGCGAACGTCGTGAAAGACGCCGACGATCTGCCACTCAACTGGTTTCCGAGTTTGTTCGCCCATAGCCAGCTCCATCGTGGAAATCCGCTGAGTAAGCGGATCTACACCAGGCAAATAACGCTGGACAAAAGTCTCATTCACCATCGCGACACGCGTAGTGGCGTCGGTGTCATGGTCATCAATACTTCTACCCTTGAGCACGTGAATACCCAGGGCTTCAACGTAATCAGGAGTGACCGTTTGAAAATCGGCGCCGGGCCCATTCGAATCGTTAACGGCTGGCTGGCCGACAATGGTGAATCTCCTGCCAGCGTTTGCACCCCGAGCCGGAGCTCCATTCATCAATGCCGCTTTTTTCACGCCTGGCACAACGGCAATCTTTTCGAGCATCTGCCGGTAATAAGACCGGATCTGATCTGGTCCGTTCAGACGTCTGGGAAGTACCGGCATTCGAAAGGTGATTACGTTGTCAGTGTTGATGCCGAGATCAATCCGACTCAGGTTCCAAAAGCTTCTTAACGCGAGCCCGCCAGTCGCGAGCAGCACGAGGGCCAAAGAGAACTCAGCAACTACGAGTGCGCGGCGCGCCTTGCGACGCGAACCAGCAGCGCCCGTGCGACCGCCTAACTTGAGCACTGCATTTAGATCGAGCCGAGCAGCCTGCCAGGCGGGAATGGATCCGAAGAACAAGCCAGCTACTGTCGTTATTCCAACGGTGAAGAACAGGACCGGCACGCTTATTCTGATGTGGGCCTCGGACGGCAGCATGGTGCCGACCGGAGGCATAACCAGCGCGATCAAATCGATGATCACTCCAGCGAGAAAAATACCGAGTATTCCTCCCAACACCGCCAGCACTAAGCTTTCGGTCAGGAACTGAGCAAACAATCGCCCTCGCGAGGCGCCTAACGCAGCTCGGACAGCAACTTCACGTTGTCGGGATGTGCCGCGGGCCAGCAGCAAGTTCGCCACATTGACGCAGCCAATTAACAAAAGAAGGCCGACGGATCCCATCAGCAGCCAAAGATTCCGCCGAGTCGCATCGGTCAGAAAGTTGAGATGCAATGACTCTACGCTCACTGTCCGTTCAGCATTCGACTCCGGATACTCGGCCTTTAGCTGACCGGCAATCCCATTCATTTCCGCCTGGGCCTGTTCGATCGAGACTCCGTCTTTCAACCTCGCCATTACCGACGCCGAAGGAATACTGAGTTGCGTGAGATTGACGGCAATAGGCACCCATAATTGCGAGTTGAATCGATCGTGAAAGCCCGGCGGCAGGATGCCAACGACGGTGTAGTTCTCGCCATTCATCTTGATGGGCTTGCCGATCAGATCACGATTGGCTCCGAAATGCTGACTCCACAAGCGGTTGCTGAGGATGACAACGCGGTTGTGGCCCGGCTGATCCTCTTCAGGAAGGAAATCGCGCCCGAGCATCATCGGTAGTCCTTCCATCGTGAAAAACCCCGGAGTCCGCCCCGAGCCTGCTATCTGCTCCGGGTGATCGGCGGTGGCTACGTTGAATGACACACCTGACCACGCCCCCATGCCTTGAAACGATTTGCTCCGCCGGCTCCATTCCACAAAATCGCGCGACGAAACCGAGTTCCTGCCACCACGCACCTTGGACCACAGCATTACCAGTTGATCAGACTTCGGATAAGGCATCGGTTCGAAGACCGCGTGCACGACGCTAAAGATTGCCGTCGTCGATCCGATGCCCAGCGCGAGCGTCAACACAGCAGTGATCGTGAACCCCTTATGCTTTACCAGGGTTCGCAGGCCGTAACTTATATTTTGTCTAAAAGCTCCCCACATAATGGTAATCAGCTATCAGTACAGGC
The DNA here is from genome assembly GCA_035572035.1 of Pyrinomonadaceae bacterium. Classification (GTDB taxonomy): domain Bacteria; phylum Acidobacteriota; class Blastocatellia; order Pyrinomonadales; family Pyrinomonadaceae; genus JAOAPY01. Next base: position 43,815 of record DATNBH010000055.1, on the reverse strand, counting down.
GTTAAGAGTTCAAACTTCAGTTTGTGATCTTTGGGCGGGCGCAATCTAAAGATTGAACTCTAAACACCCGCAATCCGAAATTCTTATTCATAGCGCAGCGCTATGAGCGGATCGACTTTGGTCGCGCGGCGTGCCGGCAGGTAGCAGGCAAGAAACGCGACGAATAACAATCCGCCCGTCACCAAAACGAAAGTCAGCAAGTCATTCGGCGTCACTCCGAACAACAGTGTGCGCAACAAGCGTGTCATCGCGAGCGCGCCGGCTAAACCAACAACCACACCGGCGACCGCCAGCATCATTCCGTTCTTGAGAACCAGCCGCAGCACATCTCCAACTTGAGCACCCAGGGCCATGCGAACTCCGATGTCATGAGTGCGTTGACTGACCGCGTAAGACATAACGCCGTAGAGACCAATCGCCGCGAGCAACAATGCGAGCCCGCCAAACAAACTGGTCAGCAATGCCGCCGCTCGTTCCTGCGAGGTTGCGTTTCGAACCTGTTGCTCAAGAGTGCGAACGTTGAAAAACGGAATGCGCGAATCAAGCCCATCGAGCTCTTTGCGTATCGCCGCGGTAAGCGCCGCCGGATCACTTTGCGAACGAACCAGCAGATTCATTTCAGGCCGGTAAACCATCAGGAAGGGTTGATACAGGCAGGGCAGTCCGGCTTCGCGCATGCTGCGATACTTGCCATCGCGAGCCACGCCGACAACTTCCGTGAATGTATCTTCGTTGCTGAAGCGGAATCGCTTGCCGATTGGATCTTCATTCGGGAAAAGCTTGCCTGCGAGTGTCTCGTTGATGACGGCAATGGATGGGCCGCCGCTCCGGTCCTGCAAGCTAAAGTCACGACCGCGAACCAACGGCATTTCCATCGTCGCGAAGTAATTTGGACCAACCCGGTTGTATTCAATCCCCAACAACTCGGTCTGTCCCGACCGTCCTTCGATTTGAATGTTGTCTTCGATGAGACTGCCGCCAGGATTTGGCGAGACCGTGGCAGCCAGCGACACCGCGCTCACACCCGGAATCGCTCGGACGCGTTCGAGCAACGCTGAATAAAGTTGCTGCCCTTTCGCTCGATCGTAACCATGCAAGCTTGGATCAAGACTAGCCACGAGAACATTGCCGCGTTGGTAGCCGACATTGATCGTCTGAATGCTGCGCAGAGTGCGGACAAACAAGCCCGCGCCAATCAACAGCATGAACGACAGAGCTACTTGCGTGACAACCAGGAGACTGCGGAGATTGAAACGGCGTTCAAGACGCGAGGTGTGGGACTCGAGTTTTAGCGAAGGGACCAAATCAAGTTTCGAAGCGTCCAACGCCGGCGCGAGTCCGAATACCAGTCCGGTAACCAAAGATAGAGCGAGCGCGAACCCAAACACCCGCAGGTCAATCCGGTTCTGCAGCGTAACTGTATAAAAAAGGTCGGCAGGCTTCACCAACGCCCAGAAATCATTGGTCCAAACAGCAAGGATGAGACCCGCTGCGCCACCCATGAGGGCCAGCAGCATCGACTCCGTCAACAATTGCCTGATCAATCTGGCGCGGCTCGCACCCAACGCGAGTTTCACTGCGATCTCTTTGCGACGACCGCTGCCGCGCACCAACAAGAGATTGGCCACATTCGCGCAAGCGATCAAAAGTACAAAGCCGGCAGCGACCAGGAGAATCTTGAGGGGTGTGTCGAGATCGTGGACCAGCCAGGTCGCGCCTTTGCTTCCCGACACCAGGTTCAGTCTTTCAACGCTGGGCGGTGCATCAGGCCGAGCGTGCGCTTTGTAGATTTGATCTCCGAGGATCTCCATCGACGCCGATGCTTGCGCGATCGTAATTCCCGGTTTGAGACGGCCAGCGACCTCAAGCCAGATCAAGCCGCGATTCGCCATAGTGTCAGGTGGATCATCCGGAATCGCCTGATTGTGCATGGAGAGTGGCAGCCACAGATCTGAAGACAAGCCGCGCACCAGCCCCGTGAAACTCTGCGGCGCCACACCGATGACTGTGTATTGAGTGCTGTTGACGGTGAGGTTCTTGCCAATCGCGTCGGCGCTGCCGCCAAAACGTTTCTGCCAAAGTCCATAACTGATCACAACAACTGGACTGGCGCCGGGAGTTTGATCTTCAGCGGTCGTGAACGTGCGGCCCAGAGCAGCGTTGACTCCGAGAACTGAGAAGTAATCGCCACTCGCCAGCGTTCCATAAATTCTTTCCGCGGCGCCGCTGCCGCCACTCAGACTCAAAGCTGTGGGATAGTAGGCGATGAGCCCTGAGCAGACCTGGTTCAGGTCGCGCAGTTCTCTGAAGAAGGGATAGGAAAAGTTTTGATTGATACGCCCCGCGGGACGAAGCGTGCGTAGCTGAACAATCTGCTCGGGATGGCTGACGGGCAATGACCGCAGCAACACTGAATCAAGCAGACTGAAGATCGCGGTGTTGGCGCCGATGCCCAGGGCCAGCGTAAGCACGCCAATGATGGTGAAGCCGGGCCGTTTAAGTAGACTTCTGATTCCGTGGCGAATGTCTTTGATCAGCGTTTCCATTAGTAGCACAGACTTCAGTCTGTGTTCTCCTTTCCGATGACGCTTCGGTCGTCGTGGCGAAATAGGTTGATTCGGTTCAACTCCATAGACTCAACTGACCAGCAAACACAGACTGAAGTCTGTGCTACTCGTGGCGTAACGCAACCAGCGGATCGACTTTTGTGGCGCGACGCGCGGGGATGTAACACGCGAGCAGCGCTGCAAACAGCAAGCACGCCGACACGGCGCTAAAGGTCAAAACGTCGGTCGGTTTGACCCCAAACAATATGCCCTCCATGAAACGCGTTAGTATCCATGCCCCACCAATCCCAACCAGCACTCCAATCCCAGCGAGCATCATCCCGTGCTTGACGACCAGTTTCAGAACGTCAGTAGCGCGAGCACCCAATGCCATGCGAATACCAATCTCCTGCGTACGTTGTGTGACCGCGAAAGCCATCACTCCGTAAATGCCGATCGCAGCAAGTAACAAAGCGATCACCGCAAAGATTCCCAGCGTCACCGAAGAAAACGTGTACATCGTGACTGACATCGAACGCACTTCTTGCATCGTGTGCACGTCGAACACCGGCTGGTCCTTATCCATGGCCGAGACCTGTTGTCTAATCTGTCCCGACACCGAGCCCGGTTCCACGTTCGTTCGTGCCACCAGCACCATCGAGTTCCAGGAGTCCTGAGCGTGCGGCAGGTAGTATTCGGGAGTGACTTCGAGGTTGAGCTCGTGCTTCACGTCTCGGACGACCCCGACGATCTCCATCCATTGAATTCTGTCAGGCGGACCATAGAAGCGAATGCGCTTGCCGATAGCGTCGCCTCCCGGCCAATGTTTTCGAGCGAGCGCTTCGTTGACGATGACGACTGGCGTCGAGCCTGCCTTGTCTTGTTCGGTGAAGGCGCGTCCCCTGAGAATGGGAATCTTCATTGTCTGGAAGTAATCAGGCGTGCAAACTCGATACCGGCCATCAATCTCCTGACCGGGCTGTGGCTCGGGAAGACCTTCTACTAAATAGGAGTCCGACGAGTTAGCGCCTCCGAGCGGCAAGTAGTTAACGGCGCCAACGGATTGAATTCCCGGCAACTCTTTCACGCGACGAACCAGGTCTTGATAGAAGGCTCCGCTTTGCTGTTCTTCCTTGTACTTCGCGCCCGGCAATACCAGATTCATCGTCAACACGTTATCGGGATCGAAGCCGGGACTTGTCTTGATTAAGGAGAGAAAGCTACGAACAGCCAGACCGGCGCCCACCAGCAACACGAGCGAAAGCGCAACTTCGAACACGACTAACAAGCTGCGCACGCGATGCGAACCGCCGCTGGCATGTCGTCCGCCTTCTTTCAGCGCGTTGTTGAGATTTGGACTTGATACTTGCCACGCCGGAACCAAACCAAAAACGATTCCGCTGAGCAACGAAAGCCCCAGCGTGAATCCGAGCACGTTGAAGTTAATACCGAGCTGAAACCATCCCGGAGCAAACCTCGCAGCATCACCGGGATTCGAAACGCGCAAAGCCTCGATACCCCAAAAAGCGACTAACACTCCCAAGCCGCCACCAAGCAGTGCGAGGATCATGCTTTCCGTCAGTAGCTGACGAACGACGCGCCAGCGGCTGGCGCCGAGTGCCGATCGCAAGGCAATCTCTTTTTGACGGCCGCTGGCTCGCGCGAGCGTGAGATTGGCAACGTTCGCGCAAACAATCAGCAGGACAAATCCGACCGCGCCCATCATTACCCACAAGGCCGTGTCGTACATCCGCACCGTGTCTTTCACGATCGGATAAACATTTGCTCCCCAGCCAGTGTTTGTTTCCGGATATTGCTGTTCGAGTCTGGCGGAAATGGTGTCGATTTCTGCTTGAACATTTTGACGAGTGACGCCGGGCTTGAGACGCCCGACAACGTAATAGCTATGGTTACCGCGACTGCGCGCCAGTTCAGGAGTGATCGCTATCGGCGCATAAATCTCCGCGCCTTTCGGGAAGTTGAAACGTTCGGGCATCACACCGATTACTGTTCGCGTGATGCTGTTAAGCTTGAGTGCTTTGCCGACGATGTTAGGATCGCCGCCAAATCTTCGTTGCCAAAGACTGTGAGTGACAATCGCTACCGCGTCCTTGCCGGGCTCGTTTTCTTCGGCCGTGAAATTACGTCCAAGGATCGGCTTCATACCCAACGCATCGAAAAAGTTGGCAGTTACGAGAAAGCCCTGGATGCGCTCGGGTGGTTCGACACCCGCGAGGTTGGTGCTCCACCAACGATAAAGCGCCAGCTGATCGAACGACTGGCCTTGTGCGCGCCAGTCGAGATAATTCGCCATGGTGACTTCGTTGTGTTGGACTCCATGGCTGGGCATCTTGTCCCAGATGGCCACCACTCGATCGAGTTCGGGAAAAGGCAATGGCTTGAGCAGGAGTGCATGGACGGCGCTGAAGATGGCGCTGTTCGCGCCGATGCCAAGCGCCAGCGTGATGATCGCAATCACGCTGATGCCCGGCCGTTTCAGCAGCCCTCTGATTCCGTAGCGAATGTCTTTTAATAAGGAGTCCATTGGTAGGTTTCAGGGTTCAGGTTCCAAGTTTCAGGTTTTAGGTTCCAAGTTTCAGGTTTCAGGTTTCGAGTTCTTGGTTTCAAATCCGCAATCAGCAATCCGCATTCAGCAATCGGTTCTACTCGTACCGCAGTGCTACGAGTGGATCGACTCTGCTGGCGCGACGCGCGGGTAAGTAACTCGCCAGCAAAACGACAAACATCATCAATATGGTGACGCCCACAAATATCAGCGGCTCGAGCGCGCTCACGCCGTAGAGCAAGCTGGTAAGCGCGCGCGTTAAAGCAGCGGCGCCAGCCAGGCCGATCACAATGCCAATGATTGCCAGCCGCGCGCCCTGGCTTACGATCAGTCGCAACACATCGCGGGTTTGCGCTCCTAACGACATGCGAATGCCAATCTCGCGCGTGCGTTGAGTCACCGAATAGTTAACAACGCCAAACACACCCAACGCGGCGAGTAACATGCCGAGCAGGCCCAACGAGCCCGCCACCGAAGTCGCTACTCTGAGCGGCAGCATTGAGTATCCAATCTGCTCATTGAGAGTCATGACATTCAGCAGCGGTACATCTCGATCGAGCGCGCCGGCTTCGCGCCGCACCGCCGCCAGCACATTGCCGGCGTCAGCGACGCTGGCACGAACATGAAGCGTCATTTCGCCGGAGTAAGATTGAGAGAGCGGGCGATAAAGGAATGGCTGTGGATCTTCACCGAGTGTGTCGTACTTGCCGTCCTTAACCACGCCTACAATTTGTATGGGCCCGTTGCCAATCGAGAAGGTTTGGCCCACGGCGCTGGAAATATCCGCGCCTGGATAGAAGCGACGCGCCATTGTCTCGTTAACGACGGCGACGCGGGGCGCAGCTTGATTGTCACCATCGCTGAAAGTGCGGCCATAGAGCATTGGTATCTGCAGCGTCTTAAAGTACGCGGCATCAACGACGTTCATGCCTACCAGGAGTCCGCGTTCGCCGGGCTTCGGTTCCCGACCGGGAAGGTAGACATCGGCCTTCATATTGCTGCCGTTGAGTGGGACCATGCGCGCCAGGCTGGCGTCACTAACACCAGGCAACGAGCTGACGCGTTCCATGAGCTGCCGGTAAAACTCTTTTCCTTTCGTGTCTGAATAACCCTGAGTTCCCAGATCGAAAGTGACCGTCTCGATCCCTTGCGGATTGAGCCCGAGATCGATAGACGATGCGTTCCTGAGGCTGCGAAGGAACAGGCCTGCCGTCACCAGCAACACTAGCGAAATCGCGATCTGCGCCGTCACGAAGATGCTTCGTGTGCGCGAGCGATGCGTCCCGCGGGAGGTGTCATTGTTGAGCGCGGTCAGAACATCGTGTCGTGATGCCTGTAAAGCCGGAGCGAGACCGAACACTAATCCTGTCGCCAGTGAAGTTCCGAGTGTGAAGAGCAAAACCCGAACGTCAATTCCGAGGTCGAGTGAAACTGGGACGTCGGCGGAAAACTTGAAGGACAGAAGCAGTCTGGTTGCCCAGACAGCGAGAATCACTCCGGCTGCTCCGCCCAGCAGAAACAGAAGGAGACTCTCAATCAATAACTGGCGCATGATGCGAAATCGTCCTGCACCCACTGCCAACCGGATCGCCATTTCTTTGCTGCGGGAACTGGCTCGGGCGAGCGTCATCGAGCCAACGTTGGCGCAGGCAATCAGAAGCACCAGCCCGACAATGGCCATTAGAATCGTCATGAAAGCGATCAGGGCGCCGCGCATTTGACCGGGTACCGTGCTCGCCGGGCGTAGATCGACTCCCGTTCCTTGATTAGTGTCGGGATAAGTCGAGGACAATTGACTAGCCAACCTGCTCATTTCGGAGCGGGCCTGGTCCAGGGTGGCTCCGTCCCTCAGTCGTCCGATTATTTCCAGACCACGCGTGCCTCGATTTAACAACTCAAAGCCGGGCCGCAGTTGGTTCTGCATCATCAGCGGCACCCACGCCGCCGGTTGCAGTCCAGCCCACGTGCCTTTGAATCCTTCCGGCGCCACGCCGATTACAGTGAAGGGATGGCTATTCAGGGCGATGGTTTTGCCGACAACTTTCGCATCTGCTCCAAAGCGTTGCTGCCACAGGTCGTAACTGAGGACTACGACCGCATGAGTGCCGGGTGTCTGATCCTCTTCGGGTAGAAAGAAGCGACCGTATGCGGGATGCGTTCCCAGCACGTCGAAATAGTTTCCTGAAACCACCATGCCGAAGATGCGCTCGGGTACGCCGGCATTCATGCTAAGCGGCATCGCGGTGCTGCTAACCAAACCGCTGAAGACTTTGTTTTGATCGCGGTAGTACTGATAGTCGGAATATGAAAAAGAATGAAAGCTGCTGCCGCTGGCTTCAGTCATGTGTACATCTACAAGACGTGAGCTCTGCGTTACACCCGCGGGCGGCTTGAGAAGCAGACTATTGACGACGCTGAAGATGGTGGTGTTCGCGCCAATCCCGATGGCCAACGTGATTACGGCTACGAGCGTGAATCCCGGGCGCTTTAGTAGTCCCCTAATTCCGTAGCGAATGTCTTTTAATAAGGAGTCCATAGGTTTCTCATCGTTTGTTGTTAGTCAGCTCGTGTCTTTGGTGTTCTTGGTTCTTTGTTCTTGGTTCTTTGCAATTGTCTGTTCCCCAAGTTGAGTGGTTACCACTCATCGCACAATGCCAATTACTACAAAGAACAAACCCACTCACGTTTGAGCTACTCGTAACGCAATGCAATCAATGGATCGACTTTCGACGCTTTGCGGGCGGGCAGAAAGCCGGCCAGTAACGCGACTGCGGTCAACAACACTGCGGACACTGCGAGCGTCACTGGATCCGAAGGACTGGTTCCAAAAAGTTGGCTCGCAATTAACCGCGAAGCGCCCAGCGCCGCCGGAATCCCAATCACAACTCCCACCAGCACCAGCACCATCGTTTCGCGCAGCACCATCCAAATGATGGTCCGCCTTTCGGCGCCGAGCGCCATCCGAATTCCGATCTCCCTGGTGCGGCGAACAACGCCGTGGGCCATCAATCCATACAGACCGATTGAAGCCAGCAGCAATGCGAGCAATCCGAAGAAGCTCACCAACTGCGCAATCAGCTTCTCTTGCCGCAGTGTGCTCTGCACTTGCTCTTCCATCGTGCCGACTGAGTAAATCGGCAAGCGTGAATCGACCTGTGCAATTGCCTGGCGCATCGCGGGCGCGAGACTCGACGGATCGCCCGCAGTGCGAATTTGCAGGTTCGCGTTGTAGGCAGTCGGCCCGGTCGCCTGAGCGATCGGTCTCAGCACCATGCGCTCGGCTTTCTCGCGAGCGCTGTCGTATTTCACGTTGCCGACGACACCGACAATCTCGATCATCTCCGGCTTCTCTTTCGCATCGTCATCTTCATTGCCAAAGTGAAACTGTCTTCCAATCGGGTTTTGGCCATGGAAGAAGTATTCGGCGAAAGCTTGATTCACCATCGCCACTTTGTTGCCCGATTCCGTATCGCGTTGATCGACTTCGCGACCCATCAGCAGTTGACTGCCAAGACTTTCGCCGTAGCCTGGACTAACCAACATGTCCTGAACTACGAGGTCTTCGTTCTCTTTGGCGGTGTAACCAACCACAGTTACGTTGCTGCTGGTTGAGGTGCCGCTCATGGGCGTGTAGCTGACAATCGTGGCTCGCTGCACACCGGGAATTGAATTAAGGCGATCGCCGAGATTGCGATACAGCGTCGAAAGCTCGTTGGGCTTGAAGCCAGCCAGGCGCGGATCGACTTGGGCCAACAACAGATTGTCGCGGTTGAAGCCGACATCCTCGCGTTGCAGCTTCATCAAGCTGCGGGCAAACAGTCCGGCTCCAGCAAGGAGAACCATCGACATAGCCACTTGCGAGACCCACGAGAGCTGAAGCCAGCCCGGCGCGGTTACGTCGTCCAACTCCCTCGGCCTTTTCCTTCAGAGCTGAAGTGAGATCCATTCGGCTGGCTCGCAACGCGGGAACCATTCCAAAAATGAGCCCCGCAAGCAGCGCCACACCGGCGGTGAAACTCAACACCACGAGATCGGGACGCACGTCGATTGGAGACGTCTTGGCTACGAGCGTCACCAGCAAACTGACTCCCCACTGGGCCAGAAAAACACCGCAGATGGCGCCGAGCAGCGCCAGCAACAAACTTTCGGTCAGCAATTGCCGGACGATGCGAAAGCGATTCGCGCCCAGTGCCAGCCGCAAAGAAATCTCAGCTTTGCGAGCGGCGGCGCGAGATAACAGCAGATTGCCAACATTGGCGCAGGCGATCAGCAGGACTAAGGCTACGATCACCATCAACATCTTCAGTGACTCTGAATAGAAAAGCCGCAGCCCGGAAATTCCGCGAGCGCCCGAGGCCAACTTCACGTAGATGCCCGCGATGGCATTGCGCTTTTCGTCATCGAGTTTTGAGCCAGCCTCGGCAGTGATGAATTGGCGCAACGCCAGGTTCGCGTTTGCCTGGGCTTGTTCGATGGTCACGCCGGGTTTAATTCTCCCGACAAAATTCAGGAAGTAGATCTGATGGTCTTCAAGAAAGGATCTGCGCATTTCGATTTGAGGCTGAAATGCGAGTGGAATCCAAAAGTCAGGGCTGCGACGAACGCGCACGCCAAAAAACTCCGGAGCGGCGACACCGACAATCGTGACCGAGTTGTTGTTCATCACGACTTCGCGATTCACAACCTGAGGATCGCTGTTCCATTGTTGCTTCCAATGGTTGTAGCTCATCACCGCAACGGGATGTGCAGCGGCTTTGTCGTCTGCAGGAGTCAGCACTCGGCCGAGCAGCGCGTTCGCGCCCAGCACCGAGAAATAATTTCCAGAAACCAGGTGGCCCGACGCGCGCTGCGCGGATTCGCTGGATTCGGAACCGGTTGCACGCACGCTCAGACGAGCTTCGCCGCTGCGAAAGGCCGCCAACTCCTGATAGCTGGGATCGTGATCGCGGATGTACTCGTAGCTGGCGAAAGAAAAAAGATCCTGCTGACCTGGTGACGGATCGCCGTCGGAGTTACGCGTACCTTCGCTGGCGGTGTCGCAAAACAGCACCAGCTCGGTTGCATGGGCGACTGGCAGTTTCTTGTAGATGACCGCGTTGACGAGCGTGAAGATCGCGGTGTTGGCGCCGATTCCTAAGCCGAGAGTGATAACCGCAACCAGGGTGAAACCAGGTCTCTTCAGCAAGGTCCTGATTGCGTAACGCAGATCTTTCAATAAAGCATCCATCGCAGCTCCAATCCTTCCACTCGAATCGCCTCATCTTTTAAGGCGACCTACGGATTTGAATTTCAATCTTTACTCGACAGCCGGTAGCGTCTTTCACTTGCGCAACGCCCTGGGGCGAGACGAATACGCGAAAGACGATTACTAGCCAGCTAAAGGCTTAGGTCCAATGCTGGGTCAACTCGAACAAGCGCCTTCGAACGAGCAACGTATCAATTCCGAATTCGGAGCAACGGCAACAATCCCTACGGGCGTTTAGAGTTCAAGCTTTAGCTTGTGTGCTTGCCAGAACGATCTAAAGATTGAACTCTGAACACCTGTTTGCTAGTCCACTGTCAAAACCAGCAGCGTGGCATCGTCAAATGTCTGACCGCCGCTAAAATCCTTCACCGCATTCATGACCCGGTCGCGCAGCTCGGTCGCATGCAGTCGCTGGCCCAGCGTCAACAATTCCTGCAATCTCTCTTCGCCGAACTCCTCGCCTTCAGCATCGCGCGCTTCGGTGACGCCATCCGTGTAGAGCACGAGGCAATCGCCGCTTTGCAACTCAACCTCATCCTGCGAGTACAGCCGATCCGGGAAGATTCCCAGCACGGGTCCGCCCTCTTTGAGTCGCATACAACTACCGTCGCGAATCAGCATCGGCGGACAATGGCCGGCGTTTGAGAAAGTGAGCTTGCGGGACTTCGCGTCGAGCAAAGCGTAGAAGCACGAAATAAACCGGTGCGAGACGATGTTGTGACACATCACGCTGTTCACGCGCGCGCACAAGTCGGCTGGGGCTACGATGTCGGAGGCGCAGGACTTCAACACCGCCTGCATGTTCGACATCATCAACGCGGCGGGCATTCCCTTGCCGGCAACATCCGCGACGCAGATTGCGGTATGTCGATCGCTGAACTTGATGACATCAAAATAATCACCGCTGACGGCGAAGGCAGGTTTCCACGCGACTGCTACTTCGATTCCGGGAATTGCCGGCAGCTCTTGCGGCAGTAATGCTTCCTGAATTTCCTGAGATTCGGTGAGCTCCTGTTGCAGGTGATCGGTCGCGCTGCGTGTCTCCGCATCGAGGCGCTGCTGTTGTCGTCGTTTGCGACCAAGCTCGATTTGCATGCGCAGACTGCGCAACAACTGTGAGTTGTCCCAGGGCTTCTGGACAAAGTCTCGCACGCCCCGGTGCATGGCTTCGACTGCCAGCTCAACTGATCCCCAGGCAGTCAAAACCACCACCGGTAACGTGCTATCGAGCGTCCGAATGTTACTGATTAGATCGAGACCTTCCTGTCCGGAAGTGGTGTCTCGAGCGTAATTCAAGTCCATCAGGACGAGATCAAAGTCGCGCTTTCTGATGGCTTCGAGAACCGCCGCAGGTGAACTCACGGCTTCGGTTTGATAGCCGGCGCCGCGCAAAAGCAGGCGCAGCGCTGTTAGGACATCCGGCTGATCATCGGCGATCAGAGTAATAGGAACCGGCGCTGCCAGGCTGTTTGTGCGTGGAATTTCTACTAAGCCGCCAGTCATTGGTGGATACTCTCTCGGTTCTCGATAGTGCGACGTTGAAGTTTTGTTTCACTGAACCCACCCGCTAGCGCAGGGTGGCACTGACTTTCCAACCGCTAAGTTAGTTCGCTTGCGCGTTTTCCTTGACGACCCAGCCGTCCTCCAATCGCACGATGCGATTGCCGTAGGCTGCGTTAACTTCGGAGTGCGTGACCTGGACAATGGTGGTGCCCTCGTCGTTCAGGCGCTTGAACATGTCCATGATCTCTTTGCCTTGAGCTGAGTGGAGATTGCCCGTCGGCTCGTCCGCCAGGATGATTCGAGGGTTCGCCACCACGGCGCGCGCAATGCCCACGAGTTGCTGCTGTCCCCCGGAAAGCTGGCTGGGGAAAAGGTCCTTCTTACCCACGATCTGGAATCGATCGAGCGTGTCACAGACGATCGACTGTCGTTCCTTCTTGCTCACGTCCCGATAAGACAACGGCAATTCCAGATTCTCGAAAACCGTCTGATCGTCGAGCAGGTGGTAACTTTGGAACACGAACCCGATGTTGCGATTCCGAAGCTCGGCTCGCTTCTTCGGGTTCAGCGTGTGCACGGCAACCTCGTCGAAGAAATACTCGCCAGTCCACATCTGATCGTGCATGCCCAGGATGTGGAGCAGCGTCGACTTGCCCGCCCCTGAAGGACCCATGATTGAGACAAACTCGCCCGACTTGATGTCGAGATCGATCCGGCGCAGAACGTAGTTCTTGGTCGGACCCTGGGCGAATGCCTTTTCAATGCCTCGCAGCGTAATCATCCAATTGCTCCGAATCCGCTTTCTTTCAGCTCGCGTTTGGCTTCTTCGATTTCCCGGCGATTGGCGCCCTGCTCTTCTTCGACGATCAAGCCGTCAAACAAGTGGACAATGCGATCGGCGTGCTGCGCATATCGAGGATCGTGCGTCACCATGCAGATGGTGGCGCCGCCGCGATGCAGTTCGCGCATAAGCTCCATTACCGATTCACCGTTGGTCGAGTCCAAATTACCCGTGGGCTCGTCAGCCAGCAGGATGCTCGGTTGTCCACCAACTGCACGGGCGACGGCAACGCGCTGTTGCTGACCGCCTGATAGCTGGCTGGGCAAGTGCTTGGCGCGGTGAGCCATGCCTACGCGCTCGAGCGCTTCAAGCGTGCGCTTCTTGCGTTCGGCGGAGTTCATGCCGCGATAAGTCAGCGGCAATTCGACGTTTTCATAAACCGTCAGATCGCCGATGAGATTGAAGCTCTGGAAGATGAACCCGACCTCGCGATTACGGATGCGAGCTCGTTCGGACAACGAGAGGTTCTCGACCGGGTGCTCGTTCAGGATGTATTCGCCATCGGTGGGCGTATCCAGCAAACCCAGGATGGATAAGAGAGTTGATTTGCCGCACCCGGAAGGTCCGGCAATGGAAAGGTACTCGCCCTTCTGGATGTCGAGGTGAATACCGGAAAGCGCATGCGTTTCGACTTCGTCGGTATAGAAAACCTTCTTCACATCAGAAAGATGGATAAGGGGATCAGTTGAGCTCATTGTTGTCTCCTTCGGATTTTGTGAACACTATCGCTATATCTAACACCGCGGTTCGGGCTTCTATGGCAATCGAAATCTCAGATTTCAGATCTCAGATCTCAGATCTCAGATCTCAGATCTCAGATCTCAGACGTCAACGGACGCGAATGGCCGGGAAACTGTCGAACTGCGTCGTATCCGACAGAATGACCTGGTCACCTTCCTTCAGTCCTGAAACAACTTCGATCTCAGCAACCGAATTGCGTCCCAATGTCACCTGGGTCCGCTGCGCTTCCTGACCGTCAGCGCTCAGCTTGAACAATCCAACTGTTTGCTGACCCTGACCAAAGGCGGGGCGCGAGACGTGCAGCACATTCTTGAGCAGCTCCAATTCGATCGTTCCATCGACACTTAGATCGGGACGCGCACTGCTCGGCAACGGTCCGATTAACTCGGCATCAACAACGAACGTGCCCTCGCGGGCAGCCGGATCGATGCGAGCAACTTTGGCTTGAATGATGCCGTTGCGAGTATCGACGGTAACGGGTTGACCCAGGCGGACGTCTTTAATTTGAGTCTCAGCGATTTTCAACTCGGCTTTGAGCGAAGCGGGATCGGCGACGCGGGCAATGTTGAAGCCCGTAGACACCTGTTGACCCACCTGCACCGAAACCTGCTGCAATACTCCGTTGGTCCCGGCGCGAACTTTCAACCCCTCAACTTGATCTCGCTTCAGCCTGGCAAGCGCCCGCAGCTGTAGCAGGCGAGCGTCAGTCGCATTGATTTGAGCTTTGGTGGATTTAGAACTGATAGTGAGCCGATCTTTTTCAACTTTGAGCCGGTTGGCGAGGTCCTGAACTCGGAAGCGCGAAATTTTCAGCAAAAGCTCAGGAACTAATCCCTGTTTCGCAAGCACTTCGTCGGTGTCGAGCTGTAGCTTGGCCTGGTTGTACTCGGAATTGATCGTAGCCACGGCTGACTGCTGCGTCATCGTGTCGCTCTCGAGCTTAACTCGAAGATTTTGCTGGTCAGCTTCGGCTGCTTTCACTTGAAAGTCAGCGTCGATCGCCTGCTGTTCCATCTGCGGGTTGGAAAGTTCGACCAACACAGTGTCGGCTCCGACTTCGACGCCTGCCTGCATGGTGATCTTCTCGACCCGACCTTCAGCCGGCGCCGGAATTTGGCGGATCAATTGCGGGACAAGGGTGCCGATGCCGCGCACTTCGCGTCTCATATCGCCGCGCTTGACCGAGTCGATTACAGCGGTCGACCTGTCGAGCGTTGGCATCGCTGGCTTGAGCTTGGTAAGACCGTAGGTGATGCCACCGACAGCAACCAGGCCAACGAAAATTATTACGGCGCTCTTGAGACGCTTTTTGATTTTGGATTTCGGGGGACGCTTTATGTCTACCATTTTCTTCTCACTGGTTCGGGCTGGCAGCTTGCGGCGACCAGCAACAATCAATTAAGTGGAGAACTGCACAAGGCCAGTTTGAGAGAGCGGCGAACTTGCGCGGGAAGTGTGCTTGGCTACTTCTGAATAACAAACTTCTCGAACAACTGTACAGTTCTCCACGCCGGCTTACTTCAAAGCCTGTGCCAGCGAATCAAAGAACATCCTCGCGACACGAGAATCCCTGAAATTGCTCGAGTTTATTAAGATTTTTAGTTTTGGACCGTGGTCCAAGTGAGGACGAGTCGAGGTAAGTGTTTGCTAACTTGGTCACGATGGTTTCGGTTGCGGGATAAGCGAATCCCACTTTTGAGACATATACGAGAAATCGGAGGCAAAGCCGATCTTGAATCTTTGGCCTTTGGTCTTTGTTCGTCTACCGATTCTTGAACGCGAGATCTGAGATTGAGAAATATGTATCTCAAAAACCGAAGAAGTAAACTACGCTTTGTTCTTCGTTCTTTGTGCTTAGTTCTTTGTGCTTGATTCTCGATGCAGTCGTCTTGTTCCCACACGATAAATGCGACAACTACCCAAAGACTCAAACACAAAGAACAAAGCACTAAGAACCAAGACCGGTTTTATTTGAGGATCGCCGCTTGAGGACTTAGGATAATTAGGTGCCAGCGTTGGAAGGTATTGACCGGGCCGTCGCGCAATAAGCGAAAGTAGGCTGTCTTTATATAAAGCTTTTCCGCAGCCGGCCATTCGAGCCGCACGATAGGATTAAATGATGGCGGATCTTCGTTTGATACAGGTTGGGCGTTGCCAGCTGGCGGAGCGCCGCGTAGTTCATAAGCGCGGGACGCGGCGAGCAGCTGCTCGCGCAAAGGCAATCGGCCCTGAGTTGGCTTGTCGGTGGCGGCATCGTAAATCCCCACGTCCGTATCAAACGCTGTCGCGACTTTGGAACCATCCGGTGACCATACAGGCAACGCTTCCGTGACCTGATCGTCAAGTAGCCTTTCTTTACCTTCTATAGAAATCAAACGCGGCCGGCCCGCAGGTAGTTTTGATTCCTTCGCGCGCGCATACCATTCGTCTTCTTTACAAGCCAGCGCTGCCAACGACTGATTGTCCGGCGACCACGCGTACGAAAAGTAGATTAGCCCTTCTCGGCTTGTCAGAGGTTTTAGTTCGTATCCATCCCGATTGCAGATGTAAATCTGTTCGGTACTGAAAACCGCCACTGGCGCAAACACAGGCGCGACCGACGGAGCCGCAGTTGGCCCAGGCGATTCGCTGGGACTTACCGGCGTGTCATCAAGCGGAGTCGGAGACGGACTTGGCTGCGTGCTCCGATGACCGATGAACGTTATGTAGCTGCCATCGGGTGACCATCCCGCGGTCTCGGGAAAGGCGGCAATTAATTCCGGAGGCGTCAGATTCCGCAGGAACTTTCCATCCGCAGAATAAAGATCGATTCGAAACGCTTCGTTGGGATCAGCAGCAGTACCGTACAAAACCAGGGCTCGCTGGCCGTCAGGCGACTTCACCGTACGGAGCAGCGCGTCATCTTTCCGGTTCGTATTGAATTCAGTTTGGATCGCAGGAATCTTTTCGTTGAGGTCGTCGGTTTTGATTTCTTCCGGCAGGCCGGTATCGGCTTCAAAGCGAAAAGCGAGCCGTTGAGCCGGCACATCGCGCATCACCAACGGTCTAACATCGCGCCGCTCAATGATCTTGTTGCAGGCTGAGGCTCCCAAACCAGCCAGCACTACGACGAGCAAGAGGCCGAGAAGTAGATGTCGAGTCTCAAAAGTTTTTAGCTTGATGAGTTTGTAAATGAGTTTGAAGGGCTTCATGCGCCAGAAAAGGTCTTTGGATTTTGGGCTTTGGGTTTGATTTCGACCTGGTTCTCGGTTCTTAGTGCTTGGTACTTAGTTCTTTGTGCTTGATTCTTAAGACTGGTCTTATTACGTCCCTATGAGAACGGAGAACTAAAGAAGATTCAAGTACAAAGAACCAAGAACTAAGAACAAAACCAAGACAAAGGCCAAACACTCCATACCTTCTTTCCGATAACTACCTTGGAGTCAGCATCCCGCGACGCAGATTCGCGTCAAGCGTTAGCACCGCACGCAAAGTGTTACGCGGCGAGAGATGCTCTTCGTCCGAATCATCTTCTTCCACGCAGTTATGCTCAATCGAACGGGCCAGCCGTCTTGGCAATGGATCGTAATTCGGCGAATTGTTGATGAACGTCTGCACGGCTAGCGCTCCGACCAAATCACAGGTAAGTTCTTCGGCCCGTTGATCTCGCACCCGCAATCCAGTCAAGTATGAAGCACGGGTGCCGACCGCTCGAAACAAAGGTCGGAGAGAGTCGGCATCGCCGTCGGCAATATGAACCAACTCGTGGGCGAGGACGCTCACCATTCCTTCATCGGATTTCAAACCTGCCAGAAAGATCGTTCCGAATGTAATCGTGTGCGGCGTTCTCAAAAAGACGGATGCATTGTCGCGGGCATCGATGTCGGGCTTAATTCGCTTGACCGCCTGAATGCGAGTAATGGCGCGACTGATTCGCGCGTGATGCATCCTCGCTTTGTCGATTTTGTAGGTGGCTGACAATTGGCGTAGCGAGGAAACCACCAGGTCTCTCGCAACCGGCAAGAGTCGCTGAGCACGCGCTGCGCCGCGCACGACTTCCGGGGCCTGCAGCGGCATCGACGGACGTTTTTGCATGTCATCAATCGCCATGCTGCCACGATCATCCTTGGCTCTTTCGGTACAAACAGCGCTCATCGCTGCCTCAACCATCTCGCGATCTTCCGTCGTAAGGACCTCGCGTGCAGGGCTTGGACTGGGATGCGAGCCGCGACGTCTGTCCTTCTGCGCGTTTACCGCCGTGGACGCTAGCACGCAGAGGAGTAACAGTAGACACCAGCAGTAACCGGCGGCAGGCGGCCGGAGGCAGCGGTTGGGGTCGCCCTTCAAGTCTGTACTTTTCGCGGTCTTTCTCATCACAATTGTTTCAGCAACTGCCGCTTGACCGCTCAAGCTGCACCGCTTGAGCTGGACCGTTCGAGCTGGACAGCTCAAGCCCGCTCAGCTCAAGCCCGCTCAGCTCAAGGTTGGGAAGGGCAGCTTGCTCCCGCTCAAGTTTCCACAGCCTTCATCTTGATGTAACTCGAATCTTCTGAACCTACTTGGAAGCCAGTGCAACTTGGGCGGGAGCAAGCTACCCTTCCCAACCTCGAGCTGTCTAATCTTGAGCTTTGATTCGGATTTGAGCTGCTAACAACCTCCCGCTTCCTGCTTCCTGCCTCCCGCCTCCTGCCTCCCGCTTCCTGCCTACTTGTTCTTCCACACTGGCTTGCGTTTTTCGATGAAGGCCTTGATGCCCTCGTTGGCATCGTCAGTTTTCATCAGCTCGTGCAAATAAATGTTCTCAACTTCAGCGAGAGTGTCGGCAATCGGTCGGCCACGACCGAGATCAATGGCGCGTCGCGTCGATTCCAAAGATGGGCCCGAAAGCTCTCGCAACCGAGCCAGGATTTCTCCGGTCTTCTGCGTTAACTGCTCAGCCGGAACGACGTGGTTCACCAACCCGAGTCGCCCGGCTTGCGCAGCATCAATCAATTCTCCGGTAAGAATCAACTCGCGGGCTTTCTTATCGCCAATAACCAGCGGCAACAGCATGCAAGCCACGGGTGGGAAAACTCCCAGCTTAATTTCAGGCTGTCCGAATCTAGCGCGGTCGCTCGCAATGACGATGTCGGCTGCTGCTACCAACTCACAGCCTCCACCGAGTGCAGCTCCGTCAACAACGGCAATCACCGGTTTCGCCAGTTGCTCCAGGCTGCGAAAGATCGAGTGAAAGGCATCCAGCATTTGATAGATAGATTCTTCGACGTGTTCCTCTACCGCCACGCCCGCGCTAAAGGCTCGAGAGTCAGCCGTAGTATCAAAAACTATCGCAACAACGTCCCGCCGGCTGATTACTTCTCCAAGCGCCAGATTGATCTCGCGCATCATTTCAATGTCGAACACGTTGAGAGGCGGCCTGGCAAACGTCACCCGCGCCACGCGGTCATCGATGCTGAATTTGATGTACTTGAAAGTTGGCATTTGAAAGCCTTAGCCGCAGATTACGCAGATTGCACAGATGTAAAAGCAAGAAGCAGCAAGCATGATTTAACTGTTACAGCCGCTGGGGATTATTTTGGAATCCATTGGTATCAGAAGCATTGCCTTGTCATCTAACCTTTCAATTTTCGTCAGACAAAAACATCTGTGAAATCTGTGTAATCTGCGGCTAAAGTCTTACATCGCTTCGAACACGTTGAGAGGCGGCCTGGCAAACATCACCCGCGCCGCGCGGTCATCGATACTGAATTTGATGTATTTGAAAGTTGGCATTTGAAAGCTTTAGCCGCAGATTACGCAGATTGCACAGATGTAAGAGCAAATATCCCGGAAGCATGATTAACCGCAACTGCTTTGCAGGGATTGTCGATAAAAATCAGTGGTATCGAAAGCATTGCGTTCTCCAGTACCCTTCTCCTCTCCCCACACAAAAACATCGGTGAAATCTGTGTAATCTGCGGCTAAAGTCTTTACATCGCTTCGAACACGTTGAGAGGCGGCCTGGCAAACGTCACCCGCGCCACGCGGTCATCGATACTGAATTTGATGTATTTGAAAGTTGGCATTTGAAAGCCTTAGCCGCAGATTACGCAGATTGCACAGATGTAAGAGCAAATGTCCCGGAAGCATGATTAACCGCAACTGCTTTGCAGGGATTGTCGATAAAAATCAGTGGTATCGAAAGCATTGCGTTCTCCAGTACCCTTCTCCTCTCCCCCACACAAAAACATCGGTGAAATCTGTGTAATCTGCGGCTAAAGTCTTTACATCGCTTTCAGAGGAGCGAGCAACCATGATTGGTAGACTTTCTTTTGTTCTTCTGTAGGCGCCGGGACGGGAATGATTCGGTATTTTGTTTCGCTGCGGGCGCCCAGCTTTATCTCCAAAACTCTTAAGTCATCAAACCTGAACACGGTCAGTCGAACAACTTCTCCCGACTTCTTTTCAGCCAGGCGAGCTTCCAGAAAAGTTTTCGTAGCCCGCATGTTATCGATCGCAACTATTTGATCGTCAGCATTCAATCCTTGCTGATAAGCAGGACCGCCTTGATACACCTTGGTTACGAGGAGCCGATCATTTTCTTGTTTCAGTTCTGCTCCCAGGAAGAATTTAGGAACCTTGATTTCTTCACCGCCGCTGGTGTCGAGTCGCAAACCGGCTATATTCAAACCAGCGTCGTATTTTAGTTCTTGTTTGCCGCGCACAAAATGAATAAAGAACCGATCCAGGCTGGTTCCGGCCATTAGCTCGCAGGCTTTCTGAAAATCCTGCGGCCCATAGTTCCGATTCTTCTTAAAGAACTCCACGTAAAGATAACGCATTACGTCATCCAGCGACTTAGTGTCTTTGCTCGCTTTGCGTATCTCGAGGTCGAGTAGCAAGCCAAGAATAGCGCCTTTGTCGTAGTACGATACTTGTGAATTAACCGAATTCTCATCTTGACGATAGAACTTAATCCACGAGTCATAGCTCGACTCTTCAACGCTTTGTTGGAATCGTCCCGGCGTTTCCTGCAGTGCTTGAAACGCTTTAGCTGTGTTCTTGAGATAATCCTCGTCTGAGGTTAAGCCGGCGCGACGAAGAACGAGGTCAGCATAGTAGTCGGTGATTCCCTCTGCGACCCACAACATCTTAGTGTAATTCTCTTTTGTGTAATCGAATGGACCGAGCGCGTCAGGCCGGATGCGTTTTACATTCCAGAGATGAAAGAACTCGTGCGATACGAGCGCGAGGAATCCTCGATAATCTCGTTCCGATGTTTCTCCGAAAGGTGACGCTGAAGTGGAGCGATCGCTGCTCGTCATCTTGAAGCCGAAGCGCGGATAACCCAGCGCGGTGGAATTCAAATGCTCCAAGCCGCCACCCGCATTCGCGCGCAGATGCAAAATGAAAGTGTAATCGTGATAGGGAATCTCATTCCCCATGACCGCCACTTCAGTCTCGACAATCTTCTGCACATCAGTCCGCATGCGTTCCGCGTCGTAATTCCCGTCGCCATCAATGACGATTCGATGCGGCACACCTTTGACTGAAAAAGAAAGTACCTTGAAGTCACTCACTTCTACCGGTGAATCGTAGAGCACGTCGAAGTCCGGGGCTCGAAATATGTTTGCTTGACCTTCAACTTGTGGCAAGCCCGTCGCCACTTTCCAGTCGCCAAAAGGATGCACTTGCAACGTTGACGAGTGCCTGAGCTGACCGTCCAGATACATCAACAAATTGGTGTTATTCCAAAAGGCGTGATCAGAGTTCAGTTCACTGGTGCGCACGGAAAGCTCGTTGGCGTAGACACGATATCTCGCGCGCCATTCGCGAGAACCATTGGTCATCACTCGCCATGAATTCTTATTTACCTTTTCCCACATCAGGGGGCGGCCAGCGCCGTCGATAACTTCAAAGTCTTGAACGTGTCGCTCAAATTCGCGAATCAGATATGAGCCTGGCGCCCAAACCGGCATCACGAGAGTTTCCTGCCGCGGCGAGTAACTCGCTTCATTGGTGATGCGAATTTCAACCTCGAATAAATGCGTGTGTGGCTCCGTCATTGACACTCTGAAGGCAATGTCTTTCACGCCGCTGTTTTGGGCGCTAGCAGAGACCAGACAACCAAAAGTTACGAGTATTACCGCAGACAGGATTGAACGAGTATCTGGCATGGTAGACCTTTTGTTCAGCTAGTGTGCTATCGCTAGTGAGCTATCAAGGAGAAGTTCATCATTTCTGCCCGGGCCGCAGAGCGGCCAAATGTTTATAGCGGAAAGAACTCGACAAAACTAAGCAGCTCCGTAGGAGCGCAATTCGAGTTATGCTCCTACGGAGCTCCACATTTAATTGAACGGCACTCCTTTTCTATAAACATTCGGTCCCTCCGGGACTCAAACAACTGCTCTGAAGGCATTGCAAAAAGTTTCTGCAATTTGCCCGCTTAGGCCCTCCGTATTTCCCCATCCTCGCGTCTAGTTCTTTGGTGGCTCCCAGAGTTCGATGCGGTTTCCATCGGGATCCATGATCCAGCCGAACTTCCCGTACTCAGAATCGTCGACCTTTTCGTCCACAGTCACGCCTTCTGCGCGCAGCTGCGCCAGGACAGCGTGCAGATCTTCAACCCGATAATTGATCATGAATGACGAATTGCTGGGCTCGAAATATTTGGTATCGCCCTTGAAGACTGACCACACAGTTCCACCAATCTGATCTGGGGCCTCGCTCTCGCGCCACTCGAACATGTAGCCATTGCTTCCATCGGCTTCAATGCCGAGGTGCGCGCGATACCATTCACGAAGTTGTTCGGCATTTTGACTCTTGAAGAATATGCCGCCAATTCCCGTAACTCTCTTCATTAGTTTCCGCTCCTTATCGAAGTTTTTCCGAATAGTAACGACCGGGTGTTGTTCCCAGCGCAGTCTTAAACGCGTAGATGAATGCGCTCGTGCTGTCATAGCCGACTGCAAACGCTGCTGTGGTGACGTTCTCGCCGGCTGCCAGCAACTTCAAAGCGTGCAACAGCCGCAGTTGTTGCCGCCACTTTCCAAACGTCATTTCAGTTTCAGCAAGAAAGAGTCTTTCAATCGTGCGCTTGCTGGCGCCAATCTTACTCGACAATTGGTCCAGAGACTTATTCTCCGACGGATTGCTACGGACAAGTTGCGCCACTCGCGCCGCCCGTGCGTCCTGCGGCATCGGCAGTTTTAGCGGTACGGTTCGCAAAGCTTCCAATTGATCAAGGATAACTCCAATTAGTCTCTTCTGAGCAGGTACAAAACGATTGAGCATGCCGAGCTTGATTGTATGCACGATCAGCTCACGCAGCAGCGGCGAGACATTCACTACACAGCATTGACTGGGCAGCGAGGTTGACAGGCCAACCTTAATATAAAGCGTGCGGAGTGAAACTGAGCCAACCATTTCGACTTCGTGGTCGATCTTCGCGGGCACCCAGACGGCCCTGTGAGGGGGAACGACCCACGAACTGCTGCTGGTGTTCACCGTCATCACGCCGCGGGTGGCGTAAACGAGCTGATGCCAGTCGTGGAAATGTGGATCAATGATAAATCCGGGGCTAAATCCGCTGGCGAGGCTTCGAATCTCGATTCCTTCCTCTAGATCCACAGGTTGTCGCTTTTTCGGCATCGATTGGCAGTATAGCGCAAGACTACCTGCGGTGCGTCGCGTAGAATCGCGAGGCTTGAGTAGGACGAACATTGCGTGTTCTGGTCTTAGATCTTTGGTCTTTGTTCTTTGATGTGCTCGGGCAGCTTGGATGATTGCGTTACCACCAGGTTTCACCGGTGACGACGTGGCCACCCAAGTTAACCAACACTCAACTACAAAGAACAAAGGACAAAGAACCAGGAACTGGTAAGACAAATCTCGAAAGAAAGAGGGTTCCCTGATGTCAAATAACGTCAATAATGTCGAGCACTTCTCGATTAATGCCGATGATGTCCCGCGAGCGAGAAAGTTTTATGAAAGTACTTTTGGCTGGCAATTCACACCGTGGGGTCCACCAAACTTCTACATGATCAAGACGGGACCGGACGGTAACGTGGGAATTCATGGCGCCTTGCAAGGTCGTCGTCAGATTACTGAAGGCAAACCGATGTACGGCTTTGAGTGCACGATCGGCGTCCCTTCAGTTGACGACACCATCGCAGCCGTAGAGGCGAACGGCGGCAAGATCGTCATGCCGAAGTTTCACATTCCCACGGTCGGGACGCTTATCTTTTTTGAAGATACGGAAGGTAATGTTGCCGGAGCGATGCAGTTTGAGTCAGGTGAGGAGAGCTCTGACGATTAGTACAGTCGCTGGGGTAAGTTGAGTGGCTCAAATCCAGGGCGTCGTTATTAGATTTGCCATATATCAATTGTCATTTTTCATTTGTCATTAGAGACCACGAGGGACCAGAATGATCGGCCACTCGCATGATCGGAAATGGAAAATGAAAAATGGCAAATGATATATGGCAAATCTTCCACGACCTGCTTTGATACCACGGTTTTGCATCCGCCGCGCGACAGGCTGGCAGCCTGTCGTACATTACTGTGGCTTCGTCATGATAGGCGTCGACAGCACTTTCGCGACATAATCGGTCAAACCAGCGTCAGAGTCCTGATGCCGAAACTTGTAATAGTTAGTCAGCGTCGTCATCCAGGCAGTCCGATTCGCCGCGTATTGCGCGTCTGTACCAGTCGCAGCAACCGCGCGCGCGTAGGCATCGACGATGCGGTCAATGACTTGTCCTAACTTCTCCAAAGCTTGCTTGCTTTCAGCACTTTCAGGCTTACCCGCGAATTTGGCCTGATAGTCAGCCGATAGCTTTGCATAGGGGCCGGTCTCGTAAGCGCGCGCCAAATAGTAATAAAGGGTGGGCAGCTTTTTGAGATCGCTATCCAAAGATTCGGTCTTCAGGATCGCGTCAATCGACTCGCTGGGATTGTTCTTCAATTTCATCAACCCAACTGTCGCGTAGAGATAGGCGAGCGTGTCAGGCTTACCTTTGAATGGATCCCACGTCTCAGGCGCTTTACCACTTTCGACTTGCCCGATTGCATTCTGAGCGTAGGCGAGCGCTTCTGTGTTGAAGGTTTCGTTGCGAGCGTTAGCAGCCAGGTATCCGGCGTTCGCCAAAGCGACGAGGCTATCGAGATGATTCGGATTCTCGGTCATCACCTGCTTACCAAGCTTGAACGCTTCGGCGAAATTACGATCGTCAAATACCAATCGTCTCAGCTGGCGCAATCGATCTTCTCGCTCGTATTCTGCCACCCAGAGTTGCACGTATTCTGAATACTGGTCGTTCTCTTTGGCGTAGCGCTGCAGATAATCTTTCGCAGTCTGGTAAGCCAAGGGCCGGTTGTTCTTGTAGTTGTCGACGAACTTCGTGTAGAGATCGACTTTGACCTTATCGTCGGTCTCCTGGACTGTGTTGCTGGTTCTTGTCTGGGCCTGAATATTCAGGCCAAAGCCGGCCGCCAAAGCAACGACCAGCACCGATCCCATCACCAACTCATGCGTAAGTTTCCGCATCTTTATCGCGCCTCCCGACGGGCAGCCGCCCGCAATCTTGAAACAATCAATGTCGGGCATTTTCCCTGATTACTATAGTTCAAATCACCAGTCACATGCCATCGACGCGAACAGCAGGCGTGTTCCTTCTTGTGTTGCTGTCAGTTTCAAAATCTGGCCACAGATTGCGCGGATTTACACCAATCCAGTAAGAGAAATGCGTCAACGGAACTTTGATTCAACAAACATCAGTGTAATCTGCGCAATCTGCGGCTAAAGTTGCTGCATTCCATGTTTCATTCGGCTTGGGCTTATAATGTTTTCAAATCACGTTTCGGAACAGGAAAGCATGACAGAAACCAGAATTGAGAAGCGTTCCGACCGGCTTTCGTTCGCTGGACGCATACTTTTTTTGACTGAGGATACTTCTCTCATTCGACGCCAACTCGAGGGCGAAGACCTCGAAGGCGAGCTGGCCGCGAAACTCGCAGCCGGTGAATTGCCGCTCATGAGTAACATCTCAACCGACGAGATTACTCCCGGTTGGGTTTGTTTTTATTACGACGAAACGCTGGGCCACTATGTTTACGTCGGCATGCGCGAAGGCGCTGTCAAGAAAGACGAAGTGAAGAATGGCGGCTTCTCTGTGGTCGTGTCCGGCTTGTCCAAAGGCTGCGGCTCGTCGCGCGAGACTGCTCCTTACGCTGAAAAATGGGCAGGCATTCAGCTCGTCATTGCCCAAAGCATCGAGAAGATTTATGGTCAGAACTCCCAAAACATCGGGCTGCTTACCTCGACCGACTTTGGCTTGATCGAACGCCTGCGGCGTGGTGAAGAGATCGAGCTGTCGGAGTTCACGAAAGGGCTTGATCCGATCTCGAAAGACATTGTCGAATATGGCGGACTGTTCAACTACAACAAGGCTCGGCTGGCGGGACAGATCGCGCCTCCTCCTCTCGAAACTAAAGCGCGGCCGATGACCATCGTCGAAAAGATCATCGCGCGTCACGCGTTTGTGCGCGCTGGGGAAATCGGTGTTGAAGCAGTGCAGCCCGGCGACGCTTTGTTTGCAGTTGCTGACGTGCGCTTCTCGCATGAATACGTGACTCCGATGGCAGAAGCTTTGTTCAAGCAAGCTCTGGGAATGGAAGCTCGCGTGACACAGCCTGAGTCAGTCTTCGCGTTTCGCGATCACCTGACCTTTCTGAGCCGCGTCATGTCGCCGAAACATCGCGAGATGGGATTGCTTGAGAAAGCTGAAGGCCTGGCGACGACCCAGGAAAACTTCACGTCCAACCAGGGAATCAAGCTATACGGAGAGAACCCCGAAGGCGGCTCGGAAGCTATTTGCCATAACGCGGTGGTGGAGGATCTGGCGCTGCCCGGACAAGTTGTGATCGGAACTGACTCGCACACTTGCATGGCCGGCGTGCTCGGATGTTTCGCGTTTGGAGTGGGCTCGACTGACATGGCGAATGCCTGGTACACGAAAGACATTCGCATTCGCGTGCCTGAAACCGTGCGTTACGTCTTGAAGGGAAAGAAGCGGCCGGACGTCGCCGCCAAAGATGTGATGCTCGTGATTCTCGCATCGGAGTACATGAAGACGAGCAAGGGCATCGGAAAAGTTTTGGAGTTTGCGGGCGATGATTTGAAGAACTGGCCGATGGATGAGAGAGCGACGCTGACGAATATGGCCGTTGAAGCCGGCGGCACGACAGGGATTATCGAGCCGGACGAGGTCACGCTCGATTACATCGTGCGCACGCGTGACTTGGATCCTGATGAAGTGCGCAAAGGCTTCACGTTCAGCGATCCTGATGCGGAGTACGCCGCTGTCTTTGAAATCGATCTCGATGAGATTCACCCGATGGTGGCTTTGCCGGGTGATCCTCGCAACGGTATTCCGATCGACTCGCTTGGCGAAGAGGTTCGCATCGACGCCGCGTACGGCGGCTCGTGTACCGGCGGCAAGATGGCGGACATGGATATGTATGCAGAAGTGCTACAGAACGCTTTGGACCAAGGCAAGCGCGTGGCGCCCGGAGTTCATCTCTATTTGCAATTCGGCTCACAGAGGATCAAGCAATACGCGCGTGAACGTGGTTACATCGAAATCTTCGAGCGCGCTGGCGCTGAGTTGATCGATCCTTCCTGTGGCGCTTGTATCAATGCCGGCCCAGGCGCTTCGCCGAATGCTGAAACAGTTACGGTCAGCGCTCAAAACCGCAACTTCCCCGGCCGCAGCGGCCCCGGCAAACTCTACCTCGCCTCCCCCTACGTCGTCGCCGCCTCCGCAATCGCCGGCAAGATAGTCGAGCCAATCGAATTCTTGCAGCTTATGGAGTGGAGCTGAGTGCGAGTCATTTGATATAGTTCGCGGATAATTGAGAGGATTAGATGGCGAAGAATCAACATGTTGTTCCTCGAGGTAAGGAATGGGCCGTCAGAGGTGAAGGCAACGGACGATTAACGAGCGTTCACTCGACCCAAGCCGAAGCCATAGAAAAAGCTCGAAGTATTGCACGGAGGCAACGGTCAGAAGTCGTCATTCACCGAACTGATGGTCGCGTCCGAGATAGGGATAGTTTTTCAACAGATCGCCGGCCGCCGAAATCTCCTCGTAAAGTACTTTTCCCAGCGGCGTCAAGTGTTACCAATCCAGGCGAGATAAGATCAGCTATCAAAGAAGTGCTGGAACGGCGTGGGGATAACAATTTGTCGTCAAGAGAAACGAATTCCTTGAAGGCTGCGGCCATGCCGCAGATGTACGAACACCTCGTTGTATCCTTGGGATTGCTCAATGCCGATGTGCTGTTGACATATCAACTTTTTGGTACGGAGATCGCACAAGACCTATATCAGAATCTGACGGGGAAAAGATTGGGTGCTGACGGCATGCGCCAACTCATTCGACGACTTAAGGAAAAGGCCATTCGCGAGATTAGGAAACCCATCGCGCAAGTGGCTTGATCGACAACGCGTCTCGGAAAAGCTCTAGACGGAGCGGTCGACAATAACGAAAAACAACCCGGTACAAGCGTGGGTTTGACTATACCCACGAGCTTGATTCATAGCAGCCTCTTGGATCCCACCGATAACGCAAAGTTCCTGCAGGAGCTTGCATAATGTCAAAAGACGTTCATTGGACTTCAATAAGAACGTGTTCATTAACTGTCCATTCGATGTCAGTTATACACGGGTCTTTAATGCAATAGTCTTCGCGGTTCATGATATAGGGTTCGTTCCGAGGTGTGCGCTTGAAGCCAACAACGCTGGCCAATTTAGGCTCGACAAGATCACGGATATCATTTCGGAATGCAAGTACAGCATTCATGACTTGTCTCACACGACGCTTGATGCGATTACCGGCCTCCCACGCTTCAACATGCCATTTGAGTTAGGACTTGATATCGGCTGCCAACGATTCGGCAATTCAATTCAAAAAGAGAAAATCTTATTGGTCTTGGATACCGATCCTCACAGGTACGAATTGTTCATATCTGATGTCAAAGGACAAGACGTAACTTCGCGCGGAACGAGCGTGCGTGACGTGATAAGTGCGGTTCGAGATTGGTTGAGAAATGAACTTGATCCCAAGCTCGTGATAATACCCAGCGGCGATCATATTTCAATACGCTATTTAGAATTTCAGATGGCTTTGCCCTCGATATGCGTCAAGCTCAAGTGGAACTCCGACAAGCTCAATTTTGTTGATTTTTCGTTCGCAGTCGCAACATGGATTGATGAGAATCCTATTGGCTAACGAAATTGACGTGACACTACTAGAGTTAGAAGACTCAACCAGGCTTGCCTGACCTGTCATTCTGTTCATTTCAGGCAACGATTTGAGTTTCGAGCTTAATAACAGCTTAAAGAATCGCCGTCCTACGTGTAATAGAAACATTGGAGCAGTTAACTTCTACGGCGTGCGAAATCTTTTGGAGACCCCTCGATGCTTAAGCGACATACTTTTTGGCTGTGGATGGCGGTGGTGTTCCTGTTTCTGACGGGTGCGATTCACTCGATTGCATTGTGCGTACCACAAGTGGCGACTAATGAGACTGAGCGGCAGCTGCTCGACCTCGTGATGAATTACAAGCAAGACATGGGCGCGGGATTCCATCGCAGTTTCTGGAGTTTGTTCACGGCGCTGAGCGCCTGCTACACATTCGTCAGCTTATTGGGAGGGTTGACACTTGCTTTCCTGCTCAAAAAGAAAGCGCCGCTTGGCATCTTGAAGGGCGTCGCGGGAATCCATGTGATAGTTTTCGTCGCAGTCTTTTTGGTGATGCTGGTGTTTACTTTTCTGCCGCCGATCGTGCTGTCGGGATTGGTAGCATTGTTCCTGACGCTCGGGTGGCTCACGACGCCGAAAGGTGAGCTTGGTTCTTAGAAGCTGGTTAGAAGCCTATCATTCACACCGCGGCTTTAGCCCGGTGAAGCGACAGCACCAAATGAAGAGTCTGAACCGTTTCAACGGTTTTCTTTACGCGCGGAGTGGTAAACCGTTAAAACGGTTCTCGGAAATCTAAGAGGCCACCTGATCACCCGGTTGAAACCGGGTGTGAATGAGAGATGCGAAACGCCAAAGTTAGCCAGTACGGGTTCCGGCAACGCGCTACCACTCACGGACCTCTTTTGGGCCTATTCGTTTTCGTATCAGCCTTCTTATTTCTTCCGTTGAATTGGGCGCAGGATCGATCAACGCCCGCGCGCAGCAAGGTCAACCAAAAGGGCAACCAACCGCAAAACCCTAAATCGCCTGACCTTGGTCAGCTGCGCGAGCGGTTCGCGGCGGCAGTCGGGAAAGATTTTGATGTCATCAAGGACGAGTTCAAGGGACGCCGCAGCGCAGAAGGCGGCGGCATTTATTGGCTGGTCCATGTCAGACCAAACCAGCCGGGCTATTACGTCCTGAACTATCGCTACAACTACAGCGACGCTCACTACTCGCACGTTGAACGCGATTTCATGCTGAACATTGGTCCGTCAGGATGCCGACGCGGCCCGCCTCAGACTGGTTCCTATTCGAGGTTCTGTGTGGGCGACAGGATCATTATTCCGATCGTTATCAATAACTTCAGCGAGCACGCCTTCAAGCTGACGCGCAAAGAGTACAGCCCCAAAGACGACGCCGTCTTTGATGAAGAGAAGCCGTATTCTCGCGACACCGACGTGAACTCGGCGACGGTGACGAATCCGGCCGCAGACATGATGCGTTACGTCGGCAGCAGCTCGCACAAGCTGCTCATTCGCAGCGGCGGTTATACCCTGGAACACTTCGCAACGTTTGAGGCGGTGAAGCCGGGACGTCTTAACCTGGGAGTTGGGACATCACCACGAACCCGTTCAGATGACGGTGTTGCGATCATCATCGTGCCGCGTGATGCGCCGGTGACACTGCTCGCTTCACACCAGGAGGTTCGTGGTTATTCGCGAGGTTACGATGGTCGTGAGTGGGTTTCTTCGACGAGCGGCGATGCCTTTATGTCTGATTTGATGATTCTGCAGCCGGGCGATCGCATCTCGCTTTCGTACGCCGGGAGCCGGCGCTCGCCCGAATTTGAGAGGCGCGAACGCGCGGGAAATGAAAAGATCGAGAGTATTCCGCCGGTGATATCCAAGCTACCCTTCAAGCTAAAGACTGAATACAACTTCAGCTCGTGGCTGGTGGACTATTTGCCAGCACAGTAAGTTGAGCCACAAATAATCCGACAAATAATCCGGATGAGCGAGCGCGGCAGGTTGCGGCAGGCCAGGCTTATCGCACCGGCTCTGAAGGTAATCACCCAAGCTCGATCAGCTCAAGGTCTGGAAGGGTGGCTTGCCCCCGCCTCAACTTTCATCATCACTCGACATTAATCTCGTGCTTCTGTTTTGATGATCCGCCGTGTTGAGAGCCATTGTAAGTTGAGGCGGGGGCAAGCCACCCTTCCTGACTTTGAGCTGATTGAGCTGAGCGACGCTTCTGAACTTGAGCTGCGAACTACCCTGCTTTCAGATCTGTGTCATCCATGTTTATCTGTGGCTGATTATTAGACCGGCGATCATCGCAAACCGTACAAGAGCGGCGAATTTCTTTCTTGACGTAGCTCAACGCTGGGCCGTAATGTAAGTTTTGTACTTGCTCCTCCTCGCTTGTCCCGTCCTCAGCGAAACCCGACAGATTAATAACTTAGGTAGGTGTCGATGAGGCTCCGTCGTGTGAACAGTCGTGCAAACCATCGCGCAAAGATGATCCGTTACCATCGTCTTGCCGTTTTTGGCATGGCCGCAGTTACTTGCATAGCCGCCGTAATTGCGACGAGCAGCAGAGCAGATAGCCTGTCGGCGCCCGTGCTGCTGACACAGCCTAACTCCACGCGCGCGATCGCGCTGGATGCGCAAACTTCATTAGATGAACCGTTCGCGCTAACCTCGCGCGTCTCGTTTGGCAGCGATGATAGAACGCGAGTAACGCTGCTCGCGAGCAACCTAACTTTGGCGACCGGCGAAACTGCATCCGCAGTTACAGCCGAGGCCCAGGATGGCGCTCTTTACCAATATCCGTTAACTGTCGAATACGTTGGACCAGTGCCGGGCTTCGCCTGGATGACAGCCGTAGTCGTTCGCTTGAATGACAACCTTGGCGACGTCGGCGACGTTCTCGTTGGTATTACTTATCAAGGACAGCACAGCAATCGGGTAAGAATTGGAATTGGTCATGTCGGCGATGGTCCACCGGATGACCCTACTCCGACGCCTACTCCGACGCCCACGCCGACGCCTGCGCCCACTCCGGATCTTGGTCCAGGAGCAAGTCTTCACGGCAAGCAGCTCTTCCCGCCCGACAATCCATGGAACCAGGACATCTCAGCATTACCGGTCGACACAAACTCAGCGAACTTGATTGCGAGTATTGGCTTGAATACAACGCTGCATCCTGACTTTGGCACTGTCTACAACGGCGCGCCGAATGGAATTCCTTACATAGTGGTTTCAGGAAACCAGACCCGGGTGCCGGTCAGCTGGACTGCTTACGGGGATGAAAGCGATCCCGGTCCTTATCCGATACCTCCAACCGCACCCATCGAAGGTGGTCCATCTTCAGACGGCGATCGACATGTGCTGGTGATTGATCGAGACAACTGGAAACTGTACGAGCTGGGGTACAGCTTTCCCATCAACAATGGCTCGAGCTGGAATGCCAACTGCGGGGCGATCTTCGACTTGAATTCAAATGCGATGCGACCGGCAGGTTGGACTTCAGGCGATGCTGCGGGGCTTCCGATTTTCCCCGGACTGGTTCGCTATGATGAGGTATACGAGCAGGGCGTGATCAATCACGCGCTGCGCTTCACAGTTCATGATTCGCGCCGTGGCTATGTTTATCCCGCGCGTCACTTCGCCAGCAGCAACACCAGTGTGAACTTGCCGCCAATGGGAATGCGCGTGCGCTTGAAGGCGTCGTTCGACATTTCCGGCTTTACTCCGCGAAATCAGGTGATTCTGAGGGCCTTGAAGAAGTACGGCATGATGGTCGCTGATAACGGCTCGAACTGGTATATCAGTGGCTCTCCCGACCCGCGCTGGAACGACAACGAGCTCAACCAGCTGAAAACGATCAAAGGCTCAAACTTCGAAGTAGTACAAATGGGCACCGTCATCACGCAGTAACAAGGGCTGAAATGAAAAGAACGGATTAGCCGCGGATGAACGCGGATAACGACGGATCTGAAATTTCTTTCTTTTCAGATCCGCATCATCCGCGTTTATCCGCGGCTAAATTCCAGGCTTTCGCCTTTCATCCTTTTGCTCTTTTAGCCGTCGCTGTCCTCGATTTCGGCTATGGCCCACTTCACTTTTGCACGGACGCGCGGCTCAGAATCATTGAGCGCCTGATTAAGAGAGGAGATCGCTTTCTGACTGCGAATCTCGCCGAGTGCTTCAGCCGCGGCCAGCCGAACTTCTGAGCGTGAGTCGGTTACCAATATCAGACAAAGAGTCTGCACGGCTTGTTTCTCTTTCATCTCGCCGAGCGCCCACGCGCTCGTTTGTCTCACACCCGGCTCATTGTCGAGTAACAAATCCGTCAAGCGATCACCCGCGCGATCGTCATGCAACTCACCTAACGCTCGGGCCGCAGCCATCCTGACCCAACCATCGCTGTCTCCCAGCAAGGCAATTAGCGGCGGCACTGCATGGCCACGTTCGCCGCCTTTCATGTTCGTCAATTCACCTATTGCCCACGCAGCATTGCGTCGCACGGTGGCGTTGTTACTTCCCAGCGCGTTCGTTAATACCTCAACCGCTGGCAAACCCATTGAAGCAAGCGCAATCGCTGCCTGTTCACCGGGTGATGGATGCTTGAAAGTATCGAGGGCCGGATTCCACTTACCCTCAGTCCAGCACCGTAACGGTTCCGTTGGCGAGTCGTCACCCAGCATATTAACCAGCTGAGGAATTGCATCCGTTAGTCCGCGTCGTCCGGCTTCGCAGGCAGCCTGTGCTCGTTCTCTAGCGTTGCTTGAGGCCAACGCGCGCTGGCTTTCTTCGCGAGTTGCTTTATCGGCAGCTGGTTCCTGTGTGATCGTTGCAGCACCGAGCCGAGCGGTCGTTTCTCGGGCGGGTGTCCCGGCAGCAGGTAGATGCGCCGCGCGCAACTCAAAAGAAAACGTGCCAATGGCTAAGCCCGAAAGGCACAAAACCGAAAGGGTGGCAACCGCAAGCAGCTTGCCTGTGGCTCGCCCAAGGCGGCGACTGTTAATCGTCAATCTCATGATTCGCTCCTCCAAAATGTCGGCATCAAAAATTCCCAGCGTTAGAGGCTGACCGGACGGGACCACCAGCGCACTCGCCACCCGCACGAGTGAACGGGCATGGACTTTCCGTTCCAGCAGCTTCTCGGTGACAAGTTCGTCGCAGGCGAGCTCTCTCGTCCGATCGATTTGTCGCTTCATGTATTTCGTCAAAGGGTGGAAACCAATGAGCAACAGCAGCAACTCGTAAAAAATATTCCAGGCAAAGTCGTGGCGAGCAATGTGGGCCATCTCGTGGCCTAGAACTGAGTACAGAGTGTCGTCTTGAGATCCAAACTCGAGCTTGCCGTAACAACTCTCCGGCAGAATGACTACTGGTTTCACTGCACCAAGGGTGATCGGTGTTTGAGTGTGTGCGGACATAACTACTGGCACGGTCTTTAGCTTTAGGGCAGCTTGACAATGGGCTGCCACCACCGTCATCACTTCGGTAGGCTGAATTCGATAGATCGACTTTCTCAAAGCCTTGAGCCGTCGCCAGCAAAAAGCCAACCGAGCGGTTCGGTAGAGAACGAAACAGAGATAGAGTGCAGCCAGGCCCAGAAACAACCGAGGATCGGATAGAGTTGCTCGCCAATTTGAACGGTCCGCAGCCAGCGCTGGAACAGGGTGGTTTGTTCCCGCCCCCTGCGCAGGTTGCTCGATCGCCAGACCTATCACAGCCGGTATTCGAAAAATTCTCGCGGTTGGCTGGCCGGCTGATTTAATTGTTGAGTCTCGATAATCAATGAGACTCCAGAGCGGCAATGCCAAACAAAGTCCCAACGATGCGGCCCAGAGTGCATGCAGGTACCGAACTGGAACTTGTCTCAACGCGCGGGCCAGTATGAGGGTCGCGAACGCAACCAGGGTAATCTGCCAGGTAGCATTCAAAACAAAGTTCAAGATGAACTCACTTGTCCTGATCATCCTGGGCCTCCTTGTTGAGAAGTTCGTTGAGATGGGCGATCTTTTCGGGAGTGAGATGGCGCGCCTCGACCAGGCTCATTACGAGTCCTTCTGCTGAGCCCCCAAACATGCGGTCAATGAGGTCGCTAACGGCGTGGCCCGTTGCTGTGCTGCGGCTCACTGCAGGCCGGTAAAAATATCCCTTTCCCTTAAGAGTTCGTTTGACCTTGCCCTTGCGGTGCAACACATTCAGCATGGTCTGGACCGTCGTATAAGCGAGCTCTCGCTCCAGCTTTTGCTGCACGGTTTGCACGTTGGCAGGACCCGTGTCCCACAATACGTGCATGATTTCAAGCTCGAGCGGCGTCAGACGTTCAGGTTGTTTCCGCGGCATGCCAATCTCCTCCTAACGTTTTAGGAGGTTATACCCGATCACACGGCCTGTCAACTAAAAGTTTAGGAGGTGACTCACCGGGATGGCGCGGAAACTGATGGAGCGTTGAAATTTAGTTGCACGCCTGGACAAGGGCTGGCAAGATCGGCGGCTCAGTCTCAATCTAATGCCGCTCAGATGTTCACCTTAAGTTGATTCACGCGAGCGCCAGACTCACAGTTGCCTTACAACCTTTGCGGTTAAGTTCAGGAGTTCCAATAATGCCAGACTACAATCTCTTCGGATTAAGTCCTCGCGCATTCGAGCAGTTAGTTCAGGCACTCTCGACCAGAATTATCGGACCGAACGTCGTTATCTTTGGCGACGGGCCCGACGGCGCTCGCGAAGCTACCTTCGAGGGAAAGGTGGAATATCCGAATAAGCGAGCGGGCTGGAATGGATCGGGAATCATTCAAGCGAAATTTCTGCAGCGGTCGCGCGGTACACCAAAGCAGGACGCCGATTGGGTGCTAAAGCAATTAGCCCTCGAGATGAAGAAGTTTGGTAAGCGACAGGGAAAGATCAAGGACAAACGCAGGTCCCCACATTATTACATCCTGGCCACCAACGTTTTGCTATCGGCTAAGGCGCAGTCAGGCGGCGCCGATCGAGTCGACGCGGCAATGAAGGGATACAAACGTGCGTTGGGTTGGCGGAGTTGTGACGTATGGGACGGAGAAAAGATTAGCCGTTTTCTCGACGGCCATCGTGACATTGCGACTACCTACAGTGCCTGGATCACTCCGGGAGACGTTCTGCAAACGGTCATTTCAAAGCTCGGCCATGAGCGCCCTGACTTCGAGAAAGTAATGTCCACTTACTTGCAGAAGGAGCTGCTCGATGCTCAGTATGCGAATCTTCGTCAAGCCGGGCACAGCGATCAGGAGCGGATTCCCTTGTCACGGGTATTTGTCGATCTGCCGGTCGATTCTCGACTGCTGCTTGAGCCACCGGATGAATCAACGCGGAAAGATGATCAAGACAATTCGACTCCCACCTTCATCGAGACGTTGTTTGAGATGGGGTCCCAACGCCTGGCCCAAAGTGAAATAGGCTTACCCTTATCCCTGGCGACGCCCGAGGGGTGGATTAACACCACTGATAACACTGACGAGATTTCGAGCATAGGAATCGACCGTACGGCGTTCGCCTCGGACGTGTTTGAGCGCTTAAAGCGCATGAATCTTCAGTCGAGTGATCTTACTCGGGAGAAGATTTCGAAACGTGCTCGTGAGAGGGTCTTAAGCTATGCCTTCACGAAAAAACTCCCTTCGCAGGCATTGAGTGCTTGGTTTGAGACAGTTAGATCCGGACGGATTGTCCTCCTTGGCGGTCCCGGCCAGGGAAAGACGACGCTCGGTCAGTTCGCCTGTCAGATCTATCGCGCGGAAATATTACAAGGCGTTCAGCATACCCTGGCGCGAGAAGTTCGAGACGCCCTCGGACTAATAATAAGCCAGAGAGGACAAGCAATAGCTGAGTGTCGGGGCCGTCGTTATCCACTGCACATTGATCTCAAGACTTTGGCCTCATTTCTCGCCAGAAATGAAGAGGCAGATGCACGCTCACTACTTGAGTTTCTGCGACAACGCATTGGCCTACGCACGGCGAGCGAACTCTCGCTGTCAGATATGAAACTCTGGCTGCAAAGCTATCCGTGGTTCATCGTGTTTGACGGTCTTGATGAAGTACCAGCAAGCAGCAACCGCGTAGAAGTCCTGAAATGTATCAGTGACTTTCTGGTTGACGCCGATGCGCTGGATGCGGACCTCCTGGTACTTGCCACCTGCCGTCCTCAAAGCTATTCCAAAGAATTTGATGAGCGCTATTTCCAACACTTGTGGCTGGCGCCGCTATCAAAGAAGCGCGCGTTGAACTACGGACGCCGGCTACTGGATGTGCGGTACCCGAAAGGCAGTCAGGAAAATGGTACCTATCGAACTCGTTTGAGGGAGGCCTCGAATAAACCCGCGACGGCGAGGCTGATGCGCAGTCCGTTGCAGGTAACCATCATGACTGCGCTGGTAGAGCGCGTCGGACGGCCGCCCGAACAACGCTGGAGTCTTTTCACAGAGTATTACCGGATAATCTACGACCGCGAAACCGAACGTGGCACAAAGTGGTCGGACGTGCTTCGCGATCACAAGCCGGATGTCGATCAGGTGCACCGGCAAATCGGCTACCTGCTGCAACGCCGCAGCGAGACCGCAGGCGAGACTGAGGCAAAGTTGACATTACCTGAGTTTAGAGAATTGGTGAGCGAAAGACTCACGCTCGAAGGCCATACCGGGCAACAGCTCGAAAATCTGGTTAGCCTGATGTGCGAAGCGGTCAAGGATCGTCTGGTCTTCCTGGCTGCCGTCACCGACAGCCACGTCGGCTTTGAGATCCGATCGCTGCAAGAGTTTATGGCGGCCGATCATCTCGTTGATGCGATCGGTGCAAAGCCGAGTGAGCATGAAAAACTGATCCAGGAAAACTTACGGTCAATCTCAACCTCACTATATTGGCGCAACGTATTTCTGTTTGCCGCGGGCCGGATTTTCGCGAAGGAACGACATCTGCGCGAATTTATTTTGGGGCTCTGCCAGGAGGCGAATGAGTTAATCGATGATCCGGCTGCGAGTGCGATCCTGGCCGGGAGCCAGCTCGCGCTCGATCTGCTTGAGGATGGTTCAGCGCGAAATCAGCCCAACACCGCACGAGCGTTAATGCGGACGGCAGCCAGACTTCTGGACATTTCGTCGCTCGCTTTTCATCAGAGATTGGCAGCTCAATGCTCAGCGATGACTGAAGACGTGCTGAAAGAGGAATTAGGGCGCCGCTTGGGATCGGCACAAGAGCCAGGATGGTCGGCGAGTTGGCAATGTCTTTCAGATCTGACCAGGGAAGAAGATGGCTGGGGCCACGCGCTTGTGAAGAAGTACTGGCGCGATGACGTGGACTGCCTGGAAAAACTATTCCCTCTATTAAGTACTCTCGGCAAGGAATCACCGCTGCTCAAGAGATTCGCCGCAGTTGCCCACAGACTGTCACCGGAGTTTTTGCTTTCAAGGCATCGTTTTTATGCCTGGC
This sequence comes from Pyrinomonadaceae bacterium, assembly GCA_035572035.1. Taxonomy (GTDB): domain Bacteria; phylum Acidobacteriota; class Blastocatellia; order Pyrinomonadales; family Pyrinomonadaceae; genus JAOAPY01. The sequence goes on along the minus strand of DATNBH010000055.1, from coordinate 5,691 downwards.
ACGATTGGGAAGAACGCGAAAATCTTCTGGGCAAGACCAACAGATTGGTGAGTCTGTCGCAAGCCAATTTGGATTGCAACCTTAGTGGGTTTGGTAATCATGAGAATGAGATTGCTCTGAGGATTATTATCTCACTCGATCGCCAAGAGATTTCCGCTCCAGTCGAGGAAATGCCTGGCGACGCTCACTTAGGATGGCAATTACCGCTGGCAGCGCTACGGTTCCTCAGGCAGCCAAACAAGGAAACGCTCAGCGCCGAACTCGAGCACATTGCGCAGCGATGGGAGGCGTCCTCCGCAGCAGCTTTCCTTCCGGATCTCCCCTGGCTAATTGGGGAGTGTGTGGCAAGCTCCCAATCGGCCTCCGATCTAATACGACTTGCCGGATTAGCGCGGGCCGGTGAGTTCGGCGACGCGCTTGATTGGGAGAAGGCTGAGAAGCGGTGGGTGCATGGGGTAAAGCCGCTTGACATCGCGGCCAGCAATGGCAAAACAGGATGTTTGAGTAAGGCAATTGGGCAGCAGGGGTTTCCGATTCGAAGCGCGAAAGCTTATCTTCGGTTTCTTCACATCTCAAATCGTTTTGAAATCTGGAGTGCGCTGGTAAAGCTAGCCAAAACTGCAGAGCAACCCTTAAGGGATTTACTACTGCGGGAGATTGCCTCTTACAAGCTCGATGTGATGAGTACCGATCAGCGCGCCGAACAGTTGTGCTGCATGCTCGAAATGGTGGCGGCTGACTTGAACCTCAAGATTAGTGTGGCTTTAATCGCGCACTCATTCCGCAAAGACAAGCCGGACGAACTCCAAGTGGCATTCTACGATAGGTTGGGTCGGCACGCGTTTCTGGAACCCGTCACGCACGATGTCACCTCACCCGAGTTCGGAGTCTTCTTGTCCCAACACTATCTGCGCGATCCGAACAGGGCTGGTCTGCTACGAATTCTCTCGCTGATCACTCCACTTGAAACCAATGATCGAATTCCTCGTTTGCTGCTGGAGCCCGACCGTTGGACTGAAGAAGGTTTTAAGACTTCGGCCCTGACGGTTCTCTTGGATCAGCTCGATTGGCGTGCTGATGAGGCGCCGTCTCTCGCTCGACGAATCGTGGCGGCGTTACCAGGTCGCCCGGACTTAATAAGCCGACTCTGCGACGTCTTGTTACGGTGTAATGTCACTAACGGTGATCTCGAGGCGATGCCGGTAGCATTGCTGCAACAACTCCCCGCGCAATACAACGAAGACCGATCGAGAACCGTGGAAACGCTAAACAATCTGGTGGCCCGGCGACGCGGCCAGGCGGTTTTGTGACACTGACAAATTGGTGACAATCTTTGGAGGTGGCGCGACAGCCCACGCTCCATCATTCCTTGCGCTTGGATCTTGCCGACTACTTCGCGGGGGCAGCCTTCTTTCCCTTAGCCTTGATAACGAAGATCGCAGCGATAACCGTAATCACGAACGCGAAGAAAAATACGATCGCCGCCGGAATCAAGCCGAGCATCGATTCTTCGAAGCTGACTCGACCGCTCGTCATGGACGGCAGGGCCAGGCAGACGATGAAACCAATTCCTCCCAGGATCATCCCCAGTATCCCGATAATCAATCCAGCAATTTTCATATTGCCTCCTCCCGTGCAATTGGACTTACGCTGAGTAGACTCAGTTTGAATTTATGCCACGGACTTGCCCCGTGGTGATGCTCACGTTGGCAACTACAAATCATTAGAAGAATTTCGTGGATGCCACCGGCTAGCACGGTGGAGGCTCACGCTGGCGGCTAGAATGTCGAAGATCTTTAGCTGTCAAGCGTGACCCTCCACGGGACAAGCCCGTGGCATCCATTTATTTCCTAACCGAGTTTGGTAGCGACGAGCGTGAGTTACCACGGGGCCAGCCCGTGGCATAAGGCACTGCTGCGCTACTATTCATATTTCCTCAATACGCGCCGTCTCGTCTTCGCCTACGGCCGTTTGCCCCAGGTGGGGGGTGGTGGTTCCTTGCTAAGTCGATCAATTGGTCGCTCTTTCAACTGTCGCATTGCCTCGGCCACTGCTCGCTCGAGTTGCTGATCGTGACCGGCGATAACATCCTTGGGCCAGTTCTCGACATCGATGTCAGGTGCAACACCTTCATTCTCGACTGCCCAGCGATTATCACGCGTAAAGAATCCGCCGCGCGGCGCGATCATCGAGCCTCCATCTACAAACGTCGGTGTATCCGCGGTATGGACCAAGCCACCCCACGTGCGCTTGCCAATCAGCAAGCCAATTTTCCTGCGCTTGAACATGTAGGGCATCAAGTCGCCGCCCGATCCAGCCATCTCATTAATAATCATTACCTTCGGTCCCCAGATGCCTGCTGCAGGAGACGTGAAGGGATAGCGATCGCCAGCCACGTTATTGAAGTACCCGTCAAAGTCTCGCCCGAGCACATCAATGATGTAGTCAGCCGCCGAGCCGCCGCCATTGAAGCGCTCGTCAACAACCACGCCTTTCTTATCCTGCTGCGAGAAGTAGTAGCGGTTGAAGCTTGTGTAGCCCGGCTGTCCGGTATTGGGAAGATAAACATAAGCCAGCTGGCCATCGGAGAGTTTCTCAACCAGTCTCCGGTTTGACTCAACCCAGGCGCGAGTACGCAGCGTTTGTTCACTCGCGACCGGCACCACCGTGACTTGACGAGCCCCTTCCATGGCCGGCCTGCTGTTCACTGTCAGCGCGGTCTGCCGAGTCGCAGTGCCGTCAAGCAAACGATAAATATTGTCCGGCGCCTTCAGCTCAATACCATTAATCGCCAGAATGTAATCGCCTACGGAAACGTTCACGCCCGGCGCTGAAAGTGGAGCTCGCAGCTCCGGATTCCAACTTTCATTGTCATAGATTCGAGTGATCTTGTAGCGACCGTTCTCGATGGCGAAGTCAGCGCCCAGCAAGCCTCCCTGGGATTGAGGCACGCCCGGCATGTCGCCGCCACGGACGTACGAATGGCCAATCGCGATTTCGGCGCCCATCATGTCGAGCAAGTAATTCAGATCCGCTCGATGGTTTACGTACGGCAGCAGCTGGCCATACATCTCTTTCATCTTGGGCCAGTTGGTTCCGTGCAGATTCGGAACGTAGAGATAGTCGCGCTGGTTGCGCCAGCCTTCATTAAAGATCTGTTTGAATTCTTCCTTCGGCTCGAGATACATCCTCAGCCTTACGTTGAGACGCCCCTGTCCCGCTTGCGGCGGATTGCGATCCGCATCAACAACGAATAGTGACGGAACCGGAGGAACGGCGCCGGGACCGCCCTGTCCCTGACCTTGTCCGCCGGCAGCAGCTCGATAAACAAGCTTGCGACCATCGGCACTAACTTCGTACGCAGCGACGCCGCTGACAAACGTCGCCGCGCGTCGATCGCAAAGCCGGTAGCGCCACAGTTCATTGCCCCCGCCTACCTGTCCTCCGGTGGAAGCTTCAAGAAAATAAACGATGCCATCAGCTCCCGACTGCAGATTCGAATATTGCCGTTCGGGTACGCCCGGAATGGAAATAATTCGCTGGGATAAGCCATCGAAATCAATTTGTACAGCAACAGGTTGCCGTGGGCCACGCGCTGCTGGCGCCGCAGCTGGATCCGCGGCCGTTGTATCGGCAGCTGGAGTGTCCCCAACGCAAGTTCCCGGCGGCGCTGTGCGTCGACCAGTGCCAACGCCACGGTCTTCGTCGCTTTCTGGAAGTAGCGGACTTGAGTCAGCTTTCTTCAGGACCGTCGCATAAAGACCAAAGGTTTCGTCGTGGTCATACGAAGTCATGTCGAGCCACTGAGATCTCAACCCAAAGTCGGTCGAGGCAAGAAACCAGAGGTACTTGCCATTCGCATCCCACGCCGGCCAGACTGCATCGGCGAGCCCATCGGTGATTTGTTTTGTCTCGCCGGTTTCGACGTTGCTGACGAAGATAGCGTGATACATCGACTTCAACCGGCTCGCGTACGCCACCCACTTCGAGTCGGGACTCCACACCGGGTTTAGCGTTCGGTTCGGCACCATCCACGGATCGTTGCCAACCACCTTGGCCTGGCCACTCGCTACGTCGAGCACCCACACATGTAGGTTGGTGTCGCTGAACAGGAGCTTCTTCGAATCCGGAGACCAGGACGGTGTGTAGTAGTGCGTTGGTTTATCGAGCGCGATCTCGCGCGGCGGAGTCAGTCCATCCTGAGACTCAATGATGAGTTTGTATTCGCCTGATTTATCGCTGAAGTAGGAGACCCATTTTCCGTCGGGCGACCACGCCGGATCGCGTTCCGCCGATCCGCTCGAGTTCGTCAGATTTCGGACGTCGCCTTTGTCGGCAGGAATGGTGAAGATTTCACCGCGAGCCTCTACCACCACTCGTTTGCCCGTCGGCGAGATGGCCATGTTCGCGATTCGATTGCTGACATCCTGCCAGTTCGCCATCATCCAGGGAAAATCACCCGCCGCCGTGATATTAACAACGTGTTCTTTGCCGCTACGCGGATCGAGCTCGTGGACATGGCCGGCTTGTTCAAAGACAACCGCGCCGGCGCCTGAGTCGAGAGCTTTGACATCAAAGTCGGTGAACTTCGTAACCTGGGTGAGTTTTTTGGCTTTGGTTTGGAAGGCCCAAACATTAGCAACGCCATCGCGGTCGGAAATGAAATAGACGGTGTCGTCGAACCAGACCGGATCGACGTCTTTGGAATCGGTCCATGGCGGCGAAACGAGATCAAAAGTCTTGAGGTCAACTATCCATATCGGACGATTCTGGCCGCCGCGATAGTTGCGGCGCTCTTCGTCCCATGAATTGTTCATGCGATAAGCAATCTGACTTCCGTCGGCGGATATCTTTCCCTGGTAACCGCGCGGAAGCGGCATCGGCTCTTCAACGCCGCCCTCGACCGAAACTGTCCAGAAACGAGGAGCGCCACTCGGCGCCCAGGTGGCGCGCGCCGACGAGAAAACAATAGCTTTCCCGTCTGCGGTCCAACCCTGGACCTGATCGCCGCCGGGATGCCAGGTCAATCGTTTCGGCTCACCACCTTCGGAAGGAATAACGTAAACATCGAGATTGCCGGCGTACTCACCGCTGAACGCGATCCACTTTCCGTCCGGGGAAAAATGCGGATTCAGAGTTTGGCCCTGAAAGCTGGTGAGGCGCCGCGCGCTCCCTCCGCCGCGAGGCACGGTCCAGATGTTATTCGCGTAAGCGAAGGCTATCTGCGACGAACTAACGGTTGGTGTGCGTAACAATCTTGTTTGCCCGAACGAAATCGCGGACGCCAAAAGGCAAACGCCAAGTAGAAAGAGCAGACGCAGAATCGTTTGCGGGCGGCAAGGCTCCGCCGCAAAGGTGGGCTCCGGCATTAAATTGTCCTCCGAAAAATCAGATGAGTTGCGCCGTTCTTGTAGCACGAAGTACGAGGAAGGGGCAATGCTTTGCGCTCTCTGGCGTTGGGATACTAGATTGTAATGCCCCAACACCCGCTCTCTCTGCAGTGCGGCAAGAAAAAGTAGGTAGTCGCTAAAACTGAGGCCACGGCCTTGTGCCGTGGTCACTCACGTTGGTCGCTAACAGAGGCGGGCCGAGATTTTTGGTGATGCCACGGGCTCGTCCCGTGGAGTGTTCACGCTTCATGCTGGTGGCAGGCGGCAACGTGAAACACCACGGGGCTAGCCCGTGGCATCT
>DATNBH010000054.1:0-2340 GCA_035572035.1 Pyrinomonadaceae bacterium | reverse complement strand
CTATTTGCCTACGTTCTTCAGCAAGTCGTCGGCGTAGTAGTTTTCGATTTTGGCTTCGTTGTGGACGGTGTCGTAATAGGCGGCCTTCAGCAGTTGCTCGCGGCTTTCCCGCAGTTGCTGGCGAACAAACTGCTGCACGCGGGGATCGTTCAGTTCACGCTGCCCAGCGGGTTCTTTGGCGATGAGCTTCAGAATGCTGTATCCAATCACCCGTTTACTGGCGTCGGTTACCGGGAGCGGCGGTGAGGTTTCTCCCGGTTTGAGCTTAGATACTGCCGCATAAATTTCCGGGTTGTTGCGTAGTTGTGACTCGGAGATCATGCCCATGTCGCCGCCGTTGCCGGCGGTGTCGGGCTGCTCGGAATAGTTCATCGCCACCTGGGCGAAGTCGTCGCCGCTCTCCAGCCGGTTCTCGACCATCTGGATCTTCTTGCGCGCATCGACGTCATTCTGCGCTTTGTCATTCTTGAGATTGCTGACCTGCCTGGCGGGCTGTGAACTCACCACGATCTGAGCCAGGTGATAACGCGGTTCGATCAGGTTGAACTGCGCCTTGTTCTGGTTGTAGTAGTCGGCAATTTCTTTGTCGGTGATGCTGATCTTGGAGGTGATCTCTTTGTTCAATACCTTGTCGATGGTCAGATTGCGCCGCAAGTCTCGCTTCAGATCGTCGAGAGACATGTGGCTGTCCTTCAGCTTCTGATCGAACTGCTCCTGAGTGTAAGGCGCTTTGAGTTCGTTCAGTTTGCGATCGACTTCCTCGTCAGTGGCCAGGAGTCCGAGCTTTTCCGCACGCTGCATCATGATCTCCTGATCGATGAGCGTTTTCAATATGTTCAGGCGCAGGCTCTCGGCCTGCTCACCGCTCGGCTTCTGCGCGGCAGCGAGCTCCTGGTTGGCGTAGTACTTGTCCAATTCAGACTTGCTGATGACCCGACCGTTGACCTTGGCCATGACGTCAGCACCCGGACGGGCATGCTGGCAGCCAGAGATGAACGTAAAGAGAAGAAATAATGCCGGGAAGAACAGGCGGCGCGGCGTGTTCAAAATAGAAGCTCCCACAAGCGCGGATTCACAGAGTGCAGATGAGCGGAATTGTATCGTATGGAAATGGATAGAGTCTTGGATTCCTGACTCAGCGCGTGTTGGAAACGCTGAATCGTGCCTGACAGTAGATATTCCAGGCGATGAACGCCGGGCTGAGAGCCTGACACTACCGATCTGCTTTTGCCGCCGAAGTCGCGCTCGCCGGCGGAGTCTCGCCGGCATCTTTCAGCGCCCGATCGATTACGGCTCGCATCTCCTCCTCCGACTTCACTCCAGAGAGGCGTTCGCCATTGATGAACATCGTCGGCGTCGCTTCCACACCAATCTTTTCCCCCTCGGCTCTGGATGCCATTACGGCAGTTTCATCCTGAGCTTTCGTGCAGGCGTCGAGTTTGGTCAGGTCGAGGCTTCGTTTTTGTCCAATATCGTGAGTCAGACTGTCCAGGCGCGCGTCTGCTTGCTTGATGTCTCGTTTGTCACCGTTGATCTCTTTCTGGTTGTTATGCGCGTAATCTGCGAAATCCCAATAAGCGTCGTTATTCTGCGCGGCCAGACAATTTGCATCAATGGCTGCGTGCATGGCCCAGGGGTGCATCTCGATCAGGGGATAGTCCTTGTACACGAATTTCACTTCGTCGCCATAGGTCTTTAGCAGATTGGGGAAGAGCGTCTGGTGCATGCGCGCGCAGAAGGGACATTCGAAGTCGTCGTAGTTGACGATCACCACCTTAGCTTGCTTGTTGCCGCGTACCGGCCGCCCAGTCAGATCGATCGACTGCATCACGTCTTTGGTGAGATCGATTTTTTCCCATTCGATCAGCGTCTTGTCATCCTTGGAAATCAGGAAGTCGTGCGTGCTGGAGTGGTTCTGGCTCGACAGCGTGATGGGAACCTTGTCATAACCGGGAATTTCACTGGCGACCCGGTTGCCGACGGAAACCGACACCGCAGACGGCAGGTCAAAGGTCAATCGGACCTTTTGCTCAATGCGCCGGTTCAAAGCGCTAGGGTCTTGCTGGCTCTGATTGGATTGGGCGGCGCAGCCTAGCGCGAGGAGAAGGGTGGAGATAAACAACAGTCGGATCTTGAACAAACAGAGTACCTCGAATGACGGAGCGATAAGTGATTATCGCACGTTGCGAAACATTGAGTTAACACGAAGGTCACCCTTGGTGTTGGCCTGCAGGATGCAGTTCAATACAAGCGTTCTTGCCTTTTGAGGTTGCCGAAAGTGCCGATATTCGCGAGGCCGAAGGCGAATCGGTACTGGCTTTCGTTTCGCACCGGTCCCAG
>DATNBH010000053.1:0-18659 GCA_035572035.1 Pyrinomonadaceae bacterium | reverse complement strand
GCTCTCCAGCAGAGCCCGCCTCCGCTTCGCCAACCGGCGGGTACTTTGCAACAATGGCGCCGCGTCTGCCAACCAGCCAGGCGCTGCTAAACCGAAACCACCTTAACTCGTGGTCTCACTCCAGGGGCGCACCCCAAAATCTATTGCTTACCGAACTAGGGGCCTCTCAACTCACCCTAGCGAGCCGTAGGTGCTTAACCGACCATGCCGGCGCGCTTCTTTCCATGCCAGCACCTCTCCTCCACCTGTCAGCAATGACAAATGGAAATTGATAGGTGGGAAATGGAAAATCTATTGCTTACACACCCTCGCAGCCTCTCAACTCAACCTAGCGAGGAGCAAAGTATCCTTCTCGAGCGTGAATTTCATTTTTCTCTTTCACGCCAAGTACATCAACGCGTATTGCTCGATACTTTCCGTCGCGAGCTTTGTTCGTCGGGTAATAGCCGAGGCTGTATTGCGTGCCAATATCATCCGCCACGCGAGCAAACGCAGCCCTCGCTTGCTGGAGATCCGTGGCGATGAAATTTCTCGCGCCAGAAGCACGCGCCAGATCATTCATTTCGCGACGAGCGAGGTTATAAAGGTCTCTACTGATCTGCATCCTTTCAAACTGGCCCATCTGACAGAAGTTACCGTAGTCCTCGCTGCTGGCCTTCGGCACAAAGATGCGTCGATACCTTTGGAGTTGACGCGCTGAAAGAGTCAGACGTCCATTGTCCCGACAATCTCTGAGCAGTCGATCTTCGACAAAGTCTTCTGTGTTCACCTGGATGAAATAACAAGCGAGCCCGGCACGCAGCAGCTTATCGCGAGCGTCTTCGTAGACTGAATCACTCGCTGAATCGACACCATCTGTCAACGCCACTACTGCCCGCCGGCCGCGCACCTCAGTCCGAGCCGCGTCGCGAAAGATGTCATTGGCGACTCTCAACAAGGCATCGTAATAAGGCGTCCCGTTACTCGAGCCGAGGTTTTCAATTGCGGCTCGCAATACCTTTCGATCATCGGTCAAACCCGAAAGCACATCGACCGTCGCGAGCGTCGAGCCGGCATTCGCGCGATCTTTGAAAGCTACAATCGCGATGCGATCACCGGGCCTCAAGGCGTTGATGAAAGCATTCGCTGCCTGCCGGATAAGATTGACGTCGGCTCGTGTTGAGCCTGATGTATCCAGGAGTAAGGCTACTTCGAACGGCGCTTCCGTCGTTCCGAAATTCGCGATCGTCTGTTTCTGATTGTCTTCGAAAACTATGAAGTTCTGTTTCGTCAAACCTGACAACGGCCGGCCCTGCGCGTTGGTGACAAATGTGGGCACCGTAACCAATTGCGTATCGACTCGAACAACATCGCCTTCATCGACCTCCTGGTCTTTCGGATCTTGCGGAGTCTGAACATTGGTATTGCCGACGCGTCGAGGTCGCTGCTGTTTCTCTGGAGCTTGTGATTGCGCCCAGCTTGAACCAACGACGAGCGACAGCATAAGCAAGCCGAAAGCAAACCTGGGCATAAGCAGCGAATTCGATCGGGTGCGAGCCAGTCGTGAATTCATAGCGTTAGATTCGACGGGGAGAGCCTTGACCAAACTATAGCCGGAAACGCCGCGCCCGCGAAAGTCGGGATGAAGGATTGCCAAGCCGAATAAATGCTGGCGACAACCAACGTCGCACCTTCTTATTCACGCCGCGGCTTCAGCCCGGTATCAGGGGTGTTACCTCGCCAGCTGAAACCGTTTTAACGGTTTTCCGATTGCGACCTCATGGCAGCAGGAGACCGTTAAGACGGTTCCTCTGTGAAAGCCGCTCTTACCACCGGGCTGAAGCCCGGCGTGAATGAGAAATTCGGACTCCGAACTAGAAGCTTTCACATTAGATTTCTTCCTGGCCATCACCTTGACAGTGTCGCTCGCTTCTCTTAGCATGACGATTCACGTGCCACGAAGTTTTTCGGCGGCATTTGTTCTTTGGACGCAGACAAAGTTGCCGGCTAAGGTGCAATAACGGCGGCTGGGGATGTCTGTTCCACTATTGCAGGCACGTACGTCAATGGTAGACGGCTTCCCTTACAAGGAAGAGGTTGGGGGTTCGAATCCCTCCGTGCCTACCATGCCTGAATGTTTGAAATCTCCAGTATGAGATCAGATTTTTTGAGATCTCTAATCTGAGATCTGAGATTGGATTTTGATCCAAAGGTCAGAATCTCAGATCTCAGACTTGAGATTTGAAATCTTGAGAATTGAAATTCGAGTTTACCTGCGGAGTCGTAGTTCAGTTGGTTAGAACGCCGGCCTGTCACGTCGGAGGTCGCGGGTTCGAGTCCCGTCGGCTCCGCCATTTTTTCAATAACTTAGCGTCACTGTGACAAGACGCTAATCGCGTGTGTGCCACTAATTGTGTCACCCGCTTTTCTTCCAAGTCCTGAGCGATAAGCTCGACAGTCTGCTGTCTAAAGAGGGGGCTGAGGTGCTGATAGCGCTTCAGCTCCCTGCTTCTTATGGCCTGTCATTTTTGAAATGATCGAATCAGGAATCCCTTTATAAACAGGCGTTCGCGTCCGAATCCTGAGGTGACGCCAACTGCATCCCGGACGGAGTGAGACGATGAAGATTAGCCGCCGATCCTTTCTCAAAGCTGCGGCAGCAATCGGTGCTTCGCTCGCATGGGTCGGACCGGCTCGAGGTTCGCGTGTCCACTGGCATGAGCGGCGTGATCTCTATCCCCAAGGGGTCGCCTCGGGCGATCCCGATCCGCACAGCGTCATCCTGTGGACGAGACGTCCGTTTGCCCAGGGCACACGCCAGCTCCTGACCGTCGAGGTAGCCGAGGATGAGGCATTCCGCCGCGTCATTGCGCACGCGCAGGCACCGGTCTCAAGCGCCGCGGACTGGACCGCGCGCGTTCTGATTGGCGGACTCAAGCCGGCGCGCACTTACTGGTATCGGTTTACCGACACCGACGGAAACGGCAGCCGGGTCGGCCGCACGATCACTGCGCCGTTGCCAAACGATCCGCGCACAGTGAACTTCACTTTCGTGAGCTGTCAGGATGTCAATGAGGGCTCGCTCAACGCCTATCGCCGGATGATTTACGAAGATGAACGCGCTCCCGCCGCCCAACAGCTCGATTTCGTTCTGCACCTGGGAGATTTCATCTACGAGGTGGTTGAGTATCCCGACGAGGTAAAGACACGCTACGATCGCACGATCTATGAGGTTGCACGCATCCCAGACGGCCACAAGGTCGGCAACTTCCACATCCCGCTGACCGTAGATGGCTACCGAGCCATCTACAGAGGCTATCTCGCCGATCCCGACCTCCAGGACGCTCGCGCGCGCTGGCCGTTCGTCGCCATGTGGGACAACCACGAATTCTCGTGGCAAGGTTGGCAAAGCATCGTCAAGGCGGGGTCGTTCGAGCAACCTGGCCAGAGCATCAAGGTCGCGGCGAATCAGGCTTGGTTCGAATACCTCCCCGCACGTGTCGCTCCGCCGAGCGGGTTACTCGAGCGCTTCGGTCCACCAGCTGTAAAAGACGTACCCATCAAAGAGTTCGATAGCAATGGGCTGGGAGTGGAACCGAACAACCTGACGGCGATCAACAGCCTCCAGTGCTACAGGGCGCTGCGTTACGGTCAGCACCTGGACCTGATCATTACTGACCAGCACAGCTATCGGAGCGCGGATCCCTTCAGCGATCCGTCTCTCGCAAAGCTCGGCGGCGACGAGTTCATAGGAATGTTTCCTGAGCCGGAGATGCAGGTTCTCGACGGCGGGCGCGGCTTCGACGGCGGCAATCCTCCTCCGGAGATCCGCTTCAACGATGCGCATGTGCCCAACCCGCAACGGAGCGCGCCGCCGCAAACGATCCTCGGGGCGGAGCAGAAGGCATGGTTCAAGGACAAGCTCAAGAGCTCAACCGCGGTGTGGAAAATCTGGGCGAACTCGCTGGGCGCGCTGGATTGGCGCGCCGACCCGCAGAACCTGCCCGCGGGTCTCACCAAGGAGTCCTGGCCTCCCAACACGTTCGCAGCCCTGGGCGGCGGTGATTACGGCACAGCTTGGACAGAGCGCGCTGAGATCTACCATCTCGTACGCGACGCGAAGATTACAGGCTTCGCCATCGTCTCCGGCGACCGCCACAGCTTCTGGGCCGGATATGCGACTGCGGAACTTCCGCCCGGCAAATTCGAACCGATCGGCTTGAGCTTCGTTGGCGGGTCTCTCGTCAGTCCAGGAGTGATGGAGTCCTATGAGCACAGACTTCCGAAGGACGCTCCGTTACGACCGCTGTTTCTTGCTGACAAGGATGCGGGGTCGAAGCCGGACTGGACCTTCAACATGCTGCTGAAGCATGGCGTCCGTGCATGCTTCGAATATGCAAAGAGCTTCGACCTCAAGCGCGCACGGTCGCTGTCCAACCCGGATCTGGCTCCGCACCTCGAGTTCGTAGATCTTGGAGGACACGGTTATGCGAAGGTCCAATTGTCGGCCGATGAGATGCGCACCGAGTTTGTCTGCATCCCGCGCCCCATTGCGCGTAGCGAAAGATCGGACGGGGGGCCCATCAGGTATCGGGTATTACACACTGCTGCACTGTGGAAGAACGGAGAGCGCCCGCAGCTGAAGACATCGGTGCTCGAAGGCGACGTTGGACTGGCGATTTGACGGACGCAGTTGTCGTCGCCGCGTCAAACTCACGTCAAACGTTGCCCGTCTTCGGGAAACTCCTATGAAGCATTCTTTTGAGTATTGCGCACTGCGCTATTTGCTTGCGTGGGAAACGGACGAACGTGAACTTCATGCGGCGATGACGAATCGTCCGTCACCACTGGCTTTGCGTTCGTCGATGCAACACTTCCGAATCGCCCGGAGCTTCAAGGGTGTCGCAGAAGAAAAGAACGCAAACCTTATTCTTAATGCACTCGATCGTGTCGTTCGTAACAGAACCTCCTCGCAATGTGACAACGTAATGGCTCTGGCGACTGAATTCCAAAACCATTTCGGCAAATTCAATGTGTCTGCTGCTTCCAAACTCCTCTGGCTGACCTTCCGAAGCCCGTACATTATTTACGATGCTCGCGCCGTAGCCGCACTCCGATTGCTTAGTTGCGAGTTCGATAATAAGGATTACCCGAAATACTACGAGGCGTGGCATTCCAGGTACGACCAACACAAGGTTGAAATTGAACGGGGCTGCGGAGCGCTTAACAACGGTTCAACCATTCTTCACAACCTGGCACGACTCAGAAGACTCGCTTCGTGCCGTTACGTGTCAACCTTGGTTTCGCGAACGTGTTTTCGACAATTACCTTTGGGAACTGGGCGACTCGCAGCCACTTAGGTTGCATTCATTGACCCCGAAATGAGAGCGCAGTGTTCCTCCTCAGCAATTGTCACAAGCCCTTGCGCGCGTAATTCTTCATCGGGGTCCCAATAAGTGACCGTCCACGTCCAAATAAGCCACCTCAATACTCAACCAACTTGGCGGGCTGGGTTCAATCGAGCAGTTCGAAGGGCACAGTAGGTGCTACGCACCTGAGATGTTTTTGACACGACACCCCTTTTGAGCTCGATTGACAGTGAGTGAGGCAGACCACCGCGATGAAAGCGGATTGAAACTTGTAGCGCTGCGTGACAGTCGACGGTAGTCTACGGTGAGGCAGACCACGGCCGCAACGGCTATCCATGCCGATGACTAGGCTGCCAGCTCTATCGCAAGCTGTTCCCGGTTTGCGCCTTCGTCGCATTTCAGCTTGTACACGATCCAGTTGATAGCCCGCACTCTTTCGGCTGAGCCTGCGGGATGCGCAGCACGAGCGATACCTACAGCCGTGGTCAAGAGCGCTCGGCGGACATAGGTGTAAGGCCTGCAATACCTCTCAAGCAAATCGCCAACGTGAGGCGCCGGAAACATTGCAAGCCTTCGATCGCTCGACGCGACGAACAATGATCCTTTATTGCCCTGAGAATTTTGCGAAACCTCAAAATATCCAGCCGCGGGGTTTTTGGCTACTATTTGCGTTCCCCTTAGGAGGCCCATTAGAACTTCCGCAGCTCTTCCGGGCGGCGGCGGATGGTAATCCGGTTCGCAGTCCATAGATTCATCACATTTAGGCGCCTCATGAGGCGGCGTAGAATTCCCTGATCCAGGCGTAATACTCCGGGACGGCTTAGGTGACGGGATCGGCAAGTTTCCGCTACTCACGCTGGATGGTGCGAGCCCGGGGTCGATTGCCTTATCATCCAGCTTCTTAAGAAAACAGATAGCCACGTCAACATATTCATCCATCTTCTTGATATCCTCTTTTGAGGAGGCTATAGCCGCGCCAAACATATTACGTTGAACGGCCTTGACCTGGCATAAGATTGTCTTGACCTTATCGCCCCACTTTTCCTGTTCTAACCTGACCTTTTCGGCAATCGGCCTTACGGTCTTCACCGTCTCAAATATCTCCAGCAGTTTTTTCTTACCTTCGGTAGTGAGAACGACTTCGCACTCGGTTTCCACCTCCTCGGCGGCTTCGTGGATTTGTCGAGTAATGGCGCCAATCGCACCGATCATCAACCCTACTTCTTTTTCTGAGGCAGACGAGAAAGATGCTTTGAGCAACCTGGCGTTGGAACTCCCCGCCTCAACCAACTCCTGCATTCGGCGCGCGGCCCCTCCCGTGCCCGGCTTACATATTTGCGCTTTCAACTCGTCGATCAGTTTCGCCAGATGATCGAGGGCGTTGGCGCAATCTCTTGCGGCGCCAAATGCCCCTTCGGCAGATCGGGTTGTCGCCTGACTCTGAACCTCCAACAAGATCTCATCGAAGAGAAGCAAAGCATCTGCAATCTCCGCGCTGCATTCTTTGACGGGGCTCTGACTAGCCTGGCAATCCCCGGCGAACGCGACGCCAATTCCCGCGACACATGTGCGCGTGAGGAAGGCTCTCCGTCCTGACTTTCTAGCTTGTTTCACAGCTTTGCCTCCTTACGTGAGCTTGGGTGGAATGGCGAAGGTCTCGTGCTTATGCGCAGCTGAAATATGCAATAAGCCATCGCTATTATCAAGGTTTTTCCGAGAAGCTTGCGAAAAGAGTGGTTGGAATAAATCGAGTAGATTACTCTTCCGGTCTCGGCATATAATGCGGTTCTATTCTTAGTCCGCTCACATCCAAAGGACGTTATGCCCGAACAAGCAGTTCCTGACTATAGTTTTATAAAACAGCAGTTGGAGACCGGCCGCGTGATCCCATTCCTCGGATCAGCTGCCTCCCTTGTCGGTCAATCCGGTTCCGCCAAAACACCGGACGATGTTCTTACCGCAAAGGGGGCGTCGGTTATTGAGGCCAAGGCTGCGCAAAACGATAACGATCAGAGCAGCGACCTTCAGCAGGCAACTTCGGACTCAAACGTTCCTACTTCGGCTAAACAAATCAATCCTCAGGGAGATGAGATATTTGAGTTTGCCCAACGGCACATTCCCCCGTCCGCCGCAGAATTGGCTCGCTGGTTAGCGCACAAAACTGCCTTGCCAAAAGACGAGGTTTTCGATCTCGCCACAGTGGCGCAGTATCTAAAAGCAGTGGGCGGTTCGGGGCCGCTCTACATTAAACTTCATGAGATTTTTAGTCGCGACTATCCGGCAACGCCTCTGCATGAATATCTTGCGGCGGTGGCTGCTAACGTACCTCTCCTCGTGATTACTACTAATTACGACGACATCATAGAGAGGGCTTTTCAAGAAGTCCCACACGATGTGGTAGTTCACATTTGCGATCCCAAACTGGGCGACAATGTCTTCTTGAAGCACCACCGAAAGGTGGACGGGAGCTGGGCCGACTCAGAACCGGAGAAGGTGATCCCAAACAAGCTGAAGAAAGTGGATTTGGCAAAAACCAGTGTGATCTACAAAATGCACGGCGCTGTGGACAAACGGAAGCCTGACCGGGACCAATACGTGATTGCCGAGGATGACTACATCGATTTTCTGACGCGTATGACAAAGAATACCGCTATTCCGGCGATCTTCACGGAGGCGTTCCAGTCTCGACACTTCCTATTTCTGGGTTATGGGCTGCGAGACTGGAACCTCCGAGTCATACTTAATCGCATCCAGGACAACCTGGGGAGTTCGTCAGATTTCACCTCGTGGGCAATTCAATACAAGCCAACTCTGCTGGAATCGCGGTTTTGGATTAAACGGGATGTGCAGCTTTTTGATCTCGACTTAATGGATTTTGTCCAAAGACTGAAGGCGGCTTAGCGCAAGAAGAACGGTAGCGCCTCAGGTGTTGGCCAAGACAGAACAAAGAAACGGCTCCAACGGATTTTGCGACTAAAGTCTGGCCAGCCCGCCCAAAACGTCGTGTATTCGAAAGAAGAGACCCCATGACCGAAGCCCCGATGGATTCGCCATATCGCGGACTGGTTCCTTACAACGAAGGAGATGCAAGATTTTTTTTCGGCCGCGAAGCTGAAACTCGGCTGGTGGTAGCTAATCTGTGTTCCGCACAACTGACGCTCCTTTACGGTCCGAGCGGTGTGGGCAAGTCTTCGATCCTTCGCGCTGGGGTTATGCCCCGATTCAGGTTTGCTCAGTATGCTTCGATCCCGATTTACTTCAATAGATGGAAGGGTGATCCACTGCTGAACCTTGAGGAGGCAATCATTGAAGCCATCCGTAAGGAGTCACTTAACGATACTGCGGGAAAAGACCTGGTATCCGATTGCCTGAAACAGATTCAGACTAAACGGCCCTCGATGGATCCGCTTGCAGGCGTGATCGAGGTCGCGGCCACGGTTCTCAAGCGCCGGTTGATAGTTATTCTCGATCAGTTTGACGAGTACTTCTTATATCAACCAGAACCACACGCCGACAGATTGGGCCCCGCGTTAACATCTGCCCTGGCCCAACCCAAGTCGCAGATCAGCTTTCTTGTTTCTCTTCGCGATGATTCGCTTTCTCAGCTGGACCGGTTTGAAGGTGATATACCCAGTTTATTTGACAACTATCTCCGTCTCGAACACCTGGATCGCGAAGCGGCAGTGGAGGCTATGACAAAGCCTCTTCCACAGTTTAGATTACAGCAGGACATCACTGCGCAGGCATCAGAAGTGCACATCGAACCTGAGCTGATTGAGGCTGTGCTGGACGACCTTTCGGCGCCCGGTCATGATAAGGATCCCACCCGAGCGACAGAGGCTGCTAACCTCAGGATCAAGGCGCCCGAGTTGCAATTGGTTATGACTCGTCTGTGGCAGGAAGATGTGGTGCGACGAGGAGGACTAACCCTACGCCGGGACACCCTGCGAAAGCTGGGCGGCCTTAAGAAGATCACGCGCAACCATCTAAATGAAGTGATGCTCGGTTTGAGCTGGCGGCAGAGGCGGCTAGCGATTCGGCTTTTCCGATGGATAGTCTCATCATCCGGTAAGAAGATCTCTGAGACTCCGAACAGATTAGCTGAGCTTGCTCAAGTTCCTCTGACGAAGACGATCAAGCTGCTGGAGCGACTTGAGGAGTTGCGGATTCTGAATTCTTTTGAGGTTCGAGCCGGGGATGGAACCAGCGAAGTAAATTATGAAATCTACCATTCCTTTCTCGGTGATCCCATTCTCGAGTGGCGCCGCCAGTATCGCCTAAAGGTGCGCATAATATCTTTGCTTGCGCTTCTCAGCCCACCGATCATTATCCTGATCTTCATTTTGCAAACCTTCAACTTATTCTCCGCTTTGTCAGACATTCTCGTTTTTGCGATTTGTGTGCTAATTCTTTTGGCTCCCCTGCACCTTGGTTTCCTGATCGGTCGTTGGTGGGAGCGGGCTAAGTGAATTTGGATTCTTCGGCCCGCCCCGTTCAGCGAGAAAAGTTCAAACTCTACTATGGGCTATCGTTGCAGGAGCCGAGCCATTTTCCATGCGTCATTTTCCATTTTTCATTTTGATCGTGGGATCGAGTTCGAAAAGAAGGCTGATCAAAAAATGGAGAATGAAAAATGATTAATGATATATGGCAAAAAGTTCGTCTTTACGTGAGTTCCGATTCAACTCACACTGCAGGCTGGCAGCCTGCAGTACATCGGGACTAAACTCTCGGGCATGATTCCCGTTGCCGAAGCAATTCAAATCGTTCTAAGCCGCGCGCCGAAACTCGAAGCGGAAGAAGTGTCCCTCACCGAGTCACTGGGACGAATTCTCGCGGAAGACATCATCGCGGACTCAGATCTTCCGCCATTCGATCGGTCGCAAATGGACGGTTATGCGCTGCGAGCTGATGAAGTGCAGCAAACACCAGCGCGGCTGAGCGTGGCCGGCGAGTCGATCGCAGGCAAAGGTTGGCATCACGAACTGCAACCGGGAACAGCAGTCCGCATCATGACGGGAGCGCCGGTACCCGCGGGCGCTGACAGTGTGCAGCAGGTTGAGCTGACGAAAGAATCTGAAGGTGTGGTTGAGATTCTCGAGCCGGTGAATCAGGGGCGCTCGATCGTGAGACGCGGCGCTGAGATCAAGGCAGGAGAGGTGGTGCTACGAATTGGCGATCAAATTAACGCCGCCATGATCGCGGTGCTGGCGTCGTTCGGATATGAAACTGTTCAAGTCAGCGCCCAGCCCCGCGTCTCAGTTCTGGCAACCGGCAGTGAGCTCGTGTCGGTGAGCCAGCAACCCGGCCAGGATCAGATTCGAGATTCAAACAACTATTCGATCGGGGCATACGCAAAGCTAACGGGCGCCCTCGTCAAGCTAATGCCATTAGCCGGGGACGACATCGGGATACTCAAAAAACAAATCGGGCTTGCAGTCGAGCGATCCGATGTCGTTATCACTTCAGGCGGCGTATCCATGGGGTCTTACGACTTTACCAAGGCGGCGCTGCGTGAATTAGGTGCTGAAATCTTGTTCGAACGCGTGGCTTTGAGGCCTGGCAAGCCAACCGTCTTCGCCAGCATGCCAAACGGCGCCTTAGTATTTGGATTACCGGGTAATCCCGTCTCGGTCTCCGTCACCTTCAATTTATTTGCGAGGGCCGCGTTGCTGCGGATGCAGGGAGTGGCAAATCCGTTACTGGCGAAGGAAGTGGCAGTGCTATCGAAAGCGCTGAAGGGATCGCTGGACCGCGAAAGCTATCTGCCTGCGCAACTGTTCACGAATGATGAAGGCCAGCTGCTCGCCGAGCCATTGAAATGGGGAGGCTCGTCGGACTTCGTTGCTTTCGCTCGAGCGACTGCGCTGATTGTTGTTCCGGCGGGAACGGGGAGTATGAGTGAGGGGGAACGAGTTAGGGTAACAAGGCTTCCTTGAGGTAGCACAGACTTCAGTCTGTGTTCGAGTCTCGAAAGTCTCAATTAACCCAACCACCAAAGCAGTAATAACCGGTTTGGACCAAGGTAGCCTTCATCGTCTTTGAGGCTGTGAAGCTTGACCAGAATCCGATCCAATTGAAAGCCTGAAACCTTGAACACAGACTGAAGTCTGCGCTACCTCAAGCCTGGACGATGGGGGCAACTCTGTTAGTTACACTCTTCAAATCGTCGAAGCCCGGCAGTCTTTCAATCCTGTTCGTGATGGTCTTGTTGAAGACTTCTAAACCAGCAGTTCCACGAAACAGCGTCGCCATTACATAATTCGTCTCGCGGGCGGATTTCGGTCCCTGTCCAACCGGCGACCAGAACTTATCGATGACAAACCGAGCCACCCGTCTCGAAAACTTCGCCTTCGCCAGCTTCAAACGAGCGATACTCCAATAGAAGTTCGCGTGAATCGACTCCTCCTGCATGATACCGACGAGAAGTTTGCTCAACACCGGATGCTCGGCCAGTTCTGCTAACCGGCGATAACCCTGAAGAGTTGTGATCTCGTTAATCGCTCCCCAGACCATGTGGGCGCCATGAAAATATTGGCCGAAGGCATGCGCGGTGTAATCCGCGACGTAGGAACCTGCAGTGTAATGCCAGGGAATTTTTGACAGCGCCTCCGTCTTCCACTTCTCGCTGGTGGAGATGCCCGCTTCGGCAAGGAACCTATTCAACAACTCCGCGTGCTGCAACTCTTCCACGCTCCAGCGGTCCATGAATTTTCGAATTACTACGTCGCGTCCAGTGGGAGTCCGCAATAATTCCTTGTAATAGATGTCGGTAAAGTACTCGACATCGCGCATGTACAGCAGCACCGGAATGAAAGCGGGTTTCAGAGGACAGTCCTTGATTTCGTTCCAGGGAACGCTATCGACGAAATCCTTGGTGATGGCGCGCGGCTGACGCTCGTACCAATCGAGCACGTCTTTCTCAGTTTCGAACAAGGGAACCTCCGCTAAATCGGTCAACCAAAATAATCAGAACTCGCTTACTCTACGAGGCGACTCAGGCGAGCGGATTTCGAGCCTGAGTCAATTCTGCTATGCTTCGAGATCTAAAACTGGAAAGCTATTCTCATATCAATGGACTCTTGCGAGGTAAATATTTCAACGGCCAGATTAGCGACTGAAAAGGCGCCGGTCCCTCTGGCTCATCAGGCTGTCCATGATACGGTGGTCAATATCTTACAACAAGCCGCCAAAGGCAAGCTTCTCGACGTACCGGCCGGAACCGGGGCTCTGGCCTCGCGGCTGATTCAAGAGGGTTTTGACGTAGCCTGCTGCGACCTTTACCCCGAGATTTTTCGTCTGGCAGGCGTAGAAGTTCGACAGGGGGACATGGGGGGAACGCTTCCCTACTCCGATGAGTCTTTTGATTACATTACTTGTCTCGAAGGGCTCGAACACATTGAGAATCCGCAAAACGCGATTCGAGAGTTTGCTCGCGCGTTGCGTCCGCGCGGGCAATTGATCGCAAGCGTTCCTAACATTCTCAATATCGAAGAACGCTTGAAGTGGCTGATTTATGGATACACATCCCATTTTAAGCCGCTGTCGCGGGCATCGCTCGCAAATCTGCCGGCGGACCTGGCAGGAAAAGAGGAAGTGGCGCTGCATGTGAATGCGATTAGTTACTCCGAGCTGCGCTACTCGTTGGAAGAATCAGGCTTTGAAATCATCAGGCTTTATCGCGACAAGCCCAAAGCCCATCTCTGGCTTTACTGGCCCATCGTTGCGTTGATTCGCCTGGTAGGTAAGCTTACGCCCCAGCAGAAGCGAGTCGAGCGTTGGACTGAAGAATTGATGTCAGACGAGGTGCTGTTAGGCGGTAATACTCTAATTGTGCATGCTGTGAAGAAATAGTTGTTTTGCATTTGTCCTTGGATCTTTGTACTTAGTGCTTTGTTCTCTGTGCTTGAATGTTGGGTTTCTGCCTTCTTACATTCGAGGGATAACAGATATTGATCTGCACTCAACTACAAAGAACAAAGCACCAAGAACAAAGATCAAAGACCTGAATCCAAAACCTTAGACGAAATTATTCAATGACCCAGTTAAGCCACATCGACGACGAAGGCAAAGTGAAGATGGTCGACACCTCTGCCAAGGCGATTACCTCTCGCAAAGCAGTCGCGTCCGCCCAGGTAGTAATGTCCGCGGAAACTGTGGCGGCGCTCAAAGCCCATCAAACTCCGAAGGGAGATCCCCTGCAAGCAGCCCGGCTGGCGGGTATCATGGCCGCAAAGCGCACCTCCGATCTCATTCCGCTTTGTCATCCCTTGCCGATAACTCACGTTGAGATTGAAGCGAACCTAACTGACACAGGCGTGATGCTCCAGGCCGCGGTCAGCACCAACGCGCAAACAGGTGTGGAGATGGAAGCTCTGACGGCTGTCTCGATAGCGGCATTAACCGTGTACGATATGTGCAAGGCTATCGACAAAGGCATAACGATCACGAACATTCGGTTGGAAAGCAAAACGGGCGGCAAATCCGGCGATTACGCTCGTTGACTGTACGACAGGCTGCCAGCCTGTCGCTACTTGCCGTACAGACAAGCTTGTCTGGTGCGGGCTGCAGGCTGTCAGCCTGCAGTACAGCAGAAAGCAGGAACATCAAAGGCTCGGGGCGCGTTTACCTGTCAGAGCTTCGCCCGGAACCTGACAAGTATTAGAATTCACGCAAACGGCGAGAGGAGATTCAAAGATGCCCTTAAGAATTTCGAAAGATGCACGACCTCAGGCGGCCACCTTGCTGATTGCCGCAGCGATCTCGATCGCCCTTTGGTTTATTCCCATCGTCGAGCTCCTTAATTATCCTTTCCGACTCTTCGTAACCTTCATCCATGAAGGTGGACACGCGATCGCCGCATTGTTGACCGGCAATTCGGTCCAGAGCCTGAGCGTGGCTATGAATGCCAGTGGCGAGACCTACACGACACAGGGTGGTCTCATATCGCAGATGTTTATTTCCAGCGCGGGCTATCTTGGCTCGATGGCATTTGGCGCGCTGCTCCTGGTGCTGATTCGCAAGAGTGTCGCGTCTCGCATCGTTCTCGCCGCCTCTTCGTTTCTAATACTTGGCTTGACTTTGATTTTCGGGTTGTTCAAACCGGTCTTCGCGGGGGGCGCGTGGTCGGGCATTCCGTTTACACTCCTGGCGGGCGGGCTGCTGGCGGTGGGACTCTTCGCTGTGGCTCGGTTTGCAACCGCAAAAGTCGCTTCGTTCTTTGTCAGCTTTCTCGCCGTTCAGTGTGTGCTGAATGCAATACTTGATCTGAAAACGGTCTTCTTCCTTTCATCCCCATTCGCAACAACGGTTCCCACCGACGCAGTGAACATGGCTAGCGCTACCGGCATCCCGGCAATCTTCTGGACCATACTCTGGATCGCCGTCGCATTCTTCATGCTGTGGTTTGTGATGCGGCTTTACGTCGTCAGTCGTGACGCTCGCGTCCAGCCCGACTTACCCTTCGAGGATTCCCCAGCAGTCTAGGCGGATTGCTGATTGCTGAATTCGGATTGCTGATTTTCAATCGCTGAAAATATTAG
Organism: Pyrinomonadaceae bacterium; assembly: GCA_035572035.1. Lineage (GTDB taxonomy): Bacteria > Acidobacteriota > Blastocatellia > Pyrinomonadales > Pyrinomonadaceae > JAOAPY01. The sequence goes on along the minus strand of DATNBH010000053.1, from coordinate 3,769 downwards.
GAGCGCTGGACCAGGCCAGCGCTCCTTTTCTCCTTCAGCAATCAAAATTCGGCGCTTCGAAATCTGCAATCCGAATTCAGCAATCCGCAATCCACCCGCCCTCCCCGCTCCTTAGAACGTGAAGCGGGCTTGCAGCTGGAACATTCGGGGCGGGTCAATGTTGGCGAAGGCCGGAATGCCGTTAGTGGCCGTGCCCACGTTGGAAATGAATTGCCCGAACGTCGTATTCGCTGTCGCGTTGTCGCCGTAGACTGTGACGCCTCGTCCGAGGAAATTGCCATGATTGAAGAGATTGAAGCCTTCCAACCTGAGCAACAAGCTCGTCTTCTCTGAAGTCTTGATGCGACCCTCAACGAACGCTGCCACTTCAGAGGTCGGCGTGCCACGGAAAGTTGACTTGCCGATTACTCGTCCGTTGACGACAGGCCGATCGTTGGTGCTTCCATCTCCATTGTTGTCATTGCCCGTGGTGGCGTTGAACGGTCGCGCCGAAGCAAGCTGAGTCAAAGTTCCAGCAGTAATATTCCACGGGAACTTGTAGCTGAAGGTCATCACGGCCCGATGTCTCTGATCGACCACGCTTGGTCCGCGTTCAACCTCGCCAAGCCGCGAGATAATCGACTCGTTAGGACCGATGCCATTGCCGTCCGGTTCCGACGTGTTCGTCGCTTTGGACAGCGTGTAGCTGAGCGAGGCGTAGATTTTCTTGGAGCCACGATAACTAATCAGTGTCTGCAATCCGTCGTAGTCCGCGACGCCCAGATTCATCAATACATTCACCTGACGGATACCACCATTGGCCGGGCGAATGGGACGAGTCAGGTTGGCGTCAGCCACCGATCTGATTGAGTTAATGATCGTTCGATCAATCGCTGATGGAGCGTTCAAGTCTACGGTACGATCGAGACCGTCCACGTGCTGGTGAACGTAATCGCCGCCGATGAACAGTCCCTTGATAACCTCGCGCTCAGCGCCGATCGAAAAGACCTGGCTGCGCGGATTCAGGAATTTGTCAGGATAGTTTGGGATTAGGTCGAAGTTCAGTCCGTACTTCGTAAACTGAGCCTGGTAGAAAGAACGACGTCCCGCTCTGATCGTTATGTCACGCGCCGGCAACTGAGTTGCGAGCAGCGTCCTGGGATCGACGTTCACCGGGAGACACGAGCCTGTCAGACAGCTCGGAAATCCAGTCTGACCCAAAGTGGCGGTATAAGTCGTCAATCCGTCCAAGCCATTTACCAGATAACCAGCGATGGCATTGGTTCGAATCTGCGTGTAGTACATACCGTAGCCGCCGCGAATCGACGTACGCGAATCGCCGCCCGGATGCCAGCCAAAACCAAGACGCGGAGCAAAATTATTCGTATCGTCGGTTAAGGTTTGCCGATCGTAACGCAGCCCTAGATCGAGAGTAAGATCACGACTCACGCGGAACGAATCCTGAACGAATCCAGTCAGGAGCCACTGTGGCAATCTATAGCTGCTGATTCCAAAGTTTATTGGCTGCTGGTAATTCTGCACGTCATTCAAAGTCAGTGAACCAAAGGGAGCAGTTGTGGCTGACTTGAAAGTGAAAGTGCCGAGGATAGCGGTGCCAGGTTCGCTACCAGTTCCACCTGCCACATGGTGGATCACGCTGCCGCCAAAGCGGAGGTAATGCTTGCCCAACGACCACGAGATCGTGTCCGCAAATTGCACCTGGTGTCCGTAAAGATTCGAAGCGCGCGACTGTCCAATCGTAAAAGCCGCGGCGCCGGTCCGGGTGTAGGTTGTGGAAAGGTTCTGAGCCTCCCACAGCGTGACCGGATCACCGTGCAGGTAAGCAAAGCGGAATTCGTTTAGCAGGCGCGGATTAATGATCGCCGTGTGATTGACTTGAGCAGTCCACGAACGGCGTGTGTATCGGCGCGCAACGCTGGGAGCATTCGTGCCGCTCACTGCATCCTGCGGATTGTCGTCGACCATACGGTCGAGGTTCATTCGAAACATCAGATTCTGACTACTGCTCAGCTTGTGATCCACACGACCGTCAAAAAGAGTCTGCCGGTAGTGACCGGTGTAATCCAGGTGCCCATCAGCCGGCAATACGAACGCTGGTAGCGCGGGAGAAAGGAACGTGGTTCGATTTTGGCGAGTGTGGTCGGCAGCAACGAAGAAGAATGTCTTGTCCTTAATGATCGGCCCGCCCACTGCGCCAGAGAATTGATTCAGCGCGTCCGGAATGTCCACCGGATTGATAAACCGAAGGGTGCTCGGCGTGACGCAACTTGGTGTCGACGATGGGCAGAAGCCATCGGTTGAAAATGTCCTCGCCTGCCATTTGCCGGGTCGATGCATGACAAGCGCCTCGCCATGCACGCCGTTCGTACCTGACTTTGTCACTATGTTCAAGGCAGGTCCCGAGGTCCAACCGAATTCCGACGAGAATGCGTTCGTCAACACCTGCATTTCCTGAACGGCGCCGATCGGGACGGTGGCAATTGCAGTCTGGCGGCCCCAACCTTCATCGTTGTTCGCACCGTCGAGGAGAAATGTGGTTGCACGTCGTGAGCCCACTCCAGTAATAAAGTACGTCTGATTAACGAAGAGATCGCCCGTGCCCTTCCCTTGTCGGAACGCCGAGTTTAGCAACGGGAGGCTCGAGACCTTGCGGCCAAGGATCGGCGTCTCGTCAATGAGCTCATTTTTGAGCGATAGCCCGATCTGCGGATCAGCGCGCACGCCGTCAGTAGTGCCGAAGACTGTAACTTCGCTTTTGCCGCCGCTGGCCACGAGCTTAACCTTCACCGTCGCGGTTTCGCCGGCTCGAAGCGTCAGCCCGGTGACGTCTTCAGCAGTGAAGCCACTCATGTTTACCGACACTTTGTACTCACCTGCTATTGGCAGCGCCGCAATCGTAGCGGACCCTGCGTCTCCAGAGACCGCTTCGCGCGTGTCACCGGTGGCGACATTCACAACTGAGACTGTCGCGCCCTTAACTACGGCGCCATTCTGATCGACTACAGTGACCACCATCGATGAGGTGTTGGGAGATTGCGCGGCAACCGGCACCACGATGAATGCCAGCAACGCAATCAAAAGCAAAGGAATGCGAAGTCTTATTGTCATAATTTTCACCCTTTTTTATTAGAAGTGAGCCCGCACCAGCGGCCCGAGCCCAAGAGGACGAATGGTCGGATAGGCGAAAAGGTAATGTTTGTGCCGTCCGAAGTTACGGACTTTAGTAAGGGTTTGGTCCTACTACCAGCGCTCGTACTCGTTGAAGCAACTTGGTAGCGTGGACTTCAGTCTGCGCCCGCTTAACCTTCTCAAACATGGTGTTTGGTTACAGCCCCCAACAAACTTCCACTCAAGAAATGATGGTTGCGTGGCTTGGCCTTGACTGGCAGGTATGCTTCCGCACTCTTCGCGCGTTGCCTGATCGGTGACGTATGAACAGACTGAAGTCTGTTCTACGGTAGCTTAGACTTCAGTCTGAGCAAGCTTCCGCCGCCACAAACTTAGTCGTAGCTAACAAGCTCCGAACCAACTCAAGTCGATTCCACTCAAGAAAATTTGAAATGATGGTTGTGTGGCTTGGCCTTGACTGGCCAGTATGCTTCCGCACTCTTCGCGCGGTGCCTGATCGGTGACGTTTGAACAGACTGAAGTCTGTTCTACGGTAGCTTAGACTTCAGTCTGAGCAAGCTTAACCTTCTCAAACATGGTGTTTGGTTACAAGCTCCGACAAGCTCAAGTCGATTCCACTCAAGAAATGATGGTTGCGTGG
>DATNBH010000052.1:0-41601 GCA_035572035.1 Pyrinomonadaceae bacterium | reverse complement strand
TTCGCAATTAATCGCGAAAGAGTAAGTCCCTCGAATCCGAGAATCGAATTCAAATCGTTTAGACTTCTCATCATGCTTATTTCTAGTCCTAACAAAGACTTAGCGCGAAACCAAAAACGTTTAACCGGACAGTACTGATTTCAGATGTTATGTTGGCATAGGAGATAAGACGGCTTATTCAAAGGAAATCGCTGAGCTCAAAATCCGGTACGGCAACTTAGAAAAAGCATTCGATAATGGGAAGGTCGATGATTTTCCCAAAAAGAAGGCGCGGCTCAGAGCTCTTTGCAATAAGATTGCCGGTCTTAGGGATTTCTTGCTGTCTCATAGAGGAGAAGAGCTAACAGATGAACTTTTGGAGGAAATCTTCCCTAAAAAGAACCCTGATATAACGCAACTTCGAGGTGCTATTGATAATTTGCGGGAGGAAGACGATACGCCTTCCACTCTGTATGAGAAATTTACTGATTTTGTCAGAACCATTCCAGATGAGACTAACACAATTAGAGTAATGACGCTTATGGCTTCGAAAGGTCTCGAAGCTGATCATATTTTCATAATGGGATGTAATGATGGAAACCTACCAGGAGTAAATCGATCCACTCACTTATCTGATGTACAGCATAAAGAGGAGCAACGGCGACTCTTGTATGTCGCATTCACCCGAGCGAAGAAAAGCCTCACTGTAAGTTGGGCGCGGCTCATGCCCTTTGCTGGCTCGAAAGGTCAAGCCACAAAAAGCGTAGCCACTCGAAAGATTGATGGACAAACCTCTAGCGTCTTGGGTATATCACCGTTTCTCCAGGACTTGCCAAACATCAAATGGGAAACTTGACAGCGTCAATTGCTGCAATGGTCTCCGCGGAGAGACGACTCCTCCAGAACTGACTTAAGACAGGTTGGTCTTAACGAAGCACGTCTTGCAGAGGCTCGGAGTGCCGTAGCCTCGCATGAACCAAATACTGCAGAGTGAGCACATGTGACGGAAGGACCGATAATTGTAGTGTTTGGCCAAGATAGGTGAGACCAGTTCAAAACCGTTCTTACCTAATTGTTCTGTAGTCATATTGGCTGGGAGATTCGAGCGCTTAGCCGGTAGGCTGGTTGTTGATGAGGGATGGTGTTTCATATTCAGTGCCTCGTGCTTGAACGCGAGGATTAGGGAAGGTCGGGGCGGAGCGGTAAGCCCCGAGAGGTTGAGTGGCCTGTCTGTTACTTGGGATAAATAATCCTCAGCACAAACAGCAGTTCAGGACAGTTTTGTCCAAAGTCTTCGAACTCTGCTCAGTGCAACAATTACCGCAATTCGGTTTATCAAAACGGAATTTCTAATAATTGGCGAAGCGCTTTGTTCTTAGGTAGGAGATAGGGAGGTATGGAGATAACTTTGGAGCGTCAGAAACAATTATTAATTCTGTTCTAAGGCTCTGAAACTACCTCCTTACCCTCCTTACCTCTCAGGTCTTACTCAGGCTTGCCTATTGGTACCAATTTCCACTTGGCCGATTGATGCCCATTGCTGGGAACCTTCGTAATCTGAAAGCCGCCGAAAATGGCATCCTTCTTTTTTCCTAATTGTCGTCCTAATGAGACGATCTTAGCCGCAGGATCTTTGCCCCAAAGAAGCAGTGGCGTTTCTTCAAAGCCTCCATTGTCAAAGAAAGCGCGGAATAAATCGGCTGCGGTCGGCTCGCCTATGCCGAATCTCACATTCCATTTGTACACAAATGTTCGCCAAGCATCGGTATCAGCGTCCAGGTCTTCGTCTCGCTCGTTTCGGTTCTCGAGAAATCCGGGAATCTGAGCATGCTCAAGAATACCGCCCAGAATCCCTGCCCACTGTTCATATGATCCGAGGGTTTTTTCAGACGTCTTGCATTGGAAATGTACCCACGAACTGATGATAGTCAGTGCGGACCAGATCAGGTCAGCGCGATTTTCGCGAACCCAGCCGATCAGATTGGGGTGACGGAAATCAGCTCTCTCTCTTTCCCATGGTCTCTCGTGTGGAGGAACCAAACGAATTCGAATACTTCGCCGATTTAGTTCGTCAGATAAAAGTAGATTATTGCCAGTGAGTATCCAAGTATTTCTAACAGGAAGTCCAAGGTTTTCACTGACTCCGAGTTTTCGGTCCTTCCACGATGGGTACGCAGTGAGTACCGCAGAAAGAACCCCGCTATTGAGCTTTCGTCGCTGATTATCAAATTGAACAATCGGTGTTCCTTCCTGTAACAACGAGAGAACACGCTTACGTATCTCTTCTTCGCTGTCTGTTGGAGGAACTAAGCTTCGATCATCACCGTGCGCGATGTAGGTTGCGCACTGTGCGAGCAAGGTCTTTCCAGAGCCAGGGCTTGATGCGTCAACGGCATACATAGGCGTTGGACCTTGGATGAGATCGCGGACGAATGGCTGCAATATCAGCACTACGGCGTTGGCCTTGTCCGCTTGGCTTTCAAACGAAAAATCACCCAATAGTTCCTCAAGTATCAGCCGCTTGGCAGAGTCCAACTCCGCGATTGGGTTTGCCGCTACTCGAGGGATTTCTAGGTCTTTTTCTGGATCGTAGAAAAGACGAGCGTCTGCATCATAACCAGGTCGCTGGACTAACCTGCCGTTCGCTACAAACACCGGAACTTTTGTTATGCGCAAGAGGGGCGGCAAGGGGGGATTCTCACTTGCGAGAACGTCATGGACGACCGGGCTGGGGGGTGGGCAGACATTCTGCAATCTTCCTCTATGCCGAATCCATATACTTCGCTCCACAATTTCCCGCCGCATCCGGTTAGGATTTAATGCCTTGAGCCGGCAAGCGCCACTGTCCTCATTGCGTTCAATGCGGCTTGGTTGATCGCCGAACATGAAGAGCCGTGGCGGGAAGTTATGCTTGCTAATGGCTTCCCAGAGCTGCGGCGTCACATCGCGAAGGTCCAAGTCATCTAGGTCGAAGACAACTCGATCGTCGCTCGATTTCTGATTTCTCACGATTCGAAGTTTATTTTTGTCTGCTGATGGACATGGAGAGATCGCCTGATCTTGAGACTCCAGATCACGTTTTGTGGTTGGCATCGCGTTACTCATTTCCGTTTTCCTTTCTCGTCTTAACGCGTTGCTCGCAATCTTCGAGTAAGGCTAGAAGATGTTCAGCCGAGTAATAGACTCGGCGGCCAATTTTGTAAAAGGGTAGCTGACCTGTCTTTCTCAAGCGCCATAGTGTGCTGCGTGGGAATAAAACATCCTTTTCTTGGATCAATACCGGAACTCTTTTCTCTGATCCCGGTTTTTCAATTTTCATATTCTTTCGTTCATTCTCCTAAAATAAAAAGACTGAAGGATTGGTTCCTTCAGTCTCAATTTGTACCACGTTGTGTGAGTTCGTAGTTGTTGAGCGGACAGAAAAACTCCTTTTTAATTTCTGTGTCCCCTCGCGCCACGAGCAATAAGCTCATCCCAGTCCCAGCCGTACATTTTAATCCATCTTGTGAGCGTTTTTGGATCAATTCCTACTAGCTCTGCAATCACCTTTTTTCTTTCTGGCTCCAGATTCATAGGATCTCCGTACACGCTTTCGATGGCTTGCAGAACCATCGCCTGACGTTCATCAGCCTGAAGACGGATCTCCTTCTTAGACCTATTAGTTCGACTTCCTTCAGGTCGTCCTACTACGCGAACGCCAAGGAGTCTCTTAACACCGTTGGTAAGTCCTGTGACGAAGTCCTTTAAGTCGGTCTGTGAATTCGATCTTTATTCCCTTCTTTCTTTTTCCATACAATTCCTTCCTAGCCTCAGCGATTGATAAATCGTGCACCTCCGCATACTCAGCTATTTGCACTTGTGTCGGGGCGAATTCATCCATGACTTCGCCGTAGAGTGCACCAACCTCGCTCAGAGAGCCATCGTTAGCTTTCATTTCGAAAAAATATCCTCCCTTTTGTTAATACTTCTGCGTTTTAGAATTTGATGTTGAAAAGTCAGAATTGGGTGGATTCTTCAAGCGAAAAACTAGAGCCAATGGGGATTGAAAGGAAGCCTGCTTTCAATTGTGATGACAGCAAGCCCGATGAGCCGCTAAAAAGGACTCACCGGGCTATGAGGCGGGTGTATGGATGTCAGCGCAAGCGATTAAGCAAAGATGTGCGATTGTGAGCTTCTACAAGCTCGCCGATCTCCGCCTCTACGTAAAGCTTCGTCGTTGAGAGGTTAGAGTGACCCATCGATTGTTGAAGATAGAAAACATTGCCTCCATTCTTGGTATAGCTGCGGGCGAACTTTCGTCTGAACGCATGGAAAGCACCGTCGAAGCCCTCAATGCTTAGAGCCGCACATAGTTGATTCAAGTCTCGCCTTAGATTGTCATATAGCAAACTTCCGCCATTGCGCGTAGGGAACACCAGTTCGTGATGGTGCTTCTTCAAAAAGATCCAAAGGCGCTTGCGCATATCGACGCTAATAGGAACCAGTCGATCTTTCTGTCCTTTACCTTTCACGGCAATTAGCAGATTCTCCAGGTCCACTTTTTGACGTTCGAGTGATAAAGCCTCTGAGATCCTGATGCCCGTGTCCGTAAGTAGGCTAAGGAGAGTGATGAGGCGATGCTCACCAAAGGCCGACGACTTGTGGTTGAGAATGGTCTTGATCTGATCATCCGAAAAAGTCCTAAACACCTTCCGCTCCGACTTCAACAGTTTTATGTGGAGTCGATCTGTTAGCTGTCCATTCTCGTGAAGCCATGAGAGGAATGAATTGATTGAGCGAATGTAGCTATTGCATCCGCCCGGTGATATCCCCGCTTCTCTCATGCTGATTACAAAGCGGTTTAGTTGGGTTTGATTAATCTCGCTTGAGTAGCGCTGATAAACCTTCCACGCTTGCTCGTAGGTGCTGATTGTTTTTGGTGTCAGGTTCCGAATGAACCGGATCTCTTTTACGAAACAGCGAAATAGCTCGTCCATAGTGGTCCTCCAGATTAGTCGCTCATCTGAAGTCCTTGAGAATCGAATGGATTGAGCTAAGTTATTATCGCCGCAGGCGATGGAGCCGGCTGCCGGAATTGAACCGGCGACCTTCTAATTACGAATCAGACGCTCTACCAACTGAGCTAAGCCGGCTTATAGCTGCGACTCATGGGCAGGTTTGCACTATACGAACGCGCGCTTTCGAGTGTCAAGCAGGCGAGCTAGTTACAGTGCGGCAAGAAAAAGTAGGTAGTCGCTAAAACTGAGGCCACGGCCTGGCGCCGTGGTCATTCACGTTGGTCGCTAACAGAGGCGGGCCGAGATTTTTGGTGATGCCACGGGCTCGTCCCGTGAGTGCTCACGCTTCATGCTGTGTTTAGAATCTCTCACTAACAATCTCTTCTTAGTGTCTTTGGTTCAGTTTGTGGTCTTTGCGATCTTGGCGCCTTTGCGGGAGACGTTTTTTTCACGCAAAGGCGCAAGAACGCAAAGGAAATCAGAGCCTACCTTTGGTTAACAAACTCTCACGCGCGCGCGTCATATCCACGTCAAGGGGCGAAGTTGACTGAGACAGGTTAGAATTCCCACGCAAGGTAATGACGTAAAGGTAGTGATGACGATGACCGCTGCAATCCCCCGAGCTCTGCTTTCCACTAAATGGCGCACGCTTCATTGGTTCGCTAGCGTTGCGTTTCTGGTTCTCGCGACGACGTTCAGCGTCGCGGCCCAGTCTCAAAAGCTGCCGTCGCCCGAAAAGATCGTCGAGGCTCACCTCAAAGCAATCGGCGGAAAGAAGAATGTTGCGGCAGTTCGCAGTGCGACGTACGAGTGGAAATCTCAGCTCAAAGGCCAGGCTGATGGAACTTCTCGGTGGCGGGTCAAAGCGCCGGGGTCGGCACGGTTTGAAAATTCAGTTGGCTCCGACTTGATCACAGCCGCTAACACGAGCTCCGCATGGGTACTGCAGGGGCCGTCGATGAGAACTTTGATCGGCGCGGAAGCTGCGGCTGCAAAGTTAAGAGCATTCCTGGATGCAAGCCGGTTGGTTGACTATAAAAAGGCAAATGTACTTGCACGTTTCGTTTCGGTCGGTGACATCGGAAGTGAGCCGTCATACATCGTCGAGTTTTCTCGCCGCGGCGGATCGAAGCTGACTTACTGGTTTAGCCTCAAAACAAAACTGCTGGTAAAAGTCATCGACGATAACACTCGGACGACGACGCGCTTTGAAGACTACCGACGAGTCGGCAACATCTTGGAGCCTCACCGGGTCCGAATCTCGAATCCCGACTCAGATCTCGTCCTTGAGTTACAGAACGTCGTGCACAATTCGTTGATAGCGGACTCAGTCTTTGATCCTCCTGCGGCAGTTACAGCGGTCGATGTGGTGTCACTGATGCGTGCCGTTGGCCGCAATCAGGACGAAGTCGAAAAGCGTGTTAACGAGTATTCCTTTGTCCAGAAGGAAACTGAGCGAGAAATCAACGGCCGTGGGGAATTAAAGAAAGAAACTGTCAAAGTCTACGAAGTTTTTCCGATCGCGCATCAAGAACCCGTAATGAAGCTGATTAGCGAAAATGGAGTGGCTCTTACTGGCGAGAAGGCCGCGAAAGAAGAGAAGCGCGTTATCGAAGAGCTTGAAAAAGCGGAGCGTGATCAGGACAAGAATCAGCAGAAAGCGGAACGTCGCAAAGAAGAGCGCAGGAAGAAAGCCGGCAAGGGTCACGAGGACGAAGAGCCTGGAATCTCTCAGTTCTTGATGGTCTGCGAGTTTGTCTCGCCTCGACACGAGAGTTTTCGAGGTCGAGATGCGGTCGTTTTCGACTTTCGCCCACGCCCAGGTTTCAAGCCGGCGAATCGTGCTGAAAGTTTGATATCGAAGCTTGTTGGCGTCGTCTGGATCGATCCAGCTGACAAACAGGTTATGCGACTCGAAGCGCGATTGGCAGAAGGATTCAAGATGGGCGGCGGGCTGCTACTGTCAGTACGACCGGGCGCAGCAGTGGTCATGGAGCAGACGCGCATGGTTGAAGGCGTGTGGCTGCCAAGCTTTGCCCAGGTTAACTTGTCTGTGAAAGTGTTGCTGTTTGGCGGCGGCGATATCAATCAGACGGTCGAGTGGAGTGATTACCGTCACTTCGCCGGCAAAGTTCATGATTACAAGCTTGATTATCCAAAAGCAGAGAACCAAGCGGAAAAGAAACCGTAAACCTAGCCGCAGATTACGCCGATTACACAGACAATTGTTTAGTCGTGGGAAGGTGGAAGGTAGAAACGAAAAGTTGAAAGGTAGCAGCTCAACTCATCTTCTTTAGTTTCTTACATCTGTGCAATCTGCGTAATCTGCGGATGTCGTTTGCTGGACAAGAAAAGACTGCGATGTGAAACCAAACCAAAACGAAATCACAATTGTCGGCGGAGGCTTCGCCGGAGTTGAAGCAGCCTGGCAAGCTGCGAACGACGGCGTTAAGACTCGTTTGTATGAAATGCGCCCGGTCAAACAGACCCCGGCACATCGCACTGACAAGCTGGCTGAAATAGTTTGCTCAAACTCTTTGAAGTCTGATGAGGTTGGCACCGCGTCGTACCTTCTGAAGGAAGAACTACGACGCGGAAACTCCCTGGTCATGGAAGCGGCCGCAGCTACTCGCGTTCCCGCGGGCGCGGCACTCGCGGTCGACCGCGTAAAGTTCGCGGAATACGTCACCGACAAGATCGCTCAACATCCAAATATTGAGCTTGTCCGCGAAGAAGTCACTTCAATTCCCCATGATGGCATCACCATCATAGCCACGGGGCCGCTCTCTTCCGATGCCTTAACCGCTGAGATAATGAAGCTGACGGGCAGCGACCAGCTGTATTTCTACGACGCAATCGCGCCCATTGTAGCGGCGGACTCAATCGACACGAATATCGCCTTTCGCGCGGCGCGTTACGGCAAGGGCGGTGACGATTATCTAAATTGCCCGTTCGATCCGCAGCAGTATCAAGTCTTTTACGAGGCCTTGATCGCTGCGAACAGCGTCCCGCTGCAGAGATTTGAGGAAACTCGTTGGTTCGAGTCATGTCTTCCGATTGAAGAATTGGCGCGTCGTGGTGTTGATACGCTTCGTTTCGGCCCGATGAAGCCGGTAGGTCTTCCTAATCCACGCACTGGTCGCGAGCCTTACGCGGCAGTTCAGCTGCGCCAGGAAAACTTAATGGCGGACGCATACAGCCTTGTGGGCTTTCAGAATCATCTACGTTACGGCGAACAAGCGAGAGTCCTGCGATTAATACCAGGGCTGGAAAATGCCGAGTTCTTGCAGTATGGTCAGATCCATCGCAATACCTACATCTGTTCGCCACGCGTTTTGGGCGCCACGATGCAGATGCGCGAGACGCCTTCAGTTTTCTTCGCCGGGCAAATCACGGGTGTGGAAGGCTACGTCGAATCGGTTGGGATGGGTTGGCTGGCGGGGCTCAATGCAGCGCGACTGGTGAAAGGTGAAAAGCTGCTCGAGGCACCCGTTGCCGGCGCCATCGGCTCTCTTGCACACTACGTCTCCCACGCGGAAGTCAAAAATTTTCAACCGGTAAACATAACTTTTGCGCTCCTGAAGCCGCTTGAAGAGCAACAAAAGAGGCGTCTAAAACGTAAACGCGACCGGCGAAGTTTTCAGGTAGAGTTGGCTTTGAAAGAATGGGACAGTTGGCTCCAACAAATCGATTTTCGAAGCGCGGCTCTGCCGGCCGCTGTCTAAGCCTCCTCAAGTCGGGGTTTTCATTCGTCTTACTTCTTTGTTTGGCTCTTGCGTCGCAAGCCCAGTCGGGTCGTCGCAAGTCTGAACAAAAGAGAACACCCTCGCCGATTGATACTACTCAAGCCCCTATCTCAGGTTCGAAATCAACGCCTGCCAAGACTCCCAGCGAGTCCAGTAAGTCGACCGCCGACAGCAAGGCGGGAGTAGAGGTCGATCCAAATGACGTCGTCAAGATTAGCTCGAACCTGGTGCCGGTTCCGGCTTCAGTTTTCGATGTCCAAGGCAAAGCTGTTACTGATCTAAAACTAGAAGATTTTGAGTTGAAGGTTGATGGCCAAATCAAACCGATAAGCGATCTGAATCGTTCGGAAGCTCCTGTCAGGATGGCGATGCTTTTCGATAACAGTGGCAGTCTGCTGGCCTCGCGCGAGTTGGAGAAACAGGCGGCGAAGCGATTTTTCAGCCACGTACTAAGACCCATCGACCAGGCCGCCATCTATTCAGTCTCGACCGAAAGCTACATCGCGCAAACTCTTACCAGTGACGTGAGACGACTCGAGCAGACTATCGATAGTTTTGGAAGACCCGAAGGCGGGACGGCGCTCTTCGACGCGATAGTCCAGGCGTCCATCTACCTGAAGCCGTATGGCGGACGGAAAGTCATCGTGATTGTCTCCGATGGATCAGACACGATTAGTTCCCTGGATTTTGAGACAACCATGAAGCGAGTACTGCGGGAAGACTGCGAGGTCTACGTCGTGCAGACAGGGCTTTACGAGAACGCGAATATTCATGACCTGGCTGCGAAAAAGCGAATGGAAGCAATCACCGATATGACCGGCGGGGCGCTACATATCCCGAGAGATCCAGGAGACTTGGAAACGGCGTTTATCGAAATCGCGGCTGACCTTGCGCAGCAATACGTTCTGAGCTACTACGCAGTGGATGAGCGCCGTGATGGTGAGTATCACACTATCTCCTTGAGCGTGAAGACGCGTAAAGACCAACGTGTCAGGTCTCGGCGCGGCTTTTATGCGCCCAAAGGTTAAGAGCACTGGGAGCGCAAGCATCCTGCCTGCTTAAGTATGATTAGATTTTTAAGAGGCTGTTAGTGCAGCGAAGGCAGGCAGGATGCCTGCGCTCCCAAGTGCAGCGAAGGCCGGCAGGATGCCTGCGCTCCCCGGGTGTATACTAGCGCTCGTTCATGATTGACGAGCTCCTAAATCAATTCATCGAGCACCTTCGTTACGAACGCAACGTCAGCGAACATACCCTCCGCAACTATCAAAGCGACCTGGAACAGTTCCTGGATCACCTTGCTCCTCGAGATCTGCAAACTGGTAAGAGAAGTGAACCAGAACTTACGCAAATCGATCACCTGACAATTCGCGAATGGCTCGCAGCGCTTCACGCGGCGCAAAAAAAGAAAAGCTCGATTGCCCGGAAGCTTGCGGCGCTGCGCACCTTCTTTCAATTTCTCGTGCGCGAGGGAATTGTGGAGATGAATCCGGCGAAGCTTGTTGCTACTCCGCGACTCGAGAAAAAGCTGCCGAAGCATTTATCAGTAGAAGATGCGATTCGTTTTATCGAGACTCCGGACATCGAGACCGAGCTTGGGAAACGAGATCGCGCGATGCTCGAATTGATGTACGCCACGGGGATTCGCGTGTCCGAGCTCACGAAGCTCAACGTTCACGATATCGATTTCACGAACAAATTAATTCGCGTGAGCGGCAAACGCCGAAAGGAACGAATTGTCCCCTTTGGCGATCCGGCAAGCGACGCTTTGAAAGCGTATCTCGCCATTCGTGAGCAATTCCTCCTTCAGGCGCCGGTCTCGCTGCGTGAGCCTGAGGCGTTGTTCCTGAATTATCAAGGAACTCGGATTACGACTCGGTCAGTAGGACGAATGGTAGAAAAGTATATCCGGCTCTGTGCCGGGAGATACGACTTGAGTCCACACGCCTTGCGCCATTCTTTTGCAACGCACCTGTTGGATAGTGGCGCTGATCTGCGCGATATTCAGGAGTTATTGGGGCACGCGCGGCTTTCTTCTACTCAAATCTACACGCATGTTTCGATGGAAAAGCTGATTGAGGTGTATGATAAGTCCCATCCAAAGGCTTAACTTCGCTTAACGGTTTCTAATTCTTCAGACTTACGGCTTGCTTTATTGGGTGCGGCATGTGGCAGCTAGTCAGTCGAGCGGTATTAGTCTTACAGCAAAACCGCAATCTATTTGAAACACGCCGATCGCGGCTCTCACCTAAGATTTCGTCACGAAGTTCGAGACGAGGATTGGTTCGAGCCGGGGTTGTCGTGACGTTATTGCCTCTCTCTCTGTTGTTGTTGTCTTTCCTGAGCAGCGGCTCAGCTGCGGTCGATGTCCATAAACACCGAAGTAACTCAACTGCTCAACGCCCGGTATTTCTGCGCGCAGGTTGGACAGAGAGTCACAAGATCAAATCTCTTTGTGAGCTTGGTCGTGGGAAGGGAATTGTTTTCAGTCCCGATCTGAGCGAACCAGGTAACCGCGAGTTCTTTCAAGCTCTCGGCTTCGCTTATTTCGAAGATGCCGATTGGCACAAAGTTCTTCAGCAAGTGAAGGCTTACAACAAGGCGCACCGAGAAAGTCCAATTGAAGTTTTGTTGATTCAGTCTCACGGGACCAACGGCGACGGTTTGAAGCTTCAAACGAGTAATCAGGCGGCCGCGCCGCGCTCGTACATTTCCGCCGGAGGGCTGCTCGAGAATCTGGAAAACAGCGGCGTGCGCATATGCCTGCTGGCAGCCTGCAATGCCGGACGATTGCTGCGGCCCGAGAATTTTCACGAGGTTAAAGCGAGCGAAGGCAATCGACTTTTTGAGCCGGCAACTCTGGGCATTATTAGCTCAACTGCTGAATTTGACCCCGCCGACAGCACCATCGCAATCGGGCGACGAGCTGAAAGCCACATCGAAGTGATCAATGAATGTCGCATTGCCGAGTTCGCTCCCAATGCCCGGACTGCACTCATCGCGGGCAGCAATGGCCGGTTGAAAGCTGCTACACGCATCGCAGTGCCGGAGATGTTGATTCAGCTGCTTGTAGACGACGAACACCTGAAGCTGGTTTCGGAAGGCTTTGAGTTGGAGCGGTCGTTTGCCGAAACCAATGATGGATATCGCGAACACCTAATCACTGAGTTTCTGCGTTTTATCAATGGCGTAGCTGATAGAGAGCGAGTGGCGATGGCCAGTTCAACAGTGGCTGAGTAAGAGTTTTCAAAGTTCCCGAAAGAGCCGCTGCTAAAACGAACGGCACGAATGAGAAATTCATTCGTGCTGTTCGACTTTTTGCGATGCCTAAAGAGTAGGCGGCGATTCTTCAAATTCTTCTGCTTCGACCAAGGCCTGGCACTTCGTGTCGTAGCGAGCAGTAGGAACGGCCTCGAGACGCCTTTCATCGATCGGCTCGTCGCAACGGGCACAAATGCCGTAGCTTCCTTCGTCCATTCTCATAAGAGCCTGATCGATGTCCGCGACCATGCGCGATTCGTGTTCTCCCAGGCGGAGCGCGATCTCTTTGTTTACATCCATGAGCGACATGTCCACGCTGTCGGTGACTCTCTCGTCAGAAAGCTCGAGGGCAGCCGCTTGTTCGTCGCGAATGTGTTGGGTGTGTCGTTTGAGTTGCGCAGTTAAGAGACTGCGGAAGTGTTCCAGTTTTTCAGCGTCCATTTATGAAAATCAACCGCCCGAATTCGGATTATTTGGCAGGGCAGTATAGCATTAACTTTCATAAGGTTCTTCTGGTGGCGAGTTGGATTAGCAGCCTAACCGGGGCGGCCGACTTTTGACCTCCTGGTCAGTAAAGAATCTCCTGGCTAAGCCTTGCCAAGCTCAAGCTCTAAATTTCCTCTTAACAATTACAGCCTTGCTACCAATCCGAATCGAGCGCCGCGTGGCCGCCCCGGTGAGATGTTGTTGTTATTGTCCGCATTAATGTAGTACTGGCGATCGAAAAGATTCTCGAGGTTTAGCTGGAATCGCCATTTCTCGGATAAGGAATAATAGATGGCCGCGTCGATTCTGGTGTAGCCAGGCAACGTCACCTTGTTATCGATGGCTGCAAACATATCCGAGCGCGTCACGATCCCCAATCCTGCGCTGAGTTTCGGGATGATCTGGTAATGATTCCAAAGTGAAAATGTGTGATGAGGAACCTGGGCGACTTTGGCCCCGAACGGCGCCGCAGTCGTCGCGCTCGAGATGAATGCATCCTGGAAAGCATATCCGCCTGATACCCGCCAGTCGCGCGTAATATTTCCATTTGCTCCGAATTCGAAGCCATTAGTGCGTTGACTGCCCGTCTGCACGATCCGGGTTGGATCGTTTGGATCAGTCGCTCGAGTGTTCGTGCGATCCAGTCGATAGACGGCACTGGTTATCGAAAGATTGCGACGCAGGTCCCATTTTATTCCGCCCTCGAAGTTAATGAATTTCTCAGGCTTGACCTGTTGAGTAATCGTCGTAAGCGACGAGAACTGATCGCCCGAGCTCGGCAGGTAGGAGACACTGTAACTGCCGTAAACCGAAAGCGAGGTTACGGGCTTCACGACAAGACCCAATCGCGGAGAAACCAGATTATCGATACGTCGTAGGTCATCACCGTTTCGATTGTTGTGGAATTGCAGGTCGAAGTAATCAAATCTCAACCCTGCAATGACCTGGACCTTTCGAGACAGATCGATCTGATCCTGGATGTATGCACCGCCAAGGTTTACTTGCAGGTGGTTGTCGGCATCGGTAGCGCTTTGCCGAAAAGTCACAGGCGTGTTGACGAGAGGATTCGCCAGCGAAACCTGAATCGAAGTAGCTGTGTTGTTGAAGAAGCCGGTATTGCGAAAATTGTCGGTCAGCTGTCTACCGAGCTCGACGCCTCCCAACAGGTTATGCCTGACTTTTCCTGTTATTAATAAGTAATTGAGGTCGGTCTGGTTGAAAACGTTCCGACGTTTCGTGGCGTTGTTGTAAACCGTTAACGCCGCCTTTGATTTGTCAGCCGTGACCGCACCAGGAACGTAGTTTTGGTAGAAGCGATCATAGTCTCCAAACATCGTGCGGTTGTGAATGCCGAAGTCGCCAATCTGATGATCGAAGCTTCCCGACAACAGGTTCACGCTGGCTCTGACTGGGGCCTCATTTGGATTACCAAAATAAGTCGAAATGGGTATATCAACCGGCTTTCCTTGAAAAGAAGGAATTCCGCGATCAGCCACCCGACCATCATGGAAATGCTCGAAGCTAACTTTGGCGGTGGTGTTTGAACTCAACGCAAAGGTTGCAGTGGGGCTTACGCCGTACCGCTCAAGATTTACAAAGTCTCTGAAACTCGCAGATCTTTCATAGACTCCATTGAGACGAATGGCGACCTTCTCACTCAGTTGTTGATTTAGATCCGTTGTAAACCGCTTGTCGTGAAATGAACCACCCTGGAACGTGAATTCTCGTAAAGAGTTGAAATTTGCCTCTTTGGTAACGCGATTAATCACACCACCGCCGCCACCTCGACCGAAAATCATAGCGTTCGGACCTTTCAAAGCCTCAAAGCGTTCGACGTTGTAGAAGTCGCGATAGTACTGGACGTCATCACGAACACCGTTTACGAAAAAGTCCGCGCTGGTACTGTTGCCGCGCACGATCAGTTGATCGCGATTATTCTCACCCTGATGTGAAGTAACGCCCGGCACATAGGCCACGGCAGCGGCGACGCTGTCTAAAGATCGATCCTGGATTTGTTCCCGAGTGACCACAGTGATTGCTTGTGGGATATCACGAAGGCTCGTAGGAGTCTTCGTTGCTGAACTGATTGCAGCTACTTGGTAGCCACCGGTATCGGTAACAGTCACCGACGCGCTCGACCCGGCAACCTCCAGCGCAACTTCGAGCGGTTGCGGACTGCTGGTGACCGTACAAACCAGGGATGTCTCGGCAAAGCCCGGGGCAGTAACGCGCAGACGATAATTGCCCATCAAAAGGGAAAGAGAGAATTCGCCTCGTTCGTTGGTTGTGGTGTTTGAATGCGGGCGGCCGTTCTCACTAACGGCAACAACGTCAGCCCCGCTAATAGCGGCGTGATTCGGATCAAACACCTTCCCGCTCAGAATCGGCTTGGCCTGCTGAGCTTGGGCAGCAACCGAGAAAAAGGAGATGACGACGAGACAACACAACCCATAAACAAGGCGTGACAGCATAAAAAACTCCCGGGATCCAATTTAGAGGTAGTCAACGGTTTCCAATAGTCTGAAAATGAAAACCGTTTTCAAAATCACAGACAGTATAAATAGTCAGAGGGATCTCGTCAATAGGATCACGTTTGGAGTAGATTTTTATGTGAGGCAACGGGTAGGCTGCTAGGGAATAGCAGTCAGAACCCGACACGTCGGGGTTCTGACACAGTGATGTGTCTCGGAAATTCGTTAGATTCCGCAGATGATTTGTGCGGCAAGTAACGGAATGGTGAGTTCGTGGTGACCGGTAATTGAATATCCATGGCCGGCGCCGCCCGCAGTCGGGCGCCGAACCACATTGGTCAAGGGTCGATACGACTGGATGAAATCGAAGTTCGCGGTCGTGATGTCACTCAGTGGGTGCCCGAGATTGCGAACAAGCGTTACGCACTTCAGAAAGACTTCAGGAAGCGTTACCGCGGAGCCAATATTCAGGTAGACTCCGCCTCCGTCCATGCGCCGCACTAGTTCTGCGAGTAGTTTGAAATCGGTATGGCTGGTTTTACCAAGGGCAGCACCATCCGCGTTGGGATGAAAGTGAGCGATGTCGCCTCCGACCGTAACATGAGCAGTAAAGGGAACCCTCGCTTCGTAAGCTGCGCAAAGCAGTGAGTAGTCTCGATGCTTTGGCTCCAACGCCGCGAGGGCGCGACCCATCGACTCTCCAAGACCAATCTTGTCCCGAGCGCCGTCTCGCGCAGCGTCGTTCAATAGCTTGCCAGTTTCATCGGCGCCGCCGAAATTCCCTTCGTTCAAAGTAGCGTCAACATCTTCTGAGGTTGATCCCACCATGGCGATCTCAGCGTCGTGCACCAGCACCGAACCATTGCCGGCGACAGCACTAACAAAGCCGCGTTTCATCAAATCGATCAGGATCGGCGCCAGACCTGTCTTGACGACATGGCCTCCAATGCCCCAGATGATCGGCTTTTCTAATTCCTGTGCGCGGCGGATCGCGGAGGCGAGGGCCCGCAGACTTTGAACCGCCAGGATGTTCGGAAGGCCTTCGAGGAAGTCGGTCAGCGAAGCGCCGTCAGTAGAAGCGCGGGCAAAGTCGTTGAGATTAACTTTGCTGGGACGAGACTCGAGTGAATAAGTGCTGACATCGTTTAGACTGAGCGGGCGAATCGGATAATTGGAAGGCAATTGGCCAAATACTCCTTTCAGAGTCGTCTCAGATTACCCAAATTTCCAGCCTGCAAGAAACGATCAGGCGATTTTTTTGTCTTCGCGCCGCCCATTGCCGTTTCCGTTGCGAGCCACGCGGCCATTAAGCAGCGGCCGAAGCACTTGCCCGGTGTGTGAGCGACGGACGCGCGCAACTTCTTCAGGCGTACCGCTGGCCACTACGCGCCCACCGTGTTCGCCACCCTCAGGACCCAGGTCAATGATGTAGTCGGCAGACTTGATCACGTCGAGGTTGTGTTCGATCACCAGCACCGTGTTACCGAGCGACACCAGACGCTGCAGCACGTCGAGCAGCTTGTGCACGTCAGCAAAGTGCAGGCCCGTGGTTGGCTCATCGAGAATGTAAACAGTTCGTCCGGTAGCACGTTTTGAAAGCTCCTTGGCGAGTTTTACTCGTTGAGCTTCGCCTCCAGACAGAGTTGTTGCCGACTGACCGAGCTTGATGTAGCCAAGCCCAACGTCCAGAAGAGTCTGGAGCTTCTGATTAATCTGGGGAATATTCTCCAGGATCGGAAGCGCTTCCTCTATCGTTGAGTCCAACAAACCTGCTATGGACTTGCCCTTGTACTTGACGGACAACGTCTCACGATTGTAGCGAGCGCCGCGACAGACATCGCACAACACATACACGTCCGGCAGAAAGTTCATTTCGATGCGTTTCATGCCGTCACCTTCGCAGGCCTCGCAGCGACCGCCTTTAACGTTGAATGAAAACCGGCCGGGCTTGTAGCCTCGCTCGCGAGACTCAGGCAGCATCGCGTAGAGCTCGCGAATTGGAGTGAAGAGTCCGGTGTAGGTGGCGGGATTCGAGCGCGGAGTGCGCCCAATCGGCGACTGATCGATCTCGATCACCTTATCAACGTGTTGAAGTCCATCGATCGAGGTGAACGCTCCCGGTTCCTCCAGCGAGCCGTACAAGTGTCGCGCCATCGCCCGGTAAAGAATGTCCCCAACCAAAGTCGACTTTCCTGAACCCGAGACGCCCGTAATAACAGTCAACAATCCCAGCGGAAAGCTAACGTCTATTTCTTTCAAGTTGTTGGCTCGAGCTCCCTGAATTTCGACGGACTTCCCATTTGGCGCTCGCCTTTGCTCAGGTAGTTCAATCTTTCTTGACCCGCTCATGTAAAGCCCGGTGATTGATTTCGGATTGCGCGCAACATCTTCCGCGCTTCCGATGGCCACAAGCTCGCCACCATGTGCACCCGCGCCTGGACCAAGGTCCACAACGTAGTCGGCTCTTCGAATCGTCTCTTCATCATGTTCGACTACGAGCACCGTGTTTCCAAGGTCTCTCAGATCGCACAAGGTTTCGAGCAATCGCTGATTGTCCCGCGGGTGTAGACCAATCGAAGGTTCGTCGAGAACGTAAAGCACGCCGCGAAGTTGTGAGCCAATTTGAGTGGCCAAACGAATACGTTGTCCTTCGCCGCCCGACAAAGTTGCTGAGGACCGATCCAATGTTAAGTAACCGAGACCAACCTTTTTAAGAAATGTCAGGCGGTTCCTAATCTCGCGCAAAACCAGTCCTGCGATTTTTTCTTCCCGAGGATTTAGCTTGATTGCTTCAAAAGCATGAACTGCGTCTTCAATCGGAAGACCGGCGTAGTCGGCGATTCCGCGGCCTCCCAGGCGGACCGCTAACGAATCAGCCCGCAATCGTCGTCCCCTACATTCCGGACAAGCCGTCGGCGCCACCAACTCTTCCACCGCTAATCGTACTTTCTCCGATGGCGCTTCATTCAATCGTTCTCCCAGCCAGCGTAAGGCGCCTTGCCAGGGACTGGAATACGCGTAAGGCCCGTGCGAGAAATTCAATTGCCCGTTGATGCCATTGAAGAAGGCGTCACGCACCTCTTTCGACAGGGCTATAAACGACGCGGTCGGATCGGCTTTGAAGTGTTTGATTAGCGCCAGCAAGGCGCTGCGCAAGTAGGCTGAGCCTTGTCGATCCGCCATGCCCATAAAAGTTATCTGGTCGGCAGAAACATTAGCGTCGGAAATTACTTTGGCTGGGTTAACCTCCAGCACAGTGCCGAGCCCATGACAGCGCTTGCACGCTCCGTAAGCCGAATTGAACGAGAAGGAGCGCGGCTCGAGCGGTGGCACATTGATCCCGCAATTAACACACGCCATTCGCTCCGAGTAGAGCTTGTCTTCGCCATCGACGACGGAAACTAGTACGGCGCCTCCCGTGAGTTTCAAAGCCGTGCGCACTGACTCTGAAAGACGCTCAGTGATCCCGGCTTTAATCAGCAGACGATCAACGACCGCTTCAATCGAGTGATTCCGTCGCTTGTCCAGCTTGATCTCTTCGTCAAGTGAAAGCAGCTCGCCATCGACACGCGCTCTCAGAAATCCGTCCTTCGCCAGTTTCTCCAACTCTTTTTTGAATTCGCCTTTTCGGCCTCGCACCATGGGAGCCAGAATCATTACCCGCTCTCCTTCGGGAAGAGCGAGGACACTCTGGACAATTTGCTCGACGCTTTGCCGGGTAATTGGAGCCCCGCAAACGTGACAGTGCGGCAAGCCGATCGACGAAAACAGCAAACGCATGTAGTCGTAGATTTCCGTTACCGTGCCCACGGTTGAGCGCGGGCTCCGCGAAACAGTTTTCTGCTCGATGGAAATAGCCGGCGAGAGGCCGTCCACTGAATCAACATCAGGTTTTTCGAGCTGATCCAGGAACTGTCTCGCGTAGGCTGATAAGGACTCGACGTAGCGTCGCTGGCCCTCGGCGTAAATCGTGTCGAATGCTAAAGAAGATTTGCCGGAACCTGAGAGGCCGGTTATGACTGTAAATTGATTTCGTGGGATTTCGACATTGATATTCTTGAGGTTGTGCTGGCGTGCGCCTCGAACAGTGATGCGGTCAATAGCCATTGCCTAAAACCTTTGCGCAGCTCTACGGATGCGAATTTCGGCCAGTAAAGAAATGAAGATTTTAGCGGAGTGGTTACTGACCGGCAAGCGACGAGAGTGCAAACAGTGCGGCAAGAAAAAGTAGGTAGTCGCTAAAACTGAGGCCACGGCCTGGCGCCGTGGTCACTCACGTTGGTCGCTAACAGAGGCGGGCCGAGATTTTTGGTGATGCCACGGGCCAGCCCGTGGCATCCTGCGAACCAATGAATCACCTGTTTTTGTAGCTGTGAATATGAAACACCACAGGGCCAGCCTGTGGTATCGGCTGAGGCTTCAGTTCACCATTTATGCTTTACCTACTTTTTCCTGGCGCACTGGAGTGCAAAGTAGTGGGATGGCCGTTGGGTGTGCGAATCACAAATTCTCGAAGTCCCCAAGTTTTGTCGGCGGGCGCGGCCAGTGTCTTCACTTGAGTTACTCCTTCGTCACTTCCTTGAACTGGGCGGTGTCGGTGTATTGCTGAAACTCGATCACCTTCCCGTCTCGGAAAGTAAAGAAGTGAGCAAACTGAGCACGGACAGATTTCCCGGTCTTCTTGTACACACCGCTGTAATGACCGTATCCAATTGCCGTCTCACCGGCATCAAGGACTGCATCTGGTGAGACTGCAAAGCCATCCCATTCCATGCCCAGGCGCATGAAGACACCACTCAGAACGGCGTCGCGACCGACGTAAGGATTGCCATCGGCATAGATAAAGTTTTCAGCTTCGCGCCATTCCACCTGTGGGTCCAGCGCCGCGAGAACTGTCGGGATATCTCCTCCTCCAAACGCTTCGTACATACCTTCAATAAGCTTAACGTTTTCCTGTGACACTAGTGACCTCCGGAGAGTGGTGTGCTCAAAAATCGAGTGTTGAAATTACTGCGCCGTCGCGCAAGTGGACGCTGCGGTGCGCGCGCTTGCCGACGTAAAGATAGAACTGCTGGGCGAGGGATTAGGATAACAGGTAACGCGTCTCAACTAGTAAGCTCGCTCGACTGAATTTGAAATGAGTTGCCGGCCTCGCCACGAGGCGCCCCCTTCTCGCTTACGAGGATTCGTGTAGACACATTTGATATTAACGAATCCAGCCCAGCCGCGAGCTAACGGCGAATCCTTCAACGTCTCCACAGTCCATTTCAATCTGAATTTTTCTCCAGGCTGGATCCTTACTAATCCTGGCGCCGGCTCAGGCGCGGACAATGAGGTCGCAGGCGTATTAGTTCGAGCGCCGCTGCCTACCACCGACGAGAACACAAAATTCTCCGCATGCGCATCGAGTTCAATTGCGGTCTTAGTATGGTTTGTGATCTCAAGAGTGATGATGAAGGAATGATTGCCCAACCAATAAGTGCCGCTTGGATCATGACCTGGGATTTCCAGGGCTGCCGTCAAGCCGTCTGTGGGCGTGAGGTCAGGACGAAGACGCATTCTGACTTCCTCTTCAGTAACGGGACTTGGCTCGTAGAGTTTTTGCTTTCCTTCCAGATCTTTGTATCGATACGATTTCCCCGTTATTCGATACAAAGCATGAACGACATTTTGAGCAACGAGATGAGCATTCTTTGGTGGCTTCTTCAAGTACTTTTCGAGAACTGGCACGGCGCGCCGGTCACCGATAGACCCGAGCGATTCGACAATCGCAGCTCTAACGTCCATCGTTATCCAGATGCTCATCCCATTTCTGTCCTTCGACCTGATGTGCTCATTGAGAGTGAGATAGCGCGAGCTTTGTAAGACTCGCAGCATCGCGGGCACACCTTCGGTTGCCTTGTAAATCCCGAGGTAAAGCGCAGCTTGAGTAGCGATCCGGATGTCGGTTGAATCAATATTTGCGATCGATTCTTTAACTATCTCTTCGCGGCTTTTACCCTCTTCGGGTTCCTGAGCCAACGCAACTGGACAGAAATGCAGTGAGGCTAAGGCCATCACGAGGCACAGGCTTGGCAAGAGAAAGCTTCGATTCTTGTTCATTGAGAATTGTAGATGAATTAATGTAGAGAACATTAACTCTGACGCTGATGACGCAAAATGAGTTGTTCAGCCGCACAAGAAAGGTTCGTCTCAGTCAGCGAGATTTTCGATAATGGTTCCGCGTGCTCTCGTCAGCATCTGAGAAACCCGATCGTGCACCCAGGTGGGCAATATGCCCGTCCCGACCAGGAGCACGACGATGCCCAGCGACAGAAAAAACTGCCCATGAGGACGTACGCGATCCGTGTAAGAATGGCTACAATTCGTCGCATCGAGGTTCTCCTCGCCGCGCTAAGTTATCCCTCCAGAATCGGTGGCTTCCCCAATCAGAGCATACGCATCCCACTCTCGGTTTGACGTCGGTATGTTATTACCAAAACAGCTGTCGCGTTCAGCTATCTCAATAATAGCTCGAGCTTCGAGCTCGCTTACTTCCGATGTTGCCCAGAAGTCTGCTCTGTAGATTTCTACCCAAAACGCTCCTTCGAATTTCCAGATATCAACTGTGCACTGCGGCGTTTCCAGATAGAGCATGGTGTCCTGAGAGACAAGCCTGTTAAGAAACGAGAGGGCTTCTGAGACTGACACCTCGCGATTACTGATCTCGTAGTTTGCTGTATGCGCCTTCTCGTCGATCGGTTCAGTGCGCAGCGAGAGTTTCATCTTTCGACCTTTTGAGATTTGATGTTGCAGAGAGGTCAGCGCGCAATCCCTTGGACTGGCTCCGCTTTTGATTCAACGCGACGAGCTCCATTGAGGTAACTGCGGAAGAGACGCGAGATAACTTTTTCCCGCGCCTTTGAGCCAAACGCAACCGAGTTCGCGTCGTTTGAGATGAACGGCATCGCCACCGATCACACAAGCCATCGCGCCGATTATGAATATCACAAGTCCCGGAAACCCCAGCGACTTTGCTAGAGGATTCTGTTCGTATCCGATGTTAGTCACTGAATAATAAAAGCCAAAAACGAGGAGCCCAAGCCCGATCAAAGTTAGCGGCATATTGAACTTCAAATTTCTGCGCCACTTTGACGAGTGCTTCTTGCAGAGAGCAACTTCGACCCTTACCTCCTTAAGCAGCATTCTCACGATGAAGCGAGGAATTATCTGCAGGAAGAAAAAGAACGGCAGCATCCAGTGTGAGTACGAGGTCGCCTGAACCACCTTGTATCGCACGTCTTCGTAAGAGTCGCACTTGATGCAACGTTCGGGCAGGCTCGCGTCAAGGCTCATTACTAAGAGGCCGTTGTCTTGCCACGGTCCATCCAATGAATTCGATCCGAAATTAGGCGCTCGACGGGAGTTGCCGGGTAAGTCGTGCCCGCACTTCTTACACACTTCAGCCGTCGCAAAATTTGTTAAGCCACAGTTTTTACACTTTATCGCCGACAATGACGCGCTCCATTCTGATGCCCGACATAAACCTCGCTGGAAAAGCGGGACCCAAGGAACTGTCAGCGCAGGCTGACTATTTCATTCGGTTGTACTTCCGCAAAGTGGCGACGACGCGATCGCCCGGTAGGCCAAAAACGCGAATTCCGTCAGCTCCCGTCATCGTTTTCGCCGCCAGCATCGCATTTACAACAGCTTCTTCTGTCGCCTCAATGGTTGCTCGAAAGAGAGGATCGATACGGTCGTTTGGCAGCATCACCAGCGATGGCGTGCCTTCGACCTTCGCAGCGCCGTCGTTGGCCGTCGAAAATGCAAGAAACAAATCCCCGGATGAATTCCCTGCGAAACTTCCCAGCCGTCCGAGCCCGAGGCTGACTCGTCTCGCGATGCGCTCAAGTTGATGCGGCAACAGCGGCGCGTTGGTAGCCACGATGACAATGATTGATCCGCGACCTTCGTGTTCAGCCGCAGTACCGTCATCGCGCGCTCCACCGCCGGATGCTGGGCAAGGCGGAATGCCGGCTGTCCAGAATCTGCTTAACGGTTGCTGTAGCACTGTGCAGGTGCGAAGGTCAGTTATCTCAGTACGAATCGGGACGCCGAGGATGCGCAGGTCGCCACCATAATTGCATTGCACCAACACTCCAACTGTGTACCCACCTTCGGTAGCGGTCAGCATTCTCGAGGATGTCCCAATGCCTCCTTTGAATCCATTGCAGCCCATTCCCGTGCCGCCGCCAACAGCGCCTTCTTCCACGGGACCAGGCTTGGCAAGATTAAGCGCCTCAATTGCGTGGTTCGGCTTCACGTGCTCACCATTCGCATCGTTCAAAAAGTCGAACGTCTCGGCGACGATCGGATAAGTGAAAACAAACTCGCGGCCGTTCTTCAATTGCCATTGAATGGCGGCGTCGCGCACTGTCCCGACGCTGTGCGTTCCAGTCAAGAGGATCGGTCCCTCGAGAAAACCGGATTCTTTGATCCAGTTGATGCCCGTCATGTCGCCGTTGCCGTTTTGGTTGAACGTTGCCGCGAACACCGGATCCCAATTGCCGCGCGGGCGCGGAAGAATCGCTGTGACTCCGGTTCGAATGGGGCCCTTGCCAGGCACGAGTTTGCCGTCGCCTTCAATGAGCGTGACGTGTCCAACGGCGATTCCGGGAACGTCGGTGATCGCATTCAATGGACCGGTCTTGCCCGGGAAGGGAATTCCTAAATCACGACCTCGCTGCTGAGTTTGTGCGGCTCCAGGGATTGCAGCAGCTGCAGCCAATAAGAGCCAAAGCGCCAGTCGCACAGTAGTGGCACTCTTCGAGCGAGGCGAATGCGTAGTCATTCTGTTCATGTGGATCCTCCGGGCCAGTCAGCATCCCGACGCGTCGGGATGCTGACTGGGGTACGTCGCGCCTTTGGCGATCAAAATCATGTTCGAACCAGGATAGTGCCCGAATTGGAGTGCGCCGACCTGTCGGCGCTTTGGTCGCTGCGACCTGTCGCAGCTTGTTTTTGCGAAAGTGCGCATGCTTAAGGCATCGCGGCGTCAAGCCGCCGCGGGCGAAAGCGATGACAGGTCATCGCACTCCAAATTAACCTCAAGTTTCATCAGCATTCAACTGATTCCCCAGGTTATCCTGAGTCCGCGCAAACGTTAGGAATACTCGGTTCATCCCAGTCATTCGCCGAACGTACTAACGAGGGCACGGGTGCGTTCGATGTCCATCGGATTCGACCAGAGTCCGTCCTGCTTTATTGAAGAGCCGATGATAAACGCGTCGGCATACTCATAATCATGGATGTTTTCCGCGGTGATTCCCGAACCTACCAAGGTTGGCACTGAAACCGCGCGACCCACTGCATTCACTTCGTCAGGATTAGTGCGCTCGCCGGTTGAAACGCCGGTGACGATTACACCATCGACGCCAAAGAACTCTGCGGCCTTCGCCGTCTCAACGATGTCGAGGTCTGAAGTGAGGGCGTGGGCCGAATGCTTCTTCTTAATGTCAGCGAAGATACGGATGTGATCCGCTCCAATCGCGCGTCGATATCGCAGCAACGGCCCGGCGCTGGCTTCGATCAATCCTTCATCAGCCACGTGCGCAAAGACGAAGCCTTCGACACGCACGAAACTTGCGCCCGATGCGAGCGCCACCGCGACCGAAGCTGAGTTGGCTCCGGCAAGCACTTGAATCCCGAGCGGCAAGGCGACTGCTCTTCTTATCTCGGCGCCGATTACTGACATCGCCGCCGTTATTTCCGGGCCGACTGCGCTCTTCAGATAAGGACGATCGTGAGTGTTTTCGATCATCACGCCGTGGAATCCGGCCTCTTCATAGACTCGGGCCTCTTGCACGGCTATGGAAGCGATGGCAGCCACGTCGAGTTTGTTTGCTGGCGTGCCCGGTAACGCCTGAAGATGAACGACCCCGATAAGCGCGCGGCTCACTTTGAAGTGCGATTGGATAAGTCCAAGCTTGTCCATAGGAGTTTCTCGCTTTTAGCCGACGTGATTAGTTCCTCGTCAAGGCGCCGCTGCTCCAGTTCTTTCATTGCTCTGGCCCACTACTTCTCTAGTCCAAGCGGCTTTTGCGCATCACGAGAAAGTAAAAGAGTAGTGGTACTACAATTAGAACGGCCATGATTGTAGCAAGTACTTTGAAGACACAAGCATCACAGGCACAGTTAGTACAGGCGGAAGCAATACAAGGACAAAGTGGGTTAAGAACGAGGAAAAGGCCGACACCAACAGGTACCCGGAGCAGGTTGAGCAGGAAAGGAAATAAGAGCAACGCCAGGATGATTACGACTACGGATTGTGCCTGCAGCGCCCGCTTCATGTAAGCCTCTAATTTTTCGGCTCGTATATTTCGTGAACATTGCCAAACGGATCGATGAACGCAGCATAGCGACTGAATTCATTTTCAGCAGGTTCCTGATGTAGAAAGCGCACACTCTTCGCGCGTAGATCGCGCAGGGTTTCATCTACTGAATCAACTTCGAAAAGAAAGACTGAGCGCGCCACTTCGCTGTAATTCTCAACGCGGGCATTCTCATCACATTTGAACGCGATGAGATCACAACCCTCATGAACGAAGTCGAGCCTGTTCTCATTTGCCGCCTTTAGCGGGAAGCCCAGGATGTCGCAATAAAATCGCTTCGCTTCGGCCAGGTCAGAAACGAAGATCATCATCTTTCCAAGTTTCATCGCTTTCGGCTCGCCGTCTCTCAAGCGCCTAATCGTGGTCATCTTAAACTGACGCTAACCAAGGAATTTTCACGCGACACTCACTCGCTCAGCACCAGTTGTTTATTTATTGGCGGCGTAGTACTTCTGCAGTGCTTCTGATAAGCGGCTATGCCAACCGGGAGCGAGGCTGTGTCTAATTTTTGCCGGCGAACACTTCGCGTCCTTTCACACCGTAGAGTGGTTTGTTGATGTTGTTATCTGATAATTATTGCTTGAGTACTTGTCATATGACTTGGTTCCTTGCGTTAAGGAGCTTCTTTAGAAAAGGCATCAACAACCCGCAAAGTACAGAAAGGACGTGCTGACCTCCATATCTTTTTTGCCGTTTACAAATCTGCGCAACGTTCCTTCGAGCATTACAATTCCATTTCCAACAGATTGGCTGGCAAAATTTCCTTTGGCAAGGAACCTTCCGTCAAACTCATAACTCACACCGCCGACTTTCACAGTTGAAAATCTCAATTGCTTCTCAGTCACAAAAACGGATCTGAACTTGTACCAGGGTTGAACGCCTCTAACTTCTCCCCAGGCGACCAATTTTCCGTTCTTTCGTCTGACCTGCAAATCAAATTGGATGAATTTGTCGGATTCATTCACCGGACGAGTTAAGGGATGGTAGTCACCCGAAGGATCAAAACTTTCGGTGCGATTCGGCGAAGCCTGCGCACCTCCGATAATCGCGCCATTGAAAATTAGGATTAGAAAGAGAGCGTACTTCATTCGTTCACGTCAGCAGATGTCGACCGCAGCGTTTCGGGGGAGCAACTTATCTCGAGCGTCGGGGTTGAACCGCCTCGCGATAGACTCTCTCAATTGATTATCCGCGCCTCAGTTAATCAGTAACAAACCGATTTCGCTTTTCATAAACGGGTTCCGAGATGCCAAAGCTTTACGTTCCGCATCGACGTGAAGACAAAAGGCAAAGCTTTGGAGAAAAGCCAGCCTAGAGCGAGGCTGGCAAACATCGCAATCAGGCTGTCGATCAAAATTCCCGTAAAGAAAAATGATACTTGTCCGACAAGACCACCAAATCTTCCCAGCGGGAAGGGAAGACCGAACGCGACGGTGAGATCACAGCAGGGTGGAAAAGCTTGGCTGTAGCTGTAGACGTTCGCGGCGAGAAACGCCGCCAAGCCAATTAAGAATCCAGCGATAACGAATCTTCGATTCAAAATAAGCTCTCCAGGCACAGCTCCCGCTGATCGAATGATGTTCAATCAGCCAAGCTGGGTTTGCTGGGCCTCAGGTCCCGGAAACAAGACCGAATCCTTAGTCTCAAGATACGCTTCCACAAATTCCGTAAAAGAATTAGCGACCTGAATTGGTTGGCGGTCCCACAACACAACCACCGGATTAGTATCTGTTACAGTACTCACCAGGCGAATGGCATAGACATGAGCCGCGATGCTGTAGTCTGCGAACACAAAATAAGAATCTCCACCCGCAACCGGAGACGACCAATATTCACTCAACGGTTTCACTTCATTCAAGCCCAGAAAGGTAATCATATTCTCGTCGATTTCCCAATGTTCTGAGCCATCGAAGCCGTTCGTCGTCAGGAAATACTCACGAAAATCTTCAGGGAGAAGAACGTTGTATTTTGTCTCGAACCACGTAACTTCATTCAGTGACGCGCCAGCGTTCAGCGTAATCCGCTGGCTCAACCACTTTTTCTTTAGACTTTCTCCCAGTGAAGACATAATTTTGAGCTGTTAATGCGCATCTCCTCATCTCAAAACGGAGACGCTTGGGCTAGCGCAATCTCACATGTTGACCGGCCGCCGTCCTCCGCGAGCTGCGCTACCTTAGTTTATTTAGGGGTCCAAATACCGAGCGCCCGGAATGTTGCGGCGCGGCGGTCCGCGAGCGCGAGTTTGGCCGGGCCGTTGATCTTTGCAGTCACGCCTTCGACATCGCCGCGATCAGCCAATGGAGAACAGTTGCGTGCATCCCAAAACGCAAAGCCGATGCCGGCAGCAGCCTTAGGTTCGCGCGCGAGTTCAGGATTCCCTTCTAGATCGAGACCGACAAGTTCTCCTATCTCTCTATAGTTTGACCGGCCAGTGAGTTGTTTATAACCAGAACCTCTGTACCGCCACCCATCCCCGCTGGCTTCGTTGCCGTTGCCGAGACGATTGGCATAAACGCGGTTGGCAATCGCCTCTGCTCCGAGCCGAATCAAGGCACGGGCATCGTCGATCCCACGCACTGCCGAGAAAAGGGCGTCGAGGCGTTGCGGATCTCTGTAATTCAAATTCTCTTCCATTCTCGCAAACCCGCCTGTTTCTACAAAGATTTGACCCATGAAGTGACAAAGCCGACGCGGTGTCGTCACCGAACTGGTCTGGCGTGCATCCTCTAATGCACCTGCATGAATCTCTGGGTCTTTGATTTTGGGAGCAAATTTGCGAAGCGTTTCTGCTGTAATCATATGTTCTCCTGTAGATGTGAACGGTCTAACGTCTGAGTTGACGCGGGCGCGAATTCAAATCCGCAATCCGCAATTCAGAGGCATCCCGCCGCTAGCGTCCAACGATTGGCTGTTGGGCGTCGTCCATAGGAATGCGTCAGACCTTCAAAGCGAAAATTACACCGGCCATCACAAAAAGACCTGGGGTGTCTCTTGGCTAGTCAGCACCTGATATTCAAACTTTTCCATTCTCAACCTCTCCTTTCAGGTGTTCCTTCCCCTAATCATTGAGACCAGCGGCTCCACAAAGAATTTTGCGAGCAGCCCGATCACAAGGGTTGCAATAAGACCAAAATACATCATGCGAAGATCATACGGCGGCTCGTCGTTAGCCAGCCTGTGTATATCTGGGTTTGCGGGGTCATAAAATAGGTCTTCGTTATTCGATGGTTTGGGGTATTTGATCGACCCAGATCCGTGATACGTGATCTTGCCGACGGTGAATTTATACTCAGCGCAATGCCTTTCACGATAAAAGTTCATCGCCACACATTCGGCAGACACTTTGGTCCCACTGCGCTCAAGCCATTCGTGCGTTCGATTTGCTGAGTGCATGATGTAAAAGACGATACCACCAACAATAAGGCCACCTCCCAGCAGTATGAAAAACATGATGGCGCCAATGGTGTTCGTTGACTTTTGCTCTTCAGAATCATATTGAAATTGGTTGCTCGGTGAGTTGAGACCCAAGAAGGACATAGCCAATTTCTCCTGAATGGTTTCTGCAAGCGAACGATTGAGTTCAGGTGGCGCAGCCGGCGACACGCAACCCGCCCGGAAAAAAGCGAGTTGAGAAAGGCGCTATCCCGCGCTCACCTGCAATGAATAGTTAGGGGCGTCTCGCCTCGAGGTTAAGATCAATCAATCTGAGCGGTCAGCCAAAAACATATTGCGCAACAGCAAATTACTAGGTTGAGGAATATTGGAATGATGAATTTGCAAGTAACAATCTGACGATGGTGAAATCCTAAAGACCAAATCAATTTTTGACCATTTCTCTTGAGCAAAAGAGAGCATTTTTGATTCAAGAATCTTGTTCGTAAGATTCTCGCCAATTACGATGTGTAGAGTGCAAGCACCTCTGGTAACTTTAGCCTCGCAGCTAAACCTTAGTTTTCTGCTTCCCTCAACACCCTCATTTTTTGGAATGTAATCTTTTTCCTTGCCATTGATTGAATATCGGCGGAGATAAACAATGAAGCTACCGCTCGCATTCGTTCGTTCGATAATCAGCGTCCCATGGTCAACTCTAACGGCGCCGTGCCCGATTTCGCGCTTTTCATCACCAGGAATGACGCCGCTTAGCCCCTCAAAGTCAGTACCAAATATTCCTTTCTTCGAGTCATATAAAACCGTCTCCTTAACATTTGCTCTATTGTAGTTTGCATCCTCCACAGAGACGTTCAATCTCTCTACTTCAGACATGAGCTTGGTGGTTTCGGCTCTAGCCTTTTCAGCCTCCGCTCTGATTTTATCGGCTTCAGCCTTGAATTTTTCGGTTTCCGCTTCTGTTTTTTTCCTTGTTAGGAAATGACTTACAATAGCGACCAATAAGCCGCCCACTAATGAAGAGATAAGGGTTGTGATTACTTCGTTAGGCATTGTCTGCCTATCTACCAATCGTTAATATCGATCCCGGCATCCAGCTTGAGAATCACGCACCATCCGGCAGTTCGACGCCAGTCACAATCGCCCGGGTGGTTGGCTCCCATGCAATTGGCGATTCGTTAAGTATCGCTGCTAAAGCCGCGAACTCGGTGGCAATAACACCTCTCAGCATGATGGGCTGCGCACCTTGTAAAGCAATATCAACATTACCAACGTGGTTGTCCACGTCCCAGACGAGGCGGTAACTTGTAATGGTAATCATCGTATTTTTCCTCCGCTAACGAGACATACTAAGGACCGGATATGATTTCGCTTTGGTGGTCGCAGCCGTCGAACGTCTCAGTTGACGCGGCGCGATTTCAATCAAGCATCGCCGAACTAGTCATGATGCGAATCATCCCGATGCATCGGGACTCGCGTCCAACGATTTATGGTATGGCGCCTAGCCGAAGAAGCAACCGTCAGAATCAATGTCGATTTCGTTCACCATTGAGGATAGCGTCTTCGATGTCGAGTGTGGCTCATATAGCCACCATTTACCGCTGGCTCTTTTCCAATACAGGCGCCATTCATCAGCGGCCCGTACATAACGCAACTTGGCTATATCGGATTCGATCCACTCAGATGGATCATGCCAATCGGGCCGAAGCTCACGAATTAGGACGTCTTGATTGGTTACCGCATAACGAAGTTGGATCTTGTCTTGGAGATGGGCAGGAACGCGTCGTTTACACAAGCCACCTACTTCATGCTCGATTCGCTTCAGTTCATTTTCAGAAAATGTCATTACGATTTGCGCGGGAGCCATATAACGGCGGAGTTGACCGTGGCACCGCGATTAGATTCACCCTTCGCCGCACCAAGCAAGTTACGAACATCCCGATGCATCGGGACTCGCGTCCGACGACTTGTTGGACTGCTACGTTTCCAGTACGGCGATCGTCTCGGTCAACTGCGATTGATATTGAGCCCAGTCGCCTTCGTTTACACCAAGAAAGCCCCCGCTCTGCGGTTCATGTTCGAGCAAATAAACCAAGTCCGACACCAAATCGTCACCGCTGTCGGCGAAGCGGCCCATGAATTCGTCGTAGCTTAGAGCGTTAGCCATGACCGCGCGACCCGCTGCCGCGGCCTCGCGCCTCAACGATCGAATATCAGCTTCCATGACTACAGAAGAATGCGGCCCCAACGATTTGTTCGGCGCCGTTTAGGGCATAGAACCCTAACCACGTTTCCATAAATAAGCGGAGGTCGCGTTTTTGCCGTGACTGGTGTTCTGCGTTTGAACAAAGATCGTCTTGCCGTCATGCGCGACTTGGATTTCATGACGCCCGCAGTCCGGTTGGTTGTCGTATTGATATTGACCGAACCCGAAGCCAGGGAACCGCTCGTCCATGAGAATTGTGCTGCGCCATTTTCCTTGCGCCGGGTCATCGCCCTCCAAAATCAAGAGATTCCGCCGTACCTGCGTAATGTCGGTGAACTGATTTCCAAATGACTGTCCAGCAAGATCGCAATGTACGTAGCGTCCTTTGAGTTTCGAGAACCGTCTCCTCAATCGCAGGCCATGGATGCCATCCGTGAACGCCAAGAAGATCGCTGCGGCCGCAAGCGAGGAGATCACACCTGAAATTAATCCGAGTAAAAACATTCAAAAGACGCCGAACGTTTGAGTTGACGCGGCGGCGCGAATCGAAGCACTCTCCGCCGTATCACGCAGGTTGAGAAGTACGCTCCCGCCGCTCGCGTCCATCGATTTGTTCGGCGGCGACCCGATTGCGCGAAATGACGGCGACGTTTGACATGAGCAGGCATCAGCCTGCCGGTGCGATCCGCTCGAGGGAAGAGTCAGTCGGCATCTGTGGCCGGAATGAAGCTTCCGTCAACCTCCAAGTGACCGAGCAATCGGACGCGCTTGGGTGTGCCCAGACCGACTGGCGTGTAGTACTGGAACTTCGAGGGCTCAGCCCTCAGAGGTGCGCCTGACTGAGCAGCTACCTTGCTCATGACGGCCAAGGTCGGTGTTTCTAGCGTGACCACATACTCGTACATTGGGATGCGTTGTGTGCGGGTATCCAAATACCAACTCGGATCCAGCTGATTGCCCTGCAAGTACCAGCCGATGTCGTTCTCCTCGAACGCCCCCCACTCCATTCGCACTTTTGTCGAGGGACCCGAGGCATAGAGCTCGCGCCCCGCCGGGATGGTTACCAGCTTCGGCGCCTCGCAACCTTGACGAGCCGAGGCGGGAATCGTCCAACCTGTGTCGGCCTCAATCTGGCTCCAGGGGTCCACTGTCGTCGGTTGACCGTGCACCACTAGCGTCTCCTCGCGCCGAACGTCTGAGTTGACGCGGCGGCGCGAATTCAATCAAGCATCTTCGGACGAGTCATGATGCGAAACATCCCGATGCATCGGGACTCGCGCGTCCAATGATTTGTTCGATACCGCGGTTATTTTTCAAACGACTTTCGCGGTACCTTATCATCCCGAGAGCGTTTTATGACCGAGAGCGTTTATAACGGGCTAGAGGGTAGCGATTAACTTCTTTAGCCACCTCTGCCGAATCAAACAACATTTCAATGTCAGCTATATCTAAGTGCTTGGCTAGCATACTAGGTAACTCTCTGGGGTTTACACAATGATAATTACCAGGGGTCATAACATCAGCACCGAACACATCGTGCGCTAGGCGAAAATCTTCTGGATTGCTTAATACTCGATTCATAAAGTAATCGTCGGTGCATACGCCCCACTTATTTGTCCAGCCATAATCTAGTGGACTCATATTTGGCTTGTGCATTGTTGCGATACTAAATAGGACAAGTTTTCGACGGTGTAGTTCCTTAAATGCCAGCCAAGATTGAACAAGTTCTTTATCTGTTGCTCCCCACTCCATAAATGTAACCTCATTTTAGTTTTTCAAGCCGCTGCCGGTTTTCCAAGAGGCATCGAACGTCTGAGTTGACGCGGCGGAGCGGATCAAAACACCCTGCGCTGAATCAAGTTAGTGAGAAACGCGCTCCCGCCGCTCGCGTCCAACGATTGTTCGGCGGCTTAGTCAACAACCCATGTGCGCACACCACGGACCCAAAATCTGTTGGGTCCAATACCAGAATCGCCCATTGGGTAGCAACGTCCTCGTCCATATTCTACAGCCCAGGTGAGACCGCCGGGTGCGGAGTCGCATGTCCACGACACAAGAGGCGCACCAAAACGATGATCTACGCGCCCGTTTGGGCCGATGATGGACAGCGCTTCTTCGATCGTTGGCAGACGCCAGTCAGAAAAACTCGCGTATGGTTTCTCATTCAGGTCCTTGAGGTATTTCTTTACCTCGCGTCTTTCCATAGGTCCTTCAGAAGATCCTTGCTGCCAGAGGAGGCCGGTTTCACTTGCAGCAATAACTCCATCCTGATCCTCGTTAATAAGATAATAGAGGTGGAAGAACGCCCCTCCCTGCGGTCCCCAGTCCTTCTCGTAAAACTCACGCTCGCGAATCATATTGATGGCTTCTTTGATCGTGAGGTCGTTTCGACCCACGGTCCGAAGGCTCATCACTGGAGGTCGCTGGTGGAATTTGAGAGCTTGATCGATTGCTAGCTTCCTTTGATCAAGTATCACTGAAGCAATTTGATGAACGCCGCGGCTCCAGTCAGTGTAGAGATCAACCCATTGGAGGTCGCGGACAGTTTCTCCCGCGCCGATAGAACGCGACGGTATCTCGCACCGTGATACCAGGACAGGTATGAACCATGTTCGTTCTGCTGAGTATTGCCGCAACTCGTCGATTGCCAACGTCAGTTCCTCATTCATGTAACTCTTTTCGCGTGATTCGTAATGTGCGGAGAAGCAGCAGAGAAAGAAGGCACCCTTGCCTATTGCCTGCCGAATTGCATCCTTCCAGCGCTCCCCGGGGCGAATGCGCTCCCGGTCTAACCAAACCTCAACTCCCAACGCCCGCAAGTCATTAGCGAGTTGATCGACGAGGTCTTTATCGTCGTGAACGTATGAAATAAAAACGTGAGTCATTGCCAACGATTCACTTCAGTAGTCCTTCGCTTACCTGGAGCCGAACGCTGATTCAGGTGGCGCGGGCGGGGGCACGCAACCGACGCAGAAAAAGCTAGTTGAGAAAGACGCTGTCTCGCGCTCACCTGCAACGATTTGATAATCAATAGAGGCGGCCGAAAGCGAACGAAGTAAACTGCGTTTGCTTTACCAACCTTTCACCAAAAAGGAGGCCACCTCTGATGAAGTTCTACTGCGGAATCGATTTGAGCGCAAGAGATTGTCACGTGTGTGTAATCAACGAACAACTGCAGGTAATGGTCCAGCAAAAGCTGCGCAACGATTGCCGAAGAATAATTCAGCTGCTCGCGCCCTACAAAGCCAATCTCAAGATCGTAGTTGAGAGCACCTTCAACTGGTACTGGCTGATCGATGGTTTGCGCTGAGGGTTTCGAAGTGGGGTTAGCACACACCCTCCTCTCTATCTGATCACGGGCGCCAAAGTGAAAACGGTTCGGCGCGACGCTTACGCACTGGCCAAGTTGCGGCTGGTAGGCGCGGTGCCCGCGGCCTACATTTATCCAGTGGAGACCCAGCCGGTGCGGGACCTATTACGCCGGCGCCTGCATTTGGTCCAGGTACGTGCCGGAGAGAATGGCAGTCTGCGCCGCTTGCTGCTGCGTCAGGGCATCCTCTCAAGCAGACAGCAAGAGCTCAAGCCGGCCAGCGAGACTGAACTCGAGCAATGGTTCGCGCATCCACGCCAGCCAGGAACTGCAGCGCCTTGCCCCAGCAGCATGAACTTGAACTACCTGCAGTGCGACGCTTCACGGCGAGCCCGCTTGGCTGTTTGGTGCAGTTCACTCACCGGGAAATCTCAGGCTGAGATGCCGAGCCACCCCAGCCGGGCTTGGTTCCATCACGCGGCTGCTAGCGACAGTAATAAAAGCCGCGTGAGGTGAGGACGAATGCTCTGCCTAACGGAAGTTGCGAGTCAGTCTGAACGTTCGTGAAGCGTGCATTGGAAAACAAAAACGAATGTCAATCAAATGATTGAAGGGATGGCCTCGGGCGGCCACTACCGCGAAGTGTTTTCTATTGACAGGCCGCCTCTATTGGCTGTTGGGCCGTCACCATTTAGCATGTTAGCGACAGCATTTGCACGGCACTATCTTTGGCACTCACGGTAGCAGATTCCAAACTGAACTGATGCTCCACCGATCGCACCTGCGACGGCCCCACCGATAATCCCCCAGGGAGTCGGCCCAGCCCACAACATCCCAACAATCGCACCAAGTACTGCACCCACGAGAGCGGACGCAACCACCCATCCCCAACGACGCGCCAAACACCGCCTTACACAAGACCACATTGTAAGCCTCCTAATTGATCCAGAATGGCGACTACCCGCATCGCCTCCAAGCGGTTACCAACAGCACCCATAAGAAGCCGGTCTCGCAACGACCGCGGCGTACCAAGCCGCCTCGGCACTTCGCCCAACTATTAATTATCTGGCGAATAGTACTATAAGTCCGCGGAGGGCGTCATAATGCGCCATCGATAGCGGAAAAGAGATTGCTTGAACAGGTGAGCGACGTGGCTCGATTCAGACACCTGAGTCTACGGACCGAGCAAACATACATCACGTGGATCAAGAGGTATATCTTTTCCACCACAAGCGTCATCCTCGTGAACTTGGGCCGAGGACGTGAGCGCGTTTGTTACGTACTTCGCAGTCAATGAAAAGGTGGCCGCGTCGACCCAAAACCAGGATTTCACGCCCTACTAAATTTCGAGGAAGACCTTGTCGTTGTTCTCAGGGCTTTAAGATCGTGACCTACGGATCGCTGAGGTTTTCGTTTAGGCATATACGATTAACTGCAAAGGAGGAATGACTCGTAATCCCGCGATCTGGTCTGACGAAGTGTTTGGGCGGAAGCCGAGTTACTAGAGCAATGATCGCTGGCGATGAAGAAAGTGAGCGGTGCGATAATTGAGGTGGCGCTCCTGAAAACAGGATTGTTTGGCGTGAACCAAATCCTGACGCCCCGGCTGAAACCTCGAACGCCGGTACTTGGATGATTCGTCACCGCTCACGGCGGATTATACGACAGGGTGAGTTTGATGCCAGCGTCAAAAGCGCGGCTTGGCCTGCGGTTTGGTGATTGGCCGTGAGAACTCCACATGACTGGAAGAGGTTTGATTGCGGCTTTGCCGCCGCACAGTGCGGAAAGGCTATGCCTTTCGATGAGCCGAACTTCATACTTGAGGCTGCGCCTCAAGGAGGCAGAGCCTTCAAAGACAAGTCAGCTATAACGGTGAGGCAGAGCCTCACCGCACTGTGCGGCGGCAAAGCCGAGGACTTTAAGATTCTGGTG
This sequence comes from Pyrinomonadaceae bacterium, assembly GCA_035572035.1. Classification (GTDB taxonomy): domain Bacteria; phylum Acidobacteriota; class Blastocatellia; order Pyrinomonadales; family Pyrinomonadaceae; genus JAOAPY01. Next base: position 5,459 of record DATNBH010000052.1, on the reverse strand, counting down.
AGGTATCGGAGACCAATACTACCTTGCACGCAAGACCCAAGACCCAATACCAAAGACCCAAGACCCAAGACCAATGACCTTTATCATTTAGAAATTGAATCTAGTCCCGACTTCCATTCTGCGGGGGCCCTGTGCTGAGGTGGCCTGACCAAAGAAGGGCGAGGTTTGCACGCCAACGAAATTCGTCAGATTAGTGTGATTGAGAATGTTGAAGACCTGGGCATAAAACTCGAGACGAAATCGTTTGGTGCCGCCGCCGCCAATCGAAGGCGCTGAAGCCTCGCCGCCACCCATTCGGACCATTCTCATCTGCGGGCCGCTGCCTTGCGTCTGCTCGGGTCCAAAATTCGTTCCCCAACTTAATCTCGAGCCAATCTCCCAACGAGCCTTTCCGCGCGCGCTGTTTCGTCCGGTACCAGATGGCCGATCATTGATGACGGTGTCGCCATTGCTATCAAAACCGGTGGTGATGTTGTAAGGCAGCGCGGACGTCGCATTGACGATGGCCGAGATTCCAAAACCTCGCTTCAGCTTCTTGCTGCCAAAGGCTGAAAAGAAGTGTCGAATGTCGCCGGCCGCTGGACCACGCTCAGCTCTCAAATTCAAGTTATTTACCGGCAGACTAAACGGAGTGTCGGCTTCGTTTGTATTTTTCATGAGCAGGTAATTGGCGCTCCAGAAAAATCCATTCACAAACTTCGCTGGACCAATTCCGATCGTCACCCGATGTGCGCCCATGTAGCCGGACGATTCGATGTTGGTGATGTTGCCAATCGTGGGAATCGGACGCACACCTGCAATCGGTGCGTTGAGATTCTTTCCTCGTAGCAGATGCACGCCGCGCTGATATGAATAGTTCGTGGTCAAGCGGAACAGTTTGAACGGCGTCGTCTCAACCCCGATCGACGATTGAATGATGTAAGGCAAATCGATGCTCGGATCAGTCTGAATGCGGCTTGGTGGTTGAAGGACTGCAGTACCGCCACTCAACGGATCCGGGAAGCCGGGATTCGTGATAATACGGTCGCGTTGACGCTCACCATCGACGCGCAGAGTTTGCTCATAAGTCTGCGATGCGTACCAATCATAAAAAATACCGCCGCCGCCGCGAATGGTGATTGAGCCGCTCTTCTTCGGCGACCAAACGAAGCCAAATCTTGGCGCGAGATTGAACTTGCCATTCACGTGCGACTGGACTTCGTGTCGAAGACCATAACTAATCGTGAATGTTTTGTTCAGGCGATAGTCATCCTGGATGAACCAACCAAACTGGTATTGGTTGTAAGCGACCGTGGGATCCCCGATGCGTTGCGTGAACTGCGTAGGCCGTCCCGCCTCGTACGCCGCCAGGTCAGCAAACTGAAAAGTGCCGAACCGGTTAGTTGAATCGTTGCTGCGATAACGACCGGCTTCGAACTGAACTCCAAAACGAACGCCGTGCTTTTCCAACGCATAATCGACATTGTCATCGAGCTCGAACTCGAGTTGATTTCGTCCACCAGCGCGTTGCGCACTACCGCTATTGAAAGCGCCAGGCACCAAAATAGTTTGGCCCGACGTCGCGGAAGTGGCCTCGGTGTCGAGCCAGCGAGTTTGGAAGCGCATCTCGTTGTAGTAGCGCTTTCCAATCACTCCGGAATCAGCCAGCCTGAAAAGATTTTCCGTTTGATTCTGCGAGAACGCCCGCGAGGCGAGATCAAAGTCGCCGGTGCCGAGATTGTTTTGGAGGGTGGCATTGCGCTGGTATTGAAATCTCGACGTGTGCGTCTTGTTGAGAGCATGCTCGACTCGGGCATCGATATTCAGCCTGCGCGAAGGACGAAACGCCAAATCAGTGAACGTTCCAGTGGGCAGCGTAGCCACAATTGTTTTTGCGTCGAAGAACAGCGAACCATCAGCGTTCAGGAAGAGGGAGGTGTGGTTCTTCCAAAGCGGGCCGTCGAGCGACAGTCCAAAACGACGTTGCTGTTCGGGGCCTCGAAATCGAGCGAAAGCCTGACGTCCGTTCAAAGCTTCGTCGCGAAAGCCAAAATTAAATGAGCCGTGCCAGGAGTTCACGCCCGGCTTTGTGATCACATCGACAAAGCCATGGCCCGCATCGTGGTTTTCCGCGGCGTAGGGATTCAGCCGAAAGCGGATCTCGCGAATCTGCGACTTTGGTGGAAGCTTGCCGCCGCGAAAACCGTTCACGCGGATTTGTGCGTCAGGACCAGCAAGCTGATTGATTGCGGCTTCGAATTCATCCGGATCGTCAGGAAGCGCCGCGATTTGATCCGCGGTAAGGACATTGGTGAAAGCCGGTCCGTATGGATCTGAGTTTTTCGTCTGAGTGTCGTCTTCAACATTGACGTCGGCCTTGATCGGATCGATCTCCAGTACGACGTCCGTGCGATTGATGCCGGGTCGCAGGTCGGTGAGATCGATTTGGCTTGGTTTGAAACCGGGCGCTTCCACTTTAATTTGCGCCGGACCAGTTGGGATGCGACTAAACCTTGCTTCACCTTTTTGATTCGACTGTGTCGTGCCCTCGGGTTTCCCATTAATGGTTAATAACAAGCGCGCATTGTGAATTAAGGCGCCGGTTTGATCTTTAACAGTGATCTCGAGAGTTGAATCGCTTCTCGACTCATTTCTTGACTCTTTTTTGGATTGTGCGATGCTGAGGCCGGCAAGCATCGCAAGGACGATAAGCACACCGATGACGCGCAGGTATCTGGTCTGGGGACGCATTTGCTACTCCTCGATCTAAAATCTAATTCTTTAGTTCTTCTGGAACTTATCAGCTTTGAAGGTAGGGTTGACCTGATACTTGGCAACATCGAATTGTTCCGACACTTCTTGCTCAGTTAGAAAGGTAAGCTTGTGCGGAAGCAACACGCCGTTTACTTTCTTGTACTCGGTCATGCGGATAAAGAAGTCGACTTCCTCGGGTTTTGCAGATGCGTCAGCAGTTGCCTTTTTCTCAGCTTCTTCGCGAGCCTTCTTCACGGCGTCTTCGGTTTTTACGCCATCGGCTGGACGAGCAAATGCGGTCATGATGCGCGGCTTTCGTCCGCGGTAACTTAAGAGCAGCGGAAGGTGAGTCTGTTTATCGAAGTAAAGACGTACCGAAAAATTGTCGGGCCCGACCACGTCGATTGCTTCAGCTTTCGTATCTTCGACTTCCGTCTCTCCGGCGTACGTGTATTGGACTGCGAGCGAAGGAGAGGGTGTTAGAAGAGTAGCTAAGAGAAGTCGCGAGAATTCGGAGCCATACACGCGTCGAAACATGGCTTCCATCTGTTCCGGTGATGCTTGCTGACCGTTACTGCCCGGGCCAGCCATGCGGATTACCATGCCGCCGTGGCCCATGCCTCCGCCGCTCGAACTGTTCCATGCTTTCTCACCATTAAGGCCTCGAGTATTAATTATCGCAGTGGTTAGACCTCCCTGTGAGAACGAGTCCTCGGCTAGATATTTGTCCGGCAGCATGAGGCTGACTTCACGTTCACCGGTCATTTCGCGGTCGCCAATCACGCGACGGTACTGGCCCTTCATCGCCAGAGTTTGAATTTTTTGGAGAGCTTCCTCACCACCGATTGCAGCGCGCGCTTCTTTGAGAAGATCTTCGGCGCGTTGATCGTTCGCCAGGATTGGCTGGGCGCAGAGCATTAGTCCAAGAATAAGTAGTAAGAGTAGCGCGGGAGTTCTCATGTTTGAGTCCTTTCAGATCATGCACTGCGGGCTGCCAGCCTGCAGATAAGTGTTAGCTTGTAGTTTGTTCTTCTCGTCTGGCGACTGCAGGCTGGCAGCCTGCAGTACAAGCACTCGAGTTGTCAGTATGTATTCATGAAACTGTAGACAATGGTTCCAGAAAGTTTGAGGCCGTTGAGAACAGGCGCTTAGGAGTTCCAACTTCAGTTTGCATCCTTACAGCACCACGAACGGAAGTTTGAACTCTAAACACCTGTCAGCTATCTTGACACTCAACACGCTGAGACTTAAGTTAACTTTCAGATCCACAACGTCTTAATTCGACTTTTCCAGGCGGTACTGTCTGTGAATCTGCCAAATTTTTTGACGCTCCTGCGCATATTCATTGTGCCGCTGCTGGTCGTCGTCTTGCTGACGCCGCTCTCGGAGAATTGGTTAGGAGTGCCTCGTCACATTCTGGGCGTGGCGATTTTTTTGGGCGCAGCACTCACCGACTATCTCGATGGAAAGATTGCTCGCAGCCGAGATCAGGTCACGCGACTGGGACAATTGCTCGACCCGATTGCCGACAAACTCCTAATTTCCGCGGCACTGATCTCGCTGGTCGAGAATCAGCTGGCACCGGCTTGGGCGGTTGTGATCATCATCGGGCGCGAATTTGCGGTCACAGGTCTCCGATCCATTGCCGCAGTCGATGGTTTGATAATCTCAGCGTCGAAGATGGGCAAGTTCAAGATGCTCGCCCAGGTTGTGACTGTGGCCTTATTAATAGCCTCAAGCGTTGCCGGAAAGCCTCCTGTGGCCAATTTTGGGCGGCCTTTTCCTGCTATTGAGTTCTGGACTGTCCCGGAATTGCGAACAGCCGGTCATCGCTTGTTAGGCGGTGAAGCGCTAACGAGGAGCGATGTCGTTGTCCTTATATATACTGCGGGCCGGGCAATGTTGTGGCTGGTTGTAGTCTTGGCTTGCTTGTCAATGTACGGGTATTTTCGGTCCTTTTATTACTCGGTGATGGAAATGAACGCTCGCCGGCGCGAACCCAAGCCCCCAGCCGTGGCGACAGCTCAGGATTGAAGGCGAGTTAGGAGCATCCCCGACCGACCTTATCATCATCTGTGTTATTTTCTCGAAACTGACCCTGGCGTCGGGGTGTTTAGCCCCAGCGTCGGGCATGGCAACGTCCGGTTTGGAGACGGAATATCCGTAACGCTGAGCGTAACTTGCGTTTTTAATAACCTGTTGTTAGTATCCGAGTTTTGTCGGAATGCGCTATTGCGCTCTATAGCGAGGCCGGCGTAGCTCAGTTGGTAGAGCATCTGATTTGTAATCAGAGGGTCGCAGGTTCAACCCCTGTCGCCGGCTCCAAATCCTCGCAGACGCGTCAATCGCAAGTCTCGACAATCGCCATGCATCCACCCATGCGCAGGAATAATACTAAGCTGCGATGGGGTTCTCATCCTTTTGTGGGCTCGAGTTTATCGTAGTGCGCCTCGTCGGTCTGATCGCGATCACTCCTCAAATATCCGCCGGCGGATCTCCACACGATCTTCTCAGCCTCCACCACGAACCCCTCGCGGCGCGGCCCAACTCGTTTGGCTGCTGCGCGCGGCAATAGCGATTTGGAGTCCTTCTCCATCCTCTCGCAACATCATGTACCGCCGCGGCGTATCGTCGTTGACCACGATCCTCGCGTCTACTTAGCGCCCCCGCGTTCCGCTGGCTTTTCTCTTCCATCTGCCCTTTGGCTCCCGCCCGCTTTGCGGATC
>DATNBH010000051.1:0-44486 GCA_035572035.1 Pyrinomonadaceae bacterium | reverse complement strand
CAACGGAAATAGGCAGGACTTGAACCATCCACCAGCTGCCGCAGGTGGGATTCATTAACAACGACATCAAACATTGGTAGGCTGGACCTGAAGTAACCACCAGCTGCCGCAGGTGGGATTTAAGAGTTTTCGGGCAAAGCTAGTTAGACTCAAAAACAATTGAATCCGTGTAATCGGCGAAATCCGCGGCTAAGTCTGACGTTTGCGTTGGAGCCCCAGTTGTGACAAATTCATTTACGTTCTCAAAACAATTTCATCGGGAGTAATTCCATAATGGCCACGATTTCAGCCGAAACCGCGGGTGGACCGCAAACATTCGAAGCACCTGCCGGAAAAAAACTTGTACTCGCAATCGAGGATGCCGGAATTGACATTCTGCATCGTTGCGGAGGGAATGCTCGCTGCACAACCTGTCGTGTCGAGGTTCTTTCGGGAGATCCCGGCGAGATGGCTGAGCTTGAGCGTAATCGTTTGGCAATGGAGACTGACTTGGCTACGAATGTTCGACTTTCATGTCAGATTCGAGTCAACGACAACCTTCACGTACACGTGGTCAATCAGGTGAGCACGCGCGGCATGGACGCAGGGCCACGACCCTTAGACGAATAGAATACCGTTCTTGGTTCTTTGTGCTTTGTTCTTTGTGGTTTGTGGTTTGGGAGCCTTGAAGGGTATCCGTTTCATACTAATCAAAAGCAAAGAACTAAGAACAAAGTACAAAGAACGCTTTGCCTTGACAGGCTTAATGGGTGTAATCTTCGCGGCGTAATTCACGCCAACAGTTTCTGATAGATCACGGTCATTCAACCTTTCGGAGGGCTTATGTTGATCGAGTCAAACGTTCATCTCCCCGTCGTTTTGGCGATGTTGCAGGATCTAATGAAGGTGTTCAAAACACCATCGGCCGATGAATTCGCTCACATCTTAGTTCGTTGGCTGCACTTCGTAGCCGGCATTACGTGGATTGGATTGCTCTATTTCTTCAACCTCGTAAACGTCCCGCTGCAAAAAGTGATGGACGGCGACACCAAGAAGAAGGTTAACCCGGACCTGCTGGGTAGAGCTCTTTGGTATTTTCGGTGGGGCGCGGTGGTCACGGTGTTGGCGGGTTTGATGTACTTTGCCATGTGGACCCTCAAAACGGATGTGAGTGCCAACCACAACGCTGGTGGCACTGCCAATGTATGGATGATTTTGTTGGTGTGGCTGGTCTGCCCGATTGTCGCTTTCTTCATCGAGTATTTGATAATCAAGAAAGTTCCGGCGTTAACCAAAGACGGACGAGTCTTCGCCGTAATCGCTCTGATTATTTTCGTTTTGCTGGCGATAGCTGTCCTGTGCTGGCTTACCTCGAGTCTTACATATAACGGCCAGGTCATGGCAAGTAACAAGACGCTCTCAATTGGTGTCGGCGGCGCTTTTGGTTTCGTCATGATGCTGAACGTCTGGGGCATCATCTGGCCAAACAATAAAGCAGCCTTGGCTGCCATCGCCGGCGGACCACCTCCGCCTGCTGAGTTTCCGCGACAAGCATTCATTGCTTCGCGTACGAATGCCTGGCTTTCCCTGCCGCTGTTGTGGTTGATGGGCACCGCTCACGGTGACTGGATCATCTTCGGCGGAGCGTAAGCGATTGCTGATTTCTGATTGCGGATTGTCAGAAGTGGTGAGATACCTAATCTCAAGCACTCCTGGCAATTCGCTTTTTTCAGAAATCCTCAATCCTCAATCCGCATTCAGCAATCTGAAATCCAAAGCCCCGTAACACTAAATCGTCATAGTCTCAACGCATTCGGCACACTTGAGCGAGATATTCAAGCCCTCCCCTTAATATTTCTAACCCTGGCGGCGCACTACATCGCCAGACCCTAACTGCGGAGGCAGAGATATGACTATCGGTTCTTATAAACCACGCACTTTCAACCTGAGTAACCTGAAAGGCATTTCTGATGCGACGCTTGAAATGCATTTCAAACTCTACGAAGGATACGTCAAGGAAACCAACAATCTGAGCGACCGAATCTCGGCATTCATCCAGGACGGCAACGTAGACCAGGATGAAATGCCGGCCTATTCAGAGTTAACGCGAAGGCTTGGCTTTGAATATAACGGCATGGTCCTGCACGAATACTACTTTGACAACCTCAAGACCGGCGGCGGTTCCGGAGATCCGAACAACACTTCAACATTTTTGAAAGCCGCGGAAACAAGTTTTGGCAGCTACGACATTTGGAAGGCAGACTTTGTCGGCATCGGCAAGATGCGCGGCGTTGGCTGGGCGATCTGTTACGAGAATCCTGCCAATGGGCGGATTTCAAATCACTGGATCACTTTGCACGAAACGGGAAACGTCGCCGGCTTCAATCCGATTTTGGTAATGGATGTCTGGGAGCACGCTTACCTGCTCGATTACAAACCAGCTGAGCGACCGAAATACATCGAAGCGTTCTTCTCTAACATCGATTGGACTACTGTCGAAGGGCGAGCTAAGGGCGGTAACGTCCGGCGCGCCGGCGCATAGCGTGGGAGCGCAGGCATCCCTGCCTGCGTACCTCCCCCAGGAATTTTCTTTACGATTAAAGTAGCGTCTAACTAAACCTATGCAGGCAGGGATGCCTGCGCTCCCACTGCCTGCGTACCTCCCCCAGGAATTTTCTTTACGATCAAAGTGGCGTCTAACTAAACCTATGCAGGCAGGGATGCCTGCGCTCCCACTGCCTGCGTACCTCCCCCCAGGAATTTTCTTTGCAACATGTCCGAAAAGTAGATACTCATGGACATGCCGGGCTGGCAGCCTGTCATCCTAAAACGTTACTCCTAATTGCACTTGATAGCTGCGCGGACTCACGAAGTGCGTGCCGCTAAAAGTGGAAAGAAAGTTGTAAAGTGCGACTTTGTTCGTCAGGTTCATTGCCGTAAATCGCAAGGTCATCTTGGTGTGGTCCGTTCCGAATAGATTATCGGTGCCAACACTCAAGTCGAATAGATGACGCGGCGCGACGCGAGGCGGATTGCTGTCATCGTTTGCGGCGCCGTCCGCAGGAATAACCAATCTCAAAGCCCCACGATTAGCCGCAGCACAACTTGTCAATGGCGACGTTGGCGTCGCGAACGTACTTCCGCAAAAAAGTCCAATCTGCGCTTGTTGGTCGCCCGTCAACTCGAGCGCACTGGCAAAGTCGGGCACCGAGCCCGCTACCAGTCCACTGTCGTATCTCCATGTGAAGGAAACGTACGGCGACACGTGTTTCCATTGATTGAATTGATACTGTAGCTGAGTCGTCTGCTGAAACTTTTGATCGTGATCGATTCTGAAGACTCCGGTCGGAATATCGGAATTGAAGAATAGGCCGCCAGTCTCGGGCGGAAAGAATCGCGCCCGCGTGTGTCCGGCTACAACAAACGCGGAAAAGCCCTTGTAGTTGGTCAAGTTCGCGCGGAACGACACCCCGTCAATCTTTGACTTGTTCCATGAAATCGGAAACGTGATGGGCGTATCGAACAGTGCCGCGAAATCGTAGGCGTTGGAAGTGGTCTTGTTGAAGTAATCGAGATCGATGACGATCAGCTTCCCAAAACTTTGCTGCAAGCCGAGGTTGAATTGATTTCGATTACCCGGTCGCAATACGTCGGCGGTCGCGCTGCCAAAGGCGCCGCTGCCTAACCCGCCTGCACCAGTTGCGCTCGAAAGCACCAAATTTTCGTTGTACGGCGTTTCGAAGCTGCGAGTATAAGAAGCGCGCAGCACAGTGCCGGTATTCCTCAAGATGTAGGAAGCGCCCAGCCGTGGCTGCAGAGATTGTCCCTGGCTGAGGCCGCGATAGTTGTCATAGCGAAGACCAAGACTCAACGTGAGCTGTTTAAGCGTTATGGCGTCCTGAGCGTAAGCGGCGAACTGTTTGATGTCGGTGTGACCGTTGAAACTAAAACGCTGACCTCCGCGTGTCAGATCGAAAGGAAGCAGGCCCGGGACAAAATCAGGGTCGGCCGGATCGTTGAAGTCCGGGTCGGTGATTCCAAATTGAAAGTCTTCTGTCAGGAATGTGTGTGAAAACTGCGCGCCGAATTTAGCGTTGTGTTTTCCTTTGACGTACGACAAATCAGTTCGCAGTCCTGCGTTAGTCAGTCGGCGCTCCTGACTGATGGTGGTTGGACTGTCGGCAAACGGATTCGCGCTCGGCGAATAGGTCACGCGGTCCTGGCGGAAATAGGGATTGATCGTCAAGACGGAGTTGCTGTTGAAGATGTGAACGTATCCAGGCGCAAGATTGATCGAGCGGACCAGCTGATTCTGATCCTGGTTCAGAGCTTGTTGATCGAAGGTGTTCGGAATCTGAAAGCGATTCTGAGCCAGCGACACGTTGAAATGAAATGTGTCATCCGGCCCAAGGCTGTAATCGAGGCGATCGAACAAGCTAAGAGACGTGCCACGATCGTGAAGCGCAGTAAATTCCGGCGAGTCAAGGAAGCGACCGGACCGCTCAAAATTGAACGTGACGAAGTTACCGAGTTTCTTGCCACCGTACGCGAGCGCCAGCGACGGAGAAACAGAGCCAAACGAACCGTAGCCGACATTGAAGCTGCCAGTTGGTTTCTTCTGGCCCAATCCTGACTTCGTGATGACGTTCACTACGAGGCTCGTCTTGTCGCCATACTCAGCCGGAGTCGCACCGGTGATGACCTCCATCGATTGAACAGCATCAGGCGGAAGCTGAGTAGAGAATGCTTTGCTCTGCTGATCTGAGATGGGTTGGTTGTCGACTGAGAAAGTTGTTTGTGAATGATCTCCGAGGGGGTGAAACATTCCGTTTGATTCCGCCACCACACCTGGAGCGGCCATCGTTACGACGTCGCTGAGTCCCGAGCCGGGCGACCTCATAGGCAACCGCTCGATTAAACCTTGATCGACGTCTGTATGTGACGTGGGAATATTCTCGAGCACATCGTTACCACCGGAAGTGACGGTAACTGACTCTGTGGCTGCGCCAACAGACAAAGGAATCGTCACCGAAATCGGAACTGACGAACGTACATTCAGTGTCTGTCTCGCAGTGGTGAAACCGGTGGCTGTTGCTGTCAACGAATATGTATTCGGTGGAACACCGATGAACTTAAACGACCCATCGCTCTCTGTATTCAGAGTGCGCTTATAGCCAGTCACCGAGTTCTCGATGGTTACGCTCGCGTTGGGAACTACGGCATTATCAGGGTCGGTAACGATGCCACTGACAGTGCCCGCTGTTCCCAAAGCCTGGCCCGCCGCCAGGGTAGAAAAAGAAAAAAGAAACGTAATTAATAACAGCGGAACTTGAAAACCGCTCAAAGATTTTCGAATCATTGCAGGTACCTCACTAACTCTCTAGCAGAAATCATTGCTGCTCCCAGATCGCTGCGGAGCGAGAGATCTGAGATCAGCAGAAACGAGTTCGCTGGATAACTTTGTTAGTTGATACCCGGCGAACCTTGTGCTGTGTTGTTAGCTGGTAACTGGCGGAGCTCGGCCGTAGCCGGTCCTTTGGGAAAGGGAATTGATCGAAAGCGGAGCAGAGACGGCCACCGCGTGGAAGACCGCGGGACCGTTGATTGTGGGCGGCGCTAATAATTCTGCGTTCGAAAGATTCTGTTGGAACTGACAAGCGAGACACTCGCCTGCCGGGTTCTGCGCTCGCGTTTGAGAGGGCGCGTTGCTGTCGTTGATGGAGGCCGTGGTCGCGGCTGGAGTACTCCGAAGCAGGTTTTTGTGAGTGTGAACTGCTTCAAAAGTAGTGCTGTAAGCTACGAGCACCAGCAGGGCGAGGCTCAGCAATCGCGTTGCTTGCGCGCGCCTTGAGAAGTCCATAATGCTGAGCTTTTTCATCACGACAAGAAATCACCAGCCCAAATCAAATTGCAACTTAATACCCTGCAGGCTCCGCTGTCAAACCGTCTGGCCAGTTGTGTGCTGTAAATACTTCAGAACCTAGCCGCAGATTACGCAGATCCCACAGATTTAAGTAAGACAGACGCGCGTCAACATAGCTTTGAGTCAACCAACATCGGTGGAATCTGCGTAATCTCCGGCTAGCTTTGGGTTTAACCAAAAGCTCCTTCAACTACAAAGAACTAAGAACGTTTTTTCTTTCCGTGTCCGCCGCCGCCGGGTGACTCGATGCGGATCCGATCACCGGCGGCGAGTTGCCAACTTCCTTTGGACCCGATTCGCTCAGTGCGTCCGTCACGAATGATGAATGACCTGCCGGGGGTGCCGTCGTCTCCTCCGTTCAAGCCATATGGACCACGCTTGCGCCGATCCGCGAGCAGCGACATGCGCGCGGCAACGAGCACCTCGATTTCGCGCACTGCGCCGTCACCACCCCGGTGTTTGCCTTTTCCACCTGAACCTCGGCGCACACGATACTCGCGCACGCGCAACGGATAGGCGTATTCGAGAGCTTCAGCCGGAGTGTTCAAGCTATTTGTCATGTGCGTGTGTAAAGCGTCTGAACCGTCCAGCGTCGGTCTCGCTCCCATTCCGCCGGCTACAGTCTCGTAATAAGAAAACTCACTTCCGGTGCGCGTATCCATGCCGCCGATAGTCAAATTATTCATAGTGCCCTGACTCGCTGCGGGAATTCGTTCAGGCAGCGCTTTCGCTAACGCTCTAAAAAGCACATCGACAGTGCGTTGCGAAGTTTCAACGTTTCCTCCAGCGACTGACGCTGGGTGTCTTGCGTTTACAACCGTTCCTTCCGGAGCGATGACTTCAATTGGCTCCATCAGGCCGGCGCTTGCGGGAACATCCGCACCCACCAGACAACGAAATACATAGGCGGTTGCTGAAACCGTAATTGCTTCGACGGCGTTGACGGCGCCGGCCACTTGCGGCGCACTGCCGGTGAAATCAACGAGCGCGCGTTCGCCTGCTATCGTAATCGTGACATGAATGGGCACATCGTTGTCGGTGATGCCGTCATTATCGAGCGCGTCGGTGGCGTCATAGACTCCATCCGGAATCGAACGAATCGTGTGCCTCATGAGCCTCGCCGAGTACGAGATCAAATGTTCCGCGTAAGCTGCCGCCTCGACCCGGCCGCGTTTGTCGACAATTTCCAGCAGGCGAGTTGAGCCTGTCTGCAGCGAGCCTATTTGGGCTTGAAAGTCACCACGTCGTTCGGCGTTGCCACGGACGTTAGCCATGATTAATTGCATCATGTCGCTGTCCAGTTTTCCCTCGCGCGCCAGCCGGACCGGCGGGATGCGTACTCCTTCGCCGTAGACATCGGTTGCCAGCCCCATCGAACCAGGCGTCGCTCCGCCAATGTCCGCGTGATGCGCTCGATTAGCTACATAAAAAAGCGGTACCGGAAAAGAAAGACCGGGAGACAGGGGGACACGGCGACGGGGTGAAGAGCGACTACTTTCTCGAAACATCGCCGCGTCTCCCCGTCTCCCTTTCCGCCTCTCCGCAGTTCCTGCGAACACACCTGCGACTAGAGTTACGTCGGGTAGATGAGTGCCGCCGGCGAACGGATCGTTGAGGATCACGATGTCGCCAGGTTTTAGCCGGACGCTATTGAGTGCAGCGGCAACCGCCATCGGCATCGAGCCCAGATGCACAGGCATGTGATCTCCCTGGGCGATAACGCGACCAGCGCTGTCAAACACGGCGCAGGAGTAATCACGACGCTCTTTGATGTTTGGAGAGAATGCGGTTCGGCGCAGCGCGATACCCATCTCCTCAGCCACAGAGGTGTAAAGCGCGCGATAAATCTCAAGAGTGATAGGATCGAAACGGTTTTTCATTTGACGCTGCTGAATGTCCAACGCTTGAGGTGAGTGTCAACCACTCCAAATTTGCGGTAGTGCCCTAATTTGGAGTGCGCCGACCTGTCGGCGCTTTGGTCGCTGCGACCTGTCGCAGCAAGTTGTCGAAAACGGCACATTACCAAGCAGCGCGGCGTCAAGCCGCCGCGGGCGAAAGCGGTGACAGGTCACCGCACTCCAAATTAGGGCACTACCAAATTTGCAAGTTGGGAAGGGCGGTTTATCTCCGCTCTGAGAATAGCACTCAAGCAACCAGGTTCCCTCGTAGTTGCGTGAAGGGGCATCTTGAGGCGGGGGCAAGCCACCGTTCCTAACTGCGAGACATTCAAACGTGAATCTCATTGTCATGTTGAGTGCTTAATAGATTGATTATCAAATTGGCGTACGTGTCGACAGTTGCCTCTGTGCCAGTTGGAATCAACGTGGTTGAGGAATACTCAACGACGATGCATGGCGCCATCAGTCTCGAATGCGCACTCAAGTCTTCGCGCTCGTAGACACCAAGGCGCTGTTTCTTTCCATCAAGGACGGTCGTGACCTGGGTGCGAGGTTTTGCCTCAGCTGCTTTCGACTTTGGCAAGCGTCGCTGCTTCAACGGTTCTACTAACCCCGACGAACGCAATCGTACTGCGACTATCTCGACAACGTCTGAACGCTGCGCGTAGCCATAGCGGGCCAAATGAGCCCGATGAAAAGCTTCAGCAATATTTCGCTTCGTCTGGCTTATGTCCATCTCGAACGATTGGCCCTTGTACCGAGCTGCCAGCGTCCGCGCGTGTCGCTGCTTTGAATCGGAAAAACCTTCGCGCTGTAAGGCCACGCGATTCGACTCCTCGAGTTCGCGAAAGATCACATCGAGCGTGGCTTCAATTCCCGGCTTCACCTCAAGCATTACCGTCCGGCTTTGATCCTTGACCACGTCCGCGGCGAGCACGCCTATTGCTGATAAAGCTCCACCGGCTGAGGGCGAGATAATCGCGGGTATCTTCAAAGCTCGAGCCAGATCTACTGCATGTAATCCACCCGCGCCTCCAAATGGGAGCAAAGTAAAATCTCTGGGGTCGTAGCCTCGTTCGACCGAGATGCGCCGGAGGGCTCGCTCCATGTTTGTATTCACCACCGAAACAACGCCCTGCGCCGCCTGCTCGACATTCACTTTGCGATTGGCAGCCTGACTCATTTCTTTTGCCAGCGCGGTCATCGCGATGCGAGCCCGTTCCTCATCAAGTTTGAATTTGCCGCCGAGTAACCCGTAGCCGCCAAAATGTCCAAGCACCAGGTGCGCGTCGGTGACCGTTGGCAACAACGAGTTGCCATAACAAGCTGGTCCAGGATCAGCTCCAGCTGATTCAGGCCCGACGCGTAATGAGCCGCCTTCATCGACTCGAGCGATCGAGCCACCGCCCGCGCCCACCGTGTGAATATCCATAACGGGCACTGCTACCGGCAGCCCGGAAACGGTTGCCTCGTTGGTCATTCGCAGCGCGCCTCGATCACAAAGAGCTACATCGGTCGAGGTGCCGCCCATATCGAACGTGATGATATCCGCGAATCCGGCTGCACCCGCCGAACGCAAAGCGCCCACGATTCCACCGGCCGGGCCTGAAAGAATTGTGCGAACTGGCTCATGAGCTGCGGCTACGGCGGAGATGCTGCCACCCGACGATTGCATAACTCTGAAAAAGACTCTTTGGTTTGGTTTTTGTTGCGGCTTCGGTTGTTGTGCTGTCTCCGAAAAAAAAGAGTTAATAAGCCGGTTCAAATAATCGCCCATCAATGGCTGCAGGTAGGCATTAACAGTCACGGTCGAGGTGCGTTCGTACTCTCGATACTCGGGAAGAATTTGGTGGGAGACCGAGAGTGGCACGCCAAGAGCAGCTAACGCCTGCGCCAGTCGCTGTTCGTGTTTACTGTTGGCGAAAGAAAAAAGCAGCGAGATTGCGATCGACTCGGGCTTCAAGCGTTTCAGCTTCGACACGAGCTTTTCGATGTCCGCGTCGGAAAGTTGCTCGAGGATTTCACCGGACGCGACCACTCTCTCATCTACTCCAAAGCGCAGGTTGTCGGGCACGAGCGGTGAAGGCTTTATCGCGTTCAAGTTATAGAGTTCCGGCCTGGCCTGCCTGCCAATTTCGAGCACGTCTTCAAACCCTTTTGTCGTCACCAGCGCCGCGCGGGCGCCGCGACGTTGTAAGAGTGCGTTTGTTCCCACGGTGGTTCCGTGAACAACTTCGAGTGCCGCGTCTGCTGAAACTTTCTCCTCAATTTGTTTCAGACCGGCCAGGATAGCCTGGGCAGGATCGGCAGGTGTCGACGCAAGCTTGAAGATCTGAAGCTGACCATCCAGCTCGAATACGAAGTCGGTGAAAGTTCCTCCGGTATCGACGCCGACACGGATTAGCGAAACTGATTTCTTAGACCGCTTGCTCCGGGATTTTGTGGGCATCGTTAATGGTAGAAACGAGCGAAGCAGGACTGATAGCAGAGTCAATATAGACAGAAGTAAAAACGTTGACAAGAAACTATAACGAACATATATTGCAGCGCCCTATCAGTCTTGAGCGATGGTCCCGGCCTAATAATCAACTTTTCGTGGAGAGAATAGCTATGAAATCTAATTCATGGAAAACCACTTTGATCGGATTAAGCTTCTTCGTCGCCGCCGTGCTGGGTTGTAGCTCGACCAGCAGGACTGCCAACACTTCCAACGCGAGCCAGCCCGCGGTTACTCCCAGTGCCAGCCAACCTGCGGTCAATCCCGACATAGCCGGCAGCTATTCAGTGGCCGGGACCAACGAGGATGGCAGTGCTTACAAGGGCGAGCTTCAAGTTATCAAGCATGGCGACGTGTACCAGTTCCGCTGGAACGCAGGCAAGCAATACGACGGCGTCGGAGTTGAGAGTGGAAACGTGATCGCGGTTGCGTTCACCGAGGGCACCGACGGCAAAGGCTGTGGCGTGGTGAGTTATCAAGTCCTCGCTGATGGAGCGCTGGATGGGAAATGGGGCTACTGGGGAACCGACGAAAGTGGAACAGAAAAAGCTGCGCCAACTGGTGGCTCGGGATTAGCGGGCAGCTACAATACGACCGGTAAGAACCCCAACGGAAGTGCTTACAAAGGCAAGCTGTCGATCACGGCTGATTCGGGCGGCTACAAGTTCGCTTGGGACAATGGATCTTCGGGCTTTGGCATCAAGCAGGGAAATATTTTGACCGTTGGATTGGGCGGGTCCCAATGCGCCTTCGTTGCCTACGAGATCAAGTCGGGCGGAATGTTGGATGGCATCTGGGGCGGCTACGGCAGCACCAAGACAGGCACTGAAAAAGCTACCAGGAAGTAACCGATAGGAATCCAGAGACTATCCGCAGATTACGCAGATTTCACAGATGTTTTCGTCTGGCGTGAATAGAAAGGTGTATTGGAAGTCGACGCTGGGATACCGCGGAATCTTCAACAATCCCTTGGACCAACTAAGGTTGAATCACGCTTCCGCCGACTTGCTCTTACATCTGTGTAATCGGCGTAATCTGCGGATAGTCTTAGATTTTTATTCAGCAATCCGAAATCTCACAGGCTTGTCCAGCAGCCACGCTTGTTCGAATCCCTTATCGCATCAAGCACCAGCTGGATCCGATACCCATCTTCAAAAGTAGCTGCGCCCTCCACCGTCGTGCGTCCCTCATGAAGAGCGTCGATAATGGCGCCTGACAGCGCCGTAAAGCCGCGCGACCAGCTTCCCGGCCGCATTCCCGCGGCCATTGAATCCTGATCCACCGGCACAGGTCTCCAGGCAGCTGACCCTGCGGGTGAATGCCAAAGCTCACCAGTATCCTCGACCATCAAAGCTCCAGTGCTGCCGTAGATTTCCAAACGATTCTCATGACCACCTGATTCCACGACTGATAGAGCCGCGGCCCCGGTAGCTCTTTTCGTGTGTTCGGAGTCAGCAAAGCGGAACAAAAGTTTCGCCTCGTCGTCAGAAGTTACGGGACGCATCGTTCCCGTCTCCTTGTCCGGACGCTCTGTGATGTGGGAAGAGAGCATGCCAAAGACTTCAGAAATTTCAGCGCCGATCATCCAGCGAAACGAATCGATGACATGGGAACCGATCGCGCCAAGCGTTCCTCCTCCCATGGTTTTGTCAGCCCACCAGTCCCACGGACGATCCAAAACACCGCGATAGTCCGATCGAAAAACGTAATTGCAGTGACGTACAGTGCCAATCGCTCCGCCGTTGAGCATCGCTCGCATCATGCGGCGGCTATTAAGAAAGCGCAGCTCGTGGTCGATAAGAGCAAGACGACCTGACTGGGCAGCTCGTTCAGTCATGTGCTTTGCTTCTTCGGCGTTCATCGCCATCGGCTTTTCACAAAGCACGTGTTTGCCATGCTCCAGCGCCGCCAGAGTAATTTCCATGTGCGTGGCCGGCGGAGTAACGATACTGACAAGATCAACGTCGTCAATAGCCACTAACTCCCGCCAGTCGTTTGCGACATGACGGATCTTGAATTCCTCGGCAACGCGTTCAGCGTTCTCGCGATGACGGCTGGCGATTGCTACGACACGCGCGCCAATGCAATCTTTGAAGGCAGGAATTTGAGTGGTGCGAGCAAACCCCGCACCGACGATTCCGATACCGATGACTTTTTTTGACAAAGCTCGCTCCGGATTTGAATCAGCGAAAGTACCGCGCTGTCGTTAAAATAATATTGATTGCCGGCAGATGAAAGATTATGAGATGCGGCTCCGAAGAATGTCCAGTGGGAGCGCAGGCAGTGCGGCAAGAAAAAGTAGGTAGTCGCTAAATCTGAGGCCACGGCCTGGCGCCGTGGTCACTCACGTTGGTCGCTAACAGAGGCGGGCCGAGATTTTTGGTGATGTCACGGGCTAGTCCCGTGGAGTGTTCACGCTTCATGCTGGCGGCAGGCGGCAACGTGAAACACCACGGGGCCAGCCCGTGGCCTCTTGCGAACCGATGGATCAGCCTGTTTTTGTAGCTGGGAACATGAAACAGCACAGGGCCAGCCTGTGGTATCGGCTAAGGCTTCAGTTCACCGTTTATGCTTTACCTATTTTTTCTTGGCGCACTGCGGTGAGATTTAGACCTTCCAGAGTTCGGGCTCCGAGAAGAAGTAGATCACCTTTTTCTGCAAAAACCACTTCATCTACTGAAGACCGGCGCGCTCATTTGCGAAAACGCGCCGGCCAAACTCACGCGAGGCAACCACCTATTCAGGCCAGATCGCATTCAACAAAGCAGCGAGGCGATAGCCGCCCCAGGCGACTCGCTTCCTCGCCGTCTTCAACGCTGCCTGGTTATATGCCGGTGTGGGCTTCGTCTGCAGGTTCTTGTAAGCAACCTTCTTCGCCAACGCAAAGCTTTCATCTGCCCACCCGTCAAAATTAAAAGGATCGTTGAGCTTTAAATTCGGATCACTCGCAGGATTACCCGCAACTGCCGCAGCGACCGCGGCTGGAATCTTGCTCAAGGGCGGCGGTGCGAAGTTGGGGCCGCTCGGCGGAAAGTTACCGATGCCTCCATCCCAGTAGCTGTGAAGGTTGGTGTCTTTGAGCTTGCCGTTTGCGCCCTTTATTTTCACTTTCGTAAGATTGCCCCCGCGATCACCTTCCGGGTGAGCGGCGTCAACTCTGGTGCCGCAATGCAAGGGCTGATGAATGTCGCCCACGAAATGGATGATCAAACGCAGGGCCTGGGCCTGCTCATTCTTATCGGTACTCGTCTTTAGAATTTCCACATTGTCCTCAAGGGCTTTGACAATGTTGTCGGGATCGTTGGCCGGCAAGGGTGTTCCGTCGAGTGAAAAAGCTTTATCGATGAAGTGGCGTGGCTTGAAAGCATCGAATTCACTAAACGGTCTGAGATCATCAGCCCAATGCGACGCGTTGACGAAGTCTTTGCTCTGGCGCGTGACGGCCGCGGGATCAATCGGGATTGCGAGCAACTCCAAAGCTTTGGCTTTAGCCGTGCGATTGAGTCGTTTGAAAGCAATTTGCGCCGTCATCATATGTCCGCCCGCTCCCCATCCCAGGGAAATCGTCGGCATGCAGATCAAGAGAAAGATGACGCCGATTGCTGTTCCGAGCCTGAACAGCCGAAATTCATTCGCGTTCTTCATGAGACTCTCCTCCGGTTGGGAGCCTGCACTCCCAGCGAGAATTTGGGTTGTTGGTCAAAAGCTCTAACGAGCGCTGAGCGATGGTATTCCATCAAACGCGGGCCACCTATATCACACGTGACGCCAAACTTCTAGAAAGTCTCCGCATTGAGGCTTGAGGATAATTCAACCAACCCTGACTTTGGCAAGCGAGGTTGATCGACCGCGGCAAATGACTCGTCTTTCGCTTCTGGCTCTGACGATCGCCAGAGCCTGATTGAGCTTGAGCGTCGCAAAGAGGATCAGACTCACTCCGAACATCTCCATGAATTCTTCTGCTGTTACTTCGAGCTTGTACCAGATCGTGGTTCGGTCGCCATTTAGAAGTTTGTAGCCGAGACTCTCGACTCCCATGCAACCCGACAAGCCTATGAAAATCCCAAACACCGCCAAGCCGAGAAACCGTCGCTGACGCGACCAAATATTAAGAAGGTCAGCGGCCAGGATTTGAAGCACGCAGACAGCGAGCGCAACGCAAATCATCACCCACCAGAAATGCTTGCCGGCATAATTCGGCAGCCAGTCGATGTAACGCCGGCCCATCCACGCCGTTATTTGCTCGTGGACTTGTCCGGCTTCGTCCATTGAAGCGTAAAGCGCAGCACAGGCAGCGAGTCCAAAGAATCCTTTTGAGGGTCGAACACCCCAGGGCTGGCGAAGCGCATGAGTCAAAAAAGCGAGCGCGACAACCAATAGCTGTGCTGATGAGAACCAGGCCGGAATGTTGCCTTCGCCATCAAGATCAAACAACGTACGCAGAGCTTGAAAATGGCCACCGGAAAAAATGTCCAGCCAATAGATGCCGACCAACCCGAGCTCACAAAGAATTAGTCCCACCAGAATTTCAACGGCAATCCTGTCAAACGTGATATGGCTTCGATTCTTCATTTGACTCACCTCCTCGTCAGACACACACGTGTAATCCTAAGGTTCGATCAAAAACGCCCAAACATCTCGATGCAATTTCCGTTCGCGCGATTTAGGTCAAAATTTCGAGGAGTTTCACGAATCTGGCCGGTAGATATGGGCGATCGCTGCAGAGAAAGATATCCACGAGTGACTTTGAGTGCAGAGGACTCGATTTTACAGAACTAGTCAATTCAGCTCCGAACTCATCTTGGACACGTGTGGCTATCTTTATGGATGTCGCCCACAATAGATCGGCCCCAAGCTCCGAAGGAGCGAATATCTGGCTGCAACCTTATTTCGCTCCAAAGGAGCTGAGTGATGAGGCAGGATGCGCGCCTTCTATAAACATTCGGTCCCTCAGGGACGGGACAATGGAATCTTCTGTGCGAGGTACTGCGAGAAATAGCCACGATATTTTTGTTGGAGTTCGGGTTTCTGCCAGTCTTTCCCGGTGATGATCTTTCGGCAAGTCTCAGCACCGCAGTGGCACTCCAACTCGTAATCATCGTCAT
This sequence comes from Pyrinomonadaceae bacterium, assembly GCA_035572035.1. Lineage (GTDB taxonomy): Bacteria > Acidobacteriota > Blastocatellia > Pyrinomonadales > Pyrinomonadaceae > JAOAPY01. The sequence continues at coordinate 29,084 of DATNBH010000051.1, read as the reverse complement.
CCGTGGTCGCCCAATCGTGAGTTAACTCTTCACCGGCATTAATGTCGCGCATAGCCACAAATACGATCTGACCCTGAACTCCGATGTTTGGCTCACAGGAGTGATTACTGAAAATCATGCTGCCGCTGCGCTCGTCCGCGTGCACTGGCCCGATGAACAAATCGTCGGCGATTTGGATCTCGGCCGCACGGAACCAATCAGGCATGGCACTGAGCCTTTGCCGATCGAAAATGTATCCGCCCTTTACGCAGACGATTTCGCCTTTCGAGATCCATTCGCGGGCAAACAGTCCCTGGCCGTGAATGGAGCTGTCTTTGACGCAGGCTTTAGGAGAGATATAAGAAAGGTTCAAGTCACTCACTCAAAAATCAGGGCTTCAAGTCGAGGTACTTCTGACTTCACGTACTTCCTGATGAAAATTCATCAGCGCCAGCAGCGTCAAATACATCGCCACGAAGAAGAAGCCAAACAGGACTGAGAAGGCGACTGTTTGGGAATGCATGAAGGGATGTCTCACCAGTCGAGCCACGTCTACGAACAACCGGAAGGGATCGAAAACGACATCCCAACTGTTCCAGCGCAGGAAGCGTCCGAGATAAATCCCAAAGCTGCCCAGTCCGAGCATCAGCAACGCAAAACACCAACTGAGGCGCGCACCGAACCTCTTACGCACAGTTTCCTGCATTAACAAAAGTGACACGATTCCCAAAAAGAAGCCCGTCCAGCCGAACGCGAGCAACAAAACCAAATCAAACCAAAATGGCGCATCCAGCCGCGAGTGCAGGTGCATGAGATCCGTCACTAGATAAGGCGCGTTAGGGAAAAAGAAAAACCAACCAACGGCGCAAATCAAGATCAGTATGCTCCGCACCTTCGAGTGCTCTTTATGAAGATTGTAGACAATCAAAGCGCTCGCGGCTGGCAACCAAGCGAGGAACAAGTTCCAAACCAGCCAAAAATAGTGGTAGTTTCGGGCATGCAGCATCCTCAAAGTCAACAAACCTACCGCAACAGCCGACGCTAACACTAACGACGCCAGCAAGGTAAGCTGGCGAGAGCTTCTCAGCCTGATTCCCGAAGGCATAACACAGTTTCCTCGGCTTGCTTGATCTCGGAACAACGCGGTCGTTGAGATCAACGTCAATCGCAGCGGTCAGGTTCGATCAATTCTTTCCCCGCAATTAGCGATTAATGGCGGCCAGAAGGTGCGGGCCGAAAACCAGAATACCGACAATGACCGAACCGATTGCTGCGATCAAGACCGCTCCGGCCGCAATGTCTTTCGCCTTTTCAGCCAGCGGATGGAACTCGGGAGAGGCAACATCGGTAAGGAATTCAAACGCTGTGTTCAGCGCTTCCGACGTCCAGACAGACATCATGGCGAGTACAAGGAAACACCATTCAGCGCTTGATAGCCGCAGGTAGAAGCCGAGCCCTACTACCAACACTGTCGCAATCGAATGCAGCCAGGCATTGTGTTGCGAGGCAATCATTACGCGTATGCCTTTGATGGCACAGCTAAAACTTCTTACTCGACCGGTGAATGTCAGACTCGAGATGTTGTTCATTTCTACACTCACTTTTTGGAAGATCCTACGAACCGAAAAACCTATCCACAGATTACGCAGACTCAAAAGGATTCGTTGCGATACATCGCAGATATTCAACCAGACATCTGCGTAATCTGTGGAAGCTTGTTGGTTTTACGTCCTCGACAGCTAGCGACACATTTGCCAGGCTTTCAGCACGTCAACGGGGTGCAGCAACATCAGTATTTCGAGTACCAGGCTATCCCGGATCCAAACCAACAACACGACTTCCAAACATACGAACACGATCAATGACCGGCGCAGACCGATACGTCGAGCAACTACAAATCCAATTGCGCAACACAGAATGTCACCGAACGAGTTGACCACAGTATCACCTTGATAACCCAGGGCCGCTGTTTCAGTTCGATATCGGTTGATGATGAACGCTGAGTTTTCAAACACTTCCCACATACACGCCAAAGTAACTGCGCACCAAAGTTGCCAGCGCGGCGTCATGCGTGGCGCCAGCAAAGCTAGCAGCCAGAGATATAAGAATCCGTGAAGAACGTGAGTGAAGCTGTAGGGATCAAGGAAATGTTGAGAGTTGTTGGCGCTACAAACTTGTCCGGACCAGATAAAGAACTGGCCGCATGAACAGATCCACAGCCGTCCTTCGTTGTGAAGAGCGAAGACCGTGGCGATCATAATCGCAGCCATTGCTAGCGAGAATAATAGGTTTCGGTTCTTAATACAGAAGCTCCCACTTTTGGTCTTTGATTCCTGTGGTAACAAAGTGGTTCATGTGTCTGGGAGCGCAGGCATCCTGCCGCATTCGTTCGAAACAATCGTGTCTCTTATGTTTTTGGGGAGTCTTCTCTCGATACCGCCGGCAGGCACGGATGCCTGCGCTCCCAGCCGTCAACTCCTGTTTTTCGCCTCAAGATTGTTAACGAGGACTCCCAAAGGGACTGTTGCGGCCTTAGCCGCGCTTGATCAGCCTTCCACTAAAATGCGCTCGATGTGCGGCAAAGTTCAAAGACCTAAGATCAAAGACCAAAGACCTTCATTCTTCACTTCGTCGAGCGGCTATCTGTCGCAATCTTTCTGCCCTATTTACTTTCCGTTCGTTATAGCCGCGTTCCCCGAATGGTTGTAGCTTTTCCAGCCACAAATTCTCCAGAAGTTCCAGTTCCTGTCGATAGTCAACGTTCGCGCCGCTTCGCGGCGTAAGTTCATCAACAATCTCGAAAGAAAAGCCTTTGCTTCCGAGCTCGTTCCAGTCGGCTTGCAGCTGTTTGATGGGATGACCGTTTTGCTCCAGTTGAAATTTATGTCGATTGATGATGCCCGGCAGGTTCAGACTGATACCGACAAACACCTTGTCGCTAACGTTATTGCGAATCAAGAAGGCTCCCATCGGCTGGTGACTCTGTTGGTATTGTCGCTTTAGTTCTCGCTTGCTTGCCGGCATAAATCCACCTTTGCTTAGCCGCCGCAATCGCTCTTTCGCAGTGCTCTTTAGTGTGTTGCTCAACTACTTCAAAACCTATCCGCAGAAAACGCAGATGTTGTTTGAATCAAAGGCATGTCGACGCGCACGTGTCTTACTGAATCATTGTAATCTGCGTAATCTGCTGATAGGGATATTCTGATCGCACTGCATTACACACTAACCGGGCACCAGTGCGCCAAGAAAAAGTAGGTAAGCATAAATGGTGAACTGAAGCCTTAGCCGATACCACAGGCTGGCCCTGTGTTGTCTCATGTTCACAGCTACAAAGCAGGCTGATCCCCCGGTTCGCAGGCCACGGGCTGGCCCCGTGCGGTTTCACGTTGCCGCCTGCCAGCAGCATGAAGCGTGAACGCTCCACGGGACGAGCTCGTGGCATCACCAAAAATCTCGGCCCGCCTCTGTTAGCGACCAACGTGAGTGACCACGGCGCCAGGCCGTGGCCTCAATTTTAGCGACTACCTACTTTTTCCTGGCGACTGACGGAGCACTACTGCATTGACAGTTTGCATGGACCAGTAATATCGTACGGAGTCCTTCACCATGACAGTAAGTAGACTACCTCAATTTCAGTTTCCTAGTGAATTCTCCGACCTCTTAACGGCGCGCGGGCTGCAAATTCTCAAGTCGCCGGATCAAGCGAAACAATTTCATAACGGCGAGGGTTACTTCGCGAACTATCCCGACCTGCTAAGACGCCGTGAAGCCAACGCGTGCATGAGATTGCTGGACGAACATTTCTATGATTTTCTCCGCGTAGAGCAAAGAAAAATTCCTCCGGAATCAATCACGATGATGAAGGAAAACTACAGCGATACGCTGAACAAGACGATGCATATCAAGACGGCGTGCCTGAATAGAAAAGGCACCCGGGCTTACGGCGCCGCCGAAAAGCTGGGATTGGTGGGAATGATGCGCTCGGAGAGCTTTGTTCGTTTTGCCGAGGCGGTAACCGGTTTCAAGTTGGATCGGGAGCTGAATATGCAGGTCTCGTGCTACGAACAAGGTGATTATGCCGGGCCGCATAATGACCATCACCCCGAGTATCCCTCAATCAGAAATGGCTACATCGATTTCCACGTCATGTTCGCCAACAATGCGGTTGACCACCACTATCTTGTTTACGAAGAGAAGGGTCACTTTTCAAGAATCGTGGATATCAATGTGCACGGGGCCATCTCGGTTTACAAACTACCGTTCTGGCACTTCACTACGCCGCTGGCAGCCAAACCTGGAAAAGAAGCCCGAGCCAGACGCTGGCTGCTGCTGGGATCCTTCGTGATTGTTTGATCTTCGGTCATTGGTCGTTGGAAAACGACGACTGACTGCTTGCTTGAGTCAACCCGCCAAACACATTCAAAGACCCAAAACCAAAGTCCAAAAACCTCTCTTAGCGCGGCAGCTTCGAGATTTCTTCGAAGTACTTTGCGAATGCCACCATTCCTCCCGAAGCCTGCTGCCAATCAAAATTCTCATTCGGCGCATGGTAGCCGTGCTCAGGCAATGACAGCCCCAGGAAAAACACCGGGCAATTGAGAACTTTCTCGATACTCGTCATTGCGCCGATGGTGCCGCCATCACGGACGAAAACCGGATCACGTTTGAAGGCAAACTTCACGGCACGCTTAAGAGCTTCGGGCAATGGACCCTCAACCGACGTTAAGAACGCGGGCGCCATGGATTCAAAGGCGACTTTCACATCGGGATTGCTTTCCTTAACTGTCTTTTCGATCAGTTTGGCAATCTTCTTCGGGTCCTGACGAGCAACCAGACGGCAGGATGCTTTTACTTCAGCTCGCGGTGGAACGATGGACTTCAAACCCGGGCCCTGGTAGCCGCCAGCCACGCCATGAATTTCCATGGTGGGAGCGCCCCAAATCCGTTTCATGACTTCAAGCGAATCTTCCGAGCGCATGAGCTTAAGTTTGTGAGCTTTCTTAAAAGCCTTAACCGTGAAGCCGGAATTGCTCCAGTCGCTGAGCTCCTGTTTGGTAGGAGCGACAATGTCATCGTAGAAACCCTTAATCTTCACCTGGCCGGTCGTCGGATCGTAAAGCTCACAAACAAGCTTCATCAGTTCACCAATTGGATTTCGAGCGGCGCCACCAACTTCACCTGAGTGCGTGTCAGTGGTTGCTGTCTCCAGACTCAGAAGAAAGCCTAACAGCCCTCGCAGGCCCGCAGAGTTAGCCGGACGTTCGCGCGAGACCCACACCGTGTCCGAGACAACGACCGAGTCCGTCGATAAAGACTTCCGAGCCTTCGTAATGATCTTCTCAAAATTCGGAGAGCCAATCTCTTCTTCGAATTCCCACAGGAATCTGATGTTGACGGGAACGTTTGCTTCAACAGCCGCGCGTGCGCCGTACAAAGCTGCCAGGGCCGGTCCCTTGTCGTCCGTCGTGCCGCGCCCAAAATAACTGTCGCCTTTTCTCGTGAAGACGAATGGCTCTGAATCCCAGGGCTCGGTTTCTTTCGACGCGGGCTGGACATCCATGTGGTTGTAGACCGTCACCGTGGGAAGGTTTTTGCCGACATCAAAAGTCGCATGAACAACGGGATTGCCCTTGTTTATCTTGTGGACTTCGGCTTTAGCGCCAAATCGTTTGAAGGTCTCGACAACCATCTCCACGCCTTTTTCAATGTCTTTGGCGTGGGCAGGATCTACGGAAACTGTCGGAGTTTCTACGAAGTCGCGGAGCAGATCCTCATACTCGGTGCGATGATTTCGGGCAAAAGAGACAAGGGTGTCCCGGCTAAGTTCCTGTGACATTCGCAATCCTCCGGCGACTGAGTGGTAAACGGGCCGCACATGTTAACACGAGCGAGGGTGGCACGGGCATCCTGCCCGTGGGTTGGTAGTACGCTAGTTTGGAGTGCGATGACCTGTCATCGCTTTCGCCTGCGGCGGCTCGACGCCGCGGGTTTGATAATAGGCTGTTTTAGACAACTTGCTGCGACAGGTCGCAGCGACGAAAGCGCCGACAGGTCGGCGCACTCCAAATCACGGGCAAGATGCCCGTGCCACGTCCGAAGCAAGCAACTGTCATCACGAGATCTGCTTCAAAGTCCTGCAAGTCAAAGAAACTTCCCGAAGTTTTATTGCGTAAGTTCAATTGTTGTAGGCTTCCGTGCTATTCTGGCTCACCCGCCGAATTCAGCTCGCGGGTACTACCACCAGGCTAATCAACCAGCCAATTAGGAGGTTGCGTGAGAAATCGATCAGCACTAACGGGTATTGTCGTCCTTTTACTCGCCCTTTCACTCCCGATAATTATCTTTTCACAGCAAAGCCGATCGGCTCGTGTCACTTCTGAGCGGCCAGCGGGGCGTGCCACTTCCGGCAAAGCGCCCGTGACTGCATCAATGATCAAGCACGACCTTGGCGATGCCCTGGCAATCATTCAGGCGAATTACATCGACGGCAATGACCTCGACTTCAATTCCGTCTTCAAGTCTTCGATTAGCGGAATGTTGAGCGTGCTCGATCCACATTCGACTTACTTCGATCCGATCGAGTTCGCTTCGTTCAAGACGGAGCAGCGGTCGGAGTACTTCGGCATTGGCGCCACGATCGGTGACTTCCGTGACAGCGGCGAGGTCAACACTTTCATTCGCGCCACCTTTAATGAGGCGCCGGCGAATAAGGCGGGGCTTCGATTTGGCGATCAAGTAATCGAGATCGATGGCCAATCGATGCGCAACAAAACGTATCCTGAGGTTCGCAAGTTACTGCTGGGCCCCAAAGACACTCAAGTTAAGGTCACCGTAAAACATCTTTCGGGAAGTACCCAGACTGTAAGCATCACGCGCAAGGCTGTTCCGCTACCGTCAGTTCCTGAGGCTTATATGATTCGGCCCGGCGTTGGCTACGTGGCCATGACGGGTGGTTTCAATTTGACGACGTCGCAGGAGTTCAAGAATGCTCTCGACGATCTTCACAAGAAAGGGATGAACCAACTCATCCTCGACCTGCGCGGCAACCACGGAGGCTTGCTGATCCAAGCGGTGCAAGTGGCAAATAACTTCCTGAAGCGGGGTCAATCGATCGTCTCTCAAAAAGGACGCATTCGAGGCAGCTCGGAAACCTTTGCCGCCGATAATGAAAACCCTGACACAACTCCGCTGGTTGTGCTCGTCAATGGCGAAAGCGCTTCGGCCGCTGAAATCGTTGCCGGTGCTTTGCAGGATCACGACCGGGCCTTGATTGTCGGCGAAACCACTTTTGGTAAAGGGCTGGTTCAATATCCTTACCAGTTAGAGTACGAGTCCGCTTTGCTGCTGACAGTGGCTAAGTATTTCACACCGTCGGGCCGGTTGATTCAGCGCGATTATTCGAACGGCGGGTTCTATGACTATTACACCAAGGGCGGCTCGGCCGGAGATAAGAGCGCCCCGCCCGTCGGTCCCGAAAGCCACACCGACACGGGAAGACTGGTTTATGGAGGCGGAGGCATCTCGCCAGATGAGACTATTCGCGCCACCAACTTCACGCTTCCGCAGCGGAAATTACTGAACCCGATCTTTGGTTTTGCGTTGGAGTTGGCTGGAAATCGCATCACCGGCCTCGACAAATACGTCATCAACAGCCCCATCGACTACAACCACGACATCACGCCGTTGGACTACCCGGTTACTGATGCGGTGTTCAAAGCCTTCAAGACTTTCGCCGCGAGCAAACCGGATTTCAAGCTCACACCCGAGCAAATAGATCGTGATCGAGCGTTCGTCGAGAAGCAATTGCGCTACGAATTGTCGACTGCAGCGTTTGGTTCAACCACCGCGCTCCAGATTTACAACAATGACGATCCGCAGATTGCTCGAGCGGTTGACGTGATGCCTCGCGCGCGTGAGTTGGCTCTCGCCGCCCTCCGAGCTCAACAGAAGGCGTTGTAAACCAGCGCCTTCGTAACTTTCTTTTCAGCCCAAATCCAATTTGGGTTATCTCCGTTATTATCACCGCTGGCTCGCTATTAAGGCTTGCCTTGCCTGGGCTGTTGGCCCAGGCTTTCATACTTCGCGCCGTTAGCGCTTTCTAATCGTGTCGCAATAAGTTTGCGCTTTCTGGTTTCACCATTAACATCTGCGTGTGAATTCGACCCCGCTGCTCATCATCAACGACGCTGCCGCGCGAGCGCGACGCGCGTTGCCTTACATCCAACAGCAGCTTGATCAAAATGGTGTTCGCTATGATTTGCACCGGACTACCGCTCCCGGCGATGCCACCAGTCGCGCCAGGACGGCAATCGAGGAAGGCTGCTCATTGATCGGAGTTGTCGGCGGTGACGGCACGCTCAGCGAAGCTGCTGGAGGCTACTTCACCGTCTCGAACCACGACGACTTACCAACTGCGATTAATCCCGCCGCAGCCATTGCCATTCTTCCTTCCGGGACCGGTAACGATTTCGCGCGCACACTGATGGGCAAACGAGCTGAGATCGACCATTGGATTCAAGCCTTTATCACTTATGCTCGCGATCCGAATGAGAAAAATACGCGCGTGGTGGATGCCATTCGCGCCCGGACCGATAATTATCGACGACATGTAATCTGCATTAACGCATCGACACTCGGGCTGGGGGGAGAGACAGCGGCACGCGTGGCAGCTCAAGGCCAATCGATGCGGCGCTTCTCAGGCGAAACACGATTTGTAGCAGCAGCTCTCGGAGCTCTCGCAGCGTGGCGCGAACGACCAGTGAAGGTTCGAATCGACGATGAAATTGTGATTGAAGGTCCGATGAATCTGTTAGCCGTGGCTAATGCTCGTTTTGCGGGCGGCGGAATGATGTTGTCACCTCAGGCAGAGCTCGATGACGCGCGGTTGGATGTCGTGACTGCAAGCGGGCTTAGCCGTCCCGGGATTCTGCACGAACTAACGCGCATTCATGAAGGCGGCCACGTCGCTAATCCAAAGGTGAAGATCGTGCAGGGACGCTCCGTTGATATTCAAACAGTTGCGCCCGAAGATGCGCTGTTGATTGAAATCGACGGCAACGTCTCAGGCCGCACCCCCGCGGATTACCGGATTATTCCAAACGCAATTCGAATCGTGTTTGTGAAAGATCGAAAAGAATAATGAGATTCCAAAATCAATTAGGCTGACCTAATGACGAACATTTCTTTGATAAAGACCCCATCTATTCTGTTATCGCGAAAATGTGCCCTGACGAATGCTTGAGGATCTGTTCCTATGAGCAAATGAGTGGCTTTGATTAGTGGATGATCGCTTTTGACTATTTTTACTTCGCCAATTGTGACTGAACTAAGCTGGGTGCTTGTCATTGCTTCGGCGACGAGTTGATATGCCCGTGCCTCTTCTTTAGGTAATAGGGCGTCAAACGCAGGACCAGCAAGCAAGAGCCTCCATTCGGAAGCGTCACTAAAATAGTTCCACACGACCGAAGACGGGGAAAGCGTCTGTGCATCCAAAGTCTTCACTAAAACAATCGAGTCGGAAATCTGACTCTCTACCAAAACTTCTTCACCCATTGAAATACTCCGTGATGCGGGTCGTTGATTGCGCTAAGGAGTGTCGCCGCAGATATCGGATCCCACAACTCATAACGACTGCCTTCCGTCCATTTACTGACAATGCCCCACGCGGCTGCAAACTGTGGGCTTTTCAGAGAATCTGTCTTGAACTGTGGGAGCAGACCTGCCGTACTCATCAGGCTCTCCAAACTATGGGTGTAAATAGCCGCGACGAACGCCTTGTCCGGTATTACATTAGCGTGAAACGATTTAGCTATGCACGCCTTAAGTGCTAGTTCGACAGCGTAACCTGCAAGATAATATGCCGACGATGATTTCCCCGCTGCTAATAAGATTAACGAGTCGTCAAGTCGAACAGCTGCTAATGCTTCCAAATCAGCTTTCGTAAGCATCGGTTAGTCAAACACGTTCACGTTCACTGCATGCCCAAGTCTACCGCCCGTAAGTAGTCAATCAAACCAGGCGCGGCACGAATGTCTCAAACTAACTTCGTAGCGCGATCAACGACATTGTCGACGTTGAACCCAAGCTCGCGCATCGCGACGTCGCCGGGAGCAGAGGCTCCAAAGCGATCGAGACAAATCGCATCGCCGTTGAATCCGATGTATCGCTCCCAGCCCTGTCGCACTCCCGCTTCGATAGCTAACCTCGATCCAATCGATGGCGGAAGAACTTCATCTCGATACTCGCGGGATTGCTCCTCAAAAAGTTCCCAACAAGGCAACGACACCACGCGCGTTGCGATTCCTTCGGACTGAAGTTGCGCGCGGGCTTCAAGTGCCAGGGAAACTTCCGAGCCCGTAGCAATCAAGATCAGTTTTGGAGTGCCACCATCAGCCTCTGCCAACACATACCCTCCGCGGAGCAGACCATCGGCTGACGAATAAACCGACCGATCAATCAGCGGCACTTTCTGTCTTGTCAACGCCAGCGCCGTCGGCAAGTTGCGGCGCTTGATCGCCACTCGCCACGCTTCTCGAACCTCATGCGAATCAGCCGGCCGAATCACAAACAAGTGCGGAATGGCTCGGAGCGCAGCCAGATGTTCGATGGGTTGATGCGTCGGCCCATCTTCTCCCAAACCGATTGAGTCGTGCGTGAAAACATAAATGACCTGAACTTCCGACAACGCCGCCAGCCGAATCGACGGCCGCATGTAATCTGAAAAACACATGAACGTGCCGCCAAATGGAATTAAGCCGCCGTTCAAACTCATTCCCGTCAGCGTCGATCCCATTGCGTGCTCGCGGATTCCCCAGTGCACTATCCGGCCGGCGGTGCTTTCGGCTTCAAAATCTCCACCGTTTTTTATGTCGGTGTTGTTTGATGGGCCCAAATCCGCGGAGCCGCCAATCAGCATCGGCAGGTGTGGCGCCAGGGCGTTGATGACCTCGCCGCTGGCAGCTCTGGTCGCCATGGGTTTCGCATTCTCGAAAGTCGGCAGGTTATCTTCCCACCCTTCGGGTAAATCTCCGCCCATTACCGAGCTCCACATTTTTCCAGGTTCAGGATACTTTTGACCGTAGTCTTCGACTCGTGCGCGCCATGACGCTTCCTGTTGAGCGCCACGCTCAATCGCCTGGCGAAAGTGCTGCAGGGCTTCGTCAGGAATGTAGAACTGTTTGTCTTCGGGCCAACCGAGGTGTCGTTTGGTCTCTCGCACGGCATCGGCGCCGGGAGCGTCGCTGTGCGCTTTGCGCGTCCCGGCGGTCGGCATTCCGAATCCGATAATCGTCTTCACGCTGATCAAGGACGGCTTGTCTTTGACGGCTTGCGCGTCGCGGATAGCGGCTTCGATGGCCTTCAGGTCATTGCCATCTTCGACCGTCGAAGTATGCCAACCATAAGATTCAAACCGCTTTGGAACGTCCTCGGAAAAAGCCAGCTTCGTGAAACCTTCGATCGTCACTTGGTTGTCGTCGTATAAATAAATCAGATTCCCGAGCTTGAGGTGACCTGCGAGGGACGCCGCTTCAGACGCCACGCCCTCCATCAAATCTCCGTCAGAAACAATCGCGTAGATGTAATGATCGATCAGCGGAAAGTCTTCCTGATTGAACTTTGCAGCAAGGTGCGCCCCACCCATAGCCATGCCGACGCCGTTGGCAAAGCCCTGCCCCAGCGGGCCGGTTGTGATCTCAACGCCGGGCGTCAATCCGTACTCCGGATGACCCGGTGTTTTTGAACCCCATTGACGAAAGTTCTTGAGCTCGTCCAACGACAGGTCATAGCCGGTTAAATGCAGCAGCGAGTAGAGCAGCATCGAACCGTGACCGGCTGAAAGTAAGAACCGGTCGCGATTTTCCCACTTTGGATTCTTTGGATTGTGGCGAAGGAAGCGAGTCCACAGAACGTACGCCATGGGCGCGGCGCCTAACGGTAGTCCGGGATGACCTGACTCAGCTTTCTGCACAGCGTCAAGTGACAGAGTGCGAATAGTATTTATGCAGAGTTGATCGAGTGCGGTATCCATCGTGTTTTCAGTCTCCTGAATAGGCGCGCTCATGCCGATTTATGTACCTCGATTCTGGATTGGAATTGCTCGTGTGCGGAGTGCTCAAGCATCGCACAGCAACGCCTTTGGAGTCCAGCAGCGCGATGTTCCGATGCTCTGTTCTTGTGTGTGTGCGCGATCAGAACGACTTATCCGCAGATTACACAGATGTTGGTTGAATCAAAGATATGTTGACGCGGATCTGCCTTACTGAATCAGTGTAATCTGCGTAATCTGCGGACAGGTTTGCCGAGTCAGTCAACGACAAACTAAAGTTCCTCGGACAAGTGGGATTTTGCGTTACAATTTCAGCGATGCATGCTCAGACACTAAACTGTTTCAATTGTGGCGCGGCCGTATCGTCCGAGTCTACGAAGTGCCAGTTTTGTGAGTCTCGCCTGGCTACTGTTTCATGTCCATCGTGTTTCGGCATGATGTTTCTCGGGAGTAAGCACTGCCCGAAGTGTGGGACGGCAGCTGCATATGTCGCGCCAGCGGAGTTACCGCCACGCAATTGCCCGCGATGCCGAACTGAAATGCAGGCAGTTACGGTTGGCGCAACCGTCGTGCGCGAATGTCATAAGTGCGAAGGCTTGTGGCTGGACGTTGCTTCCTTTGAGAAGATTTGCGCTGATCGAGAACAGCAAGCTGCCGTGCTCGGCGCTGCTTCACCGGCGCCTACTGCATCAGCGAAGGATGCCGTCAACACAGTTCGCTATGTTCCTTGTCCCGAATGTGGTCAATTGATGAACCGGATCAACTTTGCGAGATGTTCCGGTGTCATCGTCGATGTGTGTCGAGGACACGGAACCTGGTTTGATCGCGACGAGCTGACCCGGATCGTTGAGTTCATTCGAGGCGGTGGATTGGAAGCCTCGCGAATGAAAGACAGGATGAGCATCGAGGAGGCCCGGCGACAGTTGGAGGCTGAACAAATGCTCGCGCCGACAAAACTTGAGTTGATGGGCTATCGCCAGAATGAGGCTCGCCTGCGTGGAATAGCTTCCGCGAAAGGCCTGCTGAAGATGCTGCTGGATTAATTGATCCCTTTATTAACTCTTCACGCTACGGAAAGCTTACAAGCTTGTAGTCTCGGGGTCAGGAAGGGTGGTTTACCCCCGCTGTGTGATTAGCTCTCAAGTTGAAAGCTGTGATCATTGAGGCGGGGGTAAACCACCCTTCCCAACCTCGAGCTGATCCCACTTAAGCTGATCTCACCTGAGTTCATCTCAATTTCAAAGTCTTTCTCACTACGGCGACAAAATTCTTAACGTCATCTTCTGAGGTATCGAACGACGTCATTAGCCTCACTTCCGAAGTCGCTTCGTTCCAGACATAAAAGAAATACTCCTTTTGCAGGAGCGGGACGTACTGCCTCGGGATGATCGCGAAGACTCCATTCGCCTCAACTTTTTGAGTAATCTCAATCGAGGAAATCTTTGCCAGTTCTCTGGCCAACACTTGCGCCATCCGGTTCGCGTGAGCCGCGTTCTTCTTCCACAAGTTGTTAGTCAACAGGGCCTCAAACTGCGCTGAGATGAAACGCATTTTTGAAGCGAGATGCGAACCCTGCTTGCGCGTAAACTTGAAATCCTGGTCAAAACTGTTGTTGAAGAACACTACTGCTTCGCCATACATCATGCCGTTCTTGGCGCCGCCAAAGGAGAGCACATCGACACCCACATCGCGCGTGATCGCGCTGAGACTGACTTTCAGACTTGCAGCCGCGTTGGCAATGCGAGCGCCGTCGACGTGCAAAAGCAAATTATGCCGGCGAGCGAATTCGGAAAGCTCACGGATCTCGTCGGGTCGGTAGACTGTTCCCATTTCGGTGGTCTGGGAAATCGAAATCACGCGAGGCTGGACGTGGTGCTCAACACCGATTCCGTGCAGCAGCGGCTTCACGCCTTCTGGTCTGAGCTTCCCGTCTTTCGTGGGCACGGTAAGTAATTTACATCCGGTAAACTTCTCTGGAGCTCCACACTCGTCGACGTTGATGTGCGCCGTCTCAGCACAAATGATCGCGTGGTAGGGTTCGGTGATCGCCTTCAATCCGAGAACGTTGGCGCCAGTGCCGCTGAAAACAAAATAAACGGAGGTGTCGGCCCCAAGCAGATCGCGAAACTTCTTGATAGCGTTTGTGGTGTACGGATCATCGCCATAGGCTACTACGTGTCCACGATTCGCAGCCTCCATCGCTCGGAGTACCCGCGGATGCACACCGGCATTGTTGTCACTCGCAAAGCTTCGTTTAGGTTGCGGCTGTTTCATAGGCTCAACGTCTTTTCATTCACACCCGGTTTCAACCGGGTGGAAGCGTGTCAAATATTGTCGCTAAATTCGAAAGAAACCTTTACCACCCGGTTGAAACCGGGTGTGAATGAGATAGGTTCTAATGTTAAGGCACTATCTCTTTCTGGATTTAAGATCTTTAGCAATCTCACGGCTGGCGTTGGCGCCGGGACCGCCGGTAACGCCGCCACCGGGATGTGTGCCTGAGCCGCAAAGGTACAGGCCTTTGATCGGAGTACGATACTGTGACCAACCAATCAAAGGTCGAAAAGTAAAGAACTGATCCAGCGACTGTTCGCCATGAAAAATATGGCCGCCGCTGAGACCGTACACCTGTTCCAGATCCAACGGAGTAATCACCTGCTCCGCCACAATCATCTGTTTGAGGTCTGGTGCATGTTCCGCCAATGTTTTCACGACTGTCGCGCCGAATTCCTGACGTCTGGAATTCCAATCCCCTGATTTCAATTTCATCGGCGCGAATTGAGCATGAATCGACATTACGTGCGAGCCGTCCGGAGCAAGTGAAGGATCCATCAGCGTTGGGATCGTCACATCCAGATAAGGCTGGCTTGAAAACTCACCATACTTTGCTGCATCAAACGCGCGCTCGATATAATCGATATTCGGACCGATGTGTATGCGTCCGGAAAGTTTTTCACGAGCATTTGAATCATTTTTCAGCGCCGTGAACGACGGTAATCCGGAAAGCGCCAGATTGAGTTTAGCCACCGTGCCCACCGCCCGGTAATTCTGTATCTTCAAAAGAAAGTTTGGATTGAGATCGACTGGGTCGACCAGATTGAGAAATGTCCGTCGCGGATCAGCGTTTGAGACAATCGCCCGCGCTGGAATCTCCTCGCCATTGCGAAGAACGACTGCGGTAGCCTTGCCGTTATCGATTGAAATCTTTTCGACTTCAGCAGACGTCTTGATTTCCACGCCAGCCTGCTCAGCTAACTTCGCTAATGCCTGGGTGAGATTTCCCAAACCACCTTTGACGAACATCGAAGGCGCAGTCGCGTGGCCGTCAGTTGCAGCTTGCCACAAAATTCCCGTGCTCGTTCCGGCAGACCACGGACCAGCGAAGGCCCCGAAAATCCCCCTGGCTGCAACCGTTGCTTGCAGCAATTCCGTCTCAAACCATTCGGCGACGAGGTCGGCCACCGCCATTGGCCCCCAGCGAAGTAACCGGTACGCATCTTTTTTGTCCAAGCCTCGAAACGAGAGGCCAAGCTTGCCGAGATTCCAGAGTTCCCCTGCCGATGGTTTCTCAATTGTTGGCGGCGTCATTGTCAGCAAAGGCGACAACACTCGACCGATGTTGCCGAGACTTCTCGCAAACGCCACGTAGTTCTTCGCATCGCTTGCGGATATCGACTCGAGCTCTTTTGCTGTCCGCGCAGCGTCGTTGTAAATCGTTAGCGACTGTTCGCCTTCATTCAAGGCGGTCACTCGCGCGGCCGGCTGCAGGATTTCCAAACCGTGCCGCTGCAACTGCAAGTCTTCCATCACCTGCGGCAGCAACCCACCACCTGTTTGCATTACGGTGGAGCAGCGAAAACCAGGATGAAACTCTTCAGTCACAACCGTGCCGCCGACGATGGCACGCCGCTCCAGCACCAGAGTTTTCAATCCGGCTTTGGCCAGGTAGCAGGCTGCCACCAGGCCGTTGTGACCTCCACCAATGATAATGACGTCGTGCATATTTCGATGTAGCGCAGACTTCAGTCTGTGTTTCCTATCCGAAGCGATAACTGGTCAGTAGGCAGGCCAGCTGCAAATCGCGACAAGTCCAAGCGACACCGAGTATTGAGTGTTCGGACTTGAAGCAGTTCAACCTTGACCGTCACTAACTCAAGAGATTCACCGTTAAGTTAAAACACAGACTGAAGTCCGTGCTACTTCGGGCTACTTATGATCCTTCAGAATCTGCATTGCGCCGTTGCGTCCCGATGCTCCCATGATGCCGCCGCCCGGATGCGTCGCCGATCCGCACATGTAGAGATTTCGAATGGGCGTGCGATATTGAGCCCACCCGGGCGCTGGTCGCAGAAAGAAAAGCTGCTCGAGCGTTAACTCACCCTGAAAAATATTTCCTTCCGACAATCCAAAGTCGCGTTCAAGATCGAGCGGCGTCACCACCTGGCGATGCAGTATCAAGTCTTTGATGTTTGGAGCGTGCTCGGCAATCGTGTCGAGGACCGTGTCACCAAACTCTTCTCGCTTCTCGTCCCAGGTGCCTTCCTTTAAATTGTAGGGAGCGTATTGAACGAAGCATGACATGACATGTTTACCCGGAGGCGCAATCGAAGGATCGGTCAAGCTCGGAATCACGATGTCGATATACGGCCGGCGTGAGAAGCGGCCATACTTAGCTTCGTCATAAGCTCGCTCCATGTAATCGACACTCGGCGAAATTGAGACAGCGCCGCGCAGGTGTGGACCAACCCCGGGCAAAGATTTGAAGTTGGGCAAGCCATCAAGCGCCAGATTCACCTTGCCGGATGACCCGCGATACTTGTAACGCTTAAGGTCGTCGCAGAAATCATCCGGCAGATGCTCTTCGCCGACCATCCTCATGAAGGTCAGACGAGGATCCACGCTTGACGAAATCAAATCCGCATGAATCTCGTCGCCATTCGCAAGCACCACTCCGTAGGCTTGACCATTCTTAATCAGGATTTTCGAGATCGCCGCTTCAGTCCGAATCTCCGCGCCGGCCTCGAGCGCCGCGTCTCCAATCGAGTTCGAGATCGCGCCGGTGCCGCCTCGCGACAATCCCCACGAACGAAAGGCGCCGTCAATCTCGCCCATGTAGTGATGTAGCAGAACGTAAGCGGTGCCTGGTGAGCGCACGCCGAGAAAAGTGCCGATGATTCCCGACGCCGACATCGTAGCCTTGAGCACATCGGTTTCGAACCATTGGTCGAGAAAATCAACTGCGCTCATCGTCATGAGCTGGACCTGGTTGTACTTGTCCTCAGCGGGCAAGCGCTGAAAACGACGGCCCAGGAACAACAGATCTTTCAAACCTTTTGGATTGAGCGAAGTCGGATCAGGCGGGGTCATGCTCATGATGGGCTTCACAAAGTGGGCCATCTCGAGCATTGCCTTTCCATATTCGTCGTAAGCTTCGGCGTCGAGTCTTGAATGACGGGCTATTTCGCGGCGAGTCTTCGCGTGGTCATTCACGCGCCAAAGATAATCGCCGCTCGGCATTGGCGTGAACGTACCGTCCAGCGGCAGAATCTCAAGTCCATGTCGCGGCAGATCGAGTTCTCGAATGATCTCGGGCCGCAGCAGCGAGACGACATACGAGCAGACTGAAAACTTGAAACCCGGGAAAACTTCCTCAGTGACCGCAGCTCCGCCAAGCACATGCCGTCGCTCCAACACCAAGACTTTCTTGCCGGCGCGGGCTAGATAAGCGGCATTCACCAGACCGTTATGGCCGCCGCCAATAACGATGACGTCGTATTTTTTGCTCATTATCTGTTTGGAATTACTGTTGAAGAACAATAAGGATACTTGGAAATATGCTTGTCTGACAATCGGGGCGCTCGTCACCAGTGCGCCAGGAATTTGTAGGTAGAGGAAGCGCTCGCGGGTCGGTTCCTCTTATTCACACCCGGTTTCAACCGGGTGGTGAGAGTAGCGACAGCGTCTTCTTAACCGTTTCAACGGTTTTAGTTCAGTCGTGAGAGGGAAACCGTTGAAACGGTTAACGGCTTTTCCAGGAACGTTACCATCCGGTTGAAACCGGGTGTTAATAAGAGGGAGCTCTGTGTTACCACGCGGTGCGTGAGGCTCTGGCGGCCCTGCAGGCTGATGCCGACGAGATGGGGACGTGGCGTGAATTGGTGGCCCAGGAAATTCAGCCGCCAAACGACGACGAAGAATTCGATTGCAGTGCGGCAAGAAAAAGTAGGTAGTCGCTAAAACTGAGGCCACGGCCTGGCGCCGTGGTCACTCACGTTGGTCGCTAACAGAGGCGGGCCGAGATTTTTGCTGATGCCACGGGCTCGTCCCGTGGAGTGTTCACGCTTCAGGCTCGTGGCAGGCGGCAACGTGAAACACCACGGGGCCAGCCCGTGGCCTCTTGCGAACCGATGGATCAGCCTGTTTTTGTAGCTGTGAACATGAAACACCACAGGGCCAGCCTGTGGTATCGGGCTAAGGCTTCAGTTCACCATTTATGCTTTACCTACTTTTTCTTGGCGCACTGATTCGACTGAGTGTTGTTGCTCACCAGTGAGCGTCGTATCTATAATCGCTCGCCTATAATTTCAGACGAACAACAGATCAATCCATGCCTATCGGAACCGCATTCCATGAACGCACGTTTCCGCTCTGCGAAAGCCTGAACTATCGCGAGTGGTCTGGTTATTACGCTGTCAGCGCTTACGAACCGCATCACGAGCACGAGTACAACGCGATTCGCAACGCTTCTGCGTTAATCGACATTTCACCACTTTACAAATACCGCATCACCGGCGGCGATGCTACGAAGCTTGTCGATCGCATCATCACGCGCGACCTCCGCAAAGTGAGCGTCGGCCAGGTCATTTACACCCCGTGGTGTGACGAGGATGGAAAAGTTATCGACGACGGAACGGTGTCGCGGCTCGCCGAGAACACTTACCGTTGGACTGCAGCTGATCCCAGCTTGCGCTGGTTCACACAGAACGCGGTGGGCATGGATGTTCAGCTCGAGGATATTTCCGAAAGTGTCGCTGCAGTCGCGCTGCAGGGACCGACTTCAGGACGTCTGTTAAAGAGTCTCGTTACAGAAGGAGACATTCAGAATCTGAAGTATTTCCGAGTGACGAAGGGAACGATTGCGGGCGTTGCCGTGGAAATCTCGCGCACCGGTTACACTGGCGATCTTGGTTACGAGATTTGGGTTCCTGCAGATCAAGCCGTCAAAGTGTGGGATGCTTTGATGGAGCACGGCCGTGCTTTCGACATCCATCCTGCGGGGATGCTCGCTCTGGACGTCGCGCGAATCGAAGCCGGCTTGTTGCTGATCGAAATAGACTTCAACAGCAGCAAGAAGGCGCTGATTGAAACTCAAAAATATTCGCCTTATGAGATGGGTCTCGGGCGCTTGGTGAATCTTGATAAAGGACGATTCATTGGCCAGGCTGCGCTACAAGCCGAACATAAACGTGGCCATGCTCGCGAAATTATCGGTCTGGCAATCGACTGGCCCGAAGTTGAAAACCTGTTCGAGAACGTTGGGCTGCCGCCGGCCGTCTCTCCGATTGCATCTCGAGTAGCCGTACCCGTGTTCAAGGATGGCACTCAAGTAGGCAAGGCTACTTCGAGCACCTGGTCTCCGACTTTGAAAAGGATGATTGCCCTGGCTACCGTCGGTCGTGAATACACCAGGCCGGGAACCCACTTGCAGTTTGAAATCACCGTCGAGTCCGTGCGTCATCGAGTGAGAGCGACTGTCGTGAAAATGCCGTTCTTTAATCCGAAGCGAAAGACTGCGACTCCGATCGCGGTTTGACCGCTTAAGTACAAATTGAAGCTATCGGGATAAAGGTCGGGCTGCCTGCTCTAATCTACTGAGCGAAGTGGTAAGGCAAGCGAGACACAGACTGAAGTCTGTGCTACCTCAAACAATTGAGATCACTCCAGGAGATTATCGAAAGCTACGATGCTCGCGCGTCTTTGGAAGACGCGTCCACTATCCCTGCGTCCTGGTACACGGACGAGCAACTCTACCAATTGGAGCTGGACGCGGTCTTCGCCCCCTCATGGCAACTGGTAGCGCGAACTGATCAGCTGCGAGACTCAGGACGATATGTCACTGCCGAGATCGCCGGCGAGCCGATCCTCATCGTTCGAGGCTCCGACAATCAACTGCGCGGATTCTTTAATGTCTGCCGTCATCACGCTGCCGCGGTAATGACTGAGTTCGAGGGAACGGCGAGCCAACTCCGCTGCCCTTATCACGGTTGGACCTATTCTCTGGAAGGCGAATTGAAAGGAACACCCGATTTCGCCGGCGTCTGCAATTTTGACAAAGCCAATAACGGATTGATCCCCGTCGAGATTGCGAGCTGGGAAAAGTGGATCTTCGCCCGCGTTAGTGGCACGAACGCCCCGCCCGTGAACGAACAAAAGAGACCACATGCTAAGGATGCGGATTCGTCCGGTAGTGAGCAGGATGCCCAGGTCACAGTTCACGGGCAGGATGCCCGTGCCCCTTCTTTGCAAGACTTTCTGGGCTCGACACTGATCGATCAGGTACGAACACTCGGTCTTGAAGATCTGCACTGGATGGAAAGGCGTCGATATTTCTTCGACTGTAATTGGAAAGTTTTTGTCGATAATTATCTCGACGGCGGTTACCACGTTCCCTATTTGCACAAGGGACTCGATAGTGTGCTTGACTACAGCAAATACGCGATCGAAAACGGTGAGCGTTTCTGTCTCCAATGGAGCCCGATTGTGAGTCTGGGCGCCGAGGCTGAAACTGGAGCTGTCCGGAAAGGTGACCGCGCGCTCTACTATTGGATCTATCCGAACTTCATGATCAATCATTACGACGGCGTGATGGATACCAACCTGGTGATTCCGCATGGCATCAACCAGACTGAAGTGATTTTCGATTTTTACTTTCCTGACGTGACGGATGCGGGCGAGCGCATTCGCAATCGAGCCAGCATGGAAATTGGGCAGCGCATCCAGGATGAAGACGTCTCGATTTGTAAGTCGGTGCAACGCGGTTTGAATTCCCGCGCCTACAACGCCGGCCGCCTATCGGTTCGTCGCGAAGCAGGCGAACAACTGTTTCATCAACTGCTCTACTCGGATCTAAAGCGCCGCTGTGGCGTGCGGTGACCTGTCACCGCTTGGCCGGTGAGGTTTCAATGACGAAAGCGACGACAGGTCGTCGCACTCCAAAGTACCTTGAGCGCAGCCACTGAACGAATGTCGAAACCCGCACAGCGCGGACGTTTGCTTCGCGTCCTCGGAGTAGGTTTTGGTCTGGCCGTCATCATCGGTAACACGATCGGCGCTGGAATCTTCAGCACGCCCGGTGGAATTGCTCAACAAGCTCCCAACGTTTGGTTGTTCCTCGCCATTTGGATAGCTGGAGGCGTCTACGCGTTTCTCGGAGCGATCGCGCTTTCCGAGTTAGGAACCATGTTGCCCGAATCGGGAGGGCAGTATGTTTTTTCCCGCTATGCTTTGGGAGAGTACGCCGGTTTCATCGTCGGGTGGAGCGACTGGATTTCAACCTGCGGCACTACTGCTGCAGTCTCAATCGTCATCGGTGATTTTCTGGGCGTGTTGTTTCCATCGCTCGCCGGTAGGTCGGTACCGATCGCGGTTGCAGTTACAGTCTTATTCGCAATCTTACAGTGGCGCGGAATCGTGCTTGGCAGCCAGGTTCAGAACGTCACTAGTCTGCTAAAGGCGTTGGCCTTTTTGATTCTGATCGTGGCGGCGTTTGCGCTCGGCGCCAAAGGTGCGGCTGTCGCAACATCGACCAGTCCAGCTTCCCTCGGCTCGGTAATCTCTTTCGTCGCCATCATGCTGGCACTTCAGTCTGTCATCTACACCTACGACGGTTGGGCGGGTGTAATCTACTTCTCAGAAGAGGTTCAGGATCCGGGTCGTAATGTGCCGCGATCACTTTTTGGCGGGATACTTCTTATCTTCGCCATCTACATGCTCGTCAATCTCGCGCTTCTTTACGTGTTGGGATTGTCTGGCATGGCAGGTCAGGAGTTCGCTGCCGGGACCGCCGCGCGCGCGCTATTTGGTCACACCGGTGAGACGATCCTGATCGCGTTAACGATTGTATCGATGTTAAGTGGAATTAATGCTTATCACCTGATGGCAACACGTGTGCTCTTCGCGATGAGTCGAGATGGACTGTTTCTCCGCAGTGCGGCGCGAGTAAACCCAGGCGGTACTCCCGCCGTCGCTCTGTTTTTCAGTGCCGCAATCGCTGTCTTGTTTATAGTCTTCGGCCAAACCTTCAAAATAGTTATCACCGTCCTGGCATTTTTCTTTGTTGCTAACTATGCGCTTTCGTTCTTGTCGGTGTTTGTGTTGCGCAGGCGCGAGCCAAATAAGGAACGGCCTTATCGGGCGTGGGGATACCCGTGGACGACGGCACTCGCATTGATAGGCTCAATCGCGTTTTTGTTGGGAGCGGTTGCCAGCGACCTCAGTGCTCCGGCTGGAACCACTCGAGCGAGCATTTTTGCAGTTCTATTGCTCGCGGCCAGTTACCCGGTATTTCGGATTGTGAAGTTGTTCTCGTCGAGTGGTGAGGCTAAGTAAACCGCTAGTTGTGTGAAGCTGTCACGACGCCCTGTCTATCGACTTCCAAATCGAGCACTCTCGCGCTAATGCCATCCCGCTCGAAGTTGGCGGCAATCGTTCTACCAATCTCTTCGAGATTATCTTTAGCAAGCGCGACCACGCTTGGGCCCGCTCCGCTCAATGCGACCCCAAGTAACCCAGGTATCCGCGGGACGGCCATGGCGTCAGCTAGCCCGGGAACGAGTGGTCCACGCATCGGCTGGTGCAGCCGGTCCTTCATTGCTTCCCACAAAAGATCGTAGCGGCCTTCAGCCAGCGCAGCAGTGAAAAGTGCAACTCGCTGAAGATTGAAAACTGCATCACGATGATCGACCTCAGATGACAGCGCCGCTCGGGCCAGCTTGGTATCGAGATGAATCTCCGGAACGATCACGACAACCTTGATATCTTCGGGCCAGGGACGTTGAAGCGAGATAACACCGCTCTCCGAACCAAGACAGTTGACGACAAATCCGCCCAGCAAAGATGGCGCGGCATTGTCAGCATGCCCCTCGAGTTCGGTCGCGTACTTCAGAGCAGTTTCGTTCGACATCGAGCGTTCAAGCAGCAAATCAAATAGCTTGATGCCCGCGACAATTGCCGCCGCACTGCCTCCGAGGCCGCGACTGATTGGAATTTGATTGTCAATCTTGAGCTCAACAGGAGGTAGTACGCACTCTTCACGCTCCGCCGCGTACCTCATGGCGCGGTAAATGAGATTGTCTGAGGATAACGGCAGCGACGAGTTCTCGCCGCCTTCCGCAACTTCGATTGAGCATTCCCGGTCGAGGCCCGGATCGATGGCGGCCTTTACGTTGAGATAGATTTGGAGCGCCAATCCGAAGCAGTCAAACCCGGCACCCAGATTAGATGTCGAGCCAGGAACCTTAACTGAGGCAGATTTTTTCGCAGCATCCATAGGACTCTCAAGTTCCTGAATTGGATAAATGCTTAGCGATTTATTGATCGGTAAAGGCTCACCGCACTGTGCGGCGGCAGAGCCGCATCATTCCAGCGTCCGCAAGATCGAGACAGCATCTGCTTTTACACGAATCGGACGATTCTTGAAGTGCCCTTCGATCAAGCCTCCATCTTCTCCAACATCCCGCAGTTGGCCCGAGTGATACTTCGAAACGTAGTCAGGATCCTTGAGCAGGTGTCCGGTCAGCACGGCGACAACTTTCTCTTCAGGGCTAATCACTCCAGCTGCGACTAACTTCTTGATTCCGGCCACGGTCGTTGCCGACGCAGGCTCACATCCCACGCCATCTCTTCCAACCATAGCCTTCGCATCAGCAATTTCCGCTTCTGATACTGTCAGGACCAGGCCGTCGCTTTCCCGAACCGCCGCCCACGCCTTTTGCCACGAAACAGGTGCTCCTATCTTTATCGCCGATGCCAAAGTCCGCGGATGTTCGACGTTCTCGAACTCGCCAGAGAGGTCATGCTGCTCTTTAAAGAATCGTGCAAACGGCGCCGCTCCTTCTGCTTGAATCACGTGGAGGCGCGGAAGTCGATCGATCAGTCCAAGCTTGAGTAATTCCGAAAAGCCTTTACCGAATGCGGAGCTGTTTCCCAGATTTCCTCCGGGAACAACCACGTGCTCAGGTACTTGCCACTCCAGCTGCTCCAGCAGTTCAGCGGCTACAGTCTTCTGGCCCTCGATGCGAAACGGATTAATTGAATTAACCAGGTAGATTGATTCATCCTCAGCCAGTTCCCTGACCACCCGCATCGCAGCATCGAAGTTGCCGTCGATTTCCAAAACCTTGGCGCCGTAATCAAGACTCTGGGCGAGTTTAGCGGAGCTTACCTGGCCCTCAGGCACCAGGATGGCGCAGTCGAGGTTAGCGCGCGCCGCATACGCAGCAAGACTGGCAGACGTATTTCCTGTGCTCGCACAAACTACTACGCGCGCGCCCAGGATTCGAGCTTGTGTGACGGCTGTGGTCATACCCGTATCTTTGAAAGAACCGGTTGGATTGCAGCCCTGATGTTTGAGCTTGAGCCAGGCAAGCCCGGAGTAGGCGGCCGCTCGCGGCGCATCGTACAAAGGAGTATTGCCTTCAGTAAGCGTAACGATCGAGACGTCGCTCGAAAACGGTAGTAACTCGCGAAAGCGCCACACGCCGCTGCGGTCCCGCTCATCAAGCGACGCTCGGCGCTGCCGCCAAAGAGTTCTCAAGTCCTCCTTTGCCAGGCCTTCACGAGGCTGCTCAATTGAGAGCAAGCCTCCACAACTCCGACAGACGTACAAGCGTTCATTCAAACCGTACGTCTTGCCACAGCGAGGTTCGATGCAGCGTTGTAGAGCACCTGTCGAAGGCTCTCGTGTCTCACTCATATTCTGATCGATGGTTAGGTCTAAGTTTTCGCTGCAAGCTCACAACTTCGCCCTCAGTGTAATGCCTATCCGACCAACAGTCATGAATTGTTTTGTACGCGGGAAGGGGTGGCAGTCAAAGCAAAACCCGAGGTTCTCGAAATCGAGAGCCTCGGGTCTGATTTTGAAACGCCGACGCAAACACTGCGATCTCAGATCTCAAATTGCAGATCCAAGAATCGCTAGCCGAGCTACATGGCTTTCTGCTTATCAGTCAGGGTCACACCCATTTTCTCGAGCGTTATCTTGTTGAGTGTTCCCGTCACCTTAATCTTTTCAGCATCCTGAAACTTCCTTAAGCCAGCGCGAGTGTCATCGTCGAGCTTGCCGGTTTCTTCACCTGAATAGAAGCTCCGTTGTTTCAGGATCGCTTGAGCTTGTTTGATTTGATCTTTGTTCGCACGAAAGATCGGCTTTCTGGGTTTGGCATTGGTGTTGGTGTTGGCGTTCGTTGCCGCAGTAGTCGAAGAATTTGCATTCTGCGCTAAGGCGACTGTGCAGGCAAAAACAACAGACAGCAACACCACAAGAATCTTTTTCATTTCTTTATCCTCTTTAAGGGTGAACGCGCCACGGGCACGCTTGGAAAAACCGGGTGGCCTGAAGAGCGCACGTATCATACTACCCCTGTCAAGATCTGTACTGCTGGGTAGGGCCCTAATTTGGAGTGCGATTACCTGTCATCGCTTTCGCCGCTGCGACCTGTCGCAGCAAGTTGTCGAAAACAGCCTATTATCAAAGCCGCGGCGTCGAGCCGCCGCAGGCGAAAGCGCCGACAGGTCGGCGCACTCCAAATTAGGAGTACCTACCGCTGGCTGCCAGCCTGCTGACCTGACCCGGCCAGTTAAGTCGCACAAAAACAAACTGTTGTTCAAGCGTGTTTGTGCGTGTTATTATCAGTTGGCCGCGAAATCATCAGAATTTCGCAGTGATTTCTTACCTTGCCAACCCTGCCCCAAGAGTGAATCAAGACTTCAAATGAAACCGCTCATTATCGCTTTTGTATTCATGCTCGCCGCTGCTGTCTCAGCCTTTGCTCAGACAGGAAACGCCTACCAGTTTGATAATTTTGACTTTGCCAACGGAGTCAGAGTCCAGCAACCGGCTCAACCTGTCTCCACTAAGACACGACGAGGTCGCCTGACTACTGCCAACTGGACTCCGAATCCAAATGGCCTGGATTCCACCAGCCTGGTGATTCCCACCAGCATGACATTGTCGAAGTCCCTGGACGGTTACACCACCGGGAATAGCGAAATCGATGGCTACATCGTGGATTCCGGAACCCGTCATGGAGTTGATCCGCTGCTGCTTTACGCCATCATGCATCAGGAATCGACCTTCAAAGCCCGCGCGGTTTCGTATAAGGGCGCGCGCGGATTGATGCAATTGATGCCCGGCACCGCAGCTCGCTACGGCGTTAACAACATTTTTGACCCGAAGCAGAATATCGAAGGCGGCACTCGCTACATGAAGTTTCTGCTCAATCTGTTTGACGGCGATGTGAAGCTGGCGCTCGCCGGCTATAACGCGGGCGAAGGCGCTGTCATGAAATATGGTTATCAGATACCACCGTACAGTGAGACTCAGGAGTATGTGAGACGCATTGGGCGGCGTTACGCGTTGATGAGGGATCCCTCCACTCCACGATATGCAAACAGCATAAGTCGGGATCAGGTTGCTGTGGTCCGAACGAAGGACTCGGCGCCGTTGAGCATCTACGAGAGGAATGTCTTCGCGGTACGTTTGCCGGACGGACGACTGCAGTTGATGAGCCAGTAATACCACCCCTAAGAAAGTACTGAGGCGGGTTCTGCATTGCAGAATCCGCCTTTGCTTTTTGGGTACATCGAAACTGTGGCTTGGGCGTCCCGCCCCTGAACGCTTCCGGGCTGACGCGTTAAAATCAAACTCGTACCTATGCCGACGCTCATGCGCAGGATGCGCATGCCACTTTCGCCTGTTATCATGACTCCGTTAATAGGCGCCCAATTTGAGATCAAATCCTATGCAATGTTTCAACTGCGGCTCGTACATTGCCCCCGGCGTTCGCTTTTGCTCGAATTGTGGTTCACCAGCAGCTGACCCGGAAGCCACCAGAATCGTTCGCTCCCAACCGGGAATGATGGCCGAGCTCGGTCGCACTGATCTTGAGCACACCATTTTCACCGTTCGTCCCACGCTTCTCTTCGTCAAAATCGGATACGGCCTGTCCGTCCTGGGCGCGATTCTGCTAATCATCCTGCTCGCATGGATCGGGGCGCCGGCGTGGGTGTCGGTTCTGTTAGCACTCGCATTGTTATTGATTCCAGCTTACTACCATCTCAGGCGGAACATGGTCCGTTACACGGTCACTGACTCGAAGATGGAAATTGATACCGGACTCATAGCCCGTACGACCCGGAACATCCCCCTCAGCAAGATTCAGGATGTGACGGTTTCCTCGAGTATCTCGCAACGGTTGATGGGATTTGGCGACATCATCGTGGACAATGCCAGCGAAATCGACGGCACTACGGTGCTGAAAAATATCAACAATCCTCGACACTATGCCGACCTCCTTTTGCGCGAACTGAGACGCTGGCATTAGACTCGAATACAACTGACGAGGGAACCTTTGGACAAAGATGGTTTCTAACCGTCGGTCAGAAGTTTGGTTAGGA
Organism: Pyrinomonadaceae bacterium; assembly: GCA_035572035.1. Taxonomy (GTDB): domain Bacteria; phylum Acidobacteriota; class Blastocatellia; order Pyrinomonadales; family Pyrinomonadaceae; genus JAOAPY01. The sequence continues at coordinate 1,384 of DATNBH010000051.1, read as the reverse complement.
GAGTCTCGTTGCGTATTAAACCGCTATTCAGGTTGTGTGTGGTTGTCTCGGCAATTCTATCCACGTCGTTAAGCTCAGCGGCGAGCCCCGAAGAGGCAGCTAAATTACTTCCTACTGAACTCCGTGCATTCAAAGCGATCGGTGGCCCGAAAGCTTTGACGGCCGGAGACCCTCGAATCACAAACCTGGTTTCAGCTGAACAGCGCGAATATCGCTCCGACAAGAACGAACGTGTCTTAGTCACGATTGTTAAGACGAAATCTGACTCAAGCGCATACGCGACGTTATTGGCTTACGCGCGCGGCGTTTCAAATTTCCTTACCGAACTCAAATTAGGCGGCGTGGTTGGTACGAGGAGTTTGGAGTTGCCGAATGAGCTGATGTTCTTCAAAGGGTCTTCATACGTGTCGGTGAGATCAGTTCGAGGAATCAACCACGCCGAACTAATTGAGCTGGCGCGCGCGCTGGCAGCCGGGTTAGACAATGGTGAAGGCGACATTCCGGTCCTGGTAAAACATCTGCCAGACTGGCAAAACGCTGAGTCTCACGTCTTTTATGCTCTCGAGCCAGCTCACTTGAAAAGCTTCGCGCCGAATCAGCCGGTTCTCGACTCCGTCGGCTTTGATGGCGGCACTGAAGCCGTGTCAACGCTCTACGGCGAAACCCAAATGATTTTGGTGGAGTTCACCACGCCTCAGCTCGCAACCGAAAATGACCAACGAACGCTCGCAAAGATTCAGGAGCTGCGAACGTCAGGTCAACCAGTTCCAACCGTGTACCGGCGAGTAGGCAACTACTCCGTGTTTGTCTTCAACGCCGCCAGCGAGCAGGCTGCAAATCAACTAATCGATCAGGTGAAGTACGAACAGGTCGTGCAGTGGTTGGGTGACAATCCCAACTGGCTCAAGCAAGCACAAAAGCAATACACAGAGACGACGTTGGGAGTACTCGTAACTGTCGTCAAGACTTCAGGCCTGGCTGCGATGGTTTGTTTTGGGGTCGGCGGATTCCTCGGCGCTATCATGTTCGCGCGCCGGCGAGCGCAACAGACTGATGCGAATGCTTATTCTGATGCCGGCGGAATGATGCGATTGAACCTGGACGAGATGACCGGACAAACCGATCCGAGCAAGTTAATTGGTTCTGGAATTTCTGAAAAGAGTTGATCTCCGAGAAATCTCCGACGAGTTAATACCTTTTTATCCGCAGATTACGCAGATTACACAGATGTTTTGTTGAGTCGCTTGTAAGCTGGGTGGTAAATCTCTGAGAAACTTCAGACTCGACTTAACGGAGATTCAGCAAAGCATCTGTGGAATCTGCGTAATCTGCGGATAGAAGCTTTCAAAAGCGAAATGCGGACTCCGACCTGAGTTAAGACCTT
>DATNBH010000050.1:0-9549 GCA_035572035.1 Pyrinomonadaceae bacterium | reverse complement strand
CTAAGCTCAACTCGCGAACGCTTACAGCGTTCCCTATTAGCTTGGTTCCTTTTCCTGGGGCGCTGCCCCAGGCTGGAATTTGCCAACGCCTTCGGCGTTTCGACTACTGACGTTGATTAGTCAAGTATGTTAATGCCGTTTAAACGGTTTCTCGTCCTCTGTAGGTACGCTTTGTCGCCGGGCTAAAAGCCACGGCGTGAATGAAACCAAATGACCGGGTAGTGCGTTTCGTGCGGTGGCCAGCGTTTCATCTATGCAAGTTAGAACGATCTAAGTATAATGTCCGAACCCATGAAAGCAGGAATTTTTCATCCAGCGGTAGCTAACTGGTTTGCGAAGCAGTTTCCGGGCGCCACGCCACCTCAGGAACAAGCCTGGCCGGCCATCAAGAGTAATCAACATACCTTGATCGCTGCGCCCACCGGGTCCGGTAAGACTTTGGCGGCTTTCCTTTCAGCGATTGACGACCTCGTTCGTCTCGGCCTTGAGGGAAGGTTGGAGGATACGACTCACGTAATCTATGTCTCGCCGCTCAAAGCTCTCAGCAATGACATTCAAATAAACCTGCAGAAGCCTCTTGAAGGCATCGCTCAGGAATTGCAATCGCTTGGCCTGCCGGCAGTGAACATTCGCACCCTCGTGCGCACTGGTGATACCCCAGCTTCCGAGCGTACGGCCATGACCAAGCGGCCACCGCACATTTGCGTCACTACTCCTGAGTCACTTTTCATCCTTTTGACGAGTGATGGCGGGCGACGGATGTTGCAGACGGCGCGCACCTTGATCGTGGATGAGATTCATGCGCTCGTGGGCGATAAGCGTGGCTCGCACCTGGCGCTTTCGATTGAACGACTCGAGCATCTCGTCAAGCAACACCAGTCGCTATCCCGACAAGTCGGGATAGCGACTGGGTCCCAACTTTCAGGGCAGCGTAACGACGATCATAAGCTCACTCGCATCGGCCTCTCAGCCACGCAGCGTCCAATCGAAGAAGTAGCTCGCTTTCTCGTCGGCACAAACAACCTGAATGCCGACGGCTCGCCGAACTGCACTATCATCGATAGTGGCCACGTGCGCAAGCTCGACATCGCCATCGAACTCCCAGAATCACCTTTGCAAGCTGTGATGTCCGGAGATGTTTGGAACGAAGTCTACGACCGACTCGCACAATTAATTCGAGAACATCACACGACGCTCATCTTTGTGAACACCAGGCGGCTGGCTGAGCGAGTCGCTCGTCATTTGGGTGAGCGTATTGGCGACGAAAACATCGCAGCACACCATGGCAGTCTCGCGAGAGAGCAGCGTTTGGCGGCGGAGCAGCGTTTGAAAGCCGGCGAGCTGAGCGCCCTGGTCGCCACTGCTTCTCTCGAGCTTGGCATCGACATTGGTGATGTGAATCTGGTTTGCCAGCTGGCCTCGACGCGCTCGATCGCGAGCTTCCTTCAGCGAGTTGGTCGTTCAAATCACACGGTTGCAGGGTTTCCCAAAGGCAGAATCTTTCCCCTTTCGCGAGATGAGTTGGTCGAATGTGTTTCGCTGATTGACTCGGTGCGTCGAGGCGAACTCGACCGAGTGTCGATTCCCGAGCAGCCGCTCGACATCCTCGCCCAGCAGATCGTTGCCGCCGTAGCCGCTGAGGAATGGACCGAGAACGATTTGTTTGACATGGTTCGCAGTGCCTTTCCCTATCGAAAACTCGAACGTACGGATTTTGATGAGATAGTGCGCATGCTGGCTGACGGCTTTGCCACGAAGCGCGGTCGGCGCTCGGCCTACCTTCATCATGATGCGGTAAACCAGCGATTGCGAGGGCGTCGCGGCGCTCGTCTGGCGGCGATAACTTCCGGTGGCGCCATTCCCGATACGGCCGACTATGCGGTCGTGCTTGAACCCGGCGGCTTGGTTATCGGTAGCGTTAATGAAGATTTTGCTATTGAGAGTTTGCAGGGGGACATCTTCCAGCTCGGGAACGCTTCCTGGCGCGTGATGCGAGTCGAGCAGGGTAAAGTTCGAGTTGAAGATGCTCATGGTCAGCCGCCTTCGATTCCGTTCTGGTTGGGAGAGGCGCCTGCGCGTACACACGAGCTTTCAGCCTCCGTCTCGCGTCTGCGTTCCGACGTCGCCGACCGCGTGTCAGTTTCTGAAAGTAGCTCCGACGGTAGCTCGGACTTCAGTCTGAGCCACGCGTCCATTGCTTCATCTTCCTCTGAACCAGATTTGCTCGAATCCACACAAGACGATGGCACTCCCATTGTCTCAACCCCAAGTGCGCCACACATAAACACCGAATTAAGTCTCAACTATCTAACTGAAGAAGTCGGAGTCTCTCGTTCGGCTGCGGAACAGGTAGTCGAGTACCTCGCCGCCTCAAAAATCGCGTTGGGAGTTATGCCAACGCAGCAGGACATCGTGCTCGAGCGCTTCTTTGACGACAGCGGCAGCATGCAGCTAATTATTCATGCTCCTTTCGGCAGTCGTCTGAATCGTGCCTGGGGCCTGGCATTGCGCAAGAGGTTCTGCCGAAAATTCAATTTTGAATTGCAGGCGGCAGCAACTGAGGATGCGATTGTCTTATCACTCGGTCCCACTCATAGTTTTCCGTTAGGCGACGTCTTTCACTACCTGAATTCCAAGACAGTTCGTGAATTGTTGTGTCAGGCGCTGCTGGATGCGCCCATGTGGAATATTCGCTGGCGCTGGAACGTAACCCGAGCTTTGGCTGTGTTGCGTCGCCGCGGTGGCAAGAAGATTCCAGCGCAGCTTCAGCGCATGGACGCGGAAGATCTGCTGACAGCGGTCTTCCCGGATCAAGTAGCTTGCGCCGAAAACCTTGTTGGTGGTCCACGTGAAATACCGAAGCATCCGCTCGTGACCCAGACTGTTCGAGATTGTCTGGAAGAAGCGATGGACATCGACGGCCTGGAAGCTTTGCTGACGTCGATCGAGCGCAATGAAAAGCATTTGATCGCGCGCGATATGATCGAGCCCTCGCCACTTGCTGCTGAGATTTTGAATGCTCGTCCTTACGCCTATCTGGACGATGCGCCGCTGGAAGAGAGACGAACCAGAGCTGTGTACCAACGTCGCTGGCTGGATCCGGAGAAGGCAGCCGACATTGGCAAGCTCGATCCGGCGGCGATCGAGCGAGTGCGGGACGAGGCTTGGCCGGACGCGCAAAACCCTGATGAATTGCACGACGCGCTCGTCGAGCTTGGATTCCTGACTCCAGCCGAGGGAGCCCCGTGGCAAGAGTTTTTCGAAGTTCTAAAAACAGAACGGCGCGCTGCCGTGCTGGCGCCGCATAACCTTTGGGTTGCGGCCGAACGACTGCCACACTGGCAAGTCATCGTTCCGAACGCTGCGTTTCATCCACAGATCACCGCGCCAGAGAGTCTTTCTCGAACGACTTTGGCATTTGAAGATGCGATGGTCGAAATCCTGCGCGGCCGGCTGGAGGGACTGGGGCCGGTGACAGCGCAAAGTCTTGCCGAGTCGGCTGCCTTGAGCGTGCGAGATGTCGATGCTGCTTTAGTGAAGCTCGAGGTGGAAGGATTTGTTATTCGTGGCCGGTTCACTGCTGACGCAACGGAAACAGAGTGGTGCGCGCGACGTTTGCTCGCTCGCATTCACAGTTACACGTTGAACCGGCTGCGACAGGAAATCGAACCGGTCTCAAGCGCGGATTTCATCCGGTTTCTGCTCGCATGGCAAAAAGTTTCACCCGACCATCAAATGGAAGGGCTGGAAAGCTTGCGGGCAATACTCGAACAGCTCGAAGGCTTTGAGGCGCCCGCCGCGGCCTGGGAAGGCGAGCTGCTGCCGAGCCGGCTGATTGAGTACGATCCCACCTGGCTCGATGCGCTCTGTTTGTCAGGCGAGATCATGTGGGCGCGCTTCACTCCGCCAGCATCGGCGAAGAACAGCACAGAAAAGTCTCGCGGGTCAGGCCCGGTGCGCACCACTCCAATCGCACTCGTGCGCAGGAAAAATTTCGGCGTGTGGAGTTCAGTGCTGCCGCGACCGTCCGCCGAAGAAATCAAATTCTCGAGCACTACTCAGTCTGTTTACGATTACCTGGCCGCGCGGGGAGCTTCGTTCTTTCACGATATCGTCGACAGCACCAAACTTTTCCGAAGCCAGGTTGAAGAGGCCCTGGCGGAACTGGTTGCAAACGGCTTGATAACTTCAGATAGTTTCACCGGGCTACGAGCTTTGTTGACACCTTCAAACCGCAAGACTCGCGCGGCTGCGCGTCATAAACATCGACAACCGGTTTACGACATGGCGAGCGCTGGACGTTGGTCAATTCTTCAACGAGCCGAACCTGAAATTGTTTCCTCAGCGCGGTTCTCTTCGCCGCAAATCCCGGCTGAAACAAAAGAGGCGCTTGCACGCATCCTGCTGCAGCGGTACGGCGTCGTTTTCAAGCGCTTGCTCGAGCGTGAGGGTATGGTCGTTCCCTGGCGAGATTTGCTGCGTGTCTATCATCGCTTGGAAGCGCGCGGCGAGATACGAGGGGGACGCTTCGTGGCGGGAATCTCAGGAGAACAGTTTGCGCTTCCTGATGCGGTTGGTCTCGTGCGATCGATTCGCCGGGCGCCCGTGAAAGAGAATTTGATTTCTGTAAGCGCCGCCGATCCATTGAATCTCGCCGGCGTAATCACTCCCGGTGCTAGACTGACGGCCCATGCTGCCAATCGCATACTTTATTGTGACGGTGCGCCCTGTGCAGTGTTGGAATCCGGTGAGACGCGTTTCCTGACTGAGATGAGTCGCACGCTCGAGTGGCAAGCCAAGGCTGCCCTGCTTCGCAAAGCGACGCCGCCCGTCCTACGCTCCTATCTCAGCCGCCGCGCCTAATAAAAAATGCGGGTGCCAGCCCGCACTCGATGGCTCCCACCCCTTGGATCTTTACAAGTATGAGTGACGAACCCGACATTGCCTATCTACAATTTGAGTGGAACGCCGAGAAAGCGAAGAATAACCTAAAGGTCCATGGAAAAGGGTTTGAAGAAGCTGCCACTGTTTTCGACGATCCCTTGTTCATTGTTTTCAGAGATCCTGATCACTCCATCGGGGAACAAAGGTATATTATTATTGGGACGTCGATCTACGGCGATTATTTACTGGTGTCCTTTACGGAGCGCGGTCAAAGAATACGCATCATTAGCGCCCGTGAATTGAATCCCAAGGAACGCCGAAATTATGAAAAAAGAAAAGAAGGTTTCAAACGCTGACCTGCGCCAGCACTATGACTTGACTAAGCTTGAGGTAGTTAGGTTAGGTCCAGGTTGGAGCTCTCCTGGTTCTGAAAAACGGAAGTCAGGTGTGGACGACACGGTACGGTACTACGAGTCTCAACTGGCGCCGGCGAGTCCATTGTTTTCAGTTAGTCCGGTTGACAAAAAACTCTTAACGGACTTTTTCATGGTATTTGCAAGAACAGAATACGCTTTGAAGAAAGCAAAATACGTCAAGGGGCGCCGCGGACAACCCGAGATCCTCTGGGATGAGTTTGCCAGGAGAATTGGGGACTCTTTATTCGCTTCAAATGAACCGGCTGTCACAAGGGCGATCAAGCATCTGATCGAGAAACCTCCTCGCCGGCAGGTAGTAAAGGACGATAAGTTAACCTGGGAAGGACGTACGTCAAATAATCAAGCAGATCTTTCCGTTTTCCTAATAAGGTCGATTACTACTGTTAGAAATAATCTCTTTCACGGCGGTAAACAAATAAAAGGTCTCCTCGCGGAACGTGACCGCCGGTTACTCGAAAGTTGCCTTAACTTACTTTCATTTGCAATTAGCCTTGATGCAGACGTTTGGTATTTCTTTCAGGAGCTGCCAAGAGAAATCGAAGTTGCTTAAGCTGGAGGCTTTGCACGCTCCCGCGATTGCAAGTCAAACCAGGCCGGAATCCGGCAGAGGCTGACGATTGCTATTTCAGCTCGACTACGATCCATCGAGCAACTAAGCTACTATCTCCATAATCAAAGACGTCTCCCACCAACGAATTCAGTGAGGTAGGCAAGATGACAAAGCTACGAATTTACGCGTGCATGCTCAGCCTGGCGCTACTCTTTTCAGCTCCCGCTCTTAGCCGGGCACAGAGCGCCACCACTCCGACTGACCCGAGCACACCTACTGACGAGGAGAAACAGAAGGAAAAAGAGGCCCTCGAGAAGAAGGCTTATGCATTGCTCGAGCAGTCAATCGCTGACGTGCAGATGCTCAGGCTTTCTGAGAATCGCATTCGTGTGCAAATCATTTCGGGTGACCTGCTGTGGAAGCGCAGTGAGTCGCGCGCGCGTTCGATGTTTTCGATGGCTAGCGACGGCGTTGCCGAGTTGATGCGTAATACCGATAACAACTCGCGCCGTTGGTCTGCTCAATTGAGGCAGGAATTGGTGATGGCGGTTGCACTACACGACGCCCCTCTTGCTTATCAGATTGTGGCGGCCACTCGCCCGCCCGCCTCGACTAACGACCTTGACATGACCGGGCGCAGGCCTAACAACGATAACAGTCTCGAGCAAAGCCTGATGGCAATGGTGGCCCGGATCGATCCGAAATTTGCCGCACAAAAAGCGGAAGAGGCGCTCGAGAAAGATCAGTTCCCAATGTCGCTCGGCAGGGTTCTGGCTGAGCTGCAGTCAAAAGACAAGGAAGCTTTCACAAAACTGAGCGACACGCTCGTCAGTAAGCTCATGACCGCAAACATGCTCTCGAATTCAGATTCGGGAGCGTTGGCGCTCAGTCTCTTGCAGGCTGGCCCATTCACTGAAAAAGCTTCCGACAGCTCAGCGGCGCCGGCAGCTCCACCCGCCACTGGCAACCGCGTATTCGCAACTCCAGTCCTGAAGACAACCGCATTTCCGGATTTGCTTGGGGCCGTAATTGACGCGGCGCTCAAGGCGACTCCGCAAAGTGCTACTCAACAGCGACAAAACCCGCGTGGACCCGGTGCTGCGCGAGGACGTGGTCCCGGTGGGGCGATGACGGTGAACAGCGATCCGCGTCTTACTGATGCGGAGATCGAACAGAACAATGCGCGTCGTTTACTTTACGGCTTGCAAGCATTGTTGCCGCAAATTGATCAGTTCACTCCAAACAAGGCCTCGGCAGTACGACAAAAGCTCACCGAGGCTGGAGTCAACAGTGCACCAAGACAGGGCATTGCACAGCTCGGAACCTTGCTGCAGTCAGGCACCGCTGACAGTATCCTGGCAGCTGCACCGATTGCGCCGCCTCAAGTGCAGAACCGCCTTTATCAGCAGGCTGCTTTGAAGGCTCTCGATGAAGGAAATGTGGATCGGGCTCGCCAGATTGCCAACGAACATCTCGATGCTCGGACGCGCGACTCTGTCCTGCAGCGGGTTGAATTTCAGCTCATCGCCAACAAAGTCGAAACCGATAACATGGATCAGTTGCGTCAGGCTCTAAATCAGCTTCGCTCCGATGACGAACGAGTTGACTTGCTATTGCAGATGGTGGCCGCGTCAAAGAACAAGGACAAGAAACTTTCAGCCAAGCTGTTGGGCGAGGCACAACGGCTGACGAGCAGGCGCGCCACCGGTTACCGTCAATTCGAGCAGCAACTGGCGGTGGCGGATGCGTTCGCTGCAGTCGATCCTTCACGAAGTTTCGAGGTTCTCGAGCCCGGCATCATGCACCTGAATGAACTTCTGTCGGCTGCAGCAGTGCTGAGCGGTTTCGAAGTAACGCTGTTTCGAGACGGAGAGATGCCGATTGAGCCGACCAATTCGCTGTCGAGTATGATTAGTCGCTACGGTCAGGAACTGGCTTTTCTGGGTACCAAGGATTTCGATCGCGCGGAAACAACGGCGAACAAATTCCAACTCGCTGAAGCGCGACTAATGGTCAGGCTTAGTATGGTGCGCTCCGCGTTGGGCGGAGGGGTTACCAGCGGGATTGGCAACGGGCCTCGACCTACTTTGCGGGTCATCCAATAGGGTCTTTCTTTTGTAGGGGCGCACCTGCGTGTGCGCCCAGTGTTTTGCTCAGTCGCGAGAGCGGACACACAGGTCCGCCCTACCAAATCAAATATTGAATAAGATCGGAGTTGTCTGATGCCTGCTCCTACGCATATCAAGCCGTCTTCCGGCGACGTCGTCCTTCTGGTTGGCACCATGAAGGGAGCTTTTCTCTTTCGCTCGAATAGTGAGCGCAAAGAATGGGAAGCCGGCGGTCCTTATTTTCCGGGACGAGCGATCTACGCCTTTGCTTACGACAATCGGAACGGTAGGAATCGCTTGTGGGCGGCGGTAAATAGCTCTTACTGGGGTTCATATTTGAGTTCGTCGGATGACTTTGGTCAGACCTGGAGTGAACCCGAAGCCTACGGTGTAAAGTTTCCGGAGGACGCTGATACTTCTGTAAAGCAGATCTGGCAAATCGAACTTGGCCACAAGAACGAGCCAGACACGTTGTACTGCGGTGTGGAACCAGCCGCACTCTTCAAATCTACGGATGCAGGCGCGAGTTGGTCGCTCGTAAAAGGCCTGTATGATCATCCACACCGTCCGCAGTGGCAGCCCGGCGGAGGCGGACTTTGCCTTCACACTATCCTTCCGGATCCAACGAACGATCAGCGCATGCATATAGCAATTTCCACTGGCGGGGTTTATCGAACCGACGATGGCGGCGCCAACTGGCAACCACGCAACGTTGGTGTGCGGGCGCAATTTCTGCCTCCCGATCAGCAATATCCCGAGTTCGGACAGTGCGTGCACAAGATCGTGAGTCACCCGACCAACCCTGCCCGGATGTTCCTGCAGAATCATTGGGGCCTTTATCGTACCGATGATGGCGCTGATTCGTGGAGCGACGTCGCCAACGGAGTACCGTCCGACTTTGGCTTTGCGATGGAGATCGATCGTAAAGATCCCAACACGGTGTTCATCGTTCCGCTCGAGTCCGACGAGTTTCGCTGCACGCCGGAAGGTAAACTGCGCGTTTATCGAACCCGAAATGCCGGCGAGTCATGGGAGCCGCTCAGCAACGGTTTGCCTCAGGAGAATGCTTTCGAAACCGTTTTGCGTGATGGCATGTCCGGAGACAAAGCCGATCCGATGGGCGTTTACTTCGGCAGCCGCAACGGGAAACTTTTCGCTTCCCCCGACACCGGCGAGTCATGGCACGCTGTCGCTGAAGGTCTGCCACCGATCGTCTGCGTCAAGACAGCGATGATTGCTTAAAGTTTTTTGACTGGAAACTTAATAAGACTCTGAATTCCGAAATGGAGTTTCGGGTTTCATTCACACCTGGTTTCAACCAGGTGATATTAGTTAGACAAGGCTTTGCACGAAAAGTCTTAAATCCCACCTGCGGCAGCTGGTGGATAGTTCAAGTTCGACCTACGAAGAGAGGTTAGGATGGTCCTTGGAATCCCCTCAGCGGCAGCTGAGGGATGTTTCAAATGCAGCCTCGCTCGCAAGTTTCAACGGAAATAGGCAGGACTTGAACCATCCACCAGCTCCCGCAGGTGGGATTCAGTAAACAACGACATCTACATTGGTAGGCTGG
>DATNBH010000049.1:0-46505 GCA_035572035.1 Pyrinomonadaceae bacterium | reverse complement strand
GCGAGCGAGGCTGCACTTGAAACATCCCTCAGCTGCCGCTGAGGGGATTCAAAGGACCAATCCCAACCTCTTTGTAGGTCGAACTTGAACTATCCACCAGCTCCCGCAGGTGGGATTTAAGACTTTTCGGGCAAAGCTAGTTAAGTTGTTAGTAAGGCCCAGTATGGCGCTGCGTCGGAGCACCCTTCAGGTGGAGCAGACCAACGTTCTGGGCCGCTGAATATATACTAAAAATCCGGACGAGTATATTATTTTCCGGCCGCTCATCCGTTTGCTGAAAGCTTTCCACCGACTGACCTGTTGTGAATACAGAATACTCGTCGGATGACCGCGCGATTACTTACGCTGTCAAACAAATGAAAGAGTCAGTCGCCAAGTTGGCTACGCCGCAACGGGCACGCTTGCCGTTGGCCGCTCGCATTCGAATCGCGAATGAAGCGGTAGGCCGCATTGCCGCATTCCCGATTGAGATGCTTGACGAGTTTGCTTCGCCAAAACTCGCAAATCTGGTCAGCCACCTCAGACAAGCTGAGCAAGAAATCAATGAACGGAAGACGGAACTCCTCGCCGAGTTGTTCCATGCTGTTTCAAACCCGGTTGATAAGCCGACGCGAACATGGCTGCTCGAGGTGAAGCGGACGGCATATAACGGGCTGACTCCATGGCGACCGCCAACGTCATTGGTGCGACAGACAATTGATTCAGTGATGGCCACGCGGTTGGACAATGAAAATCAAGCGCGCTGCCGCGTAGTTGAATTGCGCGAGCGTCTCGACGCAACTTACGGCTCAGAATTGCACCGACAATGTTCAGCATTGCGCAGCGCCACACGCAGTTCCCAGTTCACGAAAGCACTGACGCTGGCGAATCCGCCTTTATCGGCTCGTTGGCAGCCGCTGTCCGACGATGCCCCGCGCAACAAACACACGCGAAATCTCGAGCATGCGGTCTGCCACTATTTGCTTCGAGCTGTGGGACGAACCACTCCAAGCGATGCCTGGGCCGGCGTCGCGCGAATTGCACTCACGGACTCTGAAAACGATTTGGTCTGTTCATCAGGCACGGCGCGATACGTGGCTGCACCCGACCTCTTGCCTTTTCGCCAGGTGGTCGAGCAGCTGGTCCAAAGCCCACGCTATCGAGAAACGTATCCTTTGCGCATGGATGCGGCGGCGCATCTCGAAGGTGAGCGATGGTGGGGAATCGGCGCTGACGGTGAATGGATCGCGGTACCCAGGGATTCTTTTGTTGACGGCGTCACTGAAAGTTTCGGTGGCGGCATCGAAAGATCGGCTTCGGATCTTATCGACGCGTTGGCTAATTCGATGGCTAATCCCGAGGAGATGCGACCGCGGTTTGCCGAAGCGATAGGAAGACTGCTTGATGCCGGAGTGCTCAGCTCGTCACTTCAATTTCCGGGAGCTCCTCCATCGGCATGGAAGGCGCTGGAATTGGTCACTGATCAGTTGCTGGAGCCGGAAAGGTCGGCATGGTCCACAGCAGTTGAGCGGTGTCGAGTAGCCTGCACAAAATTAGCCGACGGTTATGAAAGCCTGAAGCTGAAAGAAATTGCTCGTTTTCAGGAAGACGTTCGGTTGGCAATTGCTGAGCTGGCTGAGCAGGTGGGAGTTGAGGTGGATCTTCCGGCGCAAATCATAAAGCTCGATCGCACCGTTCCGTTTGCGATCAATTGGTCGTCGCGCCTGATGGACCGCATGAGGGATTCTGTCGTTTCAGTGCTTGAGTTTCATGCACAGGCCGGCGCTGCCGAAGTCTTCCGAAAAGAATTGCTGGCTTCGTTACTCGGTGCAACTCGCGCGCTAGCGGAGCTTGTCAGGACACAACCCGATCTCGATGGCTGTGCGACCAGGGCGGCGTTGGCGCGCTTCAAAGCGTGGATCATTGGGGAACATGAACCTGCGATCGACGAAGCCCTGCCGGGACCGTACGGCACGCTGATGTTCATTCTCGCCGGAGAACCGGTCTCGCCGTACTTCACCTGGGGTCGCAGTACGCCTGACTTCGCCAGTTGCCGCGCTTACGAATTACTCGATCGAACTGAGCACGATCTGCCTTTCGTCGCTTCACTTCATCCGCAGAATTTTCAACCGTTGGAAATCGCCGGCATCGATGCTGCAAACCCAAACGCCACGATCCGTTTACCTGCCAGGAAATCTCGAGAGGTCGGGCGACATAAGGGAACGATTGCAAACTTTTCCAGAATCGAAGTCGAAGTTGATGCCGATGGCCGTCCCTGGCTGAGAATGATTGGAGAGAGCGAGCGCTTTGTCCCAACCTATTCGGCGCCCGCAGGAATCGGTGTTACCGATCCAGCCGCCCGATTTCTGGTCCGGCTCTCGATGGCCCATGGTTGGGAATTCATCTCTTTCGGCGTACCGTTAGCTGCCATCGCAGCTGATGTTGAAGGACACAAGCCAGTGCCGGTAAACAAAAGCTCAGGTGTGCTCGGATTGCAACAGTGGGTATTACCCGCAAACTTTGTTCGTGAACTGCGACAAAGAAAAGGCGCCGATCAGTATTGTGCCTGGCGAAGGGCTATTGACGATGCGGGCATCGGAGAGTGGGTGTGGGTTGGTCCAGCTGCAAGACCGGATGCTCCACGCTTGTTGCTGCGCGCGGATAGCCCGTTTCTTTTATTGACTGTCCTCGAGTCGTTCTCGGAAGATTGCGGCAGTTTGGCAATAACCTCAGTACCTGATCCCGCACACTGGCCCGTGAAGGACGCAGAAGGAAATCATTATTTGTGTGAAATCGCAGTGACGTGGGCTGACTCTGAACACTGGAATGAGGTATGTCATTGATGGAATCGCTCGAATGGCTGCAGGTGGACTGCTCACTATTCGCTCAGTTCGACGGGTCACCGTTTCTTCCGTGGCGTACGCTCGCTGAGGCTGCTGAAAAATGGAGAACCGCCGGTCTCTACGAATGGTTTTGGTTTGTGCGAAAGATGCCTGGACTAAAACTGCGGTTCGGCGGTCCCGGCGTGGCGGCTCGCCTTCAAGCGCCGTTGGCTGAGTGGCTTCACCACGCGGAACGCGCCAATGAAATTCGGGGGTTTCGCTTCACGATTTACGAGCCTGAGATTCACCGGTTTGGAGGTGAAGCGGGTATGGCCGTTGCTCATTCGCACTTTGATAACGGTGCACAGCTAGTCTTAGCCTATGAAAGCCAAGCGGAGAGTCTTCCTAAAGAGGTGGATCGCTTAACATTCTCACTGGCAAACACCAACGATCTTTTGGACTGCGCGTTAGCTGACGAGGCTGAGATCTGGGATGTGTGGAAACGACTGTACGCGATCGTCGGCGGGAGAGCTTCAGATGCGGAATCAGACGAACCGCTGGCGTTGGCGGGCGGCTTCGAGAACCTGCCGGTCGAACGATCATCTCAACTGGGCGAGTTGATCGCTGCTGCGCAAACTGCCAACGCAGCTTGCGCTGAGGCCCTGCGCGCCCTCGCAGCTGGCGGCGTTTTGCAAGTCGGCGTTCGAGCCTGGCTTACGGCGGCGACGACTTTCGAATGGAACCGCTTCGGATTGCCCGACCAGCGCGAACGATTGACCGCAGCCATCACTCAGATTTTGCGGATCCACCAACCAGACACTTTCATTGGCTAAACCGTAATCAATAGCGAATTAACCAGCCTTTTGAAATTACTCAGGGCTGTATTGTGGGCTTGTCGCTGCTGACAATCTCGTAAGTCGAAGCGAACTTCGCTGCAGGCACTTTTGCGAAGGCAGTCATCAAAGACATCATTGATTTGCAGCCGGCGCGAATCAGCGAGGTCTCATGTTCCATCACCTCTGCGCCCCATTTTGAAGAAACTACTTGCCGCCGCTACAACCTTGATTTTCTCGCCGCCTTCGACATATTCCCCAAATCCATCACTTGGAAACGATCGTTTCTGTCGTTTGTGAATGACAAAGGTGAGGAAGGTGCTGAGGCGCGCCAGAAATACTATCGCCTGAGCTGCAGGGCAGGCCCGCAATCAGCTTTTTGGTCGCGAGGACTTCATGCGTCGATTGGAATCTCGATGCTTTCGAAGAACCCAGCGGCGCTCCACTCGCTGAGCCAGTTTTGGAGGGTGCTTAATGGTAACGGAGAACCAATCAGAGCCTCGACTTGAGTCAAGCTTTCACCGATCGATTGATTAACGCCATGGAGGGCTTTCAAAAAAAGGTACTGTGTCTCCGTCAGTTCATGAAGCTTGACCTGGTAATCCTTGCGAGTAGCCGCCAGCAGGCTCGTTACCGGGTTCGGGATTTCCAGGGTTTCGCCACGTCGCGTCGCCAGCATATAAACGTGAACAGGATAGCGAAATGCGAACAAGCGCAAGCACGGAGCAAAAAGTAGACGCACTTCAAGAATTCGCTTGAGTTCTATGGACGAAACATTTTTCAGCCGCGTCGCGGGCTGACCTTCTATTCCGCGGCCGTCATAGAGTTTTTGGAAAGCCAATTCGATCGTCGCGAGTTCGCAGACAAAGTCAGGCCAATCTTCTCGTTCACCAGGGGGAGCGTTGACGTCTGGGCGAGTTTCAGCCAGATGTTTTGGGAAATCGTCAGCGAGATGCTCCAATGTATAGCTTCGCGAAGGGTGACGTTGGAGGTACTCCAGCGCGAAGAGGTCAAACACCTTCTCACCTAACGCTTTGAGTAGCGCCGGAAACATTTCGCGAAAGCACTCAAGCAAGCGCGCATGGTACGAACGGCAGTAAATGGCCAGCCCCTCCTCCGCTGAGAGCGCGGCTGAAGGCGTCACGATGGTCTCAATTATCCCGATGGGAGCAACGCTTACCTCGAAGTTCTTTTGCCCCTGCGCTGAAGCAGCCTCCGTGCTGACGCCATGGGCACGGGTAATGATCGACTGCATCCAGCGTTGCAGACGATCTAACTCCAGGTATCCGGCGCTCATCTCAAACGTGCTCATGCATATTCCGGGAGAGCCAGGTGAGGCGGGTGTGCTCCAGTGAAGGCTGGCGACGCGCCGAGCGAAGCAGATGTATCTCGATCCTTAGCAACGCCTGGTTTCTCGACTGGCCACTCTGCCTTTGCATAATCTACAGCCTTCAATGCTTCGGCGTGCAGAGTGGGAAACGCAGGGATCTTTGAGTCCCATTCCAGCAGTGTCGAAACGCCGCCAGTAGCGCGGCAGGCAAGCCGGTAGAGTTCCCAGACCGGCTCGGCCACCGGACCGTCGTGTGTGTCGACGATGTGAGTACCGCAGTCCGTGTGTCCCGCCAGGTGGATTTGGACGACGCGCCTGGGCGGCAACCTCGCGATGTACACAACCGGATCGAAGCCGTGGTTGACGCTCGACACATAAACGTTGTTGACATCGAGCAATAATCCGCAGTCTGATTCCTCGGCCAGGGCTGAAAGAAACTCCCACTCGCGTAGCGTGTCACCCGCAAAGGATAAATAGCTGCTCGGGTTCTCGATTACCAGAGGTCGCTCGAGATAATCCTGCACGGTTTGTACTCTGCTGACGACGTGGCGTAACGTGTCTTCCGTGAGCGGAAGTGGCAAAAGATCATGAGTGTTTCGGCCCGCGACTCCGGTCCAGCACAAGTGATCCGAAACCCAGCGCGCCCCGATCTCGTTGGCCAAACGTTTGAGGCGCGCCAGGTAGTTGAAATCGAGTGGATCGGTACTCCCAATCGACATCGAGACTCCATGCATAACCACGGCGTAACGCTCGCTCACGCGGTCGAGTACATAGCGCGGCCAGCCGCCGGAGTTCATGAAGTTTTCCGAGATGACCTCAAACCAGTCAACGCGCGGCCAGTTTTCCAGCACGTAACGAAAATGCTGAGGACGCAGGCCGACACCGACGCCAAGGTCTGAATAGTTCAGGCGCAACATCGGCTCGGCTCACTCCGTGGGATTGCACTTACCACCGGTCGCCGTCAGCGCCGCGCGGAGGTCATTCGCCGGCGGAGTGTCGGTCGGCTGGCTCATTAGTTGTCGCGCATAAGCCCAAACTGACGTCCCATTGAGAGGGTTAGTGCCGTCGGTGTCAAAACACTGAAGAGCGGGGATGGGAATCCCGCAGTGACCCTTCCCCTGACAATCGTTCGAATTGGGCAGCCAGCTGATGTTCTTCTCAACGCTATTCATCTTGGCTCCGCAGCCTCCCTGGTTTTTGCACATGTTCGTGCCGGCGCAGGTGTGATAGAAGCCGGTGGCGCAGTCGCTCGTGCCCGCTGTGTCCAGTCCCTGGCAGGCGTGATAGCCCTTCGCACCGGTCGGATCAATGAATGCGCTGCCGTCGATGTAGGCGAACATCTCAGCGGCAGTAACGTTGTTTTGCCAAGCCTGCAATACGCGGTTACCAAGGCCGGCCATAGCTGCAATGCTCATGCTCGAGCCAGAGAACGAGTAGTTGAGATCCGCGAGAAATGATGAGTAGCTTTGGTTCAGAGCTGTTAGGAAATGATCGTGGTCGGGGTTCGCCACGGGTTGTACGTATGTGAACTTGCCCGCCTGGGCCAACGCCACCAACTGAGTGAAACGTTCCCAGTGTGTCACAGTGTCGAGCGCGACCTCGATAACGTCACCTGAGACAAGCTGATACTGAGTGGGGACCTCAGTAGCGCCTTCGCCCGCGCCCTCGCCCTGCGCGACGATACCGGCCATCGCCGCCTGGGCCAACGTCAGCGCATCTGTCTGCGTACCAAGAACCTTGATGCTGAAGCTGTAGGTGCCACTGGTGGCAGCGGGCGCAACGGCATTTGCGGGCTGGATCCCCGCAAAAATCAAGTTAAGCAAAAGGCCGCCTCGCGCCCGCCTCGCGCTGGCTTCCCAATCATCACGCTGGAACGAGTCTGAAGTCCTGCCTGCACTCGGATAGAGGTCTGACCAGCATACCTTCATGCCATACATAAGCGACCTGTAGAAGTGGCCGATTGAAGTGTACGCGGCGTGCCAGGCCTCAACGTCGTAGCCTGGCGGTAAAGGCGCGTCACTCTCTACCCATTGAAATAAGAGGGTCTGATTTTCGTTGCAGGGTCCCAAGCCGAGCGTAACACCACTCGGAAGTGTTCCGTCGGCTACACAAACCGGCACCGTAGTGTAGTCCGAAGGATTGGCGGTGAAGCTCACCGGACTCGTATCTGTGGGACGGACCGCGTTGAGCACATTGCCCGCGAGTTCGACGTGCAGCATTTCCTGAATGGCGACGGAGAGGACGTTGTTGAATGCATACTGGTTGTAATCCGTTTGCGTGAAGTTGGCGAAGTCGGGCTTTCCATCCTTCATCGGCACAGCAGCAAACTCCGGCCGGCTTGTGTTCGGATTGATCGGAACGTCGAGCGAGTAAGCGGCTGTAAGGTACAACGGCACTGTCCACATCTCGAGGTAGACGGCGTTGGCAAGATGCTGTCGCACCCGCTCTGCAGTCCAGCCCTTGGGATCAAGATTATCGGCGCTCATGAAAGTCTCCTTTAGTGGTGGAAGGAGCCAGGCTCCTATCAAATCGACGGAGAGGTTCCTTGCGTGTTCAGGAAATTGACTGATTTGCGTAATGAGTAATTCGACCGCGAGACCGCAACTTCTAACACTCGGCTCGATGTTAGTCAATAATAATAATTTGATAGCTTAAGTCTGAAGGACGTCCGCGTCGAAAGTTATGAGAATTCCATGATGGGGACATCCTTCAGCGAGAAAGAGATTTGTATTCTCCACGGCGCGCAACTAAATTCCAGCTACGCACTTGGAGAGAACAAAACTGACAGATATGATTGTTCGAATGGCAAGCGGTCTCCAATTATCGAATAAGATCGAAACGAGCGCTGACTGCCGGCTTGGCAGACAAAAATGAATCTATTCGACGAATACAAATGGCGAGGCGTGGTTAGCGATGTGACGCCCGAGTTGCCGGCCCTGCTGGCGACAGAGAAGTTCACTGCCTACATAGGCTTTGATCCTTCGGCTCCGAGCCTGCACGTGGGTTCGCTGTTGCCGATCATGTGTCTCGCTCGATTGCAACGGCTTGGTCATTCGCCCATTGCTATCGCGGGCGGCGGCACCGGTTTGATCGGCGATCCGAGTGGCAAGACACAGGAACGGCTGCTTCTCACAAACGCGCAGGTCGAAGAGAATCTTGAAGGCATCAAGGCTCAGCTCGCGCGTTTTCTCGATTTCAACGCTCCGACCAACCCCGCGCAGATAGTCAATAACGCGGATTGGCTCGCTTCGATCTCGATGATGGAGTTTTTGCGAGACGTGGGTAAGTACTTCACTGTCAACTACCTGCTCGCAAAAGAATCAGTGAAGCGCCGGTTGGATTCGGAGGATGGCATGTCCTTCACCGAGTTCAGCTACTCGCTTTTGCAAGCATACGACTTTCTCGTACTGCATGACCGCTACGGCTGTCTTTTGCAGATGGGCGGCAGCGATCAATGGGGCAACATCCTTGCTGGGATTGACCTGATTCGGCGTCTGCGTGGCGTCAAAGCGCACGGCCTCGTGTTTCCGCTCGTCACCTCATCGTCCGGCGTGAAATTTGGAAAGACTGAGGCGGGCGCGGTGTGGCTCGATCCGAAACTGACTTCGCCGTACCGCTTCTACCAGTTTTGGATCAATACAGACGATAAGGATGTCGTGCCGTACCTGAAGTATTTCACCTGGCTCTCGCAGGAGGAGAATGAAGCGCTGGAGGAATCGGTGCGCTTGGAGCCACACACTCGAAACGCGCAGCGTGAGCTCGCGAAGCAAGTTACGTTGATGGTTCACGGCGAGGCCGAACTCGCGAAGGCCATGCGCGCGTCCGAGGTCTTGTTTGGCAAAGAAATCTCAGGCATGAGTGCCGCTGACATTCTCGACATCTTTGCCGATGTGCCTTCGACTGAGTTGGAAGCGACGAAGTTTGGCGGCGAGGGAATGTTGTTGAGCGAACTGCTCGCTACGAGTGGCGTGGCTTCTTCGAAGGCCGATGCGAAGCGCTTGATTCAGTCTGGCGCTGTGTCGTTGAACAATCGCCGGATTGCGGATCCTCGCGCGACGATTTCCCTGTCTGAGTTTGTTGACGGAAAGATTTTGGTGCTGCGCAAAGGCGGCCGCACCTACCACGTGATTAAGATTTGAAGCCAGGCGTTTAGAGTTCAATCTTCAGATTGGGTGCGTTCAAAACCAAAACTGAAGTTTGAACTCTCGACTCCTGTTGCGAACGTCGAGTCCTCACCATTAACTGCTCAGCTCGCTAACTGGACGGGAAGCATTATGCGAACTTCCTTTAGCGAGCGTCCCTTTTCTGCACACCCACTCGCGTTGTTATGCGCTGCTTTGGCCGCGGGTATTGCCTACGCTCACTTCTTCCATAGCCCTGGGAGCGCAGGCATCCCTGCCTGCATTGGTTGTCAAGGATATGTCGCTCTTCTTTGCTCATCAGGCAGGCAGGGATGCCTGCGCTCCCAGATGCTATTGATTTCTCTTGGTGCTACGTCATTGGTGTTGTTGGTCTGCTCCTTATTCAAACAACGTTCGGAGTTGTCGACGGTGTTTGTAGTTTTGGCCACCGTTTTTGCCGGAGCTACTTTGGGAGCGATCGAGCAACGCACTCCTCCGCTAAATCAAATCAAACGGTTAATTGAAGAAGAAGTTATCAAGCCCGGCGAAGCTGTTGAGATTACCGGGACGCTGGATCGCCCGGTTGAATTTACGCCGGCGGGGTTTTATCTGACGATAGAAGTCGAGCGGCTGCGGCGAAAACAAGTTGAGCAGATCGCGTCAGGGATTGTGCAGCTGCTGGTCATGCACAATCGCGAAGATCAGTCACCCGAACTTCGCTACGGCGCGCGAGTTCGATTCGTCGCCGCTCTTGAACGGACCGACAATTTTCGCAATCCCGGTGTCTCGAGTCTAACAGAGTATCTTGACCGCAAAGGCTTCGACGCTACGGGCAAGCTCAAAAGCCCGGCATTGGTTGAGTATCTTGGCGACACTAAAGTCTTTGGTCCGCTGCGTTGGCTTTACGAGTGGCGCCGGCGACTCGAACTTGAGATACACGCGAAGTTTTCTCGAGAAACCGCGGGCGTGCTCGATGCGTCACTGCTCGGTAATCGCTATTTCCTTTCCCGCGAGTCGGCGGAGCGTTTCAGAGAAGGCGGCACCTTTCATGTATTGGTCATCAGCGGGCTGCACATAAGTTTTATCGGTGGGGTTGTGTTGCTGATCTCTCGCCGGTTAACGCGAAGGCGGTGGCTACAATTTGGTTTGGCCGCGATTGTTTTGTGGGGTTACACGCTGGCTGTCGGGGCTGAGGCTTCAGTAGTTCGCTCGGCGCTGATGTTTTCGATGGTAGCTTTCGCGCCGATCGTATCTCGTACCGCAAGTTCACTGAATGCTCTCGGAGGCGCAGGACTGGTCTTATTGATCTGGCAGCCGGCGGAGCTCTTTGATCCTTCTTTCCAACTCACCTTTCTGTCGGTGCTGGCGATTGTGGTGATTTCTATTCCGCTGGTGCGGAAGCTATCGAGCATCGGCGCCTGGCAACCGACAAGGCAAACACCTTTTCCGCCCAACTGCGCAGATTGGTTGCGCGTAATTTGTGAATCATTGTTCTGGAGCGAGCGGCATTGGCGGAGTGAGATCGTCAACGCAAACTATAGTTATCGTCTATTTAAGACGCGCTGGGCGGATTGGTTGGAACGACGTCACCTGCAGAAAGTGCTTCAGTATGCGACTACGGCGTTGATTGTTTCAGGTAGCGTGCAGGTGGGCTTGTTGCCCTTGCTGATCCTTTACTTTCACCGGCTGTCTGTATCTGCGCTCCTGCTCAATATTTTTGTGAGTGTATTGATGGCGGTCTTGAGCATCATGGCGTTGCTCGCCATTTTCATTGGGTTGTTCAGCCCGATGCTGGCAGCGCCGCTCATTACTATCGCGAACGGGCTTAACTGGATGATGGTTCACAGCGTCGATGTATTCGCCGCTGTCGGCAATCATTCGCTGCGACTGCCGGAATACTCTGGCTGGGCCGCGGTGGTTTATGTCGTTTACTACTTTCCACTGGTGATTCTCGTCTGGAGGCTTTCGCGATGGAGTCCTCTCGGGAATCCGCTCGGCCCGAGTTTTACCAGTTCATTCTCAGGTCGAACATTATTACTGCTCGCCGTTCAGAGCAGCTTAATCTGTCTGCTCATCTTTCATCCGTTCAGTCAGAAATTCTCACCCGGTCGACTGACGGTTAATTTTCTCGATGTCGGCCAGGGTGACGCTGCCCTGGTGACGATGCCGGATGGAACGACTTTATTGATTGATGGGGGAGGACGGCCGAGGTTTGGAGGCGACGCCAACAGCTCGCGCGGATCAGAATTCGAGAGCGACTCGCGAAGTATTGGCGAAGCGGTCGTGTCGGAGTATTTGTGGTGGCGTGGCCAGGACGCGGTTGATTACATCGTCGCGACTCATGCTGATGCAGATCACATTGATGGCTTGAATGACATTGTCAATAACTTCGATATTCGGTCAGCTTTGGTTGCGAGAACGCCGGCCATTGATCCGGAATTCTCAGAGTTCGCCAGAACACTTCAGCAACACCGAAAACCTTACCAGCTGGTCGGCGTTGGTGATGTGCTGAGATTCGGCGACGCCAAAGCTACGGTGTGCTGGCCTGTGTTCAAGGACGGCGATTCAGAGTCTCGTAATAATGATTCGCTTGTGCTTCGCCTGGAGTATGGTGAGCGGACTATTCTGATGACGGGAGACATCGAGAAGGAAGCCGAGGCGGCAATTCTGCGCGGCGGTTCAGACTTGAAGGTTGATGTCGTGAAGGTGCCACACCACGGGAGTAAAACCTCGTCCACCGATGCTTTTGTGAAAGCGACTCAACCACAGCTGGCAGTTATTTCAGTTGGGCTCAACTCAATGTTCGGACATCCGCGCCCCGAAGTAGTTGAACGGTGGAAGTTGTCAGGCGCCGAAGTGATGACGACCGGAAAGAAAGGAACGATAACAGTGAGTACCGACGGAAAAGATCTACGCGTCGAAACCTTCGTACGCTGACTACAGGTGTTTAGAGTTCAAACTTCAGTTTGTGATTTCGAACGAACACAATCTAAAGATTGAACTCTAAACGCCTCCTAGAATTCTTTCGCTGGCTCTTCAGGTGTGTACAGTTCAATTTCTGCACTGCCCGGCTTGTAGGTGTGCAGCACTCCGAGTGGCGGCGAGTAGACGTGAATCGTCACGAGGTTCTTTTCACTGACATCGGGATTTCCGAGCTGATGGATGTCAGGCACGTCGGCGCCGGTGATAGCGCCCGTTTGGTGCTCACTCACCGAGTTGTAGCGTAGTCCCTTCACCTCATCAAAATTGAACATCGTCTCCCACAACACGCCCGACTGCACCATCACAGCGCCAACTGATCCGTTGTGATCGTGAATAACAGTGCGTTGTCCGGGCTTCCAGCAAAGCACCAACATCTCTACCACATCGTTGCGACACACGAGGTGACGCCAATAGGTGCGCTCTTTGAAGCCCAGGTAGGGTGTTAGAGCCTCGTCAGAGATATCCGTGAGATCCAGCCAGGAATAAAGTTGTTTGAGCGTGGGAGCTTCGGATTGGGATGACAGGAGTTCAACTAGATCTAAGAAAGAAAGCCTTGCTTCCGGGCTACAGTTTCCCGTCGCCGAATTCGCTGAAGGTTCGATAATGGTTGCCAAAGTGATGATTCTCCTCTCGGTCCGACGCTATTTCGACTACAAACATCGGCAAGATGTCGATGCCACAACTGTCGACCATCAAGATCGAGAGCGACTGTCGTTATAATGTGCATGCTTTTCCGAGTCAAGACAAGCCGCGGATTTATCAGTCGTGCTGAACTCACGGTGTGTCCTGGTAAGCGCATTGAGTGGATACATTTTAGGTCCGGGTGAGCAGACTTGGGGCTCAGACTGAAGTCTAAGCTACTTTCTCACGAAACTCTGTATCACGCATGCAAACAAGTGTTCGTGAAGTATTTATAGACACGCCGCTCTTGTGTGCATTTTGCTAGAAGTCCAAGTGAATCAAAAACTTCGAAGAGCTAAATCGAAATTGTTAACAGGTTTTTCCACAGGCCATGTGGAAAGTTGTGCGAGAACTGTTGCCGCGGTCAAAACTCCTGGCGAGCTTAGCGCCTTTGCGGGGTAAATTACCTGAGCAGCAAGACAACTTTCCCGCAAAGGCGCAAAGCTCGCAAAGTTTTAGAAAATGAAAAATGAGAGCTGGAAAATGATGAATGGAAAATCAGCCCTTACAACAAGCCTGAGGAAACTCAACGCATGAACAAACTGAAGTTTGTTCTACTCAACCTCCCCTTGTTCGTCCCACTCGGCGATCATTTCGTAAGCCTTGCCCAACACTGGCCGCGGACGTGAGCCATCAGCCTGACCGATCAATCCTTCGCGTTCCATCATGTCGAGAATAGCTGCGGCGCGGCCATAGCCAATACGCAGCCGCCGCTGCAACACCGAAGTCGAAGCGCGCTTCATCTCTACACAGATACGCAGCGCTTCTTCAAACATCTCATCGCGGTCACCATCCATATCTTCCAGGCCGAGCGCTTCGTCTTCAGACTTGGTAATCGTGTCGTCGTAGGCAGGCGCGCCCTGGGCCTTGATGTTCGCGACGATTTTGCCAATTTCGCCCTCGTCGATGTAAGCGCCATGCACTCGTACCAGTCGAGACGTTCCCGGCGGCAGGAACAACATATCGCCGCGTCCCAGCAGTTGCTCGGCGCCGTTGGTATCGAT
The DNA here is from genome assembly GCA_035572035.1 of Pyrinomonadaceae bacterium. Classification (GTDB taxonomy): domain Bacteria; phylum Acidobacteriota; class Blastocatellia; order Pyrinomonadales; family Pyrinomonadaceae; genus JAOAPY01. The sequence continues at coordinate 32,753 of DATNBH010000049.1, read as the reverse complement.
GATGGTCCTCGAATCGACTTTCGACGAAACTCGGAACGAAATACGGGAAGGGAAGTTAGCCTTGATTAATCCCGTGATGACATCGACAGACGGACGCTGGGTTGCGAGCACGAGGTGGATTCCCACCGCGCGAGCCATCTGGGCCAGGCGCGTGATCGACTCTTCGACTTCACGGCCTGAAGTCATCATCAGGTCCGCCAACTCATCGATGATGATGACGAGATAAGGCAGCGGCTTCCAGGCCTCGCCGTTGTCGTCGTATTCCTGAACGAGGTTGCGACGCATGATCTCGTTGTTGTAACCATCGATGTTACGCACGCCCCATCCAGCGAGGTCACGATAACGCCGCTCCATCTCGCCAACAGCCCACTTCAACGAGCGCGAGGCCAGCTTCGGATCCGTAATGATCGGAGTGATCAGGTGCGGAATATCTTCGTAGAGTCCAAGCTCGAGGCGTTTCGGATCGATAAGGATGAACTTAACTTCGTCCGGCCGCGCTCGATAAAGAATCGAAACGATGAGGGCATTGACACCGACTGACTTTCCAGCGCCGGTGGTACCTGCGATCAGCAAGTGCGGCATCTTCGCCAGATCAGAAACGTAATTTAATCCGTCGATTGTCTTGCCCAGCGCGATTGTTAGCTTCGAGCCCGATTCGCGGAAAGGACGAGACTCGATAATCTCGCGCAGGAAGATAGTCTCGCGTCGCGGATTGGGAACTTCAATTCCCACGTGTGGTTTGCCCGGCATGCGATCGATGCGAATCGATTCAGCTTTCAAAGCCAGACAGAGATCGTCTGAAAGGGAAGTTATTCGCGAGTACTTCACCCCCGGGTCGGGCTTGAACTCGTAAGTAGTCACCACGGGACCGGGACAGATGTGCTTGATCTGGCCGGTTACATTGAACTCCTTGCATTTCTCAGCGAGTCTGGTGGCGATACCGAGCAACTCGGCATCGGCTTGTTCGCTATGCGGCGGCGCTTCGTTCAAAAACTCGAGCGGAGGCAAGCTGTAATCGGAGTATGAGACACGCCGACTTCGCTCGGCATCGAACGGCAGTTTGCCAGTCGCGGGCGCCTCGGCTTTTTTGCGCAGCACCGACACGCCCTTCACCATCTCTTCGACTTCGTCATCTTCCTCGACGACTGCGACGCTACGTGACCCGCGCGAACGTGCAGGGCCGGTCTCGGTCGCCGTCGCGATGCCGGCGCCGGCGGTCGCAGCAGCAGCTCGAGCGGTCGCCGGTATTGTTTCGGTTTCCCCTCTGATCACTGTTGCCTGGTGAGGCGTGGGTTCGGTCGCGCTCATGAATTCTGCTACCCGATCCGAAGACGAGCCCGCCGAAGTAGCCTTCACAGATTGCCACGAGGCCCCTTGCTCAGCTTTGGCGGCCTGCCTCGCTTCTTTCCTTAGCCTCGCTTGCTCGCGTCGCTCGGCGCGCCAATTTCGGAATCGTTCCGGCAACAAGCGGAAGAATTCCAGCCGATTACTTAAGACGACAATTATTTGCTCGTAAAAATGTACGAATGAAAAGTTAGTGGTCAGGAGCAGCCCGGTGGCCGCAAAGGCAACGAGCAATACCGTAGCTCCGACAGTGTTGAGTCCGCTGGCAAGCAATCTCGAAATCAAGGTGCCTGCGAGACCTCCGGGTGGAACGCTTTGATCGAACAACGGATGCAGATTCGAGATGGATAGGAGTGCCGAGGCTGCCAGGACCAGCATCACAAAGCCAATTACTCGGGTCAGTGGGGCGCGAATGCTGCGAGTGCGAAAGCGTCGCCAGGCGGCCGCGAAGAACAAGACTGGAAGTAAGTAAGCTGCCAACCCGATGAACTGGAAGAGCGCGGCAGCAACATTGGCGCCGATGGGCCCGGTAAGATTGTGAGTCTCAGCTTGCCCGGCCGAATTCCACGACGGGTCATTTGGATAGAAGGCCGCCGACACGAGGCACAAGGCGAGCAAGAGGCCGGCAGCAAACAAAAGAATCGCGACAATCTCGTTAAGTCGGGAGTTGCGCGGCGTAATGATTCGGGGTTTGCTCTCGATCTGTGTCGTTGCCATCAAACACTCCAGCGGCAAGGTGGCACGCGCATCTTGCGCGTGGTGTCTCACGGGCGGGACGCCCGTGCCACGGACGCCCATGCCACGGACGCCCGTGGCACTTTAGGCAGCCTTCTTTGAGAGAAGGTACGCTTTAATAAAGTCGTCAATCTCGCCATCAAGCACGGCGTCGACATTTCCACGCTCGAGCTTGGTGCGCGCGTCTTTCACCAGTTGATAAGGAGCCAGCACATAGTTTCGGATTTGTGATCCGAATGAGTTGTCGGCCTTGTTGGCTTCAAGCTCTGCGGTTTCTTTCTGTCGCTTTTCAAGTTCAAGCTCGTAAAGCTTCGAACGCAACACCTGCATGGCGACCGCGCGATTCTGATGCTGCGAACGCTGGTTTTGGCATTGGACCACAGTATTAGTCGGGAGGTGTGTTATGCGCACGGCAGAGTCAGTCGTGTTGATGTGTTGTCCACCGGCGCCCGTGGCGCGATACGTGTCGACGCGCAGATCCTTGTCCAGGATTTCCACTTCGATGTTTTCGTCAATTTCGGGATAAACGAACAGGGAAGCAAAAGAAGTGTGACGGCGAGCAGCCTGGTCGAAGGGTGAGATCCGCACCAGGCGATGAACGCCTGCTTCGGCTGCGAGCAAGCCATACGCATACTCGCCTTCAACTCGGAATGTAACGCTTTTCAGTCCCGCTTCCTCTCCTGGTTGGTAGTCGATGACCTCACTTTTAAAACCGCGCTGCTCAGCCCACTTCAAATACATTCTCAAGAGCATCTCAGCCCAGTCCTGCGACTCAGTGCCGCCGGCGCCGGGATGGATGGTGCAAATCGCATTGAGCTGATCGTTGTCGCCCGACAGCAACATGGCTGTCTCTGCCCGGCCTAAATCGTGCTCAAGTGTTTCAAGCAACGTCCGCAATTCGCCGAGAGAATCCTCGTCTTCGCTCGCAAATTCAAACAACACACCGGCGTCGGAAATCTTTGCTTCAAAAAGCTCCTGACGCTGAATCTTCTGTTCCAAACGACTGCGCTGCTGCAAAAGTTTTTGGGCCTGCTCCTGATCGTTCCAAAAATCCGGAGCAGAGGCCTGCTGTTCAATGGCAGTCAATTCCTGGCGGCGCGCAGGTACATCAAAGAAACCTCCCGAGCTCGGCCACACGTTGGCTCAGCCCTTCAAACGCTGTTCTTAGTTCCTGAATTGATAATGGCTCTGTCATTATGCTCCTTCTTTTTGGCTACTGTTCAATTCGAGCTCTCCTTCACACCGGGTTTCAACCGGTGTGATAAGTGCCAGCCGAAGTAAATAACGGTTTCAACCGTTTCCTCATTTATTTGGCAATCAAAACCGTTGAAACGGTTAGGAGCTTTTTCGATCTTTGCACCACCCGGTTGAAACCGGGTGTGAATGAGATCCTAACGCTCACTCACTCCCTTGAAAGACAGCGCAATCACGATGGCGCTCATTAAGCCACAGAAGGCGATGAATACGTCACCGTACTTCGTATAAAAGGTCCGAGGCCGAGCAACGGAATGAGTCTCCCAAACACGAACATCGCTTTGAAAGCCATTCGTGATGTCCTCAATCCTGCCTCGGCTATCAATCTTCGCAGTCAGTCCGGTATTCGTTACTCGCAGAAGCGGCCGGCCGTTCTCTGCCGCGCGAAAAATCGCATTCGCGAGATGTTGTCTCATCACAGCGGTCCGGCCCAGGTAACCATCGTTGGAAATGTTAACCAACACCTCAGCCCCGGACGTTGAGAGATTACGCGCGACCCATGGGTAAGCTGATTCAATACAGATAAACGTTCCCATGCGGGCGCCGCTACCAATCATCAACGTGTATCGAGACCCGGCCTCGAAACCACCCACAATAGCGCTAACACGATTCGCGCCCGGCAACCAGCCCGGCAGCGGCACGTATTCGCCAAACGGCATCAGCCGAATCTTATCATATTGAGCGACGAGGCGGCCTTCTTCATTAATTAACAGCGCTGAATTGTAGATGCCTCCCTGAGGCGAGCTCTCCTGCGAATTGAAGAGCAGCGAGGTGTGATTATCTCGAGTAAACCTCGCGAGTCGTTCTTGTAGTAAAGGATCGCTTCCATAAGTGAAGTTCATCGGAGATTCGGGCCAGATTACCAAACGCGGCTTAGTTGAATTCACAAACGGCGCCAAAGCTTTTTCGCTTTCATTGATGTGAAAGTTCAGCAAGGCTGCCAGCTGCTCATCAGTCTTATCAAAATCCATCGGGACGTTTGGCTGTAGTGCCACTACCAAAGTTCCGGATCCGTCGCTGCCTAAATGTGGCTCATCGAAATCAACCAGAAATTTCATGTTGACAAGGATGAGTGCTACACCGGCGATGATCGCGGAGGCCAGAATCAGCGCCTTAGCCGTTCGCTTCAATAAGGCGAATGCGATTACTCCGTTGATGGCGACAAGTATGAAGCTGACCGCATAGACGCCGCCCCAACGTGCCGGCTGGATAACTCCAGGATGAAAAGCTTGGGAGTAGCCGATGGCATTCCAGAGTTGACCTGTGATGGAAAGGCGCAGCCACTCGAATGTGACCCAAATGAATGGCGCGGCGAACAGAGAAGTCGGACCTAATACTCGAATCAGACGTCGTTGTAACAACGCAAAGGTTGCGGGGAACAGTCCCAGGACGGCAGCTCCCGGAAACAGCAATGGATACGCAACCCAGGCAGACAGGCCACCGTAGTGGATCATTGAATAAGTGAGCCAGTAACAGGTTGCGTAAAAGAAGATGGCGCCGACGAACCAGCCGACCAGGAATGCTTGAAGTGGTTTTGGTTGTCTTGCGAGAGCGAGAAGCAGCGGCGCCAGTCCAATCCACGCCAGGAACCACAAATCGAAGTTAGGGAAAGCGAGGACAAGGAGAATCAAGGAGAGTAATCCGAGACCCCAGAACTTTGCGCGACTGATTTGCGCCGGCTCAGCTGCTTGCTCCATTAGGGTGAGTGTAGCAGAGAGGGCAACAGGCCTGTGTATCGTTGATGGATGACCGAACGAGCTTTGTTTTCTTAAGTCAGATCAGCTCAAGTCAGATCAGCTCAGGCTCGGGAAGGGTCGCTTGCGCCCGCCTCATGACACTTCGTCACTCAACAGTTTTTTGCGTATAGCCTGAGCCAGCAAAATGAGCTTGAGAGCCATTGACCGATAGCGGGCGCAAGCGACCCTTCCCGACCTTGAGCTGATCCGACTTGACTGAGAATCATTCGAATCATTTCAAGCAGTTGGACAATTGCTGGAATTAGTTTTGTCGCCTTCCAAAAAATATTTTTCAAGTTCGGTCATCGACAGTCAGTCTGACAAGAAATCGGTTACTCAAGTCGGTCTAAACGACAGAAAACGTCACCGCAAAGTGACAAAATTCGTCGCGACGTCTTTTGTGCAAAAGCGGACCTGGCCCAGCCAGGTATTAGCTTGTGAGCTTTCGGAAAACTATTTCGTCGAAATTAAGGTCTTTAAAAGCGGGAGAACCCAGTCATTTCTGACTGGGTTCCTATTCGGAAAGAAAACTGTAGGGTCGCTCGGCGGGCGGCTGGCGCAGCGGCAGGCGGCGCTCAGAGGAAGTAGGCGGCGGGGGCATTTCCAACTTATCAAGTCTTTCATGCGTGCCGACATTTACTTCAGCACATTGCGTGCCACTATTTCTATTTTCTGGAAGTCAGTAGTTATTGAACGTTAGGAGGGCAGCATATGCGCCGGAAATCCAGGTCTTCTCAAATCCTTCGCGGTTCGCGGGCATTCGTGACCTAACGCAGATGCTGCGCGCGTAACGCGAAACGTCTACCCCTAAAAGCGGGAGAACCCAGTCATGACTGACTGGGTTCAAGGTTCGGAAGGAGCACTGAAGGGTTGCTCGGTAGGCAGAAGGCGCAGCGGCAGGCGGCGCTCTAAGGGGGGTTGGCGGCGGGGGCACAGGCAATCAACTTTTGACTTTCCGTGCGTGCCGTCTTCACCTTCAGCACGTTGCATGCCAAGAAAACTATTTTCTGGAATTCAGGATCGATTGAGCGTTAGGTTTTCCTGTACTGCCGGCTGTCAGCCCGCAGTTGGTTTCCTGAAACGGCCGTTGGGTATTTCCAGATAAGTTGGTGGCGGGGAAACGTCAACAGGCTGGCAGCCTGTTGTACAAGCGACGACAAGCCAGAGCAGCGGGAAGCTCTCTTCTTGTGGGTCAGTTTGATAGGTTACTTTGTCACCGGGCTAAAGCCAGGGTGTGAATGAGAGGCGCACTCTACACGGACCTACGGTCGCTGCCAGCAGACCTCTCGACAATAACAATCGGACCATCCAGGCTCACGACACGTATTGCAGCGTGCGCGTCAATCAGACGTTCATCTTTCGCGCGAGCTTGCCACAGCTCTCCATTAACCAACACAGCGCCCTCGGGATTCAAAGCAATTTGCACCACGCCCAGGGCGCCAATGAGGTTAACGGCGCCGGTGGCTGATTTTTTGTGACGAGAGAGAAAAGCGAGATAGATCGCGACGAGCAATGCCACCAGTACAAGGCCTATCAAAAATTGCACAAGCCTCATAAGCGTTGTCTCGGTGTCGCTACCTGCCCATCGTGACCTGACGTTGCAGAGCTATTGCTTCGGGATTGTTTGGATCAATATTCATGGCGCTGGTAGCGTACTTCGTAGCCTCGCCACGATCGCCCCGCTCCAAAAAGATCTTTCCGAGCATGATGTGAGCGTCAATCAATTTGGGGTCCCAGAAGATGGCCGTCTTCAAAGCTGCAATCGCCGCTTCCTGATCTCCACGCCGCAGATTAATGCGTCCGCTCATCAAGTAAGCCTCCGCATTCGTCGGCTCAATCATGACGATGCGATGCAGTTCAGGAAGAGCTTCGTCGTCGCGGCCGGCTTGATAAAGTTCGCGGGCTTTGAGCAGCAGGTCCTGAGCTGGCGTCGCGTCAGCCTCCGAAACTCGGCGAGCCAGATCAGTGACGTCATCCAGGTTGAGGATATCGCGCAATCGCAACGTCAGCTTCGAAGTCGTTTGGGACTTCTGCCACTCGTCTTGCCATTTCGCGTAAGTTTGTAAATAGCGGCGAGCCTGATTATCAGCAGCTTCAGCGCCTTCGCTCTTGCCGATCTTTTCCAAAGATTTAGCGAAGATAAAATAAGCCTGACCATCTCGCGGATCGGAAGCAATGACCGGACGTAATTGCTCGGCAGCTTCAGCGTAGTTACCGGCGAGGAACAATGCGTAGGCGTAATTGAACCTTACCATCGAATCGTCTGGAGACGACTCCGAAGCCCGTTTCAAGAACGAGATTCCCTGACCGAGCAGTTTCTGACGCTCGTCTTCCTTCTCTTTCTTCTGTTCGCGCGAGGCTTGCACTGCGACAGCGCCGGCATTGTTGTAGACACCAATCAGAGGTGTGTCGGTGGCAAGCGGTACCAGCGAAGCCAGCGCCCGGCCCCAATCTCCCAATTTCGCGTATGCGAGACCGGCATAGAAGGCTGCTTCGGTGTAATGGGGTTCTTTCTTCTGGAGCTTGATGAAATACTCGGTGGCTTCCTTCCACTTGCCGTCAAGCATGTAATACCGGCCAAGTTCGAAAGCTGCTTGTGTGTAAACAGCGCCGCCGTTCGCGTCGGAGTAAAGTCGCATTGCATTCTTCAAATAGTTGACGCGCTTGTCGTCGCGTTCGTCGACTTGCACTGCTTTCACGTACGCTTCAAAGGCTTGGGGTGGAATCTTGGTAGCTTCCTGCACCAGTTGATTCTGCGAGAAGGGAAGCGCGCGATCGCGTTGATAAAGGATGTGATAAGCCAGTCTGCCCTGAATGTTCTGCAAAGTAGTCAGGGCGCCGCCAAAATCAAATTGACGGGTAGCCCAGTTGCCATCCAAAACTTCACCAAGCGTGCGGCCCTCGTTTACTTTGATGACCCGTGCGGTAACCTGCACGTAGGCTTCGGCAGATGATTTGTCTTTTTCAGCTTTACCTTTAGCTTTTGGATCGGTTTCCTGAGGAGGAACTACGGTGTAAGTGCCGAGCACAATCATCGACGCTTTGGCTGCTCGGGCGAGTTTGATCGAGGTCGCGCGCGAGGGAATGATGGTTTCGGGCAAGCCGACTCTTTGATAAGCGAGGGAGCGCTCGTCACCGGAGACAACCAGCAAACCTGGCTTGTTCAATAATTCCGTGAGCGAGTCGGCAAAGCTCTCGCCAACCCAGTTGTACTCAGGCCGATTTGACGTGTTCTCAAAGGCGAGCACCATGACGACATCGCCGCCCGTTGCCGGCGTCTGCGCCTGAGATTGGGGAGAAACCTGGAAAATCAGAATTGCTGCAAGAAAAATGGCGGTACTCGATAACAAACGTCGCATCAGTCTACTGTCCTCAATCAAGAAAATATTCAACGGAACCCGCTTTTCGATGCTGTCATGATAACAGCCGTTGGTCATGGCACGCTCATGATGACCTCTGGTTCCCGGGAAAGCCCAATACCTTAGCAGAAATTGCTAAAAGAGCCCATCTTGGGCTTAGCCGGTGACAAAGCAAGCCATTCAGGATCAATTAACCGCGTCAGGTTTTGCCGCCAAACGCGAGGAGAAATCGTTGAAACGGCATTAATATACTTGACCAATCAACGTCAGTAGTCCAACGCCAAAGGCGTGGGCAAATTCCAGCCTGGGGCAGCGCCCCAGGAAAAAGGAACCAAGCTGATAGGGAACGCTGTAAGCGTTCGCGAGTTGAGCTTTGGGAAGATTCGTGACGCAGCGCTGCACTACTCGCCAACGCTTTCAGGGTTAGCGAAGCAAACACTTGCGTTATTCCCGGGGCTTTGCCCCAGGCTGGAATTCGCGAATGCCCTCGGTGTTCATTGGGTTGGTTCGTCAAGTATATTAATTGCCCTTGAAACCGGAGGCGCCGGAGGTGAATGAGGAGTTTCAAACTAACCCGCTACGCACTTCGATCTCCCATTGCTCGATCAGCCATTTTCATATAAATTTGCTCGTCCCGAACTTCGGAAGCTCAGTTTTCGTTGTAAAGGCCTCGCGGCATTAAGCATTTTAGGAGTTTTACTGTCATCATCAACCCCCATCCTCCCACGACAAGATATCCATCTTTGCGTTTTCTTCGAGTACTGCGTTTCGCTGCGCTGATTAAGCGAGAATCTGTCTCGAGAATCAGCAGTATTCGTCTCAGTAAGCTAAGGCTAATCCTGCCGCTGATCGGTTTAGTTTCGTTAGGATTTGTGTTGCCGTGGATTACCCGCGCCTCACTCCAGTCAGCCGAGGACAATCACTCGGTCAAGAAAGTGCAAAACCAATCGGTGCCAGGCGAGATTCTGGTTCGCTTTCGCAAAGAGTCCCGGCTTGAGACAGTGACGACGAAGGCTCGACAAAGCGAACTAACTTTTTTCGCCGCTGGCAAACAGATCTCTTTGAGACTCGAACGTCTCCAACCTCTTGCTGACGACGCTGAAATTGTTGAGGGCCTAAGACTCGCCCGGGTTAGTCCCGAAGATACCGGGATTGCAATCGAAGCTTTACGGACTCGCTCAGACGTAATTTATGCCGAGCCTAATTACATCAGGCGCAAAGAGGCCGTGCCTAACGATCCTCTTTACAGTCAGCTGTGGGGATTGAAGAACACGGGCGCTTCAGGAGGGAGCGCCGGCGCCGACATAAATGCCGAAGCCGCGTGGGACATTACCACCGGTACTCGAAACGTTGTCGTGGCGGTAATCGACGAAGGCATCGACATAAACCACCAGGACCTCCAACCAAACATTTGGACCAATCCCGGAGAGATAGACGGCAACGGAGTCGATGACGACGCGAATGGCTACATTGACGACATTCATGGTTACGACTTCTTTCACAATGATGCGAGTGTGTACGACGGTCCGGGAACTGCACCCGATGGATTTCCAATCGACGCGCACGGTACTCATGTAGCGGGAACGATCGGCGCCCTGGGTAACAATGGTCTCGGTGTAGTCGGCGTCAACTGGCAGGTGAGCTTGATGTCGCTCAAGTTTCTTGGACCAGTCGACGGCTCAAGTGCGGATCTATTGAAAGCTCTCGCTTACGCGAAGAACATGCGTGACAAGTGGGTGACTTCTGGCGGAACTCAAGGAGCAAATGTTCGAGTCACTAACAACTCGTACGGCGGAGGGAGTTTTTCGCAGGCGGAAGTAGATGCCATTCAAGCGCTGGCTAACTCAGGAATACTTTTCGTCGCCTCGGCGGGCAACGAAAGCACGGATAACAATCGGCTGCCGTCTTATCCGGCGAGTTATGACGTGTCTTCCGTCATCTCGGTTGCTGCCACCGAACGTCACGACCATCTCGCTGTCTTCACTAATCGAGGTTCACGCTCGGTTCATCTGGCAGCTCCCGGGGATACGATTCTAAGTACGACTCCTGGGAATACGTATTCGAGCTTCAGCGGCACTTCCATGGCTGCGCCTCACGTTGCTGGAACTGCAGCACTGGTGTTGGCGGCGCATCCAAACTTCTCAGTGGCAAGACTGCGCGCGGCCATCCTCTTTGGAGGAGACCCCGTTGAATCAACCGCGCTGACAACAATCACTCGCAATCGATTGGACGCCGCAGGCGCACTGCAGAATGCCGTTGAAGATGATGTAACCGCGCCCGCCGCGATTGGAAATCTGTTAATTGCAAATCAGAGCGGACGCAGTGTGAGCTTGGCCTGGACTGCAACCGGCGACGATGGCGCCAGCGGACGAGCCGAGCTTTATGAAATCAGATTTGTTGACCAGAGCGGCGCGCGTTTTCTCATCGGCGCTCAACGACCTAATCCTGCGGGGACTCCGGAATTTGCAGAGGTGGCCATTCCTTATCGTCATACCAACGGTGTGATAAGTCTGGTTACTTACGACAATGCCGGAAACAGCACCATCTCGAATGTAAACATCTCGGCGCCTGCCGACGCCGCCGATCCATACGTGGTCAATGAAGGTGGGCCAGCAGCTCTTTCGACGGGCGGCAACCGGCTGTTCTTGAACTTCGATGACAATATAAGCAACGTATCGCTGCCCTTCAATTTTCCTTTCTTCGAAGGCTTCAGTTCATCAGTTCTGGTTTCAACCAATGGCACTATCTATCTGAATCCGTCTGCGGGAGCTTTCGATGCTCCGAACCAGGCTCGGCGCCTCTCAGGCTTCCAAATGATCGCGGGGCTGTGGGATGACCTCGACCTCCGCACATCACGCAGGGCTGATGCCGACGTCTACGTAGTCCAGCCGGATTCGAATCGCATCATCTTTCGGTGGCAAGGCGTCCCGTGTAACGCTAATCTGGTCACGGGCCAGTGCACCGGCGGCGGGCCTGTCAATTTCGAAGTCGAGCTGCAAAGAACCGGAACGATTATTACTCGATACGGCGATGGCAACACTCAATTGCATCCGGTAGTTGGCATTGGCGGCGCCGAGCTTGATTCGTATCCGATAGCCTCGCACACGTCAGAAGAGACGGCGACAAATCTGACCAATGCGCCGGCAGTAACCTTCACGCTGAAGGCGCTGCCAAAGAAAGCCGATCTAAAGATCACTACCAGGACTTATCCGACTACGGTAGTGTCCGGCGATATCCTTACCTACACCTCAACGATAGCTAACAATGGACCTGACAGCGCGGCTGGAGTAAACGTAGTCGATAACATTCCGTCTGGCGTTCAATATCTTTCCTGCGCAACTTCCAAGGGAAGCTGTGTCGGACCAGAATCGGGAAATTCTCGAGCAGTTACGGCGGCACTTGGCACTCTCGATTCAGGAGCAACGGCAACTCTCACCGTTTCGATGCGCGTCACTCTTTATCAAAGTCTGTACGAGAACGTCTCCGACGTAACAGCTCGAACTTACGATCCTGATTCGAATCCGAACTCGAATAGGGCCTTTGGCTATGCCGGAGGATATCTACCAAATCCAAACCCGTTGGCTGGAGCCACGGCAATAGCAGGGAATAGCAATCATTACCTGGCGATAACTTCTGAAGGTTCAGTGCTGGCGTGGGGAGATAATACTTACGGCCAATTGGGCGACGACACCACTCAAGATCGAACCATACCGGTGTACGTCAAAGCTACCAACGGAGTGAAGGCCATCAGCCTAGGCAGTGCCTTCAGCATGGCCGTCAAGGCTAACGGAAATCTTTGGACGTGGGGCTACAACGAAGACGGCCAATTAGGCGATGGCACCGTTACCAACCGGCGAACTCCGGTGAAAGTTTCCGGGCTAACTGGAATTGTCGCTGCAGCCGGAGGTTTCCGTCATTCGATGGCGCTCAAGAGTGACGGCACGGTGTGGGTCTGGGGCAATAATTCTTTAGGACAGCTGGGCGATAACACGACAGTCAACCAACTGACGCCTCACCTCGTGCCCGGTCTTTCAAACATAGTCGCCATTGCAGCTGGGGCTGATCACTGCGTTGCCTTACGTAACGACGGAACAGTCTGGACATGGGGCAGCAATTCTGAAGGCCAGCTTGGTGATGGCTCTACACAGGAAAGAAGACAACCGACGCAGGTTGGCGGGCTCACTGACGTTACGCGTATTGCTGCCGAGAACTTTAACACTGGTGCGCTCAAGAGTGACGGCACGATGTGGACGTGGGGACGGAACAACCTCGGCCAGCTCGGTGATGGTCAAACATACGAGCGTAGGACTGTGCCGGGCCAGGTTGTTGGCTTGTCATCGGTCTCCGCAATTGCCATCGGCTACGGCCACATGATGGCGCTCAAAACTGACGGCACTGTCTGGGCGTGGGGCGCCAACTACTTTAATCAATTGGGCGTAGGTATGGATCTTTCGCCCACGAATATCCTCGCAACTCCGGCAAAAGTCGTTGTCATTTCAAATGTGACCGCAATCGCAGCCGGCTCGGGCACCAGCGCGGCGCTCACCTCGAATGGTTATGTCTACGAGTGGGGAGATCCAAGGCGCTCTTATCCTTATGGAGTTGACGCAGCAACGGCTAGACCACAACTCGATTCAATTTCGTTTAGTCCTGATGGCGGTGCTTTTACTTCAGTTCAGAACATCACTATCAGCCTGCCCAACGACACTAGTCCGCTAAGCGCGGTGGCCTTGAGTGGATCACATTCGCTGGGAGTTACGACGAACGGCAAAGTGTACGCGTGGGGACTTAACGACTCTGGTCAGGTAGGCCTGCCTCCGCCGTTCAGCTCGTCAACCTACAGCTCGGTCCCGGTTGTTGTTAACGGCATCGATTCTGCTAAAGCCGTAGCTGCGGGAGACGGGCACTCACTGGCACTCAAGACTGACGGAACTGTTTGGGGCTGGGGCAGCAACCAGTATGGCCAGATAGCAACCGGAAACGGGCCTGGCTCGACCAACGTGCCTGCGCCAGTGGTGGGACTGAGCAACATTGTCGCAATCGCGGCGAGTGGAATTCACAGTGCAGCATTACGCGGAGACGGAACTGTTTGGACTTTTGGGTATAACCAGAACGGTGCACTCGGCGACGGTACAAATATTTCCCGCTCGACACCCGTGCAGGTCACTGGCCTAAGCGATGTTAAGGCAATAGCCGCCGGCGGTGAACACTGCATTGCTGTAAAGAATGACGGCACCGTGTGGACGTGGGGCTACAACCGGATCGGTCAACTCGGTGATGGTTCAGTGACAACCAGACTGACTCCAGTGAAGGTCAATACGCTTGCCAACGTGAATGCTGTCGCTGCGGGCGGTGTCCATTCCGCCGCTTTGAAGAACGATGGATCGGTTTGGGGTTGGGGCGACAATCAATACGGCGAAATCGGCGACGGCACCAATACCTTCAAGCTGGCGCCAACTCAAACAACCGGGCTGTCAGGAGCGACGGCGCTAGCTGCTGGAGGCGAGACTACCGCGGCAATTACCAGCGACGGTTCACTTTGGACCTGGGGGCAAAACAATCATGGACAGTTGGGGACTGGCTTTCCGCCATTCTCACGTCTGACACCAGCTCAGGTGCCTGGCCTCTCGAACTTGAGCACGCTCGCGCTTGGCTATACTCACATTGCCGCCATGCGATCCAACGGCAACATCTGGATGTGGGGCAGCAACCAGTATGGTCAAGTGGGAGATCAAGGTACCTCAGACCGTTACGCTCCGGTAAGTATCGACTTCTTTAGCAGCGGGCCGGCGATTCATTACACGACGAATGGCCTCGAGCCGACCGACGACGATCCGGTAATCAACTCAGGGTCATCAGTGATGATCGACCGCAACACGATTCTGAAAGCGCGCGCGTTCAGAAATGGGTTCGCTCCGAGCCCGCTCAAGAGCGCTAATTATCTAGTCACGCTCAATCAAATCGATGGCGCGCGTAATTTTGTGAAGCAGCATTATCTCGATTTTCTCAACCGTAATCCCGACTCGGGTGGTTGGGATTATTGGAGCGCGAAGATCACGCAGTGCGGCTTTGACGCGGCCTGCGTTCATCGAGAGCGCATCGGCGTGTCCGCGGCATTCTTCATCGAGCTCGAGTTTCAGCAGACGGGTTACGTTGTCTATCGTTTCTACCGCGCTGCGTATGGCACACGCGTGAATGCCCCAACTCGAGCAAACGTTACCTTCCAGCAGTTCATAGCCGATCGAGCGCAACTGGTCGGAGGCGCCGGTCTTCCGCAGAACACAATCAATCTGGCGAATAATTTTGTCACTCGTCCTGAGTTCAAAGCCGTGTATCCCGACGACGGCTCGATGACGAACGCTCAGTTTGTGAACAAGTTGTTCGATACTGCGGGGCTGATACCGTACGCGACTGAACGCCAGCGGCAGATTGATGCGATGACCGACAACGGCAAGACACGGGCGCAAGTCTTGCTGGATGTGATTGAGATCAATGAATTCAAGACGCGCGAGTACAATCCCGCTTTCGTGTTGATGCAGTACTTTGGTTACTTGCGCCGCAATCCTGACCAGGGTGGTTACGACTTTTGGTTGAACGTCCTCAACAGCCAGCCCGACAACTTCCGAGGAATGGTTTGTTCGTTCCTAACCTCTACTGAATATCAGCAGCGCTTCGGAACTGCAGTTACTCGCTCGAATCAGGATTGCTCGCAATAGGACTAACAAGAACGATTTGGCACCGCCGCAATCAGAAGCAACTTTGGCCGCAGCTTAGGCAGATTGCACTGATTCAGGAAGATAAGTAGGCGTCAACATAACTTGATTCAACTAACCTCAGTGGAACTTGCGTGATCTGTGGCTGGGTTTTGAAACAGGACAGCAATTCACTAATAGAGCACAGATTTCACGAGACTAGCGGCTACTAATTGGATTCAAAATAAGCAGGCTTCTGAGGTAAGATAGGCCGCTGAAGTCTTAGCTTAGGAAGAACTTTTCAAAATGAACTCCCACGCCTCCACCTCTCACAATTTCACTCTTTCTGTCTTGATCACTGTCTTGGTTGGCGCTGCATTAATTGCGCTGCCGGTGTACGTAGCCCACGCGCACAAGCGGAAGCCTCGCCCGTCGAGCCTGGCAGCAAGCACCCGCAATCAGGATTCACTACGCCTTGCCCGCGGGACCTACGGCAAATTGCCTTTGAGTTTCGAAGCAAACCAGGGACAGACCGACTCGCAGGTTAAGTTCCTCTCGCGAGGCGCCGGCTATGCGTTTTTTCTCACGAATGATGGCGCAGTGCTCTCCTTCCTAAATGCTCCTCGTCAGCGGGAGCGGGCTGCAGACTCGCCGGCAGGACCACACTCCCTCCGTCCTTCACTCCACGACAAAGACGCAGGCCTGGTCCAGCGAGAGCAACTTAGCAATATTCCCAAGCCCGAACTGCTAAGAATGCGCTACAAAGGCGCGAACATTAGCACCCAAATCAAGGGAGTAAATGAGCTGCCCGGCAAAGTCAATTACCTCCGAGGCAATCAGAAAGAACAATGGCGCACGAACGTTTCTACGTATGCTCGAGTGCGGCACGAAAATATTTATCCGAACATCGACTTGGTCTATTACGGCAACCAGAGGCAGCTCGAGTACGACTTCGAATTAGCGCCCGGCGGGGATCCGCGGACAATCAAGTTGGTTTTCAGCGCCGGCAGACTGCGGCTTGATCGACGTGGGAATCTGCGAGTCAAGCTTGGCGCGGAAGCAGTCGACTTTCTCAAGCCCATCTCCTATCAAATAATTCAGGGCCAGCGCCGGGAGATCCGCAGCCGGTATGTTCTGATCAACGACAACGAGGTCACGTTTGAGGTTGGCCCTTACGACAGAACGCAACCGCTCGTGATTGACCCAGTCCTTTCTTATTCCACTTATATGGGTGGAAGTTCCAGTGAGATCGGTTACGGGATCGCGGTGGATTCGGCAGGAAGCGCGTACGTCGTTGGTCAGTCTTCTTCAAACGATTTTCCCGGTTCGGCTCAGACGCACGACACGACAGACGCGTTTGTAGCGAAGCTTAATCCAGCCGGCACAGCCTTGTTGTACACAACGTTTTTGGGTGGCAGTGGTCTTGACGAAGCCTACACGGTCAAGGTGAACAGTTCAGGGAATGCTTATGTAGCAGGTCTAACAACCTCCACAAACTTTCCGCTGGTTAATGCCGTGCAGGGAACATCCGGAGGATCGACTGATGGTTTCGTGGCCGAGCTAGCCGTTGATGGCTCGGGCTTTATCTACTCTACATATCTGGGCGGTTCAACTTTTGACGTGATTAACGGTCTGGCGCTGGATGGGTCGAACAATGTGTATCTAACTGGTCAGACTAATTCGCGCGATTTTCCCGTCGCTAACGCCTTTCAAAGCCAGAATCCCGGCAGCGCTATCGCTAAGAGCACAAATGCGGCAGGCCTCTGGAATGTTAGCGACAGCGGCCTCAAAGCTTCGGATGTCAACGGCTTGGCTTTTGATCCGACCAATCCTAACGCAATCTTCGCGGCGACCGACGTCGGCGTAGCTAAGAGCACTAACAGCGGCGGTACCTGGGCATCAATTGCTCCTGGTCAGGTTCCTAACTTCCTTACAACAATTGCGACCCATCCGACGGATCCCACGACGATTTATGTTGGAGGCAGCGGGGGTGTTTTCAAAAGCACCGATGGCGGCGCTAACTTTATCTCCAGTAATACGGGTCTGAATATCACCTTCCTCCGCAGTGTTGTAGTAAATCCTTCGGTCCCCGCGACTCTATTTGCCGGTGGAGTCTCTAGTCGCATCTATCGTTCCACCAATGCGGGCAGCAATTGGACAGGTACTAACTTGACGTCAGTAAGTTCGTTATTTGCGATTGTCGTCGATCCAACGAATGCGATGGTTGTTTATGCCGGATCGAATCGCGGTGTTTTCAAGAGCACTGACGGTGGAACTTCCTGGTTATTACCTCCCGCCAACAACTTAATCTCCAATTCGATACGCAGTCTGGCGATTGATCGAAGTAACACTTCCGTACTTTACGCGGGTACATCCGTCGGAATTGCTAAGAGTACCAACGCCGGCCTTTCCTGGACCGACATCACAGGCTCAAGTGATTACGGTACTGTCTCTGCTGTCGCACTCGACCCGGCAAACTCGTCAATCGTCTACTACGGGACGACTTCCAGAATTCACAAGTCGACCGATGCAGGTGCGACCTGGAGTTTGATGGTAAACGGCTACCGGCAAAGTATCGTACACGCATTGCTGATAGAACCGGTTAATACGGCAAACATCTATGCCGGGACCACCAGCGGGTCGGAAGCATTTCTCACCAAGCTCAATGCAGCCGGCAGTGCAAAAGTCTTCTCGACTTATCTGGGTGGTTGGCTCGATGATCTTGGATACGGTATTGCTGTTGATTCGTCAGGGAATGCGTATGTAAGCGGTCAAACTTTTTCCGAGAACTTTCCAACGTTGATCCCTATTCAAGCTACCAAGGGGGCAATCGACGATTCTTTTGTAGCGAAGTTCAACAATACTGGCTCGGCCCTAATTTACTCAACCTACCTGGGTGGCAACATTTCCGAGTTAGCGTGGGGACTTGCAGTAGATGGAGCAGGCGCAGCTTATGTTGCCGGCCTGACCAACTCAACAAACTTTCCCGTGGCGAACGCGGTTCAATCAAAGAACGCCCGCGAAGGCTCTTTTGATGCCTTTGTATCCAAGATAAATCCCTCCGGCTCAGGTCTCGCCTATTCAACTTATCTGGGTGGAAATGAGGACGATGTCGCCTTTGCGATCGCAGTAAACTTACAGGGCAACGCATTCATTACGGGCAGGACTCTCTCGACTGACTTTCCAATTGCCAACCAGGTTGTCAACGGGAACATCGGTAACTTTTCCGGCAGTGCGTTTGTCACTAAGTTGGACTTGACTGGTTCCGTTTTAGGTTATTCAACAAAGCTGGGAGGCTCTCAGGAAGACACCGGTTGGGCCATCGCCATCGATTCCAGTGACCGAGCCTATGTGGGCGGCGCAACCGAGTCAGAAGATTTTCCCACCGTCACTCCATTTCAATCGATCAATAAAGGTTTTGGGGATGTCTTCATAAGCAGGATTGCGACGTCCCCAGCACAAATAAGATTTCAAAACAGTAGCTTCAACGTTGGTGAGGGCGCCGGCAGTTTCCTGGTCACTGTTGTCCGTGACGGTGATACCAGCGTGGCTGTGAAAGTTGATTTCGCTACTGCGGATCAGGGCGCGACGCAAAAACGCGATTACACGCTGGCTGCGGGCACGTTGAGTTTTGCTGTTGGTGAAACGAGCAAGACCTTTCGCATCTTAGTCACAGACAACGTCTATGTTGATGGGGAGCGGGCCGTCAACCTTTCGCTGACCAACCCTGTGGGAGCGGATCTCAGCGAGCCCACGGTGGCGACGTTGCTGATTGCGGACAACGACACTGTTCCACCCGCAACGAACCCGCTCGACGACCCGCAATTCTTCGTGCGCCAACACTACTCTGACTTTCTCAGTCGGGTGCCGGATCAGGCGGGTTTTGATTTCTGGACGGGACAGATAACGCAGTGCGGTTCCGACCAGAGTTGCATTCGTACCAGGCGAATCGATGTTTCAAATGCGTTCTTTTACGAGTTGGAATATCAACAGACCGGCTCGTACGTATACCGGCTTTATCGCGCCGCCTTTGGCAATAACCAGCCATTTCCGAATCCCAATGCAAACGCACAGTTTCCTGAAGAGGAAAAGAAGCTGCCGAGTTATGCCGCGTTTGCGCCTGACCGCGCGCACGTAAGGGGCGGATCGTCGCTTGCTCAAACCCAGTTGGATTTGGCGAATGCTTTTGTGCAGCGGCCTGCGTTCTTAACAAAATACCCGCCGGGTTTTCCGGGCTCAATTTTTGTCGATATGATTTTGACGACGCTCAGTAGCGAGGTCGGCGCCGATCTCTCCTCACAGCGTCAGGCGCTGATTGATCTCTTTAATCAGGGCGGGCGTGGCGCAGTCCTCTATCGCCTGGCGGATGACAATACTCAAACGAACCCGATTAACAATCGCGCGTTCATCGATGCTGAGTACAACCGCGCGTTTGTCGTGACGCAGTACTTTGGTTATCTGCGGCGTAACCCTGACCTTGGCGGATTTATTTTCTGGCTGGGACAAGTGAATAGCGCCGCTTTGCGAGACGTCGCGAAGCAGCACGCGATGGTGTGTTCGTTCATAACGTCCGCCGAATATCAGCAGCGGTTCAGCTCGGTCGTAACGCATAACAATTCTGAGTGCAATCAGTGACGGCAAACGGCGTATTAAGAAATTGATTAGGAAGCTATCGTAAATTCGACTTAGCCTGGGATTTTTTGAGCGTAGTTCGTAATATTCATCTGACAAGTTACGTAAGAAACCTCTTCCTCGCTCCTTCAAGGAGTACTTTTGTCGTGGCACTTCCCGTTTCTCGGCGCCATGACAGCTAGATCCTCAGTCAGCCTTTAGGAGAGCAATAACATACTTGACCCACACAGACGTTGACTGAGGTATTAGCGATTTAGATTTAGGCCACAGATGAACACGGATTTAAGGGATCTGAATAAAATCCGAGTTTTAGATCTGTGTTACTCCGTGTTCATCTGTGGCCGAGAATGAACCACGCCCGGGCGGTGTGATCTTTGCTGAGTCAAGTATATTAATGCCTTTTGGAGAGTTAATATGTCTCGCCGCTTAACTACCCAACATCTCTTCGCGATACTAATTTTCTTGATCGCGGGTGCGCTGACGTCTCAATTGGTGCGGGTTAGCGAAGCGGCCGACCCTTGTTCGATCCCGAGTTTTGGTACGCCTGCGATTATCAGCAGCGTGAACATTCCCCGAGCTTTGGCGGCCGCTGATTTCAACAACGACGGCAAGCTTGATTTGGCCTCGGCGGGAAACTCGACTGGGGGAAGAGTGGGGATCTTTCTCGGCAATGGGAATGGGGGTTTTACATCGCTGCCCAGTTTACAGGGCGTTCGCAACGCGACTTCTATTGCTGCGGGTGATCTCAACAATGACATGAAAGTTGATCTCGTTGTGACTAATGGCGGCAATATTAGTGGAGAGCTTTCAGTCTTCCTCGGGGATGGAACGGGTGCATTTGGCCCCCGCGAGCAGATTTTCATAATTCACGGCTCGTCAAATCTGACTACCTCAGCTGTCATAAGTGACATCACCGGCGATTCCAAACCCGACGTAATTATCGCGAGTACCACTTTCAATGCGGTGATGTTATTGACTGGCGACGGCACCGGACACTTGACAGTTCTCCGCACCATCAACTCCGGTGGTTTCTCACCTGGCGCGCTCGCACTTCGGGACGTCAACGGCGACACGAAATCCGACATCGTTGTAGCTAATGCAGGCAACGTTGGCGTGCTGCTTGGCGATGGGTTAGGAAATTTCAGTGCGGCTACAACGTTTGCGGCGGGAAACGATGCCAACTCACTCGCTGTTGAAGATTTCAACGGCGATACCAAACCCGATCTTGCAGTCTTAGGTAATGGTGTTCTGGTTCTTCTCGGCGATGGCGCCGGAAACTTTGGCGCTGCTACGACCTACCCAGTCGCGGGTACTTTTTTGCAATCCATTGTTACCGGAGATTTCAACGCAGACACGAAACTGGATCTCGCAGTGGTTAATGGAACTCCTGACAGCACCGTTGTTCTCTTAGGTAATGGGCTCGGCGGCTTTACCTCTACTGCTAACTTCAACGATGGCGGCCCCGCCGGAGGCGGAAGAAAGATGGCGATAGCGGCCGACTTCAATGCTGACAGTCGGCCTGATCTGGCTACAGCCAATGAATCCAGGGTTGCAGTCTTACTCAATACGTGTGGCGCCGCATCGCCGCCATCAGTCCAATTAGCCGGAAATGTTCATGGTGGTACGGAAAACGACTTCGGTGGAGGTAACGGAGCAGCCATTGTCCGGGTCGTTCGCACCGGTGACATCACCGGCCCCGCAAGCGTTGATTACACTAGCGCAAACGGAACCGCGATAGCGCCACAGGATTACACCAGCGTTTCGGGCACGCTTAACTTCGCGCCGGGAGAGATCGTCAAAGAGGTTAGCGTCACTTTGATCAATGACAACATAACTGAGGACTTCGAGAACTTTAACTTCAACCTCAGCAATGTCACCGGCAATGCCGTTCTGGGAACGCCGGCAACCAGCTCAGTAATAATTTTCGACGACGACCCAACCCCGGTCATTTCGATAAACGACGTGACGGTGGCTGAGGGCAACAGTGCCATATCTAGCGCAGTCTTCACTGTAAACCTCGATCATCCGAGTGCGTTGACTATTACCGTCAACTACGCGAGCGCGAACGGCTCTGCCACCGCCGGCAGCGACTACCAGGCTGTTTCCGGAATCTTAACTTTCAATCCCGGCGAGATGAGCAAGCCCATTCCTGTTGATATCAACGGAGATCTCTTGCCCGAAGTGAACGAGAATTTTTTCATAAATCTCTCCAGCCCGGTCAACGCAACGTTGAATGACGCGCAGGGAATTGGCTCCATCACAGACGATGAATCACCGTGTCCCGGCCCGAGTTTTGGCTCGCCCACTAATTTTAACGTTAGTACATCTCAATCGGATTTTGCTTCAGGTGATTTCAACGGGGACGGCAAACGAGACCTGGCCGTCGTAAGGCCAACGTCAACCTCGATTGCGGTTCTCTTAGGTAATGGAGCGGGAGGTTTCGGACCGCCAACGACTTTTCCAGTGGGATCGATCTCGGGGGTAGTACCTCAGGCAATTGTGGCTGCGGACTTCAACCTCGATAACAAATTGGACTTCGTAACGGCTAACAACGAAAGCGGCGGAGGTCAGAACAACATCGCGATTCTTTTGGGCGACGGCTCCGGTGGTTTCGGAGCGGCAGTTAACAGCAACCCGGCGCCAAACATTAGATCAGTCACAGCGGCAGATTTCAATGGCGACGGCAAACCTGACCTTGCTGTACTCAGCACTACAAGTTTCATTGGTCCGAGTTCAGTTGGAATCCTTTTCGGAAATGGCGCCGGCGGATTTGGCTCTGCAACCAGTTACACAGTCGGCACCAGTTCTTTTTTCATCATCTCCGCCGATCTTAATAGCGATGGCAGGCCCGACGTTGTTACTGCCAACCTGCAAGGGGGTGACGTCTCAGTACTGCTCAATATTGGTAGTGGAAGTTTCGCCGCTGCGACCAATTTCGGCACTGGCCTTAATCCACGAGCAGTCGCGGCAGGCGATCTAAACGGCGACACCAAATTGGATCTAGTGGTGACCAACGGAGTCACTTCGGGCAGCAACATATCGATCTTGTTGGGAAATGGAGCTGGCGGTTTTACCCTGAGCAATGGCCTAACTGTGGGAAAAAATCCTTATCGTATTAGCCTAAACGACTTCAACGGTGATGGCAGACTTGATTTGGCAGTAGCTGATGCCGACACCAGCTTTGGCAGCACAGGCCCCGTGTTTGTGTTGTTCGGAAACGGCGCGGGAAATTTTACTACGCCTGTTCAATACTCAATTGGCAGCCAGCCGATAGCTTTAGACGCCGGGGATTTCAACAACGACTCCAGGTTGGACCTTATAGTTGGGAGAAACCTGTCAACAGCCTTCTCTTTGCTGCTTAATAGCTGTACCGGCGCGGGCGCAGTCATGCAATTCAGCAGTCCTGCGTACACCGCAAACGAGGGTGACATCTTCACAACCATTACTGTTAATCGCAGCGGAGATACGTCGGGCACTTCGACCGTCGACTACGCTTTGGTCAACGGTACGGCAACACAGACACGTGATTATCAAGTCGCCAGCGGTACCCTAAGCTTTGCGGCCGCAGAAACAAGCAAGACTTTCAGAATCTTACTCGTCAATGACGTCTACCCCGAAAGCACCGAGACCATCAACCTCGCGCTGAGTAATCCAACCGGCGGCTTTTTGGTGAAGCCAAGCGCCGCTACCGTTCTGATTGTTGATAATGATAGCGCCGGTACTACTTCGCCAGCGGCGCGACAGTTTGTAGCCAATCTCGTCGGCGCAGACGAAGTCCCAGCCACGGGTAATACCGTCAAAGGCAACGGCGGTATCTTCCAACTCAGCAATGATGAGCTGAGCGGTAAGGTCTCCCTAATCTTCTCAGGTCTGACCGGCAGCGAAACTGGTGCGCACGTGCATGCCGCCGCGCCGGGAGTCAATGGTCCGATTATCTTTCCGTTGCCACTCGGCAATCCCATCAACAATTTCGTCGTTAATCCAACCGCGCAACAGGTAATCGATCTGCGCGCGGGACAGCAATACATGAACGTGCACAGCACTGGCTTCCAGAACGGGGAGATCCGCGGGCAGTTGCTATGGAACCCTGCTGAGGAAGCGGACTTCTTTGTGCGCCAGGCGTACTTTGATTTCCTGGGTCGAAATCCGGATGCCGGTGGCTTTGCTTTCTGGCAGAACGAGATCACGCAGTGCCAAAGCGATGTGCAATGCCTCAGGAATAAACGCGTGGATGTTTCGAACGCATTCTTTTACGAGCAGGAGTTCCAGCAGACCGCAGCGTACGTGCTACGGTTGTACCGGGCTGCGTATGGCAACAATCAGCCGTTCCCGAATCCCAATCCGAATGCGGGCTTTCCCAACGAAGAGAAGAAGCTGCCGAGTTATGCGGTGTTCGTGGCAGACCGGGCACGAGTGATAGGCGGCGCTAATCTGGCGCAGAAGCAGATTGACCTGGCGAACTTGTTTGTGACCCGGCCAGAGTTCACCGCGAAGTATCCACTGAGTCTCGCCACTGCCGATCAGTTTGTGGATGCGGTTCTGGCGACGCTGCAGACTGACCTGGGCGTGAACCTGATGAGCCAGCGGACGAACTTGATTACACTCTTCAATTCGGGTGGGAGAGGCGCCGTGATGTATCGGCTCGCAGATGACAACGCTGCAAACCCAATCGCGAATCAGCCATTAATCGACGTGGAATACAACCGCACTTTCGCGCTGGGACAATACTTTGGTTACTTGCGCAGGAATCCCGACATCCCAGGTTTCCTGTTCTGGCTGGGACAAGTGAATGGCGCGCCGCTGCGAGATGTGCCGCGGCAGCATGCGATGGTGTGCTCGTTCGTCACCTCGGCGGAGTATCAGTTCCGCTTCGGCCCCGTCGCCAGCCGGAATAATAATGAGTGTCCACAATGAGGCAGGTGGCAGCAGGCAGGTGGTTGGGCACTCAAATTGATTGCAGAGTTCAAGATTGATTAGCTCGCGGTCAGGAAGGGTCGCTTGCGCCCGCCTCAAGTTGCATCAGCACTCAAGACTAGTCTGGTATTGTCAGTGTTTGAACCTCTTTTAAGTTGAGAGCCTTGGCAACTTGAGGCGGGCGCAAGCAACCCTTCCTCACCTTGAGCGGATCCAGTTTGAGCGCTGCTTTGTAGCTTGACATCCAAACTCATGTTCGAATCCGTGTCGTCAGTGTATATCTGATGTGGCTAATAATAAGCTGAACGTCTACCCGCCACCGCGGGTGGTGCTGACTGGCCACAGTTTAAGAATTCCGATCGCTGGTAATAAACCAATGAACTTACGTAATCTCACTCGCCTCGCAGTCGTCCTGGTTGTCTTCACAGTTGGGATCCAGATCCTCTCGTCTTTGAGTCGAGCTGCACGAAGCCGAAACCAGCGCGAAGTCTCTGCAGCTCCTTCCGCCTTCACGGGCGGGACGCCCGTGCCACGCCCTTTGTCAGCGCAAGGAGATTTGGTGCGACAAGTTTCTTTAGCTTCAAATGACATAGTCTATAACCCCGTCTCGCATCTGCTTTACGCAAGCGTTCCCAGCTCGAACGGCGCTAACGGCAACAGCATCACGTCGATTGATCCATTTGCTGCGACGCTTGGTTCATCAGTTTTTGTTGGCAGCGAGCCGAACAAGCTCGCGCTAGCAAGTGATGGCAATACTCTCTATGCAGCGCTCGATGGCGCCGCGGCCGTCCGTCGTTTCAATGTCTCGAACCAGACTGCCGGCGCGCAATTTTCGGTGGGCCGCTCAGACACCGGCGTCTTCTTTGTCAATGACATGGAAGTCGTGCCGGGAAGTCCCGACTCGCTGGCGATCTCGAGGAAGTACATTGGTATCAGTCCGAACAATGCCGGTGTGGTTATCTATGACAATGGCGTAGTTCGTCCTACCCAGGTTAATAGCTTTAACAGCGTGAATGTGATCGAGTTTGGAGCTGCGCCAACGACGCTTTATGGTTACAACAACACGGGTCTCTCACGCGTATACAGGATGGCTGTGAATGCCTCGGGCGTTTCGTTGCTCAATGAATTCAATCCTGGAATCTCGTTTTCGGGAACCGACCTTAAGTTCGATAACGGACTGCTTTATTTGGAGTATGGCGCCGTCATCAATCCTGAGACTCAGGCACTTGTTGGCACATATCCGGGAGTCGTACCCGCTTTAGGCGCCGGCCAACCATTGGTTGAACCCGATGCAACGGTAGGACGAACTTATTTCTTAACGGGCAACAATTCAAACTGGACCTTGCGAGCGTTCGATCAGGCTACCTTTCAGCCGGTGGGTACGCTCGATATTACCGGTGTGAGTGGGACGCCGGGCAATCTCACGCGCTTTGGCTCGAATGGAATAGCATTTCGGACAAATAATAAACAGCTCTTCCTAATTCAAACATCTCTGATTCCGTCCGGAGATCCGATTCCCTCGCCATCGCCGACTCCAACGCCTTCTCCGTCGCCGACGCCAACACCGGAAGTTTTCATACGAGCTGTTTCGCTGCCTTCGAACGGCATAGTCATCAATCAGAATAGCCAAATGATTTACGCCAGCGTACCGAGCAGCGCCGGCGAGCGAGGTAACTCACTCACCCAAGTTAATCCGGTGAATGGCGATCTAGGCTCATCATTCTTCGTCGGCAGCGAGCCAGGCAGGATGGATATCTCGGATGACGGTCACACGGTCTACACGATATTGAATGGCGCCGGGGCTATTCGCCGTTTTGATCTCTTAACTAACGTTGTGGGAACCCAATTTCCAGTTGGATACAGCAGTTCGGACGGAGTGCTCACAGGCTCTGATCTCGCGGTACAACCGGGAAATCCGAACGTCGTTGCCGTTGCCCGTCGCGCTTTGAACTTGTCATCAGGAAGCGGGGGCGTTGCGTTCTTCGAGAATGGAGTCCAACGACCGTCGATAGCTTTTGCGGGAGGCTCAAAGCTCGAGTTTTCAGCTTCGCCCTCGGTTCTCTATGCGAACGAGTTGGGCTCAATTCAAAAAATATCTGTAAACGCATCAGGCGGTTCTTTTACCAGCAGCATGTTTGTGCCCGGCTCAGGAGACCCCAAATTCGCTAATGGGCTGATGTACTCGCCGACCGGACATGTCTTCGATCCCGAGACGGGGTTGCCGGTGGGCAGATTCATGTCGTTTGATCTCACCAGCGTATCTACAGTCCTGCCTGATCTAGCTAACAATCGCGTTTACTTCCTGGGTGACGACTCGGCGCTGGAAAAGCTGCATGTCTTCGACGCGCAGACATACCTGGAGATAGGTTCAGTCAATCTCGGGTTTTATGGAAATGCCAATAGTCTCCTGCGGTGGGGAGTGAATGGGTTGGCTTTCAGTAACGGCACTCAGGTGGTGATGCTGCAAACATCGCTGGTTTCAAACGCAGCACCGGTGCCGACACCCACTCCGACTCCTTCGCCGACTCCGAGTCCTGCGCCGGTTGTGCCGGCGGCTGCTATCCAAATCACTTTTCATTCAAGTAACGATATTGTCTACAGTTCGGAGACGAAGAGGATCTATGCGAGCGTTCCCAACTCGGCAACTTTCAATCAAAACTCGATCACTTCGTTCGATCCTTTGTTTGGCGCTTATGAGACCTCTACATTTATCGGGTCCGATCCAAATCAGCTGGCGATTTCAAGTGATCAGAAGACTCTCTACGCCGGCATTGACGGTACGGGAGTGGTGCGCAGTTTTGATATTCCCACGCTAACTCCGGGCGCTCAGTTCTCAGTTGGAAGCGGTCTCAGAGCCGGCGACATCGAAGCCATGCCAGGTAGTCCACAAACAGTTGCCGTTTCGAAAATCTGCACTTGTAGTCCGAGTTATGCGGGAACAACGATCTATGACAACGGCGTAGCCCGGCCGAATCAATTGCCAAGCCACACTGGACCAAGCGAGCTCGCGTTTTCTTCATCGCCTTCGCTTCTCTATGGCTCGGGTGGAGATTTCTACAAACTGGCGGTTGATAGCTCAGGTGTCACAGTGACGAGTCGAACGGCCGGCCTACTCTTCGGCGATATCAAGTTTGTTGACGGACTCGTAATTAGTGATTTTGGGCAGTTGATCGAACCCACCACACCGACATTGTTGGGGAGATTCTCAGCGAACGGACCCGTGGTGGCTGACGCCTCGGTCGGTCGAGCCTACTTCCTCAGTAGCGATTCCGGGAGTTCATGGACGATCAAAGCTTTCGATCTGGCGACATTCCGTCCGGTCGCAACCTTACCCCTTCCTTACATTTCAGGAGCACCGACCAGTTTGCTTCGCTGGGGTCCAAATGGGTTAGCGTTTCGCACCACCGGCGGGCAGCTCTACTTCATTCAAACGGACATGGTTCCGTCAACCACGCCGTTGCCGACCTTCCTGCAATTGAGCGCGCCGTCGTACAGCGCGTCCGAGGCTGCAACTTCAGCATCGGTTATCGTGACTCGTACTGGTGATACATCGACTTCCGCTGCGATTGGGTACGCGGTTTCCAACGGAACGGCGACAGGTAATGAAGATTTCACGCCGGTTGGCGGGACGTTGAATTTCGCTCCCGGCGAAACAAGCAAGACCATCAATATTCCCATCATCAACGACACAGTAAGGGAAGGAAACGAGACGTTCTCCATCGTAATTACCCACCCTGCCGGTGGCGCTAAGGTTGGTTATCCAACGTCGGCTACAGTAACCATTATCGATAACGATCAAGTTCCTCGGATGACGATTGATGATATGGCTGTGCTTGAGCCGAGTGGCGGAACCACAACCGCGGTATTCACGGTCCGCCTTTCGAATGCGACCACACAATCAGTGACGGCAAACTTTGGGACTGCCGATGGTGTTGCGCATGCTCCTGATGATTACACCTCGACTAGCGGCACCGTGATTTTTAGTCCGCTCGAGCTGACCAGGACAGTCAGCGTGACAGTAAATAGCGATGGAGTAACCGAACCGAACGAGAATTTCTTTGTGAATCTCAACAGTGCGCTAAACGCTGTAATGTTGGACCCGCAAGGCATAGGCACCATTGTCAGCACCGGCTCAATCTTGTCTTTCAGCAGCGCTAGCTACAACGTGGATGAAAGCGCCAACAGCGCAGTGATAACCGTGTCCCGAGTCGGCGATCTCTCTGACACCGTCTCGTGCGTGTTCAGCACCAGCGATCAAACCGCGCTGCAACGAACGGATTACACTTTGGGATCGGCCACCGTTACGTTTGCGCCAAACCAAAGCAGTCGCGCGTTCAGCGTCCTCATCACCGACGATGTTTATCAGGAATCCAGCGAGACTTTTGGTCTAAGTCTGTTTTCTCCGTCGGCTACGGCGGTCCTCGGTACCGCTGCTGCGAATGCCACCATTCTCGACAATGACAGCAGCGAGCCCACCACGAATCCCGCAGATGAGGCGCAGTTTTTTGTGCGTCAGCACTATTACGACTTCCTGAGTCGTACGCCAGATCAAGGTGGCTTTACCTTCTGGACAGATCAGATCACCCAGTGCGGAAGCGATCCAGCCTGCATTCATACAAAGCGTGTTGATGTGAGTAACGCTTTCTACTATGAGCTGGAATATCAGCAGACGGGATCCTACGTTTACCGGCTGTATCGCGCTGCCTTCGGCGACAACCAGCCGTTCCCAAATCCGTTTCCCAACGCGCAATTCCCGAATGAGGAAAAGAAGATACCGAATTATTCAGTCTTCGCGCCCGACCGCGCGCGAGTTCGAGGCGGCGCTTCGCTGGCGCAGACTCAACTGGACCTGGCGAACAACTTTGTCCAGCGCCCGGCGTTCTTGTTGAGATACCCGGCGAGTTTCGACGGCCCGACATTTGTTGATGCCATCCTGGCGACGCTTGCGAATGATATCGGAGCTAACCTGTCATCGCAGCGCCAGGCATTGCTCACTTTGTTCAATCAAGGCGGACGTGGCGCTGTCCTTTATCGGCTGGCTGACGATAACGTCCAGACAAACCCGATAGACAACCGAGCCTTCATCGATACTGAATACAACCGCGCCTTTGTGATCACGCAGTACTTTGGCTACTTGCGGCGCAACCCCGACATAGCGGGGTTTGTGTTCTGGCTAGGTCAGGTAAACGGCGCGCCCTTGCGCGATGTGCCAAAGCAGCATTCGATGGTCTGTTCGTTCATCACTTCAGCAGAGTACCAGCAGCGCTTTAGCTCAGTCGTTACGCATAATAATTCGGAATGCGCACCCTGATTTGCCAGGATGCGGCCCAGTGAAAAGTAGTGACGTTTTTGGGGTGCGACGACCTATCGTCGCTTTGGCCGTCGCAGTCGAGCCGCCACGGACCAACGCGGTGACAGGTCACCGCATTCCAAATAGAAGACTATCCAATGAAAGCTGATGCGACGAAAAAGCGCGTTCAGTAGTAGACTGGCAGACTGATTGCTGGTTATCCCCCTCGGCCTCCACCTAAATCTACGACTTGAGACGGCTTTTCACCATGAAGGGATGTTGATGTCATGCGCCAACGAACTAGTACGAATTATCTTTTGAGCTGCCGGATCTTAGCGCCGGCCATTCTGGTCGCCATCGCAATCACGGCCGCAGCCGTCATTCAGTCTTCGGCAAAGCTGTCCAACGAGACCAGGAAGAATGGATCTTCGAGCGCAACATCCGTCCGACAAGCGAAGCCAAATGCTGTCGCCGGTTCCAAGATTGTCTTTGGCAGCTCTCGCAATGGTGGCAATCATGACATTTTTGTGATGGACACGAACGGCGCGAATCAAACGCGGCTCACCACCAACGCGGCCTACGATGATCAGCCGAAGTGGTCTCCCGATGGCGCCAAGATTCTTTTCATGAGCAATCGCGATGGAAATTTTGAGCTCTACTCCATGAACGCTGATGGTAGTAGCCAGACTCGGCTCACGAACAATCCGGCTGCTGACGGTTTTCCCGCCTGGTCACCCGATGGAAGCAAAATCGCATTTGTCAGAGGCGATCTGCGCAATCCTGAGACTTTCGAGATCTATGTAATGAATGCAGATGGGGGCAGTCAGACTCGGCTGACAAATGATTCTTTGGTTGATGGCGTACCGGCGTGGTCACCTGATGGAACTTCAATCGTTTTCATGGGCGGCGCCAACACTGTCTTCAATCCCAATGCGTTTGAGATCTTTGTCATGAATGCGGATGGGACTAACCGTACGCAGCTTACCAATAATTCCATTGCTGACGGTCAGCCCTCCTTTTCACCCGATGGATCGAAGATCCTCTTCGCCGCCGGCGATGCAATGGATCCGAATAAGATCGAGATCTTCGTGATGAACAGGAACGGTTCCAACCGCACTCAGCTTACAAATAATTCAGTGACGGATGGCTTTCCTGCCTGGTCGCCTGACGGCGCGAAGATTGTTTTTGCTGCGGGCAGTGTGAACGACGAAACCAGCGTCGAGATTTTTTCGATGGATTCCTTCGGTGGGAATCGAACCCAACTCACCACCAACACTTCGCTTGATTGGTTTGCAGATTGGCAGCCCGGCCCAATTCCTGTTAACGGCAGAGTAGCCGATGTCTCCAATGCCGGGATTTCCGGCGTTACTATGACTATTACCGGCGCGCCGAACGGCTTCACGAGCTCGACGGTTACCGATGGCAGCGGCAACTACTCGCTCAATAACACGTTTGGCGGCGACACACTTACGCCTTCAAAGCCGGGATTTATTTTTGATCCAACTTTTGTGAAGGCGGTGAGCAGCGGTGGGCCGGTACCAATTACGGGCACATTTAATTTCTTAGGCGGCACGACGGTTTACACCCTATCCGGACGTGTAATCGATGGAACGGGCGCAGGTATCAATAATGTTTTGATTATGGTCACGGGTACTCAGCAGCGAGCGACCAATACTGACAGCAGTGGCAATTACTCTGTGCCCGGGCTTTTCGCCGGCGGTAACTTCACGGTTAAGCCGACGCTTGGGCCACTTGTTTTCAACCCGCCTCAGGTAGGTTTCACTAACTTGGCATCCGACCGTACTGTGCCATCGTTTGTAGGAACAACGAACCCTTACACGATAACGGGGCAAATTAAAGATGCACAAAACAATCCAGTGAGTGGTGTATTGGTCATTCTTCGCCGGGTGGGTGGCAATGAAGCCCTTGGCACTAGTACGAATGCAAGCGGCAACTACACGTTCACAAACGTAGCTCCCGAAGCGTCATACTCGGTAACTCCGGGCAAGGCTGGATTGTATTTCAATCCGGCCAGCGTAACCTTTACAAATCCGGTGGGGAATCAGGTCGCGAACTTCACGGCGTTTCCGGTGCCGACTGTGCAATTCAGCGCTATCAACTACGACGCCAATGAGGGAGATATCTTCACCACTATCACCGTTACGCGCTCGGGTGACACGACGATCGCGTCGACGGTCGACTTCGCATCCAGCAATGGCTCGGCCAGCCAGATACGCGATTATCAGGTCGCTAGCGGGACGCTCAGCTTTGCGGCCGGGGAGACTAGTAAGACGTTTAGAATATTGATAGTCAATGACGTGTATGCGGAAAGCAGCGAGACAGTTAATCTCACGCTCAGTAACCCGACTGTAGCTACACTCGCGGCGCCAACTACGGCAACGGTAACGATTGCAGACAATGACAGTTCGGGCTCGACGTCGCCGATTTCTCGGCAGTTCGTTTCGAACCTGGTGGGCGCTGACGAAGTGCCGCCCACTCCGAATGCGGTGAAGGGCAACGGCGGCATCGTCCAGCTCGCGAGTGATGACCTGAGCGCGAAAATCTCGTTGCTGTTCTCAGGTCTGACAGGAGACGAAACCGGCGCGCACGTCCACGCCGCGGCGCCGGGCGTGAATGGTCCAATCATTTTTCCGCTGCCGCTTGGCAATCCCATCAACAACTTCGTCGTCAATCCGACCGCGCAACAAGTGATAGATCTTCGCGCCGGCCAGCAGTACATGAATGTGCACAGCACGGGTTTCATAAACGGCGAGATACGCGGCCAACTGCAGTGGAA
>DATNBH010000048.1:0-21127 GCA_035572035.1 Pyrinomonadaceae bacterium | reverse complement strand
CGAGTTCACGAGCGGGACGCTCGTGCCACGTGGCATCGGCATCTTGCCGATGTTGGTTCCCCACGGTCACTTGCCATTTAAAAAGCACGTAGCGTGTTGGGCGAGTTCACGAGCGGGACGCTCGTGCCACGTGGCATCGGCATCTTGCCGATGTTGGTTCCCCACGGTCACTTGCCATTCAAAAATCACGTAGCGTGCTGGGCGAGTTCACGAGCGGGACGCTCGTGCCACGTTTGCTGCCAGCTTCACATCGCCGATCTTCTCAGCCATTGATTCAAAATCTGCAGTCGGTCCTCCCCATTGTAACTCGTCGACGTTCTTGAACATGGGAACATCAAGCCTCAGCGTTGCCAGTGTCTTGAACAACAGGGCATGATCTCGATTGCCGTCTCTGAATACCTCATCCGGAAAATCTTCGAGCCGTCCGTAGCGATTGATCAGTTGCGCGGCGGTCTTGGCTCCGTAGCCTGCGATTCCCGGATAGCCATCCGCGGAGTCTCCCACTAAAGCGAGATAATCCGGTATGAATTTGGGACTAACACCGAACTTTACTCGAATGGCTTCTTCGTCCCGAATTTGGCCGCTGCGTCGATCGATTTGAACTACGCGATCGCCGGTGACACATTGCGCGAGATCTTTATCGGGCGTCCAAATGCAGACCTTTTCGACTCGCTTGTCCTTTGCCGCGCGGTGAGCAGCAGCTGCGAGCGCATCATCAGCTTCAAACTCAACCATGGCCCATACCGTCACACCCATGGCAACGAGCGCTTCCTCCAGCGGAATGAATTGAGCTTTCAAAGCCCGCTCGATGCCGGCGCCGGTCTTGTAGCCGGGCCACAGCGGATTTCGAAACGACTCGATCACATGATCGGTGGCGACGCCGATGTGGGTGGCGCCATCCGAGATCATCTTTACGATCATGTTGAGCACACCGCTGACGGCGCCGAAGGGCGGATCGGTTTTCTTGAACCGCCGAATTCCATAGAAGTGGCGGAATAATTCGTAGGTGCCGTCAATAAGGTGGACGATCATTTGCAGTTGCTCGTGAGAATTATCATTTTGCCCAATCGCGCCGGCCGTATGCTACTACCGCGCAAAGCAGTCCCGTGACGGCAGGAACAATAGCGCCAGCCACGCCGGGCCCCATCGCAGACACGACAACAGCCCCAATCATGATTATGACGAGTGCAGCGGCGGCGAGCGGGGTCAGGAACTTCTTGGCGCCAAAGATGCCCGGCAGGACCAGGCCCAGAGCGCCGAGAACTTCACAGATTCCAATGAACCGAAGGAAGAGGAAGGGGAGCTGCACTTGATTAGGCGGCCCCATTGCGATCAGCTTCTCCATTGAGAAGATAAGTTTGGGTACGCCCGCCGCGAGGAAGAGAAGCGCTAAAAGTATTTGGAGAATCCACAAGACGATATTCATGCTTTACACCCCTGTTTGAGTTGATTCGGTGTCGATCTTCAACAAAACATCCACAGATCTTGCAGGTGACCAGATTACCAGAGTAGGCATCAAAAACGTTCCTCGGCTTTGACTTTATGGAAACGGCTCACATCAGACGCACGTTCTTATCTGTGCAATCTGCATTTACGCTTTCAAAGGAATCAAGTTTGAGATGCGCAGATCTCTAAGGTACAAGCCTCCCCACAGCAAGATTCCAAAGGCCACCGGAAACAAAATTGAAAAAGCACCCCCACCGACTCGCACATGGGTGGCGACCGCTCCACCCAGATAACCTGTTACCAGAATCGCGCCCAGCACCGACGTTTTCGGAAGCAAATAGAGAATCGTACAGATTACCAGCACGATCCCAATGGGAACGATTGTGTTTTCCGGATACCCAAGCTGCACAGTTGCATCCACCACGAACTTCGGTTTGAAAAGTTTCATCACTCCATCCAACAATAAGAACAGCGCGGGCAAGATGCTCATGATCCAGCCGCCCCAAAGTCGGCCTTTTGAAATCTGTCCAGATGTCTCAAATTGCATTATCACTTCCTTTCGGTGGTTACCAGTTCCTATCCTCGCCGAGTTCTCACGAGTTTCAGTTTTGTCGCTGCCTGCGGAGGTCGCGCATCGACTTCAGCAATTCGAGCTTTAACCAACTTTTTGACAAGCGCCAGCGGCACCGGTTCGTCTACCGGGAACTGAAGTGTGAACTTTGAAGAGCGATAATTCTTAACTTCCTCATCAAAGGCTTTCATGATGGCGAAGCTCATAAGATAGAAACCGTAATGGTTCTTGTAAGCCGCAAAACCCACCAAGGGCCGTCCGCCATACTTGTAGACGGGAATCTGATAGCTAATTACTTCAGTTGCTTTCGGCGCGGCAGACTTGATTGTCTTACGGAGGCGCTCGAGCGCATCACGCGTGCTTTTGGGCAGACGAGCAAGATACTCGTTGACAGTTTTCGGCACGCCTCCTTTGCTGCCGCTAGTTTTCTTTTCCATAGCGCTGCCTCAGTTGTGGCGATTTATTACGTCTGTAATTAGTAGTGGAGATGTTACCGCGAGTTGAGGCGATCTGCACCCGCTGAAACCACCGTCAGTGTCTGCGGTGTCGTAACACAGCGCAAGATGAACGGTGGTCCGCGCGAGCTTCAGGCGCGACGCATCAAGTGAGACAGTCGAGTACGGATCTATGACGGCTGTTGGTAAAGACCGAGAACATTTCCGGCTGGATCACTGAACCGGGCTGTAATCTCCGGCGCATCCATACCGATCGGCTGCACAATCGTGCCGCCATGAGCAACGACGGCAGCGACCGTAGCTTCCACGCTGTCAACCATGATGTAGATCAATAGACCTGGTTCAGTCATTGCAGGTCTTCCGAGCCTCCACGCACCGCTAACCTGTCCGACTCCGTCATCGAAAGCTAAGCTGCCATCGCCGCGCGTTCGTAATTGCCAGCCGAAAGTATTCTGATAAAACTGGGATGACACCTGGACGTCATTGGCGGGAATCTCGATATAACAGATCTTGCCATTTCCCATTGTGGGGGACTTATTGTTTGCCATAGTTGACAGAGATAATCACGAAACAGAGTATGAATGCAATGGTTCTGCTCGTTCGTGCGGTGTACGACCGGAACCACTTTTATCAGCAGATTACACGGATTCAGTTAGGCCAACGCGCGTCAACGTAACTTTGATTCAACCGCCATCTCTGCAATCTGCGTAATCTGTGGATAGTTAGAAAGCTAAGTTGGAGTCATTGATCTATGAATCACAGAGAAGCTGGACATTATTGGAATGAAAGCGCCGAAGCGTGGACGAGACTCGCGCGACGAGGCTATGACGCGTATCGCGATTACTTCAACTCTCCCTCATTCTTCGCGATGCTACCGGATGTCAACGGCCGGAACGGTTTGGATATCGGCTGTGGCGAGGGATATAACACGCGGCTGCTCGCGGAACGGGGCGCGCGCATCACAGGCTTGGATATTTCTGAAGTCTTTATCGGCTATGCACGCCAGGCTGAGCAGGACAAGCCACTCGGAATTAGGTATCAGGTGGCCAGCGCAGTCGATCTTCCATTCAGCGACGAGTCATTTGATTTCACAACCGGCTTCATGAGTTTGATGGACGTTCCGGAAACCGATCGCGTTCTCGCTGAGGCCTTTCGTGTATTAAAGCCCGGCGGATTCCTGCAATTCTCAATTACTCATCCGTGTTTTGATACCCCGCACCGGCGAAACCTGCGTAACTCCGAAGGACAGACTTATGCGATTGAAGTAGGGAAGTACTTCGAGGGTCACCAGGGCGCTATCGACGAATGGTTGTTCAAGGCTGCGCCCGCTCACGAGAAACGCGGGTTGCGCAAGTTCACCATACCGCGCTTTTCGCGAACGGTGAGTGAATGGATCAATCTGATAATCGCGACCGGCTTTTTAATCGAGCGCGTTGAAGAGCCTCGACCGAGTGATGAAACGGTTAAGGCACATCCGGAACTTCAAGATGCGCAGGTCGTCTCGTACTTCCTGCACTGGCGTTTGCGCAAGCCTCTGGGAGCGCTGGGAGCGCAGGCATCCTTGCCTGCTTTAGAAACGAAAATGACTTCTTAAGAAATTAGATTCGTCCAGGTCACCTAATGCAGGCAGGGATGCCTGCGCTCCCGATGCCGTATTTGGCATCCCAAGCCGTATTTGGCATCGAAACTCATCGATCTTACTCGGCGTGCTCACCTCTAAATCTTCAAGCTTTCCTCACTCTTTTCAACTACTTAGCGCCAATTGAAGCTGCCCTTTGGTTTGTGGTCCCAGCCTTGCACCAGGCAAGACGTCAACAGGGATTGGCATTTGAAAATGAGGCTTGAAACCAAAAGGAGAATCTCAATGAAACCTATTCGCGCACTTCTTAGTTGTGGTCTTTTTCTGTTCCTTTGCGCCGCCGGCGCGATGGCCCAATCGGTCCAGACGGATTATGACCACAATTTCAACTTAGCAAAACTTCGAGGCTTTGCCTTTGCGAAGCAAGAGCGTGGACCCCGAGATCCACTCGCGGCGAGTCCAATAAATGATCGACGCATTCACGATGCGCTCGACACCCAGCTCAAGGCCAATGGCTATTACGCCGACGAGTTGCCGGATTTTGAAATCAGCTACTTTGTGACCACCAGAAAAGGCTACGACATTCAGGACAATCGCATGGGCCTGCTGCAGCGCTGGGGCGGCGTGAACGTGAGCCAGGTAACCGAGGGAACTATCGTGGTCGTTTTCACCGACAGCAAGTCAAACCAGGAGGTTTGGCGCGGCTACATCAACGGCACCATCAATCCGAACGACCTTGACAAGGATGTCAACAAGGGTGTCACCAAGCTGATCCAGAAATTCAAGAAGAACCAGGCAGGTCAGAA
Organism: Pyrinomonadaceae bacterium; assembly: GCA_035572035.1. Classification (GTDB taxonomy): domain Bacteria; phylum Acidobacteriota; class Blastocatellia; order Pyrinomonadales; family Pyrinomonadaceae; genus JAOAPY01. The sequence goes on along the minus strand of DATNBH010000048.1, from coordinate 16,270 downwards.
ATGAAGGACGAGAGCCGCATCAGCACAGCAAGCTTACTTTGGTATTTCGGGCTGGCCATAGTGATGCTTTGGTTCACTAATTTCGTAGTGTCAGGCCAGATCAATCAGCAATTCGCACAAGCTCAGCAGGAGAACGCCGCGGCTTTGAGGAAGTACGAGTGGAAGTCGCGAATTGAAATCCAAAGGGACGGTGAGACTAAGAACGTTCAGGTTGCGCTCATGCGTTACGACAGCGACGGTAGTTTGCAAAAGACGACGGTCTCGACTACGTCGGAGCAAGATCTCCGGAAACATGGCCTGCGCGGACTTATCGCACAGAAAAAGAAAAACGCGTTCATGGAAAGGGTGGAGGACCTGGGCGCACTGGCTAAGTCTTACGGCTCGTTGCCACCCGACAAGATGCAGCGCTTGATGGCGACCGCGAGCATCAATCCGGATCAAAAGGAAACTCGCGTAGCTCTTCATGGGGTTCTGCAGTCAGGAGATTCAATGACGCTTTGGCTGGATCCGGTTTCGCGGAAACAGCGACGAGTTGAAGTTGAAACATTCATGGAGAAGAAGCCAGTGAGGATTGTTCTTGAGTTTCAGGACCTTCTGCAAAGTGGTCCGACGTACGTAGCGCGTTCTCAGGTGTATTACGACGGAGATTCCGTGGCAATCATCACTGAGAATTTTGATTACAAGCGGGCTCAATCTTAACCAGAGAGGTTCCAAGGCGGGGAAGGACAAGTCGAGAAAACTTCCCCTCCTTTGTACACCTGAAAGCTGAGACCCGGATAAGTCGATTTGAATGACTGGAGATTCGTTATGAAAAGACAAGTACTATCATTACTACCAATCTTACTTTTTTGCTTCGCTTCCTTTGCGTGCGCACAACAGATGCGCGACATCGTCAAGAAAGTGGACGCCTCAGTCGTGGTAATCAAGACAGTTGAGAAGAATGTATTGCGATCGCCACAACAGATTTTTGTGAGTTCACCCGGCTTAGGCTCAGGCGTTCTGATTTCCAGAGACGGCAAGATTTTGACGGCGGCGCACGTCGTTCAAGCTGCCGACAAAATCGAAGTCGAGTTCGTCGATGGTCAGGTTGCTCCTGCGAAAGTGGTGGGGTCGGTACCAATTGCTGATGTGGCGCTGTTACAACTTGACTGGACACCGGCGAATGCGGTGACCGCCAACCTCGGTGACTCAGACAAGATGCAAGTTGGCGATGACGTTTTTATCATCGGCGCGCCTTACGGAATCAGTCATAGTTTCTCAGCCGGTCACGTGAGCACTCGACGAGATTCGAAGGCTACATTCGGCGGGAAAGTGAAGCTCGAGCTGTTGCAAACGGACGCCGCAATCAATCGTGGAAATTCCGGTGGCCCGATGTTCAATCTCGCCGGCGAAGTAGTCGGCATAGTGAGTCACATCTTTTCTCAGTCGGGCGGCTTCGAAGGTCTTGGTTTTGCTGTTGCCGGGAATGTAGCTCAAAAACTTCTGGTTTCGTCCAAGGGATTCTGGAGCGGCATCGATGGACTGTTGCTGGCCGATAACTGGATCGGCATCTTCAACATTCCCCAGGCCGCTGGGTTTCTGGTGCAGCGGGTCGCGGATAATTCACCGGCCGCGCGGATCGGCCTCATCGGTGGTACCTACAAAGCGACAATCGCTGATGAAGAATTGCTGGTGGGCGGTGACATCATTCTCAGTGTGGGCAACATCACAGTTACGGTTGATGGAGACACGGTGATCAAGATTTACGATTACATAAACAAGCTCAAGGCCGGCGAAACCGTCACGGTAAAAGTCCTGCGAGCGGGTCAGATTATTGAGCTGAAAGGTGAGATTCCACCTGCGTAAAATAGTGACTAATTACAGCTCCCGATCGTTTCAATCAGAATTTCCATGACTCAAGCTTGAGCCGATCAAAGTTGAGCTGTTTGGCGTTTCAGATCTGTGGGCATCAGTGTTTATCTGTGGCTGAACCTGCTTCTTTTGATTAATTTTGAGAGGATTACGATCAACTCTCGAACTCTCGATGTTTCGACGGCCAATACGTTCGTAGGAAGTCATAGCACCAACTAGTTTTGCCCGAAAAGTCTTTAAATCCCACCTGCGGCAGCTGGTGGATAGTTCAAGTTCGACCTACAAAGAGAGGTTGGGATTGGTCTTTTGAATTCCCTCAGCGGCAGCTGCGGGATGTTTCAAGTGCAGCCTCGCGCGCAAGTAATAGGCAGAACTTGAACCATCCACCTGCTCCCCGCAGGTGGGATTCAGTAAACAGCGTCATCAAACATTGGTAGGCTGGACCTGAAGTAACCACCAGCTGCCGCAGGTGGGATTAAGACTTTTCGGGCGAGCTGCTCCAACCCAAGATGCAGCCGCAATGAACGCAGGCGCCGCACCGGAACAGGGAACTCCCGTCGGCGCCTTCGTTCATCCCGCCTTCTACCTCCTAAAACTTTTTCAAAAAAGATCTTGACCATTCAGCGCTGTCCGGTATATAACCAATCGGTTATTAAACTCAAAGGTTATGCGATGACAAATACCGAACAGCTGAATGCGACTTTCATAGCGCTCGCAGACCCGACTCGCAGGGCGATCCTGGCGCATCTCGCTTTGGGCGATGCCTCGGTCAGCGAGTTGGCCGAGCCGCATGCGATGAGCCAGCCGGCAATTTCCAAACACCTCAAAATTCTCGAGCGCGCGGGGCTAATCTCGCGTGGCATTGATGCTCAGCGCCGGCCGCGGCGTCTTGACGCTACGCCTCTTGTCGAAGTCACCGAGTGGCTCGAGGGTTACCGGCAATTCTGGGAAGGCAGTTTCCAACGTCTTGACGCACTTCTTGATGAGATGAAGACCGAGAAGGAAAAACCCAAGCAGTCGCGAAAGCGCATCACGCGCAGGTAATTGCTCAGTTTCAAAAGTTCGAAGACAACAATACGACGAAAAGAGGAGAGGCGATGACGAATTCCGGAAGTTTGCAAATAACTACCCCCAACGATTTGGACATTGTGATGACCAGGGCATTCAATGCTCCGCGGCCGCTGGTTTGGGAAGCGATGTCCAAACCCGAGTTCATCAGGCGCTGGTTGTTGGGACCGCCGGGATGGACGATGGAAGCGTGCGATGACGACTTGCGAGTTGGCGGCGAGTTTCACTGGAGTTGGCGTGGACCTGAGAATGCCGAGATGTCGATGCGCGGGACCTACCGCGAAGTGCAACCACCCGAGCGCATCGTGCGCACTGAGACATTTGAGTTCGGCTGCAATGCTCAAGCCGGTGAACAGCTCGCGTCGGTTGTTCTTACTGACCAGGGCGACACGACTATGCTGACTATGACAGTCACCTACCCATCGAAGGAAGCTCGCAACGGCGCACTCGCTTCGGGAATGGAGCAGGGTGTCAGCGCCAGCTACAACAGGCTTGACGAAATCTTGTCATCGAGCGCAGCCGAAGCTGCCAGTTCCTAAACTTCAGCATGCCAACAAAACAAGCCCACGGGCGGGACACCCGTGCCACACCCAAAAAGGAACAACCGCTCCAGGCTCAGGTTGATTCAGTGATTGCGTCATTGAAGCGACTGAGCTCGAAGAAGACACGCGATGGGATGGCGCGTTACGGTCTTCCTTCCGACAAGGCTTTCGGAGTTGGAGTAGGCCAGATGCAGCAGTTGGCCAAGCGCCTCGGTCCCAATCATGAGTTGGCTGAGGCGCTTTGGAAGACTGGCTGGTATGAAGCCCGAATGATGGCAGCCTTCCTCGGCGAGCCTGAAAGAGTAACCCCTGGCCAGATGGATCGATGGTGTCGTGACTTCGACAATTGGGGCATCGTCGACACCGTTTGTTTCAAGCTTTGGGATAAGTCACCGCACGCCTTTCACAAGGTTGAGCAGTGGGCCACTCGGAAAGATGAATTTCAAAAGCGAGCGGCGTTTGCATTGTTAGCGAGTCTTTGCGCCCACGACAAGCAGGCGACTGATGAGCAATTCAGGAAGTGCCTGACGCTGATTGAAAAGGCCGCCGATGACGATCGCAATTTTGTAAAAAAGGGCGTGAGCTGGGCTCTGCGAGTGATCGGTAGACGTAGTCCTGAGCTCAATAAAGCTGCGATCGAGCTTGGGCAGCGACTGATGAATTCTTCAGCGCCGTCGGCGAAGTGGCTTGGAAAAGAAGCGCTCAAAGAGCTGACCAGCGCCGTGGTAACTCGTCAGCTGCAGGCCCGCAGCGATGCCAAACTCAAAAGAAAAGGATCGAAATAGTTATGGACGTCAATTCCACTCTGAAGATTTCTACTCCCAGTGATCGCGAGGTTGTGCTAACTCGAACTTTCAGCGCTTCGCGCAGCCTTGTATTTGATGCGCTGACCAAACCGGAACTACTCCGTCGTTGGTATGGACCGACCGGCTGGACGCTGGATGTCTGCGATATTGATTTGAAGGTTGGTGGCGCCTGGCGCTTTGTGGTCAAGCGTCCGGACGGAAAAGCAATTGGGCAGAAAGGCTTGTATCAAGAAATCGTTCCGTCCGAACGGATCGTTAATACGGAATCCTGGGAAGATTGGGACGCTGGCGAATGTTTAGTGACGACGGTGCTTCGTGAGGAAGATGGAATGACGAAGTTCAGCAGCACCATATTGTTCCCGTCTCAGGAAGTGCGGGACACGGTGGTCAAGTCTGGGTTGGAGCACGGCGCTGCGGAGGGCTATGCGAAGCTTGAACAGTTATTGGAGATGGTCTCGGTCACACAGATGGAGTCATAAGATTTTCCATATATCATTTTCCATTTCTCACTTGTCATTGGCGTTATCCTTGAACCGACTAGCATTGGAACGCATCGAGCCTTTTGAAACAATGACAAATGAAAAATCTCAAATGGAAAATGGTAAATCGTCTGCCCTTGTTCCGGTGGATTGAGGCTCGACAACTAGCGAACAAATTCCCAGTGCCAGGGTTCGTAACAATAAGGACGAAAGCCGAAGCGCTCGGCGTTGCGCACCAGCCATTTGTAAACCGGCGTCTGAACCTGCAACGCTCGATTTGAGTCGGCAGTATCAACCGGATCGCCACCGACATAAATATCAAGAGCACGACCGGTGAAGTGCGGACTTCGTACTGCCAGTCCAGCGCTTCCTGCGTTCGGAGACTCGCGACGCAGCTTCTCCTGATATTCGGGCGAACGAAACGCGGAAATGATCTTGAGATATTTTTCTTCTGGCGCCAGCTCAGTTCGCTTGTGTGCCAGGTGGAGCGAACGATCCGCAACAGCTGCAGCGACCATGCGCTTGTACGCGGCATAAGTTCGGCGATCGAGCTGACAGAGTTCACGAGCTCGTGTTGGATCGTAGAAGTCTGAGATTGGAGCCGTCATTAGTTGCTCGGGAAGCGCGACACTCCGATCTTTCAGGCGAGCATCCTGCCAGACGCCAATCATCTTGTAGAGAGTTTCCTCATCGAGAATTCCGCTTGGCTTCAATCCTGACTTGTCCTGCCACCTGGCGACAGCAACAGCGAACTTCTTCGTGTTTGGGCTCTGGTTTGAGTCGATCAGCCGTTGAATGAGCAGAGTGTAAAGGTACCAGCCTCGCTGGGCCTTGCTGCCGAAATTCCATTGGAGTTCGGTGCTGAGCTTCGCGTTAGTCCGGGCAGCCTCGAAGTTTTGATCGACCCTTTTGGATTGTGCGACTGTGTTTGGTACGCGCAGGTCGGAAATCAAGCAAGTAGCGGCGCAGAGGCAGAGCAGTAAAGTTGTAACTCGTTTCATCGCGATGAAGAATAACATTCGCCACGGGCAAGTAGAGGTTAAGCGTAAACCACACGGGATTCAACATTACCCATCGAAGACCGTATTGAGAGAGCGCCAACATATGCGAGGTCCGAAGGACCGGGAATCAGTAGCCCCGCCCGTGAGGGCGGGGTTCACTGTCAGTTGAATTGTGGGAGGCCCGAAGGGCCGGCAATAATTTGTGTCGCACCTTCGGCGCTCGGGGACTTTGATTACTTCGTCACCCCGCCCTCACGGGCGGGGCTACTGATTGCCGGCCCTTCGGGCCTCGGCTGCACGGAATCGTTTGTTTGTCTGTGGCCTATGTTCTTCCCTGATCCGTTTGTGAAAATCTGCGGCCGCTCAGTTCGGGGTGCGCTTCGCCTTCAACTTCGGAGCTTCTTGAGCAAAATACCATTGATGTCCTTCAGGATCTTCAACGCCATAACGGCGATGGCCGTACTCAGTATTAGTCGGCTCCTCGAGGATAGTCGCTCCTGCTTTCTTCGCGCGAGCAAAATGTTTGTCAACGTCATCGACATTGATGTAGAGACTCTGCGTGGCCTGCCCAAGCTGCTTCGGATTCTTGTACCGCTTCGGCGGTCGTCCCATCATCACAACGTCATCGCCAAACTTCACTGCTGCATGATTGATTTTGCGGTCCGCACCTCGCATCTGGGCGCCAAACTTTTTACATCCGAAAGCTTTGGTTAAGAACTTCAGAGCTTCGTTAACATCCTGGTAGTAAAGATAAGGTGTGATTGGCATGCAAACTACCTCAACTGGTCTTGGTTCTCATTCACACCGTAGCATCAACCCGGTGAGCGGTGCTTCCATTAGTGTGTTGCTGTACTAAAAGCCTATCCGCAGATTACGCAGATTTCACGGATTCAGTAAAGTAGATTGCACAACATAACTTTGATTCACCCAAACATCTGTGGAATCTGCGTAATCTGTGGATAGGTTCAATTTGTCTTTTTCGATTCACTCACTCGACTCACAAACTCGATGATCGCCTGATCCGCGAGCCTGGGTTGGTCCTGGAGGATAAGTAGACGCGCATCCGGAATTCTTACCAGTTGCAGATTCGGATTCTTCGGTACGATAGTCTCCCATGAATCTACGTACGCCATTTTAGTAAAAGCATTTGCCGGCGCGGCGAGGAATTCCTGATCGAAGCCCGCAATCAGGGCCAGCACCGGAACCTGTAATCGATCAAAATTGCGCGTGACGTCCGAAGCCCAAAACTCGCAGAGATATCGAATCTTGACCTCGAGCGGCGCTGACTCAATTTCCTTTACCGCAGTCTGGCCCATTGATGGATCACCGGCAAGCATCTCCGGACGCATGTCGTTACTTTCCCAGGTTTCCGGAGTCACGTATTTGAACCACTTGTCAGCCCAGCTTTCATCAACCATCGCGGCTCGTTCAATGGGCGTCGCCAAAGCTTTTCGGGTCGGATCTTTTGGAGATGGAAAGAACTGCAGCAGGTTCGTGCCTGAGATCACTACTCCACCAAGTTGCTCCGGATGATCGAGAGCCAAGCCAATCGCCGCGATTGAGGCGGGATGGCTTTCAGCAATGATCACTGGCTTATTTATCTTCTCGCGACGAATGAGATCCAGAATGTCTCGTTCAAGCCGGTGGGTCCAGGTCAAATCGGAAAAGCTGGAGTTCGCCGGCGGCATCGGTCGAGCCTGGGTGCCATTAATCCCGGGCGGCGTTAGCACATAGAATTTGTAGAGCGATTGATTGCGGGCTATGAAATCTTCGAAGGATCTCGCTCCCGAATACATGCCCGGAATCAGAATCAGCGCCTGCTTGCCTTTGCCGGTTTTTGTCGAGGCCGGCAACTTTGAATCGGCGAGCGTCTTGTAGCTTGCCGGGAAGCTGAAGTTGTTGCGATTGATATCCAACTCTCTTAAGCCACGCGTTGATCGTGCAGCAGCGAGATCGATAGTTGCCTGTCCGACGTTCGGGATGTCGTCGTTCCATTTCTGGTTGGAACCAACCGCCGCCACCAAATTCAACTTCTGCTTGTCCGCGACATCGGTGCGCTTCACTCCAATGAGGATCGAATCGCCCTCGACGCGAATCTCCAGATTATCGCGCAAGGCATTCTGGCCGGATGCCTTTTCGGGCAAAAGGGCATCGTTCACACCAATCATTCCAACGTAGCGGTCGCCGGCTCGGGTTACCCACGCGCTCAAGAGCCGATCGAACTTAAACGTCTTGTTTGAGCCCCACCAATTCATCTTCGCGGCGTCATCGGCGCCGGTGTCGAAGGCGATGTTAACGCCGAATGTCTGCTCGTTGGGCTTACCAAACAGACTGATGCGAAACCAAAGCATGTCGTGCGCCTTGTCGTATCGATAACAAAGGGTCGCAGCATCTGCCAGCGAGGGATCGCTGCCGTCGCCTTTTGGATCGACCGAGACGAAAGTCCAAACGTCCGCGCTGATCTGTGAAGGGGCGGACCTTTGTGTCCGCCCTGGATTGAATGGAACTGACTGCGGGCGGACACATAGGTCCGCCCCTACCAAATACCAGGAGACAATCAGCAACACAACGCGAAGGGTAGAATGATTCATGTCAGCTCCTTCAGGATTCCGGCGTTGAGAGCTGAGTCTTTGATTGCGAGCCCACAATCCAGGTTCCGAACTCTCAACGCCTGTTCGTCACGAAAGGCATTCTGGTCACTCTTGAATGGTCTGACAACGATTACTCAGTTGGCGGTGTGAAGACTGCAGGGAGTGGTCATTACTTCTTTAAGAGTTTGGTTACGAGGGCTCGACGGCGTCTGCTTACGGGAACTCGCACACCGTCTCTCAAGACAAGCAAAGTCTCGCCTTGTTCGCATGTCATTTCGCGTATGCGGTCGACGTTAACGATTGCCGAGCGATGAGTGCGCACGAAACGCTCGCCATCGAGTCTTTGTTCCAGGGACGAGAGCGACTCGCGAATCAGGTGACGTCCACGCCGGGCGTGAACCGCGGCGTAGTAATCGTCGGCCTCGATCCAATCGATTTCTCCGGCGTCGAGTACCAGATCGCCAGCCACTGTGGGCACGAGGATTCGTTGTTTAGATCGCTCCTGCTCGCGCATCGCCAGCAGTGCTGAAAGTTTCCGGGATACATCGACGGCCTTGGCGGAACGAATTCTTTCGCGGATTCGCTCGAGAGCGTCGGCAAAACGCGCTTCCTCGAGCGGCTTAACTAAATAATCGAGCGCGTGAGCGTCGAATGCTCGCACTGCGAATTCGTCGTGTGCCGTCACAAAAATCACAGCCGGCATTGCTCGAGCACCAACTTCGCGAATCACATCGAAGCCATCCAGCTCAGGCATTTGGATGTCGAGAAACAACAGATCAGGTTTGAGCTCGCGTACAGCGCGTATTGCCTCTCGGCCATTGCGCGCTTCGGCCACCACCTCGACGTCGCGATGCGGAGTCAGCAATTGCCGGATGCCGCGGCGGGCGAGTGGCTCGTCATCGACGACGATGGCGCGAATCTTATCCATCGGTATTCGTTCTCATCGGAAGGCGAACGGGAAAGCGAACGGTCACAACCGCGCCGCCTTCATCAGCGTTCCCAACGTCGAGAATGCCTGCGTCTCCAAAGAGTGTTTCAAGACGGGCTCGGGTGTTGTTCAGGCCAACTCCAGTATCGGACGTTGGGAAATATCCTGGTCCATCGTCCTGCACGCTCAATATCAGGCTACCGTCCGATTGCACGGCGGAAACTTCAATGGAGCCTGCGGCCGCGCGCTTGGCGATTCCGTGCCTGACTGCGTTTTCGACGAGCGGCTGCAGAATGAACTCTGGTACCAGGGCATCACGGGTCGACTGTTCAATTGCCCAGCGCACCTGCAGGCGATCGGAAAAGCGGACTTGCTCGATTGCAAGGTAACGTTCCGTAAACTCGAGCTCCTTGTCTAGAGTCACTTCTTTCCGATTATCGCCTTTCAAAACCTGCCGCAGGATGCCGCTTAGCAACTCAAGCATTCGCGACGCGTCTTGAGTTTTTTGGTCGCGGACCAGGACCGTAATGGCATTCAAGCTGTTGAAGAGGAAATGTGGATTGAGCTGCATCCGCAACGCGCCGAGTCTCGCTTCGGCTAATTGAGCTGCAAGTCGCGCCTGTTGTGCTTCTCGCTCACGGGCTTCGCGATAGTAGGAAAAAGCGGAAATGCAGCCGAGCACGGTGAAGTAGAGAAACACGGACCAGGGCAGGTTTGTCAAAACCCAGCTCGCGTAATAACGCAGAAACGGTTCTCGGCTCGGATTGCGAATCAGCAATGCGGCGAGAGACACGCCGAATAAAGCCCACGCTACGCAAATGATCAAAGCACCCGTGAGATGTACGGCTAAGGTGCGGCGTAGTGGAGCACGGTTGAGTGGAAAATGGCGAGCGAGAATATAGATAACGGGCGTTAAGGACCCAAAGCCAATCCACAACGAGCCGCCGAATACGGCGATGCGCCAATCGGCAGGCCGGCCGGCGACGCGCGCGCTCATGTAGGTCGTGAATAAACTGAGGATCGCAGGAACCAAACAAGCGGCGGCAATGAGCAACCAGAGTCGTCGCATTTGAAAGGTCCCATTTGAGGCGGTGGCCACGAAGTAAGTTTACGTCGAGAGCAGGAATCTCGAAACATCCTGCAGCGACCGGTATCTCAACTGCAGTAGGCGGCAAAGCCGCATGCCACTCACGGGGTGAATTCCTTCATTCGCCGCAGCCTTCCTTCGATTCGCTGAATAGACCCAACCTTTCAGATCCTCTCGCCGTTAAAGTCACAGCGTCAGGAGAACTGTAATTTCGGCTTCAATCAGTTTTATTCGGAGCAAGCCTTCAAAACGAGGTGCTAATGGACAAGATGGATGGGAATCGCGGTCGTCAACTACTTGAATCGATCGGGCGGGATGTGCGCTTTGGAATTCGAGTCTTACTCAAACATCGTGGCTTTACCATCACCACGATTTTGACTCTGGCCCTCGGAATCGGAGCCAACACCGCGATCTTCAGCGTCATTTACGGAGTGCTGCTCCGCCCGCTTCCTTATCGAGACGGGAACCAGATGGTCGTCATTCACCAGCCGGCTCCGCTCGCCAAGATTCCGGACCTCGGCTTTTCAGTCAAAGAAGTGAACGAATATCGCGATCAGAATAACTCGATGGAATCGGTAGTCGAGTATCACTCGATGAATTTCATTCTTTACGGGCGATCTGAACCTCAACGAGTCCAAACGGGCGTGGTTTCGGCGAACTTCTTTGACGTGCTGGGTGCGAAGCCAATCCTCGGCAGGACCTTCGCCGCCGACGACGAAAAGGCAGGAGCTCAAGCAGTCATTGTTCTCAGTCACAAGTACTGGCAGAACAGTCTCGGTGGTGATCCAGGCATAGTTGGTCAGACATTCAGCATGAACAATCGCCCGCATGTGGTAATTGGCGTGCTGCCGTCGATTCCGCAGTATCCCGCTGAGAACGACGTCTACATGCCGACGATTCAATGTCCTTTTCGATCGGCTCAAACGACGCTCGACAATCGCCGCGCCAGAATAGTTGGCACGATGTTCGGGCGCCTGAAACCCGGCACGCCTTTGTCCCAGGCCCAGGCTGACCTCAGCACCATCGCCGCGCGATTCGCATCGACTTATCCTGAAGCTTATCCAAAGAACTCCGGCTACACGGCGCAGGTCAATAAGCTCGACGATGAGTTGACGCGACAGGCGAGGCCGACATTCTTGATTCTGCTGGCGACAGCGGGCCTCGTGCTTTTAATTGCGTGCGCAAACGTTGCGAACCTGAGCCTGGCTCGAGTTCTTCAGCGGCAAAAGGAAGTGGCGCTGCGCACTGCAGTCGGCGCTACGGCAGGGCGCCTGGTCCGACAGTTACTTACGGAAAGCGTTCTTCTCGGAATAATGGGCGGCGCGGTTGGCTTGATAATAGCCAAGCTGGGCCTTCCTTTGTTGGTCGCGTTTGCTGAGCGCTTCACGAATCGCACTGGCGAGATTCGCATCGACCTTTCCGTGTTGCTCTTCACGATGCTTATCTCAATTGGAACGGGAGTTGGATTTGGTTTGATTCCTGCTTTGTCACTGCGTCACGGTTCGAAGCACAACCTTGCCGGAACGCTCAAAGAGGAGAGCACGCGAGCTACGTCCGGAGGAAAGAACAGAATTCGCGGCTTGCTGGTGGTTACTCAAGTTGCCATCTCGTTCGCCCTGCTAATCACCGCAGGTTTGCTGTTGCGCAGCTTTATGAAATTGCAGCAGGTCAATCCCGGATTCAATCCGGAAAAAGTTTTGGTGCTCAGAATGTCGACTAACTGGTCGAGACTGACAACGAACGCTCAGTTGGCGGATTTCTTTCGCCGGATAGTAAGCGAGGCGCAGCAACAACCGGGCGTTCAAAGCGCCGCGGTATCTTCGACGTATCCGCTGAACGCAGCCTCGATCACTCGTGGTCCAAACAATGTGAGTATTCAAATTGAGGGTCATCCGCCCGGGGAAGGACAACTTGCGCCTCAGGTTGATCCGCGCGCAATCAGTCCCGATTACTTTCGTACGATTGGCGCCTCGCTCGTGAAGGGTCGCTTGTTCACTGATGCAGATGACGAGAAAGCTCAGCAAGTAGCTATCGTTAATGAGTCTGCAGCGCGACATCGTTGGGGCGGCGAAGATCCGGTCGGCAAGCGGATCTCATTCGATAACGGACGAACGTGGGTGACCATCGTGGGTGTCGTCAGCGACGTAAAGCAATATGGCTTGGGTTCAGAAGCTTCCGACGAGCTGTATGCGCCGGTGTCCCAGGCAGCGTTCGCTGGATTTCTGTTGGTGAAGACCACCAGCAATCCGGAAAGTCTCACCAGTCTGATGCGTGACACGGTGCACAAGGTCAATCCTGAAACTGCAGTAGACCAGGTGCGGACGCTCCAGCAAGTCCGGGATGAATCTGTAGCCGGCCCCCGCTTGACCATGTGGCTGATTGGACTCTTCGCCGGCCTGGCGTTGGTGATCACGGCGGCAGGAATTACCGGGGTGATGGCACTGGCTGTGGCTCAGCGGACTTCGGAGATCGGGATTCGTATGGCTTTGGGAGCAACGAGAGTTGGCATTCTCACGATGATAATGAGACAGGGAATGACGCTCGTGATCGTTGGTGTGGTAGTCGGGATTACCGCGGCTCTGTTCATTAACAAGCTAATTGGCTCGCTGTTGTTCGCGACGCCCGCCGCAGACCCGTTGACGTTCGTGTCGGTTTCGTTGGTCTTGACGGTTATTGCGGCAATTGCCTGCCTGGTTCCAGCCCTGCGCGCGACGAATATCAACCCGCTCGTCGCTCTCCGCAACGAGTGACGCGAGTGTACGACAGGCTGCCAGCCTGTCGAAGGCTCATTACCACTCAAGTATTTTCTCTTCAGCAACTGCAGGCTGGCAGCCTGCAGTACATCCGCGCTTACCTCAAATAATTGACTTTCCTCATCATCAGGAATATCGTTCGTCCCTCAATCGGTCGAATTCTCACGAGCCTCGCTTCATAACTCGTTGCGAACACCTCGACCAGCAGCACCCGTAACTTCGGCCCTGGAGGAACTTCAATGAGCCCAACCGCAGGACGTCCCCGCTTTTTTGAAAAACCCGTAGCCTGGTTGCTCGGGCTACAGTTAATTGGCGCGCTCAAGGGAGCCTTGCTCTATGCAACTTACGGGAAAAAGTTAGACCCGCGAGACTGGATGTCTGCAAACGAGATCTCATTCGATGATGAAACCAAGTCGGAGTTCTGGTTCGATTACGTCTCGGATGTAGGTGACGGCACCAAGGCGATGTATAGCACGGCGTATTTGGCGATGTGCAGAAATCTGGGAACAAAACTGGACGCTACCGTTACCACCTTGCCTGCCAATTCGGATGAGTGCCTCGTGACCACAGAACCGGGTCCCGAGTTTCCTTATCAATTGCCGCGAGGCGAATTCCTCTTCGTTGGTGGGGATACCTCGTATCACACAGCGGCCTATATGACACTGGTGAATCGCTTCCAGCATCCGTTCAGATATGCCTACGAAGACTTAGCTAAACATGGACTCATATCCAACAGTGATCCACGACGTCCGCTCTTAGGTATTCCAGGCAACCACGATTACTACGATCAGATCGACGGCTTCAGGCGGCAGTTTCGCACACCCACCCGAAAGGAAGGACCACCGCCGCCTGACCGCAGTACTCCCGAAAATTCGCAGTTATCTATTCCGGGTTTCGAGCGAGTCCAGGAGGCGAGCTATGTCGCTTTGCAATTGCCATTTGGATGGTGGTTTTGGGGACTGGATACCGAACCGAATTTGATCGATCGCAGACAGAAAGCTTTTTTCCAGGGACTCAAAGGGCTCAAGGGGAAATTTCCTCCTGACAAATTAATTCTGGCCACTTGTTCCCCGAGCACAGTCTGCGGTCAATTGGCTGCGCCGGAAAATTACAAAGTTGCGAAGTCAATGACAGAATTAGGTGTCGGGACGCCATTTCTTCCCAGTGCTGACGCGGCGGGCAGCTCGAGCGTCGACAAGAGCAGTGCGGCGAGTCTTCGAGAGGAACAATGTCGTCTCGATTTGTCAGGCGACGTGCACCACTATGCTCGTTACTGGGGACCAACAACAACCGGCTCGTCGCCTAGAGGTGACAGCACTGCGCCGAGGCCCGCAGCCGATAACTATGCCTCGGTTGTTTCGGGAGCTGGCGCCGCCTTCCATCATCCCACTACGACTTACGACAATGAGATCTGCGAGCAGGTACTCTATCCGTCGGAGAAAGATTCTCGCGACGCGATCGCAGACAGGATCGCCAAGTTCTGGAACGTGATCACCGGTGGTTCAGTATGGGTCGCTGGTTTGATCATCTCCTTCCTGATCTTCTTTGGAGCCACGGTCCCGCCGAGCAGTAGGCAGTTCATCGCTAATATTGGAGTTCTTCAGAGTTTGAATCAGTTCGGTTTGAAAGTTGTAGCCAGTGAGGCGATCACTCCCACGGTCATTCAATGGAATTCCTGTGCCACCGTCGAACCATTCTTGCTGTGGTCCATGCTTGGCGCTGCTCCGCGAACCTGGGACCCGCCTCAGCCGTGTTCGCCGTCAAACCCTTCCTATTTTTTTGCGTCGAGCAGACCCTGGCCGGTTGACCTGGTCATAGGGCAGGTTCTGATCGTTTTAGCATTCTTAGCGATGGTGGCGACGCTGGTAATTAGCTTCACCACCAACTGGATCTTTCCGGACAAGAATCCATACGAACTTTTCTCACCGAAGAAAGAAGATCCTGGAGGCAAGGACAAAAAAGAAAAGGAGCCACCAACGCTGGAAAAGAAGTTGTCCTGGATAATTGGCGTTATCACGCTCCTGATTGGCCTCGGTCTCTTGAGCATCAAGCCTTATCGCGATCACATAACGCCATTCATCAGCAGCGTCATGGTGCTGTTTTCTTTTTTCACCGCGGCGGTCGCTGCCATTCTTGCGATCCGTTTCAACGGATATTTGTTTAAGAAGAGTTTCTTTGCGAATTCCATAAAGAGTCGCGATTGGATTCTGACCGGCGTGCTGTGGGTGTTAGCTATCCTGAGCGCCGCCTCGGGACTCTGGTTCTTTGGCAGAAATAATCAGCCCGCTTACCTGGTGTCTGATCTTTTGTTACTGGCCGCGCTGTTGGGCCTCGCCTTCTGCGTCATCGTTCTGCCTTTTAAAGCGAGTGGTGACCTTCTGTATCGAGAGTCGAAGGGAAAGCGAATTGTCGGTAAATTACTGATTGCCCTTTGGCACTTGCTGCTTCAATTGTTCGTTCCGTATTTACTCATCCGGACGGGTAATCCTGTCACCTGGCTCCTGGCGGCAGTCTTGTTGTTCGTTCCGATACCACTGGCAAAAAAGGTCATCAAGAAAAACAGCGGCCTTGGGATAGCGGCGTTGTGGATCGTTTATGGTTTGGTGATGCTGACGCTGCCCTGGCTAACGCTGCTGGCATTTCACCTGTTTCGAGTTCCCTACGCGCCTTTCTTTTCCAACTTCGCGGGATGGCAAGCGCTGATACCTTCCTTGTTGGCTGGCGCTGCAGGCGCAGTAATCTGTTGTTTATGGACGGGATGGTACTTTGCTGTTTGCTTTGTCTTCAACGGACACAACAACGAAGTGGGCGGCGCTGCTCGTATTGAAGGATTCAAGCAGTTCGTTCGGTTCAAACTTACCAGCGAAGGTCTGACTGGCTACGTCATCGCTGTGGATGACGTAAGTATGATTAATGAGCCCGACGCCAGTGGCCAGCCAAAGGATGGGGAGTCTCTTAAGCCCAAGCTGGTTGATGTGTTCCACTTGTGTTCCAAGT
Organism: Pyrinomonadaceae bacterium; assembly: GCA_035572035.1. Classification (GTDB taxonomy): domain Bacteria; phylum Acidobacteriota; class Blastocatellia; order Pyrinomonadales; family Pyrinomonadaceae; genus JAOAPY01. Next base: position 167 of record DATNBH010000048.1, on the reverse strand, counting down.
CGCGAGTTGATGCTTAAAGATTCAAGTAGCTTTGCCCGAAAAGTCTTAAATCCCACCTGCGGCAGCTGGTGGTTACTTCAGGTCCAGCCTACCAATATTTGATGTCGTTGTTTACTGAATCCCACCTGCGGGAGCAGGTGGATGGTTCAAGTCCTGCCTATTTCCGT
>DATNBH010000047.1:0-20544 GCA_035572035.1 Pyrinomonadaceae bacterium | reverse complement strand
GAGGTGGGCCGGTTCGAGCTGACGGTGTGGGTGGTGGAGACGAGCGCAGGGATGCGGGTGCGCTGGAGCTATAACACGGACCTGTTTGACGACAGTCGCATTGAGCGGATGCAGAGTCACTATGAAATGTTGTTGCAGAGCATCGTCGCCGATCCGGAAACGCACTTGGATGCGCTTGATATGCTCACTTCAGTAGAAAAAGACGAGCTATTAATAAAGCACGAGGAACTTGCAAACTCAGACTACAAGAGGTTTGTTAACACAAAACTAAAGCCGGTCAGATTAAACCCCTTAGTAAAGGCGGAAAATCAATAGCGATATCGCCTGCTCATGATCGAGCCACGCGCTACCGCTGTGGTACTGACAGTTCTCCAAACACCATCCCCGCCTTAAAAACTAATTGGGAATAATTGAAACTTCTAAAGACTTGTCACGCCCATCGACGTCTACCGTGGTATCCTTCGGACACTCGTCCGTCGGCAGACAGCTATGGCCTCAGTCTCTTTGGAAATCGAATTCTCAACAACTGGATGCGATGCGATCCAAAAGGAAAAGAGCGGTATGGTAAGACGTTTTAAGGTCCCAACCTTAATTCTCCTATTCGCGGTTTTCGCGCCTGGATTGGCTCACGCGCAGACCGCCGCTCCTGCCACAACGTCAAACGCGCAAAGTCGCGTGCTCGGCGAAGTATTGAAAATCGATCCAAACACGAAACAGTTGATCTTAAAGACCGCAGAAGGCGCACAGGTCACTGTCGAGTGTGACGAGAAGACCGTCTATCGGCGCGTACCACCAGGCGAGACGACGCTCGACAAGGCGACTCCCATCAGTCTCACAGACATCAACGTCGGCGATCGCGTGATTGCACGCGGCAGTACGTCCGAACCAGGCAAAGCACTGAGCGCACGCGGTGTAATCGTGATCAATCGCGAAGAGATTGCCCGGAAGAAACAGCGTGACCGTGCAGAATGGACGAGCCGCGGTATCGAGGGCGTCGTCACCGCGCTGAAACCAGAGACAAACGAAATCACTCTCCTGACGCAGTCTTCCGAAGGATCAAAGTCACTCACCCTAGCGACGACTGGAAGTCTCATCCGTCGTTATGCGCCGGATTCAATAAAGTACAGCGATGCCAAGCCAAGTTCGATAAACGAGATGAAGGTAGGCGACAGGCTTCGCGCGCTGGTTAACAAGAGCGATAACGGCACTCGTTTAGTGGCGGAAGAGATTGTCTTCGGTTCTATTCGCACGGTTGGCGGGTTCGTTACGGCTGTAGATGTTGGTCGTGGTGAAATCAAGATCAACGATATCCCAAGCAAGCAGCCGCTCACGATAGTCGTCAAGAACGATTCGATGTTGCGTCGCTTGTCTCCTCAAGTATCGAGACTGTTGAGCACAGACCAGAAGGGAACAGTTCAACAGATGGTCGAGCAGCAACCCCCGCTCGCGCTCGCTGAGTTAAAGGTAGGTGACGGGATACTCGCATCGACCACGGTTGGACCAGGTTCTGCTCTCGTCAATGCGATCATTCTCGTCGCCGGTGTTGAAAGTTTCTTGAAACAGCACACGCAGCAATCACAGGGACGCGACTTCAATGTCTCGCTCGCATTGCCAAGTGGTGTTGCACCGTAACTACGTAAGCAGCAAAGCCCAGAAAAAGTTCCTCACTCAAGCCGCCGCATAACCAAAACCGAAAGGAAACCGCTCGCGGAGGTTGCTGATGCTCTCTACTCATACGCTAACCGAACGGACTTTTGTCCTGATCGCCATGCTTTTGTTTGGCGTGATGACGATCACCGCACAGGAGCGCAGCGGACGCTTACGTGGCCGAATTACAGATGAGGCGGGAGCTTTGATCGCTGGCGCGACTGTGAGCGTTACCGACACTGATGGTAAACAAACTTCCGCGGTCGCAAATAGCGCGGGCGAGTACGTCTTCCAAAATCTAAAGCCAGGCAAATACAGCCTAATAGCGGCCATGACCGGCTTTGCTGCTTATGAAAACCCGGATCTGATCATCGTTGCCGGCCAGTCAAGAACACTCGATATCCTCTTAACCATAAGGCTACGAGAACAGGTAACGGTGCAAAACGAACGCCACCGTATCAGCACAGATCCGGAGAACAGTGCGAGTCAGATCGTGTTGAGCGGCTCAGACCTCGATATGTTGTCTGATGACCCCGACCAACTGGCGACCGATCTTCAAGCACTCGTCGGCCCGGGGGATGGACCAAATATCAGTCAGCTCACCGTCGATGGTTTCAGTGGCGGTAAACTTCCGTCGAAAGCTTCAATCCGCGAAATTCGCATTAACGCCAATCCACTGTCTGCCGAACAGGATTTCTTCGGCTTTGGCAGGATCGATATCTTCACCAAGCCAGGATCGAACAAATTCGTTGGGCAAGCCTTCATGACATTTAACGACGAAAGCTTAAACGGACGTAATCCGTTCGCCCCAAATCGCGCCTCGGCTCAGACGCGCCTTTATGGAAGCAGTTTCAGCGGCCCGTTGCACGCAGGCAAATCCTCTTTCTTTGTAGATTTCGACCGGCGCGAGATCGCCGAGAATGCAGTGGTCACGGCAACGGTTCTCGATTCGTCGTTCAATCCCACACCTGTCAACCAGGTTGTGGTAACGCCGCAACAGCGTACCAACTTTTCGACGCGCGTCGATTTTCAGCTCAATCCAAAACACACCGTGGTAGCGCGTTTTAACTATATTCGAGCCAATTACAAAAACCTCGGTGTCGGGGGTTTCTCGCTGCCCTCGCGAGCCTATGACCAGTCGGGCGCCGCCGCCATTCTGCAACTCACCGAGACGGCACTGCTCAGCAAGACCGTCCTGAACGAGACGCGCTTCCAGTACGTTTATGACGTCACGGACAAGACGGGCGACAATTCAATTCCCACCATCAACGTGCTCGAGGCTTTCATCGATGGCGGAGCGCAGTTCGGTCTTTCGAACGAAGTGTCACACCTTTTTGAATTGCAGAACACGACGTCGTGGCTAAAAGGGCAACACGCGTTGAAAGGGGGCGCGCGTTTTCGTGGATTTTTTCTTAAGGACATCGCGCCCACAAATTTCGGCGGCACGTTTACGTTCTCGTCGCTGGCACAGTACCAGCAAGTGGTCCAGGGCGTGCCCGGTGCGCGCCCGGCCCAGTTCTCAATTGCCGGTGGCAATCCGGAAGCAAGCGCGCGCAGGTTCGACCTGCATCTCTTTTTCCAGGACGATTGGCGGGTCAGTTCAAACTTCACGCTCTCATTCGGGCTGCGCGCTCAGGCACAGACGAACGTTGGTGACAAAATCAATCTTGGACCACGCCTGTCCTTCGCGTGGGCGCCAGGAACTGCTAACGCGAAGCAACCCAAAACCGTGATTCGCGGTGGCGCGGGGATTTTTTATTACAGCTACGCTGAAAGCCTGACCTTGCTGACGCATCGCTTCAACGGCATCGATCAGCAACAGTTCATTATCAATAATCCAAACTTCTTTCCCGTCGTTCCTCCAACTGACCTGCTGGTAGTTGGCGCAGTCCCGCAGACGATTAGACGCGCCGATGCACATCTCAATCAACCATATTCAATCAAGGCCATGCTTAGTGTTGAGCAACAGTTGGCCAAGGGCGCCACTTTAAGTGTCACGCATATTTATGAACGTGACGTGCATCTGCTGCGCTCACGTAACGTCAATGCGCCACTGCCCGGCACATTCAATCCGGGAATGCCGGGCAGTGGCGTGCGCCCGTTCAGAGACGCCGGGAACATCTTCAGTTTTGAAACCACTTCAACCAACCTGGACAACACACTCTTTGTCAATCTCAACACTCAGCTGCTGAAAAAACTGTCCGCGTTCGCTCTAATTGGGCTCAGTAAAGAAACGAACGATGGTGATGGGCCAATGAGCTTCCCGATGAACTCTTACGATCTCAGGTCAGATTACGGAAGTGACCTGAATGACATTCACGCCTTCTCCAACATCGGCATGACGTACAGCGGACCCTGGGGATTAACCTTCAATTCTTTAATCAGGCTGGCGTCGGCTAACCGCTTCAACATCACTACCGGACGCGACACGAACGGCGATGGTGTCTTCACCGAGCGTCCGGCCTTAGCCGCGGATCTCAGTAAACCTGGTGTTGTCGTAACCCGGTTCGGTGCTTTTGATCCCAATCCTGAATCGGGACAAGCGATCATCCCGCGCAATTTCGGGCGTGGACCAACCTTCTTCCAGGTCAACCTGCGAGCAGCAAAAACATTCCGCTTCAACTTATTTGCCGGCTCTTCAGATAAAGCCGGCAAAGCTGCCAAACCGGGGCCGAAGCGCAATGCGCTAACTGTCTCTGTTTCGGGTCAGAACATCTTTAACAAGACGAACTTTGGGTCATTCATAGGCAATATTAATTCGCCTCTCTTTGGCCTGGCTAACGCGACCGCAAGTACGCCGCGACGTTTAGATTTACAAGTGCGTTTTAGTTTTTGACATGAAACTCATACAGTTTCTTTGGCGCCATTCGAAGAGCATCGCTTTACTCGCGGTGTTGGGGGGTATTCTCAGCGGTCTGTGCAGCGCCGGATTGATTGCTCTGGTCCACAAAGCATTGGGCCATGCCTCGCTTCCTTCACGAACTCTCATCCTGCTGTACGTTTTGCTTTGTCTGCTGTTGCTCCTGACCCGCGTCGGCTCTCAGGTAGTCTTACTTCATCTTTCACAGGAAACAATTCTTAATCTCCGTTTGCAGATGTGTGCCAACATTTTGAGCGCGCCATTGCGGCGGCTGGAAGAGATCGGACCGGCACGGCTGTTCGCTGCTTTGACGACGGATGCGAGCACTATCGCCAATGCGCTCCTTAACGTTCCGCTCATCAGCATCAGTCTGACGACTATTATCTGCTGTCTGTTGTATATCGGTTGGCTCTCACCGCTTTTGCTTCTGACGCTGGTCGCCTTTATGGCGCTGGGAATTTTGAGTCATCGCCTGCCCACCAGAAGAGCTTTCCATCTGCTTCGTCTCGCTCGTGAGGAGTCTGACCTGATGTTTGGGCATTTCCGGGCATTGATTGATGGCAACAAAGAGCTCAAACTCCACCGCTTGCGGCGCGGTGAGTTTTATGAACATGACCTTAGTAGCAGCGCCGCGACGGTCAAACGATATAACCTCGCCGGCATGACCACGTACATTGCGGCGGAGGGCTGGGGCAAGATTCTATATTTCATCTACCTCGGCCTGCTGCTCTTCGGCTTGCCCTTGCTGACGCAGATTGATGGTCCAACTCTCACCGGATACGTGCTCATCATCCTTTACATAATGGGGCCGATTGGAGGCCTGGTAAACTTGCTTCCGGCACTCAGCCAAAGCAAAGTCGCGCTGGAGAAATTGGAGGATCTGGGACTGACGCTCACTCAAGAGAAACCGAAAAGTAACGGGCACGACACGCAGGCGGATGTGCAGGCAATGTGGGAGCAACTGGAACTGGAAAACGTCACGCACGCATATCGTCACGAGCAGGCCGACAGCGACTTCACCCTGGGCCCATTGAGTCTGACTTTCAGGCCCGGAGAGGTGGTGTTTCTGACCGGCGGCAACGGCAGTGGTAAGTCTACTTTCGCGAAACTTCTAACCGGACTGTATATTCCCGAGACCGGAAAAATTCAGTTGGACGGAAAATCGATCACTGACGACAATCGAGAAGCCTATCGACAACTTTTCTCAGCGGTGTTCTCCGACTTTTACCTTTTTGAGCGGATTAGAAGCTCGCACATCCCCAATCTCGATACACTGGCGCAGGGATACCTGAGTCAACTTCAACTCGATCACAAAGTGCGTATCGAAGGAGGTCTATTCTCGACCACAGCCCTATCTCAAGGTCAACGCAAGCGCCTGGCGCTACTCACTGCTTACGTGGACGATCGGCCGTTCTATGTGTTCGACGAGTGGGCAGCGGATCAAGACCCGCTCTTCAAGCAGATTTTTTATACCCAGATTTTGCGGGAGCTAAAAGCGCGAAACAAGACGGTGCTCGTTATCAGTCACGACGATCGTTATTACCACGTTGCCGATCGAATTATTAAGATGGAGTTTGGAAGGTGTTTGCCGATCTAACGTTGCGCCGGACGGTAAGGTCAGGTTAACTGCCGAAGATGTCCTCTCGTTATTCCTGCCTACAAACCAGATTGGATGGACCATCACCGGTCCGAGGACACGCGAAAAGAGTGTATCAACCCGAACATGGGAGTGATCTCCACTGTTTCACCAGCTTCAAGACATTCGGCAACATGTTCTCTGTGGGTCTCGCCCGACCACGCCGACATGGGCCAATGAATCTCAATCTGATTGAGTCCGGTGCGGACCAATCGTGCTGGAGCGGAGAACCTTGAAGTATTCCAGCGCGCGGTTGCAGGGAGCTCGATCAGGAGAGCGCCATTGAGACGTAAGGAGATCGTTTGATCCGGCCTGACATCCGGCGCTTTCATGGTGAGTGTAAAATTCAATTGCTGAGGTTTGCCACAAACGAGCGGCAACGTCGTATTTCTTGTAGTAGCTTTGAAGAACTCAGGTCGATTATCCATTAGCGAGCGTGAGAATGAGCCAGTTGAGTAGAAGGTGTTCACCAGGTTCACGCCGCCATTCTGAACGTCGTGTTTCTTGATCATGAGACTCTCGATAGAAGCTCGAGTGGGAATACCAGCGTGCTCCAGTTCATCGACCACCGCGGTGATTAGCTTAGTGTTCAAGAATTTACGGCTGACTTCATGATTTTGGAATAAGGTGATCGCAGCGATGCTATTCAACTGGCAGAGAGCATCGAAGCTCTGGCACAGAGTCGAAGGCACCCGCCGGATGTGAAAGTCCAAAAAGAGCTGCATCATGCGCGCGGCGCCACGATCGTATTCGAGGGCCGTGCGCACGTGATGTCGAACGACGTCGATACTTTGTCCCCAGTTTGCGTTATGCACAGCAGCGAGGAAGTGTGCCTCCGCATTCACCTTGGCCGCTACTTTCATGTCGACCTGGGCCAGTTGTTTCCAGGGTTTGCTTCGATAGTTCAGCAGCGGCAGCAGGGTTTCAGCAGTGTGGGCCATTGAGACCTTAATGCCCTCGAGAGTGAGGTGGCAGTAATCAAGGAATAGCCGGCGGTCTGAGGCCTCGCCACCCAGGTGTCTGGTGAACTCGCGTGGCAGGTCAACTATGTGAACGCCATGGGCGGGTGCTTCTTCGCGGAACGCCTTATGTATCACTGAGAAGCAGCGAGGAGACTGCACGAAAGGCCAGCAAGCACTGGCATCACGAGCCATCTCGAGAAACGTTTTTGTCGTCTCAAGATCTCCCCGTCGACGACTAACCTCGGCCAGAATGTTTGGACCAGCGGCAGTGGTGCCCTGGTCCATTTGCATCAGACGATGTCCCAAAGGTTCGGCTTTCTCCCACTGATTGCCTTGAAGAAACTGCTCAGCTTCGCATCTCGCGCCCAGCCATCTTTCTGTTTCCTCGTTATTGAGGAGTAGTGGAGAGTCGCATTCCGTTCGCCAGTCAGCGAGATTAAACTCCGGTAGAACAAAAACAACCGGGATCCGGCGGTCCTTAAGGATCTCTTTCAGAGAGCGAAGCATCTGTTTGACTTTCGCGGCCAGGGCCGACTCACACGCCTCTCTGACGGCACGCCACGAACCCGTCTCTCGCAGCACAGACGACATGTTGAGGATCTCTTCGTTAGAGGGCTTATCGAAGGGGTGCCAGTTGTTGCCGGAGAATATGACGAGTGCGTCAGGCTCAAGGTGCAGCGCCGCAGGGAGCAGGTTTTGCAATCGGTCGTACCCCAGATCGGTACGAGCCAGATCCACGACCTGGACTGCGGAAGGTCCGCAGGCGTTGTTGAATATTTCCTGCAACGCCAGCGCTGGATTGAACTGTGGATCGTAGAGATATCCGCGCGCCACGGACTCGCCCAGCAGCACCACGCGCCGGCGTGAACCTTTCGGAGGAATTTTCTGCACGTTGGCCCAAAGGTACCATCGCTCTCCTGCATTTACTCGAACGAAGGAGCGCCCATTGGGTTCGTCCGCTGCTTCCCAGGTTCCGACGCGAGGCTTCCCGGGCGGGTTAGCGGGTTTGTTCGGTTCTTCGGCAACGGAGCCGGCCCGGGCCTGAAACCTGGATAGTTGTGTAATAAGTCTGAGTATGCGTTCGCCTTCCTCTGACTCGAACGAATGCGCGAGCCGGTCGGCAGTGTTTTTTAATAGCCGGTAGTCGTAGTTCATAGGATTTTTAGAAAAGCGTGTAGGTTTTGTAAGTGATCGCGTCGGGGCGAGTTTGCGCGGTTCTGCGCAATACAAGCTCGGCCATTTCGCTGATGCCCGAACGGTCGATGATAAAGTCTTCGAGCACGAGCGTGTCGAGACCGGAGAGAATAAAACAGATGAGCGCATCAATCGGGTTGCAGACGATAGGCTCGTAATTGAGATTGAATGAGGTGTTGAGCAGGATCGGACAACCGGTCAGTCGTTCGAAGGCGCGCAGGAGTCGAGCAAATCGTGGGTTGGTTTCCTCATCGACAGTTTGCACGCGGGCCGATCCGTCAACGTGCGTGACAGCTGGCAGTTTTATGGGTGACTTCACCTGACAGGTTTCCAGCATGTATCTCGACACATGATCGAGATCGAAGTGGGCGGCAGCACGTTCCTCAAGCACCGCGGGCGCAAAAGGACGGAACGATTCGCGCTGTTTGATGATCGAGTTAATGCGATCCTGCATTTTCTCGCCGCGCGGATCCGCCAGAATCGAGCGTGCCCCCAGCGCGCGTGGTCCAAACTCCATCCGGCCTTGAAACCAACCGACGATTTTGCCGGCGGCCAATTTTTGCGCGACGGCTTCGATGAGCTCAACTTCGCGACCACGGAAGTCCTGCGCCTTAACTCCTGTCGACTCAACCAGAGACGCCACCTCTTCACTGGTGAACGCTGGTCCAAGATAGGCGTGGTTAAAGATTAAGGATTTCGTTTCCCCGTTGGCGCGGCGTTGGTGCGCAATCGCGGCCGCGCCGAGCGCGCCGCCCGAATCGCCTGCGGCAGGCTGGACAAACATTTGTTTGAAAGGACCCTCTCGTTTGATTCTTCCATTGGCGACACAGTTAAGGGCCACACCGCCCGCCATGCAAAGATTCTCACTGCCGGTCAGCTCGTGCAGGTATTTGAGCTTGTCCATTAGCAGTTCCTCGAGCACGAACTGAAGACTTCGCGCCAGATCTTTATGGAAGTCGAGGATCTCCGTCCTTGGCTGCCGCGGCGGACGACCAAACAAACTCAACATCTTGTCGGAGTACATTCGCTGAAAAGACTTGAAGTCGAAATACTGCAAGTCAAGGAGATACTGGCCGCGGGGTTGATTGATGATCAGCTTCCTGATCAGGTCGGCGTGGCGCGGTTGGCCGTAGGGTGCAAGTCCCATCACTTTGTACTCACCTTCATTTACCTCGAAACCCAGGTAACCGGTGATTGTGCTGTAGAGCAGACCGAGCGAGTGTGGGAACTCCACTGTCTCCAGAATCTCGAGGTCCTTGCCCTTGCCGACTCCATAGCTGGTCGTGTCCCACTCGCCCACACCGTCCACGGTGAGAATTGCTGCTTCATTAAAACCCGAATAGTAGAAACAGCTAGCGGCGTGAGCCTGATGATGGCCCACGTACTCGATCAACCCTTCGTAGCCCAGAATTTCCCGGATCTCACGTTTCGCTCGATGTGGATCGAGCCGTACCATCATCTTCTTCTCAGACGCCAGGCCAGGCAGCATCATCGATATTTGCCGAGCCAATTTCTTCGTAGGCTCCTCGTAATAGGCAACGCAATCGACTTCATCGATAGTCAACCCGGCTTCTTCGAGGCAGTAGTTGAATGCGCGCTTAGGAATGCTTGCGTCATGTTTGCTACGCGAGAAGCGCTCCTCTTCCGCCGCAGCGATGAGCACTCCGTCTTTGAGCAGACAGCAGGCGGCATCGTGAAAAAAACAGGAAATCCCGATGATGTTATTGGACATTTGAACCTCTTGTGATCTTGCTTGCGTTTCGGAGTGCTTTGAGGTCGGAGCTGCGGAAGTTATGAATGAAAGGACTCGCGCGAGACATCGGGATTGGGCAAGCTACCGCCCTTAAAACGAACTTTTTAGTTAGCCCGAGTCACTGCGGATTTTCGATTTGCATTCTAGCGTAACGGCGGCAAAGGCTCAATGACTTAATCTCAAACGCCACTGTCGAGATGAAGAGAGAGGCATTTTTTCGCGTCGTAACCCGGCAGGGAGTTTGGTAATTTTTCAAAATCTCGTCAGATTTCTATTGACAGATGACCGACCGTGACCTCACCATAGGGCCACAAGGACATATTGAGTTAATTGTCTCGGGTTCTTTTCCCAACAAATTCTCCTCAAGTTTGTATAGTTCGGTATATAGCTCATTGAGGCAATGAGCGCCTTTTTGTCTTTAACGTGCCTCGACGATCTGCTCTTTGGATCGTCGTTACTTTCGATTCTTATCTAATTGGCCGAGTGCACCTGGAGCGCACTCAAGTGCGGTAGCTCTGTTTAAGGTTGGCTTTCGCGATTTGCTGAGGTTCCTCCCAAAAAACGTCAGCATCGCAATCTCCAAGCGATTTCCGCCCCCCTCTCTTGCCCAGTAGTGATTTAAGTGACTCCCTGCCCAGAAGTGATTTGAGTGATTCCCGATGTTTCATTGTGAGAGCATCTCAAGAAGTAAGAGCTTCAGGTAGCGTGTATCCACGCTAGCTTCTGCTCTCACTGGGAATTCATCTCACCGCTTCGTTCTTTCAAGATCACAACTAGTGACTAAACGACGGCATGCTCAAGGCGCCGCCAATGGATTCGTGCTCTCTTTCCACCCTAACGACTTCCATAGTCATGAATTTCTTTTGGCAGGGCTCTGAGCTACGGGAGGCAAAATGAATAACAATGCAAGACCCGAAACTTTACCGAATTGGTATGCGGTCTATACTCGTCCAAAGCAAGAATTCAGGGCGGAGAGTAATTTGAAGGCGTGGGGAATCGAAACATTGAACCCTTGCGCGAGAGCAAAATCCCGCCGGTTAGAAAAAACACGACGCGTAGTCAAACAGTTGTTCCCGCGCTATCTTTTTGCGCGCTTCCCGTCCGAAGCGCTGCACAAGATCACGTTTACGAGAGGCGTGCAAACTGTAGTCAGCTTCGGAAACAAACCTGCTGCAGTTGACGATGCGGTGATATCTCTCATCAAGTCGCGGATCGGAGAAGACGGCTTCGTTCGCTTTAACGATGAACTCACCGCTGGTGATCGCGTAATGATCATCGCCGGGCCGTTTGCGAGCCTCGAAGGCATCTTCGACAGGACGCTCAATGATAGCGAACGAGTCTCGCTGATGCTTTCCACCGTGGCCCTGCAAAGTCGACTCATTATTGAGAGAGATTACGTAGTAAAGCTTGACCAAACAGAAGTTGCACGCAGTGCGCGGGCCGGGTAAGGCGCCCACGACGCAGTTGAACCAATTCTAACTAAACACAGCCAAACTTAAGGAGATAAGACATGAACCGAGACGAAGAAGAAGACAAGACAATCTACAAAGTTGTCCTTAATCATGAAGAGCAATATTCGATCTGGCCGGCACACAGAGAAAACGCCCCAGGTTGGAACGACGAAGGCAAGAACGGCACCAAGGCCGAATGCCTCGCCCACATCAAGGAGATCTGGACTGATATGCGTCCACTGAGCCTCAGAAAAAAGATGGACGCGGCAGCGGCTGCCAGTCAAGCCGTTCATTGATCTGCTACGTAGGGGAGGCGAGCCCCGTCGCCTCCGACGTTCACAATGAATGCAATGGATCAAAAACGCAGCAGCACAAACCATCGACCGGAACGGCAAGACCCCAATTTCCTGTTCCTGCCCTGGTTTGTTACAACCAAAAGTTTTGCCGGCTCGTGGGCTCTTTTGCTCCTGTTGCTCTTCTCGGGAGTTGCCGCCCTCTTTCTGCGAGTACCGGTCTATTCAACGGGCACAGGTGTAATTGCAGATTGGCGCGATAAGTCAGACGCAGAAGCACGCGGCCTGGTTGTGGTCGCGTTCTTTCCAGCTCCCATGGTTTCGCACCTGGCCCGCGGCCAAAACTTGTCGTTTGACCTGGATGGTCGACAACTAAGCGGGCCAATCGTCGATGCGAGGGCAAAACCTCTCGACCGCACAGCCGCAGCAAGTGAGTTTGCCCTCACTGCTGACGCGATGTCGTCCATTTCAGATCTGTCAGCTGTGGCAATCATGAAGTTGGAAGCGGCTCCGGCGGGAACTTCGCCGGGGTTAACGAATGGTCGCCAGGTCGACGTCAATTACCTGTTGACTACACGTCGCCTGGGCTCGTTCTTTCCATTCATTGGTAGTTTTTTCCACGATTAAAAACACACAGTGAAACAACATTCACGATTTCGGCTACTGTTGAAAAGCCTGGCGGCATTGAAAATCTGGGGCTTTCTCTTAACCGGTTTCGACGTTGTGCTTCTCGGAAGACGGCGGCGAGTGCCGGTCGTGCTACAGCTCGGAGTGGGACAAACCGGAGCTGCCTGTGTGTCGATGGTGCTGGGTTACTTTGGTCACAGGGTCCACTTCTCCGAGTTTCCCGAACGGCTTGCCGTGGATCGTGACGGTGTTTCGATCGAGGCCCTTGCGAAGTTGGCACAATCTTATGAACTGAGCACTACCGTCCTGAGCATACAACCGGCTGAGCTCCCTCATATTGACTATCCTGTTATTGCGCAATTCAGCTCGAGCCATTTTGTAGTCGTTGAGCGGTTCAAGTCGCGGCACGCGACCATCATCGATCCCGCAATCGGTCGTGTGAAAATGGACCGCGAAACATTTGCCGAACTGTTCACCGGCAAAGCCCTGGCTATCAAGCCGGGACTTAGATTCAAAGGTCAGGCTAGTTCGGTTAGCTCTTCCTGGCGCTTTTATCTCAGCTATCTTTGGCGTCAATACATCGATTATGTTTCCAACGCTCGCAGCATCCTGATCCAGATCACCGGCGTTTGGTTTCTGCTTTTGATACTGGGCCTGGCGCTGCCGGTCATGACGGAAATTCTCGTCGATAAGATTCTTCCGCTAAGAATTGTTTCGCTGATGCCGATCCTCGGCATCGGCATGGTAGTCGTAGTGATCGCGCAACTGGTCACGAGCTATCTTAGACTCACGCTGCTGCTTCACTTGACCGCTCGCATCGACGCCCAAATGATGCCGAGCTTTATCGAACACTTAACACTTTTGCCCCTCAGCTTCTTCCACCAGCGCACACACGGCGATGTCCTCATGCGCGGCGGGCTCGTGCAGAGGATACGAGAACTACTGACGGTCCACGTAATCGTAATTGTCCTCTTTGGCAGTCTCGTTCTGATTTACCTGACTGTCCTCTTAATAAAGGCCCCGATCTTCGGTCTTTTGGTTCTGGGCCTCGGGCTCTTGCAGATGGGTTTTCTTTACGGGACCAGAAGAAGAGTGTATGACCTCTCTCAAAGTGAGTTGGCGGCGCAGACGACGGCGCAGTCCTATTTATTGGAAGCCCTGTCGGGATTGGACACCTTAAAAGCATCAGGCTCTGAAGACCGCGCGCTGCGGGGTTGGAATAAACTCTATCTGACAAGCCTTGGTCTTTCGCTCCGACGAAATCATCTCACCGTCTTGATCGACACGTTGATGGCGAGTCTGCGTTCCTTTTCACCAATTGTGTTGCTGTGGGTGGGGGCTCTGCAGGTATTGAACAACCAGGTGAGCCTCGGCGCGATGCTGGCTCAAAACGCAATCGCGGTGACGTTTTTTTCGTGGCTCACCCAGGTAGTGGCCAGCGCTCAGAAACTCCAGGAAGCGCCCGCGTATATCGATCGCGTAATTGATGTATTGAACACGGCGACGGAGCAGGATCCGCACACAGTCGAGGAGGTCACCAGTGTTACTGGTCGCATCGTTGTTGAGAACTTGGGCTTTAGATATGGACCAAACTCTCCTTACGTCCTGCGCGATATTTCATTCACTGTTGAACCAGGACAGAAAATTGCGCTGGTGGGCCGCACTGGATCGGGAAAGAGCACACTGATCAAGTTGCTGCTCGGTGCTTATCAAAGCACCGAGGGCAAAATCTATTACGACGGTATGCCTTTGGAAAGCTTAAACTATCGTTCGCTGCGCCAACGGTGTGGCGTAGTGCTGCAGGAGTCGTTTTTATTTGGAGAGTCGATCGGGGCGAACATTGCCTTCAACGATCCTGATATTGCGTTTGAGAAAGTTGTTAAGGCCTCGCGCCTGGCCTCGATCCATGATGACATCATGCGAATGCCGATGGGCTACGACACGCCTGCGCGTGAAGCAGGCGCCTCGCTTTCAGGTGGCCAGCGGCAACGAATTGCCATTGCGCGCGCCATCGTTCATGACCCTTCGATTCTTTTTCTGGATGAAGCGACCAGCCACCTCGATGTGCTGACCGAGCAGGAGATCGACGATCATCTAAACACCTGGGGTGGGACGCGCATTGTCATCTCACATCGATTGCAGACAATTCGAAATGCCGATGTTATTTTGATACTCGAGGAAGGTCGCATCATCGAGCGAGGCTCGCACGATGAGCTCATCGCTATGAATGGCTACTACGCAACGCTTAATAGGAGCATGGCCGAAGCAGAGTCAATAAGCATGGCCGTCGTGTAGTCACCGGAATCAAAAAAACCAGGAGACGAAGTGGCAAAATCTTGGGTCATAAATTTCGAACCACGCCAAAACGCCTTGATGCGAATGTTTTGCTTTTCGTACGCCGGAGGCAGCGCCCATGCATTTGCACCATGGGCTCAGGCGTTACCAACCAAGCTTGAAGTGCTCGGTATTCAACTTCCAGGTCGCGGCGCCCGCATGTTTGAACCTCCTTACACTTCGCTCCCAACCCTGATCCACGACGTTGCCATCGAACTGAGACCTTTCCTTAATAAACCATTTGTATTTTTCGGTCACAGTATGGGAGCCATTATCAGCTTCGAACTAGCTCGCTACTTCCGCGCTCGTGGGATGCAAAAGCCGCGGCACCTCTTTCTTAGTGGCAGTGGAGCGCCGCGACATCGTGAGCGCGAGATCATGCGTTCGACACTTTCTGACGAAGACCTCATCGAAGAGTTACGATCTTTTAACGGCATCTCTCCACAGGTCCTGAATGACACTGAGCTGATGCGAATCATGCTTCCGACTGTTCGCGCCGATTTCGCGGTTTGTGAGACTTACGTCTACCAACCTGGTCTACCTCTGGAAATTCCAATCTCAGCCTTTGGCGGATCGGAAGATCCGGAAATTCCGGAGGACCGGGTGCAATTGTGGGAAGAAGAAACGAAGGAACATTTTTCCTTGCGTATGTTTCCCGGCGGCCATTTTTTCCTGCACACGGCGCAGTCCTCAGCGCTGCAAGCTATACTTAAGGACCTGGCGCCTTACCTCGAAACTGTTCGCGCCTGATCTCGCCGTAAGCATTTCTGAATCTACCTGGACGAGGTCAGTACCAAGAGCGGTAGCGACCGGGTCAAATCAGGTAAACCCGAACCATGAGAATCACCAGTCGCTACCGTCCCGGCGGCGACCTCATCCCTGTATCAATATCCACTTCTAGTACAAACTATTGATGGATTTTCTCCAGAGGGGAGTGAATAGAGATGACTACGAATAACGGCAAGTATTATCTGAAGCCGAATGTAATGATAGAACCGCTATTCAATCAGTGGTACGCCTGGCCTCTCTTGATCGCGCCACAAACTGCGGCAATGAATATCGCCAACCTTCATCTGAACATCATGAAGTCGTATGTCGCCGCGCCGCAAATACATGCGAACGCGGTCAAGAATCCAGCTTTACTCGGTGGTCCATTCATTGACTACAACGGCGGTCGGGTGAGCGACATCAAGGCGCTGATCACCAAAACGACCAAAGAACAAGCCCATCTGATCGAGTTTGCCGACTCGGTCAAACGCCTGGATCAAATTCTCAAGTCTCAAGCAAAAGGTTACAGTCTCGAACCCTTGTATCCGAGTGTCCCTGAGAACCTGAGAGGATACGTCGAGCTCGTCTACGACCTTAACAACAATCCCGCGATTCGCTATCTCGAAGGTCTGCTATACAGAAGCAAATACTACGATCCGGCACTGCAAAGTATCTCCATTTCGTTAATCGAAGAAGATGGTCGCGCCTTCGCGCTGAGTACGCCGCGTCTGCCCGATGAGAAGAAGCTTCATTGGAATGTCCCATTTGCTGATGAGCGCATTGATTCGCTTTTTGTTCTTCGGAGGGAACCACAACCGTATGCTGCGATCGTGGAGCGTTTACGTCTCGAACCGCACGAAGAGGAGATCTTCAAGACATTCCTCACCGAAGAAGTTCCACCACCACAGAGTCGATACGAAGGAGAGGGAATCAGACTCCGCTACTACGGTCACGCTACCGTCCTGCTTGAGACGAGTGAAGTAAGCATCATGACGGATCCGGCGATTAGTTATCTCTACAACAACGGCATCGACCGGTACACCTTCATGGACCTGCCTCCCAAGATCGATTACGTGCTTATCACGCACAGCCACCAGGACCATGTCATGTTCGAATCGTTGTTACAGTTACGCCATAAGGTTGGAAACGTGGTGGTGCCTCGAAGTCGCGGAGGATCGCTGGAGGATCCCTCGTTGAAGATGATCCTCAACCATCTCGGCTTCTCAAATGTGATTGAGATTGACGAAATGGAACAACTGCATATTCCAGGTGGAACTATTACGGGGCTGCCGTTTCTCGGAGAGCATTGCGATCTTAATATCGGAAGTAAGATGGCCCATCTTATTAGGCTGAAAGAGAAGACATTCCTGTTTGCCGCTGACTCAAATAATCTTGAGCCGGCTCTCTACAAGCATATCTACGACACTCTCGGTGACGTGAATGTATTGTTCCTCGGTATGGAATGTGATGGCGCTCCGATGTCCTGGCTCTATGGTCCACTACTCCTGACCAGTCTCGACCGCGGTATGGACCAGTCGAGAAGATTTTCCGGATCGAACTATGAGAAGGGTCTGGACATCGTTAATCAATTCAACTGTAATGAAGTGTACGTCTATGCCATGGGCCAGGAGCCCTGGTTGACTTATGCTCTGAGCATTAAGTACACGGACGAATCAAACCCAATTGTCGACTCAAACAAGCTGGTCGAAACCTGCCAGGCAAGAAGCATCACTTCTGAAAGACTTTTCGGTAAGAAAGAATGTTTCTACCTAACTTGAATCTTGTGTAAGAAGTTACTTCGCATACATCTCCGCAATAAACTGCAGTCGTTCCTCCGGCTTTGTAAGTTGAAGACTCTGACAGCGACGGGTGCATCCCAAGTTAACTCTGGATCCTGTACAAAACGAAATGAAAAGTGCGATCGGTCCATGGTTCGTCTTGTTTCTCATCCTTACGCCAGTCGTCTTTCTTGCCTTTTATCTTCACCGCCCACCTGAAGTGGTAAGCGCCAACGCTCCGCTCTCTGAGTTTTCAGCGGAGCGCGCTTTCGAGCATCTGAAGGTGCTTGCCACCCGGACCCATCCAGTCGGTTCCCCCTTTCACGACACCGTTCGAGACTACATTGTCGGTGTGTTGACGAAGCTCGAGCTACGGCCGGAGCTGCAAGTGTCGGAGCGAAGAGATCAGACTTCGACCAAGGTCCTCAAATTCGAAAATATCGTAGCGCGGCTGCCGGGCACTGAACCGGGTAAGGGCACTCTCCTTTTAGCGGCGCACTACGACACGGTCCCGCAAAGTCTCGGGGCCAGTGATGACGGTTCGGGAGTGGTTACTTTGCTTGAAACGGCGGCCGCCCTCAAAGCGAGATCGGCCTTGAAGCGTGATGTGGTGTTGCTCATCTCAGACGGAGAAGAAGTGGGATTCGATGGAGCAAGAACGTTCATTAAGAGTTCGCTTTTTCCGGAGATTGGCTTGGTTCTCAACTTTGACGCGCGCGGAAGCAGAGGGCCGGTCTTCATGTTTGAGACCGGCGATAATAATTATTGGACCATGAAGGAGTTTGGCAAAGTAGCGCCTTTCCCGTTCACTAATTCTCTTAACCAGCAGATTTATGGCGCCCTTCCCCACAACACCGATTTCACCTTTTTCAAAAACAGGGGAGTACCGGGATTCAACTTTGCGTACATTGGCGGCTTGGAAAATTACCATTCCGCAAACGACAGTCTTGACACCGTGGACCTCAGAAGTATCCAGCACCAGGGCTCATACGCACTAGCTCTAACCAGCCACTTCGGCAATCTCGAACTCAACCAGAGACCACCCGGAAACGCCGTCTTTTTTGAGGGTCTGGGTCGAGTGCTCATCTCCTACCCTGAAGGGTTTGTTCGGCCCATAGCATTGGTGATCTCCTTATTGTCGGTTGGGGTACTCGTTTGGGGATGGAGGAGACGCAGTCTATCGCTGGGCTGGTCGACATTGGGTCTCCTCCTCTTCTTCGTCAGTGCAGTCTGCACAGTACTCATGACTACGCTGATTGGAGTCGGACTCAATCTCTACTTTAGTGAAAGTGAAATACAACAGCGTGGGATTCCTCTTTTGATCGGGTTAACTGCGCTCAACGTGGCGTTGATTGTGTTCATCTACCGGATCGGCGCAACGAATTGCAGTTTTAAAGATCTGAGTGCGGGCGCGTTGATCGGCTGGCTGTTGTGCATGCTGGTGGTGTCTTACTACTTTCCGCTCGCGAGTTACATCTTCCAGTGGCCTCTGTTGGCGAGTATCGCTGCCTTTGCCATCAACGTGAGCTTGAAATCGAGCAGTTCGAATTGGCTGACGGTGGTTGCTACTAACTGTCTCGGCGCGGCGCCTGGGATCGTTCTTTTTATTTGGCACGGTCAAGGTCTCTTCCTGGCGGCTGGGCTGAGGTGGCCCTATCTCCTTTCAATTGCGGTAGTGCTTTTGATTGGCCTGTTATTGCCGTCAATTGAGTTTCTCGTCCAATCGTTGCGTGTCTTTGCATCGCGTGGTCGTTCATCTCTTTCGCGATCGCTTTTGCCCAGAGTGTCTTGAGCACTATCGTCAATTAGTCTGAGTCGCGTGCCATGAATGCATTGAGTGTAGAGCAAGCGTTTGTAAGCGAGATTAGAGAAGGCTACGAGTTGACGGCGCAGCAGGAGCAGGTGTGGCTGCGTGAGCAGCAGAATAGAGGGGAGGCGTGGTTGTGGGGCGCCGTCCGAGTGCAGGGAGAGTTCGAGTTGGAGCGAGTGCAACGCGCGGTGCGGCGGGTAGCAGAGGCAGAGGAAGTGCTGCGGAGCGGGTTTGCGCGATTGGCGGGGATGGATCAGCCGCTACAAGTGTTGCGCAGTGAGAGCGCAGTGGTAGTGGAAGTTGAGGACGCAGAAACCGCTGTGCTCGAGGAGAGGATTGAGCAGTGGGGTCGCAGCGGGCAGTGGGACGAAGCGGGCGACCAATGGGGTGTGAAGCTGTGGCGTGTTTGTGGCGAGACGATCTTGGGAGTGCGGATGAGACCGCTGTGTGGTGACCGGGAGACGGTGCGGAGTGTGATTGCGGAGGTGCGGTCTGGCTACGAGCGTGATTTGCAGCGAGTGGAAGACGGTGAGACACAGCAGCGGGTGCAGTACGCGGACTATGGTGCGTGGCAGAAGGAAGTGCGGGACGAAGGAGCGGAAGGGAGGGCTTACTGGGAGCGCGAGCAGCGCGGGTTGGGAAGAGAGTTGCGATTGGGACTTGAGCGCGGTGCGGTTGGGGGAGAGTGGCGGCGGCAGCGAGTCGCGGTGGCGGGTGAAGTAGTGGAGCAGATTCGGCGCGTGGCTGCGGCGGAGAGAGTGAGTGAGGCGGCGGTGCTGTTGAGTGTTTGGCAGTTGTTGTTGTGGCGGCACACGGAAGCCGAGGTCGTTGAAGTTGAGACTTATTTTGATGGTCGCAAGTATGAGGATTTGCGTGATGCGCTCGGACGCTATGGAAGATACCTGCCGATCAGTTTCCGGTTCGAAAAAGATTTTGGCTTTATTGAAGTTGTCAGATGGATCGATGAGTCGATCTCTTCTGCAAGTTTGTATCAGGATTGTTGGCGCGAAACCGGTTTGGGTAGTAGTGGGATTGGGTTTGAGTATGTGAGTTGGATCACCGAGTGGCTGGAGGAACGAGTTGGCGGGCAGAAGTTGAAGCTGCGGGTCGAGAGTGAAGCGAGTGGTTTGACGATGCAGTTGGAGTATGACGACGGCGTGCTGAGTGCAGCAGCAGCGGAGTGGCTGAGCGAGCAGTACGTGCAGTTGCTGGGTGAGGTGAGTGGCGCCCCGGAGCAGTTGGTGAGTGAAGCGGTGCTGGTGAGCGCCCGTGAGCAGCAGCAGGTTCTCAGTGGCTGGAACGCGGTGCAGCTATTTGAGAGTGAAGGCGCGCGCAATGTGGCGCAGTTGTTTGAAGCTCGGGTGGAGCAGCGGCCGGAAGCTACGGCGATAGTTAGCGGCAGCGAGGAGTTGAGCTTTGGCGAGTTGAACC
>DATNBH010000046.1:0-44993 GCA_035572035.1 Pyrinomonadaceae bacterium | reverse complement strand
AACTCCTATGTTTTGGGTATATGTGTTGGTGACGAGCATTCGGCTGTTAATCCCGATGCATCGGGATTGTAGGTTCTCCCGACTTGCGGGACTATCTGCGGAGCCAGTTTAGACGAAAGAAGGCCACCATTTCGGTGGCCTTTGTCTTTTTTGAGGGCAACTCCTATGTTTTGGGTATATGTGTTGGTGACGAGCATTCGGCTGTTAATCCCGATGCATCGGGATTGTAGGTTCTCCCGACTTGCGGGACTATCTGCGGAGCCAGTTTAGACGAAAGAAGGCCACCATCTCGGTGGCCTTCGTCTTTTTGAGAGGGTAACTCCTATGTTTTGGGTGTATGTGTTGGAGAATCCGTACGGGAAGTTTTACATAGGTCATACGGGTAACCTCAGGAAGCGTATCGCGGATCACAATCGAACTGATTCTTTTTGAGGGCCACTTCACACGAAAGAACGGCCCTTGGAAACTTGTTTGGTGCGAGGCTCACGATTCCCGTAGCTCTGCCGTGCGGCGGGAACGACAGATTAAGCAAATGAAGTCTGCGAAATGGATTCGCGACCACTTGTTGAGTGCCGAGCATTCGGCTGTTAATCCCGATGCATCGGGATTGTAGGTTCTCCCGACTTGCGGGACTACCTGCGGAGCCAGATCTTTAGACAAAGACGAAGGCCAGTTTGGGTGGCCTTTCGTCTTTTTCAGCACTTGATCGGTCCGCCTCAGGATTGATGAATGAACTCCAACTGCGATGCTATATTCTCCGAGACCGGAGAAGAATCATGACCGCGAATCTGGAAGATCAACTGATTGATAAAGTGCGAGCGCTGCCGCCCAATAAACAACAGGAAGCGCTAAGACTCCTTGATACGCTTGCCAGCGGGGCTAGTTCTGAACCGAACGGAACAGGTGTGGCCGCAGACCGATTTGGGAGATTGTTGAAGAGGTCAACGCTGGGTTACCCGCAGACACCTGGGACTCCGTACCGACCGACGGTTCGATCAATGTTGATCATTACCTCTACGGAGCGCCAAAGAGAGTAAAAGAACCGCGCTGTGGAACGTTGCTCCTGGATTGCTTCGACGGGTTACTAGCTCTCGGAGTAGCGACAACGCTTCGGCGAATGTGATTCAGGACGCATGCTGGAGCGAAGCTCGTCAAGCGGCTGCATAAAGGCGTACCGATCAACTCCCGCTTTTAATTGCACCCAACATATTTCGAATGGATGGGGCTAACTTGACACGGTAAATTGCTGCCCCTAAACTGTCTGACTTGCGTAATCCTCGGAAAGCGCTACTGTAGGGTATCCGACGTACTCGGAAACCCAATTTTGTTGGGAGAAGTAATGCCAAATCATAAGTCAGCCGAAAAGCGAATGCGCCAAAGTGAAGCCCGGCGCGTCATCAACAAGAGCAATCGAACCAGAGTAAGAGGTCAGATTCGAAAGTTGCGCGCTGCGTTAACCGCGGGTGACGCCGGCAAGTTGAAAGAGTTGTTGCCGACAACCATCTCGATCATCGATAAAGCAGTCCAAAAGGGCGCGCTGCATAGGAATGCAGCGGCGCGACACAAATCACGGCTCACCGAGGCCGTGACGCAGGCTTCGTCAAAATAAGCGAGCCTTAAATTTTCCACTGTGCGAGGCGGGTCGTTAATTCGATCCGCCTCGCTTTTTCTTGTCAGTACCACCTGCGGTGGCGGGTGGCTTGACACTTCCAACTTGAGGCTCGGAGCTAAGCAGCCGCTACCGCAGGTGGTACTGACAAGCGTCATAAGAGGTGCACATGTCCAACCATTTCAAAACTCAAAGTGAATTGGAAGCGATCGTGCGAGGGTTCGAAGAGTGCACGACTGCGGCCACCGACTTTCCGCATCGTTCGCATCTGGTGCTTGCCACCTGGTATCTCGGTGACGGCGACAGGTCGTACGCGCTTGATCGGATGCGCGCGAGCATTCTCAACTTTCTCGAGCACTATGGCATTACGGGCAAGTACAACGAAACGATCACGCTTTTCTGGATAATCATGGTTGAGCGGGTGCTGGGACAGTTGCCTCGCGACGGAACTTTACTCGAGCAGACCAACGCTGTGGTTGAAACTCTTAATGATTCGCGTTTGATGTTTGAGTACTACAGCAGGGAGCTGCTGTGGACTGAACAAGCCATGCGAGAGTGGGTCGATCCGGATCTGAAGCCGTTGGCCGTAACTGATGGCGGATTGCGGAGTGCTGATTGCTGATTCAGATCGGTGTTTATCTGTGGCCTATTACCTGGTCAGTTGCTGGCGAGCTCGCACACGAGCATTTCCAGCTGCAGCCGCGGGGTAGCTTGTGAAGTCTTGATAGCCAGATCAGCCGCGGCAATGCGTTGAATGCCACGAGAAATATCCGCCTCACTACTTCTTTGCAGCGTGCTCAGAAACTCTCCCTGCTTTCTCCATGGCATGCGAATCTGTTGGAAGACCGCATCTTTACCTTTGCGAGTCAGCAGATCTTTAGCCACTGCGAGACGGTGATAGTTACTCGCTATTAATCCAATCAGCATCACCGGCTCCGAGCCGTCTTCCAGCAATCGATAAAGAATTTCAAGGGCGCGCTTGCGATTGCGATTTATCAAGTGATCCGTCAGATCAAAATTGGAAAGCTCTCGCGAGCGTCCGATCAGATCGTCAACCAAATTGACAGTGATGCGCTTACTTTCAACCGCTGCGGTCGCCAGCTTGTCCAGCTCCGAGCTGAGCGTTTGAATATCAGTACCCACGAGCGTGACGATTTCGGACAAAGCTTGTTCGTCGGCAGGAATCTTGAGCCTTTTCAAATAATCCTTGGCCCAGGCTTTCGCTTCGCCGTCACCCACGGAAGGAAACTCGACTACGGTGCAGTTGTCGAACAGCGCTTTGGTCAACTTCTTCCGCTTATCTAAATCAGGAGCGGAAAAGATCACCACACTCGAGGGCACGGGATTGCCGACATAGCGAACCAGGACATCCTCATCAGCTTCACGCAGTTTCGCGAAATCACTGATGATGACTACGCGTCGTTCAGACATCATCGGCAATTGCTCGGCGGCTGCAACTGCTTGACGCGCATTCATCGTCAGCAAGCTGAAAGTTGACTCGTTGAATTCGCGAAGCAGAGTGCCGCGCAGCGCTGCCTCAGCGATAGCGGTCACTGCTTCGCCGCAAAGATAAGATTCGGGACCGACTGTCAGGTAAAGTGGAGCGACCGCGCCGTCATCGAGTGAACGTTTCAGTTGCTGCCGAGTAAGAGTATTCATTTCTTCATTTCGACCGCGTTCGTCAAAGTCGAAACGATGCTTTCGGCAAAGCTGCGAGCCATGCGCATCACGGCTGGGTCTTCTTCGTTGAAGAAGTTGCGAGGGTCGTTAGCAAACTCGTATTCACCTCGAAAGACGAAATTCTGGTTGTCGTAAAGGACTCGGTTCTCAGCCTGGTCGCGCACAGTGACTGCGGCTTCAATCGTGACTTCGAAGATGCGCGCTCGACCTTTATCGTCGAGCAGCACGCCGCGGAACTGGTAGCTCTTGATAATTCCTTCGATGACGGCGTCAGCGCCTTCACGATCGCCCTGAACGCGCAACCCACGGCCGCGCCGGATCAGTTCCTCGATGACTGCTTTCGTGAAGCGGTGCTCAATCTTGTAGCGCAGGGCGTAGTTTTGAAACGCAGGAACGGCAACGGTTTTGATTCGCGATGGCAGCTGGTTTTTGGTTACGGGCTTGTAGCACTCGGCAAACCCGGAGACGAAGAGTAGGCCGCAGCCAAGCGCTGATACGCGCAAAAGATTTTTGAGATGAAATCTATTCATAAGTGAAGGCTGATTGTCGCGCAGCCGTTAGTGATTAGGCAAGGCGTGCTCAGTGTCGGCGGGAGGTCATTTGAGCTGATGCCACGGGCTCGCCCCGTGGTGAATCACGGTAGCCGCTACAAAGCAGCCGAGTACTAAAGAAATTGATGCCACGGGGCTGGACCCGTGGAGCGATTACTTTGCTTTTCATCAGATTTTCGATGCTAACTACTAAAGCGTGACACCTCCACCGTGCAAGCCGGTGGCATCCGGAAAACTCTTGCGATCTTTCTTTAGCGGCCTACGTGAGTAACCACGGGTCAAGCCCATGGCATCCAGACTAGGAACTTGAACACTCTTCCAACTGGCCGCGTATTATCAGCCGGAGGAAGCCTCAAATGCATTGTCCACGATGTGGGTCTGATGCCGAGCTCAATCAGCTTTTTTGCCGCAACAACTCCAAAGCAGTTTCGTAACTCGACAGTCAGCAGACAGCGTCGTCAGGTCAGTACACCTGCGCTAGCGGATGGCTTCGATCCGCGTCATTAGCCTTATCGGCCTGCCCCTGAAACCTGGATAATGAAACGTGTCACAATCCGTGGGCTAGCGGTGTTCCCAATTCAAAAGCATCTCCGCACAATTGTGCTCTGAAAGGTAATTCCATCATGAAACGGTTACTCATTTCGGCATTTCTACTTTTGACCTTTGCCACAGCCGGGCTTGCTCAAAACGCCAGCACGGCGCCCGTGCCACTCCGCGTGAAACTAAACAAAGCCGTGCTGGCGGAACGGCTCAACGCCACGATTCCACGGCTGATGAACGAAGCCGATGTGCCCGGCCTCTCAATCGCAGTGATCAAGGATGGAAAAGTTTTCCTGAACCAGGCTTACGGAGTGAAAAACGCAACCACGAAAGATGCGGTCACCGACAACACAGTCTTCGAAGCAGCATCGTTGAGCAAGCCGGTCTTTGCTTACGCGGTTCTCAAGCTTGTCGACGCAGGCAAACTCGATCTCGATAAGCCGCTCGTCCAGTACCTCGGGGAGTCGTACATAAAGAATGACGATCGAGTTAATCTCATCACCGCGCGACGTGTGCTTACTCATTCGACCGGATTTCCCAATTGGCGGCCCAACGGTCAGGATTTGAAGATTATTTTTCCGCCGGGCGAGCGTTTCAGTTACTCAGGCGAAGGCTTCGTGTTTCTGCAGAAGGTCGTTGAAAAAGTAGCGGGTCAACCGCTCGACGCGGTGATGAAGCAACTCGTGTTCGATCCGTTGGGCATGACTAGCAGCAGTTATGTTTGGCGGGCAGACTACAAAGATACGAAAGCGACTGGTCACGATTTTGGTGGGCTTGCTGGTCAGGTACGACAACCGAAGGATGCGAATGCGGCTGCCACCTTGCAGGCGACTTCATCGGACTATGCGAAGTTCATGATCGCAGTAATGAACGGAACTGGTTTGAAGAAGAGTACGGCCGCCGCGATGGTGAGCGAACAGATGAAAGTTGATGAAGGCTGTAGCAACTGCGTTAACCGTCAACCCACGGGCAAACTCTCGGCGAACATTTTCTGGGGGTTCGGCGTTGGCTTGCAGCGGACGAGTGACGGCACTGCGTTCTGGCATTGGGGCGACAATGGTGATGTGCATTGCTACATGCTCGCTTATCCGAAGTCGAAACTCGGCGTAGTCATCTTCACGAACAGTGGTAATGGACACTCGATCATTCCGGAGATCATTTCGGACAGTCTGGGTGGTGACCAACCGGTGATTGGCTGGCTGCATTATGACTCATACAAAGCTCCCGGCCGGCTGTTCTACAAAGATGTGCTCGCTCGCGGAGTGGCGGCGGTTGACGAATATCATGACCGGAAGAAAGGCGCCGCTGATTCAATTAGCGAAGCGCAAATCAATAGCATTGGTTATGTGCTTCTTAATGGTGCCAGGAAGGTTCCCGAGGCAATCGCGGTGTTCAAGATGAACGTTGCCGACTTTCCCGAATCCTGGAACACCTACGACAGTTTGGGCGAGGCTTATGGAGTTGCCGGCGAGAAGGACCTGGCGATTAAGAACTACGAGAAGTCCATCGAGCTCAACCCCAAGAACGAAGGCGGCATCACCGCACTAAAGAAATTGAAAGGTCAGTAGCAACGTGGCACGGGCGTCTCGCCCGTGGGCTTCCCGATCCCGTTTTCCTTTGCGTTCTTTGCGCCGCTGCGGGTAAAGGTTTTGATTTCCCGCCAAGGCGCAAAGCACGCAAAGGCTCCATACACTGTGACATCACCTACGCGCAAAGCGATGAGCGCGTGAGTAGGACAACTACAGAATCCCGGCGCCTGAATTCAGCCGTCTTCAGACGGCTTGCCCGCTGAGGGTTGCTAGCCCAGCCGTTCACGGCTGGGGAGTGCGGCAATGAAACGGGAAGCACGCTTAAGCGCGCTTCCTCGATATGGCTTCAGCCTCTGTATTGCCAAACGATAAGGACGCTAAAGCGCCCTCAAATATGATGGCTCGCGTTACCAGTCCTAAAGGACTGGTCTAGTAACCCTAAGCGGGCAACCCGCGTGAACGCGGCTAGCTTCGGCCGCCTCGAATAAGTTTGTTCTCCTCATTTGTACTCGTTCGAAGGATACGACCGCTGATATACTCCGTCACGCCTTAAGTCTTGGGAGCACGCCTCGCGCTTGATCTAACGCTCCGGATTCTTCAAAGACCGGCTCACATTCACTATGATCGCAAAGAAGATCACCATTCACGGGTTCCTCAACGAATTCAAACGCCGCCACGAACAGATGCAAGATCGGCCCTTCTGTTGGGTGTTGGGTTCAGGCGCCTCGGTACAATCCGGAATTCCTACCGGCGGAAAACTCGCAAATGACTGGCTCAAAGAACTCCACGAGCTTGAAGACATGGAAGGTCGTCCGATCGAAGAGTGGGCAACGGCGGCTAGCCTTGGCATCCCGGGCTTTGACTACGCGCACGCGGAGAATTTCTACCCTTGGATTTACCAAAGGCGATTTGGCGCTTTCAAAGAACAAGGTTATGCGTTTCTGGAAAACGTCATGGATCACGCCGAACCGAGCTTTGGCTATTCTGTGCTGGCGCAGATCATGGCCACGACTCATCACAAGGTTGCCATAACTACGAACTTCGATAACTTGGTCGCCGACGCGCTTTCTATTTACACGCGAACATTCCCATTGGTATGTGGGCACGAGTCACTCACTGGCTACATTCGCGCCAACCTGCGCCGCCCGCTCGTGGCCAAGATTCATCGAGATCTTCTCCTGGCCCCACTCAGTAATCCTGATGAGATTGCCACTTTGCCCGGCGAATGGGCTAGTGCACTCAAAAAGATCTTCGATAGGTTTACTCCAATCTTGATCGGTTACGGCGGCAACGACGGAAGTTTGATGAATTTCTTGAAAACGATCGACCCAATCGACGGGGGAATGTTTTGGTGTTACCGCGAAGGGAGAGAAGTTGAATCCAAAATTGCAGAGGTCATTTCTCGTCATCGCGGCAATCTGGTGCCAATCGCTGGCTTTGACGAGGTGATGCTACAGCTTCAAGAAAAACTACAGCTTCCATTTCTACTACCGGAACTGCAAAAACTGAACGATAACCGTGTAAGAGACTACCAAAAACAGTTTGAGGCTCTCACTGCCGCGCTCAGGAAGCCGGGTGAGAGTCCAGCCGCTGAGGAAGCGCGCAAGCCGGTTCGAAAAGCGGCTGAAGCTGCGGTTGAACGTTTGACCAAGGAAAAAAACTGGTGGGCATGGCAGTTGAAAGCCAACGCAGAACCGGATCCATCAAAACGTGAAGAGATTTTTCGCGCGGGACTTGAGGATTTTCCTGAGAGTGTTGAGTTGATGGGAAATTTTGCCCTCTTCAAGCATCAAGTGCGCAAAAATTATGACGAAGCCGAGCAACTGTATCGTAAGGCGCTGGAGCTTGACCCGAACCAAGCGAACAATACCGGCAACTTTGCCATTTTCATTAAGAACGTGCGCAAAGATTATGATGAAGCCGAGCGACTGTATCGGAAGTCTTTGGAGCTCGACCCCAACGACGCATTTCACATCGGCAACTTTGCCAATTTCATGCTCTACGTGCGTAAAGATTATGTGGAGGCCGAGCGACTGTATCGGAAGTCGTTGGAGCTTGAACCGGATCAAGCTAATCACGCCGGCAATTTTACTCAATTCCTGGGATCGATAGGGAGGTTTGATGAAGCCAGAGAATTGGCTGTCCGAGCATCGAAGCGCTTACACCAAGAACCGAAGGATAACGCTGCTGAGATCGTGTTCATACGCTGGTTGTTGAATCGTGCCGCAAATCACGACGGTTCTCAAGCGCTGGGTCGTTTGAAGGTAATCTTACAATCCGAGTTCATCAGGTCGCCATGGTCGTTCGATGACTTGCTAGTCGCTCTGCTTCCGTTGCTTTCCGAAAACGAACAAGTTCTTGCCCGAGAACTTGCTGAAGCTATTCTTCATGAAGACAAAGTTCGCGAGTTGGAGAATGACCCGCTTTGGCAAGCTGTGGAGCCAATTCCGCTTGATCAACCTTGGCCAGCCAACGAATAGAGCCACATGTTTGAGTCGTCTTCAGACGGCTTGCTCGCTTAGCGTTACTAGCCCAGCCCCGACGAGTCGGGGCTGGGGCGTGCGTGCGGCATGGAATTGGAAGCACGCTTAAGCCCGCTTCTCCAAACGGCTTCATCCATCTCACGTGTTAATCAAGGACGCTAAAGCGCCCTCAAATGGCTCGCGTTCCCAGTCCCGACTCGTCGGGACTGGCCTAGAAACCTGAGCGGGCAAACCCGCGTAAACGCGGCTAGATCTGATACAAGCGTTGACTCACTTGATGTTCGTGTCAATCGATAGAGCATGGCTTGATATGAACAATCACTGCCACCCAAAATTGCTAGAACGCGATTAGAAGCGCTGCTATACTGCGCCCTACCTCGAGCTTCCAAATCAGTTGCGAATTCCCAAAATAAATCCGCAACCAAAGCTCACGCCTTTCGGGAGATTAGACCAATGTCGATTAATGAATGGACTCTTGATGGCTTTGTTGCACACTTCGATTTTGTCCACCACAAGATGCTCGATCACAAGTTCGTTTGGATCCTTGGCGCCGGGGCTTCTTATGCTTCCGGAATTCCGCTCGGTAATCAACTCGTCGATCGCTGGCTCGAAGAAATGCGATTACGAGAAGATCACGAAGACAGAATTTTAGAGGAATGGGCGACCAGTGAGCGATTAGGAATTAAGGACTTTAAGTTCGCCAATCGGGCAAGTTTCTATTCCCACATATATCAAAGGCGTTTCAAGGATTACCCCGATGAGGGCTATGCCTATCTCGAGAGTGTGATGTCTAGAATAGACCCAAGCCCAGGGTATTCAATACTTGCGGCCGCGTTGGCATTTGATCCTCCTCGGCATAATGTCGTAATTACGACAAACTTTGACAATCTAGTTGCGGACGCATTGTCGATCTATACCGACACCTTTCCATTCGTGGCGGGACATGAATCGTTGACCGGTTTCGTAAGAGTTTCGATGCGCCGACCCCTTATTTGTAAGATCCATCGCGACCTCCTGCTCGGTCCGCAGAACGATACTCGTAGTCTCAAGCGGCTCCATGACGCCTGGGGAACGGCACTAAGATCTCTTTTTCAACACTACACTCCAATTGTCATCGGATACGGCGGTAATGACGATACTTTGATGGACCTCATGGGATCGTTGCAGCCCCACGATATTAAGGGTCAGCTGATTTGGTGTTATTACGAAGGTAAGGAGCCGAGTAGCCAGATCGTTGATGTTGTTACCGAACTTCACGGCGTATTAGTTCCGGTTCCGGACTTCGATCTCCTTATGGTGTTGCTCGGCGAAAAGATGGGAATTAGTACATTGGATGAAGAAATCGGCGTGCGAGCCCAGGCCAGGACTCAACGGTACCGTGGTCGAATCCAACAAATGAACACGGTTGATTATCCCTCGGTCACCAAGGCGCTGGCCTCAACATTTGAACGATCCGGCGGCTGGTGGGTCTGGCTTCAAAAGGCAGATTTGGAAACAGATCCGATTCGACGCGAAGTCGTCTTTCGACAAGGACTCCACCATTGTCCTGCCAGCGCCGATTTGCACGCCGCGTTTGCTGAATTCATTTTTTTTGAACGTAAAAATTTGACTGAAGTTGAGCAATTGTATCAGCAGGCTTTGAAGCTTGAACCAAAAAATAGCCATGTTTTGACAAGGTGGGCCCGGTTCCTTAGCGACGGGAAAGGCGACTTTGAAGAAGCCGAGAAGGTATTTCGTCTTGCCTTGAAAATTGACGCGACCTCCTTTGTTTTGAGCAGCTTTGCGTATTTCTTAGGAAATCAATTGGAAAGATTTGATGAAGCTGAACAGTTTTTTCAACGGGCGATCCAATTAGAAAGACATCAACCTTTTCTTTACAGTGGATATGCCAATATCCTGTTAGGTCAGGGAAAGCTCAAAGAGGCAGAAGAAAATATTGCCCTCGGCCGAGCGGCTAACGTACAGCGTGATGCCGGTCTAGATGCTTCGTTGTCATTCTATTCAGCTATCGTGAAACGCTCGCAATCTCAAGATGACAAACCTGACCTCGAAGCATTAAAGGTCTCTTTCTCAAAGGATATTACGAAAGGGCTTACAAATCCGAAACGCATTCTCCAGTTCGTCGAAAAAACTTTGCCGCCAGAAGACCATCACTTCTTTATTGAGGTTGCAAAGGGTTTCTCCTTAGGCGAGAAAATTCCGGATATTGATGCCCTTCTGAAAGAACGAGCAGCGTCTCAAGGAAACTCGGAGACAACAGCATTTCGCGTCCTGCCAGAAGACATCATTGGGGACGGTCTCTCAACGAAGGCAGACTAGGTTTTGTCAGTGAACAGCATCTGTGATTTGTGCGAATTCGGACGCTGCCCTGACATCATGCACGCGGATGATGGAGGCGCCTTTGAGGATGGCGGCGGTGGTGGTGGCGAGCGTGGCGGGGAGGCGTTGGTCGGGTGGGGCAGGGTTTCCTTCGGAGTCGCGGAGGAGGTGGCCGAGGAAGGCTTTGCGGGAGGTACCGATCATTAACGGAAGATCGGGGAAGGCGGCGATGATCTGATCGAGCTTGGCGATGATTTCGAGGTTTTGATCGAAGGTTTTGCCGAAGCCGATGCCGGGATCGATGATGATTGACTCGCGGGGAACGCCGCGACGCTCGGCCATGGCGATGCTGGCGCGCAGGCTGTGAATGATCTCGGCGATGATGTCGGCGACAGGCGGCAGGCGCTGCATGGTGGCAGGTGTGCCTCGGGAGTGCATGAGGACGAGGCGCGCGCCGGCTTTCGCTACTTCGTCGGCGATGTGGTAGTCGAAGCGGAGGGCGGAAATGTCGTTGACGATCGAGGCGCCGGCGGCGAGGGCGGCTCGGGCGACCACGGATTTCGTGGTGTCGATTGAGATGGGGACATCGGTTTCTTTGATGAGGGCTTCGATGACGGGGATGACCCGTCGTAGTTCTTCATCGGCAGAGACAGGAACGGAACCGGGTCGAGAAGATTCGCCGCCGATGTCGATGATGTCGGCTCCGTCGGCGATCATTTGGCGCGCGTGCGCGAGTGCTGCGTCGAAAGAAAAGAATTGATTGCCGTCACTGAAACTGTCAGGCGTGACGTTGAGAATGCCCATGACGAGAGTGCGCCGGAATTGGTTGTCCTTCATGTCATGGATGATAGTCCAGATTTTCCATTTAGCATTTTCCAATTTTCAGTTGTCATCGGGAAAAAGCCTGAACCCGCAAAGGCGCTAAACTCGCGAAGCCACTGTGGTTTCAGGTGGATTGCAGTCGGGCAAGGGGCGGAAAACGTTAGCCGCAGATTACGCCGATTACACAGATGGTTTGGTTTTTGTGTGCAGAGTTGAGGTTAGAATTCTTTGCGTGACTCTCGCGGAGTCTGACTGAAAACATCTGTGGAATCGGCGTAATCTGCGGCTAAGGTTTGTGGCGAGGAAGCGCAAAACGACCCTTAGGATCACAGATCTCAGATTACAGATCTCAAATCGGAGATCTCAAGCTATTTAAGCCGGAGCCGGGTTGCTGCCGGTAATCGGAGGCAGGATTGGCTTCAATCCCGTCGACGGCTCCTTGATCTGTGGTCGAGGCTCGTCATCCACTGTCGAGCGGCTGCCACCTTCATCCAAAGGCAGTCCCGCCACGATACGTCGAATCTCGACCGCATCCAGCGACTCGCGCTCAAGCAGCGCTTCCGCCAATCGAATCAGCACGTCGCGGCTGTCCTCGATAATCTTCTTCGCTCGCTCATATTGCTGAGTGACGATGCCTTTGACTTCCTGATCAATCTTGATCGCGGTGTCTTCAGAGAAGTCACGATGCTGAGCAATCTCGCGTCCCAGGAAGATCTGCTCTTCCTTCTTACCGAAGGTCAGCGGGCCCATGGCAGACATCCCGTATTCGCAGACCATCGCGCGAGCCAGCTCAGTCGCGCGCTCGATGTCATTCGAAGCGCCCGTCGTGATGCTGCCGAGGAAGGAACTTTCAGCAATACGTCCACCCATCAGAATTGCAATCTGTCCGAGCAGATACTCTTCCGTGTAGTTGTGACGATCGCCTTCGGGAAGCTGTTGCGTCACACCGAGAGCCATACCCCGCGGAATGATCGTGACTTTGTGCACTGGATCCGCATTCGGCACTTTTAAGCCGACAAGCGTGTGGCCAGCTTCGTGATAAGCGGTGACGCGTTTCTCTTCATTCGAGATCACCATGCTCTTGCGCTCAGCGCCCATCAAGACTTTATCTTTCGCCAATTCAAAATCACCCATGGCGACGAACTTCTTGTTGTAACGAGCCGCATTCAAAGCCGCTTCGTTCACCAGATTGGCCAAGTCCGCACCCGTGAATCCCGGCGTGCCGCGAGCAATCACGCTGATGTCCACGTCTTCGCTGAGCGGAATTTTGCGTGTGTGAACTTTCAAGATGCCTTCGCGTCCGCGCACGTCAGGTCTGGACACGACCACGCGCCGATCAAATCGACCGGGTCGAAGCAACGCCGGATCCAAAACATCCGGACGGTTAGTGGAGGCAATCAGGATAACGCCATCGTTCGACTCAAAGCCGTCCATCTCAACCAGCAACTGGTTCAAAGTCTGTTCGCGCTCGTCGTGACCACCGCCGAGGCCAGCGCCTCGATGACGACCGACGGCATCAATCTCATCGATGAAGATGATGCACGGCGCATTCTTCTTGCCTTGCTCAAACAAGTCGCGTACGCGCGAGGCGCCGACGCCGACGAACATCTCGACAAAGTCGGAACCGGAAATTGAAAAGAAAGGAACGTTCGCTTCACCCGCAATCGCGCGAGCCAGCAAAGTCTTGCCAGTTCCCGGCGGGCCCATCATCAGAACGCCTTTGGGAATGCGGCCGCCGAGCTTTTGAAACTTCTGGGGCTCTTTCAGGAATTCGATAATCTCCTGCAGCTCTTCCTTGGCTTCTTCAACACCGGCAACGTCTTTGAACGTGACGCGCTTCTGCTGATTGTTAAGCAGCTTGGCCCGCGATTTACCGAAGGATAGGGCCTTGTTGCCTCCCGATTGCATCTGCCTCAACATGAAAACCCAGATGCCGATGATGAAGAGCAGCGGGGCCCAGGTGATGAGCATCGGCCAGAAGAAGCTACTGCTGCCGGATTTATCATCAACTTTATCGACGCGCTTTTGGCCGTTAACAACCTCGCGCGCTTCTTTCAAAATCTCAGCCTTGGTATGTTCGTTGGTAAGCGGAGCTCGGAACTCCTGATTTCCCCGGTCAATCGCAACAATCTCATTCTGCTCGACAGTGAGTTGTTTCAGCTCACCTGCCGTGATTTTGGCTTCGAGACCAGTCAAGTCGATGGTCGACGAATTCTTGCTGTTGGGATTAACGAGTTTGTAGAGGAGCAGTGCGCCTGCAACGATCAGCAACCAGAAGATAATTTGTCTAGCAGTAGAGCTCAAAGTGTTTCAAAGCCTCCGTGGCCGATAATACCTTATCTCAGCCTATCTTGTCGCGTTAACTACCTTCTAAAAGTGGCGCCTTTTGGAGTGCGACGACCTGTCGTCGCTTTGGTCGCTGCTGACCGATCCGCTGCGGGTCGGACAAATTGTCTGCGTTTCAAAGCCGCGTGGCGTCAAGCCGCCACGGATAAAAGCGATGACAGGTCATCGCACTCCATACGCCTCGCTCCAAATAACAACACCACCAATGCCCGTTCTGTGGCGAAAGTGCCACTTTTCAATTCAAGCAGACGTTGGATGCCACAGCCAAAGGGCCGGTTGCGCTCGGAATCAAGTCACTTCCCAACCACAAGCTCCAGCCGGCTCTGCTTTCGGACTACCGTAGCCCCACCGGGTAATTCGGCTACTCGTCCACCTTGTTGTCCCACTAAAAGCTTCTCGATCCCCTGAATGTGCACCAGCTCACAGCGTCTCAGGTCTCCGCGACCGTGCGCAATCCATTGGCGTAAAGCTCGTCGTCTCACAGCGACTGGCGCTTCTGCCAGCACCCTTACGTCGAGAGCCGGGACTTTTGTTTCGCCTTTGTGAGATTTGATGGCCGCTGCGACGAGCAGCGCTTGCGCCTGTTTTGTCAGAACATCGACTTCATCACGAAGCAATTCAGCGGTTCGGGACAGTCCTTCGACGATTTTCTTGTTGAAAGATTCCATCAAGGGCAAGAGCTGGCGACGAACTCGGACACGGGTGAATTGCTCGTCTTTGTTCATCGAGTCGGAGAGATAATTAATCTGCCGCCGCTGACAGTAGGCTTCTGTGTCGGCCCGGCGCGCCCAGGTCAAGAGCGGTCTCGCCAATATGATCTCAGCGGATGACTTGGCATCAAGTCGGCGCATTGGCTCAATTCCAGTCATCCCGTCTGTTCCGCTTCCCCGCAGCAGTCGCAGCAGAATAGTCTCAGCCTGGTCATCCATCGTGTGCGCAGTCAGAACGCATGATGCTTTTCGACGCTTGGCGATGCGGGCGAAGAATTCATAGCGCGCGCGCCGGGCTGCCTGCTCAAGATTTTCGCCACTTTTGTTGGCTTGTTCTTTTACGTCCTTGCGGCTGTTAACACTTTCGAAGCCGAGCTTGGTTGCGAGGCGCTTTACCCAGCGGGCGTCGGCTTTGCTTTCCTTGCGCAAGCCGTGATCGAGATGAGCTACTACAACGCCAAGATTAAGTTTGTTTGCACGCGTTAGCTCTTCGACACCGAGTAAGAGCGCGGTCGAGTCAGCTCCGCCTGAGACCGCGAGGACTATCGACGTGTCTGAAGTTGTGAGGCGCAGTGTTTTCCATGCGGCCAGCAGGCGAGTGGCGAAGGGCGAGAGTTTTGGGCGCGGGATTCTGACTTGGCGGCGCGTTGTTGCAGTGCGAATCATCGAACTTGGATTGTGGTGTGCCCGCGCGAGTGCGTCAACTGGAGGCGGGAAGCGGGAGGCAGGAGGCAGGAGGCAGGAGGCAGGAGGCAGGAGGCAGGAGGCGGGCGGCAGGAGGCGGGAGGCAGGCGGCGAGAGGCAGGAGGCAGGAGGCGGGAGGGCTTTATCACACAAGTTGCACAGTAGCCACTCAGGCGAGATCAGCTCGAGGTGAGGAAGGGTAGCTTGCGCCCGCTCAAGTTTCATTAGCATTCAACTCTGAATTGGTCTGTCAGTGCCTGATGCTTTGGGAAAGTTGATGATTGGGCCACTTGAGGCGGGCGCAAGCTACCCTTCCTTACCTCGAGCTGATCTTGCCTGAGTGGCTACTGTGCAACTTGTGTGATAAAGCCGCGCTGCCGCCTGCTTGCCGCCGCCTGCCTCCCGCGTCCCGATCGCCAGCGTGAAACTTTAGCGTCACAAATCTCACTTACTCGGTGTTAATCTCTGTGAACGAATCCGAAATACTGCAGGCCGCCGGCGTGCAGTTGGGTGCAAAAATTCACAACTAGTGGCTGTGAGCGGGACAGGCTGGCAGTCAATTGCCCAACTTTCAGGGAGGACACATGAGTTTTCTTCGCGACAAAGTCTCGTATCGGCTGACTCTAATTGCGGTGCTGGGACTCGCTACTCTGGTTTGGGCGTGCAGTTCCGTGTCCATTCCCAGCTACTCGATGCAGCAGAAAACGATCAACCGATGGATGATCGAATTTCACACCGACGATAAAGAGGAGAAGGTTCAGCTCTCGCTTAATTATCGATCAGAGAACAGCAAGGGAGACTCGTGGGGATATTCCAACGTGTCCCGCTCGATACCGACGGCTCAGCTCGTCGGTCTCACTCGTGAGCAAGCGTTTTCCTCCACGGGCGCCAACGTTCAGTTTCAAGTCAAGCGCGATGCCGGCTCCTTCAATTGCGAGGGTTGGTTCAAAGACGGCAATGGTTCCGGTCATTTCACCTTTAGCGCGAATCCCGCGTTTGCCGCAGCCTTGAAACAGCAGGGCATTGGCGAGCCGACTTTCGAGCAGCAGTTTTCGATGGCGCTGAGTGACGTGAGTCTAGCCTTCGTGAAAGAGCTTCAGGACCAGGGTTATGAAAAGCCAAACGTCGATGAGCTCGTGCAGTTGGGCAATCATGGCGTGAACCTGGAATACGTCCAGGGTTTGAAGGCGCTTGGCTACAACCTGAAAACGCTCGAGTACCTGCGCCGCATGCGAGACCACGGCGTCAGCCTGAGCTATATCCGTGAAATGTCAGCTGCCGGCTATCAGAAATTGACCGCCGAGGAATTGATTAGAGTTCGCGACCACGGCGTGACTCCTTCGTTCATTCGCGAGATGGCAAATCTCGGTTACGCAGGGTTGGATCTTCAGGAATTGGTGCGCGCTCGGGACCACGGCGTTCATCCGGAATCTGTCAACGCCTTTGTCGCGGCTGGATATGGCAAGCTTTCCTTGAGTGAGTTGATTTCGCTACAGGACCATGGTGTAAACGCGCGTTACGTCAAGGAACTCGAAGCGCTTGGCTATTCGCGATTGTCACTGGATGAGTTGCTTCAAATGCGTGACCATGGTGTCAACTCCAGTTTCATTCAGGAATTGAAAGACATTGGGTACGAGCGAGTAGCGGTTGATCAGTTGATTCGCCTTCGAGATCACGGCGTCAGTGCTTCTTACATCAAACGAATGAAGGAAAAAGGTTACTCGGGCCAACTGGATGACTTCATTCGCATGCGCGATCGCGGCGAGAAATAGCAAGTAAAAAGGCAAAAGTGAAGATCGGAGATCTCCAATTTTGAGATCTGAGATCATCGGTTTGCCTTTGTCTTGAGACCTGCGAGTTGAGATCTGAAATCGGCGACTGAAAACCCTTAGCCGCAGATTACGCCGATTCCACAGATGTTAGACCCAGGAAATTATAGAACTAACTCCGAATGGAAGTTCCGCCCTATCGGTGAAATCGGCGTAATCTGCGGCTAGAAGTTTTTCCAAATCAGCAATCAGCAGTCCGCATTCAGCAATCCGAAATCGAAAATCCTACACGCTATTTTTTTGCCTTTTTACTTTTACCTTTTTACTTCAATATGTCTCCATCGTGCATAACGAAGGAGAGCACTAATGGACATTGTGCGAAGACAATGGCTGGCTGCCGCCTGCAGCCTGGGCGCAGGTGTGGTTCTGGTCGGCTGCAACGTGCCGCCGCCAGAAGATTCAGAAGAAGCAACTGACAAGGACGCGAAGAGACCCGCCTCAAGCGAAGTGACCGCCGCTGAAGATCTGATGCGTGAGCACGGTGTCTTGCGAAGAGCCTTGACCGTTTACCAGGAAACTGCAGCCAGGCTTAAGACGGCGCCGGGTGCGGTTGATCCGGATGGTATCCAGAAGACGGCCAAACTTTTTCGAGTGTTCGGCGAAGACTATCACGAGCAAAAGCTCGAAGAAGATTACATCTTTCCAGCCGTGCAAAAAGCGGGAGGACTCACCGCCGCCTATGTGGAGGTGCTTTCTGCTCAGCACCAACGCGGTCGAGAACTAACCGACTACATTTTGTCGGCGACAGCGGGAGAGAGCCTTTCCCTCACGAGAGCGAAAACGCTTGCAGGCGTGATGGAATCATTTGTCCGCATGTACGAACATCACGCCTCGATCGAAGACACCATCATCTTTCCTGCCTGGAAACAAACTTTGACTCTTGAGCAGATGGATCAGCTGGCGGAAAAGTTCGAAGAGATCGAACAACGAGCGCTGGGTCAGAATGGCTTTGAAGATGCTGTGAAGCGAATCAGCGATATCGAAGTTAGCCTTGGTCTCGCGGATCTCGGTCAATTCACCGCGCCTCCACCACCGAAAGAGTAAAGATCTATCCACAGATTTCGCAGATTACGCAGATGTTAAAAGCGGGTAACAGCGGTCATGATTTATCCGTAGCTGCTTCACAGGATTGTCAAAGATTCTGTGCCATCAAAAGCGTCACGTTCTCATGTACGTTCTATTCTCGAGAGACAAAAAAATCTGTGGAATCTGCGTAATCTGCGGATAGGTTTTTGGTCTTACTGCACTCCCTCAAGCAAAACGCGTCCGACAGAATTGCTGGGAGGCTGTACGCCCAACACCGCTGCCAGTGTCGGAGCGATGTCGGTTGGTGCGGCAGCCTGGTAGTACCGGCCATGCTTAAATGAGCTGCCCATAATGATCAGTGGCACGTGCGAGTCGTAATTGTAAGGCGAGCCGTGTGTCGCAGTGACTGTGTATTCAACGAAATACTTGAACGGGTCGGTTACCGCAACCACGTCGCCACTTCGCTGCGGATAGAAGCCGTGCAAGGCCCGGCGTTCGATTGGATCAGTAAACGACGCGGCGCCACGCATCAGTTGCTCGCGAGTGAAAACTCGAGCTATACCCGGAACCGTCATCAAAGCGTTAGCGGCAACTCGTTCTATCTCATCCAGGCTCACTCCATCACGATTGAGCGCCAGGGTATTGAAGTACAGATTTGCGTTGATTAGTCCGTCTTTCATCGTCCCGAAGTCATCGTATTTCATGATGTAGTCAGCGGTCGGATCGGGATTCTTGTTTCCAGTGTTGTAGCGAGCCGAAATCGCTCCGCGAATCTTCTGCAAGGCGACGGTGCTACTCACCCTGCCGCCGCTCAAGCCCAACGCCGTCGCATGTTCAGGGATTGGCGCCATTCCATGATCGGCGCTGAACACCACCACAACGTTGCGTAGCCCCACGCGCGAGTCGACGTAATCGAGCAGGCCGGCAATCTGCCGATCAACCCGCAAAGTGACGTCCATCGCCTCCTGACTGTAAGGTCCATAGCGGTGGCCCACGTAATCATTGCCTGAGAAACTAACGCTTAACAGGTCGGTGACGTCATCCTCGCCCATGTGCTCGTTAACGATCGCGAGCTTGGTGAATGAAAGCAAAACGTCGTTCAAGAAGGGCGAGTATTCTAGCGCAGCATAAAAGTCTCGGTTCGGCTCAGCAGCTCCGCCGGTGATTTTGTGTGGGAACGCATTCGTATCTCCCGCTACTTTGCCGATGTCTTCCCATTCGGGCGAGTCCGCGCCAACGCGTTTCAAGTACTCAGTTTCCGGCAGCAAGCGGTCCCAGACTTTGTTGAAATATTGATTTACCGGTCGAGACGAATTGAAGTCTTCTACCCATTTAGGCAATTGCTCGAAATAGTAACTGGACGAAACTATGTTTCCGGACTGAGCGCTGAACCAATAGGCTGCATTCGCGTGACGCCCGGAGGGCAGGATTGCCGATCGATCCTTTAATGAGATTCCAATTACCCGGGCGCGATCGTTCGTGGCCAGGCGCATCTCGTCACCAAGTGTCGAAGCCATCAAGCGTCGCGGGCTCGTACCCTGTTCACGGGGTCCACCAGCTAACAACTTGGTGGTGTCATCAGAAACGCTGCTGACCTTTTTCCCAGTTTCGCGATCAGGCCATTCGTTAGCGACGATGCCCGTCAAGGCCGGATAGGCTCCGGTCATCAACGTCGCGTGACCGGGAGCCGTGTAAGTCGGCATGTGATCGTAGTTGGCGTCGACCCAGGAAGCACCCTGCGTCAATAGACGCTTCAAACCGCCAGGTACAAATAAGTCGTAGTAGCGCTCCAAATAGTCGTACCGAAACTGGTCCACGACGATTAGCAGCACCAGCCGCGGCTTGGCAGGAATTGATTTGCTCGCTGGCCGCTGAGCTTGGACTAAGTTCCCGAGGCTTACGATGGTTAGCGAAACTATGATTAGAAAAACAAGGGCGCGACATCTCAAGCGGGTCATCTTATTCATGAGCGCATGTTATCCTATCGATTTCCAAATCTTCAATCTTTAGGTTTGTTGTTGAGAATCACAGCGGCGTACCGTTTGAAAGAATGGGCCAATCAAGTGAGCCGATGACCTCACACTCTGTGAAGCCATCTCAGTCTCACCCGGTTTCAACCGGGTGACATTTGGCCGCTAACACCCTCTTTAACCGTTTCAACGGTTTGGATTTGGTACGTTGTGAAAACCGTTGAAACGGTTGGAACGACTTGCGAACTGCCAAACCACCCGGTTGAAACCGGGTGTGAATGAAAAGGCGATTAACGACTGTGGAACCCGTCCCATGAAATCTCTGAAACCAACAATCTCAATCGTTGCGTTGATACTGATCGGGCTGACAACGACGATTCAAGCCCAGAGTCGTATCAACGATCTCAAACCAACGCTTATCCTGATTTCGATTGACGGTTTTCGAGCTGATTATCTGACTCAATATGCACATCCGACGCTCGATGCGCTTGCCGAAGAAGGCGTACGCGCGAAGTGGATGACGCCTTCTTACCCTTCGCTGACTTTTCCAAATCATTACGCAATCGCCACCGGTCTTTATCCCGAACACAACGGGATCGTTTCCAATGACATGTACGACCCGGTGTTCAATGCCTCGTTTGCGCTGGGGAAACGCGACGAAGTTCAAAATGGGCGTTGGTGGGCAGGCGAACCGATCTGGATCACTGCGGTGAAGCAAGGCCAAAAAGCCTCGGCCACTTTCTGGCCCGGCTCAGAAGCGGAAATCAAGGGACACCGCCCTACTTACTGGAAAAAATATGACGACAAAGTCCCGCCCTCCGATCGGGTGGACAGCGTCTTAAGCTTGCTCGACCAACCGGCGGACCAGCGCCCGACTTTTCTGACGCTCTACTTCAGCGACGTTGACCATGCTGGTCACGACAACTCTCCGAACTCTCCAAAGGTAGGCGAAGCAATTGCAGTTGTTGATACGGCAATCGCGCGGCTGGTGTCCGGGCTCCAGGCGCGTGGGATTTATCAAAGAGTGAACATCATGGTGGTGTCGGATCATGGCATGACACCGGCCCCGCCGCGCGAGGTGATCGTGCTGGAAGATTACTTCGACGCAAAATCAGCGCAGCACATCGAGTGGGGAGCTGAGCTGACCCATATTTTCCCGAAAGCCGGTGATGAGATTCGTCTCTTTCGTTCAATCAAGCTGGATCAGCTCGACCACGTCCATTGTTATCTCAGGAAGAACGTGCCCGCTCGGTTTCACTACCGCGATAATCGTCGCATCGGCCCCATAATTTGCCGGCCGGACGAAGGATGGCGGATCAATTCGAGAAAGTGGTACGAAGACGATCTGAAGAAACCTGAGCTTCAAACCAAAGTCCGTGGCGCGCACGGTTACGATAATCAACTGCGGTCCATGCGAGCTATCTTTATTGCTCGGGGTCCGGCTTTCAAACGCCGCGCCATTGTTAACGCGTTTCCGAACGTGGATCTCTACAACGTTATGACTCGCGTGCTGCGACTGAAGCCCGCCCGGAATGACGGGAGCTGGCGCACTGCCAGAGCGGTGCTGAGGAAAAAGCCGGAAACCGTAAACCGTGAACCGTAAACCGGGAACCGTAAACCGTGAACCGGGAACCGGGAACCGTGAACCGTAAACCGTGAACCGTGAACCGGGAACCGTGAACCGGGAACCGTGAACCGGAACAGTGAGCCGGAAACCCGACTGAGAACTTGAAACTATGAACTTGAGACCTTGAACCTGAGACCTGAAACCCTCCGGCTGTTCACGGTTTCCGGTTCACGGTTTCCGGTTTACGGGTTCCCGAAGGAGAATGCCAACACATGCATCCCCGAATCGAAGAGGTGGTTAACTATCTCGACCAA
This sequence comes from Pyrinomonadaceae bacterium, assembly GCA_035572035.1. Taxonomy (GTDB): domain Bacteria; phylum Acidobacteriota; class Blastocatellia; order Pyrinomonadales; family Pyrinomonadaceae; genus JAOAPY01. The sequence continues at coordinate 23,014 of DATNBH010000046.1, read as the reverse complement.
ACGCGCGCTGATTTGAGCACTGCGGTTGACAGCGTCGACGCGGCTCGTCGCGACGAAAGGCCCGGCGAGAATCAATGGTCAGTGGCAGAGATCCTGGAACACTTGAATATCATTGAAACCCGGATCACTCAGCTGTTGTCCGGGACTATCGATGCAGCCAAAGCGGCCGGTCTTGGACCTGAAGAAGAGACAGCTTCGGTATTGAACTCGATTGATCGTTCACGCATCGGTGATCGAAGTCAAAAGGTAACTGCGCCAGAGATGGTAAAGCCTCGATCAGAAACCGACGCCGCTTCAGCCTGGCTGGCTTTGCAGCAATCCCGCGAGAGGATGCGCGCGGCCTTGATGTCCGGAGATGGATTGGCGCTGGGCGAGCTAAAGCAGAACCATCCGGTGCTGGGACTGATTAATATGTATCAATGGTCGCTGTTTGTGGGCGCTCACGAAGCCAGACACACACAGCAAGTCAACGAAATCGCTCAACAGTTTTCCTCATGAAGGTCTTGGATTTTGTACTTGGTTCTTAGTCCTTGGTTCTTTGTAGTTTGTGGCGACGAATGGAAAGTGGTTTCTTTCAAAGTTCATTTCCGTTTTGAGCGTCAACGCGCGGTAGACTCAAGCACAAAGAACAAAGAACCAAGAACCAGGACTTTCTTATTAGGCCACTATCATGGTCCCGGTGCCGCTGTCGGTGAAGATCTCGGAGAGCAACGCATTGCGATTGTTGCCGCTGATGATATGCGCGCTGTGAACGCCACGCCTTAGCAGCGCGGCAATGTTTTGCAGTTTTGGGATCATCCCGCCCGTAGCCGCGCCGGAATGAATTAGCCCTTCCGCTTCGTTCGCACTCAATCTCGACAACTTAGAGCCGGCATCACCGGCGTTCAGATAAAGACCATCCACATCTGAAAGCAAGATCAATTTCTCGGCCTGGAGCTGGACTGCGATCTCGGCTGCAATCGTGTCGGCGTTGATGTTAAAGACGGCTCCCTCGCGATCAGCTCCCAGAGACGAGATCACCGGCAGATAGCCATGATCGAGCAGCACGGTCAACAGACGAGTATTAATCTCGACTACATCGCCGACATTGCCGAAATCGATATGTTCGCGCGTGCCAGTCTCGCGATTGAGAATCTCCTTCGGCGGGCGTCTTTCGGCGTGGACGATATTTCCATCGACGCCTGACAGGCCCACCGCCTCAACACCTCGGTGACGCAACGCCGCCAGAATGTCGGTGTTGATTTTTCCCGCGAAAATCATCTTGGCCATTTCGAGCGTGGCGTCATCGGTCACGCGCCGACCATCAATGATTGTCTGCTCAACACCCATCTTGTCGGCGAGCTCGCTGAGCTGCTTCCCGCCGCCATGCACGACGCAAAGATGGATGCCCACCTGGTGAAGAAGGGCAAGCTCTTCGGCGAGCGACGTGAGGTTGGCTGCGTGCTCCGTAACTTTCCCCGAAAGCTTGACGACAAACGTCTGGCCCTGGAAACGCTGGATGTACGGCAGCGCCTCGCGCAAAAGGTCGAGTCGCAGCTGATCACCAACTTGAGTGGTATTAGTCATTGTAAGAGCGGCCACAGATGAACACGGATTTTCACGGATTGAAATAATCTGTGTCTATCCGTGTCGATCTGTGGCTAATAATCTTTCCAATACCGCTTTCTGCACATGCAGGCGGTTTTCGGCTTCGTCGATTACCACTGATTGCGACGAGTCAATCACCTCGTCAGTGACTATTACGTTCCGCCGCACCGGCAAGCAGTGCATGAAGATAGCCTCCCGAGTCGTAGCCATCTTCGCTTCGTCCACGATCCACTTATGCCGGTAACGCGCGCGCTTCACGATGTCTGCTTCCGGATTGCCGTAGAAATTCTTGCTTCCCCAACTCTTCGCGTAGATCACTTCCGCGCCGGCAAAGGCATCGTCAATATTGTTTGTGAGCTCAACGCTACCCCCGGCGTCCGACGCGTGCCTGCGAATGTCAGCCATCAGATCATCGTCAAGCTCATAACCGTTCGGGTGCGCAATGGTCAGCTCGTGACCCATTTGCGCCGCGGCGAGCGCAAAACTGTTAGGCACAGCCATTGGCAGAGACTTTGGATGCCAGGCCCACGACAGGACCACTCGCTTTCGTTCCGAACCGAGTTTCTCGCGAATTGTCATCATGTCCGCGAGCGCCTGGCAGGGATGATGCATTGCTGACTCGAGATTAATGATCGGCACCGTTGAATGCCGGGCAAAGGCCCGCAGCACGGGATCGGTTCGCTCCACTTGCCAATCATTGAGCGCCGCAAAAGTTCGCACTCCAATTGCGCAACAGTACCGACCGAGCACGCGAACAAACTCTGCGATGTGTTCGGTCTTGTCAGAGTCCATGACGGCTCCGTCTCGATGCTCGAGTGTCCAACTTGTTCCGCCCGGCTCCAGGGCAACTGCATTGCCGCCAAGCTCATAAATTCCGACCTGCATCGAAGCGCGGGTCCGCAAGCTGGGGTTGAAAAACACCAGCGCGACTGACCGGCCAGCGAGTGGCTTTGCGGTGTTGCCGCCGCTTTTGAAATTCGCCGCCGCATCAAGGAGCTGAATCAGCTCTTCAGACGACCAGTCTGCAGTATTTAAGAAATCCCTCGTCATACCTTAAGAGTTCTCGACACTCTTGCCCGTAAAGAAACGAAATAGTCCGAACAGGCTGATCAGCAACCAAAATCCTTCAACCAAAAATGCCGATAGATTGAAGCTGTACAGCAAAGAGATCAGCACCAGTGCCGCGCCCAGGGCATTCACCAACGAGTAACTGAGATCATTAATACGCAGCTTGCCAACCTGCAAAAGCAGGTAAGCCATCACCATCATGGCAACGCCAATGTTGCCCGCCAGATCGTACCAACCGTATTTCAACTCAACCTCGCAAGACCGTCCTGAGAGTTTCGACAAAGTGATCCACTTCTTCGCGCTGCAAACACAATGGCGGCAGCAGCCTCATCACATTTGGATTACTCGATGTGCCGGTGATGATGCGCTTGTCCAGCAAAGCTTGATGAATTGGCGCTGCCTTATCGGCAAACTCGAGTCCGAGCAGAAAGCCTTTGCCATGGACGATTTTTACTTCCTCGATTTCTCGCAGACGGTGGCGCAGGTGGCTTTCGACAGCTTTGACATTTGCTAACAGACCGTCCTGCTCAATTACTTCAAGCGTGGCCGTGACGGCAGCCATCGCGATCATGCCTCCTCCAAACGTCGTGCCCAGATCGTTCTCCTTGATGACGTTTGAAACTTTGTCGTTCACCAGGCAAGCGCCAACCGGAATGCCACTCCCAAGCGCTTTCGCGAGCGTAACGATATCAGGAACAACGTGAGCGCCCGCTTCGCTGCCCGCGAAGAACCAGTCACCAGTGCGGCCTACGCCCGTTTGAACCTCATCATAGATGAGCATGATGCCGCGCTCGTCACACAAATCTCGCAGCGCTCGAAAGAACTGCGGCTCGGCGGTCCTGACTCCGGCCATCGACTGGATTGGCTCGAGCATAATCGCCGCGGTGTTATCGTCGGCGACTTCGCGGACCGATTCGATGTTCCCGAACTCAGCCTGCACGTGTCCGGGCACATTTGGCTTGCCCAACTCACGATACTTGCCGAGGAAAGTCGCGCTGATTGCGTCAGCAGTGCGCCCGTGAAATCCTCCAGTGAAGGTAATGATGTTCTGACGACCAGTCGCAAAGCGCGCCATGCGCATCGCGTTTTCATTACTTTCGGTTCCGGAGTTACAGAAGAAGGCTTTGGTCAGCGGCTCGGGCGCTATCGACATCAGCTTTTCTGCGGCACGCGCTCGTGCTTCTGAGTAGACGAGGTTCGAATAGAAGAGAAGTTGTTCGGCTTGCTGCTGGATAGCCTTGACGACATGAGGATGAGAGTGCCCGGTACCGGCCACCGCGTGTCCACCGTAAAGGTCGAGATATTTATCACCGTCATTCGTGAACAGCCAGACACCTTCGCCGCGCTCGGCGACGACCGGCATTTTCTTGTAGGTGGCAAGTTGATACTGCTCCTCGAGAGCAGCGACATTGGCAAGCGTTGTGGTCATCTTTATTTCATCCAGCCCTGGTTCCATTCGGCACTTCGTTTTCAGGGATCGACAGAACGGGTTGGACGCCGTCTGCATAACCGATGTCGAACAACATTCCTTCGGAGAGTTCGCCTCGCATCTTTTTTGGCTCGAGGTTCACCACGAATAAAGCTTGCAGTCCTTCGATGCTTTTCGGATTTGCGCGCTCCTGTTTGATCCCCGCAAGTATGCGACGTTGATGATCGCCAAAATCAACTACCAGGCGAACGAGTTTGTCAGAGTTGGCGATGTTCTCGACAGAGACAATCGTGCCTACGCGAATGTCGATCTTTTCGAGGTCCGCTAGCGTAATCGTCGGCTTTATCGGCGCTGGCTGCATAAAGGTTTGTGGCACGGGCGTCCCGCCCGTGATTACTTGCCCTGCCACTCGCGATGTTCACGGGCGGGACGCCCGTGCCACTCGCGATGTTCACGGGCGGGACGCCCGTGCCACTCGCGATGTTCACGGGCGGGACGCCCGTGCCACTCGCAATCCACAGGCGGGACGCCCGTGCCCCTCGCGATGTTCACGGGCGGGACGCCCGTGCCACTCGCGACATCCACGGGCGGGACGCCCGTGCCACTCGCAACGTTCACGGCTACGGATTAGTTCCAATCAGCTTCAGTCCCGTCGTTTCTTCAAGGCCGAACATCAAATTCATGTTCTGCACCGCCTGACCTGCGGCGCCCTTAACCAAATTGTCGATTGCCGAAAACACGACCAACTCATTTTCACGAACGGCAAAACCCAGATCGCAAAAATTAGTAGTCTTTACCCAATTAATGTCAGGCGACCCTTTTACCAGCCGCACAAAGAAATCATCGCGATAAAAATCCGCGAAGACTGCGCGAACTTCCGTTTCGGTGAGCGGCTTTTTAAGCTCGCAGTAAATTGAAGCGAAGATGCCGCGCGACACCGGCAACGAATGGGTCATGAACACGAGCTTGGCAGTCCAGTCGCCGATGCTTGCCAACTCCTGTTCGATCTCAGGCACGTGCTGATGAGTGAACGGCTTGTAAGCATAAAACGAGTTGCTTCGTTGCGGATGATGAGTGTTGGCTGCGGCTTTAGCTCCCGAGCCGGACGAACCGGTCTTCGCGTCGACGATTACGCGGTCAGTTATCAAATTCCCGGCCACGAGTGGCGCGAGTCCCAACAGCGTTGCCGTAGCAAAGCAACCAGGGTTCGCAATCAGGCGAGCCTTTTTGATCGCGTCTCGGTTTGTTTCAGTGAGGCCGTAGACAAACTCAGCTTGCGCCTGCATCGCGGTATGCGGGCGCCCATAATGGGCCTCAAAGCTTGCCTGATCTCGCAGCCGGAAATCGCCGGAAAGATCGATCGCCTTTACATCAGCCGACAGGCGCGGCGCGATTTCCATCGCCTGCCCATGCGGCAAGGCCAGAAACACGCAGTCCAGATCAAATGACGAGAGATCTTCGGGCACAGACGCGAAAACCATGTCCGTCAAACCGTGTAGGTTGCGATGGACTTCAGCGACAGCTTTACCGGCTTGTTCGTTGGCCGTAACGATGCTGAGCTCCGCATTCGGGTGCTGCAGCAATATGCGGAGTAACTCCGAGCCGCCATAACCTGAGCCCCCAAAAATGCCAATCTTGATTTTGTTACAAGTCATGAATATCGGTGATAATCAGCTTCTAACACCCGGCTAAAACCGGATGTGAATGAGAAACTGTTAGCAGGAGAATCAAATGCGACATGCCCATTTTGCTTTTCTCGCTCTCGGTTGCGCCTTTCTGGCAATCGGACTCGGAGGCCAGCGCGCTTTCATCTACATCGGAATCGTCTTCCTCATTATCGCGTTCCTCAGATGGAATCGCGCTCGCCGCTAAACGGTCGCCGGAGCCAGCGCGCCTTCCACTTTCATCTTCACCAAATCAAAGAGGCGCGCGCCATCTCGACGAGCATTTGCAGCCGGCACTCCAAATTCCTTTTCGATGTAGTCCTCGCCCATTTGAGAATCGGTAACGGAACCAGCGACGACGTCGATCGAAATGCCGCGTCGTTTGAACAGCTCGATTCCTCCCCATGCACCCACATAATCAGAAGCACAGAACACAATTGCGGCTGTCGCTTCGCGCAGCTCGGCATCTTCGAACACCGAGTCTACCGAGTAGCCACCGAGAATTCCGTCGCCCATTTCAATCACGATGAAGTCCGGTGCGCTTTCATTCAAACGCGCGATTACTGCTTTCGCAATCGGCGCCAGATCACCGGCGCCGACAGTTGACGGCAAGCCACAATCAAGAAAGCTGGCAGTCGCTACAGCGCCGTGGTCGCCCATGTTCAAAGTGTCTCGCAAGCAAGCCACACCGGAGAGTTTCGCCGCCGCTACTCGCAAGCCGGCACGCGTCGCTTGTTTGATAAGCTCAGTGGCGGCGTAAGTTTTGCCGCTGTTCATGCACGTGCCGGCAATCATCACGAGTGGCGCCGTCTCGCCGAGGGTAGCGCGAGGCGTCAAGGCCTGATCGCCGATGTTCTGCACGACTGCGTTCTCATCGCAAACCATGCCAATCACTTCGAGCTTGATCGCGTCGCTGAGGCTGGAATGATGACCGGTGCAGAAGCCAATCACTCCGCCCATATTTAGAAGGTGAAGCTGATCGCCGTTCCTAATCGTTTCCGGAACATCGCCAACAAAACCCTTCAACGCGCGGCGACGTCCGAGCACGCCGATCAGAATGTCGCCAGGATTAATCTTCGCCAGTCGACCGGTGGGCAGTTCTAACATGTTGTAAGTTGCGCTGTCGGTTAAGGTGCGCACGACAACAACATCACCCGCGCGCGGAGTTTCGCAGCCTTCGACGACAGCGACGGTGCGCGCGAGACTGAGTGGAGAAGTAGCTGACCCAATCTTGTCTGCTTCGATGATGTTAATTGCGGTTTCCATATTGCCCTCCGAATTACTTACGAGCGAAATCACAATCTAAAGATTGAACTCTGAACACCTGTTAGCCGGCTTGTCCCCTCATTCTCAGCCTCAGCGCATTCAACTTTATGAACCCTTCGGCATCGCGCTGGTTGTAAACAGTGTCAGCCTCAAAAGTCGCCAGCTTCTCGCTGTAGAGCGAGTGCGGCGAACGTCTTCCTTCCACGATCGCATTGCCCCGATAAAGCTTGAGACGAACGTCTCCGGTAACCTTTTGCTGCGTTTCGTCAATCATCTTGCGCATCAAGTCAAACTCGGGCGCGAACCAGAAGCCGTAGTAAACACTCTCCGCGAACTTGACGCCCAAAGAGTCGCGCAGGCGCATGACTTCGCGGTCAAGTGTGATCGATTCGAGCGCCCGGTGAGCTGCCTGCAGGATCGTCACGCCTGGCGTTTCATAAACACCCCGTGACTTCATGCCAACAAAGCGATTCTCGACGAGATCGACGCGGCCGATTCCGTGCGCGCCGCCGATCTTGTTGAGCGTATCGAGCAAAGTCACTGCATCCATCGACTGACCGTTGACCGCGACCGGCTCGCCTTTTTCAAATGAGATTTCGACCAGCTTGGCATCCGCATTCGCGTTCTCAGGCGAGCGCGTCAACAAGAAAATGTTCTCCGGAGGCGCGGCCCAGGGATCCTCGAGTATTCCGCCCTCATAAGAGATGTGCATCAAATTGCGATCGGTGGAATAAGGCTTTTCAGCAGTTGCAGTGACGGGAATCGCGTGCTCTTTTGCGTAGGCGATGAGATCGGTGCGGCCTTTGAAATCCCATTCACGCCACGGCGCAATTACTTTGATATCGGGTTGCAGAGCGTAGTATGTAAGCTCAAATCGGACCTGGTCATTGCCTTTGCCAGTAGCTCCGTGCGCTACAGCGTCGGCGCCTTCTCGTCGGGCGATTTCGATTTGGCGCTTTGCAATCACCGGTCGGGCGAGGGAAGTGCCCATCAGGTAAACACCTTCGTAAACTGCGTTCGCCTTCACGGACGTGAAAACGTAATCGCGCACGAATTCTTCGCGTAAGTCTTCGATAAAAAGTTTGGAGGCGCCAGTTTCGAGGGCCTTAGCTTCGAGCCCGTCCATCTCTTCGCCCTGGCCCACGTCGGCGCAGTAACAGATGACTTCGCAGTTGTAGCGCTCCTTCAGCCAGCGCAACATCACCGAAGTGTCCAATCCTCCGGAATACGCGAGCACGATTTTTTTGATTCCCTCTGTCACAGATGCTCCTTGTTAGCACTCAGCGTTTCGAACAGGCGCTAAGAGTTCAATCTTTAGATTGTGTGCGTGCGACACCACAAACTAAAGTTTGAACTCTTAACACCTGTAGTCACTCGTCCTCATTTCTCGAATAACCCCCAAATCTTTTGAACAACCGAGCGTTGTGCTTTTAGGTCTCGGACGGCGATGAATATCGTGTCCTCGCCGGCTAAAGTGCCGACGATTTCAGGAATCGCCGCGCCGTCAATTTGGACTGCCACCGCTGAAGCCAGGCCGGGCTCAGTATGAGCAACTATCAAAACCTCTCCAGCGGTGTCGAGACTCAGTAAACCGTGTGCGGACGCCCCGTTGGATTTCGGCAACGTATAGCGACCGTTATGCTTCAGGACTCCCAGTTCTTCGAGGTCGCGAGACACACTCGATTGAGTCGCCGGCACCCCGGCTCGCTCGAGATGCGCTTTCAAATCAGCCTGAGTTCCAATCGGTGTAGCCCGGATCAAACTCAAGATCTTTGTTTGTCTTTCGCTCTTCAACATACCAAATGATTATGCACTAATCTTGCATAGTCAGTGCATAGATGCATAAAATAAGCCTCCGGATGCATGAAAGTCAAATCGTAGCGTAGACTTCAGTCTGCGCCAGCGAGTTGGGAGGGAGGTTAGTTGAAACTCGGATCGTTTCTCCACGCTCAAGACGAAAGTGAGTGCGTGCGAGGTTGTGTGCTTTCGGCTTTTGTGCGGTAGAGCGTTTTCGATTACTACCTAACTAAGTCACTAATTACCTGAACACAAACTGAAGTTTGTGCTACAAGGATGACGATGGCAGAAGCAAAGAATCTTTGGGGCGGGCGCTTCACGGGCGAGCCTGATGCAGGCTTCGTCGAGTTCAACCGTTCGTTCAGTTTTGATCGCCGTTTGTTTGCAGCCGATGTTCGCGGGAGTATTGCTCACTGTGGCGGACTGCGAGCGGCAGGCGTCATCACCCAGGACGAAGCAACGACTATCGAAGCAGCGCTCCGGAAAATCCTTGAATTCGGCGCCGCTGATGAAAACTACTTTTCCGATCGAGCCGAGGATGTGCATTCATTCGTTGAAGCCCGTCTCGTGGAAATGACTGGTGACGTCGGAAGAAAACTCCACACCGGTCGCAGCCGCAACGATCAAGTCGCAACCGACCTTCGGCTTTGGATGCGCGACGACTTAGACCTGCTCGCCGAGCACGTAAGAACAGCTCAGCAATCTTTACTGGATCTTGCCGAGGCTAATCGCGAAGCAGTACTACCTGGTTACACTCATCTTCAACGAGCGCAGCCAGTGCTTTTTGCGCATTGGTGTCTGGCTTACTTCGAAATGTTGGCTCGCGATCGTGAGCGCTTGAAGGATGCTCGTAAGCGAGTTAATCAAATGCCGCTCGGGTCTGCCGCACTCGCTGGAACCTCTTATCCAATCGATCGCGAGGCAGTGGCGCGCGAGTTAGGATTTGAAGGAATTACCAAAAACAGTCTTGATGCGGTTAGTGATCGAGACTTCTGCGTGGAGTTTGTGGCGGCGTGCTCGCTCATCATGGTCCACCTGTCGCGACTTGCGGAAGACATCATTCTTTATTCGACGACTGAGTTTGGGTTTTTTGAGCTCAGCGATGCGATCGCGACCGGTTCCAGCCTGATGCCTCAGAAGAAGAATCCCGATGCGATGGAATTGGTGCGCGGCAAGGCCGGTAGCGTCTTCGGCGCCAACATGTCTTTGCTGGCAATGTTGAAGGGACTACCACTCGCCTACAACAAAGACATGCAGGAAGATAAAGAAGCGGTATTCCAGGCTGCGGACACTACAGCGGCCTGTGTGCAGGTGACCTCGACGGTCTTGAAAAACATCCGTGTGAATGAGGACGTGGCTGGCGCAGCGGCTGCCAGGGGATACATGAATGCGACTGAACTCGCAGATTATCTGGCTCGAGAGGGAATGCCATTTCGCGAAGCCCATGAACTGGTCGGAAGAATTGTGTTGAAAGCAATCGAACGCGGAGTTGAGCTTCAGGAATTGAGTCTGTCAGAGTTGCAGGAGTTCTCTTCAATCTTCACCGAGGACGTCTTCACTGCGCTTTCAATTGAGAGTACGTTGTCCACTAAGTCTCAGGCGGGCGGCACAGCGAGAAAGAGAGTTCGCGAGGCTTTATGGGCTGCGCGAGATTCGCTCAAAACATAATCCGCCACAACGAAGAAGCCTTTTCTGGGCAATGGGTCAGTTGAGAGTGCGCCTCTCATTCACACCGTGGCTTCAGCCCGGTGACAGGGAAAACAAAAAGGATCAAATTAACCGTTTCAACGGTTTTGTCGGACACGCAAAGAGGGAAACCGTTAAAACGGTTAACGAAATCATCTTCTCTTTGACCCCCGGTTGAAACCGGGGGTGAATGAGAGCCTGAAAATAACCCACTATCTTGTTTGATTGAATCTGCGCAATCTGCGGATTAGGAGAGTTTTGCTTTTACGATCTCGCTCACTTGTCGGCCGTCTGCGTTCTTACCGGCGAGCAAAGCTTGCGCGGCTTTCATGACACGGCCCATGTCTTTCATGGAGCTGGCGCCCGTTTCAGCAATCGCAGCGCTGACTGCAGTTTCGATCTCATCTTGTGAAGCGGCTTGAGGCAGGTAGGCTTCGATTACAGTAATCTCAGCCTGTTCTTTTTCGGCTAATTCAGGTCGACCACCCTTCTCGTATTGTTCGATTGAGTCTCTTCGTTGTTTGACCATCGAGCGCAATAGCTTCGACATCTCTTCGTCATCGAGCTCGCTGCCTTTCTCGATCTCGCGGTTCATGACACTGGCTTTTACCATGCGCAAAGTTGAAGTGCGCGCGGCGTCCTGAGCTTTCATTGAAGCCGTTAAGTCCGAAATAATTTGCTGTTTTAGAGTCATAGATTGATGATGGTTCCTGTGTGTTTTCCAAGAGGGCTGAACGGATTCCGGAGTCGCCAGCAATGATCACAATCATAGCGTACTCTGATTGGTATGCGTTAACATGACGATAGCTCGGTTGCGCTAATTTGGAGTGCGGTGACCTGTCACCGCTTTCGCCCGCGGCGGCTTGACGCCGCGCTGCTTGGTAATGTGCCGTTTTCGACAACTTGCTGCGACGGGTCGCAGCGACCAAAGCGCCGACAGGTCGGCGCACTCCAAAATTGGGGCACTACCGACGCATTCTATTTATGGAATCAAACGACAAATTGGCGTAGGATATCGCAAGCTAACTACCTGCGAGAGTCTTGGTTCATGACAACCGAAACGGAACATCTCTATATCGTCACTGACAATGACATCTTGAGCGGCGAGCCCGTAATCAAGGGCACCAGAACGCCGGTCAGGGCCATAGTCGAGCTTTGGCGACAAGGAATTTCTCCAGAAGAGATCCCCGGACACTTGCCACATCTTACCTTGGCTCAGGTTTTCGACGCGCTGAGTTATTACAGTGACCATTCCACCGAAATCAACAGCCACATTGAACGTAACCGTATTCCGAACCACCTCCTGAACCCGCTGATTGAGGCCTAGTGGAGCGTCTATTCCTCGAACTCTATCTGGACGAGGATGTAAGTGTCCTGATAGCAGAACTTCTACAAGCCCGCGGGTTCCACGCAACAACAACGCTTGACGCCGGTCAAATGGGTAGAAACGATGAAGAGCAGTTAGCTTACGCGACTAGTCGGCGTAAGACCCTGCTTACCCACAACCGCGTTGATTTCGAACGCCTTGCAATCGAGTATTTCGAATCTGGACGTACACATTTTGGAATCTTAGTAGCGGTGCGGCGACCAGTTCAGGAAATAGCCCGTCGCCTATTAATTATTCTCGATCGCGTAACCGCCGATGAGATGATAAACCAGATTCGTTATTTTTGAGTTTTCCCGTTGGGTCGAAGGCCGTTTGAGCGCTTCAAGTGTGCACGGAGAAATTTTCCCGTGTACGATTGCTTCACCGACATGATCTGTTCGGGGGTTCCGGTGGCGACGACATTTCCGCCAGCCTCGCCACCATCAGGTCCGAGATCAATGACGTAGTCCGCCGTTTTGATCACATCAAGATTGTGCTCGATCACAATCAACGAGCCACCAGCGTCAAGCAGCGCTCTAAACGCTGTCAGCAATTTATTGATGTCATCAAAGTGCAAGCCGGTCGTCGGCTCGTCAAAGATGTAAAGCGTCTTTGCGCCAGTTCGTTTGGAAAGATGAGCTGCCAACTTGATGCGCTGAGCTTCACCGCCTGAAAGCGTCGTCGCCGACTGGCCCAAACGCAAATACCCCAAGCCAACATCATCCAGCACTCGCAGCCGATTCATAATGCGCGGCACATCACGGAAAAACGCAATCGCCTCTCGCACGGTCATGTCGAGCACTTCATGCACATTCTTGCCGCGATAACGTACGTCGAGGATCTGTTGTTTGAAGCGGGTGCCCTTGCACTCTTCACAAACGAGCTCGACGTCGGCCAGGAACTGCATTTCAACCGTGACGGTACCGTCCCCCTGGCAAACGTCGCAGCGCCCACCCGGAACGTTGAATGAGAAGTGCGACGGATCTAAACCGCGCGCTTGAGCTTCGCGTGTTGCCGAAAAGACTTCGCGGATCGCGTCATAGACTTTTATGTACGTCACCGGGTTCGACCGCGGCGTTCGTCCGATGGGTGACTGGTCGACCAGAATCACCTCATCGACAAGCTGGCTGCCTTCGAGTTTTCGAAACGCTCCCACGTGTCCCTGCCAGTCGCCTCGCTGTTTCTTGAGCCCCGCGTAGATGCAGTCATGAATCAAAGTGGATTTTCCAGAGCCGCTAACGCCGGTGATACAAACGAGCATGTCCAACGGAACTTCAACATCAATCGTCTTCAGATTATGTTCGCTCGCTCCGCGCAGCCGCAGACTTCTGGTCTGTATCAGTCGCCGCTGCTTTGGCTCTTTGATCTCAGCTTCACCGCGGAGGTAACGAGCCGTCAGCGAGGACTCGCTGGTAATCAAGCCCGGAAAGTCACCCTCGTAAATCACCCTGCCGCCGAGCTCGCCGGCAGCGGGGCCAATATCCAGGATGTGATCGGCGGCCCGCATCATCTCTTCATCATGCTCGACAACAAGGACGGTGTTGCCAATATCGCGCAGATTGTGAAGCAGGCGTATCAAGCGATCGTTATCGCGAGGATGCAGCCCTATTGAAGGCTCGTCGAGCACATACAACGCACCAACCAGCGCGGAGCCAAGATTAGTTGCCAGCTGAATTCGCTGCGCTTCGCCGCCCGACAGGGTTGCAGCCAGACGATCGAGCGTCAGATAGTCGAGGCCAACATCCACCAGGAATCGTAGCCGGCGCCGAATCTCAAATAAGATTCGCTCGGCGATGGTCATCTGCTCGCCCGACAGCTCCAGCGCGTCGAAGAACTTCGCGCCGTCTTTGATCGACATGGCAGTGACTTGAGGCAGGGTCAAGCCGCCCACTTTTACGTCGCGCGCTTCCTGTCGCAAACGACCGCCGCCGCAATCAGGGCACAACGTGTAGCCTCGGTACTTGGAAAGAAAGACGCGGACGTGCAGCTTATATTTCTTCGTTTCGAGCCACTCAAAAAAGCCGCGTACACCAGCCCAATCACCTTTGCCCTCGATCACTGCCCGCTGCTCGGCTCGCGTAAGTTGGTTGAAAGGCGTCGTTAACGAGATCTTCTCGGCCCTGCAGAACTGCTTGAGCTCGTCCAGGGCCCATTCGTGCTGCGGCTTGGTCCATGGCTCGATTGCCCCATCGTTAAGACTCAGACCCGGATTGGGAATCACCAACTCGAGATCGAGACCGATGGTGTTGCCGAATCCCTGGCAAGTTGGGCACGCACCGAAAGGATTGTTGAAGCTGAACAAGCGAGGCTCGGGTTGCTCATAGGTGGTGCTGTCATACTTGCAGGAAAACTTTTCGGAGAAGTTTAATCGCTGCGGCTCAGCTTCAGCAGTTTCGATGACGGCAACGCCATGGCCTTCGGAAAAAACCGTTTCGAGCGAATCGACTAAGCGCTGACGCACGTCGGGACGAGCGGTCAGACGGTCAACGAGAACGTAAACGCCCTCGAAGTCTGGAAGTGTGTAATCGTCAGGCGTGTTCAGCTCGATGGTCTGTCCGTTGGCAAACAAACGAGTGAAGCCGCGCTGCATCAAGCTCATAAGGTGAGCCACGATTACCTGGCGGCTGGAAGCTGTGCTTTTCTTCCTCGTCTTCGCCTTGTCCCCCCAGCGCCCTGTCTTTTGCTTTTCCGAGTCGCCGTTACGTTCTGTTTCCGCGAAGCCGGCGGAAGCAGGGAACAAGACATAGAAACGAGCGCCTTCTTCCAAGGTTGAGAGCACCTCATCAGCAATGGACTGCGGCGAGTCTCGATAAACCTCTCGGCCGCACACACGACAATAAGTTGTCCCGACGCGCGCGTAGAGCAGGCGGAGGTAATCATAAATTTCCGTTTGCGTGCCAACGGTCGAACGCGGGTTGCGCGTGGAATTCTTCTGCCGAATCGCAATCGCGGGTGCGATGCCACGGACTTCATCGACATCGGGCTTGTCCATCCGCTCGAGAAACTGCCGAGCGTAAGCAGAAAGCGACTCTACATAACGGCGTTGGCCTTCGGCATAGATGGTGTCAAAGGCGAGGGACGACTTGCCTGAACCGCTGACGCCGGTCACCACTGTCAGGCGGTTAATCGGTATGGAGAACGAAATGTTCTTGAGGTTATTGACGCGAGCGCCGGTGACTTCAATTGCTTCTTCAGCCATGTTCAAAACCTGTAGGAGCCACACAGTCGGGAACTTAGCGGCTTTCGCAAACTTCGAATGATAGCAGCGAATGGGCGAGGACGCGAAATGCGTGCGGGAGCGCAGGCATCCTTGCCTGCATGGTAAGGTGGGAGGCCATTTTCATACTAAGTCTCAATTCGCAAGCCATGCAGGCAGGGATGCCTGCGCTCCCCGAACTACTACTGGTAGCCGTAGTTGTTGACAGTCTTAACTTCTTGCTCGACAATCTCGGCACAATGAAGTCACCAAAGTTTCTGCTGCGCGGGTTTCGCAGACCAAGTGAAGTCGCATCACTGGCGCTAGGCAAGCTTGAACGCCAGGTGTTAGACGAGACTTGGCGTCGCGGTGAAGTGAGTGTGCGCGAAGTATTCGTCAGCTTCGAAGAAAGAATCGCCTACACCACTTTGATGACGACGCTCGATCGGCTTTACAAAAAACGTTTGCTTGACCGCCGAAAAGATGGACGCGCGTTTCTTTACTCTCCTGCCTTATCTCCGGAGGAACTCGAGCAAGGGATTACCCAGGATGTAATCGATGGGCTGCTTGGTCACGGGGCTGAATCAGTTGAACCAGTTCTGGCTTGTATTGTTGACACGGTTAGCGAGCGCGACCGTGAACTGCTGGACGAGCTTGACCGTCTGGTAAGAGAAAAGAAACGCCAACTACGCCGCTTGGATTAACCGGCAATGTTCGAGTTGTTGGGCATAAGCCTGGTACTTGCTGCGCTGCTCAGCATTAACGCTTTAGCGTCGATGCTGGCGGCGACTTTGTGGCGTGTAATAGATCGGCCAACGCAACGCTGGTCGTCGCATACTCGAGCGAGAATCCTCTTTGCCATGCGCGTCGGGCCTCCGACACTCGCGCTGTTGACTGTTTTTGGATTAATCATTCCTGCATATCTCATCCACGAGCCTCGTTCAAGCGGTGAAATAGTAAGTGGAAAGCTTGCGACCCTGGCGGTTATTTCAATGCTTGGCGTCGCCCTCGCGTTGTGGCGAGGCTTGCAGTCGTGGACCGCAACTCGCAAACTTTTGAAGCAATGGCTCGCCGGCGCCCATCCCATCAAAGTAGCTGACGTTGAGATACCCGCTTTCTCCATCGATCATCCTTTTCCGGTGATTGCTGTGGTCGGATTATTCCACCCGAGACTCTTCATTGCCCGCAAAGTACTTGATTCCCTCAGCGAAGAAGAATTACTGGCAGCTCTCGCGCATGAGTCGGGACATCTCGAAGCCCGTGACAACCTGCGACGCACTTTGATCAGGGCCTGCAAGGATATGTTGACCATCGTTCCGTGTGGCCGTTCCCTTGATCGGGCGTGGGCTGAAAATGCGGAAGCTGCCGCCGATGAGACTGCGGCGACTCGGGGCTCAGCTGTCGCGCTGAATTTGGCCTCAGCGCTGATCGAGATTGCGCGCATGGTTCCCGCGGGTGGTCGACCGACGATGCCGATAGCTTCATTCCTGCTTGGCAATGAAATCCACGGCGTAAAGGGTCGAGTGCGGCGACTGCTGGATTTAGCCGGAGACCGCAATCAACGCGCGCGTGGCACTTCCAAGTATGAACGCTGGTTGACTCGATCAGCTGTCTTGTCGTCGTTACTGGTCGTTGTCCTGGTATTGACACAAACCTCAGCCCTCAGCGAAATGCACGACGCCATCGAGCAGGTCGTTCGCATCCTCAGCTAACCTCCGAATCCGAATTTTTCAGCCTAACTATCCGCGCCCCACTCTCTACGGCAGCTGGTAGTAATTGCCGGCCGAAGTTAGTCTCTTCCTCATTATTCTTATCTTTCACTCCGTCCTGTTTCTGGTCCTTTAGGGATTCGCAGGTATTCCAACAAATTTCAACTCAAAGGAAGTATTTCTATGTCGACTACTCACAAGCGAGTTCTTTTTGGTCTAACTTTGCTCATCGCTGTTGTTCTTGGCGTTCCGGCGCTCGCCAAATCGCAAACAGCATCGGGCTCGGTTAGCGGGACGGTCAAAGATAAGAATGGTGCGAGCGTAACTGGCGCCGAAGTAGCGCTCGTTTATTCACACGGTACCCTGAAATCGACGGTCAGTGGCAACGATGGAAGTTTCACTTTTGACGACGTTGCCACGGGGACCTATGGGCTAACTGTCGTGCACGGCGGCTTCGGAAAATACAGCACCGTCGTCTACCTCGCGTCCGGAGAGAAAAAGGACCTGACTGTAGAGCTGGAGGTCAATCCACTCAGCGAGAGAATGGTGATATCAGCTGAAGCAGGGCAAGTCGCAGATGCAAAACTGCTCGCGCAACCGATTAATCTGGTGAGCGAGGAAGAAATCCTGCTACGAGCTCCGGAGGTCGTGGCGCAGGTAGTCGACGAAGAGCAAGGCGTAAATCTGCAACGCACCAGTCCTTCGCTAAGCGCAGTTTTCATACGCGGCCTAACGGGAAGGAACGTCGCAGTCTATGTCGATGGCGTACGCTACACGACCAGCGCTCAGCGTGGCGGTGTCGGCACCTTCTTCAGTTTGATTGAGCCATCGAGTCTGGGAACGGTCGAGGTGTTGCGCGGACCGAACAGCTCGCAATACGGTTCCGACGCTCACGGGGGCGTAATCAATTTTCTTACTCACGCTCCCCGTTATGGCGACCTTGATACCCAATGGCATGGAACGACGAATACTTTCTACTCATCGCCGACGAACGGTTTTGGAGCGAACCAACTTTTAACGTACGGAAAAAAGAATTGGGGCGTGCTCATGAATTTGAATGCGCGCCGTATTAACCGGCTCCGACCCGGAGCTGGACTCGATTCGCACTCGGCAGCGACCCGATTCCTTGGAATTCCTTCGGACGTTTTGGGCACTCGCTTACCCGATACTGCGTTCACACAATACGGCGGTCTCTTTCGCCTAAGCTTCGACCTTGATCCGACAACTCAGGTCCTCGCGAGTTATGACCGAAACCAGCAGGATGGCGGCAGGCGCTACGATCAACTCGCCGGCGGCGACGGAAATCTCATCGCCGATCTGCGTAACCTAATCTCTGACCAGTTTCATGCCCGAGTGATGACGCAACGGTTTGGGATTTTCGATAACGCATCCGCAACGTTTTCCTACAACGGTCAGCGAGAGGAAAGGATCAATCAGGGAGGAAACGGGAATCCAGTTGGGACGATCACGAATCAACGCGAGCGCACCACTGTCCTGGGATTCAATGCCTACGTCGACAAGCAGCTTGGAGAGAGAAATACTTTCCTGCTGGGCGCGGACATTTATAGCGACAGGATTGCTGCTCCCGCGACTACGTTTGACCCGGTTCCGAGAACGGTCGTGAATTCCCGACCACGAATTCCCCACGGCGCTCGCTATCTAGCCTATGGTTTCTTCGCGCAGGATGTCTTTACCGCTGTTCCGGAACGCGTTCGCATCAGCGCCGCGCTGCGATACAGCGTGGCTTCATATCGAGCGCAGCAGTCGGATGCGCCGGTTGTCGGGGGCCGTTCACTCTTTCCCAGTGATAGTGAACGCTTCGGCGCCTTTTCGGGGCGTGTGGGCGCTGTAGTCTATCTCGGCAACGGCTTTGATCTTGCCGGGAAATACTCGCGCGGGTTCCGAGCCCCAAACACCACAGACTTGGGAATTGTCGGATTCGTAGGCACGGGCTTTGAAGTGAATTCCCAAACAGCTACAGACCTGGGTGGATTTATTGGAACGACTGCCGGCGCCGATGCAGTTTCGACGGGGCTTCCGGTCACTCGATTGAAACCGGAATTCAGTGACGGCTTCGATGTGGCTTTGCGCTACAACAGCAGGCGTTTTTCAGCCGAGCTGATTGGATTCACGACTAAGCTCAACGACGTCTACTTTGACCAGGCCTTAATTCTGCCTGCTGGAGCTGTGGGCAAGCGGCTTGGCAGCGAGCTCATCACGGCCCAAAACGTTCGCGGCTGGGTTTCGGTAGGAAATCCGCCTGCCGGCCCCGTCCTCGTACGAGTCAATTTCGACGATGCTCGCTTCAATGGCATTGAATTCAATTCTCACGGAAGAATTAGTGATGCCTTCACTGCGAAGGCCAACTTCACCTATGTTCGCGCCTACAGTCTTCTAAATGGACTGCCGCCAAACGTCGAAGGTGGAGTGCCGAATCCTGCCGCCTTCATGAGTTTGAAATACCAGCCTCGATCGAAGTTCTGGCTCGAGGCTTACTCGACTATAGCCTGGCGTCAACGTCGTCTTTCATCGCTGGATCTCGGTGATCGTCGTACCGGGGCCGCTCGGTCTCGCACTGCGATTCAAAACTTCTTCCGCCGCGGCGCCTGCGTTCGCGGATTAACAACTCCAGGTCCGACTGGATGTGGTTCGGCCAGCGCCACGGCAACCGTCGTCTCCACTGGCGAAACATTGCTTCAAGTGCAGAATCGATTGCTTCCGATCGGCGCCACCATCAACGGTGTCACGGTGGTAGACAACAACTCCAACGTGCCGCTTTACACCGCAGTGCCGGGTTATGGTTTGATCGGCTTGCGAGGCGGCGTGCAACTCAGCGAACGATCTGAGTTTCTTTTCGATTTTGAAAACATCGGCGACAAGCAGTATCGTGGCATCAGTTGGGGAATTGATGGCGCCGGACGTGGAATCACTCTGCGGTATCGATATAAGTTCTAGTCGTCGCTTTCGGCTAGTTCCATCCGTTACCTGGAGTTGAAAGCATCGGTCCTCGTTCGCAGAGGGCCGATTCTTTTTTGAAGTCGATTCGTAAACAAATCATTTCGGCGTCAAACCTTGCGGGAGCGTTACGCCGAAGGCGTTCACGAATTCCAGCCTGGGGCAGCGCCCCAGGAAATCCGCGCAATCATGAATTCGGACGCTGAAAGCGTCAGCGAGATTCCTGGTGGTCCTTTGCCAACGCTTTCAGCGTTACGAAACTGAATCGTCTGCCTTTCCTGGGGCGCTGCCCCAGGCTGGTGTTCACGAACGCCTTCGGCGTAAGCTGCGATGCCCACGCACCAATGTTGAACGTAACCAATGTAACTAAAAGTTTTGGCAAACGAGCCGTACTCGAGGGTGTGAGCTTTTCAGTCCAGCGCGGTGAAGTGCTGGGATTGATTGGCCCTAACGGAGCCGGCAAAACCACACTGTTCGAATGTCTGGCAGGATTGTTACCAGCAAATGCCGGTCACGTATCTTTTGAGGAAGCATCTCTACCGGTAGCTCGCCGAAAAGAGAAACTCTTTTACCTGCCTGACGCGATTCTTCCGTGGGCTGAACAAAACGTACGCTGGGTTCTAAGGTTCTTTGAAAGACTTTACCCGCAAGCTGATTTCAATGCCGAGACGTTGGCCGCGCCGTTACGATTGCACGAGTTGAAAAAAGCGCGTCTCTCGTCTCTTTCAAAAGGTGAACGCAAACGAGTATTGCTGGCGTTGGGGCTGCTGACGAACCATCCGTTATTGCTGCTTGACGAGCCCTTCGATGGATTGGATCTTCGTCAAACGCGAGATGTCATGGAACTGCTGCGCGCGCAGGTATCGCGGGGCCGCACCTTGATGCTTTCAATTCATCAGTTGATTGACGCGGGCCGGGTTTGTGATCGGCTCGTCCTGTTGAGCTCGGGCAGAGTCGTTGGTGAGGGAACGATTCCCGAGTTGAGATCTCAAGCTAAACTTGCCGACGGTGGGCTCGAGGAGATCTTTCTTGCGCTCACGTAACTGGTTTGAATTGCTGGCCAAGGAATGGCGCGAGCTGATAGCGTCGCGTTCGTTTTGGCTTTTGCTGCTCCTGATTGGACCACTCGTCGGTCATGGTTTCATCACTGCTGTAAATCTGTACGGCGAGGCTAGCGGCGCCGGTGGCGGTCCAGCTGCATTATCGCAAGGCTTAACACCACTTGACGGTATTCTGACTCCCACATTCGGCGCCTACGATCTCGCAGCGATGTTCCTTTTTCCTTTCGTTGCGATCAGGTTGATCTCGGCAGAGAAGCAGAGCGGGGGTTTGAAGCTGCTCCTGCAACTTCCCGGCAGCCTGGCCAGCAAGATCTTCACAAAAGGATTGGTGTTTATCGGTGGCTGGCTGTTGTCGCTCGGTCCGGCGTTGATTGCACTCGGGTTATGGAAGTCGTATAGCGGTCATTTGTATGCGCCTGAAACACTGACGCTAATCACTGGCCATCTATTG
This sequence comes from Pyrinomonadaceae bacterium, assembly GCA_035572035.1. Lineage (GTDB taxonomy): Bacteria > Acidobacteriota > Blastocatellia > Pyrinomonadales > Pyrinomonadaceae > JAOAPY01. Next base: position 1,779 of record DATNBH010000046.1, on the reverse strand, counting down.
CGGGCGTTCCTGAGCGGAGGAATTGCCTTTGCCGCCGCAGCAATTACCGAGAGCGCAGCAAGTGCAGCCATTGTAACCTTGGGAGTGACGGTCGGGACCTGGGCTTTGGACTTTATTGCGTCGGCTCGAGGCGGGTGGCTTCAGGAGTTGGCGAGTTACACGCCTACTGCCGTCCTCAGATTTTTCGAACAAGGATTGCTGCGACTTAATACGGTCGTGGTGATTCTAGCTTTGAGTGCGGCAGGCTTCGCAATCGCGGTGGTATGGCTCAACACTGGTCGCACCTGGCGATTTCGAGCTGCGGCGACCGCGGTTATCGTGGTTATGATTGCGATGGTGATGCTGGCAGCAAGCAAAGTGCGGCCGAGCTGGGACTTCAGCGAGAACCGGCGCAACTCTTTTTCGACTGAAGACGAGACGGCGCTGAAGAAGATTGCTCATCCGCTCAAGATAACGGTTTTTCTGGCAGCCGAAGATCCGCGGCTCAATGACTTCGAGCAAAACGTTTTGCGAAAGCTGAGACGTAACCTCGCGCAACTCGATGTCGAATATGCGGCGTCCGGAAGAACAGGATTGTTTGCCGGAGCAGACGATCACTACGGCGAACTCTGGTACGAGATGGATGGGCAAAAGGTGATCGAACGCTCGATCATCGAAGAGGTTGTGCTGGAACAAGTCTATCAACTCGCCAAGGTGACACCACCTGCTCGCCGAACCGATAATGAATTTTCAGGTTATCCGCTGGCAGCTAGTCCTAAGTTTGCAGCAGGAATTTTTTATGGTCTGTGGCCTTTATTGATTATCGTGGCGTGGTGGCTATCGCGCCGTTGAAAGGGGATTGCTCATGAGAACTCGATTTTGGTTGGCGCTCTTTTTGTGTTTCCTCAGTCTTAGTCTTTCGGTCCTTGCGCAACGAGGCAGTAAGCAAGCAGCAGTCGCAAAAGGTCTGCATGTCGACCTGTCCAAAGAGCGGGTTGGACGAGAGCCGGAAAAGTTTCTCGGTGTCGTGGGGAATTGGTCCATAGTCGACGACGCTGGCAAAAAAGTGCTGGCCGTCGATGGCCGCAAGTGGCTGCGTGGTCAACCAGCTGGAAGTCTCGCTGAAAAGGCGCGCGCGATTTACGGAGCTCGTAATGAAGAGTTTATCGACAATGTGAAGGCGTGGGCTTACTTTCCATACGCAGTGGCCAGGGATGTCCCCGACTTTCAAAACGGCGAGATCAGCATGCGCTTCAAAATTGTGGCGGGCCAGCTCGACGAATGCGCCGGCATTCTCTTTAACCTGAAACCGAACGGAGATTACCTGACGGTGCGGTTCAATGGCATGGAAGACAACATCGTTCTGTGGACCTTCAATAAAGGCGTGCGCAAGTTTGTGAAACGGCTGGCGGCAAATCAAGCGCTGGCCAGGAATCAATGGCATACGCTGAAGATTTCGATCCAGGGGACCAGCTTGAACGCCTGGGTCAATGGCCAGCAATTGGATAGCTTCACTCTGACGGAACCCGTGTCAGGTCGCGTCGGTGTTTGGTCCAAAACAGACAGCGTGAGTTACTACGACGACTTCACGGTCACAAAGTAGAACAGACTTCAGTCTGTTCAAACGTCACCATCAGGCAACGCGCGAAGAGTGCGGAAGCATACTGGCCAGTCAAGGCCAAGCCACGCAACCATCATTTCTTGAGTGGAATCGACTTGAGCTTGTCGGAGCTTGTAACCAAACACCATGTTTGAGAAGGTTAAGCTTGCTCAGACTGAAGTCTAAGCTACCGTAGAACA
>DATNBH010000045.1:0-25281 GCA_035572035.1 Pyrinomonadaceae bacterium | reverse complement strand
TCTTCTTAATCGAGTTTGACAACTTTTTCTAGCAATCCATCGTGATCACCACGGGGCAAGCCCGTGGCATCTTCTTAATCGAGTTTGACAACTTTTCTAGCAATCCATCGTGATCACCACGGGGCGAGCCCGTGGCATCTTGAACTGCCTTCCTTTGCCCTTTGCTCTTTGCGCAAAGCCGTTCTATATTGCGCCTGGAAAGGATCACCAACATGCTAAAGCGCATTCGTGGCAGAACCACTTGATAACTGGATCGAGAGTCTCTCGAACGACTCATCGCACCTTACCGGCGAAGGAATAGTTTTGGATATCGGGACCGGCGACGGTCTCTTTGTATACCAGTCCGCGCGCCTGAATCCCCGGAAGTTCTACATCGGGATCGACGCGAACACTCGTCCTCTGGAAAAAATCTCGGAGAAGATTCATCGGAAGCCGAATAAAGGCGGCTTGTCTAATGTTCTCTTCCTGCAAGCCGCAATTGAAGATCTCCCCGCAGAGCTGAACGGCGTTGCCGATGAGATCCACATTCACTTTCCCTGGGGAAGTTTGTTGGGCGCAGTGTCGAGCGGCGAGCCAACTCTGCTCCGCGAGTTGCGACGACTGTGCGCCAATGATGCTTTGCTTGAAGTGATTATCGGCGCTGACGCGAACCGCGATGCTACTGAACTCGAGCGGTTGAATATTTCATTGCCGTCAGTATCGACTGTCGATTCATTGCTCGCGCCTGCTTATGCTGCGGCTGGTTTTGCAATCATTGAACGCGGCGAATGCTTGCCCGACGACTGGCCCGATCTGCAAACGTCCTGGGCGAAGCGACTGCGCAACAATCCCACCCGTTCCCTCCTCTACTTCATCGCCCGCGCGAAGTAACCAAACGATAAAGGTTTGCCACAGATAAACGCGGATAGAACGGATCTGCAGAAGATTCAAGATTGAATGGCTTTCACTGTCGGAGGGCAGATTCAACTTGGATCAGCTCAAGGTTGGGAAGGGCAGTTTACTCCCGCTCAACTTTGCCAGCCCTTCAAGCAAGTGGTTCCACTCAAACTTGAGAGCTGCTCAAACTTGAGGCGGGCGCAAGCTACCCTTCCCAACCTCGAGCTGATCTCAGCTTATGTGGTGCAGTTTAGTCCCGCTCAACTTGGCTTGTCCTTCAAGTAAGTAGATATCAACTCAAACTTGAGAGCTGCTCAAACTTGAGGCGGGCGCAAGCTACCCTTCCTAACCTCGAGCTGATCTCAGCTTATGTGGTGCAGTTTAGTCCCGCTCAACTTGGCTTGTCCTCAAGTAAGTAGATATCAACTCAACCTTGAGAGCTGCTCAAACTTGAGGCGGGCGCAAGCTACCCTTCCCAACCTCGAGATGATCTCAGCTTATGTGGTGCAGTTTTAGTCCCGCTCAACTTGGCTTGTCCTTCAAGTAAGTAGATATCAACTCAAACTTGAGAGCTGCTCAAACTTGAGGCGGGCGCAAGCTACCCTTCCTGACCCAGAGCTGATCAAAATCGAGTGATACCACAGTAATGAAAGCTATTAATTCAATCCTGTTGCAGATCCGTCCTATCCGCGTTTATCCGCGGCTAATTCTCTTGTCGCGGCGGCGGGCAAGCAGCACCAGTACGGTGAGCGTCGTGGTAACGAGGGCGGAGAGTAAACAAAACTGGCAGTAGTGGCCAATCACGAAGGCTTGCAGGTACAGCAGCCATAGCGTCATGAGAAACATCAGCAGCACAACGATGGTTACCAACCCGCCAACAAATTTGTAGCCAAAGGCTGCGAGCGTGCAAAGTGTGAAAACTGTGAAGTACGCGGCGGCGCCTATCAAAGCTAGCGGAATTCCGCGGACGACTGCATAGGGACTGCTGAGCACTTCGGAGCAGCCGCTTGTGATAGTGCATTTCACGCTTTGTCCGGTGACGTGTTGGATGGTGAGATAAAGAGCGTCAGCCAGTCCGATCAAAGAAACTGCTGCTGCGATCGCGTAGATGACCACGCCGCGCTTGCTCGAGTGAGTATTATCCGCAGGTAAAGTTGCCATCTTGAGTCAGGACCAGCCTGCGGCGCAGCTACTTCCCGGCCTTCGCGAACGCGTTGATGAGCGCATTACGCAGGCCTTCCGGATTGAATTGCTCGAAAGGAAGCTCAGTACCATTAATGAAGACTGACGGAGTTCCTTTTACCCCCATCGCGTGGGCGCGGTTGCCATCGAGAAAAATTCTTTGCTCAACCGCTGCGCCAGTCATGTCGCTCTTCCACTTTTCAACATCCAGTCCGATTTGCTTTGCGTAGCCCTCGTAGGTGGGACGCACGTCAAACATCTTCTTCAATTCCGTTTGGTTTTCGTAGAGAAGATCGTGCATCTCGAAAAATTTCCCCTGCAATCCCGCCGCTTCCGCCGCTTGGGCTGCCGTCAACGCGTGGGCGTGCGCGGGAGTGAGTGGGAACTCTCGAAAGACAACCTTCAGTCGCGAGCCGTATTCAGCTTCAATGGCTTTCAGAAGCGGATAGAGATCTTTGCACGGCGGGCACTCGAAGTCTCCGAATTCTTCAAGCGTCACGACGGCGTTCTCGCCCCCGCGAATATGCGGTGGTTGTGCGCCTGGAGAGGCGTTGACTGAAGTTGGACCAGCCGGCGCTCCGGCCACGTTTGACGCGCCAGAAGACGACTTAACATCTGTGGCCGCGCGTTTCATATACCACGCAGCGCCGACAGCCGTTCCTAACACGACGAGAATTATGACAATCGGTAATATTCGTTTCATGATGTTTTAGTTTTTGCGGTCAGGTGTTTAAGCCGCCGCTGCCACGGTCGCCGCCAGCGACCGAAAAATATCACGCCCATCGCTCGAGCCCAGCAGATCTTCACAGGCCCGTTCCGGATGTGGCATCAAGCCAAGCACGTTTCGATCACGGTTACAAATTCCAGCAATGTTTTCTCGCGAGCCGTTCGGATTCGCGGCGGCGGTAATCTGGCCGTCCCGATCGCAATATCGAAATACGATCCGATTATCGCGTTTTAGTTCCGCGAGAGTCATATCGTCACAAACGTAATTTCCTTCAGCGTGAGCAATGGGAATGCGCAACACGCTGCCTCGTTGGAGTTCGTTCGTAAAGGGCGAGTCTGAAGTCTCGACCTTCACCAATACGTGTTCGCAGATGAAGTGCAGGTCGCGATTTCTGATTAATGCTCCTGGCAGGAGTCCGGCTTCGCAGAGTATTTGGAAGCCATTGCAGATTCCCAAAACCAACCGTCCACTCTGCGCGAACTTCTTGACAGAGTTCATCACGGGCGAGAAGCGAGCCAGAGCGCCGGCCCTCAGGTAATCACCATAAGAAAACCCGCCCGGGATAATTACTGCATCGTAAGTGCTCAGATCGGTTTCCCGGTGCCAGATGAAGTCGACCGGTTGGCCCACGTGCTTTGAAATCACGTGGTAAGCATCGTGATCGCAGTTCGAACCAGGAAAAACGATGACCCCAAATTTCACTATTCAAACTCCACTTTGTAATCTTCAATGATTGGGTTAGACAGCACTTCAGCGGCGATGCGAGTCACGGCCGTGTGAGCTTCGTCTGGGGCGACTGAATCTTCCAGGACAACCTCAAAATACTTGCCCTGGCGCACATCAGCCACCCGCTCAAAGCCAAGCAGCTCTACCGAATGTTGAATCGCCTTGCCCTGGGGATCGAGCACTCCAGGCTTTAAGGTCACGTAAACTTTTGCCTTCATCAAATTCTTCCTATTTTTGGACCTGTCACCGCTTTTGATGCCTGAAAATGAGAAACGAGTTACTGTGCCCGGACCAAAGCGGCGACCGGTCGCCGCACTCCAAATTTAAGTCGTTGCGCCCAATGTGGTCCTTGACATAATATGCCCCAACGTTAATCGCAAACAACCTGTGAAAAATTTCCAAATACGGAGAAAAATGTAATGCAAGACCCTCCACCCTATCAACCGAGCGAACAAAACCCTAACGCGGCTGGTGACGAATCCAAAGCCAAAACCGGCTTGGGGCTCGATGCCAACCTTGGTGCAGCCCTCGGTTATCCGGTCGGCATTGTAGCGATTATTGTCTTCATCATGGAGAAGACGAATCGGTTCGCCCGCTTCCATGCCTTGCAGTCCATTCTGTTTCACGTATTGTTCGCAGTATTGGCGGTAGTCTTCTCGATAGTGTTCGCCATTATCACCGCCGTGGCGAGTTCGATCAGCGAAACCCTGGCCTGCATCGCTATGCTGCCGTGGCTGCTGTTCCTGGTGCTCGTCCTGATTTACATTGCCGGCCTTCTCTTCGCCGCCTTTAAGGCCTATGGCGGAGCCTGGTTCAAGCTGCCAATCATCGGCAACATGGCCGAGAAGATAATCAACAAGTAAACCGGCGCTCAGTTGTTTCCAAACACCCTGTCAAAGATCGCGTCGACGTTTCTGAGATAGAAATCCAGAGCGAAGACGCGATCAATTTCCGCCGCGGAGAGATGCGTTCCGATGTCCGCATCTACCTTTACCAGCTCCTGAAATATCTCCCCTTCGTCCCAGACTCTCATCGCATTTCGTTGGACCCATTCGTAAGCCGTCTCACGCGCAACGCCTTTCTGGGTTAGCGCCAGCAACAACTGTCCGCTGAAGATCAACCCTCGGGTCGCGTTCAAGTTTTCCAGCATTCGGTCCGGATAGACGACTAAGCCGTCTACCAGAGAAGTTGTTTTCTGCAACATGTAGTCGAGCGCAATGCTTGAGTCTGGCAGGACCACGCGCTCAGCCGACGAGTGCGAGATGTCGCGCTCATGCCACAGCGCCACATTCTCGAGACCAACGACGCTGTTGGCTCGAACAAGGCGCGCCATTCCACAGATGCGTTCGGAGATTATGGGATTACGCTTGTGAGGCATCGCGCTCGAACCTTTTTGACCTTTGGAGAAGCGTTCCTGCGCTTCACGTACTTCGGTTCGCTGCCAATGCCGCACCTGCAAAGCAATCTTTTCAAGAGTTGCGGCAACAATCGCCAACGTCGAAAGATATTCAGCGTACGTGTCTCGTTGGATTATCTGTGTCGAGACCGGCGCAGCTTTCAATCCCAGACGCGCGCACACTTTCTCTTCAACTATCGGATCCAGAAGCGCAAATGCGCCGACCGCGCCGCTGATCTTTCCTACCGCGACAGCGTCACGAGCTCGCTCGAGTCGAGTCCGGTTGCGCCGCATCTCGTCGAACCAAAGCGCGAAGATCAATCCAAATGAGGTTGGCTCAGCGTGGATGCCGTGGGTTCGTCCAACCTGAGGAGTGTTTTTGAATTCGAGCGCGCGGCGCTGCAGCACTGGAAAGAACGCATCGATCTTTGCGAGCAATAGGTCGCACGCGTCGCGTAGCAACAGCGCGTTGGCCGTATCCACCACGTCCGAGGAAGTCAGACCATAGTGAACGAACCGCGCCGCATCCCCAATTGACTCAGCCAGATTTGTCGTGAAGGCAATGACATCGTGATTGGTGGTCTTTTCAATTTCATTGATGCGCGCTACTGAAAACTTTGCCCGGGCTTTTATTTCCTCGACTGCACCCGCCGGAATTGTCCCCATCTCCGCGTGCACTTCGCACACCGCGATTTCCACGTCGAGCCACTTTTGAAATCGGGTTTCTTCCGACCAGAGCGCGCCCATTTCCGCCAATGTATATCGTTCAATCATTTTGATGATGATGTTCTTTGTCCTTAGTTTTTTGTTCTTTGTGCTTGAGTCTGGGACGAGCGGGTGCTTTCCGAAAACAAGCAAAGAACAAAGTACAAAGAACCAAGAACAGGATTTGTCAGTGTAACGCCATCGAGTTTACGAAGTACTTGGCCAGGAGCCATTGACCGTTGCGTTCGACGATCGTGAAAGTCTCCATGCCCTCGCCACGTTCGAATTTAGTATCGTAAGTAAGAACAAATGAATGGCCCAGTGGTTGGCCGGTGCGACTTTCTTCAGTCGCCGCGTGCAGCTGCCGGCTCTTCACCTTACCGAGCTTTTCTTTCACAGTGTTGAATACACTCACAGTCTTGTCGAGCGTAGCCGCGTCGCGCCACTCGGGCGCAGCTTCGTTGTGAATCTTTTCGTAGCGTCCGTCATTGGCGTCATCGCCGACGGTCGTGACCACTGCTTCGACTTCGGGAGGAACGCCTTGCCGGCTCGCCTTCAACGCACAGCCTGCCAGGGCGACGACTCCAACTATTATTACGATAACAGCACGCATTATTCTCGCTTGTTATACCTCAATCCACGGCGTCGGCTCAGAAGGAAAAGAGAGCGTTATTTCCGTCTCCGCGGGAAACAAGGGCGCGCGCTCCTGCAGCGCCACTTCCGCGGTGATTTTTGCGAGATAAGGATTGTTGGCACGTTGGGACAAATGCGCGAGCACGATATGCCTGGCGACACCGTCAAAGCCGTATTGAAGCCATTCCGCCACATCTTCGTTCGATATGTGCCCGAGCCGAGACAAGATGCGCTGCTTTAATTCCCAGGGATAAACTTCACAGGCTTTCAGCATGTCGCGACTGTGGTTCGACTCCATCACAATCGCCGCGCAGCCGCGCAACCGCTCCGCGATTAGCGTAGTGATGTGGCCGAAGTCCATTAACGTCGCGATCTTTACGCCCGCGTGAGTGGCTGTAAACCCAAAGTTATCGGCGGCATCGTGTGGAACAGTGAAGGGATGGAAATCAATTTCCCCGATGCGAAAGTCTTTGCTCGACTCGATCTCCTCAACTCGATCTTTGAGCGCGGCTGAGCGGCGTCGTGGTTCCTCGTTGTTGACGTTGAACCGCTCGCTTATGTAGGCCTCGCGAGTCTTCCCGGAGACGTAGACTGGACAATCAATCATCTTCAAAAGAACACGCAACCCGCCCGAATGATCGCCATGTTCGTGAGTTACGACGACGCCGTTTAGACAGCTCACGTCCTCACCGACCTGGGCCAGCCGGCGCACGAGCTCGCGCGCACTGAGGCCGGCGTCGATCAGTACGCGAGTTTTTCCGGCAACTATCAGCACTGTGTTGCCGGTTGAGCCGCTACCGAGGACAGTAAGTTTCATCGATTAAGTTCGGAATTCTGAGATCTGAAATTTGAGATCTGAGATCTGCTTCAGATTTCCAGGCGCGATCGATCAACCTCAAACCCATTGAGATTTCCGAGAGCTCCCAGGGCCAGGTTTTCCGACACGAGATAAACCTTCGCAACGCGTTGAATGTCATCGGTCGTTACCGCTTCAAGCTTACGAATCATCTCATCGGGCGAGATGCGCCGTCCGTGAATAATCTCCTGCCGAGCAAGAGTGCTGGCGCGAGCGCTCGAGGACTCCAAACTCAACAAGGTCGATGATACGGCTTGATCCTTGACGAGTCGGAGTTCTTCCTCTGCCACCGGCTCGTTCACGATGCGCCGCAACTCTTCCATCGAGATATCCAGCACTTCGTCCAACTGGGCCGGAGACGTGCCCGCGTAAACCGAGAAGACTCCAAGATCGGAAAAGGTGCTTACGCCGGCGCCGACTGAGTAAGCAAGGCCGCGCTCCTCACGAACACGCTGCCACAATCGGCTCGACGTGCCGCCACCGAGGACAGACGCCAGCATGGTTGCTGCATAACGATCATCGTGCAGCGACGAAGGCCAGGGCGCCGCGATTATCAGGTGAGCTTGTTCCAATTCTTCTTTTTGCTCGATCAAAATCGGAGCCGCCGTTACCGGAGTACATGTCGGAGATGCAGCAGGCGGCGTGGCCCCATTCGCAGAGGAGCCATTTGAGAACGCGCGTTCTGCCAACTCTACCAGCCGCGCGTGGTCAACATTGCCGGCCGCTGCCACTACGAAGTTATGCGGCATGAATTCACGCGCATGAAAGGAGGAAGTTGTCTCGCGATTGAAAGTTGCGACCGTTTCAGCGGTGCCTTCGATTGGCCGCCCCAGAGCATGCGCCGGAAAGTAAGCGGCGTTGAAAAGCTCCGCCAGCAATTCATCAGGCGTGTCTTCGACCATCTTGATCTCTTCGAGAATTACCTTTTGCTCGCGCTCCAAATCGCCGTCGTCAAAACGCGGGTGGGCCAACATGTCTGAGATAAGATCGAAGGCGAGCGGCAAGCCCGTGTCCGCTACCTTGACGGTAAAGCCAGTCAACTCGTGCGTGGTGTACGCATCGAGGTGGCCGCCAAGGCGATCGGATTCAACGGCGATGTCATGGGCAGAGCGGCGCTCGGTGCCTTTGAAAACAGCGTGCTCGATAAAATGGCAGATACCGTTCAATTCCGGGGTCTCATGACGCGAGCCGCGGCGCACCCAAATGCCTGCGGTCACGGATCTCAGACCCGGCATGTGCTCGGTTAGGATGGAAATTCCATTGGAAAGCTTAGTTGACTGAACCTCGTCGATCATTCTTTGTACCGTTGGACAAAACCTTTCGGAGAAGCTACTGCATTCGAGGAATTGAAATCGTAACACGCGTGAAAACGCCCGGCAAAGGCAGGTAAAAAAAGAAGGTCTTTGGCCTTGGTCTTAGATCTTTGATCTTTGTCTTTTGTGCAAAGTCAGTAGCTAGATATTGATAAGTCAGGCTGCCGAAGCGAACTAAGACCAAAAATCAAAGACCCAAGCCTTTCTTTCTAAATACAACCATCAGTCATCCGGTTGCCACTCATTAACGGATGCCAAGCCAGAAACCATTGCCCACTGACGACCAGCGACTGGTGAACAAATTCTTGAGCACCCGCAACGAGCATTCGTTCCGCCAGCTTTATCGCCGCCATACTCCGAATCTTTATCCATTGGCGTTGCGATTAGCAGGTGGGTCTGAAACGGATGCTCATGATGCGCTCCAGGAAATGTGGATTCGAGCTTGCAACAAATTGCATCGATTCGAATGGAAGTCGAGCTTGCGAACCTGGCTGACAGGAATTCTGATCAATTGCGTGCGCGAAGCGACCAGGGAGTTTCAGAAACGTCGTGAGGACGAGCTGCCGGAAGAATACGAAGGCGCCGGTGTGCAGCCGTCATTGACCGGAATCGATCTCGACCAATTGATTTCGAGACTGCCGCCTGGTTACCGGCACGTACTGACCCTTCACGATATCGAGGGTTACACGCATGAGGAAATTGGCGCCTTTCTCAATATCAATGCCGGCACTTCGAAGAACCAACTATTTCACGCTCGCCAGGTGTTACGGTCCATGCTTCGAGAGGAGTCTTTAGCGAAATGAATTACGAAACCGATGAACTAAGTTCGAATGAGCGTCAGGCTTTTGCGGCTTTGCCAACCGAGATGGCACCGCCAGCTTTCCTTGAGGACCGCGTCGTCAATCAGTTGAAACATTCTGGCGTCATCCGCACCATGCGCAAGAATTGGTTACCGGGTTATGGGCAGTTGGCTGCCGGGTTCGCGATTGCGCTCGTACTATTCGTGGTCGGCGTTTTCGTTGGTTCGAAGTGGAATACGAAAGCCGCGCCGCCTGAAGAAGCGGGCTTCATTCTCATCGTACGAAATGAAAGCGCTGAATCTGGACCAAAGACACCGCAAGAGGAGCTCGAGCGCGTGAAGGAATATGGGAGTTGGGCTCGGGACCTGGGTGGTAAAGGAATGCTTTTGGGCGGAGAAAAATTGAAAGATGAAAGTCGCGTTCTCGGTCCGAAGGAAGAGGCGTATACAAAACCCGTTGAAGGCGGCATGGGCGGCTATTTTCTGTTACCCGCTACAAGCTACGATCAGGCCTTAGCAATCGCGCGGACCTGCCCGCATCTCAAGCACGGCGGCAGTGTCGAGCTCCGCCAAATCGATCGATTCTAACCGTGGCACGGGCGTCCCGCCCGTGGGCTGCGCCCCATCGCAAGATGCCCGTAAGCCGCAGCCCATCGGCAAGATGCCGATGCCACAACGAAACCAACAGGCTGGCAGCCTGTTGTACATAGAAGGAGCACGTCATGTCTTCACGATTCTTATCTATCGCTATTCTGCTGGTAGTCGCAGCGGTCACTCTCGCTCAGAACCACGCGCATACCGGCGCCAAACCAGCGCCTCCAACTCCAGCACAACTCGCGTTCGAGCGCTTCAAGAAACTCGAGGGAGCCTGGATAGGCAAAAGTACCAAAGGCTGGGAAGAAGTCGTCAACTTCAAGACCATTGCGCAAGGCTCAGTCGTGGTCGAATCGTCATTCGACGCTCACCCGAACGAGACGATGATGACGATGCTTCATATGGATGGTGATCGATTGACGCTCACACACTATTGCGTGGCGAAGAACCAACCCAGGCTGGCAGCCACGTCCTTCTCAGAAGATGGAAAGACCATCACCTTCACATTTGTTGATGGCGGCAATTTGTCGTCGCGGGACCGCGGGCATATGGACAAAGCACTTTACCGCTTCATCGACGACGATCATTTCTCTACGCAATGGACCTGGTTCCAGGACGGCAAGGAACGCTGGATGGAAGAGATTGTCCTGGAACGAAAAGGAAAATGAAATCGCTAAAGACTTTTGCCACAGCTTACGCAGATTACACTGATTCTATTTTGAGCCTTACAACGTTTTGAGCTTGCTTGATTCGAAATCGCCGTAGTTGATCGAGCAACGCTTCTATTTCAGCGACAATGCTCGCCAGCGACAGTTAGCAATCAGTGTAATCTGCGTAATCTGTGGCTAATGCTTTTCCGCCTGGTCTTACCCAACTATTACACAAAGTTGTAGTCATCAGCTTACCGCTACCGAAACCATTTCAGGACCCAACACGTAAAGGATGCCAGGAGGTGGTAACCATGTTCTGCTCGTCCTGTGGTGTTGCCCTCGCCCAGCCGATGAAGTACTGCAATCGCTGCGGCTCACACGTGATTGCCAGTGACACTGAAGTAATTCAAATCATTGAAAAGCGAATGGACAGCGAGATGGAAGGTCTGTTCTGGATTACGGTGTTCTCCCTGGGCTTTGTGCTGGGCGGAATCATTGTCCTCAACAAACTGCACCTCAGCCAGGCGATCATCGTAGCCTACTTGATCTTTTGCGCGCTCGGCTTCCTCTCGTACTTCAGCCTCGGTATTTGGCAGATTCGTCGCATGTCGAGAATCAAGCAGAGTGAATCAGGAAACATGTTGTCGTCGTCCAATACGAACGAATTACCGCAACTCGAAGCGCGGCCACCGTTGGCGACCGTCGCGAGCGTTACTGAACATACGACGCGCACCCTCGAGCCGGTGACAAAGAACTAGTGTGACATTTCTCTACTCCGATGAAATACGACAAACGACAACGAAGGATCGCGATTGTTCGAGAACGACTGGTGCGACGCAGCTGGCCTCGACTGCTGGTAACTTTGATCATTGTGCTCACAGGCCTCGCTGGTTTCCTGACGTCGGCCAGCCTGCTTCATCTCGGCGTCCTGCAAATGGCGGTGCGTTACCCCGTGGCCATCGGTGTTGGTTATTTCGCATTTCTGACTTTGCTAGCGCTTTGGCTTTGGCTGCAGCGCCACTCGTTCCCCGATTTTTTTGACTCTTGTAGCGACGTCGCGATCGAAGTCATGAGCAGAACGAGAGGACCATCACTTGATGTCACCTCGGATTTCGGTGGTGGGGGAAACTTCAGAGGGGGCGGCGCCGGCGGTGGTTTCGTCGACAGTGGATCGGCAGCCGTTCACGTCGACTCGGGAGGCTCGATTGCGGATATCATCCCGTTCGATATCGACCTGGAGGAACTGGGATGTTTGATAATTGCCGGCCTCGCTTTGCTCGCCGGTCTCTTCAGCACTTTCTACGTCATCTACATCGCCCCGTCGCTGCTCGCAGAGATTCTGGTTGACGGCGCATTGGTGGCTGGTTTATATCGCCGGGTGAGGCGAATCGAAGACCGGCATTGGTTGCAGGCTGCTATTAAGCGAACAGTTTTCCCAGCAATGCTGGTTGCTCTGTTCCTCACCGTGGCTGGATACGCGATGCAGAAAGCGATCCCGGAAGCGCATACAATGGGCGAAGTCTGGCGGCACATCTTCAACTGAGCGCAGGGCCACTTGAATTATCAAATTAGAAAAGCCAACCTACCTGAACGTGAAAAGATCCAGGAACTAATAACCAATTCAGCACGCAAGCTAAGTCGCGAGGATTACAGTAACGATCAAATCGAAGCGGCACTCAAGCAAGTCTTCGGCGTCGATACCAGCCTCATCGAAGACGGTACCTACTTCGTCGCCGAGAAGTCGGGTCAATTGGTTGGGTGCGGCGGCTGGAGTCGAAGACGCACTCTTTTTGGCGGGGATCAGTTTTCCGACCGCGACTCGAGCGAACTCGATCCGCAATCAGAGCCAGCCAGGATAAGAGCGTTCTTCATTCACCCGGAGTTCGCGAGACAGGGCATTGCTCGCGCTCTTTTGGATCGCTGCGAAGCTGAGGCGCGTGAGTTTGGATTTCGCGCGCTTGAACTAATGTCGACGTTGCCGGGAATCAAGCTGTACGAAGCCTGCGGATTTGAAAAGCTCGAGCCGGTTCAGCTTGAGGTCGAAGGAGTTGTTATTGACTTCGTGGTGATGCGGAAGTTGCTGTGATGATCTATCCGCAGATTCCACAGAATTCCGACGACTCAGTGCGGCAATATCTCCTAATCGGTGGAATCTGCGTAATCTGCGGATAGAACCCTCACTAAAGTAGCTGAAAGTTATAGGCGATGATCGTTTTCGTCTTTGACGGACGTCCTGCTCTGCCCAGTGGCTCGAACTTGGCTTGCCTGGCGGCGTTGACGGCGGCTTCCTGCAACAACGGCGAACCGGAAACTGCTTCAGCTTCAGCAACGCTTCCACTTTCATCCACGGTTGCCAGCACTCTTACAACGCCGGCGACTTTTTGCTCTCGAGCATCTTCAGGATAAACCGGTCGCGGCAAGCTAATCACGCGATTACTGAGAATCTCGTTCTCGACGTAAACGGCTGGGCGGTCGATCATTTCAGTCCTGACAATCATTGCTCCCGATGTCCGGCCCATAACATCTCGTCCACCGGGTTTGACGAAGATTTCGCCGCGAGCCACCAATCCCGCCTTGTCTGCCAGAGTGTTAACCACGGAATTGCAGATTGCTTTAGTCTCGACTCGGAAGCTGGTTACTCCGCCAATCCGCGAGTCTTCATCGTAAAACTGAATGGTGACGTAATCGTTTTTCGTCTTAATAAAACCGATAGGGTTAATTCCGATTGGACTCGGGATTGAACCTAAAATACTTGCGGACTTCGGACGATTTGCTACGGTGTCGGCGAATTCCTGGCTGATAGCCGCGTACGGAATGAAGAGAACTTCTTTGCCCTTCTTATCGCGGAACACCAGTCGATGATTCAAGTCGTCAAAGTTCAGCGTTCCTTCCTGTTTCTTGTTGTAGCCAAACACACCACCTTCATACTTAGCCTTGAGACTCTGCGGCGCCGGAGCAGGCTTGGGCTTGGAATCGTCGCTGGCGGTGTTGGGTTTTTGCGCGGCGACGAATGACGCGACCGTCAACACAAGGATCGCGGCACTGGTTAACTTGAAATACTTCTGCATAGACTTGTTCCTTTCAACGGTTACAGCTGATAGTCGCACGCACCCTGCGTGCTATTACGGGCGCCAAAGATTTTCGAGGTTCCCTTGACCGCGCAGTGCGGTCCATTCCGGAACCTTGTACATGATCCACCACATCGTCAGCTGCGCAGCGAGCTCAGCCAGCGCTATCGTCACGAGGGTTAATGACGCAGCGCGCTTGGCACTGTCGCGAGAGCGATACGACGAAATCAAATTCAAACCGCCCATGAATAAAGCGCCGGGACAAAATAAGATTCCGAGATAAGGGACCAACGCGTACGTAGCAAAGGCTCGAGCTGTATTTGCTACGCTGCTGTTGTTTGCCAACGCCATCGGTTAAGGGACGCGTTACTTCGCAAAAGGCTTCACTCGCTCAACGGACTCTTTGAAATCCGTATCATCCGGCACCAGGCTCAATCCTTTTTGATAAGCACCCAACGCTTTTGCATACTGCTTTGAAACTTCGAAAGCGTAGCCCAGTTCTCGGTAAACGTTCACATCATCCGGTTTCTTTTCGGCGGCTCGCTCGAGCGCGGCAATCGCCTTCGGAAAATTCTTGACGCGTGATTGAGCTACACCCAGTAAATACAACGATACCGAGGTCGCTTCCAGTGAAACGCTCAAGCGCTCCAAAGCTGCTACAGCTCGCGGATATTGGCGGGCGCCAATCAAAGCTTGCCCGAACAAGGTGACGGCCTCTGCGTCAGTTCTAACTTTGATTAAGCCTTCGCCGGCACGCACTGCGCTCAGGTAATCCGCGTCAGCCGCAGCCTGATCAGTTGCCGTAGCGGCTCGACGCAGGTAACTCGAAGTCAGCAGCATCCAACCACCAGCCATCTTTGGATCATTGACCGTAACTCGATTGAACGAAGCAATCGCTCCGCCCAGATCATTTTTAGCCAGCGCTATCTGCCCAAGAAAATAAAGTGAATTTGTATCTCGCGGGTTAGCTTTGACTACTGCGTTGAAGGTGCGTTCGGCCTCGCCTACCTTGCCGGTTTTGTACTCGGCCCAGCCTCGGTAATAAAGCATCAGTGGATCGGGTTCGGCTCCTGCGCGGGTCGTGGCTTTGACGAGCAAAGGCAGGGCTTGATCAAATTTCTCTGACAGGACGTAAGCTTGCGCCAGCGCATCACTGGTTGGCGGATCGTCCTGCTTGGCTACCTCCTGAAGATTGAGCGCGGTCTCGAGGTCCTTCGCTGCCGGCGAATACTGTTTCAAAGCAAGCTCAGAAAAGCCCGCGATCTTCCAGGCCTCTGAATTCTGCGGATCGTTCTTGGCAATCAGCTTCGCTTCTTTAAGAGCCGCGTCGTACTGCTTTTGCTGAAACATCGTGAACGCATGCGTGGTGTCACCGGTGTCCAAACCAACCGGAGCGGACGAATCCGCGATGGGCTTCACGGGTTTGACGTCGAGAAGCGGCACGTTGGTATTTCGAACTGCGGGAGCAGGCGTAGGCTGCGGCAACAGCAGCGAGTCCGGTTTCGAGCTCGTCTTGGCAGCCGTTTGTTTGGGCTCAGCCTTCGACTGTACGCGGCGAGGCCGGGTGGATTGAGCTGTAACCACGACGCCAAGCAAAAGGGTGGCGCCACCGAGGACAATTAACCTTTGGAATAACTTAACCGACATACTTCGACTCATTTCCAGGAGAGTATTAGGTTTGACCTTGTGGTTTCCGGTCGCGTCCTTCCGACGTTCCCCGCGAAAACTCGCTCGAAAGAACTCACTCGATAGAAACTCGCCAGAGAACTCCTTGAAAAGCCAGCTTCTCGGATGCACCCAACCCCATTTCGGTTCGCCCGCCACGCATTTGTGGCACGGGCGTCCGCCCGTGGGCTCGCGTGGCGGCTTTCTAAGCACACAGGTTACCGCAAGGGAGTATTACGCGACAATGTGCGTACGCGGCCTGCCGCCGCCCAGTGCGGAAAGGCTCTGCCTTTCCGTAAGGGGGCTTAAAATCGGTTTGGCCGAGAGGCTACGCCTCGAAGCTTTGGTCGAGGCATAGCCTCTCCCAAATCTAGAAGTCCCGATCATCGGCAAGGCCTAGCCTTTCCGCTCTGTGCGGCTGCAGAGCAGCTAATCGTCCCCGGCCAAATATCATCATCCCAAAAATCAAAAGCGACCGGCAGCTTTGGCTACCGGTCGCTTTCAATTTAGTGCGCAGTCCGCTTAGAAGCTGAGCTTCAAACCGAACTGGAATTGGCGGGGGTCGAACGAGGCGGTTGGGCGGCTGTAGTAGCGGCCGTTGCTGGCTCGTTGGGCGAAACTGTTGACATCATCGATGAATGGCGACACCGAAGCTTCGTTGAAGCGATTAAACATGTTGAAGCCTTCAGCAATCACATCCAGCTTGATGCGTTCATTCCACCAAACCGCACGGGTTAGGCGCATATCAAGCTGCATAAATTTCTTAGTGACGCCACTGTTGCGACCCAAGGTTCCGCTGGAGAATACACCGCCCGTAATCAGCGCACCGCAGTTGAGCGTCCCGGGTACACACAAGCTGCCGTCGGCCCGCACATTCGGACGATCAGTCTGGCTGGACTGGTCGTTGTTTGTATCCTGATTGCTCAAGATATTGAACGGACGTCCTGCGGAGATTTCAAAGATGGGCGCCACGGTGAAATCAGCCAGGAACTTATGAAGCCCATCGCCCGAGCGCCAGCTTGCCGGCGAAGCAACGACAGCACTGAACACGAAACGGTGACGTTGATCAAACAACGAGTCAGCGCGCTCAGCTCGGAAGTTACGGTTGTCCTGCGGCAGCAGCAAGGTCTGCAGATCGGATGAATCGTCGATTGAATGCGACCACGTGTACGACGCCAGGAATTGGAAGCTGTTGGTGAAGCGCTTTTTGATCTCGATGTTCAGCGCGTGGTAAACCGAATTGCCGTCTGAAGTCTGCGCGTTGATCGAGCCGAACGGGCTAATCACACCGGGACTGCGGAGCGTTCCGGCCAACTGTGAATCAAGCACCGCCTTACTTACCGCCCCGCCGGATACTGCGGCCGCAAGGAAATAGTTAGGAGCGCTCGGCCGGAAGAAGTTTGCAATCGCCGGCACGATTGTGCGGCTCGTCAAATCTGTGACTGGAGCTGCAATCATTCCGGGAATGATGATAAACATCCTGCGACCCGGCGCTGAATCGAAGCAGGAGCCCACGGGTAATCCCGGTGGACACGGAGTGGCTGCAGCGTTTCCTGCCGTTGGAATCGAGAAGTTGATCGCTTCAGTCGTATTGCGCGGAGCAAATCCGGCGAACCTTTGGAAGTTTTGTATTTGCAGATCTGTTCGCGGTGCGTTGACATCGAGCGGATGCGGAAGGTGATGCGCCCCGACGAACAAGTAGCCTGCCGAAATCGACATGTCCTTGGTGACCTGCCGTTCCACTGACAGGTTGCCCTGATTCGCGTAGGCATACTCGAAGTCCTTATTCACATGCAGCGTGAAGGGCAACACTGGACCAAAGCCTGGGAAGGTCTGATCATTGAAACGCTGCCGGCCGGTCTGATACTGAGCACTGCTGGCGGCGCCCGGTGTGCAATTGACGCCCGGTACTGCACCGGGGAAATTGCAAACGATGACCGTACCCTGGAATATCTGAACTGCATTCAGCAACGCAGTCGGCGTGGGACTGCCGGGGATCAAGATTCCCTGTTGTTGCTGCACTGCGTCAGCGATGTCCGAGTTAAAGGCGATCGCGAGTAGCGGGTGATCGTAAAAGATTCCAAAGGCGCCTCGCACCACTGTTTTCGCATCGTTGTTAATGTCCCAGGCAAACCCTATGCGGGGCGCCCAGTTATTCTTGTCGCGCGGAAATCCCTGACGCACATTCATCGCATCCTGGGCCGCCAGAACGTCACCGGCGGTCAACGTGATTCCTGATAAAGGATCGCGCAAGCCTACGGTGGGAATCTGATCCGTAATCTCGTAGTCGTAGCGCACACCATAGTTGAGTGTCAGGTTACGTCGTACTTTCCATGAGTCCTGCACGAAGAAGGCCAACGGCTTGTTCTTGATGCGGCTAACCGGATCACCAAAGCCCTGAATGAAGCTGGCCGGGAAGCCGAGGCCGTACTGCTGCACCGGAGTAAAGTCCGGCGCGCCGGTGAACGCTGAATTCAGGGTAGTGGCTGACAATCCACCAAAGTTGAACAGACCTGCGAAGTTCAGTTCAAAGTTCGCTCGCGGAATCGCGATAAAGGCAATGTCGCCGCCAAACTTAAAACTGTGGTTACCAGCAAGCAAACTCAGGCTGTCGGTAAATTCATAACGCGTTTCTGTCCG
The DNA here is from genome assembly GCA_035572035.1 of Pyrinomonadaceae bacterium. Lineage (GTDB taxonomy): Bacteria > Acidobacteriota > Blastocatellia > Pyrinomonadales > Pyrinomonadaceae > JAOAPY01. Next base: position 7,451 of record DATNBH010000045.1, on the reverse strand, counting down.
AATGACCGGAGAGAAGAGTTCGCGGCCGATGAATGCAGTACCCGAGATATTGTGGGCTACAGCATCACCGTTCTGGGAACGAAATGTGGCGCGTCGCTCGCCAAAATTGAAGCGGCCTTCATTGACGGCTCTATTTGAAAGTGTCGACGTCAAGCTCGTCACGAATGAGTAATCTTTCAAACCCTGGATGCCGGTTCGTGAAAAGTCGTTTTGTCCGAGTGACTGATTCTGGGATTCAACCTGAATGCCGGTGATCGTGCTGGGGTTGTAGCCGAAACGGAACGACAACTGATGCGCGCTGGTGATCAAGTGATCCAGGCGAATCGAGTTGAAAGTCGATCGATCAGTAATTGGAAAGACTTTTTGAAGATTCAAGAGCGGACGGAACGCAATGAAGTCTCCGGTGGTATTGGTTGTACCGACAGGAACCGGAGCGCCCGAAAGAATGAAGCGCGAGCCAATTGCACCCGGAAGAATAGGACTAATCGCGGGACACACGCTGCCGTCATTTGGGCTGGATAAGGGATTGGTCCCGGTGAGGCCTGTACTGCCTCCGCTCGAAGCAAAGAAAGCGTAGGCCCTGGCTAAACAAATCGCGGTACCGCCAGCGGTAACGAGGCCGTTTACGTAAGCAGCCTGTTCAGGTGTGATATTGCTAAATGTCCTTGCGACTGGATTCAAGCCGGGAACCGCGGGGATCGTGGCAGAAGCGGTCAGGCGGCCGATGACGTTGCTGGTGAAGAAGCCTGACTCATCTCGCTTGCGACGCTCAAAAGCAAAGAAGAAAAACGTGCGGTCCTTATCCAATGGACCACCAATAGTCAGTCCATACTGGCTGCGTCGGAAGGGCGGCTTGCGGACGGGCGCAAACGGGTTGCGAGCCTGAAAGTCATTGTCGCGAAGGAACCCAAAGACATTGCCTCGAAAATCATTACCACCACTCTTCGTCACCACGTTTACGACACCGCCTGCAGAGCGGCCAAACTCCGGCGCAAACGAGTTAGTTACCACCTGGAATTCCTGCACAGCTTCCTGAGAAACAGTTGACCGCGAAGCGTTGACCGAATTGTCAGTGTTGTCCGCGCCATCTACCTGGACCAGATTGGAACGGCCTCGCTGTCCACCAAAGTTCAAGCCGGTGGTGGGAGCTGGTCCAATCGGGCGACCGTTGTCTCGACCAACAGTTGAAGTGGTTAGCGCGAATGACAGGTAGTTGCGTTCATTAATCGGCAGATTATCAATCCTCTGCTGATCGATTGTGGTCGCGATTGCAGTCTTCGAAGTTTCGACCAGTTCTGTAGTGGCGCCGGAAATCGTTACCACGGCGTCAATCGACCCGGGCTCGAGCGAGATGTCCAAATCCGCTCGTTGTCCGATCGTGAGCTTCACCGCCGGCAGCGACGCTTTCTTGAAGTTGCCCGCCTCAACAGTTAGGTCATAGTCACCCGGTGTCAGGTTCAGGAGCTGATAAAAGCCATCCGAGTTTGTCGTAGCCGTGTAGGTCTTGTTGGTCGCAGGATTACGCGCAGTAACCGTGGCCGTGGTTATCACGGCGCCCTGTTGGTCACGAACATAACCGCGCAAATCAGCCGCATCAGCCTGGGCTTGCGCGAACGCAGCACCTGCAGCCACAGCGGTGATCATCAAAAGACACAAGGCACGAACAGAGATCTTGAGACAGCGAATCCAGGAAGCTGACATCGTCGTATTCTCCTTAAACTAACGTACGAGGTGACTGACTACGGATATGTCTTACTGACAGTCCACAACCAGAAGCAAAGGACAACTATTGAGAAACAGAAACGCTACATGCCAGATCAAACGACGTTTCTATGGAGAGCGATTTGGTCATCGCTTGATCTTTTCTACGCCTTGAACAAAGGCCCGGCTTGCAGACGTGCAAAAACGCTCAGCCTTTTTACCGCAAAAACATGACCTGTGGCAAGCATAATGGGCCAATTTGTTTGACGACAACTTGCACATAGACACCGGGATACGAGCGACTGAAGGGGTGATTGGGGAACGCGGAGCCGTGGTGAAATGACTCCGGAAATTCTTCGGCTACACCAACGAACTTTTTCTTCCCCACGTCAAGCCGTCACCCGTCAGTTCCCGACCTCGTGGCTTTCGCAAGGCTATGTCGCAGTCGATCGCTCAAGCCAAATAGCCTGATAGCTACATCAGCCAAGCTGGGAACAAACGCCGCCCGTCTTAGCATTGCACAGACCCGCAGCCGCGATCCGAATTGGCGCCGGTATTGCTCGCGGTACGATCGCGTCAAAGCATCATGTCCTTCGCCTTGCCGCAGACTTTCCAGGTGTTGAAGCACATTCGCCGCTGCGAGCTTGCCTCCTTCGAGCGCCATCAACATCCCGCTGCCCGAAAACGGATCAATGAAAGCGGCTGCGTCGCCGGCGGTAAGCAGGCCATCCATCGGCACCGGCTCACGACGACCAAAGCTCTCGAGCGAGACTGCCAACCAGCGGTCATGGACTTTCGCAGTTTCGAGCGCCTGGGCGGCGCGCGCATTCCTGTTTACCAGCTTGCGCATTGCTGTTTCCGGATCAGCCTGGCACTCACGCACATCTTTCGCGGCAACTATGAAACACAAGTTGCTGAGTCCATTCTCAACCTGACTTAAGCCGCCATAACCACCGTGGTAGAAATAAATCTCGCAGGTTCCTGGTTCCGGCCGCGCATTTTCGAGATGTGCTTTGAAAGCCACCAATGAAGGCCGCCGCGACGTTCGTTGATTGTCTTTGTGAAGGCGATGAGTCAAAGATCGCGCGCGACCGGTGGCATCAATTACAACCGCAGCGGTGGTCTCAAAAGTCATATCGCCAGTCTTTAGCAGCACGCCTGAAACTCGTTTTCCTCCATTCAGCAAACCGATGGCTTGAGTCTGTTCCATCACATCGACGCCCACGGCACGCGCGCGTTCAAGGAGTCGATTGTCCATCTCCGCTCGACTCAATCCCAGCGCGGCGTTTCGGTTATCAAACCAGTTGCTGGGAACTTTGACACTTCGACCGCTGCGGGAATAGAAGATCGTTTGCGTAACGGTTTCTCCTCCGGCCTTTAGCATTCGATCTCTAACACCCAGCTGTTCGAAGTGAGTCAGGCATTCGGGAGAAATAAACTCTCCACAAAGCTTCGCTCGCGGAAATTTCTTCTGCTCGACGAGCAGAACGCGCGCCCCGCGCGACGAAAGGTGGATCGCAGCACTGCTTCCGGCCGGTCCGGCTCCGGCGATGATCACGTCATACTCTGGCGTTTCTGTCCTCATTACTAACGCGTCAGATTTGCAGATGAAGTATCAGCCCCAAAGTCTTCGCCGCCGGCTTTGCCGCCACCGGATTAGTTGGCTCGCTCGTACTTCCAAGTCTCGCATCTCACCCACAAGTCGCCGATAGAACCAATCTATAGGGAAAGATTCGCCTGACTGTGATATTGCGCAGCCCCGCACGTTTTGCCAAAGCAAGTAATTCGTCAGGCTTGAAGCTTCGCAGAATGGAGAGGGCCCCGTCTTCTCGAATCAACCGATTGTGCAAAAACAAGCGACCAATCGTGGTGTAGAAGTAGTAAGCGATCGGATGGCGATGGAGGTCGATCACGAAGATACGCCGGCGACTCACGCGGGCCAGCTCGCGCAGAATGCGCACTACGTCGTCATCCTTGAAATGGTGCGTAAACAGCGAGCACATGCCGTAATCGAAAGCGGCGTCTGCAAACGGCAAACTGAGCGCATCACCTCGAAGTGGACTTATTGATTGATGCTGACGTGATTCATCTTTGATCGCCGCGGCGGAACGCGCATTCAGTTCCAGCCCGACCAAGGTAGATTTCTTCCGATTCGCCTCAGCCCACTCAGCCGTTACCCGCAGCAACTCCCCTGAACCTGCGCCAACATCCAGAACTGAAAACCTAGACACGTTTGAACCTTCGATTTCATTTATCAACGATTGCTTTAGAGCCCGCACATCGCCTAACCACCGATTCACTCGCTTGAGTTCGACAATACAGCCTTCGTACTCGTCCGCGGTGTAATCACCCTTGTCCAAATGTTCAAGCTCGAGGCTGCGCCGTTCAAACGCGGGAAAAGGCCGTGAACCGGGAACCGGAAACCGTGAACAGTTCGAGGCCTCAGCCTTTAAGTTTGTTTCTTCCCGATTCATTGTTCCTGCTGATTCATTGTTCCTGCTGATTCATATCTGTCAGTGATCGCCGTTCCGCGTTCTCTGTTTCCGGTTCACGGTTCACGGTTTCCAGTTCACGGTTTTCGGTTCACGGTTCACGGTTCACGGTTTACGATTCCCGGTTCCCGCGCTTACATCCTCTCAACAACGAGCGCGCTGTTCTTGGAGCCGAAGCCGATACAGTTACAGAGCGCCACGCGAACGTTCGCTTCGCGAGCCTGATGGGGAACGTAATCGAGATCGCAAGCCGGATCCGGTTCATCCAAATTGATCGTCGGAGGAATGAGGCTGGTGTGCATCGCGCAAAGCGCGGCTCCGAGGCCCGCTGCGCCGCTGGCTCCTTGCGGATGTCCAATTTGAGACTTAGTCGCGGACATCGGGATGCGAGCGGCGTTGCTGTTGAAGGCTTGCTTCAACGCAGTGGTCTCGATTCGGTCATTGAGCAAAGTCGAGGTGCCATGCAGGTTGATGTAATCAACCTCTGCAGGATCGCGTCCAGCATCTACCAGCGCTAACTGCATCGCTCGCGCAGGCTCATCGCCCGACTCTTCCAATCTGACGCGATGATACGCATCACACGTGGCGCCGTAGCCGGTAATCTCAGCGTAGATTTTCGCGCCGCGATCCTTCGCGTGCTCGAATTCTTCCAACACATAAATCCACGCTCCTTCTCCGATGACAATCCCGGAACGGTCTTTCGAGAACGGTCGCGACGCGCGGTGCGGCTCGTCATTCCATTCGTTAGTTAAGACTGTCATCAGATTGAAGCCTGCGAGAATGCCTGGAGCTATTGGCGCATCAACTCCGCCGCTCAACATGACGTCCTGTCTTCCCAAAGCAATGTGCTGCGCAGCGTAGGCGATGGCGTCGGTAGAGCTTGTGCATCCAGTGGAAACGATATGCGAAAGTCCTCGCAGACCAAATGCCATCGAGAGCTCGCTCGAGAGTCCGCCGTGGGTCGACGCCGGAATCGTGTAGACACTCGCTTTGTGCACGGGACCGACGTACCAGTACTCGTACTGTTGTTCAGTGAAAGCCAAGCCACCGCCGCCGGTCCCGAGTACAACTCCGAACGCGCGACGTTGGTCCAGCGTCAGATCCGTCGTGCAATAGCCAGCATCAGCCAATGCTTCGCGCGCTGCAGCAAGCGCGAGCGGCACCGTACGCGGCACATGCTTTCTGTCTTTGGGATTGAGTTGCGCCGCCCAATCAAAGTCGCGCACCTGGGCCGCGATCTTTACTGGAGACTCGGAAACGTCAAAGCCTTCGATGTGGCGCACGCCGCTCTCGCCATTACATAACGCTCGCCAGAACGCTTCGCGACCAATGCCGATCGGCGTCAAGCAGCCCATGCCGGTGATGACAACGCGGCGCGGATGCTGGAGGCTACGCAACATTAGGTGTCCTCTCGAGAAGCAAGTCAGGCTTAAGGATTTGTGACAGGGGTAATTAGGATACCAGCGTTGAGGCGCAAACTGATAGCCGCAGGCGTTGAAGCTAATGTGCAAACAGGCGTTCAGAGTTCAATCTTTCAGATTGGGTGGCTGCGAAACCCCAAACTGAAGTTTGAACTCTTAACACCTGTTTACAAAAATTCTCACGCCGTCTTGGTGCCGCACTCTTTGCAGAACTTCGCGTCGGAGGCAAGCTCTGCCTGGCAGTTCGAGCACTTCAGTCTTTCCTGGCTCGAGCCGCATTCGCTGCAAAATTTTGCTCCGGGATGCAGTGTCGCTTTGCACGTGACGCACGTGCCACCTGAGGCTGCGACTTCCATTTTCGCGCCGCACTCATTGCAAAACTTTGATGATGCCGATGTCATCGCGCCGCACTTGGAACATTTGATCTGAGGCGAACTGCTTGTGCCTGCACCGGAACCCTGGTTCATCGCATTTCCCAAAGCGCCGGCCATCACGTTGCCAACTGCAAAGCCCGCGCCGAGTCCTGCGCCTAAGCCTGCGCCGCCACCCGGATTCTTAGCGGCATCGCGCAGGGCATCGGCAGCCTGGAACTGCGTGTAGCGGTTGACGTCGCCGATGACTCCCATCGAAGTGCGCTTGTCCATCGCTGCTTCAACTTCGGGTGGCAACGAAATGTTCTCGATCACAAACTTCGTTAGATCGAGCCCATAGGATTTGAAATCAGCGTCGAGCTTGGTCCGCAGCACACCGCCAAGTTCGTCATAATGAGCAGCGAGATCGAGAGCTGCGATCTTTGCTTCGGCAACTGCATCGCTGAAGCCGCTCACAAGCGTTCTGCGCAACTGCCCTTCGATGTCTTCAGTTTCAAAGCGACCGTTGGTACCGGCAACTTCCTTGATGAAGGCTCGAGGATCTGAAACTCGAATCGAATAAATACCGAAGGCGCGAAGTCTCACCATGCCGAAGTCTGCGTCGCGCATCATCACCGGATTAGGCGTGCCCCATTTCAAATCGGTGAACTGTTTCGTATTGACGAAATAGACTTCAGACTTGAACGGAGAAGTAAAGCCGTGTTTCCACGCGCCGAGCTTGGAAAGAATGGGAGTATTGCCGCCGTCGATCGTGTACAGCCCCGGAGGAAACACATCCGCGATTTGACCTTGAAAGACGAATACAGCTGCCTGGGATTCGCGAACCGTCAAACGGGCGCCGTTCTTGATCTCCTGATCGTGAACGGGAAAGCGATAAAGCATTGTGTTGCCCGAATCGTCGAGCCACTCAATGACTTCAATGAATTGGGTGCGAATCGCGTCAAGTATTCCCATCGGTAGAAATTCTCCTTTTGCGCACGTTAGCGCGGCTGTTACTGGTCGTCTCGTATTATACGGGCAAAGCTGAGCCGATGTTCAAGGAGTGACCCCTGAGCCGTGAACCGTAAACCGTAAACCGTGAATAGCCAATCAGACTGAGAGCTGAAACGGCAGTCGGACACCGCCAGAACCGTCAATGGACTGGGGTTTGCTGAGTGAGGTTCCGCTTTAAAGTTTGACCCGTTCACTGCCGCTCGTGGGCAACTGACTTGGCACTGTTCACGGTTTCCGGTTTTCGGTTCACGGTTTTATTCCGCCTGGGGTTTGCTGAGTGAGGTTGCGCTTTACAGTTTGACCCGTTCACTGCCGCTTGTGGGCAACTGACTCAGACTTGACCGGTAAAACAATTTCCAGGGTAGGCTAAAGCATTGAGCGGGTAGAGTGCTGGGAGGAATTAAGAAAGACAGGAAGTGGTGACATAAATTCGCAATCAGAAGAGCGCCTCCTCGGTTAGAGTGTGCTTGTCC
>DATNBH010000044.1:0-33511 GCA_035572035.1 Pyrinomonadaceae bacterium | reverse complement strand
GTTTCCATCGGCGGGAGCCAGACGTCTTCGGTTGCTTACAACGCACGGCTGCAAGCAACTAATTTCAATATCAGTGGCGGTGTGGCTAATCAGAATTACGATTACTACAACGACGGGCGCCTCAGTTATGTGCATAACACGGTGCACACCAACTTCGATAGTTCATTTAGTTTCGATCACGCCGGGCGCTTAACTGAGGCTGCGGCCGGTGGCGCAGCCCGGCATGATTCGGGTCCAGTGCCCATGTACGAAACTTTCCAATACAACGTCTGGGGCAATACCAGCAATCGCTGGAGTGAAAGCTGGCTGCATGACTTCTCCGATTCAGCAAGCTATACGAACGGGCGGCGAATTGGCTGGGCGTATGATGCCGATGGCCGAGTCTCGACAATCGACACGCGCGCCTACACCTACGATGCCGCCGGAAAGACGATATCGTTTACCGGCCAACGATGGTCTAACCCAACCAACACTTATGTGGCAACCAGCACGACCATGGGATTTGATGGCGATGGCTGGAAAGTGAGCGAAGCTTCTAACGCCAGTGGATCCGCAATCACGGCTTATTATCTGCGGTCGAGTATCTTGAGAGGAGAAATCGTCACCGAACTAAACAGCAGCGGACAAAAGCAAATTGGCTATGTTTACACACCCGCCGGAAGTCTCATAGCCCGGCAACTCCCGGCGCTGAATTACGTCATGCTGAAGCAAAGCAGTCCGACGGGCGCTAGCCAGTACGAGTTCTTCAAGAGCGATACTGGCAGCGGACTGGATACTCGCCAGGAATTCGACCCACTGGGCGCTAACGTTCGTTTGAATTCCGGTCCGGTCGGTCATGGCGGTGGCGCGGGCGACCTTCCCGGTAGCGGCGGCGGACCCTCCGACGGCCGCTTTGGTGACTTTGCTAATCCGGCTGCTGGCTGCGTCACCCTTTTGGATGGAGTGCCTACACTTTGTGATTTTGTTAACCGGATGGGGAACGGCGGCGGGCTGCAGCTAAGAGTTGGAACTACCAAATACGACATCCAATTATTTGGCGGTTCTTCAACGCTCTGGGTCGACGCGTGGGAAGAATTCTACATTCCAGGGAAGGGCGCCATCGGCCACGACGAAAATGGTAATGATAATTCTTTCCTTGCTGGAACTACCGGAATCAGGAATGTCGGATACTTCATCACGATCCCGGGTGGTGCGGTCGGCTTGGGAACGCTTGGTCTGGGTGTATCTACCCAGAAATCCGGTACGAAAGCGCGACTGACAACAGGGCAGCGAGAGGAGTACGAAGCAAGGAAAACGGAGGCTAATAGAAACTTGAATTCATATGAGTGCACGAGTTTTCTAATCGAACACGGCGTCAATGTTCTTAATTTGGCCTCAACCCTGAAAAAACAGATTCCTTACAATGGGCGCACATCAACCATAAACGCGGTTGAGGCGGGGGTAACTTGGCCAGGTTCCTCGTGGAGCAAGGATACAGTCATGTCAATGATGACTTCGGGCCCTATTCATGCAATGGCGGCCGTTTATACCGGCTGGACAAAGTTTGACGTTTATCTAAACGTCGACGATTATGACTCCACAACCCTTCTGCACGAGGCATTGCACGCCGCTCTCGGCATGAACGATAATGATGTCGCACGCAGGCTTGGTGTTTATGACGGAGACTATAAAAATTCAAGCCCCAACATTCAGGACGCACTTTTGGAACATGGTTGTGGAGGCCCGACGTATACCGTTCCACCATCGCCCTAGGGCGGGTTGTTTTTCGCTTGTGTATTCCGATAAGGAAGAGCTTGAGGTATTGAAATGAAGCTGCGTATGGCAGTTTTTCTTGTCGCTTGTGTGACGGGGGTAACAATCGCTGTGTTATGGGGCACGCTTCGCGGTAGGCTCGTTCGAGCGCCTTCCAAGCTGGTGACGACCGAATCTGGTAGGCGTGATCCGAAAAATGATTCCGGACGGGACTGGCAAAGAATCGATATGGATGGGAAGGTCACTTTTTTGGTGCCCCCGGAACTCAGCCCTGCATTCAAACGCTGGAAGCCTCTCTCCAGACTGTTCGTGAAGGAAGGCAATTTGTGGTTCTCGATTTACCAGCGTAAGGGACCGGAGGAATGCGAGTACTACAAGCTGGGGGCTTCGCAAGGGAGTCGCTTTGAGGACTTTTTCATAGATGGCCAAAAGGCGCTGCTCGAAAGGAGAGAGGAAATCCCCTGGGACATCGATCAGGATAAACCGGTACTGAAAGGGCTGGTAATCTGTGTTCCGGATTTCTCGAATGGTGAACGAGGATTTGTACTGGTAGGAAAGTACAAGAGCGATCAAGACTATGAGATCTTAAAACGGATAGTTGAATCGGTTAAATTCTCTTCAAAATAATCGAAAATTGATTCCGTAAGTATACTAACCCAAGACCTGTCCCTCCCGCAGAAACCAGGTATCACTTTTCTCAGACATCCATACGTTGGGTCGCACGCTCACCTTCAACTACGACAGCAATGCCAACCTAGGTGAGATTACACAAGTCGGACTTCGAAGGTTGCAATGACATTCAGGCGGCGTGCGGTGGTAAGAGCAAATGATAGTTAGCATTGCCCGCGGTGAAGTGCGATTCTGCCGAAAGTGAGGATTTGAGATGAGGGATGTAACAGTCGATGTTAGACCGCTTCCTGGCTTTTTGGCGCGTGAGAACATCATTCTTGTCTTATCTTTGTTCGTATTGATTTTGAGTTACCTCGCCTCGGTGTCAAATTCATATTTGCCGGATAAGTGGAGCGTCAACTGTTGTGGGAAAATGTTCTGGTGGTCAGCAGTGGGATCCTCCGTAATACTGTTGGGAAGTGCCGGTGCGCTACTGCTCAAACGAGTTTCGGGTTATTTGATTGCATTGCCAGCTAGTGCCTACGCTCTCTATTACTCTTTGCAAATCGCTTTGCAACGGTGGACCGAATACTCTTCAGTTGACCGAGCGTACGGACTTCAACAGGCACTTCTCCCGATTTACCGGCCTCTAAGCTTAATCCTCAGCGTCTACGTCTTTATTGTTGCAATTCGCGAACTTGATCGTTGGCGTCGCTCTCAGTCTCGGCCAGCGAATTCCGTTTGAATGAACGTCGGCTGCTGTTGCGAAATACATACATTGAAGTGTTTCACAACAGGTTACTCCCGTTTGAGTCTTGTTCCTCCTGTTGACCCCCGTTGTTAGGTGCTTGCTCCTCAGCTTTTCTGAAATCTTCGATCATCAATGCCCAGCTTCATAGCCCAGAATGTTGTTCTGATGATGGCACGCTGCTTGAGATGGAGTTACGGCACGACGAAACTTTCGTCGAGGAGTAAAGGAAGGTATGAGTTTGATTCAAGCAAAGCGAGCATCGGAAGTCTTGAGCGTTTCATTAGCTCGGCTCTACGAATTGGCAAGGTTAGGAGTAATTCCTGTTGTCCGCCTCGGTCCTCGCCAGATACGTTTCGATGAAGATGCGCTTGCCCAATGGGTGAGACAAGGCGGTGCCGTCGAGGGAAACGGTAGGATTCAAGGTGAGATGGTTCGAAGTGGCAGTCAGCTCTAGTCTGGGATTCCCTTTAGTGATCCTTGTGACAAACATCACTGGTCATTAAGAAGTGTCGATGCCAAATGTTTGTAAAGTGTTCTCGTTCTGGAGGTACTACGTTTGGTGCGGCGTTACCGCCTGGGCGTTCGCCCTCTAGATTGCTTTTGGTTGGGTGCGGCTTTGACCTTTGGCGGACGTCCAACTTTTCGATTTTCAACAAGCTTCAAGTCAGCTTCTTGAATGAGATTGTCACGTCCGAACTTTGTAGCCGGAAGCTGTCCATCAACGATCATTTGGCGTACCCGGCCAGCGGTCACTCCCAATTTCTCCGCCGCCTCTTGCGTGGTAAGGAATCCTTGCATATCGTTTCCTTACTTATCATAAATACTAGCGCACATGCAAGTATTTGTTTGACAGAACCATAGCGCATGCGCTAGAATAACGGTACTGGCTCGGACTCCCAAAGGCTCGGAGGTTCTCGACATGGCATGCCAAATCATCAAGCGAGGCAAAGATACATGGCTCGTTCGCATCTTTCAGGGGCGAGATGAGAATGGTAAGCGGCAATACTCGAACAAAACGATTCGGGGCACGAAGAAAGATGCGGATCGATATCTGACTGGTAAGCTCCATGATAAGGATCAGGGATTAAATATCGAGCCTTCGTCCATTTCTCTAGACAAGTACCTCACGCAGTGGCTTGAGAACGCTGCCAGAGCAAGGGTAAGACAGCGAACGTTTGAGGATTACGAAGCCTTACTCGAACGGTATGTGCGGAAACCACTAGGGACAATCAAACTCTCAAACCTCCGCGCATTGGACATTCAAGGCTTGTATAACTCGATGCGAGACCGAGAGCTCTCGCCGTGGGTGATTCGCTACACTCATGCCGTGCTTTCTTCATCTCTCAAGCAGGCCGTTAAGTGGGGAATGTTGCATCGGAATCCTGCCGAGCTTGTAGATCTGCCCAGGTTGGAACGCAAGGAAATGAAGGCGATGAGCTTGGAGGAGGTGGGACGCTTTCTCGACGCAGTCAAAGACACTCGACTTGCTGCCCTGTTCACTTTTGCGCTCGCGACCGGAATGAGACCACAGGAATATCTTGGTCTGAAGTGGACAGATCTCGACTTCAAAAAGGGAACGGCTACGGTACGTCGAGCCTTGGTTTGGTCGCACAAGAAAGGTGGAGGCTGGTCTTTCGCAGAGCCGAGGACCTCACGGTCCCGACGCACCTTGCCGTTGCCGGCTTCAATGGTTAAGGCATTGGGGCAACACAGGCGAAGACAAGGCGAGGACAGACTCAGAGCGGGATCTGAGTGGCAAGATCATGGGCTTGTGTTCTGTTCCCGTTTAGGAACACCTCTGAGCGTTCCCTCATTGACAAAGGCGTCGTTCAAACCCGCGCTTGTTAAGGCCGAACTTCCCACTACGTTTCGGCTTTATGATCTCAGACATACGCACGCAACAATGCTACTAGCCGATGGCGAGAATCCGAAAGTAGCAGCTGAGCGATTGGGCCATTCGACCATCGTGCTTACATTGGACACCTATTCTCACGTCTTGCCAGACATGCAAAAGGAAGCAGCAGAGCGCGTAGAAAGACTCATGTTTCGTCGGGGCAGGGCATAGAGTGCTTTAAGAACTCGTCAGGGAACTTGGCTTTTCGTCTGGTTGCTTAATGATTGCTAATCTAATCTAACAAATCTGAGAAGAGGTCAACCTGCCAAGGCCGCTTCTTAGATTTCTACTGATCGTGAACCTCAGGAATTGAATCTTCTCGGAAACACCTGTATGGACGCCTAGCGTGGATTCACAGCGTTGATTCTCAGCGTTTCTGCAGTGCGACGATATCCAACAAAAAATCCATTTATCTTTTTTCTGACATAAGATGATCTCCTTTCACCCCTCATCGAGTATTCGCCGGACGCTTTCAACCAACGCATAGACGTTCTCTATTTCGACGAGTCTCTTTTGGGATCGGGGTCATGATGTCCTACTTTGGCTCATTGCTGAAGTTGCCGACTCTCGTGAAAATAATCAGGGAAGGCTGAGTTTGCGATCTTTTGAGCGTCTACCGTACAGCAGTCACTCTGCATTCGCGCAGGACAATCGAGTTGCAGGAGATTCTCTATCTCTTGAGGTTTTCTACATCTCTTCAGCAGATTGATGTCATGAGTGCGAGGACTGCAACTCTCCTCTCTCTATTAACGCGGCAAGGCCTCAGAAAAAGAGGACAAATCCGCATCAGCTAATTCTTGACAGCGTTGGTTTTGGGCTTTCCCTCTTTGGTACGCTTCTTTGAAGTCTCAATCGTACGGAGACAGAGGCAGTGGTTGTATGGATCCGTGAATGTGACTTCGGATGAACTGGTTGCAGTAGCAGTGATTCCCTGGTGACTTAAGATATTCTGGGCATCTATCAGTAGTTCCGCCGGAATTGTGAAAATAACGTTCTGAGCCGGAAAGCTCTGCGTAGAGTGAACCAACGTTATCCTGCCCCATGATCCCACTTCTAACTCCGCTTTATGATTATCCAGAGAGCCGATAGCGAATCCAAGTTTGGAATGATAAAACGCGCAGGCGGCGCTTAAGTCGCTCACGTTGATTTCAAGGTGTAGACCACGAATTGGTAATCTTACTCCAGCGTTTGCCATTCGGAAGAAGTAGTACCACCACATCAAAATACCAGCAAAGACCGATAGGATTGTTGAGAGTCTTGGATTCAACAGGGCAACAGCCAGAACGAAAGACGTTAGCAGGAAGTACCACGACCATATGTCTAAGTAGAGGGCTTTTCCAACCAAGTCAGCTTTCTCAGTTGCATCCCAGTTGAAGCGACTCGCGTAGTCGTAGCAGACCATTGAAACCAGTAGCAGAAGAATAGTAAGTAGGAAGCCGGCAGTTGATAGGGCGGAAACCAGGCGCAGGTAACCTGATTGCTCTCGAAAAAAAGCCTGGATTACGATAGCCAGGATGGAAGCTATCGTTGCCAGAACCGACTGTTTAGTCATTGACGCAGAGATAACGTCGGTCTCCAAGTTATAGGCACGTCCTCCCATCTCTGTCGTAAGGTGTCTTATACCTCGACCATTCTTGCGGCCATCGACGGCATGAGCCACGGCCGCGGTTACCAATAAGACGGCGGGCGTAATCAAAGAAATCCACTGTTGGGCTGAAAAACCTTCTAGATCCGTTTCCCACCTTATTATGGAGAGTAAAAAACTTTCAAAAGACAGTCCCTGCGCACCAGCGAGAAAAGAGAGCGAGATCAGAATGCCGCCCAATACGACAATGACAGTGATAAAGACTGCCCGTATCGGCTGTTGTTTATAGAATCGCGAGACCTTTCGAAGTGGCATGAGATCACTCCTGTTCTGGTTGAGTAGGCTAGAAGCCCGAGGCTGGATTGGACGACGCGCTGGGATTAGGAGGCTCGTGAGAATTCAGCCTTTACGAACGGGCCGAAGATTAGTCGCGTCATAAACAAAAGTCAATCTCTTAATGTTCGCTCCAGTGCGCCAAGAAAAGTAGGAAGTCTCCAAAACCATGCCACCGCCTTGCCGTGATCGCTCACGCTGCTGGCTAACCGAGGAGGTCCCGCATGTGCGCTCTTTAGTCACGACTTCTTAAACCTTTCAATTCTTGTCGATTCGTAGTCACGACGCCACATTCGTTAACGTAGACTTCATGGACGGATGGAATCTCAGATGTAGAAGAAAACCAACTATGGTTCTCCTCATTTTTTTGATTTGGCACACTATAGGCACACAAAACAAGAAAAGGTAGTCAGTCATGATAAGACCAACTACCCCTAAACCATTGATATTAAATGGTGCCGAGGGCGGGAGTCGAACCCGCACGCCCGTTAAGGACAACGGATTTTAAGTCCGTAGCGTCTGCCATTCCGCCACCCCGGCAACGTCAAGAAAATAACGCGAACTCATAGCAAACGTCCAACGCGCAGTGCCTTTGTCCTGAAGCTACTCATAGCAAACGTCCAACGCGCAGTGCCTTGTCCTGAAGCGCTCTTGGTTTTTAGCCAGGGCCTAAGTATAGAATTGTTTTCCAGTCTTGGCGCCATTCATCGTCAACTCTCGCTCGTCGATGATGCTTACGTTTTTGGCTTCGAGCCAGGCTCTCTCAACTGTATGAAAGTAGCCTGCGCGGTCCGCCCATTCACCGCGGCAACACACTCGCTAATACAACTGCAGGAAACGAGATACCGTGTGAGGTCAGGAGAAAAACATTGACTTCGGTCAGCAGATTGGAATAGCTTCCGCGTGAATTTTGCACCGAATACTTCTCACGTGTACATGGCCTCGCAAAGCCGAAACAGAATGAAACGTTTTTGCCTACTGATACATTCATATTGGCAACCCGGTACACCAGCAAATTCTGTTTATGGAGAGCCCAATTTTTCATCGTAGAAAGGTTAGTCCATCATGGCAGATAACGTAACTTCGAACCCACCCGCGGACGGAGCACCAAACAAGCCCGCAGCACCTGATAAGCAAGCCGGAGCAGCCGACCCGAGCCAGGCTGCTAACCCGCTTCTAGCCGACGTCATCGACATTCCGACGCCGGAAACTCGACCGCTTAGGTGCTATGCCTTCGATCCGAGTCACGGAAAATTCTTCGGCAATGAAATGACGCTGCATGTGAAGTATGAAAAACTTCTGCCCGGTCCGATTGGTGAGCGTGTCGCGGTCATCGACTACGATGGCGAGAACGAGACATTTTACAAGCCTGTCGATCTCGAGAATCCGAACCTGCTGATTCGTTCCGGTTTGAATCCCTCTGAATCCGATCCACGCTTCCACCAGCAGATGGTGTATGCAGTGGCGAGTGAAACGATCCAAAATTTTGAAGCGGCACTCGGGCGACGCATTCGCTGGCGGCTCGATGAGCGAATACATGACGAAAAGGGCGAACTCCTTCCCGGCACTGGAGACGGCGATATTTATCGCCTGAATTTATATCCGCATGCGATGGTCGCCGCCAATGCCGCCTACTCACCGTCGGCCAAGGGGATTCTGTTTGGATACTTTCGCGCCAGCACAAACGATCCCGGGCGCAATCTCCCAGGCCAGACAGTCTTCACCTGTCTCTCTCATGACATCATTGTGCACGAGATGACGCACGCAATCCTTGACGGCATTCGCACGTACTTCTCGGAACGAACTAGTCCCGACGTCGCCGCGTTTCACGAGGCGTTTGCCGACATCGTGGCGCTGTTCCGCCACTTCTCTCACAAGGAAGCGTTGCTCGATACGATCCAGAAGACCGGCGGCAAACTCTATCAATACCACCTCGAACCTGATGCCTTTCTCGCTGAAGGCAACCCGGTAATTCAGGCCCAAAAACTTCAGGACAATCCATTGATTGGCCTGGCCCAGCAGTTTGGCGAGGCACGCGGAACCGGAAGAGCCTTGCGCTCAGCGTTGAGTGAATTGCCTAATCCAAAGAAGATCAAGGATCCGAGTCTTGAACCGCATGAGCGCGGCGCCATTCTCGTGGCTGCAATTTTCGATGCGTACTTCACTGTCTACCTGCGGCAGACGGCCGATCTGTTTCGCATCTTTCACGCCGGTGGCGGCAGCACACATTCGAGTGAATTGTCAGGCCCAATGGCAAACCTGCTCGCGAAAGCCGCCAGCAAGACAGCAGAAATACTCTTCAAAATCTGCGTGCGTGCCATCGATTACTGTCCGGCAGTGGACATCAACTTTGGCGATTACCTGCGCTCCCTGATCACGGCGGATCGCGACAACCATCCGGCAGATCCTTTGGGAATTCGCGACGCCTTCATGCAGGCATTCCGTCTGCGTGGCATTCTGCCTGACGATGCGCAGTATTTCGCGGAAGAATCGCTGAGTTGGTCGCCGGTCCCGCCCGGTGAATTTCCGGCGGTGAAAGATTTAAAGTTTGGAGATCCGAATGGTCTTACGGAAGACGAAAAAGATCACAACGGTGACGTCTTGCGACAGTATGCTAAGGACAACGTTGAAAAGCTCGGCTTCCGTCCCAACAATCCTTATCCGATCACTGTCCCGTCCTTTCATCCTGCGTGTCGGTTCACTCCGGACGGTCGAATGCGTATCGACATGGTTGTCGAGATGGCTCAGAAGACCGATATTCCATTCGATCCGAAGAGGCCAGAGTTGGGAACATTTCCCATGCGCAGCGGTTCAACCCTGCTGATTACCAAGCCGCCACTTAAGAATGGCGAATTTCAGGACGGACAACTCCGCTACCTGATCAGAAAACGACTCGATGGCAAAAACGGTGAAAAACGACAGTCTCGCCAACGAGATTTCAGTCTCCGCGAGGGACTGCTCGAAGGAAACGAGCCCAGTCGCTTCCAGATGAACTTCAACATGCTGCATTCGGGGTTGTGATATGACTACACGAACAAAAACAAAATCCGCCCGCAAGCCAACTGCGCGAAAGATAACGAAGAAGGCAACGAAGAAGGTCTCGAAGAAGGTGTCGAAGAAGGCGACGAAGCGAACCGCAAGTCGCGGCAATGCCAAGGGTCTCAAGGTGCGCATGTATCGCGTCGGCTTTGGCGACTTCTTCCTCGTCACTGTGCCCACCGCTCGCGGCGATCAATTCATCTTGATCGACTGCGGAGTGTTCAAAGGGAGGTCGGGCACCGGTGACCTCGGGTCGATCGTGGAAGCCGTCGAGGACATGTATAAAACGACGAAGAAAGGCAAACTCGCGTTGGTGATCATGACGCACCGTCATGCCGATCACATCGCCGGCTTCAGCAAGGCCGATTTCTCAAAATTCACTTCGAGCATGGTGTGGATGCCTTACTGGGAGCAGTTCAACGCCGACAAGGGCAAGAAGACGAGCGCCAAAAACTTCGCCGCATCTGGCAATCAGAACCTGGCTCTAGATGGCAATCAGAACGCAGCCGCCACCGGAGCGCAAACGGCTGCGGAGGAAGACGAAAACGAAGCATTTAATCTTCAGCTTGATATCCAGGCGTTAGCAACAAACCTCGCCATGCAGTTCGGCAGCAGAAAAGATCCAGAGGCAGAAGAAGCACTGGCCCAACTCGGAAACGCCACCGGCATTGAGGACTTTAGTGCGGTCGCAACGGGTAAGAAAGGCGTAGGTGGAGGCAATGCGGGGGCGCTCGACGTGCTCAAAAACCACCTTGGTAAGAATGGTGAGAACGTCCGGTATTATTCCGCAGGCGATGAACCGGAACTGCCTGCCGAGTTGAAGGGACTGAAGGCGACGATTCTTGGACCACCGCCGAAAAAGGCCAAGGCGTTTTTGGCGCTGACCGATCTTAAAAAAGGCGTGGGCCAGTATCTGGACTCAATCGAAGATGGTGAAGATGGACCCACAGCTATCAATCCTTTTCGCGGCGAGTGGTCGAGCAAAGAATTACCGACGGAATATAAAGCAAAGGATTTGCGCGGCAGGGATATCGATTACGACGCGGCCAAAAAGGCGGTCGTAGAGTCGCAGCCCGATATGCTTGCGGCCGCAGCCGCAAAAATCGAAACCTTCCTCAACAACCAGAGCCTGGTTGTTCTGTTTGAGTTTGGTGGTAAGAAGTTGTTGTTTGCGGGCGATGCGCAAGCTGGCAATTGGGAGTACTGGCTCTACAAGATCAGCGGGCCCATCAAAGATCCAACTAAAGCCGGCGACATCGTCGAAGAGAGCAAAGAGTTGTTGCAGACGATCGACTTCTACAAAGTGGGACATCATGGGAGCACCAATGCGACCCCGATTCAGATGGTAGAAGCGGCCATCGCGCGACCGCCGGGGAGCAAAGGTTTTGTCTCGATGTGTTCTACCGAAGATGAAGTCTACGGTAATCCTGATAAGGCCACGGAGGTGCCCCGTACTTTATTGATGGACGCGTTGCGCAAGGATAGTTGCCTGCTTCGCAGTGATGCAATTCCAATTACCATTAAGGATCCAAAGCTGACGGTTAAGGCGCGCCAAGGAGTAACGCTTCCCAAGCCCAAGGTCGGGAAGATCAAGAAAGCCAGTCTCTATCTTGAGTATTCGTTCTAACGGCGCTTCACGTCGCTCGGAGCGAGGTGTTATGATCTCGCTTCGATGACGACGGCAGAACCACTAACTGAAGAGCAGGAAGTTTTTCTCAAACACATCCAGAAGCAGGGGCTGAAGAGAACTACCCAAAGAGATCTAATTCTGGAAGTCTTTCTGCGCACTGAAGCTCACCTCTCCAGCGAAGATCTGTACCGGCTGGTACAAAAAGAAGATCCCAGCATCGGCCACACGACTGTATACCGAACTCTGAAGCTGCTCACCGAAGCCGGTCTGGCGCGTGAAGTCCGATTCGGTGATGGCCGAGCTCACTACGAACACAATTACAAGCACCAACATCACGACCACATGATCTGTTCCGAGTGTGGAAAGGTGATTGAGTTCTTCTCGGCGGAGTTGGAAGCGATCCAGGACGCGATGGCCGCGAAACACAGGTTTGAGATTACTCAGCACCTGCTGCGCATCATCGGCATCTGTGCAGAGTGTCGCCGAGCAAAGCGAGAATCCAAGTTGAAGACCCAGACAGCAGGCACGTAATGCGCAGGAAGCGAAAGCGTCGAACGCGTGAACAGGTCACCTTCGCTGCCCTAAGCACTTAGCCCTTTGCGGTTTGCCGGCGCCTTGCAGGACAGCACGGACAGTCAACGTCGAATTTTCAAATCCATGAAAGCGAAATTAATCTCATCGACCTTAATCCTCGTCCTTTCACTCTCCTTCGCCTGTGTGCGACGTCACAGCGGCGGTCCAACGGATACTTCCGGTCCAATCCTCGTCGGTTACTACGGAGACCTAAGCGGCCGCACCTCAAACTTCGGACAGTCGGCAAAGAAGGGCGTCGAAATGGCGATTGCCGAAGTGAACGGATCGGGCGGCGTGCTGGGTCGCCAGATAAAACTTGTGGCTGAAGACGACGAGGGGCGACCTGAAAGGGCAACTACCGTTGTCACTAAGTTGATCGACCAGGATAAAGTGATCGCTTTACTTGGAGAAACAACTTCGGGCAACACTCTCGCGGCTGCGCCAAAAGCTCAGACCGCGAAAGTGCCAATGATCTCACCTGCGGCTACGAATCCTGCTGTCACCGAAGTAGGCGATTACATTTTCAGGGTCTGTTTCATCGATCCATTTCAAGGCGAAGTGATGGCAAAGTTTGCCGCCAACAC
Organism: Pyrinomonadaceae bacterium; assembly: GCA_035572035.1. Lineage (GTDB taxonomy): Bacteria > Acidobacteriota > Blastocatellia > Pyrinomonadales > Pyrinomonadaceae > JAOAPY01. Next base: position 20,761 of record DATNBH010000044.1, on the reverse strand, counting down.
GCTCAAAGCAAAGACAGCAGCCATCATGCTCGACTTCAACTCTCCATACAGTCGCGGTCTAACGCAGTACTTTGAAAAAAGCTTTACCAAGCTGGGCGGCACCGTGCTCGACAGACAGGCCTACACTCAGGGTGATCGAGACTACAAAGGACAATTGACGGCGATTCGTTCGCACAACCCCGATGTTATTTATGTTCCTGGCTACTATGGCGAAGTTGGAGTAATCGCCAAGCAGGCCCAACAACTCGGTATCAAGAAACCGCTACTTGGAGGCGATGGCTGGGATGCTTCTCAATTGTGGGAATTAGGCGGCGATGCTCTTGATGGCGATTACATTTCCAATCATTACTCTGTTGACGATCCCGCGCCTGCGATTCAGAAGTTTGTGGCTGCTTACAAAGGACGCTACGAGATCGTTCCTGATGCAGTGGCAGCGCTGGGATACGACGCCATGATGTTGTTGGCTGAGTCGATGAAGCGCGCAGGCACGACGAGTGGACCGCAATTGCGCGACGCGATTGCGCAGACGAAGAATTATCCGGGCGTGACGGGAACTATCACCATCGACGAGCAACGCAATGCCGTGAAGCCCGCAGTCGTGCTCAAACTGCTGCAACAGAAGTATGTCTACATGGAAACCATCCAACCCTAAACGAATCGGCACTAACCCCGTACGGGTTCATTTTCGGCCACAGATGAACGCGGAGTAACACAGATCTACAATTCTGACTTATTCCAGATCCGTTATATCCGTGTTCATCTGTGGCCTAAGATTAAATCGCTCACCGCTCAGTCAACGTCTACGCCTCGAAAGATTGGAGGTGTAGCCTCAATTACTCAAAATTCAAAGCTGGCCGGAAAGGCACAGGCTTTCCGCACTGTGGGGACGGCAAAGACGCACCAGCTTTTATTGAGTGTTAACTGCTTTGACCCTGGCTGCAATTCACAACAGCCGTTTGCGTTAGAGTTTCATTACGGTGTACTTTTCTATCACTATTTATCATGAGTGTTCTGGTCACATTTGAAGTCGATGGTGGAACCGGTCTGATCGCTCCCGGAGCTACGTTATGGGACGCAGCCAAACGACTCGGAGTCCGCTTGAGTGCAGACTGCAAAGGAGCAGGTGAATGCGATGGCTGCGCTGTCGAGATTACCAAAGGCAGTGAAGCTCTCTCACTTGCCACCGAAGCTGAGCTGAAAACGCTCGGAGCAGAGCGATTGCTCGCCGGACAACGTCTCGCATGTCAAACGATTCTCGTAAGAAACGGCGAGGTCGCTGCCAAAGTCGCTTCGTCGGTGCACTCGAGCGAAGGCCAGGCGGCCAGTTCTTTGCCATTTAAGGAGCAAGTCGGCGCCTTTATCGAGACCGAGGCCAAAGCCGTTTCTGAAACGATAAATATGATCCGCGGAAAGTCGCACGCTCTGGTTGCCAAGTTTCTCAATCTCGATCAGGAGAACACGAGTTCATCTCAAGGGAAGGACAAGAGTTAAGCCAACACTGACTCCGAGAAATCTAATGTTCAAGTTTTCGCGAAGAGTTGATAAATCCCCCGGCACTCTTAACAGGCCCCGCAGCTACATGATGCTGAATGTGGTTTTGGCTTTACCGATTCTGCTCGCGGCGTGTCCGAAGAACGAAATCCCAGCCAGCCCGTCTCCTTCGACTGCCGGAACAACTGCTTTTAGTGGCGACCGAGCGATGGACCACGTCAAAAAGCAGATGGACTTTGGACCACGGCCGCCCGGCACTCCTGAGCTTGCTAAAACTCGAGCATACATAATCGATCAATTGACTTCGTACGGCTTGAAAGTCACCACGGATGAGTTTCCCGTTGCGACCCCGATGGGCGAGAAGCGCATGGTGAACGTCACCGCGGAGCTTCCGGGTGAATCGAAAGACGTAATTCTTCTTTCCAGCCACTATGATTCAAAGTTCTACAAAGATAAGCGGTTTCTTGGAGCCAACGATCCGGGATCGTCAGTAGGCGAGCTGCTTGAGTTGGCTCGAGTCCACGCGGCCAGCATTCCAAAGCCAAAGTTCACGTATTGGTTTGTATTCTTCGACGGTGAAGAAGCTTTTTGTTCCAGCTGGGACGAGTGCAGCAAGCCCGGCGCTCCGGACAACACCTACGGCAGCCGTCATTTTGTCGAACAACTCAAGAAGACAAATGAAACGAGTCGAGTTCGCGCAATGATCCTGTTCGACATGATGGGCTTCAAGAACCTTGAGCTCGGCCGCGACACGATGAGCACAAGATGGCTGCAGAATATTGTCTGGCAGACTGGCCGCGAGCTGGGTCATGACAAAGTCTTCGTCGATCGAGATGAAGGTGTCGGCGGCGACGATCATGAACCGTTTCTGGGCGCGGGCATCGATTCGCTCGACATCATTCAGTTGAATAGTTACGAATACTGGCATACCGAGCAGGACACGATCGATAAGGTCTCGGCAAAGAGCTTGAAGATCGTGGGCGACGTAGTTCTGACAAGCCTTCCTAAGATCGAACAGTATCTGACCGCACACCCGCGCTGAACGAGCAAAGGGCATAGTGCAAAGAGCAAAGGGGCGAACCTCTCAGAGTCATCGGAAGTGTTCTCTGCTTCGTATGACGGAAGTGGTCAACGCTACCTCGATTCAACCGACGTCTGTGGAATCTGCGTAATCCCTGGATAGGTTTTTGAGCCCATGATGAAACGAATTGCAGTTATTCCCGGCGACGGTATTGGTCCAGAAGTAATTCGCGAGGCCGTGCTCGTCCTGCAGCACTTACACGAGACTCACGAAGTCAATCTTCAATTCACGGATTTTGATTGGGGTGCGGAGAAGTTTCTTCGCGAAGGCGTTTCGCTTCCTGAAGGGGCTCTCGAAATGTTATCTCGCGACTTCGACGCCATCCTCGCCGGAGCGTTTGGAGATCCACGCATTCCGTCAAACAAAGTTGCTGAAGACGTCTTGCTGGGCATGAGACGGGGACTGGATCTTTACATCAATCTGCGGCCAGTGCGTTTGCTTGACGCCCGGCTAACGCCTCTCCGCGATCGCAAAGTTGAAGAGATCGATTTTGTAGTGTTTAGAGAGAACACGGAAGGAGCCTACTGTGGCGCCGGCGGTTTTCTGAAGAAAGGAACCGCGGAAGAAATAGCTACTCAGGAAGAGCTGAATACTCGTCGGGGCGTTGAGAGAATAATTGTCGCTGCGTTCGAGTACGCGCGCGCCCACCGTCGCAAGCGAGTGACGATGGCGGACAAGTCGAACGTACAGCGCTTCGGCGGCGACTTGTGGCAGCGAGTTTTCAAGGAGACCGCCGTTCGTTATCCCGAGATCGAAACCAATCATCAGTATGTGGACGCCATGACCATGTTCATGGTGCTGGATCCGGGGCAGTACGACGTGGTAGTTAGCAACAACCTGTTTGGCGACATTCTTACCGATTTAGGCGCCGCGATCGTTGGTGGTCTGGGTTTGGCTGCTTCAGGAAATATTCATCCCGGCAAGGTGTCTTTGTTTGAACCGGTGCATGGCAGCGCGCCGCCGCTGGCAGGAAAGGGCGTTGCAAATCCTATCGGCGCGATTTTGACTGCGGCGATGATGCTGGATTATCTGGGCTTTGAAGCAGCGGGTGATGCGGTGGAAGAAGCTGTTCGCCAGAGTGCGCTCGCCGGCGAGACAACAAAGGATCTGGGCGGGAGTCTTTCGACCTCCGAGGCTGGGGCAGCTATTCGCAGTCGAATTACTGTAGCTTAGACGTCAGTCTGAGCAATCGTGAGTACCATTCTCCTGCGAGGGGACCGTTAGCAGATCAAGCTACAAAGTCACTGGCCGATACGGAATTGCAAGAGCAGTTTTGCTTTCGACTTAATGCTAAACAGGGGTGAATGCTGCTTGCCTAGGGAGTGACCAGCTAGCTACAAACAGACTGAAGTCCGTTCTACATGAAAACCTTCCCACGAGAACCGCTGACGGCCGAAATCATCGCGATCGGTTCTGAGCTGTTAGCTCCGGATCGTACCGACACCAACAGTCTCTGGCTCACTGAAAAACTCAACAGCATCGGTATCGAAGTTAAGCTCAAGACGATTGTTGGCGACGACGATGCACGTCTCGAGGAAGCCATTAGCGACGCCGCCCGGCGCTCGCGCGTAATCATCACGACGGGCGGCCTGGGCCCAACCGAAGACGACATTACTCGAAAGGTTGCTGCGCGAGCGCTTGGACGAAGGCTCTTGCTGGATGAAAAGGTTCTCGAATGGATTCGAGGACGCTTTGAAAGCTTTGGTAAGAAGATGCCTGAGCGCAATTCACGTCAGGCCATGGTGATCGACGGCGCGGAAGTGCTGGATAATCCGAACGGCAGCGCCCCTGGACTGTTGCTTGAGCACGACAAGGCAATTATCGCTCTGCTGCCTGGACCGCCGCGCGAGATGCGCCCGATGTTTGAGAATTTTGTGCTGCCCCGGTTGGCAGAGAAATCAGGAAATCTTCGCGTCGTGCGTCGCGTGTTGAAAGTCGCAGGTTTTGGCGAATCAGCTTTGGACGAGATGATCGCGCCGATCTATCTTCAATATGAAAACCCGCAGACGACCATTCTCTTCAATCAAACTGAAGTCGAAGTCCACCTGGCAGCAAACGCCAGGACCACTGAGGAAGCGAACGCGTTGCTCGACCGCCTTACCGAGCAACTCGAGGAGCGATTAGAGAAGGCGATCTTTTCCTTCGCGGGCGAGACGATGGAAGAGATCGTGGCTCTCAAGCTTTCAGTAGGAAGGTACACTCTGGCGGTGGCTGAAAGTTGCACGGGAGGATTGATAGCCGAACGTTTGACTTCAATTCCCGGGTCTTCAAAGTTTTTCATCGAGGGTGTGGTGGCCTATGCGAATGACGCCAAGACAAGAACGCTGAATGTCGAACCGATTTTGTTGCTCGAGCACGGCGCTGTGAGCGCTGCAGTCGCCGAAGCAATGGCCGAGGGTGTGCGAGAACGAGCGGGAACTGACTTTGGTTTGTCTGTTACCGGGATCGCAGGGCCAGATGGCGGCAGTGAAGAAAAGCCGGTCGGGTTGGTTTACATCGCGTTAGCGGATGACGCCCACGTTGAGCATCGCAAGTTGATGATACCCGGCGACAGGCATCTCATTCGCTGGCGCTCCTCACAAGCCGCGCTCGACTTACTGAGGCGAAGATTGATTTAGCGTGCGCGTGAGGCAATCAGATAAGCCACTGGGACAGTGGCGATCTCCTCTTCAATAAGTCCACTGGCACTGAAGCGCTTTCCGACCCCAATCTTGAGCGCTCCTCAGCCAATCAAGAGGATTTGAAGGATTTGACACTTCCTAGTTGTTCCCGTCCGAAAAACTTGGTTTAGACAGCAGCGGAAATTTTTCTGGGTGCACTAGAGATTCAACCGCCAGGTCAACATCTATGTCAGGCCAGTAGAGATGGTCTGCGTTCAATAACTGCACATTCAGAATTGCTGACACTGGTGCACCTTTGAACCAGGGAAAATTTGCAAAGGAAAGAAACAATTCCTTTTCTTCCAACAAAAGCCAAAAGCCATGTTGTGAGATATTTGTTACCTCAACTTCCAAAGTGCTCGTTCCATGCAGCGGATTTCATCTTCATGTTCCTCGATTAGGCCCTTAATCGTGGTAATTTCTCCACTCCTTAGACTGTAATTCTCCGCTAATTCGATTTCCGGTTCAATCCAGAATTTTGCCTCACCATTTCCGCAGTGCACATGTATGTGTATTCGCGGTTCCTCCCGTGAAAAGAAGAAGAAACGAAAGCCCAGTTCGCGAAAAACCGTTGGACTCAATTGGCATCTCCCAGACCAGGTTTGTATCTTGCTTGTGGGTCATTGTGACGGTTGCTATAGTTCCTGTCTACTACACGCCGTCTCCGATCCTGTTCAATGCAAGCCTTAATCACAATCGCCGTCGCCTATCTGCTGGGTTCGATTCCGTTCGGTTACCTAATCGTGCGGGCGGCCGCAGGAGCCGATGTGCGCGAATCAGGTTCAGGCGGAACCGGCGCCACCAACGTTAGCCGTCGTGCCGGCAAACTCGCTGGTGTTCTGACGCTGGTACTGGATGCGCTGAAGGGGGCGGCGGCGATCGCGACTGCTCGCTGGCTCCTTGGATCTTCGCCTTTCGGTGTTCAACCAGTCTTCTACGACTCGTGGGTCGTGGCGATGGCTGCTGTCGCCGTGATTGTAGGACATTGCTTTCCGGTGTGGTTGAAGTTTAGAGGCGGCAAAGGCGTGGCGACCGGCGTTGGCGTATTTCTGATGCTGGCTCCCCTGGCCGTGCCAGGCGCTGGACTCGTCTTCGTCATCATTGTTTGGCTAACTCGGTATATTTCGCTCGGATCAATTGTCGCAACCGCTCTTCTTCCAGCAATAATTTTCGCAACGCACTTGTTGCTAGCGCCGGTACCATCATTCCAGCCGGTGTTGACTGCCGCTGTGGTCGGAGGCTCACTGATCATTTTCATGCATCGCGCGAATATTCGGCGATTGTTGAGTGGCACCGAAACCAAGTTCAAGTAACGACCACATAAAGTTAACTTGAGAGCGGCGCAAAGAGCGGCAAGCCGTAGTTATCGCTATGAAAAACATTACTGTTATCGGAGCAGGGAATTGGGGAACTGCGCTGGCCGTGATGGCGGCTCGCAAAGGACACCATGTAGCTCTCTGGTCACGCAATGCTGCGGTAGTCGATGCCATAAACAATACACATGAGAATCCCTTCTATATCGCCACTGTTCCCATTCCTGAAGCAGTAACTGCATCAAGTGATTTTCGCGACGCCTTGGCTGGAGCAGAATTTGTAATCCTGGCCGCACCGTCTCACGTGACTCGCGACTTGCTCAACGAGATGCTGCCGGCTCTGCAAAGCGAGACAATTCTCATCAGCGCCACCAAGGGTATTGAGATTGAAACTGGTAAACGAATTTCGCAAGTCGTAGATGACGTTGTTGGCTCGAGATTTAGACCGCGCTTTGTGTGCTTGTCGGGTCCTTCTTTTGCAAACGAGGTTGTTGTTGGTCATCCCACCGCCATCGTAGCCGCGAGCGCTGATGAAGAAGCTCGCCGGCTCGTACAAGCAGAGCTGAGTTACGAAAACCTGCGCATCTACGCGAACGACGACGTGGTTGGAACCGAGTTGGGAGGTTCCGCCAAAAACGTCATGGCCATTGCGGCCGGAATGGTCTCAGGCCTTGGCTTTGGAACAAATAGTATAGCGGCCTTGATTACTCGCGGCCTTGCTGAGATGTCGCGGCTGGCCATACAGCAGGGAGGCAGGCTTGAGACGATGATGGGCCTGGCCGGACTTGGTGACCTGGTGCTGACGTGTACAGGTGGTCTCTCGCGCAATCGCCGGGTTGGTTACGAATTAGGAACCGGCCGCAGTCTTGAGGAAATCACGCGAGAAATGAATGGCGTGGCCGAAGGTGTGAAGACAACGCTCGCGATTCATAACCTCGCCTCGAAGCTTGGTGTGGAGCTTCCCATCACCAATCAAGTAAAAGACGTACTTTACGACGGTAAGAAGGTTTCCGAGGCAGCGCGTGAACTCATGTCGCGCCCTCTCCGCGACGAAGACGTGGCACGGGCGTCCGGCCCGTGAAGGTGATTTACCTCAAATAAGAAAAAAGTAAGTGGCGGTGGCGACCCATGGGCGGGACGCCCATGCCACACCCACGCCACATCATCACTTGACACTTGGGTATACATAAGGCTCACTAAGTCTTTATCGGAATCCGTACATGGTGGCTGAAAAAGAAGAGAAGGCGCTCGCCTCCAATCGATCCGCCTTTCACGAATACAACATTTCCGACAAGTATGAAGCCGGAATTGCGCTGACTGGAACAGAAGTGAAGAGCGTGATGGCCGGACGCATTCAGCTTAAGGAGTCATACGTGGCTGTCCGTGAAGGCGAAGCGTGGTTGTTTAATGCCCACATTTCACCTTATTCTCATGGGAATCGCGAAAACCCGGATCCACTGCGGACGCGAAAGCTACTGTTGCACCGACGCGAAATCGAGAAACTCGAGTCCGCCGCTGCGAGAGATGGAATGACTCTGGTTGCAACTCGAGTTTATATGAAAAACCGCCACATCAAATTGGAGATTGGAGTCGCCAAAGGCAAGAAGCTTTATGACAAGCGGGAAACTGAGATGCGTCGCACGATCGACAGAGAAGCGCGAGCTCAGTTGAAAGAACGCAATCGATAATATCGAAGCTTAAATAAGAGGAGCAGAATTTCTAATGCAGATCGAAGGAAGTAATGGGCACTACCGCGATTTGGATGTACAAGCCTTAGCCATTGCCGTTTTTAAAGACGAAAAAGCGAATGATGGATTTTTGAAAGAACTGGATGGACTAACCGGCGGTGTCGTTAGTTCCGCGATCGATTCCGAAGAGCTGTCAGGCAAGGAAGGTGAATCTGCTTACTTTCACTTGATTGGACAAAAGTCAGTCAAAGCGACTCGGCTTTTGTTGGTTGGCGTCGGGAATCGCGACGACTATCGCGCAGCTCAGCTAACGCAGTTCGGTGGCACGGCGGCCAGGTTCTCGCGCTCAAAGGGAATTAAGTCGGTTGCGATTGTCCCGCGTTCCGAAGGTGATGCTGAGACTGAAGCGTCAACTGTCGTCGAAGGCGCGATCATGGGGCTCTTTGAGCCCGATAAATATCGAACGGTTGATAAGGAAAATCGACTGCTCGATAAGATCGTTGTTTCGTTGGCAGGCGCGGACGCCGCTGCGATCGACCGTGGCGCCGAGCGCGGACGCATCATCGGCGAGTCCGTGAACTTTACTCGGGACATGGCCAATGAGCCTGGAGCTTACCTGACCCCGACTGACATGGCTGATCGGGCGAGGGAAGTTGCTTCGGAGTTTGGTCTCAACATCGATGTGCTCGATGAAGCTCGGATGGAACAGGAGGGAATGGGATCTCTCTTGAGTGTCAGTCATGGTTCCGAGCAGCCCGCGAAACTCATCATTCTTCGCTACACACCAGCAGATGCTCCTGTGAGCGATGGCGAGCTACTGGCGTTCGTAGGCAAGGGAATCACTTTTGATTCCGGCGGGATCTCACTGAAGCCGGGCGAAAACATGGAATTGATGAAATACGATATGACTGGTGGCGCTACCGTCATCGGAGCGATGCGAGCGGTCGCACAGCTCAAGCCGCCCATTCCAGTACTCGGCGTAGCTCCGTGCTCCGAAAACCTGCCCTCCGGCAAAGCTACCAAGCCGGGTGATGTGGTGCGCGCCATGACCGGCAAGACTATTGAAATCATAAACACGGATGCTGAAGGCCGCTTGATCCTGGCTGACGCGATTGCCTACGCAAAGAAGCTCGGTGCGACTCGCGTTGTAGACCTGGCGACATTGACCGGCGCCGTAAGCATCGCGCTTGGCGATGTTCACGCAGCGATCCTCGGAACGGATCAGGAACTGATCGACGAAGTAATAAACGCCGGCAAGGACGTTGGCGAGAAGTTCTGGCAATTACCGCTCGATGCGGAATACACGCGCCAAATCAAGTCAGACATCGCGGACATTAAGAATGTGGGCGGCCGTAAGGCTGGAACGATCACCGCAGCGGCTTTTCTGAAGGAATTTGCCGAAGGATTGTCGTGGGCTCATCTCGACATCGCCGGAACGGCGTGGGCCGATGACGCCAAGTCTCATCGATCAAAAGGACCAACCGGTATCGCGGTCAGAACTTTGATAAGAATGGTTGACCGCGCGTCCAGATCAAAGGCTGAGAACTGACCCTGTCTAGTTTTGTTCACAAGGCTGTCCACATTCGTTAACACTCGATGGGACGGCCTTTAGTTTTTGTTAGCAAAATTCATTACAGACTCGCGGCACGGCGCTTGATATGAAGAAAGCACCCAACCAGAGGGCACCGGCCGCCAAACGGAATATGTCCTCGCCCCCCTCGAAGGCCGCTCGAGGTGCTTAAAGGGCCGACCCTCTGGTCCCTCATCTAAATCTTCCACAGATTCCACTGATGTCTATCGATATCGTTGCCCTGCTTGACTAAAGGCGAGAGCGGCAGTCCTCGCCTACTGCCGCTCGCCCGGAGGGAGTGCAAAAGCAATGCCAAAAATGCTTTCCGGGCTGCACTCCCTATGCTATAAGAATCTGCAGAAATCCCAATGTCAGTTAATGCGCGAGGACAATCCGGCTAATGCTCTGCGCCCGAAGCAATCGGGCGTTATTGGCATCCTCTAAGTCGGCGCTCAGTCTAGTACGGACTCGTCCTAACAGCAAGCAAAAACCATTAGAAGGGAAGTCCTTCTAATGGCAAGCAGGCGCCGTCCTTATCCTCTCAAACTAGCAGAGAAGCTAACCAAGCTGAGGCTTGATCTAGGGCTGTCTCAGAGTGACATTGCCAAGCGGGTAGGCGTGAAGGATCGATCAACTATTTCTGGCTATGAACGGGAAGAGCGTGAGCCACCGTTACCCGTTCTTTTGGAGTATGCGAGATTGGTGCCCGGCGTGACGATGGAAATTCTTTGCGATGACACGTTGAAATTGCCGAAGTAAGAATCAATCTCACCCGACACTGGAGCTGTTATCATCTTCGGTCGGTTCGGCTGGCTTAAGCCGCTCTACCTGAAATATGCCCTCTTTCATAGTGCGTAGAGGATCGCGCAATCTGAATAGAGCCGCAACGATTGCTTGACGTTCAAGCGTTTTAGATTGGTCATTATTTAGCATGCACTACCCAGCCTACTAATTCGTAGCCGTAAAAGGTCAGATCGTCTATAATTTCGGTCACCTGATAGTCCCCAGGCGGGATTAAGAAATTGTCTTCCGCACCCCAGGAGACTCAACGCCGGTGATCGATTACTACAGAATCCTGGAAGTTAAGCGAACGGCCTCAAACGCCGAGATAAAGTCCGCTTATCGCAAGCTCGCGAGGGAACGCCATCCTGACTTCAATGGCGGTTCACCAAAAGCCGCGCGCGAATTCGCGGTCTTATCCAAGGCTTATCATATTCTCATCGACCCGCAGGAGCGTGCCTTCTACGATCAGAAGCTGAAGGTCCAGTCGACGCGCAGCTACTCGATACTTCATTCGGAGAATCCCCATGCACAGCGAGCTCGGAACGTCGCTGTTCAAGCTCGTTGGGATCGAATCGTTGACCAGGTCCTTGAGAGAGACCGGCGCGAGAATACCGAACGTCAGCGTGCTGTCTTCACCACCGTTTCATTGTTTCTTTCGACATTCTTTGTGGCCCTAATCAAGCCGCGTCTGTGGGAGTACTTCAACTACCCGATTCGGGCTATTGTGGTCACACTCTTTGTGATTGGCATATGGCACTTATTTACGCGGTTAAGAGAGTATTTGGCGCATTACACTTACGCGCCCAAGCCAATCCAAGTATCTCTGATGGATCAGACGGAGAAGCCAGAGCAGCCCTACACTCGATTTTCGGCATACTCGTTTCTTATCTTGGGATACGCCGTCAGCATCGGCGTGGGTCTCTTGATCGGCTGGCATACACAGGGATACTTTTCCGATATCAACATGCTGATGAGATATCAACCGCGGGTTGCGCATCAAATGCTACTCTATTCGCCAAGCATTTTGCTGATTCCGGACTTAATCCTATATCCTCCAATCGCGGTGCTGATCGTGGACTCCGTGCATACCCTGGCATCGCGTATTGATTCGTTTACGAACTAGAGGACATACCAAAAATAGATGTTCAGAAGACTAGATTGGGCAAGACTCTTGCCGGCTTTGAGCGTGGTTTGCCTCACGTTCGGGGTTGCTGTATCAACTCGCGCGCAGGATTCCCGAGCGCTCACTCCGTTACAGATTGAAATAGAAAAACAGCGACAGAGGCTGGGCTCTACGGAAACGGAGGACCGGCGTGATGCGTTGATGCGGCTGGGACTGCTTCGACGTGTCGAAGCTTCGCGAGTGTCGCTGGCGGGGTTATCCGATGCGCTGCCAATAATCCGAGCCACAGCAGCAGCTGCAGTTGTCTCGCTGCCTCCTGACGAAGCTGCGGCAGCGTTAATTCCGTTGCTGTCGGATATGGACGAATTTGTACGTCAACAAGCTGCTTACGCGCTGGGAGCGACGGGGAGCCGGAGATCAGTGCCACCTCTCGTTGAGCGTCTCCAACTCGACAAAATGGATTCGGTGCGAGCAGCGGCTGCTGTCGCGCTTGGCCAGGTTGGCGACGAAGGGGCTGTTGTTCCCCTCGCCTCAATTCTGTCGGGAACCGTGGCAGCAGCTAGTAAGCAAAAAAAGGAAAAGAACGAGTTCATCCTGCGCTCCGCTGCGAGATCGCTGGGCCGGATTCGCAGCCGAGCAGCCGTCCCGTCATTGATCGAAGCATTAGGAAACGAAATGATGCCGGTCGATGTTCGGCGCGAGGCGGCTCAGGCGTTGGGTTTGATCGGTGACTCTTCAGCTTTGTCAGCATTGCGCGCCGCTTCAGCTCATGCTGATGTGTATCTCGCACAGGCCGCGCTCGAAGCGATCAAGCGAATCAGCTCCAGACCTCAAGGTGCTTTGCTCAAAATTGAACGCGGCTTTGCCGCCGCACAGTTCGGAAAGGCTCTGCCTTTCCGAACGTAATCGAAGCAAGAATCTGGAGGCTATACCTTTCCGCACTGTGCGGCGGCAGAGCCGCTTCCATTTTGCACACCAAAAAGTAAAAGCGCCGGACGTGGTTAACACGTCCGGCGCGGTGCTGCTGGGAACCGGTTCGTCTTAGCTCTCGCTCTTCTCACCTTTACTTTGGCCTTTACGAGCTGCCTTCGCGGCTGGCGGAATTGGCAGGCCAACACCTCCGGACAAACTCTCGAGCGTTTCAGGCTCGTCCTTTTCCACCGGCAGTTCCTGAACGAGCGCGCCTCCCGATCGTTTCGAGAAGATCAGCTTGTGTGTCAACTCATCCAAATCAACATGCACGAGGTCACCCAGGCCAACTTGATTGGTAGCCACGAGATTCGACAGCGGGTAGACCAGGAATCTCTCGACCGCTCTCTTCAAGTGACGAGCGCCGTATTTGAAGTCCAGCCCTTCCTGTAACAGCATGTCTTTTGCAGTCTCAGAAAGCTGGAACACAAACTTGGTTCCCGCCGAAGCCATGATTCGATCCTGAACAGCTTGCAGCTCGAGATCGAGAATCTGACGCAGGTGATGTTCCTTCAAAGAACGGAAGACCACAACCTTATCGATACGGTTCATGAATTCCGGTGAAAATTTTCGTCGCGCAGCTTCGACTGCGGTGCGATAAATCTTCTGATCGACTTCGGTGTCAGAGTTGGGCCGCGCACCTTTGCCAGGAGCGAAGCCGATACCGCCCGAAATCAACTCGGACATTTCGCGAGCGCCGAGGTTCGATGTCATCACCACCATGGTGTGCGAGAAGTCCACGCGTCGATTGTCGCCAAGCGTCAAAGTCGCTTTGTCCAGAATGCCCAGCAACAACTGCCAGAGACTGTCGGAAGCTTTTTCGATTTCGTCGAACAGAATCAGCGAAAGTTTCAGGTCGTCGGTATGCATGCGATCCAGGTTTTCCTGAGTCAGCATCGGCGAAGTCTCGCGATGGCCCAAATATCCTGGAGGCGAGCCGATTAGCTTCGCAATTTCGTGCGAGTGCTGGAACTCGGCACAGTCGATCTTTACGACTGCGTTAGCGTCGCCAAAGAGTACCTCAGCCGCGGCTTCGATCACGCGCGTCTTACCTGAACCCGTTGGTCCCAGAAACAACATGGTGCCAATCGGTCGGTTCGGCGGATTCATGCCGGCTAAAAAGATCTGATAGAGGCCGCTCATCCTACGGACGGCGCGCTCCTGGCCGACTATTCGGGCTGAAAGTCTCTCCTCAAATTCCTGTGCGCGAGGACTCTTTTGATCGGGATCGAGGAAGACTGTACCCATAGTTTCGTTAAGTTTCTCGATTTCCATTTCGCTAATCATGGTCGTCCTTCCGGTCGGGGCAAGTTTCTCTGAGGGACGCTCGGTGGCGATGTTTCCGTCTGCCGGTTTCTCGTCGCTGCCTTTCTCGGCTGCGTCCTCCTTTCCCCTCTTACGCAAAGGGCGATCCGTTCGTTCAATTGATGCGAGGGCGTCGATCGGAGTTTGCTTTCGCCGGCGTTGAGCCGAACTACTCTTCTTAGGCACGACAGCTATATACACAAGTGCGCAACCTTTTGTCACCACAAAAGATTAAGGAAATCATAAATTGCCGTACTTGTGTAAAGAAACGTTGACAATTCATGTCACGCGCCAAGTGACATTAATTGTTTGGGAATTCTTAGCGTTGAGGCTGGTGAGATACGCTCATTTGCACGTTTTGCCGCAGCCATCGACCAAACTGTGGAGCGTGGCACGGGCATCCTGCCCGTGAAGTTGCATTAGCACTCAAGTAGCGCGAACGCCACGTCCTTTTCGCTCCTGATCAAATCTTCACCACCCAGTCACACGGTTAGTTTCGACTGTAAGAGAGTTGGTATTTGAGCGGCTGTTGCAGTTTCTCGCTGGTGATCGTTACCTGCATCGTCAGCGTTTTATCATCGTCAGCGATGCTGTAAGTGTTGACGCGCTGGCCATTGCTTCCCTGAAAAACTTGGCGCAGCTTTCCATATTCACATACGGTACTCACCTTGAAGTTCTCGCCGTCCTCTCTCGTCCAATCTGAAGTGCTTCCAGTACTGGATGTTCGTATTGGCGCGCGCTTGTCGGTGGTAATGCTCACCCCCGCTTGACTACACGAGATCACAATCTTCTGGTACGGGGGAATATTAGTCTTCTTCAAGTAGTAACGCGCCGGTACTCGAACTGAGAACTTCAGCGGCTTAACCGCTTCTTCGATTGCTTTTTTGACTGTGTCGCTTGCCGTCGTGGCATTTACGAGAGCAAAGCTGCCTTGGACGCTTGGCGGTGGAGTTGGTGTCGGAGTTTGTGACGGCGCTGACTTGGGCTTCGGTGTCGATGACTTCTGCTTCTGAGCGGACGTTGAGCTCAGAAATAGCAGTAGGCTACCGCATAGCAGCGCGAGGCAAGAAGTTGAGGTTTTGAATTTCATGAGGGCCCTCCTTCTTGTGGTGTAATCCGGGATCAGTTCTTTTCAACCTTCACCACACAACCGCCAGAATCAGTCTTTATCTTGTAGCTGACTCCCGCATTGTTGGATCTGTAAAGGGCTGCACGCGTGGCGAGAAGCGCCAGCAAAGTAATGGCGAGAGGCCAGAACATCCGGAACCAAGCCATTTTCTCTCGCCTTGACGGAGTCCGGTGTTCCTTAGCATATGTCTTGTCTTTGTCTGGCAAGTCCGCTTCCTTTAAGATTGCCTGCAGATGCCTTCCTTCTAACTTTTCGCCTTTCGGCGGCCAGCCAAATACCAGAACATCTAAAGCCAGCAGATATTCGTCGGACCTCTTTTCAAATCGCTTAATCCGTCTGAAGTAGATGGTTGTGAAGACAGAACCAAAGGCGCCGACCAGCGCAACAGCAACGGTGAGCGGCCAATCGTCGGGTTTAAGGCCATCTTGCGCGATGACTCCAATGAGGGCCACGGTCGCCAGCATGATGATATTCGAGATGGTCGCTCTTTGGTCTTCATAGTGGCGCGCATGCGCCCGATTTTCACAATACATTCCCAATAAGACATCCTTCTGTGCTTCCAGTAGATTGTTGGGATCAGTCGATTGATTATTGTGGGACACGAGGGGGATCGCTCCTTTCGTGAAGGCTTGAGCGTCTTTGTGAGAGCGAGAGATCCGGTTGAGGAATCACACTCGCGTTATGGTCCAGGCACGCTTCCGAGCTGTGGGAAAGACGAGAGGATCGCGCAAAGCATACACCCGAAACTGTGGCTGTCAAACAAAATCTTCCGAGTGATTCTTAGGCTATTTGAACGTCAGGCGAGGTTGAGACTTAGCGCCCAAAATTCATTTCCCGGCGAGAATATGAGTCAATCGTAACAAGGTTCATTGTAGCCCGTCACCATGGCAGGGCGATGGTTCTCGCCGTGTCGATCATGTGCGCGCATGTGCGCGGAATTCAACTCCACAGCTCAAACCCCGGTGGACTTCAGTCGTAATACTCGAGCCCTAAGTGCGTGATCAAATCTTCACCACGCAGGTGGCGTAGCGTGTTCTTCAGCTTCATCAGCTGAATGAAGACGTCATGCTCGGGATACAAGCCTGGTGCTGTCTGCGGCGACTTGAAGTAGAAGGATAGCCACTCTTGAATACCGCGCATCCCAGTTCTTTGCGCTAGATCGAGAAAGAGCGCCAGGTCCAAAACTATCGGCGCCGCCAGAATCGAGTCGCGACACAGAAAGTCGATTTTGATCTGCATCGGGTAGCCGAGCCAGCCGAAGATGTCAATGTTGTCCCAGCCTTCTTTGTTGTCGCCGCGCGGTGGGTAGTAGTTGATCCTTACGACGTGCGAGAAATCCTTGTAGAGAGTCGGATAGACTTCCGGCTGCAAGATGTACTCGAGCACCGACAGCTTTGATTCTTCCTTCGTCTTGAACGAATCCGGATCGTCGAGCACCTCGCCGTCGCGATTGCCGAGAATGTTGGTTGAGTACCATCCATGCAGACCCAACATACGAGCCTTGAGCCCCGGGGCAATGATCGTCTTCATCAAGGTCTGGCCCGTCTTGAAATCCTTACCGCAAATCGGAAGACGATTTGTTTCTGCCAGCGTTCGCAGCGCCGGAATATCGACAGTCAAATTAGGCGCACCGTTGGCGAAGGGAATTCCGGATTTCAGCGCCGCGTAGGCGTAGACCATCGAGGGCGCGATGGCTTTATGATTTTCACGCATCGCCTTCTCGAAAGTGTCGAGCGTCTTGTGGACGGCGTGCGGCTTTAAGAAGATCTCCGTAGAGGCTGCCCAAATCATGACGACTCGCGCGACTTTGTTTTTCTTTTTCCAGTCGGCAATCTCCGCGATGAGCTGCTCAGCCAACTCGAATTTATTCTTGCCTTCTTTGACATTAGTGCCCTGCAGACGCTTCACATAAGTCTGATCGAAGACAGCCTTCATGGGCTTGATCTTTTGGAGGGGAGTGCGAATTTGCGCGAGTAAATCTTTTTCAAGCACGCCTGCGTGAGTGGCAGCTTCAAAAGCAGAGTCCGGGAAAATGTCCCAGGCGCCGAAGACCAGGTCTTCGAGTTTAGCGAGCGGCACGAAGTCTTTGATCAACGGCACGCGATTCTCGGTTCGTTTGCCGAGTCGAATCGTTCCCATTTGCGTCAGGCTGCCGATGGGCTCGGCAATACCTTTCTTGATCGCTTCGACGCCGGCGATGAAGGTTGTGCTGACGGCTCCAAGGCCTACGAGTAAAACTCCGAGCTTCCCCTTGGCTGGGGCAATTTCCGCTTGCTTCTGAACTGGCATTAGTTTCCTCCGGACTCGATTGAATGATGTGCTGAGATGATAAGTCCCCGGGACGTTCTAAGGGCGGCAAATGTTGCTCAATAGTATCGCTGGCTTGCGGTTATGTAGTTATTGAGGGTTAGAAGCCCAACCCCGGTTCCAACCGCAACCAAAAGTGTTGTCCCGTGGTACTCACGATGAGAAGCTACAAAAAGTCTGACTGCGATTCTGGATGCCACCGGCTTGGCCCGTGGTTTTTCACGCTCGCTGCTACTGGAAAGCTTCTAATCAGCAGCCAGCGTGAACTACCACGGGCCAAGCCCGTGGCATCCCACCAGGTGCGCACAGTTTGCTTTAGCTTCCAGCATGACGCTCCACCGGGCAAGCCGGTGGTATCAATCGAAACTCCCTCTACCTGGTTTTGGTATTAGATTGTGATGATCATAAAATTAGATATAACTTTTGCCATAGTGCAACGTTACATTTTGGTGTCTTCGTGGCGGAGCATGTTTCGCAACTGGAGTCGTCCGGTGTCGCATGATTGAATTCGCGCTGAGTCGTCAACTCTGCCGTTCGAGACTTCGTCTTGAGACGAGTATTGGCAGTCTGGGGAAAAGGATTAGAAACATCTGAGGAGAATTTATGGCTATCAACGAAGAAAAATTGAATCAGTTTTTAGGCAACTGCATCACGGATTTCGGCGCGACGATGCACGCCGGATTGGTCGTCATTGGCGAAAGCCTCGGACTTTACAAGGCGATGGCCCAGGCAGGCAGGGCAATTACGCCCGCCGAATTAGCCGAACTGACGAATACAAACGAGCGTTACCTGCGGGAGTGGCTCAATGCGCAAGCAGCGGGCGGATATGTTTCCTACGACGCGGAAAACCAAACCTACTTTCTTTCGGAAGAACAAGCCTTCGCGATGGCTGATGAATCGAGTCCGGCTTACTTACCCGGTGCTTTTCTACTCGCCGTTTCCGCGATTCGAGCCGTGCCGCAACTTACTGAAAGATTTCGCACGGGCGAAGGTTTTGGCTGGCACGAACACGACGCGGGACTTTTTCGGGCGACCGAGATGTTTTTCCGTCCCGGCTACGCCGCTAACTTAATCAGTTCGTGGATTCCGGCACTCCACGGAGTTGAAGAAAAACTGAGAGTCGGAGCAAAGGTTGCCGATATCGGTTGCGGGCTTGGTGCTTCGACCGTTCTGATGGCACAAGCCTTTCCGAATTCAACTTTCGTTGGCTTTGATTATCACGACCAATCAATCGAGATGGCGCGTCAGCGAGCCAAAGAAAGCAAAGTCGATGAACGGGTTTCATTTGCGGTGGCAAAGGCGAAGGATTTTCCGGGGAAGGATTACGATTTTGTTACCTACTTTGATTGCCTGCACGATATGGGCGACCCCGTAGGCGCAGCCGCGCACGTCAAAGAATCTTTGGCTGCTGACGGAACCTGGATGATTGTTGAACCGTTTGCTCACGACCGAGTCGAAAACAATTTGAATCCAATCGGACGCGCGTTTTATTCGGCTTCCACGCTGCTTTGCACTCCGGCTTCGCTGTCTCAAGAAGTTGGGCTGGCCTTGGGAGCGCAAGCCGGTGAAGCGCGGATGCGAGATGTGATAACCAAAGGCGGTTTTTCAAATTTCCGGCGGGCAACCGAAACGCCTTTTAATTTAGTGTATGAAGCCAAACCTTAATTTTGATAGCCCGACCTTCATCCTAACAGTGAACCGAAGTCCTGATGTGTCGGGCTGTTTCTCAAGCTGATTAAGTTGAATCGACGATTTGATCTAATCGCCGTGCCGGTCAACTGCTATGTGAATGTCAAGCCCCTTGGCAAAGAAGAGTGGTTTTTTCTTTTCGTTTTTCCATTTATTTAGAATCAGTAGTAGTGGCTGTGGTAACTGTGGAAAACTCGGAGCGTTTTTGGCGCAGAGTTTTCCATAGTTTCCATAGCCTGGATTGCTCCGGCTGCGGTTCCCTGGCTGCTGTTTTTCTTCGACCTAAGAGAGACTGACTGCTATTCGTGGCCCGACACCGGGTGTCGACACACTCTCGTGGATGCGGCCCTCTCGAGGGCGCTCCCGAAAGCCCCGGGTCCTCTGTCTCAGACACGATGCTCCAGCTTCAAGCCCACTGCCGAGCTGCGAGTTTAAAGCTGTTCGCTCTGTTGACCGTCGAGGCGTTCCCTGGGGCCGGCGGTCTCCTCTGCGGTCAAAGGAGCTGTCGAACTATCCGGCCGCACCACAAAGGGCCGTTGTTCTTTTAAGACTGCGTAGATGCGGGTCGTTAACTTGCGCGCCACCGCTACAATAGCTTTGCGCGCTGCCACTTTCTTCGGATGACGCGCATAGATGCGACGGTAGAAGGCGCGTAGTTCGGGATCTTTGGCGATCGTGACCCAAGCACTCTGAATCAGTTTGTTGCGCAGCCGGCTATCGCCTGCGCGGGTAATCGGGCCGCGATTCTCTTTCTCGCCGGTGGAGTGTTCGCTGGAGACCAGGCCCAGGAAGCCGGCAATGGAGCGCACGTTCTCAATCTCGCGCCAGTCTCCCAAGCGGGCCACCAGGTGCGCGGCCACGATCCAGCCGATGCCCGGAATGCTCTTGACCAGAGTTATCGCCGGGAGCAGTTCGGGATCGTTTTGGCAGAAAGTGCGAATCTGTTTCTGCACCGTGGCGGCGGAATTGAAATGGAATTGTAGCGTGCCGATCAGATGGTCCAACTTAAAGTGCACCGCGGCACTGCAAGGCAGCGCCGCCAACTCGCGCAGCACCCGCGCCGACCATCGACCAGTGCCCGGGAACGTCATTCCTTCATAGAGCAGCAGCGCCTTGATGCGGCATTTGGTGGCCGTCAATTGGCTGACGTGCGTGTCGCGCAACTGCACCAGATGGCGCAACTCGCGATAACTGGACGAGGGTACATGGATGCTGCGCAGTTGACCGCCGCGCAGATTCTCCGAGAGTTTCCTGGCATCGAGTCGATTGGTCTTCACTCGTTGTCCCGGGGCGGTCGGCACCATCGCAGGGGCCACCACCAAACATGGATAACCGCCAGCCACCAGCTCATCGTAGAGGCCAAAGCCCGTCGGCCCGGCTTCGTAAACAAAAGCTACCCGTTGCTCCCCAAAATGTTTGCGCACGTAACTGAGCAACTGGGCGGCACTATAGGGCAGACGCAGTGATTGCATCAATTGCTGGTGATCGGTAAAAATCACAGCCATGTTCTTTTTGTCGACATCGAGCCCGGCAAAGACATCGTAGTTGCGGGGCAAAAACTGAGCCTGAACTGTCATCGTCGTTTCTCCTCGAAGGGCTGCTTAACCGCAAGCCATTCTAGATAACCGACCTGACATTCAACATACATGTCTC
>DATNBH010000043.1:0-7177 GCA_035572035.1 Pyrinomonadaceae bacterium | reverse complement strand
CTCTGAGAAACTTCAGACTCGACTTAACGGAGATTCAGCAAAGCATCTGTGGAATCTGCGTAATCTGCGGATAGAAGCTTTCAAAAGCGAAATGCGGACTCCGACCTGAGTTAAGACCTTTAGCCGCAGATTACGCAGATTGCACAGATGTTTTGTTGAGTCACTTGTAAGCTGAGTGGTAAATCTCTGATGAACTTCAGACTCGACTTAACGGAGATTCAGCAAAGCATCTGTGGAATCTGCGTAATCTGTGGATAGAAGCTTTCAAAAGCGAAATGCGGACTGTTGATATTCCTGTGGGCTCCCCCATGCCCGCTCAGGACGACAATCAACAGTCCGCAATTACCAGCTCTTCGATTGCCAGCTTCCGACAACTCCGTTCCCCCGAAAGAGCGCCGCTAGCTTCTTCTAAAGGTGAGAGGACGCCTCCCCCAAAGCTTCCTCTCACCGCAATCCAAGAGCTTGACCCGATTTACCCTTGTTACCCTTCTTGTTCTGCTTTCCTCCGTCAGCAACGAGCATGCCATGGAATCTTTTTGCGACCGGGAACCGCAGTGACAATTGGCAGCGCTACAAAACGCCTAGGTTTTTTTCGGGAAGGCTTAGTCGATAGCTCTAACAAGCCAGCGCGGACCTTTGAAAATGAGCCCTGAGCGCGTATCTCTTCCGTACAATCAGCCAAAGCGAGCGGACGATTATCGCTCGGCTTGTACGCTTCCGTTCAGAGTCTCGACACTCTCACCCAAGAGTGCTCGCAAATCGCGGGAGTTTTTGATCAGACTAAGGAACTGTTCCAGGTCCTGGTAATTGATCGACGCTACGGAAGGCTTTCAAGCAGCTGGTCCATATCCGAAGGTGTATTGTAGAAGTGCGGCGCGATGCGTAGCCCATCGCCTCGCGGCGCCGTAATGATGTTTCTTTGTTTGAGATGAACATAGAGCGCCATCGGTTCAATTCCACCGCGATGACGAATGCTCACTATCTGGGACTTCTCATGAGGTAAGCGCGAGCTGAGAAGTTCGTAGCGATGGCCGTCCAATCTTTCACAGAAATAGTCAGTGATCTCTTCCAGATAAGCGGCAATTCGTTGCGTGCCCGTCTTCGTCAGCAGGTCCAGGCTTGCCTCGACGCCATAAAACAGGGACGCCGGTCCAGTTCCCGTTTCCCAAGCCAAAGTCCCGGGACGCCATGGTTGGGTAAAATTATCGTAGTCGTCTGGCTCGGGCACGCTAATCCAACCAACCAATGTCGGCGCAATTCGCTCACGCGCTCGATCGGATAGATACAGAAAGCCAACGCCTTCGGGCCCCAGCAACCACTTGTGCGACGCGCCGGCAGCAACGTCAACGAGCTCGTCATCGACATTTATGGGAATAACACCCAAGCCTTGAATCACGTCAACGACGAATAGAGCGTCTTTGGCGCGAGCGGCTGTGCCCAGTCGCTTTAAATCTGCGCGGAATCCAGACGCGAATTGGACCTGACTTACAGAGACGATGCGTGTCTTTTCGTCGATGAGGCTAATCATTTCCTCGAGATCAACGCGTCCCTCACGCTCGCGGCAAAAACGCACGTCAACACCAAAAGCCTGGCGCAAGCGCAGCCAGGGATAAATGTTGGCTGGAAACTCTCGCTGAAAAGTGACGAGATTATCGCCCGCCTTCCAGTTGAAACCGTTTGCCACCGTGGACAGCGAATCAGAAGTGTTGCGCATGAACGCGACCTGCTCAGGCCGCGCGCCGAGCATGTTTGCGAGCAGCCTTCGGGCCTTATCTTTGGTAGCAATCCAGCGGCAAAAGTTCGTTGACCCGCTTTCATTTACGTCCTTCAGTTGTGATTGAATCGCGTTGAGCGTGGGGTTCGGTAGCGGCGAGATGGCTGCGTGATTCAGGTAGACGGCACGCTCGGTGATCGGAAAGAGTGCCCTGACTTCTTCATTCATTGGTTTTAGTCGCCTAGCCTAGGGCGCAAACGGTCGTCCGTAGAATTCTTTGTACAGCCAGCCGAGCACGCGCGCTTCAGCAGAGCAAAGGGTTTCAATCCAGCAATTCATAAGAAAATCTCGCCGGCCACGCTGCGAGGGAATCTTGTTCGCCTCGGTCACCGTCGAAGCGGCGCCAGCCAGGTCCAACCGGTAAGCTTCGGCAGTTGATTCATTTGCTTTGGAGGCCGCGTCGAGAGCATTGAGCAATTTTCCAATCCAGGAGTGCAAATCGCGCTCAGATGAATTCTCAGCGAGCGCTTGAATGATTCCTATCGCCAGACGGTCTTCCGCTCGATTGAATGCGAAAACGGCCTCGCCCGCGAGCCGGCTCTGTTCCTGCTTCCATTGAAAGATCTCTTCGACGCGAGGATGTTTGACGACGGCCACTCGCTGGTCATAATCGAGAAACCACTGAATCACGTCGGGCACCGAATCAACGTCAATCCTGCCATTGGCATCCCGGCGCAGCGGCGGCCCCGCGACAGAGTCATCGGTCTCGTTATTTGAAGCGGTTACCGCCATCTTCTAATCCTTGCGTCGAGAGTAAATGCTGGTCTGACTTCGCCGACGACATCGCCGCGACGGTTCTTAACCGGGAAACGAGCGAACTGCTGGACGGCGCTTAGCGATTCCTCACGCAGCACGCCAAGCTGTCGAAGCGCCTCGATGACCACCGTCGGACGCGCGCGCGAATCGTCGCCATCTTCAATCTTGAGCGACAAGCCCAGCCCGCTGGGCCATTCCTCACAAGGCAACACGCCCACGGTATAGACTCCTTCGGCCCCGACCTTTGAGATCAGACGCCCGCCGCCTGCCTTCATAATCTCAGTGTCGAGCCGTTCAGAAGTGCCACCAATAAGTTCAGGATAGCTCGTCATCGCCGCGACAATGCGTTTGCAGGCGACTGTAGTTCTTTCATCAAAGTTAGCGGGACAAACCAGTCTGGCGTACATTCGCGCCATCGTCGTCATAGCCATGCCAAACACCGGGACACCGCATCCATCGACACCCACAGCCAGTTCGTTATCGTCCGCGCAGCCACAGAACTTCCCGATAACTTCACGGATGGCCACTTGCACCGGGTTCACTGGATCATCGTAAGTTTCAGCCGGCGCGTTGAGGTGAAGCGCCTGGGCCAGCATCCCCGCATGCTTACCGGAACAATTGTTTTGAAGCACGTTTGGCGGCTTGCCTTGCTCGCGCAGCTTGCGAGTCTCCGCGGCACTGAACGGTTCGTGAACTCCGCATTTCAATGCTGAAGGCTCGAGCCCGATCTTATTCAGCATCGCAGCAGCGAGCTCGACATGAATCGGTTCGCCGCTATGCGAAGCGCAAGCTAAGGCTACTTCCTGCTCCGTAAAGCCAAAGCGATCGGCGGCCCCCGATGTTAATAACGGAATAGTCTGAAAAGGCTTGGCTGAAGAGCGCAGGTAAGTAATGCTGTCCGGGTCTCCGGCCGAAGCAATCAGGTTTCCCTCACCGTCAACAGCCGCGATGTGGCCACGATGGCGTGACTCGGTTATTTGGCCGCGATTGACTTCGACCAGCTGAGCTGCGGCAGGAACTGCGCTGTGATCCATTTCGGATAAGGCAGGCTCTGGCGAAGACTGCATTCAGACCTCTCGTACGGATTGAAAGTGAGTCTGCATCTTAGCATCCCAGCAGAAGCGAGAGCGAGTTGTTGCTTACTTCTAAAACCTATCCACAGATTGCGCAGATTTCACCGATTAGTAAGGCAGATGCGCGTCCACGTAGCTCTTACTCAACCAATATCGGTGGAATCTGCGTAATCTGTGGATAAGGTGTTGTAGTTAGTGGGGCCACAAAGCGAAAGGGCAAGAGGTGGGTTCCTCTTGCCCTTCCAACCCGATTATCGCCTTGTTATCTCTTGGCGTGGCCACGCTTCGGGCCATAGCTGAGTACGGTCAACTTCACCGTTCGACGGCCAAAACGCATAGCCTCGCGGCCACTCGGTGTCCAAATATCGATGCGCTTTCCGCGAATCGATCCACCAGTGTCGGCCACAAGATATTCTCCCGTGTATGGTCCTGCGTGCAGATGAACGCGAGTGCCTAACGGCAGCACTCTTGGATCAGCAGCTATCAGGCCCTTGCTCACATGCCTGCCGCTAGCTGTCCTGCCTGTCAACGAGTAGGCGGTAGCTGTGTAGTTAATGGGCTGAGTAACTCCAACCTTCGTCGAGGTCGTGTCGGTGCCGACGCCTCCTGCCGGGTCTGTCGCTTCCGTAACTACACCGGTTGTGTTCGCCGACTTCGCATTCTTGTCGTCGGCAACGTTAGCTTCCGATTTTTGATTTTGGGTTAGAGCCTGGCGCTGCTGCCAGGTTAGAGCTGGCGTTTCCGCGACTGAAGGAATAGCTGAAAGTAGAAAAGAACTGGAAAGAAGGGATACAGCTACAACCGCACTTCCTCGAAATAAGGATTTCATTCTAAGTCGGGTCTCCGTCCGAAGTTGATAGTTAATCTTTCAGCGGCGCTGCGCGCGAGCCCGGTCGGTTCCGGCACTCGACCTCCGGCTCTAGGAGTCAACATGGACAGTCAGCCGGAGTGGGGTGCATCCTTGATGCGGTGCGCTAAAAGAACAGGTCCTGACAAAAAGAAAACAAGCGAGCTCGAATCCCGCTTGTTCGACAAGGAGGCTAGCATCCGAGCTTGGGGGTGTCCAGCGGTGGACCCGGCCTGGAAGGAGCCGCAGCACCAGACACAAAATCAAGTGTTGAAATATTTACGCTTAACGGAATTGTAATCTTTATGTTGCAAAGCCTTGCCGAAGCCCGAGGCCGTGACTTTGGTGGAATAATTTACGAAATATTCAGGAAGTTTTCGAGGATGGTTTTGCCGTCGGGGTGGGCTTCGTCGAAGAGTTCGGGGTGAAATTGGACACCGTAAAGTGGTTCGGATTGGTGTTCCATGGCTTGAATTCGGCAGGTTTCATTGGACGCAGTCAGCCGAAACCCAGCCGGTAATTCCTTCACTTCATCGCAGTGAGAGTGCCAAACCGTCAGATTCTGAGGAAGATACTGGAATAGGAGACTGCTCTCGGTGTCGATCGGAAGGAAGCCGCGCTCGCGTTTGGCGCCTTCGTAACCTTCACCGGGTCCGATTCGCTCCATCAAGCCGACCGGCACACCCAAAGCAATCGCCATCTGTTGATGACCGCCGCAAACGCCGAGTATCGGCCGGATGGGATTTCGAATGACATCATAAACACCTACCAGCGACTCTTCCGAGTACATTTCCCAGGGATGGCTTTGTCCGCTCAGGAAGATGTGAGTGGGATTTAGTTCTCGCACGCGGTCATTGGAGACTTCATCAAATCGTTCGACCACTATCTCGGTGTCTGGTCGAAGGCGCTCAAGGGCTGAGCGAATCTCCCCCGGACTCGCGCCTTGGCCGTCAATGGTGTTGTCAACGAGGTAGATCATGACGAAGTAATCAGCAATCAGTAATCAGTAATCAGTAATCAGTAATCAGTAATCAGTAACTAATACGCGCTTGGGCTCGTCTGCGGTTCAGGTGTGGGAGAAGGCTTGACCAGAGGTTTCTTCCTCTTTATTGGGCGGCGTTTTCGAGGCGGAGGGGCAGTGCCGTTAACAGTCTTTTCGGGCTCGGCGGGTTTGGGCTTGAGGTCAAGGCGATAGAGCTTGCCCATAAAGGCGCCGACGTAAATCTGGCCGTCCAGAATTGCGGGTGTCGAGTTGATGTTCTCACCAATCCTTAGTTCCGAAATCAGTTTGCCGTCGTCGGCTGAGATCATGTGTATCCAGCCGGCCTTGTCACCGAAGATGACGCGGTCATCGACCACTGGCGAAGTTCCCCAGATTGGCCCGTGCGCTTGATAACGCCAGACCAATTCTCCTTTATCAGCGGTCAAACAATGCAGGTATCCGTTTCCTGCGCCGATGTAGATCTTGTTCTTG
This sequence comes from Pyrinomonadaceae bacterium, assembly GCA_035572035.1. GTDB lineage: Bacteria > Acidobacteriota > Blastocatellia > Pyrinomonadales > Pyrinomonadaceae > JAOAPY01. The sequence continues at coordinate 1,253 of DATNBH010000043.1, read as the reverse complement.
TAAAGAATCGGGCTGGCCCAGATTCCCTTCTTTTCGCTGGCGACGTTTAACCGTCCACCTTCGGTAACGAATCGCCAGACAATCTCACCGTTGCTCTGATTGTACGCGCGTACCACGCCGTCTTCGGCGGCTGTGTAAACCAGACCATTCGCTACGGCAGGCGTCGAATCCGAATCGGCGCCAATTTTTGATTTCCACACGATCTGCCCGTCAGCCGGATTGAGGCAATACAGCTCGCCTTGCTCGGTTCCGAAGTAGATGCGATCGTCCTTGAACGTGACGCTGCCTTCGACTGAGCCGACCGGAATTTTGTAAAGCAAAGTTCCGTCCGCGAGATTCAAACAATAAAAGTTCTTATCTTCGCCGCCAAAGTAAACTCGGTCGCCCACGACTGCGGCGGCGCCATCGATCTCAAAACCTGTTTCGTGATCCCAGATAACACTTCCGTCTTTGGCATTCAGACAATAGAGGTGATGATCCAAGCCACTGGCGAGAATCTTGTCACCTGCAAGCGTTGGTGTGGCTTTGAAACTATCCTTCGCTTTGAAGGCCCAAACGGACTTACCATCCGAGCGATTCAGAGCGTAAGCGTTACCGTCGGCTGAGGGGAAATAGACTCGGTCGGCATCAACTGAAGGTTGGCCAGGCCAGGAGGTGCCGCCCCACCCATCTTTGTGCAGACGACCACTGATGAGACTCGTCTTCACTTCCCACACTACGGTGAGCTGTCCTTCGCTCCATGGGCCTGAACCGTAGAAATTGCGCTCCGGATTACCGAGCCAGGTGGAGACGGAAGCGGGCTTTGGCTTGGGAGCGGGCGCGGGCGGGCGCTCTGCTTCACCTTTGGTTACTTTGGTACACGCGAACGAAGAGAGGCCAAGCAGGATCAACGCGATAACGGCAAAATTTCGACAGACCGCCGAAGAGGAAAAAGTAGTCGGGTTGGGAGAACGCATTTCTTTTGAAACTCCGGCGGGATTAGGGCCTTCCGGGCGGGGTAAGAATACCCTAATGTACAACAGGCTGCCAGCCTGTTGCTGATCTTCGATAGTTAAGTTTCGATTGAACGATCACTGCCTTACCAGATTTGCCATATATCATTTCCCATTTTTCATTCACCTTTTTGTACCCAATGGAAAATTTGAAATGGCAAATGGAAATTGGAAAATGTCTTCGGAGCCTTGAGAGCTATCTACCCGCAGCTGCAGGCTGGCAGCCTGCAGTACATTCTTAACTCCCGACGAGCCATTCAC
>DATNBH010000042.1:0-107500 GCA_035572035.1 Pyrinomonadaceae bacterium | reverse complement strand
GGACAAGCACACTCTAACCGAGGAGGCGCTCTTCTGATTGCGAATTTATGTCACCACTTCCTGTCTTTCTTAATTCCTCCCAGCACTCTACCCGCTCAATGCTTTAGCCTACCCTGGAAATTGTTTTACCGGTCAAGTCTGCCACTGACCAACTCAAGCGTTGCACCCTCATCGCCGAATAGTTCATCCGGCGCTTCCTCCAGCACCTGCTCCCCAATAGGTTCATCAAGGTCCGTTACTACGGCCTGCTCAGTCCCGCTCATCGGCAACTGCTCCGGAAAGCCAGACAACTGCTCTCTGCCATCACCAGCAAACTAACGACGGCAGGTGTACAAACCACCCAGCCGCCAGCGCTGCTGACTTGTCCGCACTGCGGCGAGCCACTCACATTGCTCTCGCAACTCGCTCCCAGAGGTCGTGCCCCATGAACTCCGGGCCGCTGCCTTATGGTCATCTCTCGATCTGCCCAACGCCGCGAACTACTCTCGTCGTCACTGCCGAACTCCGTCTGCGACCACAAAAAACCAGCCTCAAGGGGGCTGGCTTCCTCTACAGCAGGCTCATCAGCTCTCGCTCTCATCGCTGTTATCCTTCACCCGGGCCGCTGCTTCACTTGCGCATCCCTCCCTCAAGTTGTCTATTCAAACTCAAGTGGCCCTTAACCCGGCTTAGTTCAACACAGAATTGTGTGGCGGCTCGTTGACCGTCCCGCTGCTGGCCTCACTTCACCGCCTCACACTAACTCTTAATACGTTTCGGCGCTTGGTGACAGAAAGAATTAGAACTCCGGGGAGAGCATTCTCCGCCACCAAGGCGTGCTTCTATAAACAATCATTTCCCGGGCTTTCATGATTTCGATTAACTCCTGACCCCTGCTTGTTGGGCATTTGTCGCGAGCCTCATCAACGGCTGACAATGCCTCGGGGAATCGTCCAAGTTCAGCCAGAGACAGTCCCTTATAGAACCAAGCTGGCCAATATGATGATTTCAATGTGATTGCTTTATTGCAATTCTGGATTGCATCATCATAAAGCTCCGTCTTCAATAATAACGAAGCTCGATTAGTCAATGCCACGTAACTTTGCGGCCTTAGCTTGATCGCTTCATCAAGACTAGATAGGGCCTCTTTCCAGCGCTCCAGTCGAGCCAGAGAATAAGATCGGCGATGCCAGGCATCGTAACAGTCTGCCTTCTGCCGGATTGCCTCGTCATAGTTTATGACAGCCTCTTCGTGGCGGCCGAGACGCTGCAGAGCAAAGCCTTTCTTACTCATAACGTCACCTGTGCCAGGTTTCAGTTCGAGCGCTCTCTCAAAACAGGGGATCGCTTCATCGCAACGGTCTAGCCCCGCGAGAGCATCGCCTTTTCCTGCCCACGCACCGTAGTTGAGCGCTTCTCGATCGAGAATGCTTTCGAGTAGTGCCAATGCCTCTTGAAAGTAGGGCTTCGCCTCGTCACCCTGATCAAGCGCGAACAAAGATTCTCCTTTCTCAAGCAACTCTTCATAGGTATCAGCCATAGGAACCTCCTGTAGTCATGAGCGCCGAACGTATAGGGTTTATCCGCAAAACGTATTAGACGCCAAAGCCGGGGCAAGAGATAGACGAGATTTGGTGTCTAAGTTCAAGGCAACTCGCCCATTTGCGGCAAAGGCACCTACATCAATTCAGCAAATACGACAGTCGAGTGCCATTGCTAAAGGCTATGGGATCGTTTGCCTCAATAAGAATTCGATAGGCAGCAGTATAGCGTGGGACCATCAAGGGTACATAGGATCGTAGCGCAGGTGAGTTGATGCCGCCTTGGCCGGTAGTTGGCTGCGAGGCAGACTGCGGCCCGCTACTCGCCTCTGGCGACCACTGACTTCCCTCATAGCTCAATTGTCTTATGGATTCTGTGCGCGCAAGCTAAAAGACACGGACTAATAAAATTTGCCCTTTATCCGCTGTGAGGTACTGGTCTTTCAGGGGCATGGCTGGGCCGGGGTGGGGGGGTCACAGTCCTCCCCCTCCCCTCGTCTCTGATAATGTTGTGTGCCGGTTGTGTGCCAACTCAGCTAAACTTGACCATCCTCGGTCGCACGGAGATGCTATGGAAAGACACTAAATTCCTAAGGCATTAGCACCAATCGATACGCAACACAACGCAGAGGAACTCGTCTTGCGAGACTCATAATCTGTTGGTTCGGGGTTCGAATCCCTGCGGGGGCACCAGAGAATTGCGGATTGCTGATTGCGGAATGCAGATTGAGGGCGAGAGCAGGAAGCGGGCGGTGGAAAACGGAATCGATCGGGCTTCAATATGGGTCCACCGTTCAAGCACTGTGAGTTATGGATTACGGTGAATCGGGGACGTCTTCTCGGTGGAAGGTCATATACCAGTTCCATTCCCAGGTCTGCCCGTTGTCGGGGGAGAAGGCCTGAGACCAAACGGGAGTGTCGGGATTACTCGCATCCCAGTGGAACTGCACGATGATGTCTTTTTCTTCGTAAGTGTCCCGTGCATAGAAGCTGCCGATTTTGTTTTCAAACGAGCCGACTTGTGGAACGTCCAGCACGACTGTCTCGCTGTTGGCCCAATAGATACTCCAAAGTCTGGTCTCGGGACTGAAGAGCCGTAGTGACATTCCTTCAAACGGCTTGCCGTCGACCATCGTTTGAAAGGAATCAATGTTTCCAAAGCCGTTAAGAATTTTCCGGCAATGTACCTGAGCCTCGAAGTCAGTCCACTCAGAACAGCCGCTCAGTCTGCTCTTCAGCTTCCGATTGTGGACTCTCCATTTTCCGATCAGAAAGTCGAAATCATTTTGCGACGAACTGTTGGCGGCGACGATCTGCAAATCCCCAGAAGGCTTGAATAGTTGTTCCATATCTATCGCTCACGAGGTGCTGCAACTGACCCCGGTGTTCTGTCTCTAACGTTCACGAACAAATAGAACTGCGGTTTCCAGTCACGGAGGGACGAAATGTTTATAGTTCACGTCGCAAAAAGTTACTTCATTAGCTCCGTGAGGAGCGTAATATGCGCCGGCCAACCGAATATCTCGCTCCTGCGGAGCGAAAAGGATTTCTCTACTGCGTGGTTCTATAGACATTTCGTCCCTCTGGGACTGAAGAGCGGAGCGCCTACGGCGCTCATTTATTCTGCGAACTTTAGAGACAGAACACTCGCAGATTTCTTACTCTGAGAAGACAGCGCCGTGAACAAAGGTCCAGGGTCCGAACGCCAGTTCATTGGTGACAAGGAGCTCGGCACGCACGGCGTAGATGGAGTCCTTCAACTTTGCGCGTCAGTCGTTGTCAAGAAAAAGTAGGTAGTCGCTAAAACTGAGGCCACGGCCTGGCGCCGTGGTCACTCACGTTGGTCGCTAACTGAGGCGGGCCAGGATTTTTGGTGATGCCAGGGGCTGGTCCCGTGGAGTGTTCACGCTTCATACTGGTGGCAGGCGGCACCGTGAAACACCACGGGACCAGCCCGTGGCATCTTGCGAACCGATGGATCAGCCTGTTTTTGTAGCTGTGAACATGAAACACCACAGGGCCAGCCTGTGGTATCGGCAAGGCTTCAGTTCACCATTTATGCTTTACCTGCTTTTTCCTGGTGCACTGCTTTGCGCAGTTGCTGCCAAGGCCTCAGGCCATTCTACAAAGGCTACGCATCTGAGGTCACCAGATCCCGACGCGGTCTTCGGGCTTTAGATAAAGTTTGTCGGCGGGCCCGACCTTGAAGGCTTTGTACCAAGCCTCGACATTGCGAACGGTATCGCTGCGATATTCTCCCGGCGGATGGTTGTCGGTTTTGATCTGCCTTCGCAACGCGGCTTCGCTTTGCAGCCTGCGCCATCTCTGCGCGAAGGCTACGAAAAAGCGCTGCTCTCCACTCAGCCCGCCTATCAGGACGTCGGTCTTGCCTTTCAGCGACAGGATGTATGCGTCATGCGCGACCTGCAATCCCGCGAGGTCGGCGATATTTTCACTCATAACCTGCTTGCCATTGACACAAAGATCAGAGAGCGGGCAGTAGCCGTCAAACTGCGTCACCATCTTCGCCGCCGCTGCGTGATAGCCGGCCAGGTCATCAGCCGTCCACCAGTTAGCGAGTCGCCCCTGATCGTCGTAAATATTTCCCAGTTCGTCAAAGCTATGGCTGATTTCGTGAGCCATGCCCGCGCCGGCGGATCCATAGTTGGAGGCGGTGTCTCCATGAGCGTCGAAATACGGTGGCTGTAGAATGCCCGCTGAGAAGAATTCAGAATTGGGCGTGAACATGATTATGGCGCCGACGATTTGCGCATCGATTCTCCACTCAGCCGGATCAGCAGGTTGTTTCAGCTGAGCCAGATTACGCAAGCGATTAAAGGCCTCGGCGCGGCGCATGTTGCCGAGCGCGTCGTCACTCTTAACATCGAGCGTCGAGTAGTCGATCCACTTATCGGGGTAGCCGACGCCAATCGTCAAAGCAGACAGCTTGGCTAACGCCTTTTCCCTGGTCGCAGCCGACATCCAGGTGAGATTCGAAATGCGAGCACGATATGCGGTGATCAAGTCGCGGACCATCGCCTGCGCCTTTGCCTTTGCAGCTGATGGGAAATATTGCTCCGTGTAAAGTCGCCCGACTGCCTGGCCGAGGGCGGCGTTAGTAGCGTCAATGGCGACTTTCTGGCGATCCGGTGTTTGTTGCGCACCTGAAAGGATCGTTCCGTAGAAAGCGAAATCTTCGGCAGCCACGGTCGTGGGCAAAGCTCTCGCATAGTGTTCGATCAAGTGAAACCGAAGATAGTCTTTCCATATATCAATCCCTTCCCGATCCACCAGGGCGGACGTACCGATCACCGCCGTCGGTTGCCACACTATGAAATCCGACTGCCTGGCGAGCCCGGCTGCTCGGAAGTAAGCGTCCCAGTCCATTCCCGGCGCCTTGGCGCCAAAGTCGGCGCGCTTCCATGGGTTGTTCTGCTTGAAGACGTCAGCGGCGTCGGCGTCCGGAGCATGTGAACGCGCAATCCCAGTCTCGAGCGTCAATACACGCGCCGCGCTAATCTCAGGTTCGGCAATACCCGCCAGTTTTAAGATCGCCGCAACGTGTGCCTGATACTGAACACGCAGCGTAACCATTTTGGGCGACGGGTCAACATAGCTGTCGCGTTCAGGCATTCCCAAGCCACCCTGCAACAGATGCGGGAGATTGTGTTTCGAATCTTCAAATCCCTGGCTGACCCACAAACCAAAAATGTGATCTGCGTTTGCCGTCAGGCCATCAGCCTCGGTGTTCAGGGTGGCGCCGAGATAAGCTGACAGCGACTCCTTATTTGTAATCTTTGAGATCAAAGACAGTTCGTCGGTCAGTGGTCTCAGCCCCTTGGCCTGGATACCGTCCTGATCCATGAAGCTGGCATAGTAGTCGCCCACTTTCTGAGCAACGCTGCCTTTGGCTGAACGAGACGCGGCTGCATCTTGAATGAGATCGCGTACACGTTGGTTCGTTCTCTGCGTTAACGTGGCGCGGTTGTCATAGCTCGACTGGCCGGCGGGAATCTCTACCGTTTTGAGCCAGCCTCCATTCGCGTACCGGTAGAAGTCGTCTCCTGGCTTGATGGAACTGTCCACCGCATCTGCGTTCGCTTGTTGAGCACCCGATGGAGCGGTCGCGGTTGACGAAACCGCACACGCAAAGATTGCGACCAGCGCTGTAGCGCGAAGAAGAGGCAGGGAAGTCCTGGAAAGCTCGTGGCGCGAAAACCGGCGATTTGAGATCTCAGTCACGTCAACAATTGTTCGCAGCATAATCGGCGACAATAACGAAATAGACGCCGGCGCATTGGACGTTTGCGGACCTCAATCGGCGAGCTTGGTGCAACAACATACTTGACTCACGCAAACGTTGACCGAGTGGTGAGCGATTTAGATTTTAGCCACAGATGAACACGGATATAGGGATCTGAATAAATCGGAATTCAAGATCTGTGTTACTCCTTGTTCATCTGTGGCCGAGAATGAACTACGCACAGGCGGTCTGATCTTTGCTGAGTCAAGTATGTTATTGCCGAACTTGGTGGCGCCATGTGATCGCAGTCCGAAAACGTCCAGCTTGACCGACGGCGTCGAATATAATGAGAAGACTATTGACGATTGATTGGTCTGTGGGTTTGTAAAAGTCATGATGCTGGACTGGCAGGTATGTTCGCGGGCGAGACTAACGCGCGATTCCCGCTTCGACGGTAAATTCTTCATTGGTGTGCTCAGCACCAGAATCTATTGCCGCCCGATTTGTCCTGTACCTACAGTCAAAGAAAAAAGCATTCGTTACTTTCCCACGGCGGCCGCAGCGGCGGAAGCTGGGTTCCGACCATGCCTGCGTTGCCGGCCCGAATGTTCGCCTGGCACACCGGCCTGGTTCGGAACTTCAACCACAGTTTCGCGAGCTTTGCGGTTGATCGGCGAGAGTGGCTTAGAAGACGGCGGCATGGAAGGCATTGCGGAGCGTCTCGGAGTAAGTTCGCGACATCTTCGGCGACTGTTTATCCAGCACCTGGGCGCGTCGCCGAGCGCAGTAGCGAAGACTGGCCGTCTGCACTTCGCCAAAAAACTGATCGATGAGACGAGGCTGTCAATGACTGACGTTGCCTTTGCATCGGGTTTCGGATGCGTGCGCAGATTCAATGCTGTCATTCGCAAGACGTACAACAGAACGCCGTCGCAAATCAGACGCCTTAATCAGAAGAAGACGATCCAGAAGGAGGGTCACTATCTTTTTCATTTACGATTCCGTCCGCCTTATCACTGGAAGGGCATGTTGGCGTTTCTGGCGGCGCATGCCACCCCCGGTGTCGAAGCGGTGGACCTGAGAGGTTATCGCCGCTCCATTTCCTTGAACGGCTGTCACGGCTATTTTGAGGTGACGCTCGATGAGGAGCGCGAGGCTCTTGCGGTGCGCGTTCAGATTGCTGACCCGCGCACGCTGTACCTGATCGTTGAGCGCATCCGCGGTATGTTCGATCTGAATGCGGATTGGGCGGCCATTGCGCAGAGCCTGGGAACGGATCCTGAGTTGGCCTCACGGATTGGCGCCGAGCCGGGGCTTCGAGTACCCGGTTGCTGGAACGGCTTTGAACTCACAACGCGAGCGATTCTCGGCCAGCAGATCGGTGTGAAAGACGCAAACGCGTTGGCAGGGAGAATCGCACAGTCTTTCGGCCAACCTATCTCTGGTGCAGAAGGCCTCACACATTTGTTTCCCACGCCGGAGATACTTGCTGATGCCAAGGTGGAAAGTCTTGGTCGTCTTGGTCTGCCCAGGAAGCGGGCGGAGACGATTCGCGCTTTGGGTCGCGCGGTTTGCCGTGTTCAAATCAGCTTTGAACGCATCGTTGATTCGGATGCCTTCCTGGCGCAGCTCCGTGAGATTCTCGGCATAGATTCGTGGACCGCGCAATACGTGGCCATGCGAGCTCTCGGAGAACCGGACGCATTTCCGACCGGCGACTTGGGCCTTCTGCGCGCACTTGATCTGAAAACTTCAGGCGAGCTCGAGAAGCGTGCCGAAGCCTGGCGGCCATGGCGGTCTTACGCGAGCATGTATCTCTGGAAGACTCCGGCCACGCAGAATTCTTGATCAGTTACTGAAATCAGCGCCGGAACATTGCTCCTGCTTAAGTAACTAACGGGCGAGGATGGCGGAGCTTCTTCGCCTTCTCAAGGATCTCTTTCGCATCTTTGGCGGTGTTGGCTCCAGTGATACCCAAGGCCAGATCCTCCCCGTAAAACTTAATAATCGCATCGATGATAGATTTTTGGAGATCGTTTAGCGGCACGTCGCCGGGATCGATTGTCCCCATGCGTGTTTCATCAAGCGTCGATGATGGTCCCGGATAGAATTCCCAATCAGGCCAGGTGTCGAGGGCGCGTGCCGTTGAAGTGAACACTTCCGTAAATGGCGGCGCAGTATGCTGACGAGGTCCCAAAGAAGTCAGGCCCCACTTCTGTTGCATCGTCTGCAGGAACGAGCAGTGATGCATCGGACTGTTCACGATCGTATTCGCCGCGATATTAGCCGAGACCATCACCATCGGCACGCGCACGCCCAGCCGATTGAAAGCGAAACACTCTTGTCCTTCACCATGATTGAAGTCGGCCGGGTTCGGTGGAGTAACTGGTCCCGGAGCAACGTGATCGTAGCAGCCGCCGTGTTCGTCGAAAGTGATGATGAGCAAAGTATTCTGCCAGTTGTTGCCGCTGACGGATTTGGAATTGCGAATCGCCTGATAAACTTTCCAAACGATGCGGTCGCCCAGCAGCACACTGCCGGGGCCTCCATCCGAGTAGATCGTTGATTCAAACGAAGACGGATGCATATCGTCATGCCACATGACGTCTTCGAAGAAGTTGATGAAGTGCGGCTCGACGAATGAGTACTTCGGCAATTCACCGGCAGCGCAATCGGTGAAGAAATTCCGGAAGAGAGGCCGGCCGCCCTCGAAGTACCGGAAGTATTTTTCTCCAACCTTATCTTTCAAATCTCCCCAGTGAACCAGCTTGGTAAAAGGCACGGCCAGGTCCTCGTAAACGAGCCAACTGCCGGCTCCATACTTCGTCTCGAGCAAATCGAATAGCGTTGCTCCTTTGCTGTATTCAGCCCATTCATCGAGGTTCCACGGAGCGTCGCCATGCAGCGGCGGGTTGTTGACCCAGCCCCAGGAAGTGGCCGCGTGCCAGAAGGCGCGGTTGCACCAGGTTTGGCTCGGTACTGCGCAGAACCAATGATCAAAAACTGCGAACTGCTGTGCCAGGCCGTTGAGCACCGGGATCGAGCTCGGCGTAAAGCACTGCATGATCGCCTTACTTTGATCAGCCGCTGAACCTGGCCATTTCGGCAGCGCCGTCAAGGTACTGAAGTAGTCCTTAATGAACCCCTGCATTTTGGGAACATCAGTAGTAGGGGCGCCCGAGAAAAGTTGTGCGGTGATGTGATCGAATTCCTCGCCCGGATCCGGATAGGGTTCATGGAAGTTGGTTTGGATCGAGACGGGGATCTGATTGCCGTTCTCATCCGGATTCGTCAGATTGTTACCCACGACGCCCTCGAAGTGCTTCCCCGGAGGAACGCCGTTCTCGTAGAGATAGCCAAGTATGTTGTCGAACGAACGATTCTCGAGCATGAGAACAACAACGTGGTCGAAAGTATCCAAGAGCGAGTTTGTCATCTACTCTCCTTCTGCGGTGAATGTGTTTGTCCGCGTCGCGTTGATGTGTGAAATAAGATCAGGTTCCTGATCAAGTCGTTGCATCCGTCCGGGCGTAGCGCAAAGTGAAATATCTAGGCGGCACTCTTGAATTGGAGTTTAGCTTGCACGCCGAGCGACGCCAATACACGCAGCATGAGATCGGTTGAGATGTCGTGGGTATTGCGGTTCAGAATAGCGGTCACGCGTGTGCGTGACGTGTGAGCGAGCCGCGCGACGTCCGAGTGAGTCAAGGCCTTCTCATTGACCACCTCAATGATCTTGTCGTTCAGGTCGCTACGGATCTCGATCTCCATTCCGTCGGCGGGTGCGAGGCCCAATACTTTCGCCAGCTCTTTGGCATTGCGGGCGACAACTGGTCTAACTTTCTTCATCGACCATCTCCTTGAGTCTCTTCTGCGCTAACGCAATCTCATGCGGCGGCGTCTTCTGAGTCTTCTTTGCGAACGCATGGAAGATCACGACTGAATCACGCAGTTTGGCGTAATAGAAAACTCGATATCCGCCGGAACGGTCCCTGACGCGTAATTCCTCGACGCCAGTCGCAACCGAAGCCATCGGTCTCGATAACGGCATTGAGAAGTTGTTGCCTTTTTGCAAGTCAAAGATGAGTTTACCGAATTCACGCCGCACCTCCGCGGGAAACTTTCTAATTGCGTCCCGAGCCTTGGGGTGAAATAGGGCCGGTTTCACGTTGGCAGTGTCTCAGATGTGGGACATCTTGTCGAGGACCATGATGATCCGAACCGGCTTGGGTAAGAAACCGCATGATTCACGAATAGAATTATTGGGAGATACTTCTCACAAGAGGAATTCCACTTGACGTTCGAGCCTGCTTCGCCTTTACTAGCGCGGCAAGTCGCGGTAATTCCAAGTCTTAACAGCTTCAAATACCGGTATTCTTAGTTCCCCTATGCGTACACGTCTCAGCGTTTTCCTAATCACGTTGTCCGGAATTGTGCTTGAAGTCGGACTCACTCGTATTTATTCGGCAGTCATCTGGTACCACTTCGCGTTCGTGGCCATTTCGGTCGCACTGCTGGGCTGGGGTTTGGGTGGATTCACGGTGCACCTGTTGAAGCGGAAGGTGCCACTGTCGATGAACATGGCAGGGCTGGTGACGGCTCTTTATGCCATTACGATTCCGCTGTGCTTGTGGCTGCTTGTTCAATTCCCGTTTGATATGAGCAGGCTGTCGCTGTACTTCATTGCGCCGCTGGTTCCTTTCTTTCTTGCGGGCATGGCCCTGTCGATCGTGTTCGATCTCCATCGAGCAGTCGCCGGCGCCTTGTACTTTGCCGATCTGATTGGCGCGGCAATTGGCGCAGTCTTAGTGACGCTGTTGCTCCATGTGCTCGGCGGTGAATCAGCGTTGATGGCTGGAGCGATTGCGCCAGCGATTGCAGCCGTCCTGCTGATCACCAGTAGCGAAACGTCTAACGAGCAAGCCGCGGCTGCGAAGTCTTCATCGACCGTCCGCATTATCGCCTTCGCAGCATTGCTTGTGACAGCTGGCTTTGCAGTCGCGGCGATTGGTTTTGGAGCTCTACGAGTTATCCCAGGGACTACGAAAGCCATGCGCAACCAGATGGACAAAGCCCCCGAGGCCCACGTTGCGCAGACTGGATGGAACGCTTACTCACGAATTGACGCGGTAGAAGGAATCGAGCAAGGTCGCTTAGCACGGCTTTACATCGACTCAGACGCCTGGACCGACATACGCGAATGGGACGGACGAATCGAGAGCGCCACCGATCTGCGCGACTCGTATCGGGCGCTTCCGTTCAGACTCGTGCCGAAAGCGAGGACACTCATCATTGGTCCAGGTGGCGGGCCAGATGTGGTTTCAGCACTCGCATCAGGCAGTCCCAAAGTGACCGCATGCGAGATGAATCCGCTGATGCTGAAATTTGTACGGCACTATGGTCCACGCGCCGGTAATTTGTACGACCGCCCCGACGTCGAAACGATTCTGAGTGAGGGCCGCAATTTTGTCAGCCGCACCGACCAGAAGTTCGACATTATTCTGCTCGGCTTCGTTGATTCGTGGGCTTCGGTAGCATCCGGCGGCCTCTCACTATCAGAAAATTATCTGTACACAGTCGAGGCTTTCAAAGCGTATTACGATCACCTCACGGACAATGGGATTCTGGTAATCCTGCGGTGGGACTCGGACATTCCGCGATTAGTCTCGAACTCCGTGGCGAACCTGGGAGCTGAGGCCGCGTCACAGCGAATCGTGACGCTCACGGAAAAGTACACTGCGCCTGATGCGCCGGCCCAGATGTTATTCATGCTGCGGAAACGTCCATTCACTACGGCTGAAACGACGGAGATAAAAGATAAGTGGACTCAAGCTCAACCACTCATCATGCCGGGTGGACCAACGCCTCCGCTAATTGGAGATGTGCTGGCAGGCCGCAAGACGTTGGCCCAGTACGAAGCTGAATCACCGCGGTTCGTGGGAGCTGTCTGGGATGATAGTCCGTTCTATTTTGCTATCGAGCGACCGTTCGGAATGCCGGGCCTGATAGCCACCAATCTTTTGAAGTGGCTGCTGGCGCCATGCATCGTGATGCTGTTGTTGTTTGCTATTTTTGGTAAGCCGAGAGGCGGAGCCGCAGGGCAATACGCGGGTTCATTGATTTACTTCGCGACTTTGGGATTTGGTTTCATCGCAGTCGAGCTGGCTCTGTTGCAGAATTTAACGCTGCTGGTGGGCCATCCGATCTACACGCTTTCCGTTTTGCTTTTCACGCTACTCGCGATGGGTGGAATCGGAAGCGCGCTCAGTCTGCGCGTGCCGATGTGGATGGCATGTGTAATGGTGGCGATCATCGGTGGGCTGGAAGCGCTGGCGTTGCCACGCCTGGTTCCGAAACTTTTGTGGCTGCCGCTTTGGGGTCGAATTGTGGTTGCGATCGTGATGATTGCGCCGCTGGGTCTGGCGATGGGAATGCCGTTTCCGAGCGGCCTGCGGAAGACTGGAACTAGTTCGCTCCCCGCGCCTCCGTTTTACTGGGGGCTCAACGGAATCATGTCGGTGATTGGATCTATCACGACAGTTTTTGTAGCTCTGATGGCAGGGTTTCAAGCGGCCATGTTGATGGGCAGCGCGTGTTATGTCCTGGCAGCTTTAGCCTCACGTCGCGCGTTCCGAGAACCCGCAGTCTGAGCCGCAGCCGGGTGAAGAAACTAGTATTCACTTATCGTGCTGATGGGCACAACGAAAAGTGTTGCGAAAAAAAGGCCCGCCTGCCGGCGGGCCATACTCTTGCCTGTAAACAGCAGTTTAGATGCAGGATGTAAACTTGAGCTTCCCGATGCGGGTGCTCCAGTTAAAACTCCCGGTACTCTTTAGATATTCAGTGGTGTACCACAACGTGCAATCGTCTACGGGATCGACGCTCAAGCTGCTGTAGTCGCCCCAACGATTAAGCCCGCCGTTTTGTGAACCGGCGCCTCCAAAGAGGTTCGTTTCAGCTTGCATGGTGCCTGACAAATCAGTGGGCGCTCGGCCGGTGAAAAAGATCGAAGGAAAGAGACCCGTACTGGACTTGCTGTAACCCAGCCCGATATTCCCCATCTTGTCCATCGCCATACTTCCCATCCAACGATAATTTGTGTCAGGTGAGAAGGTACCTTGTTGGAAAACGCTTGGAGTACCTCCAGTTACTCGCAACTCATACCAGCGCACTCCGGTGGGTGCGTTGTTGCCGCTTCCTACGCGGACCGAATGATTTACCACCAGCGAAGCAAATGCGCCACGGTTGCGATATGCGAGACGGTACATCAGGCGATCGCCCAATGAATCGAGTTTTTGGTTTGTGCTTGGCTGCTTGATACAAGCCCCGCCATTGCCACAAGCAATCGTAAAAGCATTGACAGGAAGATTAGTTGGGCCAGTCAGTGTAGTGCTGGCCGGCGTTACCCAATCCACGTGGAACTTCCAAACATTCAATCTGGCGGTGCCGAAGTTAACCATGTAGTTCGGCTCTCCGACTGGCGGCAAGGTTGGTCCATCCAGATCCGCAGGCAGTACACCGCCAAAAGATGAGCTAAGCTGAAAACACTGCTGTGTCGCCGAGAGCCCGGCGAGCATGCGAGTGCGGTCAAGCGCGCACAACCTGGAGCCGCTGAAAGTCAGGCCGTTCGCGAACATGTTGTAAGTAATGTAATACGCGTCCGGCCACACTCCGACCTTCGGATAATCGTTAAAGCTGGTGCCGTAAGTGAACTCGTAACGGGCATAGCTGCCAGTGGCGTCACCCGTTGTCGATACTGCGACGCACTGCCGGTAAGGCGTTACTGAAACCGCAAACTGCGTCATGATCCAACGGTTCGCAATTTTGTCATACTGCACTATCGGGTCGCCGTCGTTGTCGGTTTCGCAGCGACCACCGAAGCCGGCCCACAGCGTGTTGCCGTTAGCTGGGCCGAAAATCAGATTGCCAGTTGCTTTGTCAAAAACGCCGAAAGCAGTGTTGACCCACTGAACATACTGCGTGAGCCCGGCGGCTCCGTTGGTGTCGGGAGGGGCTGAGTTCACTCCATAGTTCGGTACTCCAATGCCGTCGAACGTTGTCGGCGGGTTAATCGCAACCAAAGGTCCCAGCGTTCTTTGCACGGCCCTGTCTTCTTCAATTAAGTCAGGATTTAGACCGGTGATTTGTTTCGGTTGCGGAATAGGCTTCACGGGATGTTCCCGGGTCGCTTTCTCTACGTCAGGTGGGATAGGAGGGATACTTCGCAGGGGCGGCGAAATATCGTGCTTGATTTCCTTGAACACCTCAACTTTGGGGCCTTTGCCTTGACTATAAGCCACCAGCGGCAAGGTGATCGCACAGATGGATGCCATGAGTAAGAAACGGAGAGTACGATTCATTTATCCTCCAAGAATAACTTTTGGGCAGGGTCAATAACTTGGGAGTGGCGAACTACTAGCGGGCTTCGTAGTACGGGACTATACGCCTCGCCGGAGACTAAATCAATAGAATCACGAAGGTCAGTGCGGCAGAAAAAGTAGGTAGTCGCTAAAACTAAGGCCACGGCCTGGCGCCGTGGTCACTCACGTTGGTCGCTAACAGAGGCGGGCCGAGATTTTTGGTGATGCCACGGGCTCTTCCCGTGGAGTGTTCACGCTTCATGCTGGTGGCAGGCGGCAACGTGAAACACCACGGGGCTAGCCCGTGGCATCTTGCAAACCAGATAGATCAGCCTGTTTTTGTAACTGTGAACGTGAAACACCACGGGGCAAGCCTGTGGTATCGGCTAAGGCTTCAGTTCATCATTTGTGCTTTACCTACTTTTTCCTGGCGCACTGACGGGAGGTGAGCCAGTCAGTTAACCCTGGGCATACTATCTTCTAATTTCATTGAAGCGCGTCGGCGCTGGTTGTCGGCGTTCAGGGTACTCATGAGGGAACCTGCCAGGGTCATTAGGATGCCAATGACGGCTAAGCTGTTCAAGCTGGGGCTTAGCCTTGTGATGATGATTGCCAGCAGTCCGGCCGTCACAAGATAGGGGCCGACCATTCGTCCGGTTGACCAGCCTCGCAGCCACACACTCACGATGTTGATGAGCATCACCACCCCAAGCAACGGTTGCAGCCATGGCGAATAAGGAATTTGATTTAAGCCGGCGATACCCAGCACGCTCAGATACGCGGCCCAGCAGATCGGACACTTCGGGAAGAAAGCTACTGCAAGAGATGCGAGCGTACTCCACACTGGTGATGAGGTACGCGAAATCGATCGTCGCTGCGATGTAGAACCCGCAGCTACTTCGCTACTCGTTACCGCGTCAGGAACTTTCCGCTCAACCAACACTTCGATAGCCCGATCGACGACTTCCTGCTCGTCCCAATGCAAGCGTTCGAACGAAGCCGCGATCCGTCCTTCGTCATCGAGGATAAACACTTCGAGTCGATGACGATTGACGAGCGATTCGATGAAGTTGACTCCCAACTTGAAATGTTCGCGCAAGGCCTCGAGCCCTTCCGTGGCTCGAAACATCCGATGCGAAGCGTCCATACGCACAGCTCGATTCTGTCCATAACCTCGAATACGGTGTGGTAGATCGAATGCAGGATCGTAAGTAATCGCCGCTGTGCGGATTCGATCAGCAAGGCCACGCTCGTCCAATAACTTTTGGATCCGAGCCAGCTTCGTAATAGTCAGCGAGCACTTCAGCGGGTTGTCGCAACGCGTGTAAAAGAAGACGACAATTGATGGTTGGCCTTGAAAGAACTCCTTGAAAGTGACCGTCGCACCGTCGTGATCCTCGAACACGGTGGTTTCGATTGATTGAGAGTCGCGCCGCGAACCAAGCGCCCACGAAAACTTGCTCCTGAGACTCGCAGGCAGCGAGCAACAGTCTCCCGTATCCAGCGCTTCAGAATCAACGATCGCTTGCCGCGCCCGTTCGACTTCCGGTTGCAGCTTCTTTGGAAGACCGGACAAAGCCTCAAGCTCAGGCAAAAGCGCGCGCGCCTGGGGTCCCAGCCAGGCCAGCGTCAACAGCAATTCCCGCACTGGACTAGTCGCATCAGATGAGAGGGCGTCAGCACCGTACGATTCAAAAGATACCGGATCGTTGTGATAGCGAATTTGATTAATCGCGCGCATCACAAACGGCGCCAGGGCTGCGTTAGGTTTGGGATAGGACCGCAACGCTTTTGCAGCGGCGGCAACAAGATACGGATCAACTCCGGTGTCGAGTTCTTCGAGCAAGTAGAGCAGCGTGTCGTCGGTGACGCCTACTCGGGCGAGGCTGAGTAAAACCCAGCCTCGCATTCGCACGACCGTGGCGGCGCCCCGCTGGTTGTAGTGAGGATGAGCCTCGCTCAACAGCAGAGTCAGCTGTTGCTGTCCATCAACGAAAGCAGGCCCGGATGCCTGCGCTCCCAGCGCATCTACCAGTTCAGCGAATTGCTCTTCAGAGAGTGCTTCTGTCTCGACGACATCAGGCATAGACTCGCATTCACCCTTTGAACTTCGTCAGGAATTGGCGCGCGCTTTTTTTGTACCTGCTCGATGCCGCCTTGGTACTCAACCGATCAACGCTCGCCAGCAACGCCTTGTCCTTGGAGACATTTTCGTCATCGCCAAATTGCTTGAGAGCGGTGAGGCTGGTGGCCTGAATGTCCTCGAATTCAGACTTGTCGAGCAGCATCTCGCGAGCATGTTCCTGCAGCTTATCAGGCTTGAGCGCTTGCAGTGCGGAAGCCGAAAGTTGTCGAACTTCACGCAGCTCATCTTTATCGCGAAGAAGCTTCTCGAACATAGAAGCTGATTTGGCATCGCCTGCAAGCAGCCGCAGACCCTCTTGTTTAGCAGCTTCGTTGGGTGGGTCTTTGACGATCTTGCGCGCGACTTCATAAGCTTCCGCGTGCACGTCATAGCTGAGTAACTGCAACGCCTTTTCGGGTGGCACCAGCGCTTTGTCGGGATTCTTCAATCCTTCGAGTAGCTTCTTCTGCGCAAATCCATCCTTTTCGCCAGCCAGTGTTGAGAGAGCACGCTGACGGATCTCGGGATTCGGATCGGTGGAAACCTTGCGCAGAGCTGCAATGTAATCAGGCCGGGAAGATTCGAAAGCGACGACGCTAAACGCCGCTGCAGCCAGCGAGTCCATCGCCGCCAGCCGCACTTCCACTGGTTCATCCTGGTTCTGCAGGACTCCCAGCACCTTCTGCAGGTTCTGATCACTTTCAGTAGCCGCCAAAGGCGCGGCCGCCAGGGCTGCGACTCTTGCAGGGGCCGGCTTCTTTTGACTGGTCGCGATCGACAACGTGGCTAGACTGGATCGTTTCTTCGCTGCTTTGGTAGCTTTCTTTTTCGTAGTCATGGTTATGAACCTCCTTATGCAAATCGCACGTCGTCGTAATCGAATCCCTCACGCGAAACTGCGTTGATTGAGCCTTGATAATCGAGGCTGCTCTTCACTTGCGGTTGTGGGCCCGGCGCGCTAACGCAGGGCGACGCAGCCATGGCTCCGCCGGGCGCGGTCGGCGGGCGCGGCGGCGTGGTGACTCCATTCCACGGCCACATCGTGTCATCAAGATTATGGCCCACCGGATTGCTGGCATTGCTGTCGTACGAGGCTGCCACTGCCGGATCGAAACGGGCATTCTGTCGTTGCCACTTGGCCCACAATCGATCGACGTTACAGTGCAGCAAAAAGAAGAGAGGATCTCTTGCCGCAGTTCCAATTTGGCGGATAAAGCCATCCCAACGCGTGTGTGCGGTTCCGTGCGGATTACCTTCCATCCCGCGAAATACAGAGTACTGGTTTCCGAGGGCGAGAGTTTGTGCTTCGGTGATCACGCCGGGGCCCGGCTGCGTAGTGGGAACCCAGTTGTTCAAAGGCACGCGAGTAATACCGGGCGTGCCGTCAGTCACCCAGAATTGGAGTGGATTTGTATTACTGAACTGCACGGCTCCATTCGGAGCTGAGACTCCAAAGAAGTCGAGCGTAAAAAGATTGGGCGCGGCCTGATCAAAGCGCCAGTACGGCAACGCCACGCTCGGATCGATCGCTTGAAGCTCGCGTTCGAGATCCAGTAGGTAAGCTCGATGCCAGGGAAGAAAGGCTGGAGCTCCGTGGGCTTGCGGTGAACTGGTGTTCGTGTGCATGTTGCGAAAGTCGGCGAAGCGTCCGGCGCCCTGATTGTTGAGTTGCGCAAACGCGGCCACGAGTCGATCGCGTTCGCCCGGCGTCAAGCTTTCCGCATTCTTGCGAATTCGCACCATCAGCTTGAGTGAGCCGACCAGCGTGTTGGGTAGGCCGAACGGCGTGAGCTTCGCACGCGCTTCAATCCTGACGTCTTCGTTGTTGATGCTGGGCCGTCCGAATCTTCCAGCGACGAAAAAAGGTACGGAGGTTCCATTGATCGGCACCGCCAAAGTCAGACTTTCGGAAAAGCTCCCCGTGGCGCCTTGGCGAAAAACAACGACCCCGCCAGTGGAGCTTGAAACACAAGTGAGCTTGATGCTGACTATCCGCATGAGGGCCCCGGTGGGGTTGGTGACTCGAATCCGGCACGGGGACGGAGCCCAGCTAACGAATCGCGCTTCGGGGCCGGCACTATTGTTTATTTGCAACTCGATTTTCATGTTTTCACGCCTCCTTAGGCCAAGGTTCCTGAGGTATTCGGATCGGTTGTTCTGAAGTTCATTTGGTTCTGAGTGACGACTCCATTCGTGGCAAGAGCTCGGTCTCGCCCGCAATAGTTTTGTAAGTCCGGGGAGACTTCTTCAGACGGGCGTGAGTTAACTTTTCTGCCCGGCGCAACCACGAAATTCAGATGTGAGTCGCACCGAGTCTGTAAGGTGACTTACAAGCGCGGAGACTATACTCACCGGTTCTGACTGTCAACATTTTTCAGTAATCAGGTCAAAGACATTAGCCACAGATTACGCAGATTTCACAGATGTTTTGACTCGTTCTTTGTTTAAGTAGGCGCTTGAATTGTAAGCCTCACTTCAAGTCAACAACCAAAGCATAGCTGTGCAATCTGCGGAATCTGTGGCTAACATCCTCTTCAACGTTCAACGCTGTCGAGACTCCGATTAATTTGATGCCCGTGGCGTTCGAGTCGGTATCGGTTGCGGACGTCCAGTCGGGGTGGGGGTTGGTGTCGGCACTGGTTCAGGCTCCGGATTGGGCGTTGGCGTCGGCGTTACCGTTGGCACCGGAGGCGGTGTCGGCGTAGGACTCGGACTTGCCGTCGGGGAAGGTGTGGGACTGGGCGTGGGCGACGGAGTTGCTTGAGCAATGACGCCCGCTTGAGCGACAGTTTTGCCGGTGATTTCGCTCGCGCCTGTTGAACTCGCGCCTGTTGAATAGGACGCGAACACGACACTAATTACCAGGACTATCAGCGAAGCGCCTGAAATATCAGAACGTTCTTTCATTACTTTCCCTCCAGGTCTAGAAGAGAATTAACTCAAGATGTGTTCCCTTGCGATGACTCAGGCCAGTTCCGTTGCAAACAACTTCAAGTTGTAATCCGTCGATCTCAAAAAGTTCATCTTGAGAGCTCTCAAGCAGCTCATCCTTCAAAACTAAAGGCGCCCCAGGTCTGTTCCACGAGAGTTGCATAGATAAGTAAGGTTCGGCAGTTTTTGTACTCTAACGAGACAAACGCACCATTAGTGAACGCTCTGGCTGTATTAGTCGCAACGAATACAGAAGCTTTCGCCGTAACTCGTTTTTCTAACTTGGAAATTCCGCTTCAAGCAGGAGGTAAGAGAATCAATGCTAGTAAAAGAGCTTATGACAACCGATCCCGCGTGCTGTAATTCCGAGACTTCTTTGCAGGAGGTCGCGAAGCTGATGGTCGACAACGATTGCGGCGAAATACCGGTCATCAACGAGGCCAGGCACCCGATTGGCGTCGTCACTGACCGCGATATCGTATGCCGTACGGTAGCCAAAGGTATTAATCCACTGGACCAAAAAGCCGGCGATTGCTTGAGCCAACCGGTCGTGACCGTCACGCCCGAAACATCTCTTGAAGAATGCTGCCGGATCATGGAAGAGGAAATGATCAGACGAGTACCGGTAGTGGACAACAGCGGCGCCTGTATCGGCATAGTCGCCGTCGCTGATATTGCGCGACAGAAAAAGCAGTCCCTAACCGGTGAGGTCGTCAAAGAAGTATCGACACCTACCGCCCAAGCCTCGGGGGCGGGCGCATAGGGCGATTGGCGATTGCTGATTGCGGAATTCAGATTGATGGTTTTTGGCCGGCGGCTTTGAGTTCCGCAATCAGCAGCCTTACAGGTGATTCAGCAATCAGCAGTCACCAATCAGCAAGCTATCCAGCAGCGTGCGCTCGTTGCCGTGTCGGGTTAAACTCAAGCAAATCTTTACTCGAAATCTGACATACGGAGGAAGACTATGCGCCGACTCGGTAACTTCCCGCTATTCTCTCTGATCGCAATAGTGGTGTGGGCCACGGCCTGCACTGATCACTCTGATAACAAGAACACGACTGCGACCACCGCGGTGACGCCATCTCCAGCACAGGTTCTGAAAGTCGTGGCTCGGCCTCAAACAATCGTGGACTTGATGAAGCAGCGCGGTGAGCAGGATGAGGCGAAGCCTGCATTGAAGATCCTGTCACCCGCCAACGACGCGACCATCAATGGCTCGACAGTTGAGGTCAAGTTGAACCTGAGCGGCGATCTCAAAGGCTACATGCCGCACAAAGATCCCACCACGGGCAAGGGAAATCACATTCACGTGATCCTGGACAACCAGCCCTACGAAGCTTATTACGAAATCGGCCAGCCCTTTGAGCTTCGCAACCTCACTGCCGGTAAGCACACTTTGCGTGTGTTTGCATCGCGTCCGTGGCACGAGAGCTACAAGAACGAAGGTGTGTTTCAAATGGCAACTTTCACCGTCAAAGGTGGCGGTGATGCATCGAAGCCCACGACTGCGACTGGAGGACAGACGGTGGCTAGCCCCAGTCCCGCAGCGGCGCCACGTGAAGGAAAAGATATGCCGCCAAGTACTGCCGGCGCGGTTGACGCTACCAAACCGCTGCTCACTTACAGTCGTCCGAAGGGCGAGTACAAAGGCGGCGATGCCGATCCCATCATGATCGACTTCTGGCTAACGAATGCTAAGTTGAAAGACGATGGCGGCGAGTATCGAGTGCGGTACATCATCGACAATGACGAGCCGCGTTTTATCGACAAGTGGGATCCCACTTGGCTGTCCGGGTGGACTAGTGGGAAACACACCGTCAGACTCGAGTTGTTGGATAAAGATGGGAGGCCTGTCGACAACGGCGGCTACAACACCACGACGCGAGAGATCACGGTAGTTAAGTAAGCCTTGGACAGTGTCAAATCCCCCGGCGGCAGACGGGGGATTTATTTTCAAGTCCAACTTACAGCGCCAACTTATTAAGCTTCTGAATCCCAGCAGCGGAAGCTGGTGGATTTTCAAGTCCGGCCGATTGCGAAGATAAGAACGAACTAGTGTCCTGTCTCTAAAGTTCGCAGAATAAATGAGCGCCGTAGGCGCTCTGTTCTTCAGTCCCAGAGGGACGAAATGTCTATAGAACCACGCAGTATAGAAATCCTTTTCGCTCCGGAGGAGCGAGATATTCGGTTGGCCGGCAGCACCTTACGCTCCTAAACGGAGCTAAGGAAGTAACTTTTGCGAACGTGAACTATAAACATTTCGTCCCTCCGGGACTGGAAACCGCAGTTCTATTTGTTGCGTGAACTTTAGAGACAGGACACCAGCCCGAACTTGAAACTTCCCCAGCTGCCGCAGGTGGTATTTGAAAATTTTCTGACAAAGTCGATCAGCAGCCTCGACTAAGCAACTGTGATCATCCAAACCAAACAATTCTCCTTTGCTACTCTCGTTGCTGAAGCCGCCGCGTGTACCCTCTGTCCGGAATTGTGCGAACGGGCGGCTGTGCTGAGTGAGTTGAATGGGCTGGTGACTGCGCGCGTGATGTTCGTCGGCGAGGCTCCCGGACGCAAGGGTGCTGATCGAACTCGGATTCCATTCTCGGGCGATCAATCCGGAAAGAACTTCGATCGTTTTCTCGCCTCGATAAACTTGAGACGTGATCAGATCTTCATTACCAGCGCGGCGCTCTGCAATCCTCAAACGGCATCCGGCGCGAACCGCAAACCGACGCGAGTGGAAGTGGCGAACTGCTCGAGTTTCCTGCGCCGGGCTATTGAGCTCGTCGATCCTCGCGTTGTCGTAACGCTCGGATCAGTGGCGCTTGATGCGCTCAAACGCATTCACTATCATGAACTCACGCTGAAAGAAGCCATCGGAAAAATCAACGTGTGGGACGGTCGGTTGCTGGTGCCGCTTTATCATCCAAGTCCGCAGGTCCTGGCATCTCACCGGCGTGAGGCGGCGCAACTACTGGATTATCAAATCGTCGCGCAGGCGCTTCAAGCGAAGGGCATGGTTGCAGGTCAATCTTCATGAGTGAAGCAGTTCAGGAAACAACGCTACTGCAGTTACAACTCGATTCCATTCATCAAGGGCTTGGAGCCACGATGACTGAGCAGGACGGCTGGTCCGTGCCGGCGTCTTATGGAGACGCGCTTGCTGAATATGCGGCTGTTCGGGATTCGGGCGCTGGTCTCATCGATCTTTCCTCGCGTGGCCGCTTGTTAGTGACCGGCTCAGAAAGCTTGCAGTTTCTGAATGGCCTCATCACTAACGACATGAAAACTCTGGCAGCTAATCAATGGATGTTGGCAGCGTTTCCAAACGTGCAAGGCCGCATGCTGGCACTCGTGCGAGTGCTCAATCAATCGAATGATGGATCGCTGGCTTTCTTAATCGACACCGAAGCCGCGACTCATCAACAAGTTTTCAAGACAGTGCAGCGTTTCACTCTTGCCGGCGATTTCCGCGTGGAAGATTTGACAGACAAGACGGCGCTGCTGTCATTGCTGGGCGCCGGAGCAGCCTCAATTATCCAGAACGTGTTTGGCGAAGCTGCAGTTAACGTTCAACCATTTCAAGTAGTGCAAGCGCCTTTCCAGAGTTCATCCGCGACGATCGTTCGCAGCACGCATACTTGCGAGCATGGTTTTGATTTGATAGTTCCCGCGGAAATTGCGCGCGAATTTTGGGATGCGCTGATGAATGCTGGAGCTCGAGCGGTGGGCTACGAAGCCTTTGAAATTCTGCGTGTTGAGGCTGGCATTCCTCGGTACGGCATCGATATGGACGACACGAACGTTGTCAGCGAGACTGGACTTGACGATGCGATTAGCTTCACAAAGGGCTGCTATATCGGGCAGGAGATTATTGCCCGGATTAAGTATCGTGGGCATGTCGCGAAGCGGCTGACTGGAGTTGTGTTCAACGGTTCTGTATCGGTAGCGCGAGGGGCGAAGCTTACATCGGTGGATGACAAGGAGATTGGCAGAATAACGTCATCAACTGATTCACCACGTTTAGGACGCACGATCGCGCTCGCGTATGTGAAGTATGATTATTTGGCGCCGGGGACCAAAGTGAAGGTAGATGAGGTTTCCGGGTTGGTTGTTGAATTGCCTTTTGCTCTATGAAGTTGACGGAGTGGCAGCTTGGAGCGGGAGTAAACTGCCCTTCCTGACCCCGAGCTGATCGCCGCCAGATTAATCTTCAGCGTCGAAAGGCTTTCATCGTTCAAGAAAACCAGTCCGTTAATTAACCTCGAGGTCGGGAAGGCTAGTTACTCCCGCCCAACTTGCCCAACAAAAACAGTTTTGGAGAAAGAAACTACCACCGATATTGGTGCTCAGGTTCAGCGCGATCTTGACTTCGCTCAAGCGCGACTGGCTTATTCAATCATCCAGTCACTACTAGATCACACCCGAGTGGTTAGCGATCTAATTGCCCTGATGGCGCAAACTCTCGACGAAGACACCACTCGAGCGTTAACCCAAACTCCAGTCTGGACAGCCTATCTCGATAGCCGTCGCTCGCTCGAACGCACGCACGAGGACATTGGCAAGTTCGTCGCAGCGATGAATGAGCTGGATCCGGCCCAACCCACCTAAGGCTGTGCTTCTACTTCGACGATCAACTGCACCCGGGAGGTTATTCTGATGGGTCCAGCTTGAACGGGAGTCCGCGCACTTAAGCCGGCCGTATTAGCGTCATACATTTGTTCGGCAACACCCGGCCCTCCCGTCTGAACTTCCTGTTCCTCAACCAGACGTATTACTCGACCACCCATTGCCTGAGCAATCGAGCGGGCTTTGGTCATTGCTTCGCTCGTAGCTTCTGCCAGCGACTGGCCACCGACTTTGCTCCGATCCTTAACGATGAACGAGACTCGATCAATACTGTTGGCCCCAGCGTTAGTCGCTGCGTCGATGACGGTACCGACTTTAGTGAGGTCGCTGAGCGTCACCATCAGGCTATTCCGAGTCTCGTAACCACCGATCTTCGGTACTTTTCCTTCGGCAAAACTCTGCTGCGGTTGCAGGTTGTAGCCATTAGTTTTGACTTCCGCGCTCGCACCGCCGGCATCTTTGATTGCCTTGATAACCGCGTCAGTCTTTCCGGCATTTTGTTGTTGCGATGCGACCGCCTGCGGGGCTTGTGTTACGACGGAAAGAACGATCACTGCGGCATCAGGCGCTGTGTTGATAGTGGCATCGCCGATGACCGTGACCTTGGTCGGAGTTGGCCCAGTTTTCCGAGAGCATGAGGCGCAGCTGAACGTAGTAGCGATGAGCAATATCAAGAGTAATAACGAAGCTCTTTGAGTTTTCAGGTTGGTGAACAATCTATACATTTCTGCTCCTTACATTTGGATTCAAATTCGTTTCTCATCGGGGCTTATTCACATTCAGTTTCAACCGGTAGAAAAAAAACGCATGGCATACATTTCGACAACGCTTTCAGCGTTTTTTGGTTCAACCTTCCGCGTTACCTGGGGCGCTGCCCCAGGCTAGAATTTGCGAACGCCTTCGGCGTAATCGAGTAGCACTTACCAGCCATTCAGAAACCGTTGAAACGGTTCTTTTCTGGTTGGCCGCTTTTGCACCGGGCTGAAGCCACGGTGTGAATGAAAGGCGTAGAACTCTCGCTCGAAGGCTAAACCTTTGATCACCTTTGATCGAAAGAACGACGGTAACGCTCTCGCTTGCGTGAATATTAGTGTCTGAGTTGAGGCGTAAGTTCCGAAAAAGCTAAATCTGTGATTTATCGGCAAGCGTGCGCAGGGTCTGCTGATGAATCCAGGTGAGTGGAAAGCGAGTGCCGCCCATCTTTATCGCAATATCCCTGGCGGTAACGAACTTAAGAAACATCTCCGCGGGCATATTCATGACCATAACTTCGCTGATTGCGCTGCGTCCGGGTAAAGGGTTCTTCACCGCCCAACGGTTTGAGCTTAGATGAGTCTGCTTGCCATCAATGATAAAGACCACATAGAGATCAGGGTTGAGCTTGCGGCCTTTTACAACTGTCGTGAGTTCGAATCTAAAAGAGTCGGGGACCTTGAAGGTTTGACCCGGATAAGCAAACGACGCGGTTAGGTGAAGGCTGTAGTAGTTGTCTTTCTTACCCGAAATTTGCAGCGGCAGAAGCGAGACCGTGGTGAGGTCCTTCGTTTTATCGTACTTAATGATTACTTCGTTTTCGGGGAGGGGAATGGGTGTTGAGCGCGGGTTAAATCCCGCAATTGAACTCAGCAGCAACGAAGCGACTAGTATGAGTGTCATCTTATTCCTATCCGCGGATTACACTTCTTAGGTAGCACAGACTTCAGTCTGTGTTTACCGGGGCCAGCACATCTTTGGAACGTCAACCATTCAATGTTGATTTGTTTCAAGGCCATGAGCTCTACTTAGTTAGAATTTGTTCTTCCTCTTCACAGCTCTCCTTTGGCCGTACGCTAAGCTGCGTTGACTGCCTTCAATACAAGAAGATCATTGGATCGTAAACACAGACTGAAGTCTGTGCTACCTCAAACCTTACAGACTATCAGATTGAAAATACCCAGAAAGCGTTGTTCGATAATTTCAATCTTCATGCCCGCCTCGCGAGCCCCGTCAGCAGTGCGGCGATTGCAGTGATCTCCGCATAACCGTACGGTCACAAAATTCAGCGCGTCGAAAATCGGCCCCAGAGGTCCACGCGGTCTGACGTGTTCAAGGAAAACCACCGTGCCTCCGGGAGCGATCACCCGTCGCAACTCCGCGAAGGCTTTCGCGGGTGAAGGTATCGAGCAGAAGACGAGCGTTGCTACAGCAGCTTCGAATGAAGCGTCGGCGAACGGCATTGACTCAGCGTCATTTTGCACGAGCGAAAGTCGCGCTGGTTTGTTCTTTAAGTTTGCCAGTCTCAGCATCTCGCGGCTGAGCTCGCTCGCCACACCATATGCACCGGGTGGATAGAATTGAAAGTTCAAGCCAGTGCCGGCGCCAACTTCGAGAACCCGGCTATGCGGAGGCAAGTGAGCCAATGCTTTGGCTCTCCATTTGGAGAGGAACCAACGCTCCAAAGGTTTCATGGCCGCGTCGTAACGT
Organism: Pyrinomonadaceae bacterium; assembly: GCA_035572035.1. Classification (GTDB taxonomy): domain Bacteria; phylum Acidobacteriota; class Blastocatellia; order Pyrinomonadales; family Pyrinomonadaceae; genus JAOAPY01. Next base: position 81,232 of record DATNBH010000042.1, on the reverse strand, counting down.
GGTGCGATGTCGTCATAGAGAGCTCGCATAGTGTGGCACGGGCGAGTGGCACGGGCGTCCCGCCCGTGATCCGTCGGTAGTGGCAGCGCGAGGTTCACGGGCGGGACGCCCGTGCCACGCTTCCTGCCACGCGTCACTTGATCATCATTATGACTTTGCGTTCACGGCCGCCATCAAACTCGCAAAGAAATATTCCCTGCCAGCGACCGAGCAACAGTTTTCCCTGGCTGAACGGAATTGTAGCCGTCGTGCCTACGAGGCTAGCCTTGATGTGCGCATCGGAATTTTCTTCACCGTGACGAAAACCCATGCCGTGTTGCGGCAAGAGCGTCCGCAGCGCGTGCAGCATGTCTCGAGGCACATCGGGGTCGGCATTCTCGTTGACCGTTAATCCCGCCGTCGTGTGCTGGACGTAAAGCACAACGATTCCTTCGCTGGCGCCTGATTCGGTCAGCTTTTGCTGCACGCCGGCGGTGAACTCGACCAACTCTTCCCGCTGGTGTGAACGTACTTTAAGAACGAACATGGCGCCGATTGTAACGCAGCGCGAAAAGAAGATCTTGGGTCTTTGGCTTTTGGTCTTTGATTTTGTTCTTAGTACTTGGTTCTTAGTTCTTTGTGCTTGAGTGTTGGGCACATTGTCTGCCTCACGTAAAGGCAGAAGCAAGAAACCAGAGATTCGACTACAAAGAACGAAGAACTAAGAACCAAGAACAAAACCACGGACAAACCGGAGGACGCAGGACTACGACCGGGCTGGGCCAGTGCCTTTCTTGCACCGTTCGCGTACCTTTTGCTATATTCCAACCCGACACATTTACTCGTAAAAACAACGGCGAAGCTAGTTGGCCTCGCCATTTTCAGAAAGGATCCCATCATGGGAAACGATAGTGACAACATCTCAGCCCGGCTGACTTATCTTCTAATTGGCGGTGGTATTGGTGCGATTCTCGCGCTTCTGTTCGCTCCCAAATCCGGACAGGAATTGCGCGGCGACATTGCTGACGCGACCCGGAAGGGCATCGATAAATCGCGTGAAGCTGCTCAGGATTTGCAGCAGCGCGCCGGAGAGTACTACGAAGTGACGCGCGACCGCGCTTCAGAACTCTATTCGACCGCAACCGACCGAGTCACCGACGTGGCGCAAAAAGCCCGCGAAGCAGCGGCCGGCCAGATCGGAACCGTGACCGCCGCAATCGAAGCCGGTAAGAAAGCTTATCAGGACGAAAAGCGCAAGACGGAACTTTCCGGTCGCATCGAAGCGGCTCCGAACTACGGCGAAAAAAGCTAATTCGGCTAATTCGGTCGAGAGGCCGACAACTTAATCGACAATGACTACGCTCGCGCTACAGATGAATCCGAACGATCCGGCTTTCTGGGTGATGGTAGTGGTAGCCGTTTCATTCTTCACGATCGCAATAGCGATGATCGTTATCGCTATCCACGTGAGTCGCGCTGTTAAGTCAGTGAATCGTCTCGAGCAAAAACTCGAGCCTCTGATCGACAAGTTGACCTTCGTTGGCGAGCAGAGCAAGCAAATGGCGGTTCAAGGCAAGCTGATCGCCGAGCAATTCACTGCGGTGGCCGGCCACATCTCGACTGCAACTCTGCATGCATCTGAGTCGCTCGCGTTAATCAAGAGCGAAGTCGCTGAATTGAAAGAGATCGTAAGCCACACGGCCTTCGAGGCGCGTGACAAGGTTGACCTCGTCAGTGCCACGATCGATCGAACTCAGCGCCAGGTGATAACCACCGCCGACTTCATCCAGGAAAAGGTGATTACGCCGGCGCGCGAGGCAGCCGCGATTATGTCGGGCTTCCGCCGGGGTCTCGAAGTTCTGTTCGCACCTGCGCCGAAGCCCATAAACGCCACCTACGGAGAGGATGAGATGTTCATCGGTTGAGAATTCGATAACATCCGGGCTTTCGTAACCCGAACCATCGCATCCTCGGAAGCAATGGTTCGGGTTTTTCCTTGAAGAAGGTCTTTGGTTTAGATCTTTGGTCTTTGATTTTGTTCTTGGTGGCTGCTTTCTTCTTTGTTCTTGGTGCTTGAATCTTCTTGAGATATCTCGTTATCCCCAACTTGGGAAAAGCTGCCTGGCGAACATTCAAGTACAAAGAACCAAGTACAAAGAACTAAGAACAGAACCAAAGACCCAGGACCGTATTCGTTCCTTGAATGAGTTGTTTGGTACTATTTCCGTTCCGGAAGAAACACTATGTCGTCCACTGAAACCACACTTGATCTGAAGAAGACGGTCAACCTGCCAAAGACAGGCTTTGCTCAAAAAGCCAACCTGTCCCAGAACGAGCCGACTCGCCTGAAAAAATGGGCGGAGATGGATCTCTATCAGCTGATTCGAGCTTCGCGAGCGGAAGCCGAGAAGTTCATTCTTCACGATGGTCCGCCTTACGCCAACGCCGACATTCACCTCGGCACGGCGATGAACAAGATTCTGAAAGACTTCATCGTCAAATCGCGGACGATGATGGGGTACGACGCTCCTTATGTGCCGGGCTATGATTGTCATGGCTTGCCTATCGAGCTTTATGTCGACCGGAAGCTCGGCGCCAAGAAAGCGAACATGTCACCGGTAAGCATCAGACGTGCTTGTCGCGAGCACGCCGCCGCCGCCTTGAAGAACCAGACGCGTGACTTTAAACGACTCGGCATTCTCGGCGAGTGGGAGAATCCCTACCTGACGATGTCGAATCACTACGAAGCTGAGACAGCGCGAATGTTCGCGCGCTTCGTTGAGCGAGGCTACGTCTACAAGGGCGCGCGTCCGGTTTACTGGTGCATTCACGATCAAACGGCGCTGGCTGAGGCTGAGGTGGAATACCATCAGCACGCCAGCCCGTCGGTCTACGTTAAGTTTCCGCTAACCAGCGATCCTGCTGAGATCGATCCGGCTCTGGCCGGGCGAAAAGTATTTGTACTGATTTGGACGACCACGCCGTGGACCTTGCCGGCGAACCTCGGCATAGCGGTGCATCCTGACTTTGAATACTCAGCGTTTGAGCACGGCGACGAGGTTTACATAGTTGCGTCCGAGCTGGTGCAGGCAGTAGCGGCGAAGTGCGGACTGGAAGCGACGGACGCCGAGGGCCAGCGACAATCGCCAAAAGTAATTGCGCGTTTTGGAGGCTCGAGACTCGATCGACTTGAATGTCGTCATCCGTGGATCGATCGTCCTTCGCTCCTGATGGTTGGCGAGCATGTGACGCTCGGCGGCGAGGCCGATGCTGAAACCGAGCTTGATGTCAGCGAAGCGAGCAAGAAGCCTGCGGAAAGCAAAGCGGGCACGGGAGCCGTTCACACTGCGCCCGGCCATGGCCATGATGACTTCGTCATTGGCAAACGTTACGGCCTGGACATCTATTGTCCGGTTGATAATGCCGGGCGCTTCGCAAATGAAGTCGCGCATTTCGCGGGCATGAGCGTCTTCGAAGCCAATCCAAAGATTATCGAGTTCATGCGTGAGCAGGGCGTCCTGCTGTTCACGGAGAATTACGATCACCGTTATCCGCACTGCTGGCGTTGCAAAAACCCGGTGATCTTTCGCGCGACGCCACAGTGGTTCATCTCGATGGACGCAGTGGGAAAAGAAGTAGTTGAGAAAGACGAAGACGGTCGCGATAGCAGCAATTTTACCGAGAACTTCAGCGACGAAAGTCATCTCGGGTTGCGCAACGCGGCTTTGCGGGAAATCGAGAACGTGAAATGGATTCCAGCCTGGGGCCGCGATCGCATGCGCAATATGTTCAAGGGCCGGCCCGACTGGTGTGTGTCGCGGCAGCGTATCTGGGGAGTCTCGATTCCAGTCTTCTACTGCGCCGGGTGCTCAGAAGCTGTCGCCGATCCAGCCATCATCAATCGCGTCGCCGACGTTTTCGAGAAGGAGTCAGCCGACGCGTGGTACACGCGCGAAGCCACGGAACTTCTGCCTGAAGGTTACAAGTGCCGGAAATGTGGCGGCAACGAGTGGAAGAAGGAGACGGACATTCTTGATGTTTGGTTTGACAGCGGCGTCTCGTCGGTGGCGGTGCTCGAGAATCGTGACGGTCTGCGTTGGCCGGCTGATGTTTACATCGAAGGCGGCGATCAATTCCGCGGCTGGTTTAATTCTTCGTTGATGGTGGGCTTGGCGAGTCACGATCGAGCGCCTTACAACGCCGTGTTGACGCATGGCTGGACTCTCGATGCGCAGGGCAAAGCGATGCATAAGTCTGCGGGCAATGCTGTGGCGCCCGAGGAAGTCATCAAGGATTCCGGCGCCGAGATTCTGCGGTTGTGGACAGCATCGTCGAACTACTTCGAAGACATGCGTTGTTCTGCTGAGATCCTGCAGAGAGTAACTGACGGCTATCGCAAGCTCCGTAACACGGCGCGTTTCGCGCTCGGCAACCTGCACGGCTTTGAGCCTTCTCGCGACGCGGTTGGCTCAGAAGATTTGCTGGAGATCGATCGATGGGCGCTGGCGGAACTGAATGACGTGGTTACAAAAGTCCAGGCGGCATACGTTGGATACGAGTTTCACACGGTGTATCACACGCTTTACGACTTTTGTACGGTGACGTTGTCGGCTCGGTACTTCGACATCATCAAGGATCGTTTGTACACGTTTGCGCCGCGCAGCCTGGCTCGCCGATCTGCGCAGACGGTGCTTTACAGAATCGCTGAAGAACTCTCGCGCATGCTGGCCCCGTTACTCGTTTTCACCGCGGATGAGATTTGGGAAAACCTGCCTCCTGAGGAAGGCAGGCCGCCATCAGTTCATATCGCCAAGTTCCCACTCCCGGAAGGCGAAGGAGCCGCCGACCTTGCCGAAGATTGGAAGCAATTGTTTGAAGTGCGAGACGAAGTCTTGCGTGCATTGGAAGAAGCGCGTGTAGCCAAAGTCATCGGCAGTTCACTGGAAGCGAGAGTCGAGCTGCGAGCAAGCGGCGCCACGCTGGATGTTCTCAAAAGATACGAGCGTGAGCTTCGCTATGTCTTCATCGTCTCGCAGGTTTCCGTCGCTGAGACTGAATCGAAAAGCCTGGAAGTGAAGATCGCGCGCGCTGCCGGAGACAAATGCGAACGCTGCTGGAATTATTCGACGCAGGTTGGTAAGTCAGCTCGCTTTCCAACAGTCTGCGAGCGTTGCGTAAGTGCCTTGGAAGAGATTGAAAGTGAATCAGCTTAGTCTATCCACAGATTACGGAGATTTCAGAGATGTTTTTGGTCTGGCGTGAATTGAAGGGTATTTGGGAGAACCACGCATGTGATACCACTGAATCTGAACAATCCCTGCCACCCGACGATTGTTGAATTACGGCTCCTGCGACGTACTCTTACATCGGCGTAATCTGCGAAATCTGCGGATAGGGTTTTTGTTCTCATGAATGACGTTCAAATAGTTTCGAATGCGGCGACGCGACTTGGCTGGCGCGCGGGTTACCTGCTGGCAGCTGTTGGCATTTACATGACAGATCAAGTCTCGAAGGCTTGGGCTGTGCGCACGTTACGCGCGACCGGTGATCTCACTATCATTAACAACTTCCTCGATTTCATCTACACGGAAAATCCAGGAATCGCCTTTGGCCAGTTGCAGCGATTAGGCGCATGGGGCCGATGGTTCTTTGTAGGACTGGCAGCTGCGGCGGCGTTGACGGTATTTTTCTTCTTTCTTCGTACACCGCGAGAAGATGACCGCGTCCTCGGAGCGTGCGCGTTATTGCTGGCAGGCATTGCGGGTAACCTGACTGACCGCATCCGTTTCGGGTATGTCATCGATTTTATTCTCGCGCATGCAGGCTCGTATCATTGGCCGGCATTCAACGTCGCGGATGCGAGCATCTGTGTCGGCGCAGTGCTGTTGGCCTATGATCTGGTTTTTGTGAAGAAGAAGGAAAGGGCGACAACAGGTGCTTAGAGTTCAATCTTTAGATTGTGGTGCTCACGCTGGCACAAACTGAAGTTTGAACTCTGAACGCCCGCATCGAACGTTGAATCAAGACATGTCTCGTCTCATTACTTGCTTCGGCCTGCTGCTTTGCTTGCTGTCACTAGGTCTTGCTCAGAAGAAGGCACGAACGCCGACTGCGAGCGAGCAGGCAAATGCTGCGTGGCCGGCGTTTCTCAAATCTTTTCGTGAAGCAGTCAAACGTCGCGACAAAGCCGCCCTAAAACGGATGATGGTGCGGGATTTCTTTTTCTCGAACGGTAGCGATGAGAATAATGACGGTGATACCCGCGACGAGGCTTTCAAGTTCATGGCTGATCCTGAAGTGAAGGGCTGGCAAGCTTTGGACAAAGTACTAAGCAAAGGCGTTGTGGCGGCTAGTCCTGAACCAAACGCACAAGGGAAAACTTACCCACGGCGAGTTGCTCCACCTGAAGCGAAGCGAATCAAAAGTCTTGAGAACGCTCCGCCCTGGATTGCCTCGTTCGAATTTCGCAACGGACAATGGTACTTCACCATGCTCAGCGAGTGTTGTGATTAGGATTGCTGATTGCTGATTGCTGATTGCTGATTTATGTACCCGGAATTATTTCGTATCGGCAACTTTCCAGTTCACACGTACGGCGTGTTTCTCGCGCTGGCGTTTTTGGGCGCCATCATGGTGACCGTGAGACTGGGTGGTCGCGATGGTTTGCCCAGGGAACGGATTTACGATCTTTGCCTTTGGATGTTGCTGGCTTCTCTGGTTGGCTCGAAGATCCTGATGCTTTTCACCGAGCCGGAGTATCGAGGAAATGTTTGGGCGCTCTTCTCGCTCGACTTCCTTCGCTCAGGCGGAGTTTTTTATGGCGGATTGATCGGAGCTGTAGTCACCGGATACTTTTTGATGCGCCGTTACCACCTGCCCTGGTGGAAGACTGCTGATGCTTGCGCGCCGGGTATCGCACTGGGGAATGTGCTGGGAAGGCTCGGGTGTTTCTCAGCCGGATGTTGCTGGGGGAAGCCGACGTCGGAACCGTGGGGTGTTAAGTTTACTGAGCTGGCGCACGAGATCACTGGGGTGCCTGCGGGCGTATCACTTCATCCGACGCAGTTGTATGAATCAGTTTCCATGCTGATAGTTTTTGGCTTCCTGGTGTGGTTACATCGTCACCGGCGCTTCAGCGGGCAAGTGATTCTTTCCTACGCGCTAATTTATGCTGCGGTCCGTTTTGTGATTGAGTTCTACCGAGACGATCCGCGTGGCGATATCGCCGGTTTGACTACGCTCACCGGGCTCTCAACTTCGCAAATGATTGGAATAATCGTGGGACTGACATCACTAATAATTCTTATCAAGCGCTGGCGAACTGCCGGAGCCGCCAAGTCCGACAAGCTTCAGTTTGTTGCCGACGCGCGGGGCTAGATTTCAAAAATAGGATTCCGGAAAACTCTTAGATGAAAACTCTTATTAAGTTACTAACATTGGTTACGCTTCTTTCGCCAGTCTGCTTTGTCACGCGTCCGGCAAAGACACAATCCTCGACTGATCCGCTTTGGGTGTCCGGTGAAAAGCACCTGCGCAATATCAAGCAGCTAACTTTTGGCGGTGAAAACGCCGAAGCCTATTTTTCAGCCGATGACAAGAAACTGATTTTTCAGTCTACCCGCGACGATCACAAGTGCGATCAGATCTACACGATGAATATCGACGGCTCGAACGTGAAGATGGTCTCGAATGGCGAAGGCCGCACCACCTGCTCGTACTTTTTTCCGACCGGGCGGCGCATTCTTTATTCGTCTACGTACCTTGGCTCCAGGGAATGTCCACCGCGGCCGGACTTTTCCAAAGGCTATGTCTGGGCCATCTATCCTGCGTTCGACGTTTTCACGGCCCGGCCTGACGGGTCCGGAATCAAACGCCTGACTACGACGCCCGGTTACGATGCGGAAAGCACAATCACACGTGACGGCAAGAAAATCGTTTTCACTTCCATGCGAGACGGTGACCTGGACATTTACACGATGGACGCCAATGGCAGGAACGTAAAACGATTGACCAATGAACTCGGTTATGACGGCGGGCCCTTTTGGTCGTACGATGGCAAGCAGATTGTGTATCGAGCTCATCATCCGCAAACTGAGAAAGACAAGGCTGACTACATGGGGTTGTTGAAGGACAATCTGATCCGGCCGACATCGCTGGAGATTTGGGTGATGAATGCTGACGGCTCGAATAAGCGGCAGATTACTTCAAACGGCAAAGCCAATTTTGCGCCCTACTTTTTTCCCGACGGCAAGCGTGTAATCTTTGCTTCAAACATGAACGATCCGCGCGGCCGTAATTTTGATCTCTACGTGATTAATACGGATGGTACTGGTCTCGAGCGCATCACCTTCAACGATACTTTTGATGGCTTTCCGATGTTTTCGAGAGACGGCAAGAAGTTGGTCTTCGCCTCAAATCGTCACAGTAAGGCGCAGGGCGACACCAACGTCTTCATCGCCGATTGGGCTAATTGAGCGTAGGGGCGGACCTGTGTGTCCGCCCTCGACGTGAGCGTCAATAATCAGGGCGGACACACAGGTCCGCCCCTACATTAGGATTTAGTCTTATGAATACCAAAGTTTTTCGCAGCCTTACATTGTTCGTACTGGCAACGTTCGCAGGCGCGCTGGCTTTTGCGCAGCAGCCCGCTACCCAACCTGATCTTCTGCGCCAGCACGTTACTTATCTGGCTTCTGACGAGCTTGCAGGGCGTCGCACGGGAACTCCCGGCGCCAATGCCGCGGCGAGCTACATCGCGCGTGAGTTCGAGCGTTACAAATTGGGAACAATCGTCGAGTTGACGAAGTCGAAACCAGGCGAGGTTTACCAACAGCGCTTTCCATATGTCGCGGGGGTGGAATTGGGGCAGGGGAACCTGCTCAAAACACGTCTGGCCAACAAGGATGGTGAGACGATCGTTTTGAAGTCGGGTGAAGATTGGCTGCCGCTCGCGTTTTCACAAACGGGCACGATGGAAAAGCCGGAAGGAGTTTTTGTTGGTTACGGTATCAGCGCTCCCGATCTCAAACATGACGATTACGACCAGGGCGTGGCGAAGGGAAAATTGGCGATTACCCTTTCCGGTACGCCTGATGGAGACAATCCGCATGGACAGTTCGCGCGCTATGAAGACGTGCGCTGGAAAGCCATCGCTGCTCGCAATGCGGGTGCGATTGGGTTGCTCGTCATCGCGCGCGAGCCGGAATTCAAGGACGATCGACTTAGTCAGCTGAGGTACGACAACAGTGCTGGCGAGGCCGGCCTTTTTGTGCTCGCCATTTCGCAAGCCGCAGCCGTTCGAGTTTTCGGCGTTGGTGACATGAGTTACCTCGCTAAGCTTGCAGGTCCCCCGGAATCGTCTGCTGTCGCTGTGACCACGCTTGGCTTCTTCAATGGCTTCGAACGAATAACGATTGACGTCAAGCGCAACGAAGTGCTCGCCGCTAACGTTATCGGCATCCTGACAGGTTCAGATCCAAAACTAAAAGACGAGGTAATCGTTTTAGGCGCGCACTACGATCATCTCGGACTAGGCGGCGAGGGCAGTCTCGCGCCCAAGTCTGGTGAGATTCATCATGGCGCTGACGACAATGCCTCTGGAACAGCGGCCTTGCTCGAGTTGGCGCGAACATTTGCCGCACAGAAACCCGGACCGAAGAGAACCCTTGTTTTCATTGCGTTCAGCGGCGAGGAAGAAGGGCTGCTCGGCTCGAATTATTACGTGAACCATCCGTGGTTTCCGCTCGCTAACACCGTCGCCATGATTAACATGGACATGATTGGAAGGATGAAGGACAACAAGCTGATCATTGGTGGCTTGGGCACAGCACCGGAATGGCGGGACTTGATTGCACGAAAGAATGTAGATCCCAAAGTTGTTTCCCGGGCTGAGCTGGCGAGCATGCCGAAACCGGGCAAAGTTACAGCTGTTGTCGATCAATCAGGAACAGTTACGGCGGCGATCGTTCGGCCGCAACGTTTTGAGCTGACACTAAGCGAAGACGGTTTCGGCCCGAGTGACCATTCGTCGTTCTATGCGAAACAAGTCCCTGTACTCTTCTTCTGGACTGGAACCCACAGCGACTATCACAAACCATCGGACACGGCCGACAAGATCAATTACGTTGACGAAGCCCGAATAGTGGAGATGGTGGCCCAAGTGGTCGCCGAGGTTGACCAAAGCGAAAAGCGTCCGACGTATGCGCTCGCAAAGAGTGAATCAACCGGTCGCTCGACGGGGTTTCGCGTCTCGCTGGGCACGATTCCAAACTATGCCGATTCGAGCGACGGGCTGCTCCTCGATGGTGTCCGCGAAGATTCACCGGCTTCTAAAGCTGGCCTAAAAGCCGGCGACAAGATAGTGAAACTCGCGGGACGCGATGTGCGGAACGTCTACGACTACACCTATGCGTTGGGTGAGATGAAGGCGGGCCAGGAATATGACGTCGAAGTGATGCGCGGCGGCGAGAGATTGAAGTTGAAGATCGTTCCCGCAGCGAGAAAGTAAGCCCGCTGCGCGGAAGTAAAAAGGAAAAAGTAAAAAGGAAAAAGTGAATCCAGAAACGGGCTGGCCGTTTCAAATAAAGCTGCGGCTATTTCGGGGCATAAAGATCAAGGCAAAAGTGCGAGGCGAATACCTCCGCACTTTTGCCTTTTACTTTTACCTTTTTACTTGAGTCCTACCACCTTGGCTCGCGGTCGCCGCGATCGCGATCGTGTCCACCGCCGCCGCCGTAGCCGCCGCGACCACCGCCGCCGCCATATCCGCCACGGCCTCCGCCACCGCCCGCACGTTCAGTGCGTGGCTTGGCTTCGTTGACTGTCAGGTTACGACCGCCGAGATCCTTGCCATTGAACTGTTCGATCGCGGCCGTCGCTTCCTCCGGCGTGGCCATTTCGACAAAACCAAATCCGCGTGAGCGGCCCGTGTCGCGGTCTTCAATCACCGTTGCCGATTCGACCGTGCCTGCGGAGGCGAAGGCTTCGCGCAAATCTTCGCTGGTGGTACGGAACGACAAATTTCCAACGTAAAGTTTCGTAGCCATGCTTATCTGATCCTCTCTAATCGTCCCCGGAGGAGCGATTATCGCACTGGAGAAGCGGGGCAAATTTGGGAATCGCGGATACCGGCGGGGAGCCAGCCTACACCCTGACGCAAAAGCGCGACGTGCCCCTAGCTCCCAAACTGCGGGAACTGCTTCTACCTGGTTGACAACTACCTCACTCTCTCCTCAGCCGAACGTCGTCGCTTTCACGGTCACGGACAGGCGCAGACACCATTGCTGCGCGAGAGCCAGGAAACTTATGCGGAATAAAGTACAGGAGAATTTGCACTCTGCGCAAGAGGTAAATGGGCCTTAACAGGGTTGTTAGCTGAGGTTGCCAGTTACGACGAACAGAGTCTAATAACCAGAATTCCAGCCACCTTAAGATGGTTGAGAACAGGAGGCCGTCACCGGGATTTGCTGGCGCTAACGACATCGCTTATATTCCTCATCTTCCTGCGTACACCAAACGAAGAGAGGCTTAATAGATTTATGTCTGAACCTGTATCGATCACCGTTGCGCATGGCGATGGCATCGGCCCCGAAATCATGGCCGCGACGCTGCATATTCTCGAAGCTGCCGGCGCGGCGTTGAAGATTGAAACTATCGACATTGGCGAGAAAGTCTACCTCGCCGGCAACAGCTCCGGCATTGAAGAAAAGTCCTGGGATTCATTACGTCGCACCAAGGTTTTTCTCAAGGCGCCGATTACCACGCCCCAAGGCGGTGGCTTCAAGAGTCTTAACGTTACCGTCCGCAAGACGCTCGGTCTGTACGCGAATGTTCGCCCTTGCGTTTCGTATCACCCATTCATCGAGACCAAGCATCCAGGCATGGATGTCATCATCGTGCGCGAAAACGAAGAGGACTTGTACGCCGGCATCGAGCACCGTCAAACCGATCAGGTGGTGCAATGCCTGAAGATCATTTCGCGCCCGGGTTCAGAAAAGATCGTTCGTTATGCTTTTGAGTATGCGCGCCGGCACAATCGCAAGAAGGTCACGTGTTTCACCAAAGACAACATCATGAAGATGACCGACGGTCTCTTTCACAAAGTCTTTGATGAGATCGCAACAGAGTATCCGGAGATTGAAAACGAACATTGGATAGTCGACATCGGCGCAGCCAAACTCGCCGATACGCCGTCTGCGTTCGATGTGGTGGTGATGCCGAATCTTTACGGCGATGTTTTATCCGACGTCGCGGCACAAATCGCAGGCTCAGTTGGTCTGGCCGGCTCAGCAAATATCGGCGAGAACATATCGATGTTTGAAGCTATTCACGGTTCGGCGCCGCGCCGCGCGGGGCAGAATCTGGCTAATCCGTCGGGACTGTTGCTGGGCGCCGTGATGATGCTCGTGCACATCGGCCAGCCGGAAATAGCTGCACGGGTCCACAACGCCTGGCTGCGAACTGTTGAAGACGGCGTCCACACTTATGACATCTACAAGGAAGGAATCAGCAAAGAAAAGGTAGGTACCAAAGAATTTGCTGAGGCAGTAGTTGCGCGTGTCGGTCAATCCCCTGAGATTCTCAAGAGCGTTAAGTACCAAAGCGTCGAGAGCAAAGTTGCGGCGGGAGATTCGGCAATAAGCAAACGGACTCGCGCTAAGAAAGAGCTGGTGGGTGTGGATGTATTTCTTGATTGGCATGATGGATCCGCTAACGACCTGGGGGCCGCGATCGGTAACCTCGGCAACGAAGGATTAAAGCTGACGATGATCAGCAACCGCGGCGTGAAGGTTTGGCCGGGCGGTCACGCTGAAACCTTCTGCTCCGATCATTGGCGGTGTCGCTTTCTTCCTGCCGATGCCGGTGTCATCACGCATGCGCAAATCATTGGGCTCTTACAGCGATTTAGCGACGCGAATTTCGACGCGATCAAGACGGAGAATCTTTACAACTTCGATGGCGAGCGCGGCTATTCGCTGGACCAGGGTGCGTAATCGGAAGGGTCGATTCGGCTTCGCCGCCTGATATGCGGAAAGGCTGTGCCTCGAAGCCATAATCGAGGCGCAGCCTCTCCAGTAGATCTTAAACATACGGAAAGGCAGAGCCTTTCCGCACATCAGGCGGCCAAGCCGCAAAAATCTTGGCAGACATCAGAAAACCTATGCCACCAAAAGTATCTTCTGCGAACAACATCAAGCGCTCGGCCAAATCGGCTCGACCGTTAGTCGGCATCGTCATGGGCAGCAAGTCGGACTGGGACGTGATGAAGAGCGCCGATCAGACACTTAAAGACTTTGGAGTTGCGCATGAATGCCGTGTCATCTCAGCGCATCGTTCAGTGCAGTTGGCGACGGAGTTTTCGGCGGGCGCTGAAGCTCGTGGCATCGAGATCATCATTGCCGCCGCGGGTGGCGCCGCTCACCTTGCGGGAGTCATGGCGGCGCATACAGTGCTTCCAGTCCTGGGAGTCCCGATGACCAGCACTCTTAATGGGCTTGATTCTTTGTTGTCCACAGTGCAAATGCCGGCGGGAATTCCAGTGGGCACGCTTGCTATCGGCAAAGCCGGAGCCACCAATGCTGCGCTTCTGGCTATAGCTATTCTCGCAGCCTCGCGACCAAAGTTGCGTGAACAACTCAAGGCCTATCGCCGCGACCAGGAAAAGAAGATCAAAGAGACTGTGCTGGAATAAGCGAAAACCTTTGGCCGCAGATTGCGCAGATTACACGGATTAATGTTTTGAGTCCTTGATGTTTTAGCCTTCCTTATGCGGTAGATCCTATTGAGCGATAAACGCTCGCCGGCTACAAAATAACAATCCGTGTAATCCGCGAAATCTGCGGCTAAGTCTTTCTAACGAAAAGCTCTTGAACTAACGCTGGGTTTGAAGGACAATGACTCAACGCGTTGTCCGAATGACGACTGTCCCGGCGACCTCGCTCTTGCTCGTCGGCCTCGCTCTCATAATCAGTGGAACCTCAAATATGATGGAGCGGTTAGACTCACGATATGAAATAAAGGAACGCCTTGGCGAAGGCGCCATGGGCGTGGTTTTTCTCGCTCACGATACACGTCTGAATCGGCCGGTTGCCATAAAATTTCTTACCGACAGTAATCCACACTATCAATCGCGCTTTCAACGCGAAGCGCAGGTGATGTCGTCGTTCAGTCACCCGAACATTGCCATGGTGTTCGACTCGGGAAGTACCGAAGAGGGCCGGCCATTCATAGTGATGGAGTTGGTTAATGGATCGACGCTCAACAAGATTCTGGATGAACCGGGTCTCACGCTGACCGAAGCTGTCGACATCACGATTGCGATCGGCGAAGCGCTCTCAGAAGCGCATCGCCACGGAATTATTCACCGCGACATTAAGCCGTCCAACGTGATCGTCACCGAGCGCGGTCACGCCAAAGTGTTGGATTTTGGATTAGCAAAGCAACTTGATGAAGCGCTCGCTGTGGGTGGCTCGGCACAATTCACGCTCACGCAAAGCAACGTCGCGGTCGGCACGCCGCTTTATTTCTCTCCTGAACAAGCCAGCAGTCGCCCCGTAGATGAGCGCAGCGATTTGTTTTCACTCGGCGTTCTGCTTTACGAATGCATTACCGGACGCTCGCCGTTTGCCGGCTCGAGCGCATACGATATCGGCGCTCAGGTAATTCACTTTGATCCGCCTCAGCCCTCGAAAATAAACGCGCGCATTCCACCGGCGCTCGATCGCATCACGATGAAGGCCCTGGCGAAAAAGCCGACCGCCCGTTACCAATCGGCAGATGAAATGATTCGCGAGCTACGCGACTTGCGCCCGCGACTTTCGTCGAACGATCCGCCCACCAAACGTTTGTTGGATGGATCGGTGACTTCGCCTGGTCACGGAGCACGCAGCAGTGCGTTGATCACTCTGATCGAGCCTTTGCGAAAGCCCACCATTTCTATTGGCAGCGTGTTGTTGGGAGTTTTGGCTTTGGCCATCGTGGTTGGATTGGGGATTCACTTCCTGCGGTCGAGGCCATACAAGCCCAACGCGGCCGCACTCGCAGCCTACGATCAAGGCATGATTGAAATGCGGAATGGAGCCTTCTTTCAAGCGAGCAAATCATTTCAGAAATCAGTCGAGCTCGACGATAGATTTGCGCTGGCACACGCGCGTCTGGCTGAGGTTTACACGGAGCTTGATTACACCGACCGTGCTAAGGATGAGCTGATCAGCGTCAGCAAGTATGAACCCGATCGCTCAATTTACCCCCAACAGGATCTGTTGTATCTGAACGCCGTCAATGCCACTTTGAGTCGAGACTTTCGCGCCGCCATCGATTCATACGAGCAAATCGTGAAGCTTGATCCGGACAAGCCCGAAGTTTATGCGGACCTTGGCCGAGCTTACGAAAAGGCTGAGGAGATCAAGAAAGCGATTGCGAGCTACGAGAAAGCCACGAGCAAGAGCGCCCAGTACGCTACAGCCTTTCTTCGGCTCGGATGTCTGCATGGGCGCGCAAGTAATATCCCCGCCGCCGAGTCGGCTTTCAAGACCGCTGAGGACCTTTATCAAACGCAACAGAATACTGAAGGCCGGACGGAAGTTTTTTTCCAGCGAGGCCAGCTTTACAACCAGCTGAACCGACTCCCTGAGGCCCGGCAACAACTCCAGCAGGCGCTGGACCTGGCGCGAATTTCGTCGAATGAGTACCTCCGCATCAGGGCCTTGATACAGCTTGCGAGTGTTGCGACCACCGAAGGAAACGTCGATCAGGCTCAGAAGTATGTTACTGAGGCAATCGACCCGGCGCAGGCCCGTGGGATGGAAACACTTGTTGCGAATGGTTTGATCGAGCTGTCATCCATCTATCGACTAAAAGGACAATACGAAGAGGCCGAGAAACATCTCACCAATGCACTGGATTACGCGCGCAGATACAAGAGCCGACGGGCCGAAGCGAAGGCCCTCTTATCGCTCGCCGCTCTGATATATGAACGTTATGCAGATCCCGACAAGATGCTGCCGTACGCGCAGCAGGCCCTATCTTTTTACGAGCAGGGAAATTATCGGAAAGAGGCTGCGCAGGCGCTGGTGTTAATCGCGCGCGCCAACACGCTCAGGGGAAATTACGCGGAGGCGCTGAAAGCCCTGGAAGAGCTAAGAAAGCTTGCCGAAAAATCCGGAGATGCGAGCCTCATCGCCCAGGCCCATATGGAGTTTGGAACCTGTTTCGTCCAACAGGAGCAATACGCACAAGCGCTTGACCACTTCAAGACTAATCGCGAAATCAATAAGTCGCTGAGTAATGTGGTGAGCGAGGGTTACGCGTTAACGAATCGCGGGAATGCGTGGTGGCAAGTAGGCCGGTATGACGAAGCCCGCGCTGACTTTCAGGAGGCGGCGAAAATTGCTCAGCAACCGGACAAATCATACAAGGGCTTGCTTGGCTGGCTTTCATTAACACAATCCCGCATGGCCCTTAGCGAAGAGAATTTTTCGGAGGCTATCTCAAAAGCACAACAGACGACGGAGCTGGCAGGCGCTACTAACAACAATCGCGCGGCTGAAGCTAAGGCAGTAACGGGCCTGGCGCAAGTGCGGTCCGGTTCCGGAGCCGCGGGCAAAGTCTCGTGTCTCGATGCATTCGAGATCGCAAAGCGTTTGAACAATCAGGAGCTGTTGTGTGCAACCCAACTGGCTTTGGCTGAGGCGCTGGTTGAGACACGCGACGGCGCGAAGGCTCTGCAAAATGCTTTGGAGGCTCGTGATCGCAGCAGCCGTCTCGGAAAGCATGACTCCGAGTGGCGCGCTTTAGTAATCGCAGCACGCGCGGAACAACTTTTGGGAGATCCCGGAAAAGCATCCGAGTACGCCACGGCCGCTAACACCTCTCTATCTTTAATCGAACAGCAATGGGGGCCTCAAACCTACCAAAGTTACCAACAACGACCGGACATTCGTCGGTACAAAAACAAACTCACGGAAATTCACTCAACCACACTTAAATAACCTCCACTTCCTCAAAGGAGAATTACCATGTCAAACGGAGACCCGATCATCATCAAAGGCGGCGGTTCCATTGAGATTCAGCTGTCTAAAGATACATTTCCTCCCGATGCCCCAGATTCCAGCAGGCACTACAACGCCAATCGACGTATTACGAGCGTGACTATCACCGATGATTCTGCCGAGACTTCCGAGGAAATTGCGATTCCTGAAAGCGGGAAGTTCACGATTGAGATTCATCATTCGCTTTGATAGTTAGGCGCTGAACGGGCAGCAGGCGGAGAAGTAAATCATAGTGCTGGTGTGGAGCTTTCGCGCAGGCGCTCGGGTTGGAGTGTGTTCATCTGTCCATCCCTTTTACCTTCTGCTTGAATTCTCTCGGGCTTTGGCGGACAATGCGGCCATCGAAACATAGAAACCGCTCCGAGCATTTCGTTGGTAATCCTGTCTCATCTAGCTACCTAGAGGAACCCCAAGGCTTGATAGGTCAAACAATCTCTCATTATCGAATCCTCGAGAAATTGGGCGAAGGCGGAATGGGAGTAGTGTATCTGGCGGAAGACACTCACCTGGGCCGACGCGTCGCGATCAAGTTCCTGACTTCTGCCGACAAACATTATCGAGCCAGGTTTCTGAGGGAAGCGCGAGCCGTGTCAGCGATAAGTCACGCCAATATCGCGGCTGTGTTTGATTACGGCGAAACTCCTGAGCAGCGTCCGTACATCGTAATGGAGCTGGTCAAAGGCAAGACAATCAGTGATCTACTGCGGGATGGCGGCCTTACGCTGGCTCAAGCGGTTGAGATTACGTCGTCCATCGCGATGGCGTTGAGCGAAGCTCATCATCACGGGATTGTGCACCGCGATATCAAACCGTCGAACGTTGTCGTGAATGAGCGCGGCCAGGTAAAAGTCCTGGATTTCGGTCTGGTCAAACAATTGTTTCCCGAGCAAGCGAGCGGCGCCGACCCCGACGCCAAGACACTTCTGTCAGCTCGGACTCGAAGCGACGTGATCGTAGGCACGCCTCTCTATCTCTCGCCCGAACAGGCCTCAGGTAAAGCTATAGACGGGCGCAGCGATCTTTTCAGTCTTGGGGCCATGCTCTACGAGTGCATCACTGGCCGCTCGGCATTTGCCGGCGACAGTGTTCTGGAAATTGGCGCGCAGGTTATTCACGTCACTCCGCCATTGCCTTCCTCAATCAATTCCAGCGTGCCGCCTGCTTTGGATCGAATCACGATGAAGGCACTGGAAAAGAGTGTCGAGGCGCGTTATCAGTCCGCGGACGAAATGCTCAAAGACCTGCGTGCAGTTCTGAGCACCATCGGCGAGAGTCGCCAAACACTAATCGTTGGAAGTCGTGCCACGCCCGCCGGGGGCTGGGAAACGCTGACTCAAAACCTCAAGCGAACACGTTTTTCCATCTTCACGGTAATAGCCGCAATCGTGGTGAGCGCCCTCGCGGTTTGGGCGGTGATTCACTTCTGGCGACCGAGACCGTACGAACCGACTCCAGCCACGAAGAATTGGTATGACAGAGGCACGGATGCAGTACGAAACGGCGCCTATTTCGCGGCGACCAAATCACTCGAGCAAGCGATCAGCGGAGACGACCGCTTTGCTCTCGCACACGCGCGACTTGCTGAAGCCTTGTCTGAATTGGAGTACAGAGACCGCGCCAAAGATGAGCTCTTGCGCGTTAGTGCTTTGGTTCCGGATCGCTCCAGTCTCGCGACCTCCGACGCGCTTTACCTCGAGGGAGTTAACTTCACCGTCTCACGAGATTTTCCGAGCGCTATCAAGTCCTACCAGGCGATTGCCGACCTTTCCTCCAAAGAACCGCAGGCTTTCGTCGATCTCGGGCGTGCTTATGAGCGAAACGATCAGAACGACAAAGCGCTGGAAAATTATCTCAAAGCAATTGAGCTCAATGGCCAATACGCGACCGCTTATCTCAGGGCTGGGATCATTTATAGCCGGAAGCAGAATATCGCCGCCGCCTCGAGCGCGCTGGACAAAGCGCAGGAGTTGTTCAGCGCTTCGAGTAACGCCGAAGGCGAGACAGAAGTGTTCCGCCAGCGAGGTCTGTTGCTGAAGGCTACGGGCAAGTTCACAGATGCACGTGAACAGTTTACGCGTGAGCTCGACCGGGCGCGATATCTTGGAAACGAGTCGCAGCAAGTTACCGCACTGTTGGATCTCAGCGGCTTGTCCGGCGCAGAAGGCGCCACCGTGCAAGCGAAGGATTACGCTAATCAGGCGGTCCAGCTTGCTCAACAGCACGGCCTGGATAGTCTCGTCGCCCAGGCGTGGTTGAGTCTTGGCGACTCTTTTTACGCGCAGGGTGATTACGGTGAAGCTGAGAAATATTTCAAACAAGGGATTGATGCCGCTCGTTCCGCCAAGCACAAATTTCGCGAGCACATCGGCTTGAAGAGTCTGGGCAGTCTGTACATACATGAATCCCGGACTGACGAAGGCTTGCCTTTGGTTGAGCAAGCTAAGGCGTTCTTTCAACAGGGAAATTATCTGAGAGACTATGCGGGCTGTCTGACGGCGATCGGACGCGGCCACCGACATAAAGGCGACTTCCCTGAAGCGCTCCAGGCGTTTCAGGAAGAGCTGCAACTGGCAAAGCAAAACGGGAATCTGCAACCGTTAGTGGCCTTTTCGTATGGCGAGATTGGCGCGGTGCTCTACGAGCAGGAGCGATTTCCGGAAGCGCTCGAGCAATACAACCAGGCCTTCGCCATCAACAAGCCTATTGGAGATCGACTTGGGATTGCTTTCAACCAGGCAAACAGAGGCGAAATTTTGTGGCGCCTCGGTCGCTACGACGAAGCGCAGAAAGCTTTGGACGAAGCCGTGGGGATAGCGACGGATCCGGCGAGCGGCTACAAGCAACTGATTCCTGAGATTGAACGCACGTCCGCGCAGCAGGCGTTAAGCGAGCGGCGCTTTGCTGAAGCCAAAGTCAAAGCTCAACATGCAATCTCGCTGGCAGGAAACGAATACAAGGGCGTCACTATCGAAGCGAACTATACGCTCGGGTTGGTTTTGGCCCGCAACGGGTCGGGTCGTGAAGGCCAAACGTATTGCGAGAACGCCGTGAAGATGGCGGCTGATGCCGGCGATGCGGCCTGGTTGTCGCGGGCTCTACTGGCCTTAGCGGAGAGCACGCTCAACGCTGGGGACGCAACGGCGGCATTGGAAAAAGCCACTACCGCCCAGGATCGGTTTGCCAAAGGCGGTCAACAAGAATCACAATGGCGCAGTTTATTACTTTGCGCACTTGCAAATCAGCGCCTTGGCAATCATGATATCGCCCAACAGCAATTGACCCAGGCGAGGGGAGTCCTAAATCAACTGATGGAGAAATGGGGGTCCGAGGCTTCGCAAAAATATTTATCTCGGCCTGATATTCAGGTTTTTTACAAGCAACTCGGCTGACCTTTACGGCCGATGTCCCCAAAACTCCCAAAATACCCAGGAGGTTACACCCATGTCAGAGAAGCAAGACGAATACGAGGCGGACTCACCCGCTATCGATCCACCAAACAATGTACCGGACCCGGATATCAACCGCGGAGAGTACGAAGATGGCGCGATCGATCCTCCGAATAACGAGGGCGGCAACGAGCCACCGAATTAACTGAGATTTGAAATCCAGTTCAGAAAGACATGCGACGCGGGCAGAAATGCCTGCGTCGCAGAGTCTTAAGCCACCATCAGCCTTCCTCAGGTGCGACTTCGGGTCAGTAAAGTAATTACTGCGACAAACAGCGCCGCCCCGACAATCGACCAGATGATTGGAAAGCTCGACGAGCCGATGTGGACCGGAAACAACTCCGGCAGGCCCAGGGCGCGCGCGAGCCACGTCCCAATCAAAGCTCCAATAAAGCCGAGTGCGATTGAGACCAGACAGCCGCCGTGTGAATAGCCGCTGATTGCTCGACCAATAGAACCACAAACGCCCGCCACGATTAGAAGAATAAGTACTTCCGTTAAAGTCATTAATTGCCTCCTGGTTCCGATCTCATAGTTTCTTAGTCTTCAACCATTCACGCGCAACTTCAGCTGGACCACGTTTGTTGCCGTCAACTTCGTAATTAAGCCGTCGCATCTCATCTGTCGAAATGCTGTTGGCTAGTTTCGACAACACGTCCTGCAGCGCAGTTGTCCGGGTCAGCGAATCCTGACGCGTGAAATAGATTGCCTGATAAGGCGGAAAATAATGCCGATCATCCTCGAGTTGTACGAGATCAAGCGCGGCTATCCGACCCTCCGTCGAATTGCCCGCGATCAGATCAACTTTGCCGGACGACAACGCAATGTAAGTCAAAGACAAATCCATCTCGCGCGGCTTGTCGGCAAACTGCAACCCGTAGGCTTTTACCAGACCGGGATACCCGTCTGCTCGCGAAACGAAATCCTGGCCGAAACCTGCTCGCCAGTTGCGCGCTGGAACAACAGCCTGGGAAATTGTCTTGAGGTTTAGACGTCGGGCATCTGCGCCCCGGACGAGGATTGCGAAAGTATTCTCAAAACCGAGCGGCGAGCTTTCCGCGACCTTGAACTTGTCTGCGTATTCCTGTTTGACCTGATCGTAGACAGCTTGCGGATCCGAAATTGGCTGATGATGAAGAATTGCAGTGTAGGCTGTGCCGGTGTATTCGGGATAGACATCGATTTTGCCGGCGAGCATCGCCTCGTGCGCCAGTGTGCCTCCGAGATCGAAGACGCGCTCAACCGCGATGCCTTTGGCTTCGAGCATTTGGGCAAGGATTTCGGACAAGAGTCCCGATTCAGTGAAATCCTTGGAGCCAACGACAACCTTCTGTGTTGACGGCATCGAGCCTTTGTTGTCAGCCGCGGGCCACAGCGCATACGTCAAGATCGCGAACAGCAAAACTACTGCCGTAAGCAAGACTGGCCGGCTGAGAGGGAGCCTGCGCTGCCGTGTTTTTGCGGAGACTGAGAACTGTCGTTCAAGTAAGCTCAAGACAAAGTCAGCCAACAGCGCCATCAATGCTGCGGGCACGGCTCCTGCCAGCAACAAGTTGTTGTCGTTTTGTCGCAAGCCGCGAAAGATGTAGACGCCGAGGCCGCCGGCTCCGACTGCAGCCGCGATCGTGGCGACGCCGACGGAAATGACAGTGGCGACCCTGACGCCCGTTAGTATTACGCTCATCGCCAGGGGCAGCTCAACCTGCCAGAGGATCTGCCC
Source organism: Pyrinomonadaceae bacterium (assembly GCA_035572035.1). Taxonomy (GTDB): domain Bacteria; phylum Acidobacteriota; class Blastocatellia; order Pyrinomonadales; family Pyrinomonadaceae; genus JAOAPY01. The sequence continues at coordinate 59,039 of DATNBH010000042.1, read as the reverse complement.
TCTGGTCATTCCCATTGCGACCGCCGCTTCTCGGACATTTCGATCGACACCGAGGATTCCCGTAACCGTATTGCGGATGATGGGCAGCAGCGCGTAGACCACCAACGCCACAATTGCCGTGCGGGCGCCGATTCCTCCGATGAAAGGAAGAGGAATCAGAAAACCAAACAACGCCAGACTCGGAATTGTTTGCATCATGTTAGCCACCGTGAGAACGGCGCTTTGGATTGCTTTGTTCCTGGTGATGAGAATGCCGGTGGGCACTCCGATGAGAACCGCTATGACCGTCGAGATGAGCACAAGCAGCGCATGTTGACGCAGGAGCGTCAATAACTCAGGACTGTTCTGCTGTAGGAATTGCCAAAAACTCATCTTGGTAGAACAGACTTTAGTCTGTTTTCTTGTTAACAAGCGATCCTGACATTAGTACCGCAACCTATTCCCGCCCCTAAGCCGATAGCGAAACTTTCCAGTAAAGCAGTTACGGCGTGGCTTCGGGGTGCTTGACCGTAATGTCCTGACGCAACACAAAGTCGTACATCTTCTACTTATTGAGTGACCAGCCGCCTGGGAACAGACTGAAGTCTGTTCTACGTCAGCGTGCGCAGGTAGGCTTGCGCGTGCTCCTGATCGGACTTCAAGAACGCGTCCGGTGTTTCGAGCAAAACCAACTTGCCCGCTGCCATCAGTCCAATCCGCGTGCCCACCAGCAGGGCCTCGCGCACATCATGCGTCACAAAAATCGCAGTCTTACCCAAGCGTCTCGTCAAATCGATGAACTCACGCTGCAGACTTGCTCTCGTTAATGGATCGAGAGCGCCGAAGGGCTCATCCAGCAGCAACAAGGGCGGCTCTGCTCCTAGGGCACGAGCCACTCCGACTCGTTGTCGTTGTCCTCCTGATAACTCAGCCGGATATCGGCTCGCGAAATTCTTTCCGCCTAGCCCAACTAGTGTCAGCAGTTCATCAACACGCCGCTTGATTCGTTCCTCAGGCCAGCCCTCAAGACGCGGGACTAAAGCGATGTTGTCCGCGACAGTAAAATGCGGAAACAGTCCGCCTTCCTGAATTACGTATCCGGTGCGCCGTCGCAGCCGAATTGGATCCGACGTAGTCGTGCTTTGGCCTTCAACTAAGACCGAACCGGTGGTGGGTTCGAGCAACCGATTTACCAGCTTGAGTGTGGTCGTCTTTCCACAGCCCGATTCGCCGAGAAGCACGAGGGTCTCGCCGGTTCGTACAGTCAAATTCAAGTGTGAAATTATCGGCGCGGATAAGGCTGGAACTTCGTAGCTGACGTCGCGAAACTCAACGAGAGGTTTTTCGGTTTCGTCAATCATTTCGTGGCAGGAGTCCCGGTGCTCTTGCGTAGAACAGACTTCAGTCTGTTTCTTGTTAATAACGCGATCCTGACATTAGGACCACAACCTATTCCCGCCACTTAGCCGATAGCGAAACTTTCCAAAGCAAAGAAGTGAAGGCGTGGCTCCACTGGCAATTGGCCGTAATGTCCTAACGACAACACCAGTCTCAGATCTTCTACCGGCTGAGTGACCAGCCACTTGAGAACGGACTTCAATCTGTTTCCTATTAATAACGCGATCCTGACATTAGGACCGCAACCTATTCCCGCCACTTAGCCGATAGCGAAACTTTCCAAAGCAAAGAAGTGAACGTGGCTCCACTGGCAATTGGCCGTAATGTCCTAACGACAACACCAGTCTCAGAGCTTCTACCGGCTGAGTGACCAGCCACTTGAAAACAGACTGAAGTCTGTTCTACCTATATGCCATCACGCGGCCATCAACAAATTACTACTGAATCGCCTTTGATCATCGAACCAGGTCCGCGAGCATTCAAAGCCCGTTTCGAGGGCGAGTCTCTTAATGCTTTCGAGATCATACTTGTAAGAATTTTCAGTATGGATCCGCTCGCCTTCATCAAAATCAATCCGGAGCTGCAATTTCCTGATGGTCACAGTCTGTGGCCGCAAGCTCTCCACATAAATCTCGATGCGGCTGTCCGTTTCGTTGAAGATCGCGCGATGACGAAAGGCGGGCAGATCAAAGTCAGCGTCCAGGGCGCCGTTAATGCGGACCAGTAGATTACGGCTGAACGCCGCAGTCACGCCGAGCGAATCGTTATAGGCAGCTTCAAGAATGCTTCGCTCCTTCCTTAGATCCGCGCCGAGCAACAAGGCGTCGCCCTGAGCCAGCACAATTCTCATGGACCGCAGAAAGGCCTTCGCTTCAGACGGTTCAAAATTGCTGATATTCGAACCCAGGAAAAGGGCTAAGGTGCGTCCGCGCTTTCGTTTTGCCAGCTCAGCCAATCCATCGAAGTATTCGGCGGCATAAGCCTCGATACGCAATTCGGGGTACGACTGGAGCAACACACGTGAGCTCCGTTCCAGAGCTGAAGCGGAGATGTCTACCGGCACGAACAACAAATCGCTTTGCTCGCGCAGCAGAGTCTCAATCACTAACCGTGTCTTCGAGGCGCTGCCGCTGCCCATCTCAATCAGCGTGTTGGGCATTTCAATGGATCTGATGATGTCCTCGGCGTGTTGAGCAAGAATCTGATTCTCAGCTCGCGTCAGGTAATACTCGGGCAGGAGGCAGATGGCCTCGAATAGTTGCGAGCCCAGCTCATCGTAGAGATATTTAGGAAAGAGGTGCTTGGCAGGCGCAGTAAGGCCTCTACGCACATCCTCGGCAAAGTCCGCGAGAGGATCGCGCTTTACCAGATCATTAATGATCAGCCTGTCCTCGTGGATGCGGGACAACTCAGGCTGTGACATCGTACGCGCCTTTCGTCAACGGCCAATAGCCGCAAGACATCATGAAGAAGGGGGAGGCTATGATAGCTGATCACAACTCTTAAGCAAGTTCAGAACGTACTGCGGACTGCCAGCCTGCAGTTGCGCCTCGGGGAATTTCGAGTATTTGGCGCGGTGCGACAGGCTGGCAGCCTGTCGTACGCGACAACGCTTGACCCAAGGCGGAGTCACAGGCAAGATCAACGGCACATGTTCCCTCGGAGCTGTACCAAAACACGCATCGTTCGTGTCTCTTTCCTGTTTGCCCTGTTCACGTCGGTCATCTGCTTAGCCCAGATTGCCCAGGCGCAAGGGCTCGTTCGTGAACTGGAAACTCCGGAAAAGGTTTCGGTCTCGATTTCCAATCGCAATGGCCGTGTAAGCGTCGTCACTGGCTCAGATACGAAGAGGCTAATCGTGAACGCCAGCTCGAAAGGGGCGATGGTTTATGACGCCGATGTTGAGACCTCGGTTAAGGGCACAGAAGTCAACGTCAAAGTCCGTGAACGTTCTGAAAAGAATCGAATTGATTTGATCGTTAAAGTGCCGCCTCGAGCGCGAGTAAGAGTTTCGAGCGACTCCGGCTCAGTTGATGTGGTCGGCAATGTCGAAGCGGCAGACATCCAAACCAATACCGGAACAATACACGCCGACGTTCCCCTTGATCGGCTTAACTTTGATTTTATTTGGCAGGCAAGCCGGCCGCGCTATTTAAGTGATGTGGAATTGCCCGAAGTGAAGGAAAGGCGCGGCGGCATCTTCACCATCTCAGGGAGTCTCGATGGTGAACAGCTGAGCAAGAAGAAAGTGAAGCGGCTCAAAAAGCCTAAGGAGCCCGCCGAGGATCCGCAGACTACTCCTAAGGAGCTCATAACTCTTAACCTTCGCACTGAGCGCGGGGTAATTCTGCTTAATGTCGATCCCGGAATGGTTCCCAGCGATCTCCGCGAGCGACCGCTGACCGAAGCTGCGAAAGGAATAGTTCGGAGCGGAGACCTCACGCTAATCGAGGCAATTAGAAAAGTCTCGCCGAAGTTGTTTGGAGATTACGCCAAGACGTTGCCGCCGCTTGAAAAGGAACCAACTCTCATTCGAGGCGCCGCGCCGAGCCAATTCGTTACTTCGATTGCTCCGCAAATGATGCGGGTTCACGCCAGCGTCACCGATCGCAATGGGCGCACCATCGGCGATCTGAAAAGTTCAGACTTTACTATTCTGGAAAATGGAGCTGAGCGCAAAGTCATGAGTGTGGCGCCGGCAAATGAACCATTCAACCTCGTCTTGCTGCTAGATGTCTCGGGCAGTGTCGAAGAGCGAATCGACTTTATCAGAAAAGCGGCGCGAGATTTTCTGCGGACCGCCAGCCCTCAGGATCGCATCGCTATCGTGAGTTTTCGAGACGATATTCAAATAATCTCGGACTTCACTACTGACCGGCGCTTGCTTTCAAGAAAACTCGACCAGATTGATGCCGGCGGCGCCACCGCCTTATACGATTCACTCGCGTATGTGCTTTCGACTACGCTGAAACCGTTGCGAGGCGAGCGTACCGCGGTCGTGATTTTGTCTGATGGCGATGATAATAAGTCCTTCATTCCGCTACCCGCTTTGCTGGAAGCCACCGACGAATCGGGCGCTCTGATCTATCCACTCTATGTCCCCTCAGGATTGATTCCGGAGACGAGCGTCGCGAAGCCTGAGATTACTGCCGATCCATTGCGGTCGCGTTATCTGACGCTAACGACTCGCGCCGACGAAGACGGACGCAAACTCGCCAGTGCCTCGGGCGGCGTTTTCTATCCCATCCACCGTTTGGAAGATTTACAACGAGCTTACGACGACGTCGTTAAGGATCTGCGCACTGCTTACACGATTACCTACGCGTCGAATTCAGAGCCTTCGTACCGGCGCGTCAAGGTTCGCACCAATCGTGATGGGACGTTTGTTCGTCTGAGCCCGGTTGTCGGTGTAGCAAATCCATAATCGTCAACTTTGAGGACCTCGTGATCGCCCGGCCAAGGACTTGCGGGCGATGTCGGCTGGCGTGCTATTCACAGAATGAGTCAACCTTTATTCTCAGCACTGTTCGATAAGACTGAAAGACGACCCGTAACGGTGTCGGAGCTGACGAATTCTGTTCGCATCACGCTCGAAGGCCGCTTCCCGGCAGTCTGGGTCGAAGGTGAGATCTCAAATTTCAACGCGCATTCCTCGGGACACTGGTACTTCACACTCAAAGATGAAAGCGCGCAGCTGCGAGCAAAATGTTTTCGGTCGTCCAACACTCGCATACGCTTTCGCCCCCAGAATGGATTGCACGTACGTGCTCGAGGAAAACTCACCGTGTATTCGCCGCGAGGGGAATACGAACTGGTCGTCGAGTCATTAGAACCGGCGGGCGCCGGCGCCTTAAGAATAGCCTTCGAGCAACTACGCGATCGTCTCAAAGCTGAAGGCTTATTCTCTCCCGAGCTCAAACGTCCGCTGCCCGTGTTTCCCAGACGCGTCGGTGTGGTCACGTCGCCCACCGGAGCTGCGTTGCGCGACATTCTCAACGTGATTTCGCGTCGCACCCGGACGGTGCATGTGTTATTTGCGCCTGCCCGAGTTCAAGGCGAAGGAGCCGGCAGCGATGTGGCGCGTGCGATCCGATTCATTAATCAGCATCATCAGCGAGCCATCGCGCAAAATCGTCAAGCCGACGCAGTCGATGTGTTAATCGTCGGTCGTGGCGGAGGCTCTACTGAAGATCTTTGGGCATTCAATCAGGAAGAGGTCGCCCGCGCCATTCGAGCCTCAACGATTCCGGTGATATCAGCGGTTGGCCACGAGACGGATTTCACGATTGCTGACTTTGCCGCCGATCTGCGCGCGCCGACACCCTCAGCAGCGGCTGAACTAGTCGCTGCGCACGAGGATGAACTTTGTTCGCGTCTTGATCAGCTTGAACGGCAGCTGCAGAGGATGATCCGGTACAAGGTCGTCAACGCGCGTACGCGAGTGCAGCAAAACGCAATGTCGAGTGTATTTGATGAAGTGCGCCGCAAACTGCAGCGAGCCAGACGTGACACAGATACCGCCAGCCATGAATTACAAGCGCTCATCAAGCTGGCATTTCAGAATGCGCAGCGCCGTGCCGACAGCGCGCTCCACCGTTTATCTCCGGCGCAGTTGCGCGAACAATTGACGCAAGCCCGCGCGCGCTTCGAGGCTGCATACTCAAGCTGTAATACTGCAACCACGACACGAATCGAGGACGCTCGCCAGAGATTCGGACTGGCGGCGGCGGCGCTTGACGCACTCTCGCCTCTGGCGGTGCTCGAACGCGGTTACGCGATTGCTCAAGACAAGAGTGGTAAGCTGGTCCGTGATGCTCAGGCTGTGTCGGTCGGCGATTTACTGCGAATACGTTTGGCTAAAGGCCGGCTCAATTGCCAGGTAAACAGTACGGAGGAGAACTGATTGCCCGACGATTCCAATCAACCCGGCGCCAATCAACGACGTCGCATAGTGATTCCGCTGGCTGGCGGAAAGCGAGGCTCAGCTTCATCAACGAGTCGAACTTTTAGTCAGGGCTCCACTACCGCACGGGTGCCTCGCCCTCCCCGCGGGCGACTCGCTCGAGTGCTGGGTTTTCTTGCCGTAGCGTTCGTGGTTGTTTTGGTTTTAGTTGCGGGCGGAATCTTTTTCTGGTGGCAACACTATAAATCGACGCCCGGCTATTCACTTGCAGTGCTGGTGGACGCAGCACAGCGGAACGACATCGTTACGATTCAATCAGTTATTGATGCTGATCAGCTCGCTAAGAATTTTGCTGATGAAGTAACTGAGAAGGCTGCCAGCCGGTACGGCGTGGCGCTCGGAGCCAATGCACGCGAGCAGATTCGCGCTTTGACTCCGATTTTGATGCCGCGGATGAAGGAAAGTATCAATGAAACGCTCGCGGCACGGATAAAGGAGTTTTCGGAAAAGGCAGAACATAAGCCATTCATACTGGTTGCCTTGGCGCTGCCTTACGCGGTGGAAATTGCCGTGAGCGACGACAATTCCAAAGCGACTGTCCAGGCTGCGAATCAGAAAATAAAGCTCGAGATGGCACGGTCTGAGAACGGCTGGAAGGTCGTTGCCTACCGCGACGAAGAGATGGTCCAGCGCGCCATCGATCAGGTCATCAAAGACCTTCCGGCAATCAATGTGAACGGCGAACAGAAGGGAACTGTCGACCGGAAGCGAGGCAAAGGAATGCCGTCGCTGAAAGTTCAATAAAGCAATTAAGAGTTATCACAGATTACGCAGATATCACAGATGTTCTTGTCTGGCGAGCAGAGAATGGCAAAAAAAGTAGAAGTAGCAAATGAGTAACACCGAACCGCAAACAAAGACTTTTGAAACGTCATTACAGGCGCTCGAGGAAATTGTGAACAAGCTCGAGCATGGTGACCTGCCTTTGGAGGATAGTCTCGGACTTTTTGAGCAGGGCATTCGCCTGGCCCGTGAGTGTCAGGAAAGATTGAGCCAGGCCGAACGCCGCATTGAAGTCTTGCTTCGAGATCAACAGGGACGCTCGACAGTGGCGCCGTTTGTCGACGACAAGAATTCTTCGCACGACGACTCTGAAACTGAACAGAATGATGATGGCTTCTGAACTCCTCGCCGAACCAGTTACCGACCTGGCTTTATTTTTCGCTCAGTGCCGTGCAGCGGTCGACGCTGAGCTTGAGCGGCTGGTTCCGGCTAGCGACGTTCGGCCCCACTCTATTCACCAGGCCATGCGATGGAGTTTGTTTGCCGGTGGTAAGCGCTTTCGCCCCGCGCTATTGCTTGCCGTGGGAAAAACTTTAGGCGCCGCTACGACTCAGTTGCTACGCACTGCTTGCGCCTTCGAAATAATTCACACGTACTCGCTCATTCATGACGATCTCCCCTCAATGGATGATGATGATCTGCGGCGAGGACGACCTACCTGTCACATCAGATTCGGAGAGGCCACGGCAACGTTGGCTGGAGATGCTTTGCAGGCACTCGCCTTTCAATCGATTGCTGAAGATGAACAGCTGCCGGCTGAGACGCGGGTGCGAGTAATTACTGAACTGGCGCGCGGCGCTGGTACACCGGCTGGCATGGTTGCGGGACAAGCCAGCGATTTGGAAGCAGAATCAAAAGACGTGGGCGGCCACGAGCTCGAAGCCATTCATAAGCTCAAGACCGGAGCGCTAATCGTGGCCGCGGCACGTAGTGGCGCTATCATTGCCGGCGGAGATGACGACACTCTTTTGGCCATCACTGAATATGCTGGCGGTCTCGGCTTGTTGTTTCAAATCACCGACGACCTACTGGATGTAACCGCCACTGCGCAGGATCTTGGGAAGACACCCGGCAAAGACGCGCGCGCCCAAAAGGCCACGTACCCGGCGCTTTACGGAATCGAGGCCGCGCGGCAACGAGCAGTGAGCGTTCACGAAGCGACCGCCCATACCCTCGATCACCTCGACCGGCCGACAGTGTTGCTGAGATCGATTGCCAGTTTCATCCTTGAACGTAACGCCTAACATCAAACTCTCAAAAGCTCAGGCTCAGAAAGATCTTCATGACAATTAATCAACGTTATTCAAAACGAAGTCTATCCCTGGCGGGAATAGTAGTACTTCTATCCGCAGCAGCGACGTTTGCCTGGCAGCAGCCATCAGCGGCGCCAGCCTTGTCTGCCAGTGAACGAGCGCTTTGGTCCAGCATCAAAGTAGACACTATTCGCGACGTGGTTAAGGCTCTTTCAGCTGACGACATGCAAGGTCGCGGCACCGCTCAGGCGGGTGGTGACAAAGCGGCGGCCTACCTCGCGGAGTGGTTCACCAGGCTCGGCTTGAAACCGGTCGGGAATAAAGGCACTTACCTGCAAGCAATCAAGTTTGACGAACTGGAATTTTTGCCGGCTACAAGCTTGAAAGTCGGCGAGACGAGCTTCAAGTTGGGGCCCGACTTTTTTGTCGCACCACCTTATACCGGCGACCGGAGTGTAAGCGGCGATCTCGTTTTCGTTGCTTACGGTTTACAGTCGAATATTCCGAAGCGTGACGACCTCGCCGGCGTTGACGTTAACGGTAAGGTAGTCATTCTTATGCAGGGCCCGCCCACGTTTGTAGCCAAGAGCGCGTGGAAAAGCTCTGTTCAGTTCAACATTATCAGGAACCTGGTGTTGCGAGGCGCTGCCGCGATTGTCTTCCTGAGCAACGGGCACGACGAACACCCGTATGCTGAAATGGCGGATTATCTGACTCGACGGCGGATTGATACCGCTGGCGGGCCGGATCTTTCGTTTCTGCCTCCGTTCTTGTCAATCAGCGATGCGACCGCAGACAAACTCTTTCTGGCAGCGGGCACGACTCGCGCGGATGCACTGCTCAAGGCGGAGAGCAAGAATTTCGCAGCGATAGATCTCAAACAAACTGCCAAGATCAACCTGCAGTCAAAGAAGAAGCAAGGCTTCGGAAATAATGTGTTGGGATTGCTCGAAGGTTCGGATCCGAGTTTGAAAAGCGAAGCGGTAGTTTTTTCGGCGCACTACGACGCTTACGGCGTGTCATCTGATAATCGGATTTTTCACGGTGCGGCAGATAATGCCCTTGGAGTCGGCGAGATGATCGCAGTCGCGGAGGCTCTGGCTAAATCGGAAGTGAAGCCGCGACGCTCAATCATATTCCTGGCCACAACCGGAGAAGAGTATGGCGGCTTGGGTTCAACTTACTGGGTGAAAAATCCCACGTGGAAGATCAAGCAAGTCGCGGCCAATTTGAATCTTGATGGAATGGGAACGGAAGTCTACGGTCCGATCAAGGTTCTAGTTGGTTATGGCGCCGAACATTCCACCTTGGGCAATGTTCTCGATGACATCGCCGCCGCGAGTGATCTCAAAGTGATCCCGGATCCTATGCCCGAGGAAAAGAGCTTCACTCGATCGGACCACTACTTTTTCGTATTGAAGGGAATTCCCGGAATAATGCTGTTAGGTGCTCCTGCCGGAGAAACCAAGGCGTGGGTGGATCGAATGAAAGCTTGGGAGAAAACCGACTACCACCAACCTTCCGACGTCGTGCTGCCCAATTGGAATTGGGACGGACCACAAACGATCGCCCAGATCTTCTCCGTCATGGGGCTCCGCGTGGCTAATAGCGACCAGATGCCTGCCTGGGTGAAGTCCTCGCCGTACAACCGTGAGCGCGGCACAAATGATCCGGCGCCGGAACCCTGATTAATCTTTGGAGAGGTGCTGGAGTAGCCACTCGCGAAATGATTTGAGTGCGGCCGTTTGACCGTCTGTCAGACCTTGCTTAACGAAGCGTGTGAGAACCTCGCTGGTAAGTAGGGGAAACGCGACACTCGCATCTATTAAGACATAGCGATCTTCAACCAGCTGGTAAATTCGCATGCCCTCACGCTTGTAGAGCCAAACCTCGGGAACATTCATGCCCGCGTAAATCTTCAGCTTAGTGTCAGAGGCGTGGGAGACATCCACCTCGACCGCAATGTCGGGCGGAGGATCGTTTTCTAACTTAATGTCCATGACGCCAATGATCTTGTCTGCGTTCTGAACATAGAAACAGCAGTCGGGTTCTAAACCACGTTGGAGCCATTTCTGCTTGTAAGTGGTCGAACCTAAAGCTTCGATAGCGACATCCATCTCCTCCGAAATCATATAGGTCATGCGCGCGATAATTTCTTTGGCAGCTTCGTGCTTAGTCGAGGGACTCATGATCTCAAGCCTTCCCTGGTCGTAAGTCACTCGAATCCCATTCCACTGTTCGAGGTCGGCGACGAGCTGTTCGTACTCATCCCACGAAACATCAGTCAGGATGAGCGTGCCGCCGGACGGCATGTGTTCAATGGAATCGAGCAAGTTGACGGTTTGGGTGGCCATTAGTCCTTCAAATCATAATCCACTTTGCGCGTTGAGCGCAGCGCGCTTCTGCATGGCTTTGAGAGGTTCCGGAATAAATGAAGTGATGTGATGGGTCTCTTCACGTCCATCCGCGAACGTTTGATAGAGAGTAAAGTCAGGCAGCGACAAGCAGCTCAGCGGCGAGTGGTGGTTGTAGCCGCTGTCGAGCCCAATGGCGCTGTTAGAAATATAAATGCCATGACGTCCCAGCCGTCCGCGCAACGGCAGAAAAGGCGTGGGAGTGTGGCCAAATACGCACGGCTTGCCACGATAGTTTTTGTAGAACTCCATGTCGCGCGTCCAGAGTAAATACTCAGGCTTGCTGTCACGCGGATGCTTGCCCTGATCCAAGCCGGCGTGAACGTAAAATGCGTACTCGTCCTCGTGGTAGTAAGGCATGCGACGGAAGAAGTTGAGATGATCCGCAGGCACTTTGCTTGCCACCATGCGTCGAGCTTCATTAAGTTCCGCTTCGGTGCGAGCAATCAACGGTCGTCCAGTGTATTGCTCAAAGGTCCTTTCACCGCCGGTTACAGGTGAGATCCAGATGTCCGCAGCGCCTTCGATGAAGTCGAGCAGCATTTGCTCGTGGTTTCCACGCAAACAAATGACGCGCTCAGGATTCTCACGGCACATGGTCATGACCTGCTCAACACAGCTTGGTGCGTCGAAGCCACGGTCGATGAGGTCGCCAAGAAAGATCAGCTTGTCAGCAGTAGGGTCACGCGGCAGCATCTCGATGAGGTTTGCCAGTTGGGCGCCGCGTCCGTGAATGTCGCCGATGACGAAGGTCTTCATGTCTCTACCGTATCACAGAATTAGGGTGTAGGTGACAAGTGTCACGACATTGTTTACACGGCGAAGTGCCATGACATCGTTTACAGTTCTTTGAAAAACTAGTTTGTGGCACAGAAGCGCAGTTGTTTCATCATTTGAACCTTTCTCGTTTGGGAGGAAGGCATGAAGAAGGAACAGCGCGACAGAGAACATGCAATAAAGTCGTATGTGAAAGGTGAATCGATAACGGCGATCGCTCAGAAGCTTGGTCGCTCGCGGCCCTGGGTTTACAAATGGATTGAGCGCTATCAAGCGGAGGGGGAAACAAACCATTGGCAGGAAGATCGCGCCAGAGCTCCGCATAGCAACCCGCGGCAGTTGCCTGGCGAAGTCATCGAAGCGGTCAAGCTGGCGCGGTTGCATCTGTACAACCAGGGATTGTTTTGTGGTGCGCAGGCGATTAGCTGGGAGTTGGAAGCATTGCAAGTTTCGCCTTTGCCAAGTCTGCGGACTATCAGCCGCATAGTCAGTCGCGAAGGGCTTACGCACCGCCGCACTGGGCGCTATGAACCAAAGGGCAAGCGCTATCCGACGCTGCAGTGCCAGCACGCCAATGAAGTACATCAGAGCGACTATGTGGGACCTTGTTATTTGAGGGGGCCGCTGCGCTTTTACAGCATGAACAGCGTAGACCTCGCCACTGGTCGCTGTGCGGTGACGCCGGTCTTTAACAAAGCCGCACAATCGGTGATCGACGCTATCTGGTCTAACTGGTGGCGTTTGGGCATTCCCAAACATCAGCAGGTCGATAATGAGTTGGTGTTCTATGGCAGCCATCGGCATCCGCGCGGCTTGGGCTGTCTGATTCGGCTTTGCCTGGCCCAAGGCGTGGAGCTGTGGTTTATTCCCCTGGCTGAACCTTGGCGTAACGGCGTGGTGGAAAAATTCAATGACCATTACCGCGGTGGTTTGCTGCGCCGGGTGTTGATGCAGGGAGCAGAGGACTTGTATCGAGAATCGTTGCTCTTTGAAGAGAAACATAACACCCGCTATCGCTACACCAAGCTGCAAGGCCGGACGCCGCAAATGGCTTTGGGCCGAGCCCAGCTTCGGCTGCCGGAATCGCCCGTGGCTCCCAAGCATCCGTTGCCCAAGCCAGAAAACGGCCGCTATCACTTGGTGCGCTTCATCCGTGGCGAGGCCGTGCTGGATGTCTTCGGCGAGAAGTTCAGGGTGCCACCGGAAGTGGTTTATGAATACGTGATCGCCACCATCGATGTGGCTCGACAAAAACTTAGCATTACGATGAATGACATCATCATTGACGAGCACGACTATTGGCTCAGATAAAATCTGGCCGGCGGTTTCTTTGACTGCTCCAGTCGCCCTGCGGGCTCCTTGCGCAGCCAAAGAAACCGAAACCAATAAATCAGGTGTAAACGATGTCATGGCACTTTTCGGTGTAAACGATGTCATGGCACTTGAGATGTAGGAGCTAGGGTGTAGGGTGTAGTGATGACGCGAGACGCGGGAAAAACGGTAACGCCGAAAGAGAATTCGCTATCTCAATACTCAAGACAGTCTCCAGATTTGCCATATATCATTTGCCATTTTTCATTTGCTTGGCGAGCTTTGCGCCTTTGCGGTAGGTTTCTGTTAGGCAAAACTTAGAATAAATTCCCCGCAAAGGCGCAAAGCCCGCCAAGTCGGGCCAACTTAGTTGTTGAAGTCCATTCCTAACAACGACGATGACAAATGAAAAATGGCAAATGATATATGGCAAATCTCAGAAAGGTTCGATCCTTGACCCTACGTTGGTGGCAATGAGTCTACCGCTTCCGGCTACACCCCACACCCTAACTCCGACACCCTAATCTCGTTGGCGGGTGTTGAAGTCGCTTTCGAGCTTGGCCATCAATTGCTGATACCTGGGATTATCTTTCAGCAAGTTCCAGTTCGGATCAGACTTGAACCACGGGTAATTCTCGTTACCGAGCTTGTTGGCCGTCTCGAGCCAATGCACCGCGTCATCCTGTTCATCCAACAACGCATAGACTGAACCGAGCCAATAAGCAATATCGTGATCAGCCGCAGCCACCTCTTTAATCTTCGGAGACAGCTGCGATAAAGCTTCACTTCGTTTGTTCTGCGCAGCTAGGCAAGTCGCGAGGATGGGTCGAATGCCGTCCATCTTCGGATGATTCTCGAGGGTGTTCTCCAGCACTCGCCGGGCGGCTTCGACCTCGCCCCGATAAAAGAGCACACGTGCTCGAAAGGTCCGAACCAACGGATGATCAGGCTCGACGGCCGCACCACGATCCAATTCCGCCAGCGCGTCTTCCCAGCGATGCTGATACATGAAGATGCGAGCGCGGTTGTAGCTTGCGACCACCAGCTCACCAGGATTCAATCGCACCATGCGTTCAAAGCTGCGCAGCGCTCGCTCGTAATCTCCGTCCAGCCGGCCCAGTATACCGCGCACGAAATGCACACCGACGTCGTTGGGGAATTCATCGCGCAAGCGCTCTACTTCAACTCGAGCTTTCGGTTTTTCGTTTCGAGAAAGATAGATAAAGACCATGTGCATGCGCGCTTCGAGCAGCTTGGGCTCGAGCGTCAACGCCATGTCAAAAGCATCTTCGGCCTTCTCGTGATCGCCAGGTTCACCGAGCCCTTTGAGCACGCGCGTCACGTAACAACCACCGAGAGCCGAATAAGCCAGGGCGAATTTCTGGTCGAGCTTGATGGCCCGCTCAAAATGTTCGATTGCAGAATCGACGTGTTCTCGCGAGACGGTGTGATAGATAAACCGTCCCATACAGTCGCGGCCTCGCAGGTATTGCTCGGTGGCCTCGGCGTTGGCGCTCATGCCCTTCACGAGCTCGCCCTTTTCATCCGAACTCAGCTCGAGTCGCAGCCCGTCGACGATGTGTTGGACGATTGCATCCTGTACCGCGATGATGTCGCCCGCATCGGCGTCGATTCGATCGCTCCAAAGAATCTCGCTGGATCTCACGTCGAGTAGCTGCGCGGTCACGCGAATGTGTTTACCGGCGCGCACGAAGGATGCAGTCAGGATCGCGTTTACGCTTAGTTGGCGGCCGACTTCAAGTGGATCAATGTCCTGGTTCTGATACTTCGCGATCGATGACGAGGGACGCACGATCAGCGAACGCACGTGCGCCAGCTCCGTGATCACAGCGTCGGCAAGCGAGAACTCGTAAAAGCTCGTTTCCGGGTCGTTGCCCACATTCTTGAAAGCAAGGATTGCGACACTCTTTCTGGCTTTGTCACCGACGCTGGTCGAAGGAGTCTCATGAGCGTCTGATGGAGTGGGGCGGCTCGTCGTTGATGGCGGCGTCCCGCCGTCGCTCCCGGTAAGTGACTTGAACCAGCGCAAAGCGCGCTGTACCGGACTCTGCGGATTCAAATGGCGAGGCGCAACCAGAGGAGCTGCGTCTTCATATTGAGCGGCCGTGCCACTTCGCACTTCGTTGAGAACGCTCTTCAGATCTTCGCGCAGTTCACCGATCTTTTGATAGCGATCGCGAGGATCCTTCGCGAGTGCCCGGTCAAGAATCTGCTGCAGCCTCGGCGGCACAGCGCTCGGTCGAGCTTCGGCGATTGGCACCGGCTCATCATGCAGCACCGCATGTCTTACATCGACGGCGGTCTTTCCTCTAAACGGCCAAATCCCAGTCAACATTTCATAAAGAAGCACGCCCGTGGAAAAGATGTCGGCACGTGAATCGACTCGATCGCCGCGTGCCTGCTCAGGCGCAGCGTAGGTGGCGGTTCCGTAGGGCACGCCGACTTCTGTCAGTTCAGTGTGATGAATACCTGAAGAGCGCGCCATGTCTTCATCGAGCAGTTTGGCTAGTCCGAAGTCGAGCACTTTTGCCTGGCCCGCGCTGTTCACCATTACGTTACCGGCCTTGATGTCGCGATGAATAATCCCGCGAGCATGAGCAGCGACGAGAGCGTCAGTCACCTGAATGGTTATCGAGAGCGCGCTTTGCAATTCCAGCGGCCGGCCGCCAACCAGGTCACGCACATTTCTTCCCTCGATGAGCTGCATCGCGATGAAATGAATGCCGTTGATCTCGTTGAGATCGAAGATGGTGCAGATGTTGGGATGGTCCAAAGCCGAGGCGAGCCGCGCTTCACGTTCAAATCGTTTGAGATTGGCTGGTTTGGAAGTCAGCTCGGCTGGAAGAACTTTGATGACAACAGTTCGGCCCAACTTATTATCGAGGGCTTTATACACAGTTCCCTGACCGCCCGCACCGAGCTTGTCGAGTATCCGGTAATTTCCCAGCGTGCTTCCGATCATCGTGTTTGTGGAGGGTTCTATTTAACCCCCAAGTGAGAGCAAAGAGCAAAGGACAAAGGGCTAAACGGAAAAGAGCGAAGGGCGAGACGGAAAGGGCAAAGAAGAACCATCTCTGGCGGCGTGAGTTAAATGATGAATGCCACGGGCTTGACCCGTGGTCTCTTACGCTGGCCGCTAAAGCACACGAGTTGGATGCTGAATGCCACGGGCTTGACCCGTGGTCTCTTACGCTGGCAGCTAAAGCACACGAGTTGGATGCTGAATGTACGGGCTCCCCGTGGAGATTAACCTTCGTTGGGCGTGATTTTGACTTCGGCCAATAAAAGTAAGCCTCCACATGACTAACCCGAGCATCCCCCAGAGATTGCGCCTTCATCCGTGTCTCTCTGAAATCGTGAATCTCCACCGTCCAGGTTGGTCGCATCACTTCCGCTACCATTTATTTCTATTGACGACGACGAAGCGGTTGTAATAACGTGCGCCCGCTTCACCAACGATGATCCGCTCCGAAACTCAGTTCTCCTCCTTCTTGAAGTTGCATTTGACCAGAAAGGAGCTTATGACCATGGGAATAGAACGCCCACCTGCAAACAAGAACGATCATGCACTCGAATCAGGAGGCCCTGAGTCAAGACTATCCTGGCCCCCATTCATCACCGTAAATGCCTTGTTGCTTGTCTTCCTGGGATTCGGTGGCGGACTAATGACGCTTTACTACTCGCGAATTCATTACTTTCCTGAAATCGAGTGGAAGTCTGCGATTATGTATTTAGCAGGCATTTCATTTGTCGGTGGCGGTGTCGCGATAATCTTCGCCTGCTCGGTTTTAGTGCCCGGCTACATTTGGAATTCATGCATGGTGCTGGATCCCGCAACCCAAGCCACCTTTTCCTATAACGAAAACGAGCCATGTGTCCGAGCAATTTGGAAATGGCTGGGGTGGCCCTTCCTGACAGTGATGTTTATTTCGCACCTTTTCTTGCTCTTGATTCCCAGATGGGGAACCCGAGCTTATGCTATTACCGGCATCCTCGCGTTACTGCTTACGGCGCTGATAGTGAGATTCTGGTGGTTCAAAAAAATTCCACGTGAACGAGAGTCATCTACTTCCGAGGATCCGACGGAGAAGGCGTCTCGGAGTTTGTTGAGCTTCTTTGCTTCGAACTGGAAAATTCTAAGACGACGTGATGACGACATGGTGAAGAGGCATTTGTTTAAGTTCACTGTTTGGTTTAGCGCCTCCATATTACTAAGTCAGGTCTCATTGCTATTTGTTTACCTGATGTCCGGGAGGCCGGTCGAGCATTTCTGGCCATTAACGGTCATGTGCACGCTGGGTGTTTTTACTTCGACACTTTGGGTGGCGGTGAATTATTCACGATATCCAACTCGTGCTGTTGTCGGCTCGTTAATCGTGGCGGTCCTGCTGCTGATAGCCGCTAACCACTATTCTTTTTTGCCGGGACAAATCATGGATCGATTCGGTTTCGGCGAATCGCATCGAGTAGATATTCTCGTGGACAAAGATGGGGCTGACCTTATTAAGGGATTGGAACTTGAGGCGTGCAAAGAAAATAAGCTCTGTGACGTCGAGATTCTCTCCAAAGTAGGCGATGAATACTTTTTGAGAACGGACAAATGTAGAACTTTTACGCTCCCCAAATCTGTGGTAAAGGCACGCACCGACCATTTGATAGCGAGTCCCACTCCATCTCCGTGTCCAGCGAACTGATAGGTTCCATCAGGAGAAAGCTACTCAAGAACTGATTCGTCCAGCGGACTCCGTGCTCGTGAGAACATCGGAAAGATGGCGATGACACGCTGAAAGAGAAAGGCGACCCAAATTCGAGTCGCCTTTTTCGTTCCCTCTTTCGAGGTTAGCCGCCAGCATCCATCTGCTACCGCAGACGGTACTGACAAAAGCTGGCCCAGCTAATCGCTAATTCCCACTTGCCAGAGCGTGAAAGCGTAGTCGAACGCCGTCTCCTTCAAAGCATCGTAGCGACCGGATGAGCCACCGTGACCGGCGCCGAAGTTAACTTTCAGCAGCAGCGGATTACTGTCAGTCTTCATCGCGCGGAGTTTCGCTACGAACTTCGCTCCCTCCCAATAAGGCACCTGGCTATCATTGTAGGAAACCTTAACCAGCATGGTTGGGTAATCCATTTTCCTGATGTTGTCATAAGGCGAGTACGTCTTCATGTAATCGTAGGCGGGCTTCTCAGCCGGATTACCCCATTCGATGAACTCGCTGGTCGTCAATGGCAACGACGCATCAAGCATCGTATTGATGACATCAACGAAGGGAACTTGAGCAATCACGGCTTTGAATAAGTCCGGCCGCATATTGCTGACGGCGCCCATAAGCAGACCGCCGGCGCTTCCGCCCTGAATAACCAGCCGGTCTTTGGAAGTGTATTTCTCTTTCACGAGGTGATCGCCGCAGGCAATGAAGTCGGTAAAGGTCGTAATCTTCTTCATCATGCGACCTTGCTCGCGCCATTCCTCGCCAAGCTCACCACCACCGCGAATATGACCGATGGCAAAAATCACTCCGCGGTCGAGCAGTGAAAGCCGCGCGGAGCTAAATGTCGGCGGAATCGAGTAACCGTACGAGCCGTAGCCGTACAGCAACAGTGGCGCTGAGCCATCCAACTTTGTGCCGCGTCGATACACGACCGAGATCGGCACTTTGGCGCCGTCGCTCGCGATGGCAAACAAACGCTCCGACTTGTAGTTCGCCTTATCAAACCCGCCAGGCACTTCTGTTTGTTTCTTCAAAGTCGCCTGACGAGTGTTCATGTCGTAATCGAACACCGAGCTCGGCGTCACGAGCGACTGGTAGTTGTAACGCAGTGTCGTGGTGTTGAATTCATGATTGTTGGTCGTGCCGGCTGAATAGACCGGCTCGGGGAAACTGATCCGGTGTTGCTTATTGGTCTTGAAGTCGACGATCTCGATTTGTTCGAGCCCGTTCTCCCACTCGCTCAAGACGGCGTGATCGGCAAATAAGCTAACGTCATCGATCTTAACGGCGGGCCGGTGAGCTACAAACTCTTTCCAGTTCTTTTCAGAAGGATCGTCCACTGGCGCAGTGACGACGCGAAAGTTCTTCGCGCCTTTGTTGGTGCGAATGTAGAAGAGGTCACCGCGGTGATCCACGTCATACTCATGATCCGGTTCGCGTGTGAGCACGACCTTGAGATCCGCGCCGGGATTGTTGGCTGGCAACCAGCGAACCTCGCTCGAGGTTTTGCTGACGGCCTGAAGCACAATCACCGCCTTGTCGCGAGACCGTCCCGTAAAGATGTCAAAGAGCTCGTCTTTCTCTTCATAAATCAGGTCGTTCTTATCGCTCCCCAGCACATGACGGAAAAACTTGTCGCTGCGTTTCGTGACGGCGTCTTCTGTTACATAAAAGAAAGTCTTGTTATCTGTCGCCCATGACATGTTATCGACGCGCTCGATACGTTCAGGATAAAGCTCGCCGGTCTTCAGGTTCTTGACTTGAAGCGTGTACTGTCGATAACCGGTGTTGTCCGTCGAATAGGCGAGCAAATTGCCGTCATCGCTTGGTGACATGAGGCCAATGCTCATGAACTTCTGACCTTTGGCTAGTTCATTCTGATCGAGAATGATCTCTTCCTTCGCAGTCACGCTGCCTTTCTTTCGACAGTAAATCGGGTACTGCTGCCCTTCAACCGTGCGCGAGTAGTAGTAATAGCCATCCTGCCGGTAAGGCACGTTGGTGTCCGTCTGCTTGATATGACTGAGCATCTCTTTGTAGAGCTTCTCCTGCAACGGCTCCGTCGGCTTCATCATTACTTCAGCGTAGGCATCTTCAGCTTTGAGATGTTCCATCACTTGGGGATTGGATTTCTCTCGCAGCCAGAAATAATCGTCGACGAGGGTCTCGCCGTGAATCTTGGTGATCTTTGGTTTCTTTTCAGCCATCGGTGGTTGTGGTGTCGTAGCGGGGCCGTCCGCGCGGACTCGAGTCGAGACGTTAAGGCCTGCGACCATCAATGAAATGGTAAACAGGACGAGGGTTAGTATTCTGGTATTGGTTCTCATTTGGGACCTTCCTCGAAGAGTAATTGGGCGTTAAGAGACTACTACGCATTTGGAGCAACGCAGGTCCACTTGAATTCCTGAGAAATTGCTTATGGATCTTGTTTGCGGCGCACGGCCGGCTTAGTCGTGCACCGTTCAACCACGAAGTGGGCTGCCCCACCCTGATTGAACATACTTGCCGTCTAAAACGATGCATGGCACCGTCGGGTCGTTGTCTGAATAGCTAAACATCTCAGCGCGACGCGCCCGATCGTTTTGCGCATCGTAATCCTCGAACGGAATGTTTTCCGCAGTGTAATACTCACGCGCTTTCTGGCAGTATGGACAATCCGGCTTGGTATACAAAACTAAACCCATCCTTCACCTCCGCAGACGTCGTAGTTTATCAAGTCAGAACCGGGAGCGGTAGCGACCGGGCAAAACTCAGTGCGCCAGGAAAAAGTAGGTAAAGCATAAATGGTGAACTGAAGCCTTAGCCGATACCACAAGCTTGCGCTGTGGTGTTTCATGTTCACAGCTACAAAAACAGGCTGATCCATCTGGTTTGCAAGAGGCCACGGGCTGACCCCGTGGTGTTTCACGTTGCCGCCTGACCACCAGCATGAAGCGTGAACACTCCACGGGACGAGCCCGTGGCATCATCAAAAATCTCGGCCCGCCTCTGTTAGCGACCAACGTGAGTGACCACGGCGCCAGGCTGTGGCCTCAGTTTTAGCGATTACCTACTTTTTCTTGCCGCACCGGGCAAAACTTAACGGTAAGGTCGACTTTGTTGGCAACTACCCGGACGCGTCCGGGTTCTGACTTCAGCGCATATTTGTTGGCGAGCCCTGCGTCTGACGTTATACTCGGCCGCATGTCGGAAGGTCCCCAGCTAGCTGAGTCGCTGGAGAGCGATCTGCTCGATCCGTACGACAAGCTAATCACCATTGAGGTTCTCGGCCGGCGCGTCCAGGTGCCGGAGAAGAACCGACTTCTGCGCTGCTTTCAGTACCTTTCACTCAGAACTATTTCGTATGGAGATTTTTGCTGGAACGGCGACTGCACGAATTGTCAGATTTGGTATCACCCGGAAGGCCAGACTGAAGCTGAGGATCGCCCTGGTCTCGCTTGCAGGATGGAAGTGCAGGAGGGAATGGTGATCACCAAACTCAATTCCTTCATTCAACTCGAAGGCATAAATAAGCAGCCGTGACTACAGGCGTTCAGAGTTCAAGCTTCAGCTTGTGTTTGGGCAACCCCACAATCTAGAGATTGAACTCTAAACGCCTGTCGTCACGTTGACGTTAATCAGAAGCGACGGGCGCGACGGCGGTCCTGACGAAAGTCGCGGAAATCGCCACGTCGATCTCGGATGTCTTGACCCAGCTCTCGCCGATCTCGGTGCAGCTCAAAACTATCCGATCGGATCTCACGCCGGTCGGCCCTGAGTTCCGCTTGCGAAGCTCCTGCTCGCCGATCCTGACGATACTCGCGGATGTCGCCGCGACGCTCCCTAACGTCGCCACGTAATTCGCGACGATCAGAACGAATCTCACGACCATCGGCACGAATCTCGTGACGATCCGCGCGCAGGCCGCGCCGCTCCCAACGATTGATTCTTCCTTCAGCCATCACCGCGATTGAGCTGAATCCGAACAATGCCGCCAATAAAAGAAAACTGCGAACGACTTTCTTCATTTTGATTCCTCCATTCCTTGGATTGTTTTCTTATCAAGCAGACGGGAGAGATGCGCAGGGAGAGAAGAGACACAAAACCGGGCGCCGGGGGTTTTGATCCCCCCAGTTATTGGTCACTTGCTGTTAGACGTTGAGCGCCGGTGAGAAGACGAAATTTCTTCGAACATCAATATCGCGGCACGGAAGGATCCACATCGATCGACCAGGCAGTAATCCCGCCACTCAAATTCGTGAGACTTCCCGTAAAGCCCGCCTGTTTCAAATTCGCGATTGCCATCGAACTGCGTCCGCCCATCTTGCAGTGCACGATCGTCTCTTTATTGGGATCGATCTCCGCCATTCGGCTAACGACTTGTCCGAGCGGAATGTGAATCGTGTTTGGAATCTTTGCCACAGCGAGTTCATGAGCTTCGCGAACGTCGACGATTTGCAGGTCATCACCTTTGTCGATGCGTTCCTTTAATTCTTTGGCAGTAATCTGCGGGATCTGTTGCTGCGGTGCGCCGTTCATAAGGTCCTCCGTCAAGTTTGATTGTGTGGTTATCTTATAACCAGCGATCAGCAGTCAGGTCAAAGACATTAGCCGCAGATTACGCAGATTCCACCGATATGCTTTGATTGCTGACTTGAAGTGAGACATACAATTTAAGCCCTACCTAAACAAAGAACGAGTCAAAACATCTGTGAAATCTGCGTAATCTGTGGCTAATGTCTTTGACCTGATTGCTGATTGCTGATTACTGATTGCTATACTACGCCTATGAAATTTGAATATTACCACGCCGGTTTGGATGAAACGCCGAAGCTCTCCGTGGACGGAACCGTAGCTAACGCAATCCACTTTTCACATTGGGTTGACAATGAGACGCCCGCAGAAGTTAAGGCCGACACTTCGACCGAAATAGCTCTGAATCTGGTGGCGTCGCCGCGTCGCGAACAGATGACGCAGGGTATCGAGCTGGTTACTAACAATCACTTCGATACGGATGGCGTACTTTCGGTCTGGACAGTCTTGACCGGTGAGCCAGCCTGGGAGCTCCGCGAGCAACTAATTGCCGCAGCAGAGTCAGGTGACTTTTCGGAATTCACGAATGAGTCTGCCATTCGAGCCAGCATCGCTATCCAGGGATCCGATCAAGCCTCTCCGAACGACGAGACCGGTTCACCCTTGGCCCGTTATCTAGCCGGCGAGGATGTTGATGACGATGCGCGCGCTTACGAACTGGTGCTGCCCGAAGTTGAGCGCGTTCTAACACGCACGGATGAATACGAGCCTCTTTGGCGTGAGCCATGGAAACGCATCACCACGGCGATCGAAAGCTTTGAGCGCGGCTCTTCGGCTGTCAGAGAACTTCCCGATGAAGCAATCTCGCTAATCACATTAGCGCCGGACATTTTCAGCGCGTCCGGCTTCAATCCCACCAGACACGCCGCCCCGTACACCGCAATCTCGCGATACGCGCGCGGAAAGCTGTTCGTCATTGCTACTCCCGTGGCATCGGGCTGGAGTTATCGAATCGACTATCCTTACTATTCCTGGGCAGAGACAGTTGTAAGACCTCGAATTGAGCGCCACAACCTGACGCCACTGATCGATCGCCTCAACGAAATCGAAGAGAACGGTGATGGTCAATGGAAGCTGGATTCAAATGAAATGACTTCGGCGGTCAAATACATTGGGTCAAACGGGCTGCTGGGCGTTTCGAGTTTGGATCCCGATGTGGTTGTGAGCAATTTGCGCGCGATCGTTGGCTCGGCGCTCGAAGGAGCTGCTGCGACCAGGTGAAGCCGACGTGGCACGGGCGTCCCGCCCGTGGGTTTCCGAGTGGAATATCAGCAAACTACGGGCTGGACGCCACGGCTGTCTATTAAGAATGCACGACGTCATTATCATCGGTGCTGGACCAGCCGGGTTGGCTGCTGCTTTCTGGTGTGATGAACTCGGACTCGACACGCTGGTGCTCGAGCAGAATGACAAGGTTGGCGGACAACTTCTCAGCATATACAACCCCATCCACAACTATCTCGGCCGTCGAGCGGACGACGGCGTGGAGATGGCTGACTACTTCGCCGCGGGCATTATCGAGGCGGAGTTTGATCTTTGGACGAATGCGACGATTGAAACGGTTGATCTGAAAGCAAGACGGATCAAGTTAGCCAGCGGCGAGGAGCTTCAAAGCATTTGTGTGATCATCGCCAGCGGCGTTCGTCGTCGCCAGCTTAATATTCCGGGTGAGTCGCAGTTTGTAGGCAGGGGAATGATCGAGTCCGGGGCTCGCGACGCGCAGTTGTTCGCTGGCAAGGATGTTTGCGTAGTCGGCGGCGGCGACGCTGCTGCTGAAAACGCGCTCTTGCTGGCTGAGGTTTGTCCAACTGTCACCCTCGTGCATCGCAGAAAAACACTACGCGCGCGTCAAGAGTTCCTGGATCAAATGCAAACCAAACACTGCATCACTGTTTTTAAGGAAGCTCAAGTCCTGCGAATTTTAGGGGACGAGCGAGTGGAGGCGGTTGAGATTCTGCGCGCCGGCGCTATCAAGCCATTTCAGATGGCGGTGGGCGGTGTGCTGGTCCGAATCGGTGTCGAGCCGAACTCGGAACTGTTTGCCGAGCAAGTGAAGGTCGATGACCAACGGTACATCGAAGTTGACTCGTCACAGGAGACGAGTATCGAAAATGTCTTTGCATGTGGAGACGTGTGCAGTCCTCTTGCACCTACGATCAGTGGGGCTGTTGGCGCCGGCGCTACAGCCGCGAAGGTGATAGCCGCTCGACTTGGCGGCGGCAAGCGTTGAGTTGAGTGACACTTCAAAAGCTTTAGCCGCAGATTACCCGCATTCCACGGATGTTAAGACCATTTCGATTACGTTAAGTTTGGAAAGCGGCGGATTCTTTGATTTCTGACTCTTTTTGATTTCGGCATTCTTAATCCGCGAAATCTGTGGCTAAAGTTTAGCGATCAAATGCAATTATGATGACTCCAGCGAATGAATCCGCGGCGCCGTACAGCGAGTCCCATCTCGTAGCGTATCCGGTCGAGTACATCGCGGGAATTGACCTCTATAACGTAGGAGAATTTCACGCGGCGCATGATGCTTGGGAAGAACGATGGATGGGCGAAGTCGGACCAGACGAAAAACTTTTTCTCCAGGCCATGATCCAGTCAGCCGTCGCCTTTCATCATTTGCAAATCAGCAGGCCCGGCGCGGCTCGGCAAATGTACATCCGCGCGAAAGAAAAATTTGAGCGGCTGGGCAAGCCCGTTTTTATGTCGCTGGACATAACTGAATATATCGAGCAGCTCGATCGCGCCCTGTCGTGGCTATTAACAGTTCCCGATCCGCGCGAACTAACGCCTCCAGAGGTGATCCCGCCCACGATTAAGTTATTGCCGGAGATCGGCGAGTTTGACTAGGGTGTAGGGCGTAATTGGAGGGAGACTAATTGCGTACGTCGTGAGGTTAAAGAGCGGGCTTTTCTGAAGATTTGCCA
Organism: Pyrinomonadaceae bacterium; assembly: GCA_035572035.1. Taxonomy (GTDB): domain Bacteria; phylum Acidobacteriota; class Blastocatellia; order Pyrinomonadales; family Pyrinomonadaceae; genus JAOAPY01. The sequence continues at coordinate 33,932 of DATNBH010000042.1, read as the reverse complement.
TTCATCATTTTCCATTTGTCATTTTCCATTGGTGGATTCAACAAGCATGTGAACTGTGACGTTCATTGCTCCAGAGGAGCGACATGTTTATAGAGATAATCGGATACCTTACTAAGCTTCGCTCCTTTAGGAGCGAAACTCGGCCCGTCCGAATGATTGTCGAGACGAACGATTACGCTCCTAACGGAGCTTTGCGGATGAAGAAGAAGACGGGGCTATAAACATCTCGCCGCTACGCGGCGAAGCGACAAAACAAGATTCCGTTTGACTGAAGGCGTGTTTGGGTTTGTGTGATCAAACTGGGGAGATTTTCCATTTATCATTTGCCGTTTTTCATTTTCCAGTTCTCAGCTGATGCGAAGTTCGAATGACAAATGAAAATTGGTAAATGATATATGGCAAATCGGAAGCTTAAGTTAATTCGTCCAGGCTCAGTTGGTTATGCTAACTAAGATAAGTATCGCTCTATCAACTCTGTGGCTGGGCGCGGCGCTGTTTTTTAGCGCGGTCGTAGCACCGGCTGCATTCGGAGTCCTGCGGCAGTTTGGCGTCGCCAACTCCGGCGAGATTGCGGGAGCAATTGTTAATCGCAGTTTGCGAGTAGTTAACCTGAGCGGCTTTTTCCTTGGATTGCTGGTTCTGCTGCTCATCTTGTTCTCAAAATCACGGGGACTGACATGGATACTTCGCCTCGTGTCGCTGGTTGTGATGGTCGCAGCCACTGCAGTTGGTCAGTGGATGATTGCCGCGCGCATGCACGCATTACGTGTAGCCATGGTTGTACCGATTGATCGAGTTGAGCCCAGCGATCCGCAACGCCTCGCGTTCGATCAACTCCATACTTATTCCGTTGGATTGCTAAGCACGGCCATGCTGGCGGCGATCTTCGCGATCGTCTTAATGCTGCTTCGGCGTGATACGGCTGCCAGTGAACAGTGGCAAAGTGGCACGGGCGTCCCGCCCGTGGTGTCTTGAAATCCTCGCCCATGAAAAAAGCAATTACTCCTTTTGTTTTCGCGCTGCTGCTAATCGCAGGCTGCTGGTGTGGGCTCGCGCAGCAAGCGCCGGTTGCGGTGGAGAAGTCCGACGCGGAAAAACGGAAGGAGTCTTTTGAGATCGTTTGGAACACCGTCAATGAGCGCTTTTACGATCCTACCTTTCATGGCGTTGATTGGAAAAAAGTTCGAGAGCGCTATGCACCGCTCATAGCCGACGCCACGACTGACTATGAAGTCCACCGGCTCTTACAACAGATGATCAGCGAGCTGCACCAGTCGCACTTTTTGATCATCCCCAAAGAATCGATTCCCAAGCTGTTGCCGAGCAGGAGTTCCGATACAAGCTCCACTACCGAGACGAATGATGAAGACATGCTCGAGGAGCTCGAAAACGAGGCATCGACCACGCCACTAGATCGCATCGGCTACAAGTTGACTGAGCGGCTCTCAACCGGAATTGGGATCGAATTGCGCGTTATCAAAGGCCAGGCGGTCATCACACGCGTCGAGAAAGATTCTGCTGCGGCGCGGGCCGGCTTACGACCAGGTTTTGTAATCAAGAAAGTTGGATCGCGTTCGGTCGAGACTGTGATTGCTCAATTTGAAAGTAACACTACTTTTCAATCAGCCTTTCGCGGCCAGCTGCCTTTGATCCTGCTGGCGGCTTTTATCAACGGAGAACGACAGTCGCCGGTGCGCTTGTCGTACCTGGACGGTTCCAATCGCGTTCGTGCTGCGACAATTCAGCGAGAACGGTTGAAGGGCGAGATGTCGGCTGCGATTGGTAACTTGCCCGCGATGTATACCGAGTTTGAAGCGCGCACATTACCGGGCGGATTCGGCTACATCCGCTTCAACGCGTTCATGCCTGGCTTGATGAAAAAAGTCTGCGCCGCATTGCGCGCTCATCACGACGATCGTGGATTAGTGTTGGACTTACGAGGGAACCAGGGTGGACTACTGGGAATGATTGGAGGCTTGAGTGGCTTGTTCCAATCGTCACCCGCGATTCTCGGGATGATGAACGCGCGGTCCGGGCCAGGAATGGTGATGGCGTTCCCTCAACGAATGCCGTACTCAGGCCCGCTTGTGATCATGATTGATGGCTCGACCCAATCAGCCGCAGAAATGTTTGCCAGCGGGCTGCAGGACAATGGCCGCGCTGTGGTCGTGGGCCAACGGAGCGCCGGGAACACTTTGCCTTCCACCATCATGAAACTTCCGACTGGCGCGTTGTTTCAGTTTGCCTTTGCAAATTACGTAACCAGTTCGGGCAAAAGCCTCGAAGGACGAGGCATCGAGCCCAACATCAAAGTCGAGTTGACGCGTCGTAACCTGTTGACGGGACGCGATCCGCAGTTGAGCGCCGCAATCAGTACGCTTCGCTCGTTGGCCAGTCCGCGCAAGGAATTAATCGCTGATGTAAGCGTCACCGAACCTCCTCCAAAGGCGCCAGCCGTAACTATTGAAAAGGCTGATTCGGAACCACCGGATCCTCCCGATGCCAGGCCGGATACACCACCGCGTCCCAGCAACAAGGACGAGTCGACGGTAACTCCGATCACACCCGGAATGCCGACTGCGTATCAAGTAATTGAACGCTACATCACAGCTGTCGGCGGTCGGACGGCGCTGGAAGAGCTCACGTCGCGTGTCTCGCGTGGAACGGTCGAGCTACAAACGATGGGTTTGAACGGAACCGCTGAGATTTACGAAGAGGCGCCTAATAAATCGACTCTACTAATCAACGTCGAGGGTCTGGGCACAATTCAACAAACTTACGACGGCTCGATAGCGTGGCTCCAGGATCCGCTTGACGGATACATTAAGTTCTCGCCGGCAGCGGCGGCGCGGATTGGAAGCGATGCGGTCTTTCACCGCGAGTTGCGCTTTAAGGAGCTCTATGGAGATTTGAAAGTAGTCGGAAAGGAAAAGGTTAACAATCGTGATGCCTTTATCGTGAGTTCTGCGTCCGGTTCTGATGAGAAGTGGTATTTCGACGCAGAGACTGGACTGATGCTGCGGAAGGGAAACACTTACTACGAAGATTTTCGGGAAGTCGATGGTGTCAAACTGCCTTTCAAAGTTACCGACAACACCTCATACGGTTTTGGCGTAGTGGTTCGGCTGACCGAAATCAAGCATAATGTGCCCATTGATCCATCAAAATTTGAGGAAACCCCGGACTGCTTCACGAAGCCGGAGGAGACGATTGAAAAGTCAAAAGTAAAAAGGCAAAGTAAAAAGTAAGAGCCATTGAAATTCAAGTTCTTGCTTTATTCCAGTGCGCCAAGAAAAAGTAGGTAGTCGCTAAAACTGAGGCCACGGCCTGGCGCCGTGGTCACTCACGTTGGTCGCTAACAGAGACGGGCAGAGATTTTTGGTGATGCCCCGGGGAGTGTTCACCTTCATGCTGGTGGCAGGCGGCAACGTGAAACACCACGGGGCTAGCCCGTGGCATCTTGCGAACCGATGGATCAGTCTGTTTTTGTAGCTGTGAACCTGAAATACCACAGGGCCAGCCTGTGGTATCGGCTAAGGCTTCAGTTCACCATTTTATGCTTTACCTACTTTTTCCTGGCGCACGGCTTTATTTACTTTTGTCTTTTTACTTTTAACTTTTTACTTGTTTGGAGGAATTGTGGAAACCATCGAGCAGTTCGACGAATGGCGCCGGCGTTTTGCTGATTGGAATCAGCCAGGCGGCAAGAGTGACATTGATGAATCTTATCCCTGGGTGCAGAACCGGCATTCACCGTTTTTGCCCGCGCGCCGAGCGTTACCGATGTTGAACCTCGCCCTCATTTCATCCGCCGGAGCATTCATCGACGGCTCCGAGCCATTCAACAACTCTGCGGAGGGTGATTTCACTTTTCGCGAAATTCCAGTTCAGGTCGAAGGTGAAGACCTTCAGTTTGCCGGTCGAGGCTACGATCAGACTGCGGTGCGACAGGATCTAAATTCCCAGGTTCCGCTAGCTCGACTCTTTGAATTTCAACAGAACGGAATCATCGGACAATTGAATTCAGTCTTCTGGAGCTTCAGCGGCTTCGTCACTAACGCAGCTCGTCTGGCAGATGAAATGTTGCCCAAGTTGGTCGAGCGACTCAACAGATACGAAATTCAGGCTGCGCTGCTAATTCCCGCATCGAGGCTCTGTCACCAGTCAGTGTCGTTGGCAGCGAGGGTCATTGAAGCAGCCGGCATTCCGACTATGACGCTCGCGATTGATAAAGAAGTTGTGGAGAGTGTACGACCGCCACGCGCCGCTCTTTATGACGGCGAGTATGGCAGTGTTGCGGGGCTGCCTAACTTTCCTGAGCAACAACGCCGCTTGCTCGATGAAGCTCTGCGATTGATTGAGCCGATGGATCAGGCCGGTATCCGCAGGTTGAATGTCGACATGGAAAGCGCCGTCGAAAAAGAACGCGGCGAGAGATAGGCAGGCAAACTTCAGTTTGTCGTTGTAGGGGCGGACCTGTGTGTCCGCCCTCCTTTAACTTAGCCAGGGCGGACACGTAGGTCCGCCCCTACAAATTATGCTAAAGAAACTTGTGGTTCGCGGCGTCGTGCTGATCCTCGCCGCGGTTTTGCTGTACATACTTCTGTGGCCAGTGCCGGTCTCACCGGCTGCCTGGACGCCACCACCCGCGCCTGAATTGACGGGTCCATTCGCTAAGAACAATCGTCTCGCTGGCATTCAAAGACTCGCCACTGACGGTGGCTTTGCTCCCGAAGATGTCGCCCTGGACTCACGCGGTCGCATCTATACGGGTATGAACAATGGTCGCATCGTGCGGCTACAACCTGACGGCCGCCAACCCGAAGGCTTTGCCAACACGCATGGTCGTCCACTCGGACTGGTTTTTGATCGAGCTGACAATCTAATCGTCGCTGATGCGATTAAAGGCCTGCTTTCAATTGCGCCTGACGGCGGTATCACTGTCTTGAGCACCACGGCGAATGGAGTCCCGTTTCTTTGCACGAATGATCTGGATGTGGCTGCTGACGGTACGATTTACTTCACTGACGCCTCGAGCAAGTTTCCTTTAGATAACTTTACGCTGGATATACTCGAGCATCAGGGCAATGGCCGGCTGTTGGCTTACGATCCAAAAACAAAGACCACCAGAGTCTTGCTGGGGAATCTTTGTTTTGCGAATGGCGTTGCCGTCAGTCCGGATCAATCTTATTTGCTGGTCGTTGAGACAGGGAAATATCGTATTCATCGAGTGTGGCTCAACGGGCCGAAACAAGGTCAGGCAGAAATCTTTATCGATAACCTGCCGGGATTCCCGGACGGCATCCTCTCGAACGGCCGCGATAGATTTTGGCTGGCCTTGGTGACACCACGAGATAGCGTGCTTGATCGTTTACTGCCGCATCCGTTTCTGAGAAAGATAGTCGCGCGCTTACCAACGGTTTTGCAGCCGGCGCCGAAACGGTATTCGTTTGTGTTGGGATTGGACGCGAACGGTCGCGTCGTCGAGAACCTCCAGAATGGCGCCGCGGATTGTTATGCAGAGATTGCCAACATCGTCGAGCGAGATGGGACACTTTACTTCGGCAGCATTGGAGAATCGGATATCGGAAAGATTGCCCTGCCCCGGTGATGAGAGGGGTTCGGGGATAGGGGGTAGTTGGGATGGGTGGACTAATTGCTACCAGCGGATCGAACCTTTCTGAGATTTTCCATTTGTCATTTTTCATTGGTGGGTTCAACGAGCAAGTGCAACTGGGAAAGTCTTCGCTCCATCGGAGCGAGATGTTTATAGAAATAATCGGATACCTTAGTAATCTTCGCTCCTTTAGGAGCGAAACTCGGTCGGCCCGAATGATTTCCGGGGCCACCGATTACGCTCCTAACGGAGCTTTGCGAATGAAGAAGACCAGGGTGCTATAAACATCTCGCCTCTACGAGGCGAAGCGACCGATGTGAACGTTTGGAAATCTTGTGTATGCGTGGCATTCTACGGTCGAACAATGGAAAAGCTTAAGAAAAAACTGCTGCGCGGAATGGGAGAGGCCATTCGTGATTTCGGAATGATCGTTGATGGCGATCGAATCATGGTGTGTCTGTCAGGAGGCAAGGACAGCTACACGATGCTCGACTTATTGCTTGACGTGCAGCAGCGCGCACCGGTCCATTTCGAACTCCTGGTAGTTAATCTCGACCAGAAACAACCGGGCTTCCCGGCGCACGTCCTGCCGGAATATCTCGGGGCGCTCGGTGTTCCTTTCCGAGTCGTCGAAGCAAACACTTATGATATCGTCAAACGACTGGTGCCGGAGGGGAAGACTTATTGCGCGGTCTGCTCACGACTACGACGCGGAATTCTTTACAACATCGCCGTCGAAGAAGGTTGTACCAAGATAGCTTTGGGCCACCACGCTGATGACATCATCACGACCTTTCTGTTGAATCTCTTTTATGTCGGCAAGCTTAAGGCGATGCCGCCGATTCTTCGGTCAGACGATGGTCGCAATACGTTAATTCGACCGCTTGCCTATTGTCGCGAGGCTGACATTGCTGCCTTTGCCGCCGAACGTCAGTTTCCGATCATTCCCTGCGACTTGTGCGGATCGCAATCAAATCTCAAACGCGCGCGTGTCAACAGCTTGGTCACAGAACTCGAGAAAGAGATTCCTCATATTCGCAGCTCAATGTTGACGGCGCTGGGTAATTCAGTTCCTTCACACTTGCTTGATACGAAGCTGTTCGATTTTATGAAAGACACCTCGCCCGTTGGTGATGTAGAATCCGAGCTCGATCTCGCGATTGGACATACTGACGCGGGGTTGAGCGCGGCGCTTGTATCAATCATGTAGAATCGAAGCCGCGTATCGTCAGGTGTTGAGAGTTCAATTATCAGCGTCTGGCGACACAGGTTCCCTCCCATTCTTCAAGTTCGCAAATGAAAGAGATTAGATCCGCGCCCCTTCGCTATCTGCTGGCTTTGGGATCGTTTATCTTGATCCTCGCCGCTTCTATCGGCTTGGAGAAGATTAGTCCGTTTAGAATCGACTTAACCGCGATGATCATCATCGCGATGATTGCCAGTGCCTGGTATCTTGGCCTGGGCCCGGGATTGTTACTGGCGATTATTCTTGAGCTTACGCTCGACTATTTCACCCGCCCCTCACTCAACTTCAGATCGGGAGTCATAATTTTCAATCGGATGGTGCTCTTTACCAGCGTTGTTTGGTTCGCCAGTTCGCGACGCACGGCGCAGCAGCGACTACAACAGCAGACCGAATCGTTGCGGGTCACTCTGGCAAGCATCGGTGATGCGGTAATTGCTACGAATATCGATGGCTTGATCACCTTCGTTAATCCCGTAGCAGAACAGATAACCGGCTGGACGACTGCGGAAGCGGCCACGAAACCTATTCACGAAGTCTTTAAGATCATCAATGAAGAAAGTCGGGCTCGAGTAAACAATCCTTTTGAAACGATCAAGGAAAAGGGACAAATCGTTGGGCTCGCAAATCATACCGTGCTCATAACCAGAGACGGTCGCGAAGTTCCGATCGAAGATAGCGGGGCGCCTATTAAGGATCCCAAAGGGAAGATCCTGGGCGTGATCATCGTCTTTCACGATGTTAGCGCCCGACGTCGAGAAGAAAGGGAGCGCGAAGATCTGCTGGCCCGGGAGCAGTCCGCTCGAAAAGCGGCTGAAACGTCGGATCGGTTGAAGGATGAGTTTCTGGCGACTGTTTCACACGAGCTCCGCACGCCTCTGAACGCCATACTTGGTTGGGCAGCCACGTTGGCATTAAGGGGACACGACGAGCAAATGATTAGTCGTGGGCTAACCACGATTCAACGTAACGCTAAAGCCCAGGCCCAACTCATCAGCGATATTCTGGACGTATCACGGATAGTCACAGGCAAGCTGAGACTCGAATTTCGGCCCGTTGAACTTGCCTCCATCCTGCGCTCCGCCGTCGAAACTCTCTCTCCAACCGCGGCTACAAAATCAATCAACGTCAAGGTCACAGTAGAGGATGAAAAGACACTTGTGGCTGGAGATCCCGAGCGTCTGCAGCAGATCATTTGGAACCTGGTTGCCAACGCCATCAAGTTCAGCGGTAAGGATGGAAAGATTGATATTCAACTTAGGAGGATTGACTCGCAGCTTGAATTGACAGTGCGTGATACGGGTGTCGGCATCAGTAGTGAGTTCCTGCCCCATGTGTTTGAACGTTTTCGTCAAGCGGACTCATCAACGACGAGAGCACACGGAGGTCTGGGCCTGGGCCTGTCAATCGTCAAGCATATGGTAGAGCAGCATGGCGGACAGGTCAGCGCTGAAAGCGAGGGACCGGGTCATGGCAGCACCTTCAAAGTGAACTTGCCAGTCGCCAGCGCAGTGATCGGAAAGACGAGTGCTGAAATTGTAATGAAGCTGCGCGAGCTCAAGAGCGTCGAAGATGCAGCGGTAACTAAGCAGGATCTCGTCGGGCTTCGAGTACTCGTCGTAGACGATGAGCCCGACACGCTCGAAATCCTGGCGATCATGTTGAATCAGTCAGGCGCGAGCGTTCGCACCGCGACTTCGAGCGTTGATGCCTTGCGAACATTTGGGGAATGGCGGCCGAACGTTCTACTTTCCGATTTGGGAATGCCCGGTGAAGACGGATTCACGCTCATTAATCGAATTCGATCGTTGGCTCCGGAGCAGGGAGGCAATGTTCCGGCCGCGGCGATTACGGCCCATGCCCGCGAAGAAGATCGCGCGAAGGTGTTGGCAGCGGGCTATCAAGCCCACATCGCCAAGCCTGTCGATCCTAAGTCGTTAATCGCTGCGCTGGTCGGCCTATCGGGAAGGAATTGATCATTGCCGTGCATTTCTCACAATCAGACTTTTTATCGCTCAAGTGTCAACAGCTCAAGGTCGGGAAGGGCAGTTTACTCCCGCCGCAACTTTCATAACCGTTCAAGTGTGGTAGGGAATGGAAACCTGTATCAATCTTGAATGCTGAACAATCTTTGAGCGGGAGTAAACTGCCCTTCCCGACCTTGAGCTGATCATAGTTGAGATGCCCTTCCTGAGTTTGAGCTGATCCCGGTTGAGTCACTTAAGTTTTTCGCGGAAGGGTAATCAGTAAGCTAAAATCCTCGCATGCCACCCAAGGCCAAGTCGAAAGAACTTGATCTCAGCAGCTTTGCGCCAGGCTCAGTCACCGAGTATTCGACGATTGTTTGCCTGGCTTGTACCTTCGATATCTTCACCGCGCAGTTGGGACTCGCGCCTCGGACGGCCTACTCTGAAATCAAGCGCTACACACCAACAGTGCGGGAACTGACTGCTCCGGCTGCAGCGAGACCTTTCTTCGATAGCGAGGAGAAGCATCCCCACTGTCCTTATTGCAACTCGGTCAAGCGTTGGCACGCGCAATTGGAAACTTTTCGAATTGAAGGCGGTAAGACTACGGACGCGGCCAGACGAGCCCTCGTAAAGTCTCTTCCGCAAAAGGACGATCAATTTCAGATCATTGAGACCAAATCGGACCGCCGCACAATCTTCTTTGACTGGCTGGATACATTACGGCTGAGAATGGATTTCGACGACGAAGCCTGGCTGATTGAAGCAGCGCGAGCTTTCCTCGAACGGCGAGAGCCGAAAACGAATTGGGCGGAGGTCTTTGCAGGCGTCCGCAGTGTGAGGCCGTCGAATCGGCTGGAAGAGGCCGACTGGGAACGTGATGGCAATCGCTTGTTTCTGCGTCATGCTGTCTACAACGACGTTTTGATGGTGCAGTATTTGTTGAGCCGCTCTCATCGTCACGGAGGCCGCACGTTTACTGGTCGCCAGACTTTGCCGGAGCTGATGAGACGCTTTCGTCACGGCGATTATCTGGATACGCACGGCATCAGCGAACGCGATCAATTTGAGATTCTCGAGCAGTTGGTGGCTGACCTCGCAGGCGAAGGCTCAGTGAAACTTCACTACATCGTTGACCGCCGCGATTTTTTGGAAAAGGTGAAGTCGGTCTACGCGCGCTACGCGTCGTAGGAATGTGACTTGTGGCACGCGCATCTTGCGCGTGGGGTTACAGGGAAGGGAGCTATTTGGGGAAGGGAGCTATTTGGGGAAGGCAACACGGGCGGGACGCCCGTGCCACTTACTCAGCGAATCACGTAAAAGGAAGTCTGTCGCGGTCGGAACCACTTCATTCCATCCTTCGTGAGATAGGCGTCATCTTCCATCATGATGGTAACTTTCTGCCCACCCCACTCAGGCACCGCAGTAGAAGTGTTAAGCTCGATTGAAGTGTATGAGCCTTCGCGAAAAGCCGGCTCAGTACTTGGCGCGCCAGTAGTCGGCCGGCGAAAGTCGACGCTGGCGCCGAGTGCATGACCTTGAGTGCCGATCGAGTGTGAATAGATCATTGCCTCGATTCCCGCAGCTTTCATGTCAGCCATCGTCGCGTCATAAACTTGGTAACCCATCACACCCGGCTTGATGTGATTGAACAGCGCATCTTGCAGGCGATTGGTGTTGGTCAGAGCCTTTTGCAGTCCTGCCGGCACTTCCTTTTCGCCTTCGCGCAGAACGTATCCCATCTTCTGCCAATCAGAACTCATGCCCATGTAGTTCAAACCGCAATCGATGTGAATAACATCGCCGCGTTGAATCACCACTCCTTCGTTCGCCACGCTCAGGAACTGCAGAGTCTTGCCCGTTTCCATCTCCTTGCGCTGGATGCGCAGGTCCGGATTGAACCACGTATCCAACCCGTGATTGTTCATCTGTTGCAGCCACCAGTAGCGCACGTCACCGACGGTTGTTTTTCCCGGCGTGATAACTTCGTTGGAGAAAGCTCGTTGGGTAATGACGTCGGTGAGCGCGACCGCTGTTCGATAATACTCAAGTTCTTCGGGAAGACGAGTGTCCATGTATTCGACTATCAGCGGCGCGGCGCTCACAAAGCGATCGCTGTACTCTTTGCCGAGCGAATCGCCGAGAAACTTGTAGGAGTCGAGCGTTAATCCGTTCGTGGCTCCGCGTGTCCCACTCATATTCAGAGCGATCGTCTTTGGTTTTCGTTCTTCGACAATTCTTTTCAACGTAGCGGCCACTTGGCCACCGGGCGGGATGAGAACTTCATAAAAAGACTTGAGACGCTCCTCGTCGTAGCGAACTACAGCGATGCGATCGAGCTTATCTGTTCCTCGATCAGCCAGGATGAAAAAGTCTCGCCGTCCCACGTACGGAATCGGCGGCGCGATATATGGCACCACCGGTTCAGCGTGAAACTCTTCGTTGGTGACGATCCACATCTCAATCTTGGCGCGCCGCATCATCGGCAAAAGCATCGAGTCAAGGCGGGTCTTGAGCCAGCGCTCGCGGACCTCGAGCTGTTCGCGCACCGACAGGAGTTTTGGGTACGGCTCACTGACGGATCTCTTCTGTGCTAGCGTCGCCAGATCGCACGCGAAAACCAATAACAGAGTCGAGATTGAGCAAACCAAGACTCTTTGGTGAGCTAAGCTTTTAAGTTTATTCATACGATAGTTTGACTGACTTACACCCTACACCCCACACCCTAACCCCTACACCCTAACTCACGGCTTTGGCTTGAAGCTTTCGATTAGCGCTTGCAGCCCGTCTGTTGAACCACTATGACGATAGCGATAGTAGGGCGTCACATCCTGAAGCAGCTGATCATGAAATTGCTGGTACTGAGGCTTGCCCTCCGACAGAGCTATGCCGCGAACATAGTGCTCGATGACTTTGTCCAGTAACGCGTTGGCCTTCCCCAGCATCTCATCTTTCGATTTGCCCTCGGGCATGTTTTTGTAAGTTTGAGCAAGCTTTTGATAGTCATCGTTGATGATGCTGCCAAGCAAGGCATGGTTAAAAGGATCGCCCGGATTTAGAGCTGAAGCCTTCTCAAGTTTGGCTTGCGCCTCGGTCGGGTTTTGCTCCATCAGCGAGATCACGGCCATCTCCTGATAGACTTGCGGCAGCATCGACTTTTCCTTCGCCCAGAACTCGGCATCCATACTGGCCGGCTTCTTATCGGCTTCGATCAACTCAATGGCCTTTGCCCCGTACTGCTTGCTGACACTCACAAACTTTGGGTTGCGGGCTTTGGCTTGCTCGACTCCATGGATTGCCAACATTACCAGTACCTGAATGTCCTCGCCGTTCCTGGTGAGGTAGGTTGCGCCGTCAGCGAAAGCCTCATCAAATCGATTTAGTTTGGCGTAAGCATCAATCAGCGCAGGCTTGATCAAGTCGACTTCGGTAGCGTCGGTAAAAATGGTGGGGTACTTTTGTGCCAGCGTCACTTTCTGGTTTGCGTCACTCACACCGATGATTTGATCCACGATGTACTCGGCTAGCTGCGCGCGTAAGGTGCTCTTGGGAAATTTCTTCACGAATTCTTCCGCGGCGGCAATCTTGGCATTTATGTCTGGCGCACTCTTGACGGCTGCGGAGGCTTTGGACTCAGCATCGCTGACCTTAGGTTGCGCTTGTATCGAAGCGACGACACCACTGGTTAAGAGCACGACTAAGGTTGAAACGGCGAGACTACGCACGAGCAATAATGGAGTTTTCATATATCCGCCTTTGCTTGTATTTTGACTGGAAGTTCGTCTGGGAAAAATGCTGAGCGCAGATAATGCTCCATCCCAGTCGCAAAGTGCAAGAGTCAGAAAACACATCCACAGATTACGCAGATTTCACAGATGTTTTCGTCTGGGGTGAATAGAAAGGTATTTGGGAGAGGAACGAATGTGATACCACGGAATCTTAACAATCCCTACGAGCAGCCCATGGTTAAAATCATGCCGCGGGCGCAATGCTTTTACATCTGTGCAATCTGCGTAATCTGTGGATAAAGCTTTTAAGTTCGAGGAGGAGTGCGGCGATAGTGATGGGTGACGGGGCGTCTGCGACCAATGCCGATTGCATTTCGGGAAATAATCAAGGTGGGCGGAAGCTGGCGGCGCTTGAATTCGTTCGCGGGCGATTCCACCCGGTTCAGAATGTCGTAAACGAGATGCGGATCATTGCCTTTCGCGATGATCTCTTCCGGCGTGGCTTTCTGTTCGAAATACATAGTTAGAATCGGATCGAGCAAATCGTAGGCCGGCAAAGACTGATCATCAAACTGACCCGGCGCCAATTCCGCCGACGGCCGCTTCTCGATAATTGAAAGTGGAATGATCTCTCGCGGTTGATTTAACCGGCGCGCCAGAGCGTAAACTTCAGTCTTCAGCAAATCTCCAATGACCGCTAAGCCTCCGTTTGTATCTCCGTAAAGTGTGCAGTAGCCCAACGCCAGCTCAGATTTGTTTCCAGTTGAAAGCAGCAGGCGACCCTCCGCGTTCGAGATAGTCATCAAAATGTTGCCACGCAAACGCGATTGCAGATTCTCGACGGCACGCGAGCTGTTGTCTTCCGAAGGGAACGGCAACTTAAGTTCCCGCGTCACTACTTCGAAGGCTGACGTGATTGGATGCTCGACGATCTTCATTCCCAGGCGCCGGGCCATGTCGAGTGAATCTTCAATGCTTGACCGCGATGAGTAAGGCGAAGGCATCATTACCGCCAACACGTTCTCCGGTCCGAGCGCCTCACACGCGAGAGCTGCCACTACGGCGGAATCAATGCCGCCCGACATGCCCAGGAGCGCTTTCGAGAAGCGGTTCTTCATCGCGTAATCGCGTATTCCCAGCACCAGAGCCTGGCGAACTGTTTCGATGTCGTCTCCAGGCAGGCAGCGCTCGTCTGCTTTGCCGCAGTCAAGATCGACCGTGCCAAAAAATTCTTCGAACGGCGGCGCCTGGAGGACGATCCGACCTTCGCAATCAGCCACTATGCTGGCGCCGTCGAAAATAACCCCATCATTACCGCCAACCAGATTTACAAAGACGACGGGCAGATGCGCGAGGCGCGCCCGGTGTGAAACCATCGCACAGCGTTGGGCCATCTTGCCTTTGTTGAAGGGCGACGCGTTGATCGACACCAGCACATTAGCCCCGAGCTTTATTAACTCGTCGGCAGGATCGCGCGAATATAAGCGTTCCTTCCAAAAAGTCTTGTCATTCCAAAAGTCCTCGCAAACCGCGATGCCAAGCTCGCTTCCGTTGAACTCGAATAGATGACGTTCGCGCGATGGCTCGAAGTAGCGCGGGTCGTCGAACACGTCGTACTCGGGCAGCAAAGTCTTGTCGGCGAATCCGATTAACTTTTGATTGCGAATGACGGCGGCAGAATTAAATAACCGTCTTCCGGTGGGGAGATTTGAAGGTCGCACTGTGCCTACGATCGCGGCGATGCCTTCAGTTGCGGCAATGATCTCGTCAAGTGGCTCGAGCGAATGAGGAACGATGTCTCGATCAAGAAACCAGTCGAGCGACGTGTAACCTTGAATGGCAACTTCCGGGAGGACTACCAGGTCGGAGTTGTCTTTCTTCCCCTGATCGATAGCGCGAAGGATAGCGGCGGTGTTCCCGGAGTATTCTCCGTTAGTGGTGTTGATTTGCCCAATAGTTACCTTCATTACTTCGTTCTTTGTGTTTTGTTCTTCGTTCTTTGTACTTGACCGATAGCTTTGTTGATTCTTTTCTTGAAGAGATCGTGCATCTTTCAAAAGGAAACGGCAAGACGAGTTTGACTTCAACTAGCTTGCCGAAAAGTCTTAAATCCCCACCTGCGGCAACTGGTGCTTACTTCAGGTCCAGCCTACCAATGTTTGATGTCGTTGCGACTGAATCCCACCTGCGGGAGCAGGTGGATGGTTCAAGTCCTGCCTTTTCCGTGGAACACTTGCCAGCGAGGCTGCACTTGAAACATCCCTCAGCTGCCGCTGAGGGGATTCAAAGGACCAATCCCAACCTCTCTTTGTAGGTCGAACTTGAACTATCCATCAGCTGCCGCAGGTGGGATTTAAGACTTTTCGAAGCTGGTTTAACTCTTCTTCGTTATTCGCGTGATTACCAGCCCGCCAACGCCATTGCTAAGTGTGAACGTAATGGCATCGCCGGATTTCAGTCCCTCAAGCAGTGACTTGTCTTTAACGTAAAACTCCATTTTCATTGCCGGCATCAGGTCCTTTATTTCCTGATGATCGATTTCAATCGATGGCAGCTTAGGTTTCAGCGAGATGACTATGCCTTCAGCCTCATAAGTTGTGGTCGCGACTGCGGCGGCAGGACCAGTGACTTTGGGAGTAGTCGCCGCCTTAGGCGAAGCCGTACTGGTCCCGCTTGCCGAAGTAATAGAGTTGTTCCGATGACAGCCAATCAATATGAAAAGCATCAGCCCCAACGACGTCCATTGAGTTCCGACTTTGAATTGTTTAAGCAAAGTAATCTCCTGAGAATTAATAACGATGTGACGGTAAGCCTACATGAATATGAGGGCCAGTGGCAGTTCCCGGAATCGCTTGTCGAAATGCCGAGAAAGGAATTCCTCGACTGCGCAGGTAATCCATCACCGCTTGTCCTTCGGCGCCATTCGGATTCAAGGACAGATCCATCGCGTTGCGGTGATCGAGACGCCACCGATTATGAATATTGCCCTGGCCCAACACTGCTATCGGTAAAGGATGCCCGAATTTTTGTCGAAAAAAAGCATCGACAGTTCCGGCCAAACTGATGCTCCAGGCGCCGGCCCCATTGAAGCGTACAAACGAAGTCGTCATGACCATCCCACCCTTGGGGATCTTCTTGAGTTTGGCAAGCTGCTTTTCAGATTCGATTTCAACCAGGACTTGTGCAATCTGATCGTCGGCTGAGGCCATCTGCTTGTGAATATCGTCAATCTTGAGTTTTACCTCAGTGACCGCTCGCTCCGCGTCGGCAAGCTCTTTTTTTGAGATCAGTCCTTGTGTCTCAAGTTCCTTACTCTTCGCCGCCTTTTCTTGTGCGGTTTGTAATTCCTTGTCGTACAACGGCAAAAGTTTATCGAGGCTGATTCTGACTTCCTTAGTGGCGGCGATGTATTGGTCGCGAAGCTTTTCGAGTTCAGTGGGCGCCTTGGTTTTCGGCGCAGGTTTGGCTGGCGGCTTGGTCGTGCGTTTCTTCTGAGCGACTGCTGTGGATGCGGTCGAAAACAAAAGACAAATTGAAAGGATAATTAGCAAGTATCGGCGAATGATTTCGCCGAAAACAATGCGAACAGCCGGAACCATGTCCGTAAGTATAGCAAGCTGATTGCGATCACCCACGTCCACGCCGACGATGTTCGCGAATTGTCGGGTGGCCACAAGTCAACGCCGAAGGCGTTTCGCGAATGTGAGCCTGGGGCAACGTCCCGGGAAATCGCCGCAATTACACAATGAACGCTGAAAGCGTTCGCGACTAATTCATTCCATATTCACTTTTACACTCAACAAAACATCTGTGGAATCGGCGTAATCTGCGGCTAAGGTTCGCGTCTTCGTCACGGGACCAGCTTGCTGTCTCAAGTACGCTGCCGCCGCAGCCATTTCGCGAACGCTTTCAGCGTTCAGAAAAGTAACGGATCGACTTTCCCTGGGGCGTTGCCCCAGGCTGGCATTCGCGAACGCCTTCGGCGTCAAGCAACTCAAAAACCCCGAGCACTTTCAAAGTAGAGCTCTTTTCCGGTCACAGGATCGACGAACCCGATTGAGCGAGCGATTAGTTGTAGTGGATGAGCGAAATCGTCGTCATTGTTTGCGAGCCGAACATAGGTTGGATAAAGACGGTCGTTAACGATTGGAATTCCGAGCGCAGCCATGTGAACCCGGAGTTGATGTTTCTTTCCGGTAATGGGCTGCAGCCGATAAAGTCGACTCGCCGCAAAACTGGTGTCGGTCTGTTGGACATGCGTTTCAGCGTTAGGTTCACCTTCGACCTCACGCATACGGAAGAATGGTTCGCCTTTCTCAATGCGAGTCTTACGGGTCAAGGGAAAATTCAGCTCCGAACTCTCCGGCGCCAAAGCCTCGTAGGTCTTTTGAACTTTTCGATCGCGAAAGAGCTTCGTGTAGGCACCCACAGTTTGAGGATTCAACGCAAACAGGACCACGCCGGCAGTCTCACGATCCAGTCGATGCACAGGCGTCAGAGTTTCCGGCTTGCCTTGTCTACGCAACCTGACTAGCAAAGTCTCTCGAAGAAAACGCCCGGCAGGAATAACGGGAAGGAAATGCGGCTTGTCTACGACGAGTATGTTTTCGTCTTCGTAGAGAATGGATTCGTCAAACGGAATACTTCGTTCGTCGCCGAGTTGACGATAGTAAAAGATGCAGGATCCTTCGCGGAAGACGCTGTCCTGGTTTACGCGCGCTCCAGTCTCGTCGAGAACTTCGCCGCTTTCCATCCGCCTCAGCCAGGTTTCGGTCGAGATGCGGGGAAAGCGATCCACCAGGAACTCGAGGATCGTTTTCCATGGCCCACGCGGCAGCCAATGACGGCTCGCAGTAACGCCCTCGATTGTCGGAAGCGGAGACTTCACGCCCCACAACATATCACTAATCAACTTCCAAAAACCTATTCGCGGATTTCGCAGATGTTAAGCAAGCGACATGCGAAGTTGCGCATGAGTGTTTGCCGAATCGCTCTTACTCTAAATTGGTGAAATCTGCGAAATCTGCGGAATCTGTGGCTAACGTTCGTCTGGCTCGTTACGTCTGGGTAATCGGCGTAATCTGTGGCTTCGTCTCTTGCTTGCGAGCGCGGTGAAATGCGATGCGATCGGCAAGGAGGAAATTGAAGATCGAACAGAGGGCAACGCTGGTGATGTTAGCTACGACAATGTGTATTTTCAGCACACCAACAAACAAAGTCATAAACGCCAGATTTCCGGCTATTGATAACGCTCCATTCGTGACATGAAACTTTGCCAGACGTTGCAGCGTCTCTGCCTTGGATAACGAAGGACGATCTTTCCACGTCCAGCGTTGGTGCCAGATAAAATTATTCAAAATCGCCAGCTCGACAGCACACGCCGTTGCCGCAAGGTAACCAAGCGGACGCGCCTTGTGGGTCAGCGCAAACAAGACACTTGTTTGTAGAGCGAACCCGGAAATGCCGACTGCGTTAAATTTGATCCAGCGAAACATTGTTGGGTATCGTCGGCTCCGGGTCGGGCAAGCGCTCCATCTGATAGAGCGTGTGCGTATTCTTAATCGCAAGGAAAGTCAGGATGAAGGCCATTCCTACAATGGCGACAACACCACCGATGTCAAACAGCAGGTAGCGATGTCCAAAGATCTTCGCGGTGGGACGATGAAGCAGGTAAAGATTGCCGATCATCAGCAACAGCCGCATCTCGGTTGGACCCATTTTCCATTGAGAGATTTTGAATACACCCAACACGTACGTTGTCAGGTAAGTGTTAATGGCCAACATCATGAACACTACCAAAACACCGGCGGCAACGCGCTCGCTCATGTAGCCTGAGATAGCCAGACCGAGAACGAGGAACAAAGCGCCAAACGCATCGATGATGTGATCGACATAAAAGCCATAGCGAGGTCTCAGCCGGTTGCGATAGCGCGCCAGCGTCCCGTCGAGGCTATCTCCAAACCAGTTGAGAAAGATGCAGAAATTTACGCCATGCAACCACATCGCGTTGGAACGGCTGGCGGCATAGCAGACTCCCGCAAAAAGCATGGCCAGCAGTCCGAGGATCGAAAGGTGATCCGAGTTAACCGCGGCTGGCATCCGTCGAACCAACGCCTGCAAAGCCATTCTCTCGAGCGGCGCGAGGATGCTTGTTTGTTCGCGGGTAGCGTCTTGGAAATTATTAGGTTTCATGATTTCTGTACAGAGCCTGGGAGCGCAGGCATCCTTGCCTGCCTCACTTGGCAAAAGATCCCTTCAAGGTTTAATTGCTTCTTCCCAGTTAAGCAGGCAAGGATGCCTGCGCTCCCTGGCAGCCTGCAGTACAAACTGCTTCGCAACCGCGATGCCATCAGGAAATGCTTACTTATCGAACTGCCTGGAAGTTGAGGTGCAGGATTATTCCGATACCAGACTGAAGAAAATGTGATCGGGCTCCTAACCCGGCAAGACACCAGCAGCGGAGAAGCGACTATTGAAGCGATGAAAGCATAAGACCATTTATTTCCAAAGTTGAAGATGTACTTACTAGCAAATAGCGCCGGATCGGCAGAAGTACTTAAGTTATTTTCACTGAAGGAGCTCTATAGTGATATACATCCACTAACCAAAGTTGAGTTGCCACGAGACGCCGAAACGATCGGATACCCAGGTGAACTTTTTGCTGAAACCGTAATTATCAGGCGGCATCAACACTGCTCCACCATCCGAGAGTTGGCTAAAGGCTTTGTCCAGCTCGTCCTCGCTTTCGCAAACTACAAAGAGTGAGATCGATGGAGTGAAAGTGAAATCGTGGTGCATGGGACTGTCGATGCAAATAACGTCTTGTCCTGCGAGCGTGAATTCAGCATGCTTGACGCTGCCTTCCGCGCCGGGCTCGCCCGCTCCGTACTTTTCTATTTGCTTGATTTCAGACCCATGAAACAAGCTGACATAGAAACGCATCGCCTCTTCGGCGGATCCTTCAAACATCAGAAATGGTATGACTTTGTGCGCCATTCGTAGACTCCTCGATTTTATTGAACCCAAGCCTGGCAGGTCTTACATTCTTCTAAATATTCACGCAACGCCGCTTTCCAATCACGCATCGGTGGGAGCCCGAGTTCTTCTGAAACCAGACAGCGCAGCGGAGTATAACGAGGGCGCCTCGCGCTAAGCCAGAGTTCAGCCAGCTCTACTGGTTCGATTAGCTTGTCAAACCGAGAACCAGAATCGTCGATCAGACAAGCGACCTCTCGCGCAAAGTCGTAGTAGGAACAAAGCCCCGAATTAACGACATGGTAAGTTTCGTATCGACCATGACGAACGATCTCAATTACTCTCGAGACCAAATCCCGCACGTAAGTCGAGCTGGCCCAGACATCAGTGATAGCCTTGATCGGCTGCGCCGTTGTCAATTGGCGCGGCACGGAGCTGAAGAAGTTTGCTTTGCCTAAACCAAAAACCCATGACGTGCGAATGATGAAGCAGCGGGACGTTGCGGCTCTGGCGGCGCGCTCGCCGGCCAGTTTAGTTTGACCGTAGAGATTCAGTGGCTGCGGCTCATCTTTGCTGGTGAGGAACGAAGAACGCATCTCATCATTTCCAAAGACGAAGTTGGTGCTCATCTGCACGTGGGCTGCGTCCATCGCGGCGGCGGCTTTCGCCAGATTCTCCGCGCCATCAGTGTTCACGGCCCACGCATTTGCTGCGTTTAGCTCGCACGCATCAACACCCAGCACAGCACAGTTGATAACGAGATCAGGACGATTCTGAGTTATCACCTCACGAACTGCTTCAAAGTTTGCTATGTCGAGTTGACGATGCGTGAGGGCAAGCACTTCAGCATACGCAGAAAATTGCCGGGTGAACTCCGCTGCAACCATTCCTCCCGCCCCGGTGATTACGACTTTCATCCTGATGTTTTGGCGAAAGCTTTGGTGACGGCCCAAGCTTGGCTTTGATGATTGAGGCGCCGAACTGCGTCATCCAAAGTCATCCACTTCAGTTCGTGATCTGTCTCACCCGTTCCGGTAACGCTGATAAGCTTCGCGCTGAAGAAGACGGAGCGTTTGCGATAATGCATTTGTTCAGGTTGAGCAAATACAAGCTCGTCGGCGGTGCATAAAGCTTTGATCAGCTCGACTTTCAAACCACATTCTTCCTCAGCCTCTCGAATAGCCGCTCTTTCCGGAGTCTCGCCATTATCTTGTCCACCACCCGGTAGAAAGAAACCGCGCGGCGTCTTAACGACAGCAATCTCACTTTGTGAGTTTCGGACGACGAGGTAACCGCCCGGTCGAAGCACATAATCAACGCCGGAGACTGCTAGCCCAAACTCGGGGATCGCTTCAAGCATGGTCTGATTCGGGCTCAAGTTTCCTCGCAATGACGGCGATGTGACCTCGTGAATAAGGATCGTCAACTTCCCAAACTTCTATTTCGAAGCCGGCCTGCTCCAACAATTGGCGCGCGATCTTCGGCCGCATAACCAGCGTAGAAAAAGGTGTGTCCAAACACTTAACATCTCCTTCGATTCATCAATGCCGACCACTCGGTAGCTAAGCAGCACGATATGTTTCGCAATGGGATTGCCGGTTCCGCGGCCTAAATCTAAAATTCTCGCTCCACATGGTAAGCCGTCGAGAGTCTGGTCGACATTGGCCAGGACCCGATCGACATAGGCTTGTCCACGAAAGTTAGCATGCCATTGCTCGGCAATATGGTCGTATGAAGTTGGCATTTTGCGGTTATCGACTATGAACCCCGCGATTGATTATCCGGTAAGGCGGTGAATTCCATATGGCCTCTACCCCATCGGCGAATGTTTTCAATCAGGGGCAGCAGTTTCCGACCATAATCGGTCAACGAATATTCCACTGGCGCCGGCGCCGGACCAGTCGGTTGGCGGTTGACGATGCCTTCATTCATCAATTCGCGCAACTGCTGCGTCAGGACTTTCTGTGAAATGCCGGTCATTGCTTGTCGTAACGCCGCAAAGTGGAGCGACGAATCTGCGAGCAAGTAGACGATTATTAGCTTCCATTTGCCGCCGATGGCCGTGAGTGCAGCAGTAAGTGGACAGCCACTAACAGGATTGACTCGTGTGGATTGCATAGTTACCTAAAAGTACCTTCTTGAGCAGACTCGCAGATCAGTTTAGATTTCTTTGTGGAAAAATTACCAGACCAAAATCGAAGATGATTAGGAGGCAATCGTGATAGTCGAAGTCCGAAGCTACAGAATCAAGCCCGGCCGCCGCGCGGAGTTCATCGAATTTTTCGAGACGCGATCCGTCCCGGCGCTGCGAGATCACGGCATGAAAGTAATTGGGCCGCTGCTCGATCTCGAGAACCCGAACAAGTTTGTGTTCCTGCGCAGCTTTCCTTCTCTCGAAGAGCGCGAGCGAATGAAAGACGCTTTTTACGAAGGCGAGTTGTGGAAGAACGAGCTCGAGCAAATCGCCATGCCGATGATCGAGAGTTATGACGTGATTCTTTGTGAGACAACTCCGCGATGTGTGTTTGAGATAGGCAACGAGCCCAGCTAAATCTTTAAGAATCCCACCTGCGAAGCTGGTGGATATTTCAGGTCCAGCCTACTAAATGTTTGAAACGTTATCTGAATCGCACCTGCGGGAGCTGGTGGATGGTTCAAGTCCAGCCTATTTCCCGTAAAGTTGCGAGCGAGGCTGGACTTGAACGATCACTCAGCTGCCGCTGAGGGGATTCAAAGAAGCATTTCCAACCTCTTTTTGTAGGTTGGATTTGAACCATCCACCAGCTGCTGCAGGTGGAATTCAACCCGCAGGTTCCAATCCGGCAATCCAATGTCTCATATTCCTCAAACCCGCCCGTTTACTGCTACGATAAACCGTTAGCTCCGTTTCACATTCAATGGTTGACCAACTGCCGACAACAGAACCTCGACAGGAGTACATGCGCCGCGTCGAGGCCCGCTTACTGGAAGCTGCGAATCACTTTGCTCGCTTTCGTCGCGTGGGCTTTGTACGTCTCGCATTCTTAGGTACGGCCCTCCTTCTTTTCATGCTCGTGCTGTTCGGTCTTCCATGGTGGTGGGCGCTGATTCCTTTGCTTGGCTTCGTTGTTCCTGCGCCGATGCAACAACAAATTCAGGAGTCGCGCAGACGCTGCGAACGCGCGGCGCAACTTTACCAGAGGGGACTCGAGCGGCTGGACGATCGTTGGGCAGGAAAAGGAGCAACTGGTGAACGCTTCATCGCCGGCGATCACCCCTACAAAGATGATCTTGATTTCTTTGGGCGCGGCTCACTTTTTGAACTGTTGTCCGCCGCCAGAACTCAAGTTGGTGAAGAGACTCTGGCCCGATGGTTATTGACGCCTGCAGCTCGTGACGAAGTTCTGGCGCGTCAGGCGGGCGTGACCGAACTTCGACCCAATCTGGATCTGCGTGAAGACCTCGCTCTGCTCGGCGAAGGAGTTCACACCGGCGCTGAAGCGCAGACTTTAACTGCATGGGCTTCGGAGCCGCCCTGGCTGATCACAACGGCGACGAGCTGGACAGCCCACGTCTTAGCGGGTTTGGCACTGGTAGGACTAGCGCTGTGGATATTGGGATTTGGGTGGTTGCCATTACTTGCCGCGGTTCTGCTGGGACAGATTTTCGCGTTCCGGCTGCGCAAGCCGGTTCAGCATGTGACGCAGTCTGTTGACGTACCGAGCAAGGATTTGGAGTTGCTGGTAGAAGTTTTGCGCAGATTCGAGCGCGAGAGTTTCGCCAGCCCACGTCTTCGTCAGCTTCGCTCCGAGTTGAGTGTAGCGGGACTCCCTCCATCGGCTCAGATCGCAAAACTCAAACGCCTCATCGAACTACTCGATTCGCGACGCAATATTATTTTTGCGCCGTTCGCGACGATCGTATTGTGGCAAGTCCACTGCGCGTTTGCGATTGAAACGTGGCGCCAGCAGTCGGGGCCAGCCGTGGCGCGTTGGCTTGCCGCCGTTGGAGAGCTCGAGGCGCTTAGTTCCTTCGCGCGTTATTCTTTCGAACATCCGAACGATCCGTTTCCTGAGATCGTCGAAGAGCGCCGCAGACCACACACGGGCGGGATGTCCGTGCCACGACCTATTACAGCCACGGGCGGGACGCCCGTGCCACGATCTATTACAGCCACGGGCGGGACGCCCGTGCCACGATCTATCACAGCCACGGGCGGGACGCCCGTGCCACGATTTATTGGCGAAGTTGTCTTTGATGGAAAAGATTTGGGCCACCCGCTGTTGCCTGAATCGCAGAATGTGCGGACTGACCTTCAATTGCCGGATTGTCCGTCTGTCTTGATTGTGAGCGGGTCGAACATGTCGGGGAAGAGCACGCTTCTCAGGACGATTGGCACGAATGCGGTTCTGGCTCTCGCGGGTGCGCCGGTGCGGGCACGATCGCTTCGTCTCTCGCCTTTGCAGGTTGGCGCTTCAATTCGAATTCAGGATTCGCTGCAGGCTGGAGCTTCGCGCTTTTACGCTGAGA
The DNA here is from genome assembly GCA_035572035.1 of Pyrinomonadaceae bacterium. Taxonomy (GTDB): domain Bacteria; phylum Acidobacteriota; class Blastocatellia; order Pyrinomonadales; family Pyrinomonadaceae; genus JAOAPY01. The sequence goes on along the minus strand of DATNBH010000042.1, from coordinate 9,893 downwards.
TTACGCGGCTCAAAGAGATTGTTGAATTAACTAATGGCCCACTGCCCGTCTTGTTTCTCCTGGACGAGATTTTGCACGGCACAAATTCTCACGATCGAAAGATCGGCGCGGAAGGCCTCGTAAAGGGCTTGCTTGATCGTGGCGCGATAGGCTTGGTTACCACGCACGATCTGGCGCTCACGCAGATCGCCGAAGAGTTAGTTCCTCGCGTGGCAAACGTCCACTTCGAAGATCATCTCGAGGCTGGAAAGATGACCTTCGACTACCTCCTCCGCCCCGGCATTCTCGAAAAGAGCAACGCCCTCGAACTAATGCGCTCCGTCGGCCTCGACGTGTGAAGCCCGATTATTCGAACGGATGACTGAATTGGCGGAATGGTAAATTGATCGTGAACTAAGAGTCATAACCTTGATCACGCCATCATGGCGTCAACGTGCAAGCGCTATAGCTACACTCTGGACACATAGACCCAAAACGCGAAAAGGAAGACTGAAACCAAGTCGGAGGAATCTGAAACGCGCTTGCGGAACGTCGAGGTCGACTGAGTTGTTGGGCGCGTCCTGATGGATGTAGGATTAGTGATCGAAATGGTCGCCCCAGTTTTGATGGAGTATTTATCCGCAAGCGGGATTGATCAGCAAGCATTAATGTGAAAACTAATAGGCCCCTCAACAATATGATCAAACTCAAGGGGAATCGCTCCATAATAGCCTTTCTCCTTCTCACCTTAGCTGCCCTGAACATAATGACGACGCCCATTTCTTCATCAACGCAAACGCCGAACATCAAAGTCATTTACGCCGGACGGCTCATAGACGCCTTGACCGACCAGGTGCGCACAAACGTCTCGGTGATCATAGAGAATGACCGGATAAGCGAAGTGCAGCCAGGTAAAGCAGTCATAACGGGTGCGGAAACGATTGATCTAAGTGACTCGACGGTGTTGCCGGGTTTAATAGACTGTCATACTCATCTAACCTTTCAGTTAGAGAAGGGCCGAACACTTAAAGACTTGTTACTCAGCCGTAAAGCAGACCTTGCCATCGGCGCGACCATTTACGCCCGCCGCACGCTATTGGCTGGTTTCACGACCGTACGCGATGTGGGAGCACCTGACTTCATTGACGTGAGTCTGCGCGATGCTATTCGCGCTGGAACAGTTTCCGGCCCAAGAATGTATGTGGCGACCTACCTGCTGACTATCACGGGAGGGCATGGTGACTTCTCGTCAGGTCTGCGTGAGGAGTTGTTGCCGGAGCCTGATTTCCGTCGTGGCATCGTCAACAGCCCGGAAGATGGAGTCCGGGCCGTGCGTTATATGATTAAGTACGGTGCGGATCACATTAAGATAGTGTCCACTGGCGGGGTTCTGTCTCTCGGTGACACGCAGGCGGGAGAACAACTCACCTTTGCGGAAATGAGAGCCATCGTCGAGACTGCTCACCAGCTGGACCGGAAGGTTGAGGCGCATGCACATGGAGCTGCAGGTATTAAGGATGCTCTGCGCGCGGGTGTCGACTCTATTGAGCATGGCACCTATCTTGATGACGAGGCGATAGCGCTCTTCGAGCAACAAGGGGCATACCTGGTGCCAACGATTAGCGCCGGCAAATGGACGGAGGCCAAAGCCAAGGAGCCCGGTTACTATCCTCCGGCGATTGCCGCCAAGGCCATGAGTCTGGGAACGTTAATCCAAAAGGCTTTTGCCAAGGCTTATCATCAAGATGTCAAAATTGCGTTTGGTACCGACGCAGGCGTGTATCCACATGGTCAAAACGCGCAAGAGTTTCAGTACATGGTCGAGGCCGGAATGTCGCCAATGGAAGCGATTCTGACCGCGACTCGTAATGCGGCTAACCTACTCGGACAATCTGCGAACATCGGCACTATTCAGCCCGGTCGTTACGCTGACCTCGTCGCTGTTAAGGGAAACCCGCTGGCCGACATCAAGCTGCTGCAGAACATTAGCTTCGTCATGAAGGAAGGACGGATCTACAAGAGAGATGGGATTGTCCTCTCTCAGTAGTCTGATCGGTTGGTTGAGAATGGTGCACCCGGCATGATTCGCACATGCACCCCCTGATTCGTAGTCCGTTCACGACTACTCCGTCAGGTCATGGCTAGTACGATTTATTAACGTTTGTTACAGGTTGCAGCCCCCAGCGAGCTCATCTCTTACTACCTGTTACGCCCTGTTTGCGTTTGGTCTTGCCACCAGATTGTCACAAAATCGATCCGCATGATTTGTAATTACAAACGTCTAACTTTCTTGGTTTTTTAGCAAGCCTCTTCTGGCCGTTTTCCTCGTCCCGGAGGGACTTAATGTTTATAGAACGCGCGACTTACAAAAGACTCATCCTCGCTCCAGAGGAGCGAAACGTAAGGCGGTGTCGGGTACCATTGCCGGAAACATCGCGCTCCGCTGGAGCGCAAGTCTTGGGATTCACAGTAGGATCTATAGACATTCGGCTCCTCCGGAGCCAGCGTCTGTTGCGGCCTTGGCTGCGCTGAAAGTCGCCCCGTCTGACCCCTATTGAGTAACCAATCACAAGATTAGAAACTCCTGGTTTCTGAGCTGCGTTAGCAGGTCTTGTTTACCTTTCCAGCCGCAGCGAGGAAGGCAGCCAAGGCGAAGCGAACCGTCTCATAGTTCGTGAAGTTCTATCGGAGCGCAGCGGGGAGCCCGCAGTGGAGGCTACCGCCTTCTGAGGCTTATAACAACACTGTAAAGCCTTCCTGACGGAAGTGGTCGTCATGCGTCAATATGTCGCTGACACCTCGCTCGCGCATCGCATGCATCGAGATACAATCCGTCAGGCTATAACCTTTGTCGGGGCGTGCTTTGTAAAGGCTGAGACCTGCCAGGAATGCGTCATGGCTTTGTGGCGCCACTTCGATATTAGCGCCGTTGAGAATTTCCTCAGCCTGAGTCACTGCTCCTCGGCGAGACTTTTCGCCGTACTCCGAAAAGAAATTCAAGAGTTCCACAAGCACATCTTCGGTGGTGATTAGTTTGGTTTCCGCAACCAGATGGCTTGCCGCGATCGCGCGCTCATGCCATTGGTCTCTGCGATTGAAGAGAGCCACAAGGTATAGGGTATCAACGAATGCGACTTTCACGACTGCCGCTTCGGTGCCCCGTAGAGGTAATGGTCAAGATTAATCGAGCCGTCGGTCGGTACGTCGTCCCAGGTGTCTGCGGGTAACCCAGCGTTGACCTCTTCAACAATCTCCCAAATAGGTCTGCGATGTACGCCTGTTCCGTCAGATTCGGAGCCAGGCTCACTGGCAAGCGTATCCAGAAGGCGGAGTGCTTCCTGTTGTTTGTTGGGTGGCAGCGCTCGCACCTTATCAATCAGTTGGTCTTCCAGGTTTGCGGCCATGATCATTCTCCTGTTTCGCGAAAGCGCAGCGCAAAGGGTTAGTGGAGTATACCATCGTTAAAGGGACTTCTTCATTTGCCCGGAAGAGAGAGAGGTCTGCAATCGCTTCAAGCCGACAAGCGAAGCGTACTCGTCGTCTCCGTGCCGGGAGTCTCCCGTTTGAGGTGCTGGCAGCGTACGCTTGCGCGGTCGTGACGGGCATCGGCGGGGTGACGAATGCCGCGGCGCCGACGTTCAAGACTCATCCTCTCCCATGTACTCGCCCCACATCTCGCGCCGTGATTCAAGTATCTCTTCGCTACTGATCGACCGACCGTCGGCTGTTGCGCCCTTCAACCTGCGCTCCGAGCGCGGCAGGAGCGACACGCGAGGCGTGGTGGCGCGCGCCGCGAGTTGTTCAATCAACGATAGTGCTTCCCGTTGCCGTTCAGGTGGCAGCATAGAAACTTTTGCGGCTATTTCTTCGGTAAGATTGGTTGCCATAGTTCTTGCCTCAACATCTTTGTCCTCACGCCCGTCGCTGGGTGAGCAGGCGAGCGCGGATTTCGCTTAGGTCGCCCTGCTGGCTCTCAATTCGTTGCCGAACTTCTTCGGCCTTCTGCTCGCGTCGGGATAGGTATTCCTCGACCTCGTTCGGATGGCGCAAATAGTAAGCAAGGACAGCGTAGACATCGGGGAGTGCCAGCGTGGAGTATCTCTGCACGATTGTCTCTGGCGTGGCGCCGTCCTGGAACGCGCGAACGACTATTTCCAGCAGAACACGCGAATTCCCGACGCGAAGAGCACCGGTCGCATCTTCACTGAGTGGCGGCGCTTCAGTTGAACGGTGAAAGCCACTGTGCCAGTCTCCTTTCTTCATTTCACACAGCTATCTTGCATGAACTGATTGGAATCGGGTTCTGTTCCCCGCCAGCTTAACCCGCGATATGTGTCTTTACAATGGCCAGCCAGGGCTGTTGGGCAGCAATTCTTGTAGCTATCACAAGGATCGAGTCGACAGCTAAGATTCGTCAGAATTGGTTCCTGCTCTCGGCTTCGCGTCAAATAGCTGATAACCGTTGTCTCAATGCAAACCGACGGGTGTCTCTAGCCGCAGTATAGCAACCCTTAGAAAGCAGTTCGGAGTTAATGTAGCTTCTGATTAGCCCTGAGTACCGGTGCGCTATTCCGCACCGCGCTAGATTATCACTTGGAAATTGGCGTGATGGTTATATGGTTGCACCTCTCGAAAATCGGAGCGGGCCCAGGGATTCATAGCCGCGTGATGGTTAATACCGTTTGGAGGTATTATTGAGCAGTTTTTGATAGATACTTGATTTGTTGAGTTGCTCTCAAATCATCCTATGACTCTCTTTAAGTACATTCGCGCTGAACGGATCGATATAATCGAGAATCTTGAAATCCGTTTCACTCAGCCGGACGCTCTTAACGATCCCTTCGAACTTCACCCTCATTTCGAATCCCTCGTTGCAGAAGCCGACGTTCTTGCGAATTTACCTGAGACACCGGTCGATCTCAGGCCTATGGTCGCACAAGCCTACGCAATGCTCCCCGAAGCTTACCGAGCCATGTTACCAATCGATGCGGCTATGCAAGCTGTTGAGGCATTCATGGCGACCGATGACGCTAGGGAGGCAACGGCGCAAGGGCTACAAATCTTTCTGCGATCCATGCGTGACGGGGCAGCCCCAATTCGTGAAGCAATCTATCGAGCCTTCAACGATAACGTTGGCATCCTCAGTCTCTCTGAGATCCCTGACCACGAACTAATGTGGGCTCATTATGCGGACAGTCATAAAGGCTTGGTTCTGTGCTTTGATGAACAGCACGCGTTCTTTAATCGACGGCGATCCGAGAATGACGAGTTTTACTTTGTCCGTAAAGTGCGCTACTCAGACAGCCCGGCACTTTCAATGGTGTCTCTTGACGGTGACATGCTCCTGGTTACCAAAGGGACGAAATGGACTTACGAAAAAGAATGGCGCATGCTCGTCCCGCTGAAGGACGCAACGCGCGCATTAATTATTGGTGGGGATACGGTGCACTTGTTTGCGTTTCCGCCGGACGCGCTGAAGGGTATCATTCTAGGCGCACACGCGACCGCCGTAACAAAGGCTTCTGTACAGAGCCTTCTAAACGACCCTTCGGAACTTCATCACGTCCATTTGTCTCAGGCGATACTTGATTTAGACATTCGATCCGTGAGAGTGTCGTGGCCTGATATGGGCTGAGTTAACCTCATACCTTGGAGAGTACCTCATGAAAGTTTTCATAAGTTGGAGCGGAGAACGAAGCCAGCTTCTTGCGCAGGCACTCCACGGATGGCTTCCGTTGGTTCTTCACTATGTGCAGCCATGGCTGTCAGAGGCCGATGTGTCCGCCGGAGATCGATGGGCTCAGGCGATAGCGCAAGAACTTGAAACCTCAAACTTCGAGATCATTTGTGTTACGCCAGAGAACCTTGGCTCCCCGTGGGTGCTGTTTGAAGCGGGCGCTCTAGCGAAGTCCATGCAAGGAACCAAAGTGATCCCACTTTTATTCAGTCTTGAATTTAGTGACATCAGCGGGCCTTTAGCTCAATTCCAAGCTAAGAAGTTCGAACGGAGCGGCTTAGCGGAGGTGATTCATTCTATTAACCAGTCGGCAACCCAACCGATACCCGAGGAGCGAGCGAGACAACTTTTCACCGCGCTATGGCCTGAGCTTGAGAAGCAACTGGCGACAATACCGGCGGAGGCCCCAACAGAGAAACACATGCGGCCGGCCCACGAGATCCTTGAGGAACTCGTCACCGGTGTTCGCGGTTTAGATGTGCGCTTCAGGGATCTTGAAAGTGTGGTGATGGATCAAGAACCCCGTTCGCGGCGAAGGCGCTTTAAGCATTTTCATCCCGGTATGTTCGAGGACATGGCCGAAATGGTTTCCGACGAGGGAGGCGACGACGCGATTTCCTTGCTAATGTTCAGCGGACTTTTCCGCGACGATTTTCCTTGGCTCTACGAGGTTCTTGTCGAAGCCTATCGCGACGTGCGCGATGGCGATGCTAAAGCCGCACAGAAAGCTATCGAACGACTCCGGCGCGTGACAAGAGTCATGGGTCGCGGTCCTTTCATGGAGGAAATGCTCGGCGGTTCTTCAAAGGAAGCTCACATGATGATGATGGAACTGCCAATGATGCTCGACCACTTTCTCCACAGGTTTGAAAGACGGCGGTTGAAGGGCACACCCGATGCGGAGGGCGACGAATCCACTTCCTCTGCCGAATAGCCGCCGCTTACGGGCCCCAGGCGACCGGCGGGTAGAGGACACGTTGGGTGGCAGGAGAATGTGATGGCCGGCAATCATCTGGAAGACCTGGTCGCGGAATGGTATCAGTTCCAGGGTTTCTTCGTGCGCCGAAATATTCAGGTCGGCAAGCGGCCACGGGGCGGATACGAATGTGAGCTCGATGTCGTGGCCTTTCATCCCGCCAAGCGCCAGCTTCTTCATATCGAACCATCTCTTGACTCCGATAGCTGGGAACGTCGCGAAGAACGTTATCAAAAGAAGTTCGAGGCTGGCCGCCGCTATATACCCGCGTTGTTCACAGGTCTCGAAATTCCTAAAGAACCCGATCAAATTGCGCTCTTCGTGTATGGTGCACGCGGCCAACGAACGGGCCTCGCCGGCGGAAAGATCGTACTAATCCGTGAATTCATGAACGAGATTCTTAGCACATTGCGCGGTCGTCGAGTTGCAGCGGCCGCTATTCCGGAGGAGTTTCCGTTACTTCGTACATTACAATTTGCCGCTCAGTATTGGGAAGGCGTCAGCACTACGACTACCACGGAAAACGTCGTCGGGCCCGCTGCGAGTAACGCGGCTTTCAGACGACAACTTGAATAGCTGGTTAGTTGCTTCCGCGTCCGGTTAATTTCGGCCTTCCGGGCCGCCATAAGAGGTGTAAGCAGATGCTGGATCCGGAATACCGCTGTCAGGAAGTGCTCCCATGGTTCAGAAGGGATGCTATGGAAACCCTCGATGGACTGGAATTTTATCTCAAGACTCTAGAGAAATTTATTTCTGACAAAGAAGACGAGGAAGTCTCAAATCTGAGACAACATGCTGATCAGTGGCCCACGGACAAACAAGGGGAGTTTTGGGCCTGGCATTACCCTGGCCATTGGGAAGAAATTTTCGCTAGCCAACTCCGTTCGTCATTTGTGGTCACTTTGATTTCTCTGGCGGAATCGCAGGTGGGCATGGTCACAGAACAGGTGTCTGAAATCGCCGCTATTCCTAAGTCTCCCGACTCTAACGGCGGTCAATTCGAACGGCATCGGAAACAGCTTAAGCAGGCCGGGCTCAGCCCCAACGATGCGTGCTGGAATTCTCTTTACGATATACGAAGCATTAGGAACTGCCTTGTTCACGCTAATAGTAGGATTAGAGATTCTAGGAAGGCCGATTCCAGGAAGGAAAAGCACTTACGCTTGCTTATCAATCGACTTCCTGGCTTGAGTGCACCTTACGATGTGGTTGAGCTTTCTTCTGAATTCCCCAAGTATTGCTTGGAGCGAGTTAAAGAATTTGTCGTTGATTTGTACAAGGAGACCTCTGTGTTGTGCCAGGGAATTGCGGGGTCGGTGTAGCAGTCCTTCAAGTATCGAAAGCGGGAAACTCGTCGGCAGCACTTACGCTTTTGCAGGTCTCTCGCCGCCCTTTCTCGGCTTGCTTCCCCGTCCAGCGGCGTTCGGACGCTTGGCCTTGCTCTTTGCCTTGGATCTCTCAAGCGCGCCTTCGAGCAGCTGGCGGGGCTCGTCCCAAGGCTTCAGGTCGCCCGAAAGGTATATCTCGTACAACTCCCGCGCGAGCTTGTGCTCTTCGGTGTAGGGCCAGACCATTCTGATTCCGTCTTGCAGTGTGTTAATGACTCTCATGCTTCCTTCCGGGCCGCTCGCGATGGCATTTTTGAGAATGAACAGGAGATGGGCGAGCGCGTCAGCAGCGCCGGGATCGTTACAAAATGCCGGGTCAAGAATAATTTCCCAAGTTTCCTGATCGGCGAGTAAACAATTGCAGTTCTGATCGTCCGGCGTGCTCATATGCTCTCCATCCCCGTTCATCAGACACAAGTTAGCCGCTGCCATAGCCCAACGTAACGCATGAGTTAGGTTATGTCAATAGCCAACTTAACGGATGCGTTAAATATTGCCTTGCTCGTATTATAACTAACGCGTTTATTTAAAGGGTGTGCGGATGGCTAATACAACGGACAAATCGAAACTTCTGACAGTTCGCGAAGTCGCCGAGCGATTGGATGTCGCTCCTTCCACCGTGCGTATTTGGCGCATAGCGGGTCGTTTTCCGAACGCTCAAGCTGAGGAAACTGCGCGCGGTCGAGTTTGGTACATACCCGAGTCCGATCTCGAGGGGTTTGAAAAACGCGGACCTGGCCGCCCTCCAACCACAAGCACGAAGCTCAGAAAGAAGTCGAAAAAGAAGTAGCGTCTCCCAACCGTCAGGGAAGGGCAAGTGGATTCCTTTTTACGTGGATCGCGAGGGCTCGCTCCGCGATTTCTACAACCTGCCGCAATTCTTGATTTGATTGGTGCACCCGGCATGATTCGAACATGCGACCCCCTGATTCGTACTCTTAATTGAGTTGGTTCTGGAGGTTTCGACCCGGTGCATTTGATGCTGATAGGTTAGCATTCCCAAGCTCACGGTTCGTCTCGGTTCCTCTCTGAGATCGTACGTTCCGCTGAGTTGGCACACAACGGCACACAAAGAGTCTACAGAGAAGGTCAGCCGGGGAGGGGGAAGGGTGCTTCCTGCCACGTCTCCTTGCCTGACCCTGAAAGACCGGTACTTCTCCCGGATAAAGGGGCAAGTTTATTAGACATTGGTCTGTGCGCTACTCGCATAGTGACCCAGACGGCCTAGTGGAGTGGCCCGGGTGCACCCAGGCAACGATAATCGATGTCCATGAGGGCGGCAGCCAACCCGGTGCGCAATCGTATGGGTGGCATTGTGCGGCATAAGTCGTCGTACTCTTTCTTCGCTTGCGCTGTCTTTTGCTATACTCACGGCGACCTCCAAGGTCGAGGCATAGCGGGGCCGCAGTTGCTTGATCGGCCAGCGAACCGCCTCCCTATTACGTTGGGCCCTCGCATGCCCCTTTATCGGAACTCCGATAATACTATCAGACCTCCGATAACGCGTCAAGCAGAAAGTCTGGATCAGTGCGGCAAGAAAAAGTAGGTAGTCGCTAAAACTGAGGCCACGGCCTTGCGCCGTGGTCACTCACGTTGGTCGCTAACAGAGGCGGGGCCGAGATTTTTGGTGATGCCACGGGCTCGTCCCGTGGAGTGTTACGCTTTATGCTGCTGGCAGGCGGCAACGTGAAACACCACGGGGCCAGCCCGTGGCCTCTTGCGAACCGATGGATCAGCCTGTTTTTGTAGCTGTGAACATGAAACACCACAGGGCCAGCCTGTGGTATCGGCTAAGGCTTCAGTTCACCATTTA
>DATNBH010000041.1:0-8062 GCA_035572035.1 Pyrinomonadaceae bacterium | reverse complement strand
GGCCACAGATGGACACGGATTTAAGGGATCTGAATAAAATCCGAGTTTTAGATCTGTGTTACTCCGTGTTCATCTGTGGCCGAGAATGAACTACGCCCGGGCGGTGCGATCTTTGCTGCGTCAAGTATATTAATGCCGTTGAAACCGTGTGTGAATAAGAAACTCCAGGACTTTATCACCAGCCTGGAGCTCTTAGATCGACTGGCGGTCTGGCTATCGCAGGGGATTGTTTATTGAGGTTTGCACGTCAACTGGAACCGCCCGCTTAAACTTGAATAGATATTTCTTGAACTGCCCGCACACGTAAATGCGTCCGGTCACCTGCCAAACGTCCTTTGAATTGAATATCTCGTCAATGGTTCGCAGCACAGCTTGTGGTGTACTCACAAAAATCCTTAGTGGAGGAGTCAGACTCAAAGGCTCCTTGTTCGGCAGAGCGAACGGGTGAACGTAATCGTCAAGTGTGACGGCCGTGTCATTCACTCTCATATCTTCGAACACGAGTCGGTCAACATCTCCCTGCTGTTTTACGGCGGCGAGAACCACGGGCACTTCAAGCGTCACCCCTAACGGCGATGTAGAAACTAGTCTTGCCTCTCCCAGGCGGATTAGAATTGGCTCGTCCTCATCATATTCATCTCTCTCAGCATTCTTTCCGGATTTTTTCTTGTCAGACTCTTTAGGTTTTTTAAGCTCTACTTGAGCGCGATGGATCTTGTACCCTCGCACCTCTTTCGGCTGGGAAGTCTCGTTGGATTTTTGTGCGGGCACGGTAATAGCGAATGTGATAACAGCGAGGATCGTAAAAGCGTAACTATGACGGCAGCTCATACTCCTTATCCTCTCCTGGGTAGGAATTGGTGCAGCTTGTGGTGGCGCCTCAACGCCGAAGGTGTTCGCTAATTTCAGCCTGGGGCAACGCCCCAGGTTACGATTGATTCTATGCAGCTCACCCAATATCCTGAGAGCGTAGGGCGATAATCGTCGCGCCGGTCAAACCGAAAAACATAACCAACAGCACAATGGCGTTGAGCCACTTGCCACCCCACGGATGCAGGAAGTCCACGTAATCACTTAGATCATCAGGCATGTTCACTACATCTACCTTGGGCGGCACGGGATCAAGTTCCGGCTTGGCGGGTTTCCTTGGTTCCCGACCTTGCCGACCACCCATGTTCCACTTCTCCACGTCCTTTTGATAGGTGTTCATCTCCTTGTCAAAGTCTTCGAACTTATCTGATTGCTTTTCCTTGTAGTCATCCATTTCTTTTTGTTTTTGATCTATGAGCTGATCGTTGCGGTACTTTATGTCTTTATTGAGGCCGCGACCGTCATTGATCTCGGCAGGCATAGCCTCTTCATCCTTCCCTCTCAAGACTCCCGAACTTGATAGTCGCTTCATCTCATCGAAGGCCCAGGCTGCGGGCATTGTCGCGCCCACATATTTGTAGCTCCCCTTCGGAACACCTACCAAGCCACAAAACAACATCTGGGGAATCAGAAGCAACGGAACAAAACTGGTCGCCATTTCTGATGTCTTCACGATTGCGGAAACGAAAAGACCAAGCGCGATGCCAACGATGCTCGTCAGTATCATCACCAGCAATTGTGGAATGCCGTAAAAGTCGCCCGGCAGCTTCATCAGACCGGCCGTGTGAAGCACTCGGAGAGATCCGAACAGCAGAATGCATTGAAGCCCAACTATCAGCGAAAGAACTATGAGCTTGGAGCCAACATAAGGAAGCAGTCCCAGATTAACCATGCGCTCGCGGTTGTAGACTGCTCGCTCCTTGATAATCTCGCGCGCTGAAATGGACGTGCCAAACCACACCGCAACCAGAGCGAGCACGAAAAAAGGGAAGTCGCGCGGACTCTCCTTGTCGACCACGAGGTAGGTGAGCAGAGCAACAATTGGAGCTTGACCAAAAAGAATCAGCAGATTGAACTTGTCGTGACGCAAAACCTCAATGTAGCGCTGGGCGAGTGTTTTCCACTGTCGTAAGGCGTCTGTGACCGTAGGATGACGACTTGTCACAGCGTGATGTTGTACGTTGCCTTTGAGCGCACCGAGAGGTTGCTGAATGTTCTGTTTGTACTGTTCGGTTGCGAGAAAACGCTGCTTCCAGTCTTCGGCGACTGCTTCGGCTATCTGTTCTTTCTGTAGTTTGAAACTGCGCTTCTGCTCAGCTGTCGCGTTTACCGGAAGGGCGGGAAGTTGCTTGATGGCCGTCTCGATGGGCGCTTCAAGTTTGTCGTAGAGATCCTTGAAACTATCAGCACGTACGTGTGCGAGCGCTTCTTGAGGGGCGCCGTAGAAGACCAGTTTGCCCCGCATCAGGACGACGAGCTTATCAAAGAGCTTCACATTCTCCATCGCGTGCGTTGTCAGGATTACGGTGCGACCCGACTCCGCGATGTGACGGAATAACTTCATGATCTTCTCTTCGGTCGCCGGGTCCAGTCCTGAAGTTGGTTCGTCCAGGAAGATGATCGAAGGTTTTGTGATCAGCTCCACTGCGATGGATACGCGCTTGCGCTGGCCTCCTGATAACTGCCCGACGGCGACATCGCGTCGCTCTGAGAGCCCGGTTACGTCCATCACCTCGTTAACGATCTGCTCGACTTCCTGAGTCGACACGTCGCGCGATAAACGCAGCCGAGCCACGTAATAGAGCGTCCGATAGACCGTTAGCTCACGATGAATGATGTCGTCCTGAGGGACGTAACCAATCGATTGCTTCAGCGCATCAAGATGCTGGTACAGATCCTGATTATTAATCAGTACCTGACCCTCGCTGGCGGGACGCATGCCATTCAGCGAGTCCATCAAGGTTGATTTGCCTGCGCCCGACGGTCCTAACAGGCCTACAAATTCGTTCGGCTGGATCACCAGATCGACATCATCCAACAGTTTAACAGTGCCGCCTCCCGAGCGGTTCGGCACAATCTTCGTAATATCTACTGCGTCTATCCGAGTTTTCGAGCGCGTGTCGAGAATCGCGAGGCCGCGCGCGGCATCGACAACAAGTAAGAACGGACCGATCTGCACCGTATCAAGGTTGGTGATCGGAACCTTGCCTTTGCTGAGCTTGCCGTTTACGTAGACGCCATTCGTTGAACCAACATCTTCAATAACAAAGTTACCGTTGAGATTGGTTACGCGCGCATGGTGGTTGGAGATTTGCAATCCGTCCAACGTGATGCTGTTGGTGGGAGCTCGACCTATTGTGAGGGGTGCGGCTCCTGCGAACGGATGAAAAAAGGGTAGCTCTCCGGTGAGTGAGGCGGTGCGCTTTTTGGGACCAGCCGCCACGCGAGGCTTGGCGTCACGAGATGCCGCATCAAGGGAAGGTGATTGGGCTTGTTCAATGCGCACCACGCGCAACACCGGTCCACCGGGTCCGAATTGCGCCCTCGATCCGGCGCCGACTTCGGTTGGTTCCGATATTTGACGACCATCCAGGAAAGTTCCGAAGCGTGAATTTGAGTCAACCAGCAAACAGCGGCCGTTCTCCAAACGAAACTCCGCATGCCTCCGGGAGACCATCGGCCATTTCTGGCCATCGAAAAAGATTTGACATTCACTACCATCGCGACCGACGACTACAGTCTCAGACTCGAATGCGCGTTCAGCCTCCTGCCGGCCGTTGCCCTCTTCTGCTACAAAGATTCTCATGCGTCACCGTGCACTATCAGGCGTTCCAAATTGCTGGAAAAGCTATGGGAAGTTCCAGACTGATCACAATGCTGGTTAAATGAAATGAACCCAAAAAGGTTCCGGGAAGGTCCAGGCGCCGCAACGCCGCTTAAACTCACACCGGCGTGAATGTCCCTGGGCAACGAGCTAATCGTAATCGTATTTCGTGAACCGGTGAGCGGCATTTTGACTTTGTCCACCGCCAATGTCAATGAGTCTTTAGCCTTACCCCAAAAATTCTCTTGACATGCTACGGGAGCAGCACTATGCTACAAATGTAGCACCTAATGAAGCTGGACGAAAGGGCGAATCAAATCATGCCGTCGCCGCCACATGAGAAGTTGACCCGCCGAGAGCGCGAGATTATGGATGCGCTCTTTGCTCTCGGGGATCGAGGAACAGCTGAAGAAATTCGCGCTCGACTGTCGGACCCGCCCAGCTATTCAGCGGCGCGGGCGATGCTCGTTAAGCTCGAGAAAAAAGGTTTTGTGCGCCACCGGGAAGAGGGGCTGCGTTACGTCTACACCCCAACCAAATCCCGCGGTTCGGCGCAAAAGAATGCTTTGCAAAAAATCGTGAATGTTTTTTTTGGTGGTTCACCTGAACAGACCATGACTGCGTTGCTCAAACAGGAGAAGTGGACCGACGAGGAGCTCGATAGGCTTCGCGCCGAGATTGAAAACGTAAGAAAGGATAGGAAAAGATCATGAAGTCACTTTCTGAAATGGCACTCTTTTTGAGCCGCTGGGTTGAGGTCTCAATTCTGGTCAAGGCTTCCGTAATTCTCGCGTTGGGACTAGCCGCGTCGCGGTTGGCTAGTCACGGTCGAGCGTCGATGCGTCACCTCTTCCTGGCCGCGACGTTTGTCATGTTGGTGGCTCTTCCGGTCATCATATTGAGCGCGGGTCTGTCGATCGACGTGCCGATTACCGGGGTAGCGGACTCCGGCTCAGCTGCGACTGTTGTCCCGACGTTAGAGGTTCCGACAGTTCCGGCTAATACAGCAGCGCGAACGGCGACACCTCAGAATGCCAGTTGGTCGTTGCCATCTGTTTCAACTTTACTCCGCGCGGTCTGGGCTGTAGGAACAAGTCTCTTGTTGGTTTCCCTCATGTTTGCCGTTTGGCGAGTCCGACGGCTTCGACGTGATGGTCTGCCCAGCAGGGAATTGGACGACCTTACGCAGTCGCTTGCTCAACAAAGCGGCATACGACGGCGGGTCGAGGTCTTGTTGGATGAAGATATTCCGGCGCCGCTAACCTGTGGCGTGTGGCGGCCGGCGATTCTTCTGCCTGCTGAGGCCCGGAGCTGGAGCGAAGCTCACTTGCGCTTTGCGTTAATCCACGAATTAGAGCATGTGAAGCGAGGAGATTGGGCCACTCAACTCGCGGCAAGATTAACGTGCACGATTTACTGGTTTCACCCGCTCGTTTGGGTGACGTGGCGCTGGCTTTGTCTTGAAGCCGAGCGGTCCTGCGACGACGCCGTGGTCCAGAGAGGGGAACAAGTAGATTATGCGGATCAGCTGGTCCTGCTGGCGCGGCAGATGTCTAAGTCGCAACGACAACCTGCTCTCGGCATGGCGAATCGCACCGATCTATCGACACGTGTCTCTTCCGTTCTTGATGGTAACCAACGTCGCGGGCGAGTGGGCATGGGAGCCGCAGTTGCCGTGGGCGTCGCCAGTATTCTCGTGTTGGCCATTGCTCCTGTCCGCGCCGTTTCTCGAACAGACAAAGCGGATATCACGAATCAGTCCGCACAATCGAGTCAGTCGCCACAAGCGAGCTCATCTCCACAGAAGCGCCGTGAAGCAGCACTGGATCGAGCCTTATACGAAGCTGCAGATGAAGGTGATGACCAGGGAGTCACTCAACTTCTTGGCGCTGGCGCCAAGATCAATGCCATGCTCGAAGGCGATGGGACGCCGCTCATTGGCGCGGCGCGCGAAGGCCACATCACAACAGTTCGCTTGCTCCTGGATAATGGCGCCGATGTGAATCTCGCCGCTCCTGGAGACGGCAACCCGCTGATCATGGCGGCTCGCGAGGGGCATTTAGATGTGGTTACCTTGCTGCTGGATCGCGGCGCAAACGTCAATCAGATGGTACCCGACGACGAGAGTGCTCTAATCCAGGCAAGCGCAGGCGGAGAGTTGGCTGTGGTCCGGTTATTGGTAAGCCGCGGCGCGGATGTTAACGCCGGCGTATGGGTCCTGGACAGGGAAAATAAACGTGAGTGGCGGTCGCCTTTGAGCATGGCAAAGAGGCGGGGCAGTCGCCCTGTTATCGACTTCCTGATTTCCGCCGGGGCAAAAGAGAATCAGTGACCTCGGACCATGAGGATGGAAGTCTATAAGCTCGAATCGATCTTGAACCTCCAATCCATTCAGTCTTACGCCGAAGGCGTTCGCCAATGCGAGCCTGGGGCAACGCCCCAGGTAATCGTCGGATACTGCTGGAGAAAACGCTGAAAGCGTTGGCGAGTTTCCTTATTGTTCTCGTCAACGCCTTCAGCGTTGCCACGATCTCAGAAAATGGCTTCCCTGGGGCGTTGCCCCAGGCTGGAACTAGCGAACGCCCTCGGCGTAATTACTCGAGCCTATCGTTTCAAGTTCATGAGATCCGACAAATGGTACGCAAGTTAGCCCTATCCATAATTTTGTGCAGTTTGCTCTGTTCTGCTGCGAGCGCTCGGCTGCACGATAAGACGAGTCGTAAACATCCTTCGCGATCAGACATCACCCTCGAGAAACGAATCAAGCGAGTTGAGCATGGCTTGCTGCTGCCAGTGGCAATAAAGGGCCAGCCCAACTCAAGCATGACTCTCGTTGATCGCATGCGTTTTTATCGAGTGCCGGCAGTCAGCATTGCCGTCATAGACAAGTCATCAATCGCCTGGGCTCGCGCGTATGGTGTGAAGCAATCCGGCGCCTCAGAACCCGTAGACGTCGAAACCCTTTTTCAAGCGGCCTCGATAAGCAAACCCATTGTCGCCGCGGCAACTCTGCATCTCGTGGATAGGGGCAAGCTCCGTCTCGATGAAGAAGTAAACAAACGTCTCGTATCCTGGCAGATCCCTGAGAATGAATTCACGCGGCAGCGGCCAGTTACTTTGCGACACTTGCTGGCCCACAGCGGTGGCTTAACCAATCACGAGGTCGGCACATACGGGGCTGACCAAAAAGTGCCAACCTTGATCGAGTCTCTCGAGGGTAAGCCACCTGCTCGAAATCGCCCCGTGTACGTGGATTATGTTCCTGGCAGCCGCTGGCGATACTCCGGCGGTGGCTACAGCGTGCTGCAGCAGTTGTTGATTGACGTTGCGGGATCTTCATTCCCGGCATTCATGGACGAAACCGTTCTGAAGCCCTTGAGTATGACGCACAGTTTTTATGAACAGCCACTCGCTAAAGAACACGCACTTGTTGCCGCCGTTGGACACCGCTTCACTGGCGATCCAATCAAAGGCGGTTGGGTGACTCTTCCCGAAATGGCAGCCGGAGGCCTCTGGTCCACGCCTTCTGACCTGGCGCTATTTGTTATCGAGTTACAAAAATCTGCGGCTGGAAGATCGAACACGGTTCTTTCGAAGGCGGCAACGAGCCAGATGCTGACTCCGCAGATCTCGAACATGGGATTGGGAATCACGGTCGAGGGGCGCGGGCGCTCCCTTCACTTCAGTCATGGCGGTTCAAATCCGGGATTCCGGTGCTTGATGGTCGGGTATGCGAGAACGGGTCAGGGCGCCGTGGTCATGACGAATTCTGATCTGGGCGCCGACCTTGTGCGCGAGATCATTCGTAGCATCGCGGCGGAATACAAATGGCCAGACTATCAGCCAGTCATACGACAGACCGTTCCCGTCGATGCGAAGGTATTCGAAACCTACGTCGGGCAATACGATTATGCTCCCGGCCGCAGTATCACGGTTACGACCGAGAATGGTCGTCTTTTTGCGCAGGAGAGTCGCGAATTCAAAAGCGAGATACTGCCTGAATCGGCCACCACGTACTTTTCACTTCTCTATAACACTGAGTTGAGATTTGTGCTGAATGAAAAAGGTCAGGCGGTAGAGCTGATAGCCCATTGGGCCGACGACGAAGAAGTCGTCAAAGCGAAAAGAAAAAACTAAGGGCTGGTGCGGGTACGGGTTCAGCTTGAGAATTTCTCATTCACACCTGGTTTCAACCAGGTGCATCAGTAATTAAGCGCTGTAGGTAATCGTTTCAACGGCATTAACATACTTGACGAATCAACCCAATGAACGCCGAAGGCGCTTGCGAATTCCAGCCTGGGGCAACGCCCCAGGAATAACGCAAGTGTTTGCTTCGCTAACGCTGAAAGCGTTGGCGAGTAGTGCAGT
>DATNBH010000040.1:0-51014 GCA_035572035.1 Pyrinomonadaceae bacterium | reverse complement strand
CAAGCGATAAACAAAGCTGCCGGTATCGTAGAACTCCTGAGATTTGAAGAAGGCTGCCGAGACATCGATGCGAGCGTTGCGCAAACAAGCGGCATCGCCATTACAGGTGTTGAGCTTACCGGTCCAGAAGGCAAAGCCGTCTGGCTCGGGTTCACGACCGAGGAAGTCCAGGTACTGCTGCCGCACGAAATACTCATTCGAGTCAATTGCGTTAGCACTTGCCGCAGCATCAGGCTCAGCGGTGAACGTTGCATCCGTCTTATTTCCCACCAGCGAGAACGAGCGATTTGCCGGAGAGAAGCTGTAGTTTGCCAGTGAAGGCGTGATTGTGTAGACGCCACCCGTCTCCAGATTGCCAAAGCGGTATTCACCCCGGCTGTTAGTGATGGCGCGAGCAGACTGGCTGCCACTCAAGTCTACGGTCACACCGCCGACGGTCGTGCCACTCGCGTTAGTGATCCTCCCGCTGATACTGCCATTCGCGGCTGATGGTGTTACGAAGATTACGCCGATGTTGAGCTTGAAGCTGTTCGCTGGCGCGAAGTCGCTCCATGCCGTAGGCGGATTGGGACTAGCCAGGAAGAACGAGCCGCTGCGGATGGGAGTCTCGAGGTCGTAACTCAGGCTTGCGTTGACCGTGTTAGTCTGCTGAATTCCGACGTAGAAAGGTGCGGTGGTCACAGGGACGGCTGCAGGAAGGGGGATCGTGACAGGTCCCGCCGCGGATACCATTCGATCAGCAGCGTCCACATAGAGTGGAAGTGTCGACGGTACGCCGCCGTTATCACCATAGATCGCCACTCGGTAGGTTGTCGCCGTGACGTTGTTGAACTCTAGTTTGACCGCTCCTATCGAGTTGTTATTAATAGTTGTGAACTTAGCGACGAAGGCCCCAGTGCCGCCGGTAAAGCCGACGCCGCCGGTTGGCGACGATCCAGGGTATTTGTAGGAGAAATCGAGCGGGGTGATGTTCAGCGGCTTGCTTTGGCTGTTGTTGCCGGGAATATCGTCGGTGGGAACGGAAACCGTCACCGTGTCGCTTCCCACTGTGCCCGATATGAACGTTGCGAAAGTCACGGTTGTCGTGCCGCCGCAGGGTGCCAGGGTCGGAATATTCACCATGTCAGTGAAGTTGTCGACTCCTGTGATGTTCAGGGTGACCGGCAGGTTCGTCAGCGTAGCTGCGCCCAGATTGGTCACCACCGCCCTCGTGAATTGCATGCCGAAGCCGGCGGGCAACTCTCCGTACGAATAGACGAGAGTGACGGCGGCATCGTTCTGGGCGCTGATAATGCCATTCAAGCGGGTCTCGGGACGGAAGTTGCTGGCGGCGACAGTCGTGGGGGCGGCAACATTGTTCTGGTTTCCCAAGAGACCGTTCACAAGGCCAGTGCTGTTACACCAGACCACGGTCGTCGCTCCCAGTGTGCCGGTGTACTGGCCCCAGTCGAAGGCGATGTAGAGACCACCACCGGTGTAGGTAAAGGGCGAGCCCCCAGTCAGGGTGATGTCAAACGGACCAGCGGCGGCGGGCAACGCCGTCGTCGCGTTATGCACCGTGGTCATGCCCGTGATCGCGGTCGCCCACGTCGTGCTCTTGGTGTTGGTCGTGTCCGCTGTGTTCTGCATGTAGACGATCAGCGGTGCCGAGCCCGCGACGCCGCCGGTTTGGTAGTTCCAACCGATGGTCGTTGGCGTGGTGCCAGCCGAGTAGCCCGCGGCTGCCAACTCGGTAGCCTTGATCAGGTAAACCGATCTTTCGAAGCGGTTTCGCGTCTGTGGAGCACGCGCGTTCGCCGAGGTCGAATTGTCGTTCGGCAGCACCACAGCGGGACACGAAGCCGAGCCGTTGGTGCCGGTGCCCAAGATCGAGAAATCGAACGGATTTTCGTCAGGGTCATTGTTAGCAAAGCTGACCGTAGCAGTGCGTGGGCCAGCAGCAGAAGGATCGAACGTGACTTGGAACGTCGTGCTGCCTGCAGGGACCACCGGTGATGTAGGCGCCAAGGTAACACTGAAGTCCCCCGCATTGGGGCCGCCGATCGTGGGGAGTCCAACCGTTAGATTGGTGGCGCCGACGTTTTGGATAGTGTAAGTGCGCACAGTTGTGCCCCCGGCGGTGTTGGCGATTGCGAAATCGGTACCGTCGGCCAGGCTCGGCGTCGTGTCACCGTCGACGATGTCGATAGTGCCGTTGCCCGCCACGGTAATTTCTGGCGCTACGCCATTCAAGCAAGCGCTGAAAGTAGCGTTACCACCATTGGAAACGACCAGCCCCGTGGTCGATGCAGTGTCGTAACCAACAGCAGTGACGCTGGCGTCGTAGGTTCCCGGGTCTACGATCGCGGAATAGGTTCCAGCGGCTCCGGTGGCGCGTCCGTAGCCTCCGGTAATCGTAACCTGCGCGTTAGGAAGGGGCGCTGCGGTCGAGCAACTCGTGATCGTACCGGAGATGGTGCCCCGCGCTGAGGTAGTGCAAATCGGATATTTGAAATTTCCGATGCGTGTGCGCCAGGCGAAAGTAGTGGTGGTGGAATAGTATTCCTGAGTGTACCAGAAGGTGCAGTCGTCAGACGGATCGACACTCATGGCGCTGTAATCGCCCCAGCGATTGTTGGTGCCGGTCTGGCTGCCGGTACCGGCATGGAGGGTCGCTTCACCCTGAGCCAACGAATTGACTGGGTCAGTCACGAGTCGTCCGGCATAGCGGATCTGCGGGTTGATCGTGCTGCTGGAAGCGCTAAACCCAAGGGCGAAATTACCCTGGTTGTCCATCGCGGCGCTCCCGTTCCAACGCCAGGTCGTGTCGGGTTGGTAGGTGCTCTCCTGGAACACTGTAACTGGGCCAGCGGTAACGGCGCGTAACTCAAACCAGCGAATGCCGGCCACCCCACTCGCGTTAACGGTGTGGTTTCCAACCAATGACTCGACGCCGCCAATATTCCGATAAGCAAGGCGATACATCAGACGGTCGCCAATTTCGTCCAAACCGTCGACAGTGCCTAATTGCGGGACACAATTTCTCGTTCCGTTGCATAGTGCGGTAAAGCCGGCCGCGGCGGGACTGCCGAAAAGCGTGAAAGTCGAGTTTGCCGGAGTCGTAAAGTCAACGTGGAAATGCCAGACCCGATAGGTATTTGTAAACGGCACTTCTACAAAAGAGTTAGGGGCGCCCGCGGGCGGCAGCGTATAACCGTCGAGGTCCGCCGGCAAGAAGGAATCTTCATTTGGTCCTCCAGTGATGCCGGGAGTTTGGAAGCTGGCAGCCAACCCCGCAAGCATCTTTGAGCGATCGAAGACAAAGGCTTGCGGCCCCAGGAACGCAGTCCCGGCGGTGTTGAATACGTTCATCGCCATGTAATAACCATCAGGCCAGACACCGAGGTGTGGATAGTCGAAGAAATTGGTGCCCAGGTTGAAATCATAACGGTAGTAAGCGCCGGTGGCATCGCCGGTTTTCGACACCGCGATACACTCGGAGGTTGGGACGGCCAGGCCGGCGAACTGAGTAATGATCCAGCGGTCGGCGAGTTGGTCATACATTACGACTGGATCGCCGCGGCCATTGTTCTGGCACACTCCACCAAAGCCTGCCCAGAGCGTGCTGATTCCTGCCGGGCCAAAAGTTGACGCACCGGTGGTTTTGTCAAAGACCTGGAACCCGTTGTTCACCATCTGGACGTACTGAGTCAAACCGATCTCGCCATCAGTGTCAGGGGGCGCGCAGTTACAGGCGATTCCGGGAAAGAGAATGCCGTCAAAGTTGAGAACAGTGCCAGGCATAGCGGTGGGCGCCAGCAGATCGCGTACCGCACCAAAGCTCCTCTGGATTACCGGATCGGGGCGGTCGACGTGGATGTATGGCAGCTCGGGGTTTTCGTTGGCCTCGATTTCCTCTTCTTCCTGAGGCAGCACCGGCTTCACCTTCATGTCGCGCAACGCGGGCGATTCGTCGTTCTTTACCGACCAGCCCACGATCATGCCTTTCTTATCCTGGCCCGAGAAGCTCGCCAGAGCGAAGTTCCATTCGGTAGTCAAATCGAGAAGGTCGAAAAGACCCCGACGCTTAGCAAGGAATGGGAGCGAGCGCCTCAGCTCCGAGCTGGTGACGGTGACTGCTCTCGGACCGTTCGCATCCTCGACCGGATCGAAGCGGGCGGTTCCCGCCCCGTTACCGAGAGTGAAGCTGGCAGGGGTGTTCGGATCCGCCGCTCGGACCACGGCCGGTTTCGGCGCGGTTGAGATAGACAACCGACTACTGGAGTCACTTTTCGCATTCGATGTGAAGGAAACAATCGCTTTGGTCAATCCGCCTAAGAGTAGGATGGCGAGTGCTAAGACAAGAGACCACTTGAAGCCTTTCGAAGACATTGAGTTACTCCTTTAGATTTTGTGCCGAGATTCTTTTTAGGCAGGAAGGTTCTCACGCGCGCCTCACGCTTGCTTGAGCCGGAGTTGTTCGACAGAGTTAGTTTCTTGCTGCCCAGAATATTCCTGGAAATCAAGACTAAGAAAATGCCGCCTCGAGATACTGAAATAAGAAAGAAGAAAAAGTGCCAACCAAGATCAAATAGTCCACAGGCGGGCTCTCAGCGTGGTCTCACTTGTCAGGTCGGCTGCTGCAAAGAGAAAGCAACAGATTCTTCAACTGAATTAGCTAGGAGAGGAGGTTATTCGGAAACAGTTGCTCTGTCAATACTATTGAGCCTCGGATTTGGTAAATCGTGGATCCATTTTCGGTTGCTGACTACCGAACGAACTGCGGCAGTGCGGCAGGCTCGCCGATAACAGAATTTCGATCAGGAGTGCCTCTTGCAAAACTCTTCTCATTCACACCCGGTTTCAACCGGGTGGTAAGGCTCCGAAAAAAACCTTAACCGTTTCAACGGTTTTTTCGCCACAAATAAGAACGGAAACCGTTGAAACGGTTAAGAGCACGCTCGTCGTCCATACCGCCCGGTTGAAACCGGGTGTGAATGAGAAGGGGTTTGCAAGAGGCTCAGGAGAATCAACTCTTCATGCGCTAACGATATCTCACCTTATTGGTTTGTTACCTGATGAGGCTGGACCTCCACCAATATCGCCGCCACGAAGGATGTGGGTGGAATCAATAAAGTATGACATGCGACCTGTCTTTCCATATTCCACTGGCGTGGCGGTAGCTTCAAAGCTCGTGTTGGTCACGACGACCTCAAATCGATATCCGTACTTTTCCAGGATGTCTTTTTGAACTAATTTTGCGGCGATCAACTTGTCGAGCGACCCATAACTGCCAGATCCTGCTGTAGATTTGTAAGTTTCTTCGGCGCCGGCGATCGCCTGTAGCAAACTCAACGCAATTGATTCATTCATCTCCGGAGGCGGATTCTTAGTTGCGTTAGCCGTGCCTGCTACGGCTGCAAGTACGAGAGCTTTCGGCAGGTGAAGTTCGTGCATGGCTCCGAAACCTTCGTTCGAAAGCGCGTACGAAATTGCTTGCGGCGTGGGATTGAGATGCAACAGATACTCGCGCATGGGGACATTCATTGCCTGGCTCGGATCATTTGCGCCTTTTTGCATGTCCTCCATCAAAGTTGGCGACACGTAAATCTGCCCAACGATTCCGGAAGGCTCCCAGCGAGTAAAGTTCCGATAAGCTGAGTTCGAAGACAGTGTTTGATGGCTTAAATAGCTATCAATAATGTGCCGGACTGTCGGCGTAGTTGAGATCACGAGATAGTCACCGACAAAGGCATAAGCAAAAGCTCCAGCAAAGTCCACCATCTCAGTGTCGTCGCGGCGTACCGACGTTCCGATCATGTTGGCGAGACCTACGCCGAGACCGTCTAATACCTTCGGCATCAAACGCCGGACCGTTTCGCGGTCGCGTACCGAAATCAAAACAGCCGGCATCGATTCCTGTTGACGTTGCTTTTGGGCTTTGCTTTCTTCGGTTTCTTTTTCTTCAATAGGCGGCCGCCTTGGCCTCGGCACACCGAAGCTGACGCCCGCGCCCTCGAGCGCACTCAGCGACGCTGTGATCGCAATCTCACCACCAAGTGCCGGCAACAACTCCTCTTTGATCTTGAAGCCGCCTTTGGTTTCAAAATCCGCGAATGGATCGTAGGGCTTTTCTTCGGCCGGCCGCTGGGAAGCGGGAAGCTTTCTTAACTGCTCTACTGTGTGCTTCTTGGTTTCCTCCAGCCGGACCAGCATTTCCTGGTGCATCCTCGGCAGGTCGAGTGACATGCTGACAAACAACTCTGTTTCGACTGGCAGGACTGATGGTGCGTTGGGGCTTAACGGACGGCCCGCCAGTAACTGGGGCACGAAGGGAACTAAGGTTCGTTTGGAATTCTGAGGACCAATCAAAATTGAGCGGATCACGTAATCGTCGGCTTCCTGACTAAGCGCGAGCCC
The DNA here is from genome assembly GCA_035572035.1 of Pyrinomonadaceae bacterium. Lineage (GTDB taxonomy): Bacteria > Acidobacteriota > Blastocatellia > Pyrinomonadales > Pyrinomonadaceae > JAOAPY01. The sequence goes on along the minus strand of DATNBH010000040.1, from coordinate 44,615 downwards.
GATGGCGTCAGGCCACTCAGGCGGTCCGCCACTTAACAAGTCAACCAGTGAGGACACTGCGAACATGGAAACCTTAGGAGTCGGGGGCGGCGGCGCTTCAATTTGTACGCTGAGTTCGCCCTTCTGTTCAACTTGAGCGTCCTCGTGAGGAATTGGTTGATCGGCTATGACAGCTTCTTCCTTTGGCTCGTTGTCGTCTTTCTCTGCGATCTCAGGAGTGGGCGCCGCCACCGCGACGGCTTTTTCGGCAGTCGGCTCCTTGTACCGCAATTCCGGGAGCGCGATGTTGATAAATACAAAAACAGGTTCAGTTGAAAACCGTTCATACGCCTGACGGAAGTTCGGGTCTTCAGTTAGCAGTTTGCTGTCGGCCGGTCGAAGCTTTTCAAACTTGAATGGTCGATCACTCACAAATACTAAGTTGCCGGATCTCGTAACCACGAAAGGAGGAGGTGTCGCTTTGATTTCCTCCGCGGGATTACCGGGGTCATCCTTGGATTTGATTGCCTGGGGTTGAGGTCCCGCATTCTTGTCCGCAGTACCGTGCGCTTCAGCGGGAGACTTCTCTTCAGCGGTTGGCGTCGGTCTGGGCGTGGGGATCAGCACGGGCAACAGGCGATTGAGCTTAGGTTCAAACCTGGCCGCGTCTTCCGGCGATGCCATCTCGATCACAACAAAGACTGCAGGAACAAACTCTCGAGCTCTACTCGTCGCGAAAATCATCCGCGAGTCGGCGAGCATTTCAGCGTTGGCGTTAATGAACTTGATCAGCTCCTTGAACTCTTTCGGCGGGTCAGCCAATTTCATGACAGGGTCGACGAGCTCGGATATGCTTCCGGTGCTGACTAGAGTTCCGACATTTTTTATTTCGCCATAGACTTTATAAGCGTCCGCGGAAATCAAAGCGTCTATCGCTGGCGCTTTTTCGGCGGATACTGTTTTGACCGGAGTCTTTTGAGGAGGAGCCGGAGTCGGCCGTCGTTGTGCAATGATTGGCCCCGTCAATGAAGCAAGAACAAGCACGACAGCTAAACTTTGGTGAAGAAATCCTCGGCAACGCATTCTTAGACCTCCAAAGGAGTGCGGTTTACGGCAGTAGTCCCAGACAACGTACAAGCTCGCAGCACGGAGTTTGTCATATTCTAAAGACGTCGGAAAGATGGAAAGTGTTTCAAAGACCCGTAACCCGTGAACTGGAAACCGAGAACCGGGAACCGGAAACCGAAGCTGCTCGTGCTGTCCGGTTCACGGTTTCCGGCTTTACGATTGACTTTTCATAATTCCGGGCCATACTCTGCGAGACATCTTCCCCGGTGGCGCTCGCACGTGAGGGTCGCCACTGTTAGAAAGTTCGACAGGCTTCGGAAGCCTCCCGTCTTCCCCCATGAACAAACATCTTAAGAGAATTATTGTCGCGCTAGCTGTAGCCGCGACTGTCATGGTCTGGCTCGAACGCCGGCATTCGACGCCGGTCCTGGCCCAGGGACCAACCTCCTACAAACATTTCGAAGCACCGCAGATTCATCCATTGGCTGTCACTCCTGATGGTTCTCGACTTCTCGCGGTCAATACACCGAACAATAGCTTGTCAGTATTTCACCTGACAGGTCGGACGTTGACCCTAATGGCTGAGATACCAGTCGGGCTCGAGCCTGTGAGTGTCGCCGTTCGCAATGATCGCGAAGTCTGGGTGACAAATTGGCTTTCCGATTCAGTCAGCGTCGTGGATTTGAAGACATGGAATGTGACCCGAACGATTGAGGTTGGTGACGAACCAACCGATGTAGTGTTTGCCGGCGTGCAGCATGAAATGGCGTTCGTTTGTGTCTCTGGTCTCAGTCATATCAAAGTCTATGATCCCGCGGCGCCAACTACTGCGCCGCAACTAATTCCTGTTCGCGGCAAACAGCCGAGAGCTTTGGCGCGCAACTCGATGGGCTCACAAGTTTTCGTTTCGGTATTTGAGTCAGGCAATCAGACGACTGTCCTGGGAGAGGATGCCGTCGCGGCGGGTGGCGGTCCGCCTCCACCGTCTCCAGCGCTCAGACCGGGTTTGCCCCAGCCGCCGCCGGTGGGGCTGATTGTAAAATGGAACGGTATTAACTGGTCAGATGAACGAAGCGATGGGCGCTGGACTGCATTCGTGCCCTACTCGCTGGCTGATGTCGATGTCGTCGTATTGGACTCAAGTGGCGCAGCAGCAGCGCTCGATCGTGAGATTCGGAATATCGGCACCCACGTGGGCAATGCCGTCGTCGACCCTACTTCAAATCAATTAGTTGTAGTCAACGACGAAGCGCGCAACCTTGTTCGTTTCGAGCCAAATGCGCGCGGTCGTTTTCTCAACACTCGCATTTCTTTTGTAGGCCTCGGGAATCCGGTTGTTAATCCAGTCGATATCAATTCGCACATAGATTACGGGAACCCAGCCGGCACTGATAGTGAACGCGCCCTTAGCCTTGCACTTGCGGGCGATATCGCGCGGGCTACTGACGGCACACTGTATGTAGCCGCAACCGGTTCAGCAAAAGTTGGTGTTCTGGATATGCAGGGAACAGTGCTCGCTCGAATAGCGGTGGGACAAGGACCGACCGGGTTAGCTCTGAATCCAAAACGCAAGCTCCTTTATGCGCTCAATCGCTTTGACGATAGTCTCAGCATTATTGACACCTTTACGCGAACGCAAATAGCCACTGTTCCAGTTGGCTTTAATCCTGAGCCGCCTGCCGTCACGCGAGGCCGTCGCTTTCTTTATGATGCCAGCCTGTCGGCGCATGGAGATCTCTCGTGCGCAAGTTGTCATGCGAATGGTCATCGTGACGGTATTGCCTGGGACTTGGGTGATCCGACTGGAAACATGCAAACCGTGCCCAATCCGCAAGGTGCTCCCTTCGGGGTAGGTTCGTCGACTTTCCATCCGATGAAAGGCCCGATGCTTACGCAGTCGCTGCGTGGTATCACCGGAACAGAGCCACTGCACTGGCGAGGTGATCGAGCGGCACTTAACAGTTTCAATCCGGCTTTCATGAGTTTGCTCGGCGGACCGCGCCAGCTTACCGGGCAGGAGATGGCGGACTTCCAGGCTTTTATTACGTCGCTCAGTTATCCGCCAAACCCAAATGAGAATCTCGATCGCACGATGCCCAACCCGTCGAGCGGACCAAGTGCAGCGCGTGGCGCACAGCTCTTCAGTGACCCGAACCGTCTGTTTGACGGCAACGCCTTTAACTGCAATTTTTGTCATACCGCCAACAATTTTGGCACGGGCACAAATAGAGCCCTCGTCCCGGCTTTTGCTATCGATGAATCGCAGGATATGAAGGTACCGCAATTGCGCGGCATGTATCAGAAGACCGGATTCTTCCGAGCTCCAGGCGAACAGATCACGGGTTATGGATTCATTCATGATGGATCGACTGACACTTTGTTCACGTTTCTGCATGCGAACCCTTTTGTTTTTCAAAATGACGGACAGCGACGAGACATCGAACAGTTCCTGCTGGCGTTTGACTCGGGGATTGCTCCTGCAGTTGGTTTGCAGGTGACGGTTGACGCTGACAATAAAGCCTCGGCGACCGTGCTCGATCGAATCAATCTTCTGCAAAGCCAGGCTGCGGTCGGCAATTGTGACCTGGTCGTGCGTGGTCTTTTCAACGGAAGTCCGCGTGGGTTCTTGTACACGCCGCAGAATGGTTCTTATCAAACAGACAAGCAAGGCGAAGCATCGGTTTCGTTGGCTTCTCTGTTGCAGGCCGCCGGGACTCGCGCGGAATTGACGTTCACTGGTGTTCCTGTACTTGCAGGTCGACGAAATGCCATCGACCGGGATGGCAACGGCACGTTGAATCGAGACGAACCATTGACGCCGAACGCGCTCGACACGGCGCAGTACTTTGTGTGGCAGCACTACCGAGACTTCCTGAGTCGAGATCCGGACACAGGTGGGCTCGATTATTGGACCGCGCAGATTACGAACTGCGGCTCGGACCCGGCGTGCATTCACTCACAAAGGATTGGAGTATCGGCGGCGTTCTTCATTGAGCTCGAGTTTCAGGAAACCGGATACGTTGTGTATCGAATGTATCGCGGGGCTTACGGCTCACGAGTCAACGCGCCCAGCAGGGCCAATGTTTTGTTTGCCCAGTTCATCGCTGACCGCTCGCTGATCGTTGGTGGGGCTGGCCTGCCGCAGAGCACGATCAACTATGCCAACACTTTTGTCGCAAGGCCGGAGTTCATAACAGCTTACCCGACGGACTTAACGCCGACAGAATTCGTCACCAGCTTGTACGGCAAAGCAAATTTGGATGGGGCAGAGTTTGCGACGCAGAGACAAGCTGCGATTGATGGCTTGACGGGCGGCACGAAGACGCGTGGCCAGGTGCTGCTCGATTTGATTGATATCCAACAGTACAAGGATCGCGAGTACAACCCGGCATTTGTTTTGATGCAGTACTTTGGTTATCTGCGGCGGGATCCGGATCAGGGAGGCTACGACTTCTGGCTGAATATTCTGAACGCAAGTCAGCCGAGGAACTTCCGCGGCATGGTTTGCTCGTTCATTACGTCAACTGAGTACCAGTTACGTTCCGGACCATACATCACGAAATCCAACCAGGATTGCCAGTAACCTCAACGCGCCGAACAGGTGTTTAGAGTTCAAACTTCAGTTTGGGTTTTTCAACTAAACCCAAACTGAAGTTTGAACTCTAAACACCTGTTCGGCGCGTTGAGTTATTGGCCGCGGCGCAGGCTCACGACACCTCTCATTCACACCCGGTTTCAACCGGGTGACCAGCGATCACATCAGACCTCTGTAACCGTTTCAACGGTTTCCCGCTCAAACGCAGGCACAACTCGACCTTGTGCTGTTCCCTGTTGAAACGGTTAGGAAATATTTTAGTAGTCGCTTGTCACCCGGTTGAAACCGGGTGACGAATGAGATGGAGTTGAGCAGCTCGCGGCACGAGCGGTATTAAGTTTGTGAGAGGTCGGAAACGATTATTTCGGCGCGTTGAGTTTACTGGCTGCGGGCGACGCGTTGCCAGAGGCGAGCTTCACCGTCGGCTTTGATCAATCGGCTGACTTCCTGGTAGGCGGCGGCATAGGCTCGGCGCATTTCGTCCTGCGAAGTTGGATTCTTCAGCGCGGCCTCAATCTGCTCGACGGTCATTTTTGATTTCGAAGCATAACGCGCCAGCAGCCGACCTTCCCCTGCAAAATAAAGAGCCATTCCTTCGGTTAACCAACGCGCGGCGTTCCCGCGACTGATCTGATCCACGATGATGTGGACCAATTCGTGTTTCAGCGTTGTCTCCAGAACGCCTCGTCGACGAAGAACCTCGGCTGGCTGTAGCTCGATCCGGTTATTTTTGGTGGCCGCCGCGGCCCACCACGGCAGGCCGGTGCGACCCACAAAGTTGCCCGTGGTGTCGTTGATGAAAATCTCCGCCGCAGGAATTGAACTCGACGCCAATCCCGCGGCCGACACCTTATTAATAAGACCGGTCCGTGTGGTTTCGAGCGTGCGAAGTATTTGTGCTACGTCCCTTTGTGGCAGGGTGACTGGATAACTGGCGCGGAAATGCTCACTTGAAAGGGAAGCTCTTCCGGCCGAAGGCGCAGACCTGAAAGTGTAGCGGGTTGCATTCTTCCAAATCAGATCGGCAAATGAATTTGACTTCGCAGAGTGCGTCTCATCCTGGGCTTGCGCGATCACGCCTTCGCGAGATTCCCTGGCGATGTAAGTCCCGGGAAAATACCTTCCCAAAATTCTTTCGTAGGTCCAGTGACGCTGCGCCATTACATGCGCGCCCTCCTGACAAAGACCGAGCCCATGGCCAAAGCCATAGCCTTGAAAAATGTAATCCGGCCCCAAGCGCCCGATTTCAAATTTCGAGCTCTTCAGAAAATTCCATCCGAGTCTCCGGCCCACGATAATTTTGAAGTCCCAGCCTCGCACGACATGACTCTTTTCACCTTCGATGGAGATCAATTGCGCTCGTCCCGTGTTGTCGTGTCTCAGAATCCGCACTGCCTTCAAAGCCAAACCCGGATCGGTTCTCTGGTCAGTCCTGAGCGCTTCCATTAATCGTTCCGCGGGAATCGCATCTCTCCACTCATGATGAGGCATCGATTCACAGAATTCGTCGCGCACGCCCTGCAGGTAGGGCAGGGAATTCGCGCCCCACAAACTATGAATGTTTGCCGTCACGCCGCCACACGAAGCGCTGAAGTATGGTTCAGCCAAAGCTGAAGTTTGATCGTGAAGGACCTGTCCAGTCGTGGCGCGAACGGCCTTCATCGCCGGCTCGTACACTTGCGTGTTCGCCGTAGGGTCATTTGCGAATTGATATCGCTGGCAATGCGTGGTGCTACAAAAATCGTAACCATCCTTCGCGTGTCGCCCAAGATTCTTTAAAGCATAAGTACGCACGACCACTGCCAATGCTTTCAGCGCCTCAGGTTGTGATTCAGCACTTCCTTCAGTAGCAACTACGGTCGCCACATAATCTTCCAGGGCCAGCTCGCGAGTGACATTTTCACTGACGAGATGAACCTTGATCTTCCTTTCAGATGATGGCGACGAAGGTTCCCGGCGATCGATCATTTTTTGACTTGCAGATGGGTCTGGATGAGACCTCATACCCGCCCCGAAACCGAAAGCGTTTGAGAATTTGAAGAACGCCGGCATCACTGTGGCTGCCCAGCCACGCGCCGGCTCTTCCTGGTTCGAATTTTTCGCAGACAGTTCTGACTCGTGGACTGCAAGTTGATCTTTCCAGCGCGAGAACTCCTGGAAGACTGGCCGTGAAACTGCCGCAGCCTCTGATCCGTGACCTTTCTTAAGAAAGACAAGGACTGCCAGCCTCACCTGGTCTGGTGCAACCTCAGGTTCGGATGACGCAGCCGCGAACCCGACAAACCAGCCTTGTGAACGAAAGCCTTGCAGGGGTGTTGATGTACCTGTCTTCCCAAACACTCCGAACTCGGAAGAATTGAGGCCCGCACGCGACGCGGTACCGTAAGCGATCGCGCCCCGCATACCGTCGAGGATCAAGGAACGATGCTCAGCAGCTATATCCAAATGACTGCGTTCATGGACCTGAAATTCTTCGCTGGACTTTAATTCTGGAGTCAGAAGCCGCCCGCCGTTCAGCAACGCTGTGTAGGCAGTGATTAGTTGAATAGGTGTGGCTTGCAGGTGAGTCCCTTCGCCAAGCGCGTTGCGAGGATCGATTTTGCCTCGCAATAGCTGCCCGTCACGATCTTCGCCGGTAGACATTGCGCGCTTTCCAAAACCGAAACTGCTCAAGGTGTCGCTCAACAGCTTTTCATCAAGCCGTTCGCCAAGCCTGCCGAAATAGTAATTACACGAATACGCGATGGCTTGAGACGGATCGAATGGAGGCAGGTCGCGCTGGTGGGCACAGACTGTAGAAAAACCCTGGTGGGAATAACGCTCGTGACAGAGAGCTCGCGAGTTCTTATCGATGAGACCTGCTCGCAAAGCCGCCAGCGTCGTGAAGGGTTTTATCGTTGAGCCCGGTGCGTATGCATTTTCAAACGCAACTTTTGGATTGACGATTGCTCGTATGCGGCCAGTTTGCGGATCGAGAACGATGATGGTCCCTTCTCGGCCGGAAAGCGCACTTGCAGCGGCCGCGGATAGCGCGTGATCTATCTCGAGCTGCGATCCTACGGTGTCACTAGCAGTCGATCGCGGGCCTATCAATGAAGTTGGTTTGAGGCCTGACCAGACGGCGAGGCCGGCAACGGCAACTACACATAGACCTTGCCGCCATCGAAGAAGTGCATCGAATTTGTTTTGACGAACTCGCAAGTTAGAATCGCATGTCTGTGTGTGTGTTGTGGTTGAACGACCAAGTTATTCGATCTCAGATCTCAGATCTCAGATCTCAGATTCCAGAGCAGAGATCTCAAATTAGAGATCTCGGATTAGACGGTTGTCATCTCGGGTTGATCGACAGCGGTTGCCGGCGTTGGATCCGGTTTCTCGTCGACTGGCGCCGGCAAAGCCTTTTCCGCGTCACCAGCATTTCTGGCAAGCGCCCTAAGCGTAATCACCCAGCCCACCAGGACGAACAAGAAGACGACGAGCAACCGCGCGCTGAACACGACAATGTCGCTCCACGCGCCCTTCGTTGGAATCCGCGCAAACAGCACTGCATAAGGAACCAGAGCAAACAACACCAGCCCAGGAACGTAGATAAGCAAAGAGCCGGGCGACAGAGCCTGCGACAAAGTTTGTCCTAAGCGAGTCGCGGAGGCGCGGAAACCACCCTGGAAAAAATCACGCACCTCTTTGCCGGCCGCGCCAATCCAGAAATGAATTAATGTCAAAGGAACCACGACCGCAAAAAACAGAAGCCGTCCCCACGCAAACAAGACATTGGGCCAATACACGGGCGGCACTGCACGTGGCGCCGGTATGCCAGGAACGGGAGCTTGCCCCGGTAGTGGCGCGTTGAAGAAGGGCGCGGTGTAATGACCTTGCCACTTGTTCAGGGCCCACGCCACGCCGACACCAACCAGAATCACCGGCAAAGTTACGAGCGCTAGTTTGGTTGACGAGCGCAAGACGATGGGCCAGTTGATGCTTCCGGATTTAGCGTGAGTAATGATCGCTGCTTGAAGCATAAAGAAGAGAACTGGCGCGAGAGCGATGAACAGGAGGGTTAGAATCACCTGTACGACAGTCGCTTCTTTAACTGCAACAAAGCCGTAGAGCGCTCCCAGGAACAAAGCGTACAGTCCTGCGAAAATCGCAAGCGAGCTCTTGTCGCTAAAGAGTGATCGCGCTGACTGAAAGAATGATTGAAGTGGTTGCTTGAGCATGGGTTGTTCCTATTTTGCGGCTTGCCGCCGCACAGTGCGGAAAGGCTTTGCCTTTCCATCGAGCTAACTAGAAATATCCGGAGGCTATGCCTCCTACAATCGAGGCGGAGCCTCGAACTACTAAATCCGACATTCTGCGGAAAGGCAGAGCCTTTCCGCACTGCGCGGCGGCAAGCCGCACTACCTTCCTTAGCCTACTTCTTATCAAGTATCTTCAGCCGGGCGTTGCCGGTATTGGATTGGACCGTCGGCTGATACATCAACTCAGCTCGGGCCGGCGCGGCGCGAAAATCTCCGGGCACCTCGACACGCAACGCATATTGGAAAGTAGCCTTGCCGTCAAAGTAGTCAACGAACAATACAGTCCGGTTATCACGAAACTCGCGTTGGCTATACCAATCAGTCCATTGATTGTCGGCATAGCTGAGCGCCAGCCCATTGGCCCGGCCAATCTGTTCGGCGCCGGCTGGAATTGGATCCTCAATCATCAGGTACTCCGCCCGCGCGCCTTCAACTTTCAGACGCGCGACGATCAAGTCGCCCGAGCGCAACTCTCCTGATAATGGCTCAACCTTCCATGACGATTTACCCTGGCTGTCTTCGGACACTCGCAGTCGTAGATATTCACGAGTTATCTTCAGATCGGCCGAAGACTGTGGCTTAACTTCCTCATCACCGCTGAAGTATTCAAGCGCGCTGGTTACATACAGAGCGCCTCGTCCGTGTTTGACGATGCGTACCTGATTGTTGGCTCCGACTTCAGCGCCTTTCTTAATTACTACAGCCGGCGCTATCGCAGCCGAACTTACTTTTTGTGACAAGACCTGATTCCCATTCAGATAGACCTCGAAGCTGAAGTCCGGCGATAGCTCCTGACTCACCTTGAGATAATCGGTCAAGCCGTAGATGGCGAATGCCGTCTCCTTAGTAGATGTCCAGTAGTAACCATTGCGCCGGTGTCCGACCAGCCAGCGTGCAGCCTTCGGCAACAGCGGACTCTGTGGAGAGATCCGCGACAGCGCTTTCAATGACAACGCCGTCGTCTCAACGTCCAGCGTGATTGGATGGCCGTAGTCAGTTACGCGATTCGTCTTCCAATCAACTTCAAACTCAGTTACATGAGCCGAGCTCTCGATCTGTCCAGCGATTTCACGAGCGCGATCGTCGCCTCGCTCTTTTAGAGCAAGGGCAAGTAGAGCGCGGCCGTAAGGCTGCAGTTGAGCACGACCCGAGTAAAGCTCTTCGAGATATTTCGAATTAGACGTTCCGCTCTGAACAAGGGCGTAAATCATGTACGCCCGCGTTTCCGGATCGATCGGATTGCCGTTATCCCGCTTATTGGCGTCGAGAATAGCGGCCAGCTTTTGACCAGCTTTGTCGAGCCGCCATTGCTCAATTTGAAAACCGGTCCGGCTGGCGATCGTCAGCCCATCAATCACATACGCTGTCATGAAAGGATCTGTGGAGTCATCCTTCCACCAGCCCCAGCCGCCGTCATCATGCTGGTACGTGTAAAGCCGATCCAGTCCTCGCTGGACCTTCTTCGGCAGATCGTTGGTGTCGCGGATGCGTGCTGAAGGAACATCTTTCAACGTTTGCGCGACGATTACGTCCGGGAGAAAGCTCGACATCGTTTGCTCGGTGCAGCCGTACGGGAAGCTCGTTAGATAATCGAGCGCCCCGAAAAGCGTCCCGGCAATTGAAGGCGCAGCTTCGATACGCAACGTGCTGGCATGGATATCGGGATGCATCGGCAGATTGAAAGTCTGCGTTTCCTCGCCGTCGTTCTGCGTCAGCGTCACCGCTCCGCCCATCGTTTGCTTCAAGCCGTGGGGCACGATTGGAATCGTCATCTCCACTGCATCCGATTCGGTGTCAGTCAAAGCTTTGGCAAGCAGTCGTAATTCGCCGGGTTGTTGAGCGTTAACTTGCCAATCGACGCGATGCTCGCCGTTGCGAGCAATAGTGATGGTCTCGCTCGCAGAACTGTTGAGCTGCGCTCCAGTTAGTTCGAGCGTGATCTGGGTGCTCTTGTCCTGAGGCAGGAAGTTATGGACCACGCCCGAGATGGTCACGTTATCGCCTTCGGTGAGAAACCGCGGCATCTCGAGACGCATGATCACGTCTTTGCGAGACAAAACTTTCTGGACTGACGCGCCGACGCGAGTGTCAGCCGTGACTGCGCGCGCTGTTGCTCGCCAGGTCGTCAGATTGTCCGGCAGCTTGAATTGAATTGTTGCTTTGCCATCGCCGCCAGTGACGGCATCGGCTTGCCAGAATGCGGTGTCTTTGAATTCTTTGCGAATCGTGGGTTCCGCCATCGGAGCTTCGCTCTTGAAATCGGCAAGCTCATAAGCCTTCTTGTTAAGGGCAAGCTCAAGTCCTTCTTTGCCGGAGTAGCCGGTAAAGCCGTAATGAATTGCAATTGAAGTTTCGACCTCGTTGTAGCGAAGGCCATAAAACTCGCGTTTGATGTTCCCGGCCCGCTCTGCCTGAATGCTGTAAATCGCTTCGTCGACAACGCCGAGACTTATCTCGGCGCCGGCGGCGGGTGAACCGTCCTCGTTACGAGCAAGAACCGTATACGAGGCTACATCGCGAGGCTTGTATTCTTTCTTGTTGGGAACAATGTCGAGCTTGAGCATACGATCGCGAGCCGGTACCGAAAGGCGTTGACTCTCTGTAATCAGATCGTCGTCCTTGACAAAACTCACGCTCAAATAAACGTTCGGAGCGAACCGACGCTCGATAGGTATGTCGATTACGACACTGCGACCGGGCGCGTCAATAACACGGCTCGTCAGCACTGAAGAAAGTTCGGTAGTTATTAAGAGGTGAGCTTGATCAGCCGGCAACATTGCCAGGACGTGCGCAGTTTCACCGGGCCGGTATGACTTTTTGTCAGGAACCAGCTTGATGGTCTTTTCGTCGGAATCGCGGAGTTGGAAGTCGGCCCATTCGCTCTTCTTGTCAGTAGACCAAAGCGAGCCGCCGTCGTTGACTATTTGTTTGTCGCCTTCGTTGACGATGGCAAGAATGTCGATGTAGCCGAGCACGGCCACCTTGAACTCATAGGTTGCGTTTCCCTGTGAATCAGTGGTGACTTCGCCTCCTTGTAATTCAGTCTCGTGCTTGTTGTACTCGTAGTACTTGTACTTGTAGCCGTTGTTGTCTTCTTCCTTTTCAATCCGCTCCCATTTTATTTCCGTAAATTTCAGCGTGACTTTTTGCGCAACCGGGTGACCCTCGTAGTCGGCGGCGCGAACCAGAATCTTGGCGGTGTCGCCCTGATAATAGAGGTATCTATCGGGCTGGGCGCTCGCGATGGTCTTGCCGCGCGTGCCGACAAAGGTCGTACTGCCTTGCATCTCGCGCCGAGACTGATCGGTGACTGCTGCTTCGAAGCGATATTCGTAGTCCCACTTGTCACCTTCTTCGCCTTCGGGGACTTCAAAATCAACCGTAAGACGTCCACGAGAATCGAGTGTGCCATCGCCTTCGGTTACGACGTCATTGCCATAGTAGCCCTCGTCGTCACCCTGGTCCTCGCCTTCATTTTCTTTTCCAGCTCCATCGTCAAACTCATCCGCTTCACCCGACCACCAATAGTGATAGTAGCGGGAGCGATAGACGTAGTAATGAACATCGGCTTTGGTCACGGGCGCGCCGAAGAAGTAATTCGCCTCCACTGAAAAACGAACTTTGTCGCCGACCGAGGCAAACTTCTTGGGACCCGAAACTTTGACCTTGAATTCAGGCTTCTTGTACTCCTGGACTTCAAAGTCGGAGCTGACTTCAACCTCACCGACTTTGGCAAGAATGCGATAGCTTCCGAGAGGAGCCTCATCAATAATGTCTACTTCGCCGCTGAAAGTTCCGCGGGATGAAAGCGGAAGCTCTGTCTGTGAGACTTTGCCGCTGTTTGGATCTTCAATCGTGACATTCACGGTCTTGCCGTCGACGAGCTCGTAGCCGTTCCTGCCCCAGCGGCGAATGATGCCTTTGTAATAGACCTTTTGCGCTGGACGATAGATAGGCCGATCGGTGTAGATGTAACTTACGAGATTGGGATCGTAGGAAGTGTCACCTTCGTACTCCTCACCGCCAAAGTAAAACGAATCGAGATCTGAAACGACGAAGTTGTCTTTCTCGTGAGCGAAGACCAGGTATGAACTATTTGGTTTTTTAGCTTCAGGATCGACGTCCTCGGCAGGCTTAGCCGACTTGGGCTTGGTCACTTCAGTTTGGAAAATCCCGGACTTATCGGTAGTCCCGGTTATCAGTTTCTCTTTTCCGCGAGCCACCTCGACATTTACGTTTGCGTGCGGCGCGCCCGTCTTGCGATCCACGACATAAACCAACAACTGCCCGTCGCGAGTGCTCTTTTGAACCATCGTGAGGTCGGTCACAACCACGATCGAATAAGCGCGCAGGTTTTCATTGACGGCTTCGACCAGGTAGACGCCCGGCTTCTGACGACCGAGGTTAATACTTTGCTGATCGTAATCTTCGGCGCCGACTGGCAGTCGCTCGCTCCAGGCGTCCACTAATTGATTTGAGTTCAATAGTGGCACGCGAGCATAGCTCGCCACATTCAAGGCCGTGCGTGAGGGACCCTCGGCAGGTCTAAATTTCTGGTTGAACTTTTCCCGGTGGTCACGTTGCAGTTGTTCGCGTACGTAGTCTTTGATTGTCGAATAGATCGTGGACTTCACTGTGTGAGCGCGCTCGAGCACACGCAGCCGGCTTCGGTAGCTCTTCTCCAGCTGCTGCTTCTCGTCTTCACCCATTTGATGAGGATCGTCGAGCCGCTTGAAGAACTTCAGCGGGTCGCGCACCAGGTACACACGAAAATCAAGACGATCAATCGCGCGGTAACTGGCCGACAGGTGCGCTCGTTCGCTGGGTGCGAAAGTGCGATTCGCAGTCAGCGAAAAGAAGGGTTCGTTAGCGAAGACGCGCGCCTTTGCAGTTTCGGTGGCTTTTCGCGCATTCAACCGATCTCGAATCCAACTAAATCCGAAAACACCCGCCGCGACGACCAGGTACATCGCAACGACGCCGCCAATTTTGCTTAACCGAGGACTGAGCTTGGACACGTTCGAGCCACCTCACTCAAGAATTTTCAAACGATAGAAACCAACAAAGTTCTTATTGCTTTCCAGAGGCCGCCAGCGCGCGTCCGGATGATGATCGAGAACAGACAGCTGGACCTTCTTCACAGTTCCGGCATCGTTGGGAGATGCGCCCGTGTGATAGATCACCCAGTCTGCGGCGCCGTTCGGCGAGAGACTGTAGTCACCGAGGTAAATCATCACGTGATACGGATACTTTTTGACCCAGGGTTGATAGAAGAACAACAGATCACCGGGGCGTGCCTGGCGGCGATCGCGACTAATAAAGATCGTGTTGAAGGTTTTGAGAGTGCGCGCGTCGGCGAATTCGGAGAACGTCCCGTTGATCAAATCACCGGTTTCATACCTGCCAAAGTCGGTTCGGAAAAGCTTATCGCCCAGCAGGCGTGACTCTCTGTCGCTAATGCTGACATCGGGCGCGACCGATTCGTATCCAGCGCCCATCTTTTGAAACCAAAGTCGATCGTGGCGGCGCAGCGCTTCGCGCCAGGCGAAGCGAACGAGGCCGGAACAATCTCTTTGCTCGGGGTTCCAGGTTTCGCTGAGTTTGTAAAACTGCATCTCGCTGATGCGAGTGAACCAGCGCTTGAAGCTCTCTCGATCGGTGAAGCTGGTTAGCTCGGCAGCGTCAGGAATCCCATCATTGTCTTCATCTCGTGAGTTGGCTTCAGTCTCGGACTTATTCGTTGCTGGTTGAGGAGCTGATGAGGTGGCACGCGTGCTTCGAACTTTTGCAGCGTCGGGTGATGTGTCTTTGCTCTTACTCGACCCGGGCGCAATGTAAGCAACCAAAAAAAGAAAGCCGAACCACAGGGTTAGCAGCAGCAGGGTTAGTCGTGTCTTGTTAACGCTTGCGATCATGAAACTGATTATTCAGTTCAAAGACATTGACGGCGAGGCGGCGCGTATCAGTACTGCCTCAGGTTAATACCTGACGGGAACGCTACTGGCACGGATCGCATTTCTGTGGTCAGCCACAGTTATGCGTACTTATAGGATTGATTTTCCGCGCCGCATCTTAGCTTAATGAAGTTAGCTGCGCCACTAGAATTGAGTTGTGATTGGAAAGTCGATGCCAGGGCCTCGCGCCGTGGAGCTTTACGCGCGGCTACAAGAAGAATGGAGTAGAGTTAACGGATGCCATGGCCTCGCGCCGTGGTCACTCACGTTGGTCGCTAACAGAGGCGGGCCGAGATTTTTGGTGATGCCACGGGCTCGTCCCGTGGAGTATTCACGCTTCATGCTGCTGGTAGGCGGCCACGTGAAACACCACGGGGCCAGCCCGTGGCATCTCCAATATTTTCGACGACCTTGATGTAGCTGCTAACGTGACGGACCACGGCGCGAGGCCGTGGCATCAGTCGTTGTTAACACCGTCTTACTAAGCAGGAAACTCTCCCCGCGCAAACAAACAAAAAGACGGTTGCAAAATCTTTCAGTGACAGTTAGATTGTCCAAGCTCTAATTCAACCAATAAATTCAGGTGGAGGTAAGGTAAGTGCCGACCGGAACATGTCCCGAGTGCGATGCCGACGTTCATGTCGATACCGACGCTGACAAAGGCGATATTCTCTCGTGTGAAGAGTGCGGAACCGATTTAGAGGTTGTCGGCCTCGACCCCGTCGAACTCGATATTGTTGAAGAGGATTACGACGACGATGACGACGAGGACGAGTTTTGATACGACAAGTCCGACGAACTTACATTCGTCAATGTAGTTTGACGATGACTAAGCTTGTCGGACTTCACTGCTTACCGGCTTGATAGCCGGGTCGGCTCTGTCTCAGCTGTAAGCCTTTCGGGCCCTCAACTCGAATCGAATGAAACTTTCCATCACGCCGCTTCTCAAGCGGCGGGTAAAACGCCAACACATACGATGAAGTAACTTCCTCCGCCAGCGCGCGAAACAGCGGCTCGTAATCCTTGTCACGAGCATACACATTCTTGCCGCCAGTCAATTGAACCAGACCGCTGATGTCGAGCGGTGTGGGCAGTGGTGCTCGGTCAGCTGAAACCAGCAAACGCGAGTACGAAGGCAGGGTCACAACATACACGCTAACATCAGCCGTATTAGCTCGCTCAATCACAGTCTCGGGCGCAACTGTGTCGCCGACGGGGAAGCCGTCCGTAATTACAACCACCGCTCGCTTCATCAGACGCTTGTCTCGTGTTCTGGGTGCGTGTCGCACCAGCAGGCGAATCGCGTCATCCACGGCGTCGTAGGTATGTGTCGATAATCCGTTGGGTTCTCTCGCTAGCTTGTCGAATGCTCGATCGAGCTTCTCTGCTTCAGAAGTAAAGTTCTGAAGCGTCTTGACTCGCATTCCAAAACTCATAACCGCGAAACTCGATGGGTGGGTCGAGAGCTTCTCTGAGAATACGTGCATGGCACCCCGCAGCCGCTCGAGTTCATCCGGCGTCATGCTGCCCGAGATATCGAGCGCGAAAACTATCGCAACGGGTCGACTCAGACCGCTGCGGTTCTCGAGGTGAAAGAACGCTAACGGTTGTTCATTGTCATCTTCATAGAGCGTGAAGTCCTTCTGCTGCAGATTCCGAACGGTGCGTCCGGCAGCGTCAGTCACATTAACGTCAACCGAAACCAAATCCGTGTCGATTCGCAAAATCTCATCGAGAGTCTGGATAGGTTCAGCGGAGGGTGGTGAAACTTGTCTCGGACGCTGTTGTTTTGAGGGATCCGGATCCTGACTGTGACCTGTAGTATTTGGGAAGCCAACAAAAACAATGCTCCCAACCAGGCAAAGAAGCACCGTCAATGGTCTGGTAAAGCTATTTTGATTGGTTTTGGGCTGAGTCTGGCAAGACATAAAGCTTTAATTTCAACCGGCTCAACGGTGCTCATCATAAAACCGGGCAACAGGTAACGCAATTCGAAGCATCAAGTTTGCGGTCAACTGGCCTGATAGTGGTATGATTCCACCCGAATCCTGGAGGAATAATAATATGAAACTGTCGAGACTACTTGGAATTCTTGCGGCTATTGGCCTGAGCTTGACGATTGTGGCTGCTCAGGACAAATCCACGGGCGGCTTCAAAGGTAAAGTTCAAGTTGAGTCAGGCTCGCCCTCGGGCGTCGCGGTGGTTGTCCGCCAGGGCGACCACGAAGTGGCGCGCACCACGTCTGATCGCAATGGCGAGTTCTCGATCCAAAGGCTGGCTCCGGGATTCTATGGAGTAACCTTCCGCAAGCCTGGTCTGAGTGTTGGCACACTGGAAAACCTGGAAGTCAAAGCCGGCAAGATTCGCGCACTCGGTGATCGGCTGGTCCTTTCTATCGATGCCGGCTCCATCACCTTCTTGCGGGGTAGCGTCTTTGATGAAGTAGGGCGCAGTCTTCCTAATGTTCGAGTTGAGCTCGCTCGCGTCCTCGATGATGGTTCTTTGAAAAAGCTCGATAGCCGGGTTACGAATGAAACAGGTTCATTTGTATTCAGGCTGACTCCGGACGCGGCGCGGTATCGCGTCACCGCTAAGGCTGATCGTCGCGAGACAGCCAGCAAAGATGTTGACATCGATAGCGCTGCTGTCTATCGCATCGCGCTCTCGTTGGCCGTGAAACAATAATCACCAGATGGAAGAGCGGGAAGAATTTCTAACAGCCGGCCAGCTCGCGGAAATTTTGCAGGTCAGCGAGTCGACCGTCTACCGCCTTGCACACAAACGTCGCATTCCTTCAGTGCGGCTAACTCCGCGGATAATTCGTTTTCATCTTGATGCGGTTCGAGAGGCCCTCGATGTTCCTCGTTATCGCATTCGTCGCGACCTCACCGAAGTCTACGTCGACGACTCCCAACTCTCCTTCGACGATTTGTTGACGTAAGGCACTATCCACAGATTACACAGATGTTTTTGTGTGTGAAGAATTGAAAGGTATACGGGATAGCTACGCTTCCGATACCACGAATTTCAATCAATCCCGACAAGGCACCAGCGCCTAAATCGCGCCTCTTGCCCTTTGCTTTTACATCTGCGGAATCTGCGTAATCTGCGGATAACGTCTTACTTTTGGCGGGTGCGTTTTGGAGGGGTGAATTCGACCCAGGCGGCGTCCTTCTTCACAAAAATTTTTGGATTGCGAATGCGAAACTGACGCGCGAACGTTGGGTTGGACTTGAGAAAACGTTGGATGGTCGAGTCATCGCCCGTCGCCATTTTCCATTTACCGCTTTCGCGAACGAGGTACTGCTGGACGACGATTTTTCCTTCGAGATTCAGCGGCTGCAGCAGCCGGCCATAAAGCACCGTGTCGACCACCGCAAAGTCTCCCACAACTTTGATCTTCCCGACCTCCAGATTGTCGAGCGCATAGTTGTCCTGAGTTCGTCGCAGCGAGTTTGTAAATCGCTCTTTTGAGATTCGACTGCGCGCATTTGACGGCAAAGTTTCATAGAGCGTTTCGTAATCCTTATTCTTGAGCGATTGAAAGACTGATTCAACCGCGTTTCGCACGTCGCCTTCATTCGAAGCCCGAATAGATAAAGGAGCAATGAATGCGATTAATAAGAGTGTCAGTGCGGTAACGCCAGCTGTCGTCCTACTAGTCGACCGAATCCTCTTGTTCTTCATCGGCGTCCTTCTTAGATTCACTGATTAATTCCTTTGCCGTAACGCGATAGTTCAAAAACCATGACAATGCTCCGATGGTGGCGATTACAAAACCTGCATCGTAATGCCTTAGCCACATCGCAAGACCAGCAGCGGCGACGCAGACGACAGTGACAGCGATCCAGAACTGTTTCATCTGCGAATCAATTTACGATGACCGGAATCGATAGTTCCAAAGTTCCTGGGGCGTAACACACCTCGTTGTCACAAGCCTGGATGTTGAGCTTGGCGGAAACTTTGTGTGGACCTTTTGCGATTGTCTTTTCGGCTTTCAACAGGACCTTGACGCCAACCTCGCCTTCATAAACCGACAGTTCTTTGTCAGAAAACCCAAACTTCTTTTTGATCGCGGTTGGGTACTTCACATAGCCCACCGTTAGACCGTCGCCGGCCTGGGCGATTACTTCAGTCGGCTTCAACCAGGGATCCGTTGCCGGGTTAGCATTGACGTGGTAACCGTCCTGGACTTCAACTGACACGGTTGCTTCGCCCGAGCCGCCGGCAGCCACTTGGACATTGCTGATCCGTACGGACACGAAGTTAACCGACGTCTTGGGCTTGATCGTGGGTGGGGACGGTGTCGCCTGAGCTGCAGGTCCGGTCGCCGGTCGTGAGCATGCGACCATCAGGCAGAGGTAGAGCAGCCCAATTACCGATTGATGCTTTCGCAGAAACATTAGATGACCTCGGATTAGATTTTGATCTTTATGCCTGAGGCGCTGGAGCGGGCGTTGGTGGCGCCAACGGTCGCAAACGCCGAGCCCGACGAATTAGAAAGCGAGCGACCAGGCCGATCGGCAAAAGGATGAACAGGAAAATCGGTATCATCACGATTAAGAACCTGATCAGGAAGAGAATTATCTCTCGCGCGATTGAAACGCTTTCCTTGAACGCCTCTTTGATCTGGAGCGCAAAGCCGGTTGGGGTCACGAGAATCGTCGTGGGCGCTTTCAGGTTTACAGTAATCGTCGAGAGACTGGATCGATTTTCAAGAAACCGCTTTCGTCCTTCGAGCTTTTCAATCTGCGTTCGCACTTCCGCGATCTGGCGTTGCACCTCCAGCGCATCTTCGACCTTGTGGGCCTGTTTCATGATTTCCATGAATTGCGCCTCAAGCGCAACCTGAGTCTTGATACGTGCTTCGAGATCGATAAATTCCTCGGTGACGTCCTGGCCCGTGGACTTCTTGTCGATCACATTCTTGCTAAGGCCGAGAATTTCATCGCGGGTCGGTCCAAATTGGAACGAGGGAACTCGAATGACCAGGGCGATATCAACTACTCTTTGAGACGGATCGTCCGAGGGCCGCTGTTTTGATTCCGAAGTGACGACAAAACCACCATGCGCTTCGGCGATTGATGTAACCCTACCCTGCGTATCGAGAGGCGAGTCCACTTCAAGAGTTAAGTCGGCGTCCTTAATTATCTTCCGATTTGCCATCTCACCGAATGGCTCATTCTCAGAGACCTTCTGAAGAGAGGGTAAATCCCCGGCTGGGGCTACTTGCTGCTTGTCTGCCGGAGCGGCTGGTTTTGCGCTCGATAACCCCGAATTTTCGGCATCCTTATAGCTGCCTGAGCAGGCTACCAGGATGCTGGTTGCCACTATCGTTAAGAATAATTTGAGCGTTCGCATCGAAAGAGTCCTCCCTTAATTTAGAGGCTGATTTATCAAAGTGTTTGACTCCCGGTTATGACTTAGTCGATTGCTCACTTCAATGTGTTTGACCACAGAACGCGGATGGTGGTTCCCCCTTGCACTTCTTCTCAGACTCACTCGTCATCTTTAGCCTCCGGCTTCTTAATGCCGAATTTCTCGAGCCGATACTGCAGCGTTCGGAACGTTAGTCCCAGCAGCTTGGCCGACTTGGTAATGTTGTAATCAGTCTGTTCCATCGCCTGCATAATCAAGTCCCGCTCGACGTCCTCGAAACTAATTCCCTCCGGCGGTAGCTTGAACGCGCCCTGCGAGGCAGGACTGGCGTCTTGTCGCACTTCCAACGGCAAATCTTCCACAGTGATGAATTCACCCTCGCACAGAAGAATGGCGCGCTCGATCGCCGATTCCAGCTGCCGCACATTTCCTGGCCAGCTGTAGTCAAGCATTAACTTCTTTGTCTCAGCATCGAGTCCGCGCACGAGCCGCGAGGTGTTGCGCGTGTGCTTCTTCAGGAAGAAGTCGATCAGGACCGGGATGTCTTCTCGTCGTTCTCTCAGCGGCGGCACATCGATCGACAGGACATTGATGCGGTAATAAAGATCGTCACGGAAGCGCCCGTCGGCAACCATGGCGCGCAGGTCTCGATTTGTAGCCGCCACAACGCGCACGTCCACGCTGGTTTCATGAGTTCCGCCGACGCGCCGGATCTTGTGTTCCTGCAAGGCCCGCAGCAGCTTGGCCTGCATCGCGACATCGAGCTCAGCGATCTCGTCGAGAAACAAGGTGCCGCGATCAGCTACTTCGAACAGACCCTTCTTTTCGGCGTGGGCGCCGGTGAATGAGCCGCGTTCATGGCCAAACAGCTCGGACTCGAGCAGATTCTCGTTGATGGCGGCGCAGTTGACCGCCTGAAACATTTCCGTCACGCGCGGCGATTGATTGTGAATCGCTCGAGCAATCAATTCCTTTCCTGTCCCGGATTCTCCACGGATAAGAACCGTCGAATTGGAACGAGCCACTTTCAAGATCATCTTCTTGACGTTCTCCATCTTGGGAGAAGCCGAAACGATCTCGGTGTCAATCTCGTCGAGCTTATCGAGCGCTCGATTGATGGTCGCCAAAAGAGCTTCCTTGTCGTAGGGCTTCTGGAGATAGTCAAAAGCCCCGCGGCGCAGCGCCTCTTTGGCGGAGTCGATCGTGCCGTGCGCAGTCAACAAGATGACGATGATGGCTGAGTCGTGCGCGATCAAATGCTGGAGTAGCTCTATGCCGTCCATTCCAGTCATCTTCAGATCTGTCAGCACCAGATCGAAGCGTCGCTCACGCGCGAACTTCATAGCCGCTTCGCCAGACGAAGCCGTAGTCACGTCGTATCCCTCGCCGGACAGAATCATCTCCAGTATCTCTCGTTGAGATTTCTCGTCATCGACAACCAGTATGCTTTTACGGGGCATAAACTCATGGATGAAGGCTGAAGGCTGAATGTGTTTCGCACACTCAACATTTTCATCCTTTAGCCTTCATCCCTCATCCTTTCTTGAATTGCCGTGATCGGCAATGTAATAGTAAAAGTCGTTCCGCTTCCTTGCCTCGAGGTGACGCCAATGGTCCCGCCATGTTCATCGATGGCCTTTTTGACGATGGCGAGCCCCAAACCGGTTCCAGTCTCTTTGGTTGAGTAGTATGGCTCAAATACCTTGGAGATGTCGTCCGGCGCGATGCCTCTGCCCGTGTCAGTAACTTCAATCTGGGCTCGTTGACCGGTCTCATCTTTAGCGATGTTGACGACGATACTGCCGCCTTCACCGTCCATCGCCTGCAGGCTGTTGATTAACAGATTCGTCAGCACCGACCGGATCGCCTGCCTATCGGCGGCCACTTCCGGAACCTCGCCGTTTTGCTCAATCCTGGTTTCAATCCCGTGCTCGGCCGCCTGTGCTTCAATCATCTGCAAGGCATCGGCCGCAGCGGCGCGCAGATCGACGGGTTGCGGTTCCAATCGCGACGGTCGTGAATAACTGAGAAAATCGGTTATGTGAGTGTTGATTCTCGCCACCTCTGCTTTTAGTTGACTGGCGAGGCGATCAAACGTTTTGCGTTTTTCCGGCTCCGCCGGCGCAAAGGTCGAGCGCAGATGATCGAGAGTTAGATTGATGTAGTTCAGCGGATTTCGGATTTCATGTGCGATGGCCGAAGCCAGGCGTCCGACCACAGCTCCTTTTTCAGCCTGATGAAGTTGGCTCTCGAGCTGTCGAGTGCGTCCAAGCTGAGAAGTCATCTCGTTAAAAGCCTCGGTCAACAAACCTACCTCATCGTGTCTCTGCGCTTGAACCCGAATGCTGAAATCACCGCCAGCGACGCGCCGGGCCGCGATCGAGAGATCTTTGATTGGCCGTGTGAACCGCCACACCAGAATTCCAGTCACCAGCGTGGTAACCAGGAGCAACAGTAACGTGTAGCGAAGAGACTTGGACGCCTGCTCTTGAAGAATATTGGTCAGGTTGCTGGCAGAGCCCAGCACCACGATGACATACCATCGACCCTGGTTGGTTTCGACAGGAAGATAAAAGGCGCCGGGTTCACCGGGCTTGGCAGGAGCCGAGACTTTCAGCCACAAGGGTCGCGTTTTGGACTCGTCAACAAATTCAACTACGGGACTTATTGGCGGCAGTTGGACCTGAGACAGAGGCACGTATCGTGTCGATCCATCCTCGTTCAACTTCGGCGCGTAGCGATCGTCGAGACTGTCGCGGACATCTCCTTCGCCGTCTATTACCAAAACGTTCTTGGTGCGGCTGCTGTTTGGATTTAGTAAAGGCTGCTTGAGCGTCTTCGCCATCTCTTCAAGGTAGATGTTGCTGGAGATGTTATTCACACCCAGGGCGACACCCGCCATGATCGTCTGTTCCTGCTCAGCAAGGAGCTCGGTGTTGATTCGGACCGAGCGTAGGTTCACATAGTATTGAACTCCCAGCGTCAGGCCCAGCAGGGATGCCAGTAGCAGCAACAAGCGCAGTCGGAAGCTGGAAATATAGAGCAGGTTACTCATTATTTGGTTCGGGAGAATTGCTCAGTATCATAATCGAATTATCGAGGTGTGTATCGAATACGACGTAACCCCTTCAATATGAATAGTTGGTTATTTTTTGGTTGCCGCTCCAAGACTCTGATGGTATATTTGGCCCGGTCTCAAAGCAATGTCCCCAGGGGCCGCCTTTTAGGGAATTCTCCCACCAAAAAGTTAGAACCTGAACTTTTGAACCGGTTAGTCTTTTTAATTTAGTAAGCTTAAGACCTTGTTCAGAAGATGTTGGTTTACTTTGAGGCGGAGACACGTTGGCGAACGTCAAGCTTGTTGACGTAATCAAAAGTGTTCACACTGACTGATCTTTTTTGAGACGTCAGTGTGACTCCCACGATATTTTTAAGAAAGGTTCCTGCTGATGACTCTTAAATTTGGATCCCCCAAGGTTCTCCGCTTTGCAATTATCCTTCTAGTTCTAATCGCCTTTCCCCTTTCTATACCCAGCTTTGCCAAGCACCGAAAGCAATCCTCGGCTCGCAGCCGAGGAAAACACTCGGCCCGTGGAGGCAGACATGTTGCCAGTTCGCGGCGTGGTCGACGTGGACGCGCGGTTGCTCGGCGTGGAGGTCGTAGTCGTAGGCTTAGTGCGCGAGAAGTTCGAGCCGCTCGAAACCGAATCGCGCGCGAGCAGTCTTCAGCGGTCAAGGCTCTGGAGCGAAGGCTCCGTCGTCCTTTGACCAAGCGTGAACGCGTCGCCGAGATGCGACGCATCGAAGGCCGGCATCGCCGAGACTTGGAAATGGCCCGACGTCGTGCCGAAGCCGCTCGTCAGGCCGCGATAGCTCGCCAGCGAGCGATCGATGCCGCGATGCGAAATGAAGTCCAAAGTTTTATTTCTCGCGATCTTACGACTGGTGAAGATGCGGAAGTCCGGCGCGTGGCAATCAGCGCGCTTGGAAATCACGCCGGTACCGTCGTGGTGATGGATCCAAAGACCGGCCGTGTATACAGCACAGTGAATCAGGAGTGGGGCCTGCGTCGAGGGTTTAAGCCCTGTTCGACGATCAAGCTCGTCACCGGACTCGCCGGCTTGAATGAAAAGGTAATCGATACCAGCTACACCGAAGCGACTTACGATCGGTATCACCTGGATCTCACCAGCGCGCTCGCGCATTCCAATAACACCTACTTCCAGCAGGTTGGCGGGCGGGTTGGCTTTGACAAAATGGTCAGCTACGCACACGAGCTTGGCTTGGGAGAGAAGACCGGCATCAATGACTCGAATGAATATTCTGGCCGGCTACCGGCGTTCAAATCAGGTTTTGCCCTGAATCGAATGTCTTCGCACGGCGACGACTTCGAAGTGACCGCAGTTCAGCTCGCGACTTTGGTCTCCGCTATGGCAAATGGCGGCAAGCTGCTCACACCGCAAGTTCCACGTAGTCGCCAGGATGAATCTCAGTTCAAAACTAAAGTTCGACGTCAAATAAATATTGAGCCCGATGCCTTGCAGCGGATGGTTCCTGGAATGGTTGGCGCAGTCAATTATGGATCCGGGAAGAAGGCTTACGATCCTTTGCAGACGGTAGCCGGAAAAACCGGAACCTGTATTGGTGACGGCCGAACCTGGTTGGGCCTGTTCACTTCGTATGCTCCGCTGGTAAATCCGAAACTGGCCGTTGTTGTTATTACGCGCGGAACTGACGCGCATGGACACTTGCCTGCGGCCGTCGCTGGCCAAATCTATCGTGATTTGAATCACCGCTTTGGAACGCCGACTAATCTGCCTATTGCGAGTGCTCCCACCGCCGAGGCCGCGGATACAAAGGCCGATGATATCGACGAAGAATCCAAGGAAACTCAAGAGGAGCGCGCTAAGGAAGAAGAGGGCGAGCCGGTAGTCGATACCTCCCTGATGGACGAGGCCAACACTGCCCCCGAAGCCAAGCCGAGTAACGGCGCTGTTAACAACAGCAAGGTCAAACGGGTCATCATGCCCGTACCGAAGCGCACCGAAGAAACACCGAAGCAAGGTGCTGCCGCCAAGCCTCCGGTTAAGACGACTTCGCCGGACGAGCGACCGCGAAAAGCTGAAAAGCCGTAAATCGTTTTACAGCCTTCGAGCCAAGCGCCGGACTATTTCGTAATTGGAGAGTCCGGCGCATTTTGCTTTTCTGTACTGCAGGCTGCCCGCCTGTCCGCTCATGGATTGCGGCAGCGTCGAGCCTGTCGTATGTGACTTCGCATTTTTTGTGGCTCACAGCCTTGACAGGAAACTCGATGTTGCAGGAATATTGCGGCGCGTTTTTGCAGCCCAATCCGTTGACCCTCGTTGCGTGATAATCTCCCCATGGATTGCAAGGCAATAATCGGCAACGACACTTAGCTAAACTCGCATCTCAGTGGCGCGTCGCATCAGGCAACGCGTCGCTCCCGGCAAAGACCTGTTGGAATGATTAGTTTGTGGAGGATCTCCTGGTAATGAAAAAGATATTTGGGTTAATAACTGCTGGCGCAACGCTGGCGATTTTGTCTCTGCCAGTGTTTGCAAATACAACGTCTGCGGTCGCTATTGAGACACTTCAGGATCCGGCCCAGGATGCCTGCAGCACCGATGCAAAGATCGCTCTCTATGCCACGGTGACGGCCGAGCTGCAAAAGGATCAGTCGAAAGCCTATGAAGCCGCGAAGAAATATGTCGCTTGCCCAAGCGAAGGTGCTGACGAGGCGGAGATGAAGCGCGTCACCTATTTGAAAGGCTTTATCTCGAAATATGAAAAGGCCGATCGCAAAACCAAGCTTGCAAATCAAATCGTCAAGAAAGAGTATCCAGCCGCTTTTGAAACCGGCAAAATGGTGATTGCGGACGATCCTGCTAACCTGAAGACTTACATGGATCTTGCTCTTGCCGGAGCGGTTTCGCTAAACGCGGCGCTGGCCAATGACACCGTTACCTATGCGAAGAAGGCGCTCGAGATGATCGAAGGTGGCGCAGCTCCGCAGTCATGGGCGCCGTTCGATAACAAGGACGATGCGTTGGCGAAACTTAATTACGCCATCGGTTCGGTGTCAGCCACAAACAGCCCGGATGTGGCAATTCCGCATTTGATCAAGGCTGCGAGCTACAACAGCAAGATCAAAACGGCGCCCATTACCTACGTGTACCTGGCCGAGGCTTATGAGCGCGGGCCATACGCCAAGCAGTCAGCCGACTACAAAGCAAATTTCGATGGCAAGCCTGAAAGCCCGGAAAGCAAATTGGCCTTCGAGAACATCAACCAGATTATCGATCGCGAAATTGATGCTTACGCTCGGGCCGTGGCGCTGGCTGGAACCGATCCTAACAAAGCCAGTTGGATGACCGCCTTGACTGAACTGTACAAGTTCAGGAACAAGAGCGATGTCGGGTTGGACAAGATGATTGCGGAAGTTTTGGCCAAGCCTTTGCCCCCAGTTCCAACACCGCTCACTTCTTTACCGACTCCAGCGGCGACACCGTCGGGTACGGGCGCAGGCGCCTCGAGTCCCGCAGCTACGACTGGGACCACTGGCAACGGCGGAACTGCCGCCCAGCCAATGGTCAGTGGACCAAAAACAATGACGCCGACGACAGCTAAGCCGGCGCCGACGCCAGCCTCGACAAAGGCTACGCCGGGAAAACCGAAAAGCAAGAAGGCACACGTTCGCGGTAACTAATTCCTTCTTTCAGGCGATCCTCCAATCGCATTGCCAACGCCGAATGTTCGATCGATGACTCGATCCTTCATTCGGCGTTTTGCTAGAATCCTTCCACCCCCAGACACATGGAAGAACGAATCCCGGATCTGAATCTGCTGGAAGAGACACTGTGCTACAAGTTCAGTGACCGGGCGCTGCTTGAGCGAGCCATCACTCATCGCTCGTGGGCGCATGAACGAGTTGCGCCTGGAGCCGAAGAGCTAGCGCGCCAACTGCATAACGAGGCACTCGAATTCCTTGGTGATTCGGTCCTGGGGCTAATTGTTGCCGACCACTTATGTCGCGCTTATCCGGCTGCTTCGGAAGGAGAACTTTCGCGAATGAAGCATCAGTTAGTAAGCGCGACGACCCTGACAAAAGCGTCGCTGCGGCTGCAGCTGGGTGACTTCCTTCGTTTCGGCCGCGGCGAAGAGAAGAGTGGCGGCCGCCGCAAGGACGCCTTACTTGCAGATGTTTTGGAGGCGATTACCGGAGCTATCTATCTCGACGGAGGCAGTGAAGCCGCCCGCGAGTTCGTTCGTCACTCATTGAGTAACGAGCTGGCCAGCGTCAATCCAGCCAACGCGGCTGAAGCAGACTACAAGACAATGCTGCAGGAGAAATTGCAGGCGGAACGGCGTTCACCACCGCGCTACTCCGTGGTTGAGACCGCCGGACCGCCACATAAGAGGGTGTTTCATGTTGAACTTCTCTGGGATGGAGGGCGCGTACGTGCTCAGGGCAGGTCGATCAAGGCTGCTGAGGCAGCCGCGGCTCAACAGGCGCTCGAGACTATGAGAACAGATTCAGCTCAACCAACTTGACCGGCACGTACAACCTATCTAGGATGCTATTTAATGGATAACGCTTCAAAGACGGCAGAAACTCCAGAGACTGCTACTACCACCGAAAAGAAAAAATTTCCTTTCTCCGGAGTCTTTCACCGGAATGGTAAGGAAACCATCCCCCCGGCAGAGACCAAGCCAAAAGGTCCACGCAAGTCAATTTTCCGCGAGTACTACGAGTCAGCGGTAGTGACCGTGGTGATGGCCTTGTTTGGGATGACGTTTATTGTGCAGGCAGTAAAAGTTCCAACAGGCTCGATGGAGAATACCATCACCATCGGCGACCACCTGCTCGTTAACAAATTCATCTTTGCTCCCGGCAAGAGTTTGCCATTTCTCCCTCAACGAGATATTCGCAGAGGCGACATCATTGTCTTTAAGTATCCTGGCAATAAATATGATCCGCGCAGCGACTACGATCGGGCTGACAATAAACCAATCGTCACGAACTATGTTAAGCGCGTGATAGGAATCCCCGGCGATAAGATTCAGATTGATGGCGAAGATGTGATCGTTAATGGCAAGATCCTGCCGGAGCATCGCATCGCCGCGATTGATCACAACGACAAAGGGCCATTGGAAATCAAAAACGTCCCGCCTCGAAAACCGGAAGAAACCTACGATGTGTATTGGCATCCGAGCAATCCATCTTTCTCGGAAGATTCCTACCCCGTTTTCGAGAAGGAAGGGAACGGCAAGGAAATCCAGGTGCCGCCAAATCACTATTTCGTGATGGGTGACAACCGCAGCAATAGTCTCGACAGTCGCTTCTGGGGATTTGTTCCTCGCGACCTCATCATCGGCCGGGCAATGTTTGTTTACTGGTCGTACGACGAGAGCGTGCCAAGCAGCGGTAATCCTCTGACGGACTTTCTCAAGAATACGCGTTGGTCTCGCACCGGAACGATGGTGAAATAGCCTCTTTGAGATCTTAGATTTCAAGTCTGAGATAAGTCTTTCGCTGAACCACGATCTCAGGTATCAGATCCAGGACCTCAGTAATTGAATGGTGCAACGTGAGCTCTGCGGACAAAGGCCAAAGACCAAAGGCCCAGGACCAAAAACCAAACACGAGCCGGCGAAGTTTCTTAAAAAACCTTTACGATCGCATTAACGATCACAATGTTCCTGGTCGCGCCGCCCAGCTTTCCTATTACTTCCTACTCGCGCTCTTTCCGCTGCTAATCTTTCTGGTAACTCTGCTCGGTTATTTCGCGGGCTCGGGCTCGGAGTTACGCGACTCTTTACTGAGCTACCTGGCCAGCGTCATGCCTTCGTCAGCCGTAACACTGGTGCGTGTCACGCTTGATGAGGTAATCGCTTCGAGAGGTAGCGGCAAACTCTCATTTAGCTTATTGGCTGCTTTGTGGGTTGCCTCAAGCGGCATGGGAGCCATCAGTGCCACTCTTAACACGGCTTACAATTTGAAGGAGACAAGGCCGTGGTGGAAAGTGCGCTTAGTTTCAGTGGCGCTGACGATGGCATTAGCGGTTCTAATCTTGACGGCTCTTGGAATTGTTCTGTACGGCGGGCGGTTCGGTGAATTGATTGCGAATCAAGCGGGGTTTGGCGATGCCTTCACCTCGGCGTGGCGTATGGCGCAATACCCCATCATGCTGGGCTTTGTTTATCTCACTTTTGAGATCGTTTATCGTTTTGCTCCCGATCATAAGCGGCGAATGCCGGGTTGGCTTTCGTATGGGACGTTGATAGGCGTTGCCCTGTGGCTGCTGATCTCATTCGGCTTTCGCATTTACTTGCATTTCTTCAACTCGTATAGCGTCACGTATGGATCGCTCGGAGCTTTGATTGTCTTGATGCTCTGGTTCTACATGACCGGGATTGCAGTTCTCGTTGGCGGCGAGGTGAACTCCGAACTCGAGGGGAGAACCGTGAACCGTGAACCGTGAACCGTAAACCGGGAACCGTAAATCGGGAACCGGAAACCGTGAACCGCGAACCGTAAATCGTGAACCGTAAACCGTAAATCGGGAACCGTAAACCGGGAACCGGGAACCGGGAACCGGGAACCGGAAACCGGAAACCGTGAACCGGAAACCGTGAACCGGAAACCGGAAATCGGGAACCGGAAACCGAGTTGGAGTGATCAGTTACTAAGTTCAGAACAAAAACGACACTGGAAGCCTATAGCAGCCTCGCGCAGTTTCGGTTCACGGTTTACGCGCTTTTTACAGCAGCCTCGCGCAGTTTCGGTTCACGGTTCACGGTTTCCGGTTTACGCGCTTTTTACCGCAGCCTCGCGCAGTTTCGGTTCACGGTTTCCGGTTTACGCGCTTTTACTCGCCTTTGGCGCGCTCGCAAAAGTTCTGCACAGCGGAAAAGATCTGCGGGCAATACGAGTCACGCAGACCCTCTTTCTGGCATTGCTGAACTTGCCACTGACCACTCTTAATGAATTCCGTTCGGCGCGGCACCTCATCGCAAAAGCCCGGAGTCTGGCGACTACTCGGAAAACAGGCTGTCAGAAAAACTTGTATCGAGATCGCACCGCTCATGCTGGCGTCTTTACGATGACGTGTCAGCGCTTCAGTAAGACATCCTTGATTGTCAGTTTCTTTGCCAAAAGCTTGACCCTCGGCAACTGATTGCTTGCCTTTCTCGATCCACTCGCCTCCGCGCGTCGAGATCCAGTAGGCAGCGGC
This sequence comes from Pyrinomonadaceae bacterium, assembly GCA_035572035.1. GTDB lineage: Bacteria > Acidobacteriota > Blastocatellia > Pyrinomonadales > Pyrinomonadaceae > JAOAPY01. Next base: position 14,086 of record DATNBH010000040.1, on the reverse strand, counting down.
GCCCACAATGATCAAGACCACCAGCACAATGACGACTCCTGAAATCAAAAGCCCTTTTACGAGTCCAGTCATGAGTCACTCCTTCAACACATCGATCCCCATTTCATTCACACCCGGTTTAAACCGGGTGATCGCCAGCCCTTTTATTTTCTGAACCGTTTCAACGGTTTACATTTCGCGAAACCATTGAAACGGTTCAGAAACATTTCTGACTTCGGGCCACCCGGTTGAAACCGGCTGTGAAGGAGATACGAGCAACAACGAAATCAGCAACCCGCAATCCGGAATTCAGCCCAGGTATTTATCTAACCATCCAAGCACGTTGTGATGCCAAAACTGGGAATTGAGCGGTTTGAGCACCCAGTGCCCTTCATCCGGGAAGATGAGCAGCTTCGACGGTACTCCCATCCGTTGCACTGCCGTGTAGAGCTGTAGACCTTCCCCGATCGGTACTCGATAGTCGAGCTCGCCATGAATGATCAGAATTGGTGTTTTGAAATTCTTGACGAAGTTATTTGGCGACCAGCGCTCGTACATCAGCTTGTTTGTCCAGGGTGTGCCCTTGAATTCCCACTCGGGGAACCAAACCTCTTCGGTCGCGCCGTACATGCTGCTCAGATTGTAAACACCGTCATGACAGACCAGCACTTTGAAGCGGAACCGTGGATCGTTGTTGTGACCTTCAATCCAATTGATCATGTAGCCGCCGTACGAAGCGCCGGCAGCGCCGATACGGTTTTTGTCGATGAACTTGTTGCGCCCGATGACGTCAGCCACGCCATTCATAATGTCAACGTAAGCTTTGCCACCCCAGTCGCCGCTGATCTCATTGACGAATTGCTGGCCATAGCCGGTTGAGCCCCGCGGATTCGGCGCAAAGACAACGTAACCAGCATTGGCGAAAACCTGCGGATTCCAGCGATAACTCCAACTGTTGTTCCAGGCGCCCTGCGGTCCACCATGAATTAACACAATCAATGGGTAAGTCTTCGACGGATCAAAGTTGCTGGGTTTGACTATGTAGCCATGAATCTTTTTGTTCACAGCTCCCGTCCACCAAACTTCTTCTTCTTTGGTTAGGTTGGCTCGTGAGATTTGCTGGTTGTTAGTAGTGCTGAGACTGGTTAAGCCCGTTCCGTCTGAGTTAGCGCGAAAGACTTCCGGTGGTGCGCCGAGCGAGCTGCTGGCGAAGACCAGCGAGTTTCCGTCTGCTGTGACTTGAAGATTGCTCGCAAACACAGGGTCAAGAATCTTCTGAACTGTTCCTCCCTGCATTGAAACTTTGTAAATCGGCCCCTGACCTTTTTCGTTGGCCGTGAAATATACTGTGTTCCCATCGGGTGATGTGGCCAGTTCCTCAACCTGCTGATCGAAGCCCTTGGTGATTTCCACGCTGGAACCTGATGAACGGTCGTACCTCATCAAACGCCAGCGGTCTGCTTCAAAGCCTGCGGTTGCTTGCGAGCGATAGAGTATGTACTTACCGTCGCTCGTGTAAATCGGTCCGACATCATAGCCTCCGTTAGCGGCGGTAATGTTTTTCGGCGAGCCACCGCTCAACGAAACCGTGTAGATGTCGCTATTGGTTGAAATGGCTTCGACTTTGTCAGGATTGCGAACATAAGCGATTTCGTTGGAGTCAGGTGAGAAACCGATGTCTATGCCAGAAGCGGCGTAGGGAGGGGAATCGAAATCGCCAGGAGTGATGTCGCGGGCATCACCGCCTTTGCTCGCAACTACAAACACGTGCGTGCGTTTGACGTCTCGCCATTCATCCCAATGTTTATAAAGAAGTCGTTCGGTAACGTGCGCCTTGACCTTGTTTCTCTCAGCGGCTTCGTCCTTCTTCTTATTGCAAGCATCGTCGTTGCAGTCGGGATAGACCTCCGAGGTAAAGCCAATCCACTTTCCGTCCGGCGACCAGACGGGTCCGGCGGCGCCGGTTGAAATCTTTGTGACTTCGTCTCGGTGGCTACCATCGGGCTCCATGGTCCAAATCTGCCCGCCGGTGACGAACGCGATTCGTTTTCCATCCGGAGACCAGCGCGGTGAAGTGGACGAAGTTGGATTGTTGGTAATCTGTTTCAAGCCACTTCCGTCAATTCCCATAACGTAAATCTGGTTGATGACTTTGTTGGCATCCAGACTTACGTCTCCGATTACGAATGCGACTCTCTTGCCGTCAGGTGAGACTCTTGGGTCGGACACTCGCCGCACCTTCAATAAGTCTTCGATGGCGAAGCTGCTCTTCTGGGCGTTGGCAACGGTACAAACAGCAAACACAAGGATGGACAACGAGATTACGAAACGCTTCATAAACCCCTCTCTCACGATCGATTCAGAATTGTGGGGAAAGCGAAAGCATTATGGCATCAAGTGGAAAGTTGCGCACGCTTCGAGGTTTGAATCGCGGGGAAGCGTCGTGTGATAAAAGGGGGACATGCGCTCCTGATTTTCCATATATCATTTTTCATTTTTCATCGGAAAGCACACGTGATCTTGGGCCCCGGCATCTTTTTATCAGAATGTCTTCCAAATCAATGAAAAATGAAAAATGAAAATTGATATATGGAAAATCCGTAGACTCCCCTTTGAAGTTTATTGACTCTCTAAAGCATTGGTGGACAAACTCCAAACAAAACCCTTATCCTAAATTCTCTGGCCCCCGCAGATCCCTCATCGAAGTTTGAATTTAGTCGGGGGAGCCAGCATGCACTCGCAGCCTTCTTTTCGCGGATTATTCATTTTCCATCAGCATTCGATCCTGAAAACATTATTGCTAGTCTTCTTTATTTCCCTTTGCTCGACTAATCGAGTCACTGCGGCGACGCTGCCTTCAGGCTTCGCGGAATCCACGTTCGCGACCGGGCTAAGCAATCCGACCGCAATGGCCTTCGCGCCAGACGGGCGTTTGTTCGTCTGCCAGCAAACCGGGCAGCTCCGCGTGGTTAAGAACGGGGCCTTGTTGGCGACTCCATTTGTCTCGTTGACGGTGAATTCCTCTGGTGAGCGAGGCTTGCTTGGAATCGCTTTCGATCCAAACTTCGCCTCCAATAAATTCATCTACGTTTACTACACCGCGACCACACCAGCGATTCACAATCGTGTCAGCCGCTTCACGGCGGATTCCGTGAACGGAGACGTCGCCGCCGCAGGTAGCGAAGCGATCATCCTGGAGCTTAATAATTTGAGTGGTGCTACCAATCACAACGGCGGAGCTATCCACTTCGGCCCCGACGGTAAGCTCTACATCGCAGTCGGCGAGAATGCTAATCCCGCCAACTCGCAGACGCTCGCAAATCTTCTGGGAAAAATTTTGCGCATCAACTCGGACGGCACGATCCCGGCTGACAATCCGTTCTTCAACACTGCCACGGGAGTGAATCGAGCTATCTGGGCGCTGGGTCTGCGCAATCCCTACACCTTTACCTTTCAAGCCGGTACGGGCCGGATGTTCATAAATGATGTAGGCCAAAATGCCTGGGAAGAGATCAACGACGGTATCGCCAGCTCAAATTATGGGTGGAATACATGCGAAGGGTTTTGCAGTCCTCCGAACGCGAGTTTTCGAGATCCGCTGTTCGAATACGGCCACGGGTCATCATCCACGACTGGGTGCGCGATCACCGGCGGCGCTTTTTACAATCCCACGACCGTGATGTTTCCGGGTGACTATGTCGGCAAGTTCTTCTTCGCGGATTTCTGCACCGGGTGGATTCGGCGCTTCGATCCAGCGACAAACACAGCGGTAGATTTCGCGGCAGGCATCAACGGTCCAGTAGATTTGATCGTTGCCAACGATGGCAGTCTTTTCTACCTGGCTCGTGGCGCCGGCAATGTGATGCGAGTTGTTTTCACGAGCCCGACGTCAACTAACGGAGTAATCAGTGGTCACGTCGTAACATCCGGAGGCGCGCCTCTCAGCGGCGTTGTGATGAATCTCAGCGGCCGTCAGATCAGAAAGACAATCAGCGATAGCAACGGGAGCTATCGATTCAATAATGTTGAGACGAACAATACCTACACTGTCACTCCTTCGCGCGCGAACTACGGCTTCAGTCCCGGCAGTCGCTCATTCAGCCAGATTGGCCTGAACACGAACGCGGACTTTACGGCTGTCTTCAGTAGCGATTCCTTTAATCCGCTCGACACCGCCGAGTATTTCGTGAGGCAACAGTATGTGGACCTTCTCGGACGCGAGCCCGATGAAGGCGGATTCAATTACTGGAGCGATCAGATTCTCGCCTGCGGCAATACGATTGCCTGCGTAAACGCCCGTCGCAGAGATGTCGCAGCAGCATTCTTTATTGAGCAGGAGTTCCAACAAACTGGCTCGTTCATCTACAACTTGTATCGTGGCGGGCTCAGCCGGCGCCCTACCTTCAACGAGTACAGCAGCGATAAGCCAATGGTCGTCGGTGGGCCAAATCTCGAAGCCCAAAAGCAAGCGTTCGCCGAAAACTTTGTGCAGCGCGGTGAGTTTGTAACGCGCTATCAAGCAAGCACGACCGCTGATACCTTTGTCGATGCGATGCTGGCGAATGTTCTGCAATCGACGGGTGTCGATCTGAACAGTCAGCGTAGCAGTTTGATTAGTCGTTACAACGCCGGCACGAGCATGGCGCAGAGCCGCAGTTTCGTCGCTCGTGATCTAACCGAGAGTACTGCGGTGCGAAACGCGACTTACAACGCCGCGTTTGTACTGACGGAATACTTTGGTTACTTGCGACGCAATCCTGATCAGGCGGGCTATGACTTTTGGCTGAACATACTCAATACGGGCGATCCGGGCAACTACCGCGGCATGGTCTGTTCGTTCATCACTTCGACGGAGTATCAGCGGCGCTTCAGTGTGATCGTCAGTCACAACAACACTGAATGTAGTCAGTAGGCCGGACGGTAAATCGGCGAAGCCGACGACTGATAATGGTCCAGCCTCGACAACTCGGGGCTGGGAGAAGCGAGCCAAAAAGCCTCCAGTCCTGCAGTGGTCCGCTTCGCGGGACTCCGTCTCCACTCCTTTCTCTTTCATTCGTGGTTAATTCTTTCTTTTGTCTTGCATTGTGTTCGTCAACAAAAATCCTGTTGACTCCAAAAGCCCTTGCTCATACTCTTTCCTTTTCTTGATCCGAAGATAATTGCGCGAGTGTTTTTGATTAACCCCACACTACAAAACACTTTTCATCCGCCCCCTAACAAGGCTCGTTCAGCTCAAAGGACGCCATGAAAAATCATAAACACTATTTTGTAATCGGACTCATCGTCTGCATCTCGTCATTTCTGCTGTTGGCGGCGGTTAATGCCGGGGCCAAAGGGAATGAGCCTCAGAAAAGAAAGACATCTTCAGGGCCAAACGGTGACTTCGGTCCTACGGCCGACCTGGGAGTTCTCAAGCTCGTCGATAACGATCAAGTGAACCCTGGTGACAATATCGTGTACTCCATCACCGTCACGAACAGCAGTGAGGAGCCTGCAGCGGACGCTGCTTTGAATGATGTGATTCCGACAGACTTGACGTTCGTCTCGCTCGATTCACCGGCAGGGTGGACTTGCTCGACCCCAATGGTCGGGTCCGGCGGAACAGTTAACTGCACGAACCCAAGCCTGGCTACAACTGAGGGAGAATTGTTTACGCTAACCGTTCAGGTCCCCATAAACGCGCAACCAGGCACGTTCTACAGCAACACAGCTACTGTTAGCACCAAGACTTTGGATCCGAACGAGGAAAATAACAGCTCGACGGCTACGTCAATGGTGGCCGCTGATAGTGCCGACGTTTTGGTGTCGAAGACCGCCAGTCAGGACGAGGTGGTCGCAGGTTCATCATTCAGCTACACGATTCAGGTCAGCAACGGAGGTCCGTCGACAGCGGCTAATGTGACGCTCAATGATGTTCTCGCAAACGAGTTAACCTTTGGCTCGCTCATGGCGCCGCCGGGTTGGAATTGCGAGACTCCGCCGATTAGCCAAAGTGGCACTGTGACTTGCACAACTCAAAGTCTGGAAGTTGGTACGAGCACTTTCACTCTCGTTGTGGTCGTGCGTTTCGACACTCCAGGGGACACTGTGATCACCAACACAGCGACTGTTAGCACGACAACCGCCGAACCAACCGACGAGAACAACTCGAGCACCGTAGCAGTCACCGTGGTGGCGCGCGATCCGACCGCCGCCACTGGAAAGATAAGTGGTGTAGTTGTGGATGAGCTGGGTCATGTAGTCGCCGGAGCAGTTGTGCGGATGGAAGGTACACAGCTTCGCAAGACAATTACCGACGCGAATGGCAAGTACACCTTCGAGCAAGTGGAAACAAATGGTTTCTACACCGTGACGCCATCGCGAACCAATTATGACTTTAGTCCAGGGAGTCGTTCGTTCAGCTTGTTGGGGAATGCCACCGAGGCAGGTTTCACCGGAACGATGCGAGGTGACTACGCGAATCCTTTGGACACTCCCGAGTACTTCGTGCGGCAGCAGTACGTGGATATTCTCGATCGCGAACCGGATGAAGCGGGCTTTAATTACTGGAGTGATCGGATTCTCAGTTGCGGTGCTGACGTAGCCTGCATGCGCTCGCAACGCACCGGCGTGGCGGCTGCGTTCTTCATTGAGAATGAGTTTCGGCAGTCAGGCGCTTTTATCTACGACCTGTACGAGAGTGCGCTCGGTCGGCGGCCGGCTTATGTTGAATACTCGGTCGATCGAACCAGCGTAGTCGGAGGCGCAACGCTCGACGGGCAGAAGCAACTCTTTGCGGCTGCGTTCGTTGGTCGCGACGACTTCATCAATCGCTACCAGAACAACACCACGGCTGATTCGTTCGTCGATGCGTTACTCGCGAACGCGCAGGCTGGAGGAATCAATCTCAGTTCGCGGCGTGACAGTCTGATCAGTCGCTACCACACTGGCTCGAGTCTGAACGAGAGCCGCGCGTTGGTGTTACGTGACGTTTCAGAAAGTGCGGCGGTACGAGACGCACACTACAATGCAGCGTTCGTGGAGATCGAGTACTTCGGCTATCTTCATCGCAATCCCGATGGACAGGGCCGAGAGTTCTGGCTGAACGTTTTGAACGATGCAGGCAGGAATGGCGATCCGGGGAATTACCGCGGGATGGTCTGCTCGTTCATCACGTCGACGGAATATCAACGTCGCTTCAGCTCAGTCGTCAGTCACAGCAACGCCGAGTGCGGAAATCAATAGCAGTCGCCAGCAGCAGGAGTTAGGCAGGCACTCGACCGGCGACCAACAACTCAGCCAAGATCAGCTCATGGTAAGGAAGGCAGTTTACTCCCGCTGACGCATTAGCTCTCAAGTTTATTCCTCAGCACATTGAGGCGGGAGCAAGCTGCCCTTCCTTACCATGAGCTGATCAAGAGTTTCCCTCATCTCTAAAGATCAATTACTTTCAAACACAGTCGCTTCGCTCGGTCGTCAGTCACGGCAACTGCCTACTGCTGCTGCCGTCTGCTTCCTTCGCTTTTTCAGATCCGTATTATCCGTGTTTATCTGTGGCCCAATTCTTTCCCAAGTTTGTATTCAAGTGTCGGAACAAAACTCAGGCTGGCGCGTGAACGGACTAAACCTTCAGGTTGAATCCATCTGCTTCGAAAGGAACGAATCATGAAGCGAACCTTGTTGCTGGTCTTTCTGCTCCTGGCTCCTCTTGCCGTAGCGCTTCAACGACCATCCAAGACAAACGACAGCTACGAAAAAGCCGAGAATGAAAAATGGGAATACCTCGCCGTCGCCGGACCACACACCACGAATTTTTCAGGGTCCGGTGATGCGAGCCTGCGAAAAGAAGCCGGGAATTTTGCGCGGGAAGGGTTTGTGCTCGAGCAGCACCTGGATAAGTTGGGAGCTAAGGGCTGGGAATTAGTTTCGGTGGCAGGGCAGCCCACGGATCCGGTCTATTATTTCAAGCGACGCAAATAGCATCATTTCGGACATCGCCAGAAAAAACAACTGAACTCAAGCGCCCGGGTTTCCCGTTGGCCGAGTTTGCGGTACAATGCACCCAACCAGGGTGAGGCTGAATGTCTCACCCCAGCGCGACTCCAAAGGTTGCGCTTAGAAAGCGGTGACGGGGTGAGGACGTTGCCGCTTTCATTTTTTTGCGCTCCAGTCCGGAATAATTCCAAATTAACAACCAGCGCCACCATCGCAAAGCACAGGCTTGAGGACCGTGAACCCAACCACTGTGGCCGCGGTAGCTGCGCCTCCCAGAATGATCCACGTTCGCGTTGATAACCCGCCGCCAGGTTTCTTCACCTCAGCAACGTCCGCATAGTTCAAGTCTCTGGTCGTTCCGGTGTTTTGCTCCGTAATTGTGAAAGAATTGGCGTTCACGGCGCTGATGTAACCCCTAACTTTTGTTTGGTCGTGAAGTTTGGCTTCTACTCGAGCTTTGGGCCCCAAGCCAAGTTTTGTCACTTTAGTTCTTACCTTTTGTACTGCTTCACTGTCCGTGGAGCCTTGCGCTCTGACAATATTAAGGCCCAGCGACGCCGCCGCCACAAAACTCAAAACCATTAATGCAAGTGTTCGTTTGATCAAGTTCTCATTTCTCCTTCTTTAAATCTCAAAACTGGCTTCGCAATGACCATGCCTTGAGGGAGCTGCGCAAATCCACTGGGAAAATCTCGGAAACAGGCCCTTAAGAAAGGCGTCCCGTCCGCCAGTTCTTTCTAAAGATGGAATAATCCTGCGGTAAAACTCATTGTGAGTGGCTGCGGCGTGCTGTTCCGGATGGCTGAAACTACATCTCCAGAGTCGAAACAATTGCCTGATTAGCAACGGAAATTATTGACTTAACTGCAAAGTCGTAATAACTTAGGCGTCCAATTCGCGCACGGCCGATCTCGGAAAGAATTGCTTTAAGACCGCTCCCATTCATTCTGACCCTCTCGAAGTTGGGTTTAAGTCTCACGCTGTGGGTTCTAAGCCGGGGGTTCAAGGTATCGAGTCGATCTAAAAATAAACGCCGGAGGGAAACATGCTGAACGCCGAAACTCTACTTTCGTTGGCTCGCAGTCGAACATTCGTTGCTGCCTTAACGCTTCTTGCTGCAATCACTTTCACGAGTGCAAAAGTTTCGGCGCAGGTCTCGGTAACGGCGACTGCCGGAACCGTGGGCCCAACGCCCTATACCACCGTTAAGGGTGCTTTCGATGCGATCAACGCAGGCACGCACCAGGGCGCGGTAACGATCAGTATTACGGCGAGCACCGCCGAGGGCGCCACACCCGCAGTCTTGAACGGCTCCGGCGCCGGAGCGGCGGTTTACACCTCAGTATTAATTCGCCCCACCGTCGACGGCGTAACCATTGCGGGCGCCACACCGACAGGCCGCGGCGTTATAGAGTTAAATGGAGCGGACAGCGTCACAATTGATGGCGACAATCCGAACACCGGTGGGACCAATCGCAACCTCACGATTCAGAGCACGGCCGTGGATACCACCACCTTCACTTCCGTCGTTCGTATCGCCCTATCAACATTAATTACGAGTGGCGATAATGACATAGTTAAGAACTGTATCATCCTCGGCAGCGCTACTGGTCGTAACGTGGCCGCGGCGACGAGTCAAGCCGGTTCGGAGTTCACGACTTACGGAATTCTGGTCGGCGGCGGCGCCTCCACGGTCGCCAACACGACCGCGCCCTCGGCCATCGCTTCGGTCACGACCACGATCGGCGCCGGCATTACGGCTACCAACTTCACTGCCGAGAACAATTCGATCGATGCTTGCGCGCGCGGCATTGCGGTGCAAGGCGCTGCAACTACGGTCGCTAACGGGCTCGCGGTCACGAACAACACAATCGGCAATGCAGCCGCCGGTAACACGACGACAGTCTATGCTCGCGCGATGACGCTGCAGGGCTTTGATAATGCCAGCGTCTTTGGAAATACCGTGCGGAACATCGAAGCGTTTTTCAACACGCAGCAGATGGGCATCAGTCTCGGCGACATTTCCGCCAGCGGCCAAAATATGGTGGTGGAAAGAAACAACGTCACCAACATCAACAACCGCAACATCGGCACTTTCGGCGCATATGGAATCAACGTCTCCGCGGGGAACAACAACACTATCCGAAACAACTTCGTGTCCGCCGTTACAGGCGATATGACCGGCGGCGCGGCCTTCTCGACGACCTTCGGGGTATTCGGCATCAGAGTGGGGGCGGGGACCGGAACTAAGGTTTATCACAATTCCGTGAACATGTTCGGGCTCAGGTCGGGCACGGCGGCCACCAGTTTGCTGGGTGCCGCGTTTGCAATTGTCGCGACCGGCCAAACCGGTATGGATGTGCGCAATAATATTTTCGTCAATAGCATGTCCGGTGGGACGACCTCGATAGCCTATGTGGCCGTTTACCTTCCTTCGGGCGGCACTTCCGCCATGAACCTGACGCTTAATAACAATGACTACTTCAATAGTGCGGCCCCGGCGGCTAATCAGGGAGTGGGCCAGGCAGGCACGACGGCCGGCACCAATTTCTTTACTCAAGCCAATTTCGATCCGACGCTAACGACGCCGGCAGCTAACTTCCGTTCATACACGAGCACGTTGTCGGCGGCGGGTACCAACGACAACGCTACCAAGAAAGTTGATCCCCTGTTCACTTCAACTACGGACCTGCATATTGCAGTGGCCTCGCCGATGGTTGATGGAGGCGCCAGCGTTGGTGTCGCCAACGATATCGATGGTCAAAGTCGCGTTCCGCCGCCGGATATCGGTGCTGACGAACCGAGCGGCATCACTCCAGCTGTTAACGACATGGCAGCGACGGCGATAGTTGACCCGCCGCCAGGCTCGACGCGCAGTACGACGACGTCGATCACTCCGCAAGCGTCGTTCAATAACGCCGGTACCGCGGCTCAGACTAACGTGCCGGTGCGGTTCAAGATTCTCAATTCAGCGCTGTCGGTTGTCTACAACATGACGACGACAATCCCCTCGATCAATTCGGGTCAGACTGTGAATGCAACTTTCCCGAGCGTCATCTTGTCTCCTGCGGACACGTACACCACGCAGGCAATCGCTGAATTAGTGGGCGATACCAACGCTGCTAATGACATGGTTTCTGCAACGGTGAATATCATTAATCCGATTGCTGCAGGCACCTATACAGTTGGAAGTGGCGGCGCCTATCCGTCGCTGACAAACACCGGCGGCGCATTCGAGGCGATTAATGCGGCTGGTGCAACTGGCGCCATCACCCTGGACGTGATTTCAGATTTGCCAGGTGAGCTCGGCACGCACGCTCTTAATGCGATTAGCGGCAGTTTCGCAGTGACGATTAAGCCGAGTGGCGCCGCTCGACTGATCTCGGGTACTTCGACCAGCACCGGGTTAATCAAACTAAACGGCGCTGACAACGTCACTATCGATGGCTCGCTTTCGGGCGGCACCGATCGAAGTCTGACGATAACGAACGGCAACGCTGGCGCGACTGTCATCTGGATCGCCAGCGCCTCCGCTTCCGACGGCGCTTCCGGCAATACCGTTAAGAACTGCATCTTGAGTGGTAACACCGGAACCACGATCATCGCCGGAGTTCTCGAAGGCAGCGGCACCACGTTTGGCGGCGACGCCGAGACGGCTAACTCCAACAATACAATTCAGAACAACCAGATCTTCCGAGTGCAGAACGCTGCGTTCCTGCGTGGCAACGGCACCTCGCTCGATCAGAATTGGTTGATCACCGGCAATAGCTTTGGTTCGACCGTGGCCGCCGACAAGCTGCTTTTCCGCGGCATGTTGATCGGTAACGCTCAGAACTTCACCATCAGTAACAACACCATCGCCGGCATCAGCTCAACGGCCGTCACCAGTTCAACCATGAGCGGTATTCAGGTGGCGTTGATCATCAATGGCGGCACCATCACCGGCAATAAGATTAGCGACGTCAAGCAGAACAATACGGCCGGCTGGGGCAGCAACGGGATTTACTTTACGTCGAGCTCGACAGCGGCAAACATAACGTTAGCCAACAACTTCATTTCGGATGTGGCCTCGCAAGGGTTCAACGACGTGACAGATGTTGATAATGGCTACGGAATTGTTGTAGCGACGGGAGGTGGTTACAAGATTTACCACAACTCGGTTCTGATGAATACAAATCAGGGTGCCAACGCGGCCACCGGCATTACGGCTGCTGTGAATGTCCTGACCGGATTGGCCGCAGGCGCTGTAGACCTTCGAGACAACGTGCTGGTTAGCACACAAACACTCGGCACCCGTTACGGTGTCTTGTGCAGCAGCGCCAACACAGTCTTCTCGAGCATTAACTACAACGACTACTTCGCCCAAAACGTTGGCTTCATCGGCGGCAGCGCGCGAGTGACGTTGGCCAACTGGCAAACCGGCACTGGCCAGGATGCTAATTCGCTTTCCGTCGATCCGTTGTTTGTGACGTCACCGGCGCCTGCAGACTTGCACTTGCAAGCCGGCAGCCCGGTGCTCGGAATGGGAATCTTAATCGCCGGCATAAACAATGACATCGACAACGACATGCGCGATGACAATCCGGACATGGGCGCCGATGAACGTGTTGCAGGTCGCACCGGAACAATTCCTGCCGGTACTTATCGCGATGCCAACATGGGTACGGGAACGCTCGCCGGCAACGTCACCATCGACGGTGTTTTGACGTTGAGTGGCAAGCCGGACACCGGGGCCAACACGCTGACCATTTCCTGCACAGGCTCGGTAACCGGCGCCTCGGCAACTAACTATGTCATCGGCAATCTGCGGAAGCAGTATTGTGCGACCGGGTCGAAGACGTTCGAAGTGGGAACTGCGAATGGATTCGCGCCGGTTACGGTGAACGTTACTGCGGGGACTTTCCCGGCTAACTTCACCACCACGGCGGTCCAGGGACCGAACGCGTCGGTGAATCCGGCCACATCCATCCAGCGTTACTGGACACTATCCGCTACAGGCATTACGGCTGATTTGACGTTCCAGTATCTGGCCACCGACGTTATGGGCACCGAGGCCAGTTACAAGGTGATCAGAGAAATCGGCGGCACCGCTGTAGGCTTCCCGCTGAGCTCAGTGAATGTGGGCCTGCATCAAGCCAGCCTGTCCAACGTATCGGTATTCTCGAATTGGACGGTGGGCCAGATTGTGGCGCCCACGGCAGGCTCGTCGCGCATCAGCGGCGTGGTGACGAGTAGTGATGGTCACCCACTGGGCGGCGTTAGTATCCGCCTCAGTGGCAGCCAGAACGCGCGCACCATCACCGACCGCAATGGCGGCTATAGCTTCAACAACGTGGAGTCTAATGGGTTCTACACCGTGACTCCGGATCTGACCGACTACAGCTTCAGTCCCTCGAGCCGTTCGTTCTCGCTGGTGGGTGATCGAACTGATGCGGTCTTCACGGGCACGCGTGAAAACAACCCACGCGGCAATCCGTTAACTGGTCCGGACTTCTTCGTGCGTCAGCAGTATCTGGACTTCCTGGGACGCGAGCCTGACATGCAGGGCTGGCTGTTCTGGACGGATCAGCTGTATGCCTGCGGAGCTGATGTGAGCTGCATTCGGCAGAAACGAATAGACATCAGCGCCGAGTTCTTCATGTCGGCAGAATTCCAGCAGGGCGGCAACTTCGTCTACCGGCTGTACCGAGCGGGATTGGGCAGGCGGCTGACCTACGACGAATTCAACACGGACCGGGCGCAGGTAGTGGGCGGACCGGAGTTGGAGAACAGCAGGCGAGTGTTTGCGGATGCGTTTGTACAGCGAGCTGAGTTCACGCAGAAGTATGACGGCATGGATTCAGGCGCAACGTTCGTAGACGCATTACTGCAGTCGGCACGGACGGATGCGGGCGTGGAGTTAGGCAGCCAACGCGATGCATTACTGGCAGCGTACAACGCCGGAGCAGACCGAGATCACAGTCGCAGCGCGGTGCTGCAGGCGGTGGCAGACGCGAATGAGTATCAGCGAGCGGTGTACAACCACTCGTTCGTGGTGACGCAATACTTCGGTTATCTGCGACGGAGTCCGGATGCGAACGGGCTGGCATTCTGGGTTGAGGTATTGAACCAGCGAGACAGCGGCAACTATCGC
>DATNBH010000039.1:0-3620 GCA_035572035.1 Pyrinomonadaceae bacterium | reverse complement strand
AAACGCTCCGAGTTTTCCACAGTTACCACAGCCACTACTACTGATTCTAAATAAATGGAAAAACGAAAAGAAAAAACCACTCTTCTTTGCCAAGGGGCTTGACATTCACATAGCAGTTGACCGGGCGCGGCGATTACATTCAAGCTTCGAATTATCTATATCTCAATGCTTCGGGACTCGGGTCCAACGATTGTTGGCTGTCGTCGCCGAGCTCCCACCAGTAGTTCTCGAAAACACTGTCGAGGAGAAGGGTCGCCACATTTCGACTCGATGCTCATCACCGAGGACGACCGAAAAACAAGAGATAGCCGTCGGCGTCCTTGAGCTCGAAACCACGCAGCCCGTCTTCGGTGTCTTTCAGTGGCTCGAAAAACTCGACATTGCGCGAAGCAAATTCGACTGCCAGTGCGTCAGGATCCGGGACGATGACGAATGCGTCCCAGCGGGCGATACCTTTTTTGATGTCTCGCGTGTAGTTCGGCACTGGAGCCACGCCAACGGCCTTCATCAGGATCTGCGCACCGCCCCTGCGAACGATGCCGAAGAAGATGTCGTCAGGCTCAGGTCCCTGGAAGGTGATCTCAAATCCAAGCCGGTCTCGGTAAAACGCAAGCGATGACGGGACGTGGCTCACGATAAAAAAGGGTGAGATGCCAGAAATTTTTGCTTGTGTCATGGTACTCCTCCGTTGTTAGGCCTCATTCAGCTAAACTTTTCTTACCAATTAGGAGTCTCATTGCAAAATGGGATGAGTCGCGCGTCGAGCCGTTGGATGTCACTATATTTGCGGCTGACGGTAATTTTGCTGCCATCTGTTTTGTAGACTTCGTAGATGCCTCTCTCTTTCGTATCTTCTTCCAGATTTCCATACTCGCTTGGCGGCGTGTTACGGCTGGCCTGGTCGTAAACCAACAGCATCGGATTGACTCTCTTTATCTCGCTCCACAAGCAAGTTCGGGTTTTGAATAAATCCTTTTTGACGAAGCCGTTTTCATAAATTTCGAGCTTATATTTCTTCAACCAGGCGGGCGAAAAGCGCGACACAAGAGCGAAGAGCCCGAATGATCCAAGACTGATGGTGATAATGGCAATTGAGAAATAGAATCCTAAATCAGCATCAGCTGTCGCGCGGGCGTAAGTCAAAGACGCAATCAGTGCCCACAGACCGAAAATAAAAGGTAGTATTAAGAAACAACCGCAAGTAAACAAACCGCTTCGCCCGGACCCAGTCAATTTGTGTTCGCTCAAAAGTCTTCCGAGTAGTGCGTCACTGGTCATATTTCGAAGGGCCAATTGGACTATGATGGAAAGCGCCTAACGTCTGCTTGACGGGGCGCGGCGATTACATTCAATCTTCGAATCCATCAATTAAGTTAGAAACATCCAGACACATCGGGACTCCAGTCCACGGAGTTGTTCGACTGCGTTTTGGAGTAGCGGAGCTATTCCCAACCTGCCCAGGCACTCGCAGCGCTAACAGTTTCCGGAAGCTGAGCGATTGCTGCGGCAGGCCCATCTATGTCCCACATATCAATGCAGCAACCGCAACCCTGATTCTCAGATACAAATGTGAGTTGACTGCGCCAGCGTTCAAACCACGAAGCAACCGTAGCGGCTTCGTCGCTGTTATCCTTACTTACAATGATCGTTGCCCGCATAGAGATCGTTGAACTAACGCCTGAGTTGACAGGCGCGGCGAGTACCTACAACCTTGGATTCAATCAATCAATTTGCGAAAGACGTTCCCAGCTCTCCGGTCTAACCCCGACGGCGGCACGCGGTCATGGCGCCTTCCCTCCGAACAGCTCTTGTATCCAACTGCTCTTTGCCCAGTCCAGCACGGACTTGCCATTGCAGTCTTTGATCGCAGGACTTACGCCGAACCGAAGAAACTCCTCGATGATCTCGCGTTGCGCTGCTCGTGCTTTGTCTGTCCCCGATCCACCCCGCCCCGTGTTCTGCACCGCGAGATGAAACGCGGTCGATCCAGGCTTGTTCCTCAGAGTCGGATGCGCGCCCGCCTTCAGCAGGACGCGTACCGCCGCCGCGCATCGCGTACGCACTGCTCGGTGCAGCGGAGTTGCGCCGTTCTTATCCTGGGCATTCACGACCGCACCAGCCGCGAGCAAACGCTCGATGGTCAGTACTTGGCGCTCCGGGTCGTAGGCAGGGCCGCTGATGTAGCCGTCCGCCGCGTAATGAAGTGGGCCGCTGCGGCGATGATTCATAGACGCATTCGGGTCCGACCCGGAGGCGAGCAACAGTCGAACGATCTCGACGCGATAGCCGGCCGCAGCCAGATGCAGGGCCGTGTCGCCAACATACAGCCAGTGAAAGATCTTCTGATCGTACAATCTGGCCTCGCTGACACGTCCGGCGACAAGCGACGAGTCGGCCGTCAGCAGACGCTCGACCAGCGCGCGGTCGTCGTCAAGGATGGCTCGAAGAAGTGCGTCCATTCTTACCCTATGTGGTTTATCAGCAGCCTGCTGTTGAAGGATCGAGTTGACCGTGCGTTTTGTTATTCCATTACTATTTCCAGCCGCAATTTCAAAGCCGTTGCCTTTGTACGCTCCATCGGAAATCTCTCTTGGCTTATCCCAAATACAACTAGCCTGAGCGCTGTCACCTGTGTAACAGCATGGGCTCCAGCTAACTTTCAACCCTTCTAAAACAGAATTAGGTTTGATGCCATCGCCTTCGGTTTCTGAAGCTGTCACTTCTATCTGGCTACCGTGGTTGATCTTCGATTTGCCGGCGTGCCAAATGTGATAGAGATTACTGCAAGGCAAAGAATGAAGCAGATTCTTTTAACGAGGCTCTCCTTTCAACAAACCAAGCGATGCAGTCAATATGCGAAGCGCATCCTGGCGTGTTAGCTTCTTTCTCGCTAAAGATGAAGGGCGGGAGCGTATTTCGTAAACCGCAAGAGGAACACGCACCGGCTGTTACTGATAGGTCCGCCCATTGTGTTTGAGCCAACCTGCAACGTGCTTCCCTTCCGGGTCGTGGTGAGTCCAGTGGACCACGCCGCCCTGTTGGTTCCACACGTACTCGCCGTAGAAACGTACGCTATCGCCTACCTGTAGCCCGGCGACCCGCGGCGCGATGTCGATGTTATGTGTAATAAGAACCGTCTGACCTGACGCGAGGCGAACGATGAATCGCTGATGCCTGCTGCCAGAGAGGTCGTCCGCGAGTATGCGCGTTGCTACACCTTCGTCTTCAACCTGGACATTGCTGGTGCGGTTTTTGAACGCGCGCCCGATTGGACTATCGTCACCGGCCGCAACCCCGTTGTGCCCCGAGGGCTGAACGGCGCTGCCACAGCCTGACCAGATCAAAACACATACAACAACCGCGATAATGTGGATCCGTTTCATAGGCAATATATCTCTCGTTTGACTGATCGTGACTAATGAGCTGTTTCGCAACCCCGGTCTCGCACAACTCGGAATTCTCGCGAAGCAACAAACGTGTGAGACATGTATGTTGAATGTCAGGTCGGTTATCTAGAATGGCTTGCGGTTAAGCAGCCCTTCGAGGAGAAACGACGATGACAGTTCAGGCTCAGTTTTTGCCCCGCAACTACGATGTCTTTGCCGGGCTCGATGTCGACA
>DATNBH010000038.1:0-43557 GCA_035572035.1 Pyrinomonadaceae bacterium | reverse complement strand
TGTCGACATCGAGCCCGGCAAAGACATCGTAGTTGCGGGGCAAAAACTGAGCCTGAACTGTCATCGTCGTTTCTCCTCGAAGGGCTGCTTAACCGCAAGCCATTCTAGATAACCGACCTGACATTCAACATACATGTCTCAGCCGTTGGCCGGGACAGCACACAGATCGAAAACCGTGAAGACATTCGTCGCTCAGACTGCTGACCAATGGCGCAAGTGGCTCGAAGAGCACCACGACTGCGAGTCCGAAGTGTGGCTCATCTTTCATAAGCTAAACACGGGCGTCCAATCGATTGCGTACCTGGACGCACTTGATGAGGCCCTGTGCTTTGGTTGGGTGGATAGCCTGGTCAAACGCCTGGACGAATCTCGCTACGCGCGCAAGTTTACGCCGCGCAAAGCGGATAGCCGATGGTCGACGATTAACCGGAAGCGCTACGCGGCATTGAAAGCCGCGGGCAGATTGAAGCCAAGCGGAATCGATCGCGCGCCGACGGACCGCAGCTATGATCCGCGACCGACCCGGTTCCAAATGCCGGCAACGGTTCCACGGTACATCCAGGCAGCATTAAAGAAGCAGCCGGCGGCGTGGCGGTACTTCGAAGGGCTTGCGCCCTCACATCGCCGGAGGTATGTCGGCTGGATCGAATCCGCCAAGCGCGAGGAGACAAAGGCCAGGCGTCTGCAGGAGGCTATTCGTCTCCTTACTGCAGGCAAACCACTGGGACTCAAGTAGTCAGTCGCGTAACACCGCATGCAGCCGGGGTAGGGTTCCAATTTGGAGTGCGACGACCTGTCGTCGCTTTGGCCGCTGCAACCTTTCGCAGCCGATCTTGTGAAAATGATCGATCGGAACTGCGTGGCGTCAAGCCGCCACGGAACAAAGCGGTGACAGGTCACCGCACTCCGACATATGCCAGTTTCGATATGGGCTAACGCACCTCTGTTGGGCTCGAGCTGCGGCTGGGCGGCAAGTTCGCAAAGCTTCCCCGGAGGGTGATCGGCGCCGGCGGCCATTGAGAGTACTTTCCTGATGCGACATTTTCGCACACGGCGAGTTCGACGATGAAGCTGCCGCCGAGCTCAGTGGAGCCTGCCCGCGTGGAGGTGTGGAGCTGGCCGATAGTCGAGTTCGCGGGGCGGCACCGTAGCTTCACGTGCCTGCCCCCGATCGACAGGTCGAATACGAGGCGCGTTCCCGAAGTGATACGCCCTTCGCTGTCAGCTTCGATCGAGAGATCCCAACCGTCGGCAGTAAGCGCGAGGCGATCGTTCCCGACGTTGCCGACTCGGGCGCCGCTGCTCGCCTGGTCGAATCGCATTTCGCGAGGGGTACCATCCATCTTGCGCACGACCCAATCCGGGAGGATTCCGGCGAGTGGCAAGCCGGCGCGAGGCATGATGACGCGCACGTCGAACACCGGACCTAAGGACGGGTTGGCGACGCTCGCGCCAACCAGGTCCGCCGGCTCGTCCGATCGCGATCTGAGCATGAGCACGATGATGCAGGCGAGCAACGCCAGCATGATGATGATCAGCGATGTCTTCGTGGCTCTCTTCATGCCACCCATGATCGGGGCAGATCGCAGCGATGATCAAGCGACGAAGCTGCGTTATGCAGAAGTTGGGCTAAATTGATTCTAATGGAATCCTCAAACTCACTCCCGAAAAAACCACCACTGTACAAAGAGATTCTTGTAGCACTAATAGTTGGCGTTTTGTTTGGGGCCATCGTTGGCTGGTTCGTCGGAACGTTCGTGACTTTCTTTGCAACCGCTGTTGCCGACGACACAAGGCAGGCGACTCGCGGGATGCGGATGTCGGCATTTCTCGGTGGAATGCTTGGCATCCCGCTGGGTTCAGTCATCGGGCTGGTTGTCAGCTTGCCGCTTCGACTCCTCTCCGCTCGCGTTTTTGGGTTCCTAAAGAATCCCTGGCTCGCCGCTCCTTTGGGTGCTGCGATCGGCGGGCTGTTCGCTCTTCTGATTCTGATTCGCTGGTACCCCTCAGCTGCGTCGGCTGTATACTTTGGATTGCACTCGATAGCTGTGGGCGGCATCGTTGCGGTGGTGACTGTTCTCGCAAAACCGAAGTGGCTCTAGAAAGACATTGGGCCGAATCATTGGTACTGCGCTAATTTGGAGTGCGCCGATCTAGGCGCTTTCGTCGCTGCGACCTGTCGCAGCAAGTTGTCGAAAACAGCCTATTATCAAACCCGCGGCGTCGAGCCTCCGCGGGCGAAAGCGATGACAGGTCATCGCACTCCAAATTAGAATCGTTCCGACATAGACTATTACTAGAGTTTCCGCACCTCTAATGGCTTGGATGAATGCGGGCTACAGCCCGGTCAATGGGTGCAGCTTGCGGTGACTGGCTATCTGGTTGACGAAAAGAAATAAATGTCTTTCTGCCGCCAAATTCGCGTTGCCACAATCTCAGTTGTTTTCGTTCTCCTGGGATCGAGTGCGGATCTCGTGGCGCAGAATCGGCTGTGGCGGTCAGCTCAAAGTAGGCTCGTCACAAAGTTCGACTGGAATTGCGCGAAAACTTCATGGCGGCCGACGCGGGCGGAGAACAACATCGTGCAGGTCGCGTTGCGTCGTGAAGACAATGGGCCAGGCAGGTACGCAGATCGGGCCTTCGCCTACGACCTCAATCGCGATGGCACTGCCGAGTTGTTTGTACCGTTGACCTGCGGCGCAACGGGAAATTGTGGATGGGCAGTGTTGACGACGACTCGCCCCCGGCTGTTAGGGATCATTTCGGGCCAGGATGTTTATGTGCACAGCCTACGGGGTAGATGGCCCATCATCATCACGTATGGTCATCTGTCGGCCGTTGAAGGTGCGTTGGAAACTTTTCGTTTTCTCAACAATAGATATGTCCTGTCCAAACACCCCTACGCAATAAACCATGGCGATTATGACCTCGATATTCAGGGTGGACGGGGACACAAAATGCCCGCGTTCCTGCAAAGAGCACGCGCGGGCTGCAAGAGCCTTGGTGACTAGGGCCACTTCGAGGCTACCGAACGCTCGACTTTTCCTTCTAACTGACTAATTCTGATGTTCGATTTATCCACTTTTGAAGATGCAGTGGTGTCGTTCCAACGATTCTTGAATGAGAATGATCATCCGGCTGATATCTTCTGGGTGTTCCGTGACGACGTGTGGAAGCGATCAGCAACAGACGTGCTGATTAAATATCCGGTGTCGGATGCGAATAGGCTGCTTGCCAAAAAAGTCTTTGAAGAAGGTCGAAAGCGTGGTCTCGTGGAGATACAGGCAGTCGCAACTGCCGGAGACAAGGTCGCGGCAACTGTCTGGTTTCCAAAGTTTCCTGGTGAGGAAGTTCAGGGTTGGGATTGCGGAATGAAATTATCAATTGCCGAGCCATTGCTGCGTGCAAAAACGATTGGAGCGCTTGGGTGGTGGACTTTAAGTCTTTTGCCAGGCTCTCGTCGCTACCAGATTGCGGATACTTTCATTGCCACCAGAAATTGGGCCGCCGCGGCGAGTCCGACGCGGGGGCCCGCTGATCTCGGACATCCATGAAACGAGTTTCATGGAATCGATG
This sequence comes from Pyrinomonadaceae bacterium, assembly GCA_035572035.1. Taxonomy (GTDB): domain Bacteria; phylum Acidobacteriota; class Blastocatellia; order Pyrinomonadales; family Pyrinomonadaceae; genus JAOAPY01. Next base: position 39,981 of record DATNBH010000038.1, on the reverse strand, counting down.
TATTTGGAAACAACACGGGCGGGACGCCCGTGCCACCGTGGCACTCAAAAAACTTACGAGAAAATAATGAATACACTTCGTTCTAAACTGCAAAGGCTACTTCCGCTCCACATTCTTTTGAGCCTCGCAAGTCCGCTTGCCGGGTTCTTACTGCTTACACCCAACGTTAATGCACAGGACCTCGCCTGGCCGCAGTTTCGCGGGCCGGAATCAAATCCAGTAGGAAAGCATGCGCGTCTGGCGGAGCGCTGGTCGAAAACTGAGAACGTGGAGTGGTCACAAGAGATTCCCGGGCGTGGATGGTCCTCGCCGATCGTAACCGGCGGCAAGGTGTACGTGACTACTGTAGTTACGGAGGGCAAGTCGAAGGCGCCGCAAATCGGGACGGAATACACCAACGAGTACGCCGCGGAACTTCAAAAACAGGGGCTCTCGATGAAGGAAATGGTTGAGCGTCTCCAGGCGCGGGACTTCGAGTTGCCGAATGAAGTGATGCTGCACTACTTCGTCTATTGCCTCAACCTGAAGAGCGGCAAGGTGGAATGGAAGCAGGAGTTCAACACGGGGCATCCGCCTGTTGGGCGTCACCGGAAAAACAGCTTTGTCTCAGAGAGTCCTGTGACCGATGGAAAGTTCGTGTATGTGTATGTGGCTGGTCTGGGATTATGGGCATTTGACGTTAAGGGTAAGCAGGCGTGGACCACGCCGCTCGAACCGAATCCGATTTACCACGACTTTGGGACGGGAAGTTCGCCGGCACTGGCGGGGAACCTGTTGGTGATCGTGAGCGACAACGAGAAGCAGCAATTTATCGCGGCGTTCGACAAGCAATCCGGGAAACAAGTCTGGCGCACGAATCGGGAGATCGGCGGCAAGGAACAGCGGCGTTCCGGATGGGCAACGCCGTTTGTTTGGCGTCACGCGCTGCGCACCGAGATTGTGGCGGTCGGACCTGGCGAAGTGATTAGTTACGACCTGGCGGGTAAAGAGTTGTGGCGTATGTCCGGAATGACCGACACGCCGATTCCAACGCCGCTCGCGTATGAAGGATTACTCTACATTGATGGCGGGCGCGGCCGTCCGTTGTTCGCAGTCCGTCCCGGCGCCGCAGGCAATATCTCGCTCAAACAAGATCAGACCTCGAATGAGTATGTGGTTTGGTCGCAAGCGCGCGGTGGGACCTATTTACCTTCGCCCGTAGCTTATGAAGGAGGTGTGTACGCGCTGACTGAAACGGGAATCCTGACCCGGTATGATGCCCGCACCGGAAATATGACTTACAAGACACGGATTGATCCGGCGGCAACCGCCTTCACAACTTCACCGTGGGCTTACAACGGCAAGCTGTACTGTCTCAGCGAAGAGGGGCAGACGTTCGTGATTGCGACTGGCGAGCAGTTCAAGTTGTTGCACGTTAATGAACTGGACGACATGGCGCAGGCATCGCCGGCGCTGGTGGGCGAGCGCTTGTTGATACGGACCGAGCATCGGCTGTACTCGATCCGCCAAAAAGGATAAGAGTGTTTGGCGAATGCGAACTTGTTAGCGTCCGACGATGGCGGACCGAAATTCTCGCGGAGTCAATCCAGTGGCGATGCGGAATGCTTTGGTGAAGTGACTCGGACTGGCGTAACCGACTCGAGCAGCGATTTGACTGACGGAAAGATCGCTCTCGGCCAGCAGAGATTTAGCTCGCGTAGTGCGAAGGTTGGCGAGGAATGCGTGCGGGCTGGCGCCGGTGAGTTTCTTGAAGAGCCTTGCGAAATGATATGGCGATAAATACGAAGCAGCTGCAATCTCCTTCAACGGCAAGTCTCTTTCGAGATGGATTTGCATAAACTCGACGGCGCGTCGAATGCGGCGATCGACCAATCCAACCCGAGACAATTCGAGCTCATCCGAGCGCCGCATTTTCGAGTGGCGCCGCAGCAAGTGAACAGCCACTTGCTCCGTGAGCGCGGATACGATGATATCTTTTCCAGCCTCTTCGGTTGCTAATTCCTGAGCAAGATCCGACAGCAACTGCGAGAGTCGCTTATCAACGTCGATAACCGTTTCTTTTAGAGTCGGCGCCGAGCCACTTCCCACCAGCCGGGCCCTCGCAGCGTAGTCAATCATCAATGCTGGTGAGAATGTCAGCAGAATTGACGTGACGTTCTTTCCAGTTACCCTGATGGTCCGGCCCGGTTCAATGAGCAACGACTGTTGTTCCGCTAACTCGCCGCGTGTTTCATCGGCTTCGTAATCAACCTTTCCACCAAGCAGGTAAAAAACCCCGTACTCCTGGCTGGCTTCGCTTATCCATTGGAAGCGACGAAGCCTCCGGAAATAAATCGAGAACTGTGGACGGAGGAAAAACCGATTGAGTGAAGGCGGGGTTTGCGTCATCCGCCTGCACTTTACGCCAAGACTGCACGGTGCTTCAAACCGAGGCTGGAACTCAAATCACGTCTGCCTTGTCACGAATTATGATAGGCCCGGAGGGCCGTCACTCAGTAGCCACGCCCTTGAGGGCGTGGGAAATGGGTGAATGTGAATTTGGGAGCGCCGAAAGGTGCGGGAATTAGTTGAATTGTCGGCCCTACGGGCCTCGCGATCTTTTTGATGAATTGGTGTCCACGCCCTCACGGGCATGGCTATTGACTGCCGGTCCTTCGGACCTAAACCCAGACCGGACATAGATCACCGTACTCCAGAGAGTCGCATTCTTTCTGCCAGAAAAGAAGCAGGATCGTTTGTGATTAGCGCTCTGATGCCGACCGCTTGGGCCCGCTTCACCCATTTCACGTGGTCGACGGTCCAAACAACCACAGGCAAACCAACATCTTTTGCTTTCTCCACCATGCGCTTTGAAACCAGAGTGTGATGCAAGGCTAATTCATCAGCCTTCACCTCAAGCGCCAGATCAATCATCTTTATCTTTCTAAGCAACGATGTCGGGCGTTTCAGTCGTGGCCTGAATAGTGCCGCGGTGCGTATGTCGGAGGCGATCTGTTTGACTTCGGCGATTGCACTCAAGTCGAAACTCGACACCACGGCCTGCGCGGTCAGCGAATACTCTTTGATGAGCCGGACTACAGCGGCTGCAAGCCGGCCCGACTCATTCCTCTCGCACTTCATTTCAATATCGAGATGTTGATTGGCGCCGGCGATCAAAGCAAAGACTTGCGCCAGCGTGGGTACGGTTTCGCGACGGTATTCATCGAAGGCTTTTTCAGGAAAGCGCAGGTTGAACCACGAGCCAACATCGATGGCGGCAAGCTCATCGCTTGTCAGCGCCGACACTTGCGCAGGATTGTTCGCCGTTCTTTGCAGTGTCGCATCATGAATAACAACTGGCTTACCGTCACGGGCCAACCGCACGTCGAACTCAAATCCGTGCGCGCCGTCGGTGATCGAGCGTTTGAAAGCTGCGAGCGTGTTTTCAGGAGCAACTGCGGACGAGCCCCGATGACCGAGAATTAAAGGGAGGGGATTTGACGTGGCACGAGCATCCTGCTCGTGTGTGGGTTCCATCAAGTCCTCCTTGCCAGCACACGGGCAAGCTGCCCGTGCCACGTATCATCTATTTACGAGCGGGTGGGACGCCAGAGACTTGCTTCAGCGTGATATCGAAAGTGCCAAAATCACCTTTTAGCTGTGCCTTAACCGGAATATGCCGCGAGTCATCGGTTAACCAGATCGACAACTGGCCACTGCGATTAAGCAAGCCGCCTTCGCCGAAGAGTTGTGGCACCACATTCACCGCCTCGTGCTTGCCAAGCACAGTCTTCATTCTCTTTTTTTCGAGCACGCGGACCGGAACTTTGTAGACACGACCGGAATCGCTGAGCTCCATCTCGAATGACGTTCCGGGCTCGAGCTTTTGTGTTCTTAGATAATAGATAGCCGAAACCACATCCTGCACTGTGCCGGTGAAGTCGCTGCTGAGAATTCGCTCCGGTCGCGTTGGATCGTTAGGATCGCGCTCCACCCACGTAACCTTGTTCGTCTTCGAGTCGAAGACTGCTTCGCTGGCCCGCACTCGTTTGCCTTGCTCGTCGAGCTTCACAGTCTTTCTGACTGCGAGTGATTCTGGGTCGACTGTTGATTCAACATGTTGATGAAATTTCAGGTTAAATAATTTCGTGAAGAAACCCTCGCTGGCAACATCGCCAATGAATCGCAAAGCAGGCGTACCTTCGAGCGTGCCGTCGAGCGTGGCACGGGCGTCCCGCCCGTGATGTTTCATTGGAGCAGCCTCGACCTGAAACTTGAACGTCGCCACATCTATTTTTTTCAAAAGGGATCGAGACACTTCCGCCTTGTAGATAAGCTGCTCACCCGGTCCAAATGGTCTAACAGCGGGCTGTTGAGCTCTGACCGCGATCAGAAACGCAGAACTTAACAGCAGCACTAACGCCGAACTTATGCTTCTTAATTTCATCAGAAGTAATACGACTTAACTACCAACAACCCCCAGGCGATCAATAGTCCCAGCCCCGCTTCATACTCCCGGTAACGCAGATACAAACTGCTATCAAATCGATTTTCAATATTTCGTCCGGGATAGGGGGTTAGCCGCGGAAAAAATAATGGTACTGCTTTCGCATAACGCTCATAACTCTCGCCAAAGAGCTTAGCCAGAGTCGACGCTTCGACGCGCATCACCGGGAAATAGATGCCAAGAAAGAGCGCCACAAACAACACCGCGAGTGGCCATCGGGCCGAGGCTATCGTGAAACCCAACCCGAGCAGAAAACTGCCGAGGTAGAGCGGATTGCGCGTGTGAGCATACGGACCCGACGTCGCCAAAGCATCGTTCTTGCGAATGTGACCGGCTGACCAGGCTCGTAGTGCGAGCCCGAACAAAGACACAATAGCTCCCACCAGCAACGTCGTACGAGTGGGTTTTGCCAGCAGGATAAACAACACCGCGCAAGCAAAGCCGAGCGGGACTCGCCAGCGTTGCATCCAGGTTCCACCACGACGGACTTTGGGTGAGCTCATGCTGATAGCTATCGAGATGACATCGTCATCTCAGGTTGCGAAACCCGGCTCAATCTTTCCTGGACCGCTTCTAAAACGCGGCCAACTTCGATATCCATGCAAATCCATTTGGAACAAGCTCGCCGGTGACAGTCTTCGCGGCAGTCGATCTCGTTACGCTCAACGCATACGTCTTCCGGATAAGGGCTGCCGTTGCGCCACCACTCGGTCGGCCCGAAGAGTCCGACAACGGGCGTATGCGCTGCTACAGCCAGATGCGTCGGTCCGGTATCGCCTCCGATGTAAATACGGGCGTTCCTTGCCAGCGCCACGAATCCTTTCAACGAAAGACTCACAGGCTGTGCTTTGCCAAGCTTTGAAGACTCAACGACTTTTTCAGCCAGCTCGGCTTCCCCCGGTCCGTGAGCAACGAGCGAGTGCAATCCGCGTTGCTCCCAAAGCGCATCGGCAAGCGCGCCAAAACGCTCGACGCTCCATAGTTTGGTTGGCCAGCCACCACCGGGATTAAGAATTGCGTAGTTGCCCTCAGTTGAGCTCGCGGCCTCGCAGGCCTCGTGCTCATGCGCCGGATTTATTGCCAACGGGAATTCAAAGTCATTTGGGTCGTCAGGCACCGGAATATTGAGCGCGCCGCGAACCAGTTCCAGCCCCTTCTTAATGACGTGTGTTCTTCTGGGAACGTTAACGTGACGAGAAAGCAGGAAACGACTGGGCGGCTCGCGCAGCCCTTCACGCGAGAAGCCGTAAATCTGCCGCGCGCCTGAAAGCCGGGCGATGGTCGCTGATTTAAGTAGTCCCTGGAAATCTAAGGCGAGATCGAAGGCCGAGGCGCGTAACCGACGTAACTGCTGGCGCGGTGCCCGCAGCGTCTCCCCAGACATCAGTCCGCGCCTCAGCGCCTTCGTGTCGACTTCGATGAGGCGATCCAGAATCGGGTTGTCTCTTAAAATTTCTGCTGATCGATGTTCGACGACCCAGGAGATTTCAGCGTTCGGGAACGCCTTGCGGATAGCTGCCAGAGAGGGAAGTGTGTGCACGATATCGCCGATACTCCCCAGTTTCACAATAAGAATGCGCACGGGTCGAATGGTAAATGGTTAAGGAGGATTAGGCAAAAGTAAGGTGAGCATGACTCGAAAGTTGATCGATGGGCAAATTGAGGCGGGCGCAAGCGACCCTTCCAGACTGCGAGATTTACGAAGTTTCGGATTTTTGTCCGACAGAATGGCTATCAATGAGCTTTCCAACCATTCGCTCTGATCAGCTCAGGGTCTGGAAGGGTCGCTTGCGCCCGCTCGAGTCACACCGGCTCTAACGCGAACTCTTCATTTCAACTTACTTAATAGTTCAGTTGTCGAGTGGTTCTTAGGATCGCCTACAATCGCGACCTGTCCTCCATACGACCTGACCACTTCGCGTTCGGGTACTGAGTCCTCGGTGTAATCCGTTCCTTTGGCATGGACGTCAGGCTTCAAAGCCAGCAGCAACTCCTCGACCGTTGGCTCGGAGAAAATCGTCACGAAATCAACGGCTTCTACCGAGGCCACGATTTCCGCGCGTTCAGTTTCCGGCATGATTGGCCGGCCCGGTCCCTTCAACGAGCGAACCTGTTCGTCTGAGTTCACGCCTACAATCAGCAGACCTCCGAGCGCTTTCGCGCCCGCCAGGTAGCGCACGTGTCCCGCATGCAGGATGTCAAAACAGCCGTTCGCCAGCACGACTTTCGAGCCGGTTATGCGCTGCTGGCGAACTCGCTCGATCAGTTCACTTCGGGAAATTATCCGTTCCGTGGCGTTGAATGACATTGGCTATATTGATTCCAAGCGAGGCTTCCCGGCAATGCGCAGTTGGCAAATTCAAGATGAATAACACGCCGACGATTTGGGCTCGATCCAGCAGAAGAGGCGTGTAGGAGCAGCGGCCTCATCGCCAGGACACTTCCCCGAGCGGCCTCGCACAACACCGGAGCGGTTTCATGGCTTATTAGTGAAATCTCGACGGCAGTCAATCTCCCCAGCTTATGAGATCCGGGAATAACCTTTAGTGCTCCATTCGCTTCGTTAGTATCATCGAGGTGAATGCGAAGCGCGAGCATGCACTCGAGAATCGCTGGCGGCGGCTGCACGTGATGCACTCCAGCCTTCAAAGTCCACGGACCAAATCCCGAAACATCCATTCTCTCCTTCACAGAGATGGCGAGGTCCTGGTGCCAGGCGACCTTCCAATTAGCGTCGGGAGTCTTGTCGAAAAACAATCCATTTACAAGTCTTGCATCCGCGCCCAACACGGCTCTAACAGTGTTTAGAAACGGCGGTGACGTGGCATGAGCGTCCCGCTCATGATTAGCGTTGAATGCTGCTCAACCTCCACGGGCGGGACGCCCGTGCCACGCTTATCCAGTTCTGAAGTTAGCGAATCTAACGTTTGTTCGGAAACGGCTTGATGGAGCAGGGCAAAACCGTTCTGGTCGAGTTCAGCCTGCACTTGCGAGTCAGATTTCATCGGCTAACGGAGCAGAGAATCAATCAACTCATCGCTATTTGTCGTAGCTGTGCCTCGCTTCATGACTACGAGCCCTCCCGCGTAGTTCGCCAGTCGAGCAGCATCCGAAAACGACGCGTCTGAAGCGAGTGCGAGCGTGTAGGTTGCGATCACCGTGTCGCCGGCCCCGGTGACATCGACCGGTTCGCGCGCGCCAACCGCTTCAAGCTCGAGCGCATCAACGCCGTCTTCAAATAGCGTCATGCCGCGGCTGCCTCGCGTGACGAGGAGAGCTCGATGACCTAGCTTTTGGCGCAGTTCCTGACCGGCCGTATTCAATTCATCGCCGGTCAAAGTCGTGTCGAGCAACTTCTCCACTTCTTCCTCGTTCGGAGTTGCTGAAGTGAAGCCGGTGTAACTGGCGAGTTGAAAACGCGAGTCAACCAGAACGGGAATTCTCCTGGAATCAGCGATGTCACGAATCGCTTCGACAATCTCAGGGTTGACTACGCCGTAGTTGTAATCAGAGATGATCACGGCATCGACGGAACCGAGCAGGTCAACGAGACTTTCATATAGGGCGCGGCGCAAACGAAAGTCCGCCGGCGCTTGTCCCTCGTAATCGATCCTAATAACTTGCTGTCGCTTTGAATGAGTTTCACCTGCGAGGATGCGCACCTTCGTAGTGGTTTGCAGGGAAGGCGAAGTAATCAAACCGCGACAGTCGACTCCGGCAGCTTGCATGCGCTCGGACAGAGCTTTTCCGGCTTCGTCTTCCCCAGCCACACTCACCAGGGAAACGGATGCTCCCAGCGCGGCTAAGTTCATTGCGCAATTAGCGGCGCCGCCCGGAGTTGTTTCGGTGTGCTCGTGCTTGAGAATGAAAACGGGAGCTTCGCGAGAGACTCGACTGATGGCTCCGAAGACGAATTGATCTGCGACTGAGTCACCCACCACCAGTACTTTGCGTTGAGCGAAGCGGTGGACGATGTTGATTAATCGTTCTTGCAAAACTGTTCGTTCAGTCGTCAAAGCTCGCTCCAACTTCAGGGATTTACAATTCGTTTCACTGCTTCCAACAGATCTTCAGCAACCAGGTCAGGCTCGTGCTGCCAATCACTGCGCTGGTGTTCCCACTCGCCTCGGCCATAGCCGCTCAATACGAATGCTGAGTTTACACCGGCATTGCGGGCCAATTCGATGTCGCTATAGCGATCTCCAACCATCCAACTCTGTTTCAGGTCAATTTCCAAGTCGCCGGCTGCGCGCAGTATCAGTCCAGGTTTAGGTTTCCGACAATCACAATCAAATCTGTACGGTGGCTCTCCGACGGAAGGATGATGCGCACAATAGTAAATCGAGTCGACTCGAGCACCGCGCGCGTTCAGATCCGCTTCAAGCTGAGCATGGACGGTATGAATCATATCTTCGGTAAAGTATCCGCGCGCGACACCGGCCTGGTTTGTGACCACGATCGCCAGCCATTCCGAATCGTTTGCCAGCTTGATGGCTTCGGCAGCGTAAGGAAAAACTCGAAAGCGTGACGGATGGTTGATGTATCCGACTTCCTCCGAAATAGTACCGTCACGATCGATGAAGATTGCTTTACTCATAACGTGGCATCGGCGTACCGCCGATGTGCTTTCCTCACGTGGCATCGGCGTCTCGCCGATGTGCTTTCCCGAACGTGGCATCGGCGTCCCGCCGATGTGCTTTCCTCACGTGGCATCGGCGTCCCGCCGATGTGCTTTCCTGAACGTGGCATCGGCGTCCCGCCGATGTGCTTTCCTCACCTGGCATCGGCGTCCCGCCGATGTGTTTTCCCGAACGTGGCATCGGCGTCCCGCCGATGTTAGAACGTGGACATTGGCATTTTGCCGATGTGCTTTCCTGATAAGGTCCGTGTCATTAACGGTCTCATCGGCGGGACGCCGATGCCACTCCAACGGTTTCATCGGCGGGACGCCGATGCCACTTGGCTCAGGAGCTTTGCTGCTTGATCGAAAACCATCTCAGGGGTGATCGCGGTCATGCAGCGATGATCGATGGGACAGTCGCGGAGCATGCACGGAGCACAATCCGGCGGTATTCGCAAAATCTCAGCGCTCGCCGACAATGGTCGGGTAGTTAAGGGATTCGTTGGACCAAAGATTACCAATGTCGGTCGGCCCAAGGCGGCTGCGATATGAGCCGGCCCAGTATCGTTCGAAATCAGCAAATCCACCCGATCAAGAATCCCAACTGCAACTTCCAGGTCTGTTTTTCCCGTCAAGATAATAGGCGGTTGTTTCATCTTCTCGGCCACCTGAGCCGAGACATCCAGCTCCGCAGCAGAACCAATCAGAATCACATCGGCGCCAAGATCCGCCTTTAATTGATCCGCTACCGCCGCAAACCTTTCGACACTCCAGCGCTTGGCCTTGCTGTTAATCGAGCCCGGGCAGATCGCGACAAGCGAGCGATCTTTGCGCGCGCCATGAGCGTGAAGAAACGCTTCCGCCTCTGAGCGCCGCTGACTCGAGATCGATAACTTACCGAGCGGTTCAGAATCCATTAGCTGAGACTTTCCGAACGCGAGGCGCTCGAGCTCGGCGATGATGTTCAGGTAGTAAAAGCTCTCGTGTCGCGCCGCGCGCCACTCAGGCAACGGCAACGATTGCGAAAGCAAAAATCCACGACGTTCAATGGCGTATCCAATGCGAATGGGCACGCGTGCCAGTTTTGAGATCAAGGCGACTTGGAACGAGTTGGGGAAGAGAATTGCCGCGTCAAAGTTATGAGCTCGCCAGTCGCGTGCCTGGGCGAACGTGCCGGTCTCGCGATCATGCACGAGAAGGTCATCAATGAAATCTGCTCCGTCGAAAATCCCGCGGGCGAGCGAACGTGTTGCCAGAGTTACATGAGCATCCGGCAGCAAAGCTCGCAACGCTCGCAAGGCGGGCACACTCATGACGGCGTCACCCACCCAATTGGCGCCTCGCACTACTATTCGATTCAGATTTGTTGGGTTGATGTTACTAATCAGAATTGTCTCTGCTATTACCTAGATCAAACTCTCCAGACCCTGTTCGATGCCGATCTGTGGCGACCAGCCCAGCTCTTCTCTAATGTGCGTCAAATCCGACACATAGTTCAAAGGCACCGGAGCCGGCAAAGTTACGTCGTCTACGATCGCGGGCTCACACTGAATCATGCCTGCCACGGTCGAGATTATTGTCCGCAGATTTGCTGAGTTCGCGCGGCCACCGCCCAGATTGTAAAGGCCAAAGTCACGCGACGACTCGATGAAAGCGCTGCAAGCGCGCGAGAAATCATCAACATGCAGTATGTCCCGAATGGGGGTTCCATTCAGTGGCAACTTGATTGGCCAACCGCGTTTCACTGATTCGACGTAATGCGAAACAAAGCTGGGTTCGTTCCCTTCAGAAGGCCGCGCGTACACGGTCGACAATCGAAAGATACAAGCGCGAAAACCAAGCTGCCTGGCGTAATACTCGACATAGCGCTCGGCGATCAGTTTTGACCATTCCAGTGCCGTTTGACCACAGTATGAAGTCGGACAATTCTCAGAAACTTCTTCGTAGCTACCGGCATGAGCTCCGTAAACATCTTTGGTGGAGGCGTAAATAAAAACCGAGTCGCGTCTCATGTTCTTGAGCAGATTTACCGTGCCATCAACATTAGTCCGAAAGGACATCGTGCTCGCCTCGGGATTTTTGTCGAGGTGCGCCGCGAGGTGGATGACGACGTCATAATCAGCAACGCGTTCAGCGTCATACTCGCTCAGAAGGTTGAAATTCGAGCGTCGCGAAAAATCATCGGCAGAAAAAAACCGGCGCACATGAATGCCGAGATAGCCGCTGCCACCTGTGACCAAGACCTTCATTTATTTAGTTGTGCATACCAACAAGATGAACGAAGCGATTTTCCATTCGTCATATATCATTTTCCATTTTCCATTGGCGCCGAAGCCAACCCTCGCTTCGTGTTCCGACAATGACAAATGAAAAATGATATATGACAGATGGAAAATCGTTCCTACTTTCCCGGGTTCCAAGGCCAGCTTCTAATCGCGACCTTCCGCCAACAGTTTCAATCTAACAAGAGAGTCTGGGTGGCCAATGGCGATTAGCATATCACCGGCGTTTATCTTCTTTTCACCGCTCGGATTGAAGAGCATCTGACCGTCTGCGCATTTGATCGCTACGATCACGATATTAAGTTGAGGACGTATTCCGGTCTCGCGCAACTCTTTGTTGGTGAGCGACGAAACCGCAGCGACCTCCACTTGTTCGAAAGTAAGATCGAGTTGACTTGCCGTGATCGAATCGATGAAATCATCGACCGCGGGCTTTGTCAGCGCTACGGCCATTCGATGACCACCGATGATCGTCGGAGCGACAACACGGTTTGCCCCTGCGCGTAGCAATTTCTTCTCGGCCTGCTCCTCAGCAGCACGAGCAACAATATGAAGGTTCGGGTTCAGATCTCGAGCCGTTAGCACGACGTAAACGTTATCAGCGTCATCTGGAAGACAAGCAGCCAGTCCTCGCGCTTGAAGAACACCCGCCTCACGCAAGCTTTCCTCGAGCGTAGCATCGCGTACCATCGCGGTTTCTCCCTGGCTAATAAGCTCGGCAACCGAGGCGGAGTCTCGTTCCAGTACCACGAACGTGGCGCCGACTCGGCGCAGGTCGCGGATCAGGTGCGAGCCAACGCGTCCCGCGCCGCAGACGATGAAATGATCTTTGTAGCTGTTCATCTTTCGGGTCCGACGTCTTTGCCCCAAGGCGGCGACGATTTCTGATTGAACAATTGATTGTACCGCGCTGGTCAGCGCAAAGAGGACTACCCCAGCCCCAATGACCATGAAAACTGTCGCAAAGGCCCGGCCGGCCACGGTCTTGGGAGTCAGATCCCCAAAGCCGACTGTCGTCACTGTCTGGGCAGTTAAGTAAAGGCTGTCTAGCAATGACCACCCTTCAATGAGGTGAAAGGAAATCGTGCCCAGAACAACAACGGCAAGTACGGCGATTATTGCATCACGTATGCGAAACTTGCCCATCAAGGTTCCAGCGCTCACGGGCAAGATGCCCGGGCCACGCCATCTCTAGTCGCTGCAAACTCTGTGATCGATATCGGCGCCAAAGTCGTATTAAAGATGCCTGTCACGTTAATTGAAGGCAGGATGGGTGTCAATTTGGAGTGCGACGACCTGTCGTCGCTTTGTTTCTATACCTGTCGCGAACACTTAGCGGAGAAACTCATGTCTTGATGTAGTTGGTGTCGAGCTCAAGCGCTAAAGCGGTGACAGGTCACCGCACTCCAAACGCAGCACTTGATGTAGAATGAAATCGGTATGCCAGCACGTTATCCCCCGGATCCGGGAAGATCCACATCAGGACGAAGTACGAAGAACTCCTCCCGCCCCGGTCGTATCGTCTACTACGAACAGCCGCGAACAAGTCTCTGGAGACGTATCGCGCGCCGACTTTTCTCAGCTCCAGTTCTGATTCCCGTCGCTTTCGTCTCAGCCCTCGGTCTGGGCGTGCTGATCTACTATTGGACCGTCTTTTCGGGACGTATCGACAACCTTCTCAAAGGCGAAGTCTTTACTCGTTCAGCCGGAATCTATGCGGCCCCGAAACAGTTGCGAGTCGGCGAGAGCATCACCAAAGACGAGCTGATCGGGTACTTGAAAAGGGCAGGCTACGTCGAGAAGAATCAGCAGGCCGACACGGCACGTGGGCGCTACTCAGTAGAAGAGGAAATCGTCGACATTAGTCCGAGCCAGGATTCGACGGTTGATGGCCAGAAGCAGTTTCAATCCTTGCATGTGCAGTTTGCCCGAGGCGGTAAAGCTGTCGCTGCGATGTCACAGCTCGATCGAAGCGCCAACCTTCAGGCGGCGCTGCTTGAGCCCGAACTGATCAGCTCAGTTACCGGACACGACCGCGCCAAGAGAAAAGTGGTCGGGTTTAATGACCTGCCTCCACAACTGGTAAATGCAATCGTAGTCACCGAAGATCGGTCCTTCTTTGAGCATTACGGCGTAAACCTGCGCGGCATCATTCGGGCTTTTGTTCGCCGTTACGATTCCGATCCCAATTCACCCATCGCGCGCCAGGGCGGCTCGAGCATCACTCAACAACTTGTAAAGAATCTCCTTCTGTCCCCGGAAAAAAGTCTGCGTCGCAAAGCTGCTGAAGCTTACATGTCGATCATTCTCGAGACGCGACTGTCGAAGGAGCAGATCTTCGCGCTGTATTGCAACCAGGCTTATCTGGGTCAGCAAGCGGGTTTCTCTATCAACGGTTTTGGCGAAGCTGCGAGTGCTTACTTCAACAAGGATGTTACTAACCTGACACTTCCGGAAGCGGCTTTGCTGGCAGGGTTAATTCGAAGTCCCAATCGCTATAACCCATATCACGATATCAATACTGCCACGTCCCGCCGCAACCAGGTGCTCGACTCGATGGTTGAGGCGGACAAGATCTCGCGAGCAGAAGCGGACTCGGCCAAAGCCGTGCCGCTTCAAGTGGCTCCGCTAAAGGGACGCATAGATGTTTCGGATGCTCCATACTTCGCCGATTACGTCCAGAATCAACTTGGCGACATGATTGCTGGTAGTGGTTCCGCTGAACACCTGCGAATCTACACGACGGTCGACATGGATCTGCAGCGTGCCGCCTATGCAGCTGTGACCAAGCAGCTCGCGAGCCTTGATAAGTTGCAGCAGAAGAGATTTGAACCGGGAACGTTGCAAGCCGCACTCGTCGCGATGAATGCTCGAACCGGCGAAATCGTCGCCATGGTTGGAGGTCGAGACTATTCGAAGAGCCAGCTAAACCGAGCTTCGGATGCTTTGCGTCAACCGGGATCAGTATTCAAGCCCTTCGTTTACGCCACGGCCCTGAACACAGCTTACGATCCTATTCCTCGCGTGCTCACGGCGGCGACGACTTACATGGATGAACCGAAGACGTTCACCTATGACAATCAGGAGTATTCTCCGGGAAACTTTGGCGAGAAGTACTCGAATCAGCCGGTGACGCTGCGCGATGCGATGGTTCACAGCCTCAATGTTGTAACAGTGGAAGTAGCGATGGAAGTGACCATTGGACGAGTGATGAACCTCGCCGCCAAAGCAGGGATACCAAAGCCTCTGCGCGCCTATCCTGCGATGGCTCTCGGAACCAGTGAGGCGACGCCGCTGCAAATTGCGTCGGCATACACCGCATTCGCGAATCTCGGAACTCGCACTACCCCGGTACCAATCGAACGAATCACGACCGGCGAGGGAGTGACGGTTGCGGCACCCGTTACTCAGAAGAACGAAGTTCTAAGACCGGAAGTAGCCTACGTCATGGATTCATTTATGAAAGACGTGGTGAATCGTGGAACGGGCGCGCCAGTACGTGCTCGTGGACTAAAAGCGAATGTCGCCGGCAAGACTGGAACCTCGCGCGACGGTTGGTTTGCCGGCTTTACGCCTAATCTTGTTTGCGTGGTTTGGGTAGGATTTGATGACGGCTCACAACTCGGATTGACGGGAGCCAATTCAGCACTTCCGATCTGGACTGATTTCATGAGCGTGGCTTTGAGGGAGCATCCAGAGTGGCAAGGTGATTGGGAAGCTCCCGAAGGAATTCAAGAGGCTGAGATTGATACTAAGACAGGCGAGCTGGCGAAGGCTGACGATCCGAACAAGCGCAAAGAAATCTTCATCAACGGGACTTTGCCAACCGACGAAGTGGCCTCAGAGAATGCTGAAGAGTCTCCAACCCCGGCAGAAGGTCAGGACGGGGACGCGACTGCCGGCGCCTCGCCGGAACCGGCGCCAAGCCCATCGCCTAAGCCTTCACCAAAGGTAACGCGACCTGCTGAGGAAAGCGGTGGCTTGCAGGGGACAATTACACTCGACATAGACCCGTCGACTGGATTAATCGCGGTGGAGTCTTGTCCCGTGATTCGCACCAAGACTTTTGTGTTGGGAACTGAGCCGCGAAAGTATTGTGGTCCTGAGTATCATCAAGGCACTGGGCGTCCGCGCGTCGTGGCGAGCCCGACACCTTAAGGTCTTGCGGAATTGAGTGCGGCTTGTAGAGTTTCTATCGCCAGTGCCGCAGCGTGTTGCTTGCGCGAAGGCAAACCTCCAACCGCTTTGACCAGTTCGTCCCGCGTTAGACTCATCGCTTTATCGATAAGCTTTCCCTGAATCATCTCAGTCAAGACAGAGCTGCAGACTATCGTCGGCGGACAGCCGTACGCGAGAAATCGAGCAGCCTCAATGCGGTTCCCGTCGACTTGTAATGACAACCGAATTCGATCGCCGCAGACTGGGTTCGTCTCTTCGGCTACAGCGTTTGCGTCTGGCAGTTCGCCGCCGTTGCGTGGATGCGCAAGATGATTTTTGAAAGTGGAGGAATATGACATGCCGCGCTTAGATTAGCTCGTTTGAGTCTGAGATGCCACGGGCTTGCCCCGTGGTAATCACGATGAGAAGCTACAAAAAGTCCGATTGCGATTTGGATGAGGCCACGGTCTTGCGCCGCGGTCACTCACGTTGGTCGCTAACAGAGGCGGGCCGAGATTTTTGGTGGTGGATCAGCCTGTTTTTGCAGCTGTGAACCTGAAACACCACAGGGCCAGCCTGTGGTATCGGCTAAGGCTTCAGTTCAACATTTATGCTTTACCTACTTTTTCTTGGCGCACTGTATTCCTGCCTGCTCATGCCATCCCACGGCGGATCATGTTAGACTTTCCACCTAATCGTAGGGGAACAGAAGGATAACCAAGCCGAACGTATGAATTCTTGCGTCGTTAACTTGCCCAGCCGGTCAAGAACATTCATTACCGCCGGACTGACAGCATTCATTCTAATTTCTTTTGCCAGCACTGCCTGTAAGAGTGGATATCCAGCCTCGTCACGTCAACCCGGAGTCAACACACCCGCGCGTCAGGTCAAGACAGCTCAAGTAGTTGAGATGCCTGTCGGACAAACCGTAACCGTAAATGGAACTCTTGCGGCTTACGATCAAACTACAGTCAGCGTAAAAGTCCCGGGTCGCTTGAAGTCAATCTCAGTTGACCTGGGAACGGTGGTCAGGAGAGGCCAGGTGATTGGCCAGCTCGAGCCTGAAGACTACAAGCTTCGAGTACAGCAAGCTGAAGCGGCGATGTCTCAAGCACGCGCGCGGCTGGGCTTGTCACCCGACGGTACTGATGACCGCGTCGACGCCGAGAAAACTGCAACCGTCAGACAAGCACAAGCGGTGCTTGATGAAGCGCGCTTCAATCGCAGCCGAGCTCAGAAGTTAGTAGAACAAGGCGTAGTTTCGCGAGCTGAATTCGACACGGCTGACTCAGCTTACAAGGTCGCTCAAGGAAAGTATCAAGATGCTCTCGAAGAAATTCGGAATCGCCAGGCCTTACTTTCGCAGCGGCGCTCGGAGTTGGCGCTGGCTGCGCAGCAACTGGCGGCGACTATGATCTACTCTCCGTTGGGAGGAGTCGTTCAGGAGAAGAAGGCCAGCGTCGGCGAGTATCTAGCAGCGGGAACTGCGGTCGTTGATATTGTTCAGATGGATCCGCTGCGGCTTCAAGCTGAAGTCCCTGAACGTGACGCGCCCAACGTTCGCTCGGGTCAAAACGTGCGAGTTACCGTTGAAGGTGACGACAATGCTTATCTCGGCCAGATCAAGCGGCTGAGTCCGACGATCAAGGAACAGAATCGCATGCTGATAGTCGAAGCCGACGTGCGCAACAGCGGCAGGCTGCGACCGGGCTCGTTTGCTCGAGCTGAGATCGTTACCAACGACAGCAGCATGGCGGTGACCGTGCCAACCAAAGCAGTAGTAATCTTCGCTGGAATTGAAAAGGTAATCGTCGTTCAGAATGGAAAAGCTGTGGAAAAGCCAATTACGACTGGACGAAGGATTAATGAATGGACTGAAGTGCTCGCGGGCGTAAAGGTTGGCGAATCTGTAATTGTGGATCCTGGCAACCTGCAATCAGGTCAGCCCGTCGAAGTTGTACAGTAACGTAGCACAGACTTCAGTCTGTGTTCTGTCGATTCAGATTGAATCAACGGTGTACCTGGCTATGCGAGTTTGCGATAGACGATAGCTGCACTGATTTCTAAGGTAGCACAGACTTCAGTCTGTGTTCTGTCGATTCAGATTGAATCAACGGTGGACGTGGCTACGTGAGTTTGCGATAGACGATAGCTGCACTGATTTCTAAGGTAGCACAGACTTCAGTCTGTGTTCCGGTCGATTCAGTTGAATCAACGGTGGACGTGGCTACGTGAGTTTGCGATAGACGATAGCCGAACTGATTTCTAAGGTAGCACAGACTTCAGTCTGTGTTCCGGTCGATTCAGATTGAGTCAAGGGTGTACGTGGCTACGTGAGTTTGCGATAGACGATAGCTTGAACTGATTTCTAAGTTTGAACAGACTGAAGTCTGTTCTACCAGACATGCAAAAGCTCGCAGAAATTTGTATTCGTCGTCCAGTGTTCGCGACGATGATCGTGTTATCACTCGTCGTGATTGGCGGAGCAAGCTACTTCAAACTGGGCGTTGATCGTTTCCCGTCAGTTGACCTCCCCACTATCAGTGTCCGCACAAATCTTCCTGGAGCCTCTTCTGAAGAAGTTGAAACCACCGTTTCTCAACAAGTCGAGGAAGTGGTCAACACGGTCGAAGGAATCGACCAGCTCCGCTCGGTTTCAGCCCAGGGATCTTCGTTCGTCATTGCGACGTTCAACCTCAATCGTGATATCGACACCGCCGCCCAGGATGTGCGCGATCGAGTCAGCACAGTTGTGCGTAGTTTGCCGCCCGACGTGCGACCACCGGTGGTTTCCAAGTTCAATAACGACAGCACGCCGGTAATGACCATAGCGCTGTCCTCCGATCGATCACTACGAGAGCTCACTCAATTCGCCAACTTCACAGTGAAAGTGCAACTCGAAAGGGTGGCCGGAGTCGGCGAAGTAAGTGTGGTGGGAGGATTGGAGCGAGCCATCAATGTCTGGATCGACGCCGAGCGGTTGGCTGCGTATCACATTCCTATCACCCAGGTCCGCGAGGCGTTAGTGCGCCAAAACTCGGATGCACCCGGAGGGAACGTCGAGACCGGCCGGCGCGAATTGGTGCTGCGAACGATGGGTCGATATATCGATCCGAAAGAAATGGGCAACCTTGTTGTCGCCAATATCGACGGAGCGCCGATTCACATCCGCGACATTGGTCGCGTCGAAGACGGGACCAAGGAACAAAGAAACCTGGCTCGGCTACAAGGTGTTCCGACCGTAACGCTCGAGGTTCGCAGGCAATCGGGCGCTAACACGGTTGAAGTCATCAACGGCATTAAGCGTGAACTGGAACGAATCAAGCCCCAAATACCGGCTGACGTCCGCGTTGAACCGATTCGCGATCAATCACGCTACATTGAAGAGGCCCTGCACGAGATCAAGCAGCATTTGGTGCTAGGCAGCATCCTGGCGAGCCTCGTCGTGCTCGTCTTCATGCGTTCGTGGCGCTCAACTGCGATTGCGGCAGTGGCGATCCCTTGTTCAGTAATTTCGGCCTTCGGAATGATGCGAATACTGAACTTCACGCTTAACAGCGTCACGATGCTGGCTCTGGTGCTGATGGTTGGCGTTGTGATCGATGACGCCATAGTTGTGCTTGAAAACATCTTTCGCTTCGTTGAAGAGAAGCGCATGAATGCAATGCGCGCCGCGAAGGAAGCGACGGCTGACATAGGACTTGCGGTAACGGCAACAACTTTCTCGCTTGTCGTCATCTTTCTGCCGGTGTCCTTCATGTCTTCAATCTCAGGTCGATTTCTTTATCAGTTCGGTATCACTGCGGCAGTGGCGATCATGGTTTCGTTGCTGGTGTCGTTCACCCTGACGCCGATGATGAGCGCCCGGCTTTTGCGATCTGAAGATGCATCCTCAAGTCATGGTGGCCATGACGCTGCCGCTTCACGAAGTGGTTTTTATGGGTGGCTGGATCGTGGCTATACCGCGATGCTGACTGTAGCTATGCGCCACCGGCTTTTGGTTGCTGCGTTGGTGTTGCTGGTGATTGCTTCGAATGTTCCACTCTATCGCCTGGTAAAGCAGGAGTACATTCCCAGCGATGTCGACGAAGCAGAATTCGACGTGAATGTGAACGCTCCGGAAGGCACTAACTTCATCGCCATGAACGATGCGATGTTGCAAGTCGAGAAGGAGATCATGGCGACGCCGGGAGTGCGCTTAATTCTGGCGACCGCAGGTGGTGGCTTTATCGGCGGTGTGAACCAGGGCGGAGTTTATGTTCGCATCGCGCCTCATGAGGAACGCAAGTTCTCGATCACGCGACTGGTAAGCTCGACACTTAAAGGGGAGCCGCTCGCCGCGTTTCGGGGCAATTACAGTCAACGCGAAGTTATGCAGGAGATCCGCAAGCGTCTCGCGAAATTTGCGCCGCTGCGCTTCTCAGTGCGCAACGCTCCGTCATTCAACATCGGCGGCGGGAATAACGACATCGATTTCGGCATCAAGGGGCCGGAGTTGGTCCAACTTTCGAAATACGCTGAAGACTTGCGGCTGAAGACAAAAGACATCGGAGGCATCGTAGACGCTGACACGACTCTTAAGCTGGATAAGCCTGAGTTACGCGTGCATATCGATCGAGCTCGAGCTGCCGACCTGGGAGTTGACTCTTCGAATATTTCGGATGCGCTGCGTCTCATGGTTGGCGGTGACGATCAGGTGTCACGCTTCCGCGACCCATTGGTTAACGAAGACTATGATGTCCAACTCCGTCTGAGCGATCAGGATCGAAGTGACTCGGCCACGATTAGTCGCCTCATGGTGCCATCTTCAAAAGGCAATCTCGTCCGTTTGGATAATCTGGTCGACATCAAAGAGGAAACCAGTCCATCGCGAGTAGATCGTCTCGACCGCCAGCGCGTTGTTTCCTTACGTGCTTCAGTTGCGCCGGGTTTTGCGCTTGCAGATCGGCTCGAAGCATTGCGGAAGGCTGCGGCAGACATGAACATGCCGGCGGCTTACACTTACACAATCCAGGGTCGCGGCCGCGAAATGGAGAAGACGCTGATTGAATTCGTCTTCGCGTTCTTGCTGTCGATCGCATTCATGTACATGATTCTCGCCTCGCAATTCGAAAGCCTGGTTCATCCGATCACGATTCTGCTGAGCTTGCCGCTTTCAGTGCCGTTCGGACTCCTTGGGCTTTGGGCCACCGGCGACACGTTGAATTTGTACTCGGCTTTGGGAGTGCTGGTGTTGTTCGGCGTGGTGAAGAAGAATTCGATTTTGCAGATCGATCACATGAACAACCTGCGAGAGCGCGGCATGGTGCGACTCGAAGCCATCATGCAAGGGAACCGAGACCGGTTGCGACCGATCCTGATGACGACTCTCGCGCTCGTGGCCGGTATGACACCATTGGCAGTTGGTAGTGGTCCGGGCTCAGAAGAGAGAAGGTCGATTGCGGTGGTGGTAATTTGTGGCCAAACGCTCTCGCTGCTGCTGACGTTGATCGCGACACCCGTGGCTTACTCGCTGCTGGATGATCTGAGCTCGACCGCGAGATGGCGACGGTTCTCCACAGTGCTCGGCGGTATTCGCACTCGCGTCGCTGCATCTTTTAGAAAGCCCCGCAAAGAGGCTCCGTTAGAAGAAGTTCACGAAAGCCACGCGAGCCACAAAGCCGACGAGGATCGCATTAGCGCCGGCGCCAGCGGCGACTGACGAGTTCAAATTTCTAATGATGGAATTGAATCTTTGACCAGGAGGAGTATTTCAAAAGCTCACTGGACAAAGCAGCACCAGCGACTTTGACTTCTCCGGCCGTAAAGTCCAACGTTTCAAGGATGTGATTATTGAACGGAACGCCGGCGTCCGTAATCAATCTAAAGTTGATGTGGTAGGGTGTAATACTAAAGACGTTGCTGCTCTGATCTTTGAACACTACCACCATAAAGCCACCATTGGTTGAGCGAGTTGATGGGGCTCGGAGTCCGAGGTAGCCGTTGCTTTGAATTGTGGCGCGCTTCTCTTTCAGGTGTTTATAGTCCTGGGAGGGGTTTGTGGTAAGGGATGGATAAATACCGAAGAAAGGCAGGGAGCCGGCACTCTCCATATCAAATATGTTGTCTACATCAGACTTAAATTGGATCTTCCAAAGCACAAATCGCCTTTCAAACTTCGGACTGCTGCTATGAAGGATATGGATCAGATCCAGTTCGCGAATTACTTCCCGGTGGAAGTAAAACATTTTCTCAGCCAGGCAGGTCTCGACATCTTCCGTTAAGTAAACAGTTTCAACTCCAGGATAATTGTATCGCGCACCCGTAGCGCTATTAACACCGCCCTGCCCGTCCACGACTTGAGAATGAAATGCCGCATCAGTCGTGAGGAATGTAGGAGATGTAATTCTAAAGTAGCTTTCGCCTGATTTCAGTTGAGTTACAAAAGCTGGGTTCAGAGCCATTGTAGGTCTTCTGAGCTACCAGAGTATGGGTCGCCAAATCGGAACGACTGAATCCAACGGCTAACTGCTTTGATGCCCTTCTTACCCTTTGCTTCGAGGTAGTGCTTCATCGAAGTTCCTATCCATGGCGGATCAATTGGAAGCCGGGTTCGTCGGCGTTCTTCTTGATACTCTAGCATCCTCTGGGTTTGGCTAAGATCAAGATCAAGGAACGAGAGGAGATGAAGTGTTAGCTTCCAAAACTCCCTTAGTTCGTTCAGTTTTGCTTCAGGTAACTGCCCGTGCTCGTACTTCCAATTGCGAAACTGCTGCTCCTTAACTTTGAGGAGACTCGCGAAGAATGCGTCGTCTAAGCCGAGGTTATTTGAAAGCCAATAGGTTCGTTGTCTTATTGCGGGCTCTCGATTATCCCTAAAGAAACTTGGTACTCGCGAGCGTAGAAAAACACTTCGAAAATCCGGGAGCCGAACGCTGGCTGAATTCTCCATCTGAGCCCCGTAGGCACAATTGACTGCGTTACCGATCTCTTCAGCCATGGAATAGAAAGTGTATTCGTCAGCCGATCTTGAGGGCAAAGCAAGATCATGTGACTGATGTAGTATGACTGGGTTCTGCAGCCATGGAATACTCGTCCAGTTACAATCCTCGGTGATCACAGGGACCAGACTCAGACCTTCGGCCTGCCGATGCAGCAGCTTCTGCACCTCGTTATGGCGGACAAAATGAGATCTTAGATAATTGGGCGTGATCAGTAGTACAGCGACATTCGCTTGGTTAATCGCTTCATTGACGTCTTCTTCCCATTTGCCGGTTACCAAAGCCTCATCATGCCACGCTTCAATTTGCTGTTGGTAAAGGACGTGCCGCAAATGGCCGAGCAATGACTCACTCTTCTGCTTGTCCAAGTGACTATAACTTAGGAAAACAAAAATTTGGTTTTTGTCCTTCAATGCTCGAAGTCCTTTTCCCGCTAGCTCGTGACGGACACTCCACGTCGCTTTCCGTTCACTGCTAACCATCCAATTTTAAGGTTCAACAGGAATTACCACAAGTTAAGGTTTCGGTCCCCAATTGGTAAGAACTGTCGTGAGTCTTTCCAGACTGTAGGTCCTGCCGTTCTCCAAAAGTCCCGTGTCCTGGGACAACAATAATTTACCGTTCGAATCGAGGAAGAAGAGGTGCGGATAACCGCCGATTGGAGGATAGCGTGAGAGCACTTTCTCGTTTTGGTTTTCGTCGCTGAAATTAACTTTCACGGTCACGAAGCTCTTCTCGCGCAAAGCAAGTAATTCCTCATTCGCGGTAAAGAAGTCGTCCAGAATGTGGCACCACTTGCACCAATCACCGCCGACTTCGACTAGAACATTTTTCTTTGTTCGTTGGGCTTGGACAATTGCGTCTGCGATGTCTTTCGCTGCGTCACGCTTCGGATCGTAGGTAGTGACGGGAACGTAGGCTGCCGGAGTGCGATGTTTGGTCTTTCGCTGTGCAAGTATTGCCGGAGGAATCGCAAATGACGCGATAAGTAAAGCCAGGAATATTTTGCTGAACTTGAATCTCACAAATTGGTTTTCATCCATGGTCTTTTTACGGAATGACTCATCGTTTTCCACGTAGACGAGTCTTTACGTGCTCCCAAGAAATCGAGGTGGTTGGATTTGTCTCGGCTGCCTGTAATCGTCGTTCTAATTCCTGACGGTGCCAGTCGGGCAAAGGCAGTTCCTCGTCGGGGATGCTGTCCCAAAGCAAACCGATAAGCTCCAACCGTTGGTCCACGCTCAAGGGTGTACTTAGTAATTCAAGAGCACGTTCTGGCAAAGCTAATGACATCTAAGATTCTCCTTCCCGATAAATTATCTGAGCGCCCTCTCATGAGTTGTTGGAGATCGCAACATCCACCATTGGCTCAGGCATAGTCAACACTTCTTCCCAGCCTGACGAATCTGCTCGCATCTGTGCCGTTAGGTCGTCGCGCAGCTTTTCGAGTCTCTGGCTGAGAACATGCGGATAGTCTTCGATGTTTCGGAAACGTTTGCGTTGCTCTTCAACAAAGGCTTTTTGTTTTTCGATGGATGGAATCGCATTGTGTTGGCCATTTTCCCAGAAGGGCGCCAGCAAACGCTCGACGACGACCGCTCCGGGAATGAAAATGTTCTCGTCTTCCAAGCCGGTCACGTCGCCGATGTAGTAACCATCTTTGTCGATGCCGCGGAAGAGCTGCAGCTTACCCGGCAGCGTTGTTTTGTCAGGCGAGTTCGAGGCCTTGAGAGTAGGCCGGCCATCGATCATCGATTCCTTAAAGATTACGCCGGCTACTGCCGGGACTTCACTCGATAGCTTGGTGCCGATTCCGAACCCGGCTGCCTCCGGAAACTCTTTGACGATATAGCGAATCTTCTGCACGTCCAGATCGCCAGTTAGATTGGCCCTCAGGTCCGGCAATCCATTCGCTTCAAAAAAGCGCAGGCACCAACGACCCAGCTCGGCCAAATCTCCCGAGTCAACACGAAACCCTTTGAAGGCGCGTCGTCTACTGTCTGACGATGTTGCTGCCATCGCTGCATGAGCGGCGCCCATGTAGACATCAATGGTGTCGAGCAACAGAGTCGTACCGTTTGGATTGGCATCGAGCCACCGTTCGAAAGCCACTTGTTCGAAGTGCTTTGGCTTACCAGTACGCGACTCAATCTCGGGATCGGTCATGAATTCGATATACGCCTGCTGCCAATAGTGCGCTTCGGTGCCGACGGCGGGAATGTCGAGCCGATGCGCCGCTTCCATGTTCGAGGTGTCGTTGAAACCGCCAATAAACGCGTAGACCGCAATGTCCACCGCGCGTTCGATGTCTCCGTTGCGTCGCAACGAGAAATCCGACAACCAGCGATCTCCCGCGGCCATGCGGAACTGCATCGCCGTGCTCGCAGTGGTCATCGGCAGATCAAAAGCATGCTCAAACTTAATCTCCTGAGCCTGGGTGAGACCAAAAGCTCCGGTGATATCCGCGAAAGGTTCGTGCGCGAAGACTATCGTGCCCGGACGAACGGCGCGGATGGCTCCTACAAAGTGCAAATCCTCGATTGCACTTGCGAAGAGTTTTAGGCCGCCGCGATCTTGCTCGAGAAACCGAAGACGAGGCCGATCGATCTGGCTATCGACCAACAATCGTACTAAACGTTCGTGGCCCAGCACCGGAGCGAAAGGTAGCTTTCGTTGAGTTATATAAAAACGCGCCTCTGCCTGACTGAGGGATTTGTCATGCAAGCGCGTCGCATCCTTGTAGGAAGCGTCGCCCATCGCCGCGTGATATCGATCAATATTTAGTGTGCCCATAGTTAGGGGTTGGTTGACTTAAGAATTCCTTCTCATTCACACCGGGCTTCAGCCCGGTGGCAGTTAACCCTATTGGCTAATCAACAGTTTCAACTGTTTCCAGCTCTTGCTCGGCGCGATCGCGATAAACCGTTGAAACGGTTGCAGTAATTGCAGGGGACTGTTGACCACCGGGCTGAAGCCTCGGTGTGAATGAGAAGCCTAACTCTCTACGATCTCCGCGCCTGCGTCGCGCATGTCACTTAAAGCTTGCTCACCGTCGCCGGGCTGCAACTCCACCGGTCGCATTGCATCGGCCAGTGCCTTTACACGAAAACCTTCTTTCAAGCCGTCGAGCACCGTTTGCTTTACGCAGTAATCAGTGGCAAGACCGCCGACCCAAATCTCTTTCACTCCCAGTCTCTCGAGCTGCAGTGCCAGGTCGGTACCATCAAATCCTGAGTAGCAGTCTTCGTCTCCGAGACCTTTCGAGATTATGCGGATATGTTTGTCGTCTAGCAGATCAGGATGGAACTCAGCTCCTACAGTATTCTGAACACAGTGAATGGGCCAAGTGCCGCCATACGCCCGGAAATGTTTGGTGGTGGCTGGATGCCAGTCGCGCGTCTTGAAAACAGGCTCGCCGCGTTCGAGAAATTCCTGCATCAGGTTGTTGAGCGGTGGAACTACTTCATCGCCGTGGGCCACCGCGAGAGACCCTCCCGGACAAAAATCATTTTGGACATCTACTACGATTAATGCGCGTTCACTACCGTTAGACATTTGAAAACAACTCCTTCTGGTTCATTGTACGACAGGCTGCCAGCCTGTCGAACGTTGACGGGCCACAACGCACAGAAACGCGAGCGATTTGCCATACATCATTTACCATTTGCCAATTCCATTTTCGTCGCGGACTGACTGGCTTTGTCGCGGATGACAAATGGCAAATGGTAAACGATACGTGGCAAATCGTCCCCCACACTGAGGCGATCTAAGGGAACAGTCTTGCAGGCTAACAGGCCCGCGGTGCAGCCTCTGCGGTACAATGCCACGACATGTCGAAGCCTGAAAATACTTATGACGTCGCTGTCATCGGAGCCGGCGTCTTTGGAGCGTGGACCGCGCTGATGCTGCAGCGCTCGGGAAGAAAAGTAACTCTCATCGATCAATACGGGGCCGGAAATAGTCGCTCGAGCTCAGGCGGAGAGTCTCGCATTATTCGGATGGGTTATGGCGACGATGAGATTTACACGCGCTCTGCGCAACGATCGCTGAATCATTGGCTGACATTCGCCCGGGAGACTGGTGAGCCAATCTTGCATCGCACCGGAGTGCTCTGGCTGGCTCATCGTGAGGATCCTTATTGCACTAAGACTTTCGAAACTCTGTCTCGGTTGGGTGTGCCAATCGAACAGCTAACTTCAGGCGAAGTGGCAGCGCGGTTTCCACAGCTATCGAATCTGGACGTTGAGTGGGCCATGCTTGAAACAGACAGCGGCGCTTTGATGGCGCGACGTGCTGTTCAAGCAGTCGCGCGCAAGGCTATTTCGGAAGGCGTGTCTTACTTCCAGGAACAGGTGAAGCTGCCCGAGAGTCTCGATAAGAATTCGACCCTGACCTGTTCGAGCGGAATGAAGCTCGCAGCGGAGAATTTCGTGTTTGCGTGTGGCCCGTGGCTGCCAAAACTGTTTCCGGATTTGCTCGCTGAAAGGATTGTTCCCAGCCGACAGGAAGTTTACTTCTTTGGCGCGGGCGAAAACGCGAAAGCCTATTCCGGTCAAGCGCTGCCAATTTGGATCGATTTCAAAAACGAGGCCTATGGGTTTCCGGATCTTGAGAGCCGCGGCGTCAAAATAGCAATCGATCGTCATGGTCCCCTGTTCGACCCGGACAGTGGGGATCGAGTGGTTACCAGCGCAGGCATTGTCGAAGTTCGCCAATATGTTGCCCGCCGAGTTCCGGGTTTAGCCAACGCTGCGATCACCGAAACTCGAGTCTGTCAGTACGAGAATACCTCGAATGGGGACTTCCTGATTGACCGGCATCCCGATCACTCAAATGTTTGGTTGGTAGGCGGCGGCTCAGGTCATGGATTCAAACATGGTCCCACCGTCGGCGAGTACATGGTCGCGCGCTTGGATGATAATGGTGAAGGACTCGAGCCCCGTTTCAGCCTGGCCAGTAAATTCACCACACAACAGCGCGCAGTGTTTTGATCTTTGACGCGGCAAACAGGCGCTTAGAGTTCAATCTTCAGATTGCGTGCCTACGAAACCACAAACTAGAGTTTGAACTCTAAGCGCCTGTTCGTCGCGGTCTGCTCTACAAATTCCTCCTAAACGACGGCCACGAGTCATACAGGTAAAGTGAGAAGGGAATCCACCAGATCAAATCGTTGGTCGCGCAAAGAATCAAGGTCGACATAGGCCACGCTCCGTTCCAGATCAGCTGCGCCAGTCCAATCGGACCGAGCACCTTTCCGACCAACCCTACTGCCGCCAACAACCAACCACGCTCGGGAACTCGCGCGACTTCAAAGTAGATGATCCCGTAAAGTCCGACGACCATAGCCAGGCAGGCAAAGATCTGCGGATGATTCTGCAACGGCAGACCGGCGAACCGAAACAACCACTGGGGATCCCAAACTGAGTACAGCCCCCAGAGAATGTTGTACGCGCCAGCCGCACCGAAGACTATGCGATGCCATCGCCGACGCGGAATGTGAAAGGGCTGCGTCATGAAAGTTGAACTGGATAACGATCTCGATTATCTCGCACACGAAATCGTGTTCCAGCCGTAACTTTAACAAAAACTCCTCGCAAATTTCGCGAATATTAGTAAGCAATCGGGATGGCCTGTCAATTGCTAAGCCTTCCGGCAGGGAGGTTCGAAATGAATTTTAAGTACTTGAAAACAAGGTTGGGTGGCGTGCTTCTCGGTGCTTCACTGTTGTTGGGTCTCGGTCTGGTTTCCAGCGCGAGTGCTCAGGGGCAG
The DNA here is from genome assembly GCA_035572035.1 of Pyrinomonadaceae bacterium. Taxonomy (GTDB): domain Bacteria; phylum Acidobacteriota; class Blastocatellia; order Pyrinomonadales; family Pyrinomonadaceae; genus JAOAPY01. The sequence continues at coordinate 11,685 of DATNBH010000038.1, read as the reverse complement.
TGGGGTCGCGATCGTGACTATCGTCGTGACCGCGATTACCGTCGAGATGACCGCTATGGTCGAGGAAACTACGGCTCTCAGATAGCCCGCGATCGAGGCTATCAGGACGGACTACAAACCGGCGCGAGCGATGGGCAGAGGAGACAAAGCTACAATCCGCAGCGTTCTCACTACTACAAGAATGCGAGCTACGGTTATGACCGTTCCTATGGAAGCAAGGACTACTACAAGCAGGTTTATCGCGATGCGTTTGTCCAGGGCTATAATCAAGGCTTCAGGCAATATGGCTATGGCAATCGCCGCGGTAACAACAACGGCAGGTGGCCGAACATTCCGCGCTTCCCCTGGTAATTGAATAGCCGGCCTAACAGTCAGTAAGAAGGTGAAGATGCCGCGAGCAACTTGTTCGCGGCATCTTTCTTTTTACGCGGGAGGCTATTCTTTTCCAGCGGTAGCGTGAAGGGCAGCGGCGCGTTGTTCCATCTCTTCAGGCGCAACGTCCTCAACGTGAGTCCCGATATGCCACATGTACCCAAAAGGATCAACGAGGCTGCCGGCTCGATCACCATAGAACTTGTTTTCAACTGGTCGAAACTCTTCGGCGCCAGCTTCGAGAGCCTGTTTGAAGACCGCATCGACGTCTTCAACATAAAGCATGATGCTGGCGGCAGAGCCACCGAGCGTCTTGGGACTGATACATTTATACTCGGGATGCTCGTCCGCGAGCATAATCGCCGAATCGCCAATTTTGATCTCAGCGTGGCCGATTTTTCCGTCCGGCCCATCAATTCGGAATAGTTCGATGGCCCCGAATGCCTTCTTGTAAAATTCAATGGCGTCGGCGGCTCCGCTGAAGGCGAGATACGGAGTGATTGAGTGATAACCGTCGGGGATTGGTTTGACTGCGTTCGGCATATTGACTCCTATTCTTCTTCTTTGAGTTTCTTGATGTCCTCGAGCAGGACTTGTTCGTGACCGTTGGGATTAACTTTTTCGTAAACCTTGCGAATTTTGCCGGTCGGATCGACAACAAAAGTTGAGCGTTCCCAAAACTTCATTCCATTCCACTCTGATTGGCCAATGCCGAGGTCTTTCATAAGAGTGGCATCGGTGTCCGCCAATAATTCGACCTTGAAATCAAATTTGTCGGCGAAACATTTGTGTGACTCAACATCATCCTGGCTGACGCCCACCACCGAGATTCCCGCCGCGTCAAACTCGTCTTTGGAGGCTGTGAACGATTTTCCTTGAATCGTGCAACCGGGCGTATCGTCCTTCGGATAGAAATAAACAACTAACCACTTGCCGGCGTAGTCGCCGAGGCTGACCGTTTTGCCGTCCTGATTGGGCAAAGAAAAATTCGGAAACTGGCTTCCTGCTTCTAACATAGTCATTGGATCCTTTCGTGATAACAGCTGTTAAGAGTTCCCCGGGAGCGCAGGCATCCCTGCCTGCCTAACTCTCCCAAAAATAGCCTTAATTATCAAAAGTAGTTCTTGCCCGGAGCAGGCAGGGATGCCTGCGCTCCCAGGTTGCCCGAGGCAGGCAGGGATGCCTGCGCTCCCAGGTTGCCCGAGGCAGGCAGGATGCCTGCGCTCCCAGGTTGCCCGGAGCAGGCAGGGATGCCTGCGCTCCCAGGTGCCCGGAGCAGGCAGGGATGCCTGCGCTCCCAGGTTGTCGTGTACTCAGCAATGTACCACACGTCCACGATAGGATCAGAGTCACTGGAAACTCACATCACATCTGCAATATGCGAAGCGATGTACCAGATATTTTCAAAAGGATCTTTGACGGCCCCGACACGGTCTCCGTAGGGCTGATCCGCCGGTTCGCTGACTTTCACGGCGCCTTCCGCTTGCAAGGCACGTTCGTACCAGGCATCCACGTCATCGACGTACAACATAAACATGCTGGTCATCTCCGGTTGCCATTCGCCGTGCGCGTCTCCCATCTCGACGACTGATGTGCCCACCTTCATTTTTGCGTGATAGACGATGCCCTCTGGAGATGCATAGCGAAACATCTCTTCCGCGGCGAAAGCCTGTTTGAGAAAATCTATCTCTTTCGCGGCGCCGCGAGGATGCAGGTACGGCATCAGATTCTGCGCGCCTTCAGCGATGTAATTAGCGCCGTGAGCTGTAGCCGGGTACCAATAGTTTCCACCGGGATCGACAAAAGCTGCTGAACGTTCGCCATATTCCTGGTCAGCCGGCGCCATCAGCGAGGTTGCGCCAGCCTGCAAAGCCCGTTCATATACTTCATCAGTATTGGGAACGTAAACGTGCAGCGCTACTGGATTGTCGGCAGCCTTGCGGCCCTCGCCACCGCCAATCATCAACATCGATTCACCAATCCGGAACTCCGAGTGCAGTCCGCCCTCTGAACCGATGCCGTAGATTTGTCCTTCAGCATCGAAAACGGTCTTAACAAAGTCGATTACTTCATGAACTTTGCGGACCGCGATGTAAGGCGTAACAGTTCTGAAACCTTCACGTATTGGGTTTACTTTTCCAGTAACTTCTACTTCAGCGGCGGCGGTCGTAGCCATGTTAGTCTTTCCTTCCAGTTCATTCCTGAGTTGAGTTCTGAACTCGTCGCGCGGCAGGTCACGTAGCTCAACAGCGATGCGAAGCAGTGAATCCAGCTCCGTATCCGCACTCGTGGCGGGTGCTGTTGAACTCGCCAACAGGACGCTGACGGCTTGATCCAGTTTTTCTATCAAGCTCAGGTTATCCATTCTGCTCACCTAGCTGCGTACGCAAATTCTGCAGCCCACGAAATTGCAACTGCTTAATGGCGCCTTCACTCCGGCCCAGGAACTCGGCAATCTCACGAATACTTTTGTCTTCAGCGAAGCGCATTGCGATCACAAGGCGCTGATCTTCTGGCAACTGCCGTACAAGCTGAAAGAGCTGAGCGCTGCGCTCAACTTGCTCCAGATCCGGAGCTTGAGAACTGGGAATGTGAGCCGAGTCGATCATCGATTCGTCAGCAACCGAGACTTCACGTGCAGCGCTCTTAAAACGATCGGCAATGACATTTGAAGCAATTCTGAAAAGCCACGTAGCAAACGGCGCCCCCCGCCATTGAAAGCGTGGCAAATTGGCCAGCGCCTTTTGAAAGATCTCAGCAGTCAGGTCTTCGGTCAGGTCGCGTGTGCGCACTCGTCTCGCTACGTAAGCGTAGACTCGCGCGAAATGCAGTTCATAGAGAGCCCCAAACCTGGCCGGATCGACTTGCGCAGCTTCTACGAGGAGGCGCTCGTTCGCGTCCTCAGCTGTTACTTTTGCTGCGGGTTTGTCGACAGCCATCGTTTCTCTCTAGAGAATAAACTGTCGGGAAGGAAAAAGGTTACGCTGGACGGTGAAATTTAGTTGGGGCGCCCCGAGTTCTGAATGCCACGGGCTTGTCTCGTGGTTCAGTTTACGTTTGCGGCTACACTGACCAGCTCAAAATTTGATAAGGATGCCCCGGGACAAGCCCGTGGCATCACCTCGATAAACCGATTTTATTGGTAGCTGCGACCGTAAGTACCACGGGGCAAGCCCCTGGCATTTTCAAATTAGTCGGCGCTGGCTTGATCGAGCTTAGCAAGCGCAGCCTCATCGAGTTTGAGCGTAGCGCCACCGATCAGATCACTTAGCTGCTCGAGATTGGTCGCGCTGGCGATTGGCGCCGAGATATGTGGTCGTGACGATAACCAGGCGATTGACACTTGAGCTGGTGAAGAATCGGACTCTGCCGCAACCTCATCGAGAGCTTCAAGAATCCGCATGCCGCGCTCATTGAGGTACTTTCGATTGCCTTCACCTCGTGGGCTCTTTGCGAGGTCCGCCTCCGACCTATATTTGCCGGTTAGGAAACCGCTGGCCAGCGAGTAGTACGGCAACACGCTAATGTTGTTCTCAACACAAATTGGCTCGAGCGTCTGCTCGTATTCATTACGATCGTAGAGGTTGTAATTTGGCTGGAGTGTCTCATACCGCGGCAAGCCGGCTTGCTCGCTGGTTGCCAGAGATTCGGCAAAGCGCGCGCCGGAATAGTTTGAAGCGCCGATTGCCCGGACTTTGCCTTGTTTCATTAGTTCGCCAAAAGTCGAGAGAGTCTCCTCGAGCGAAGTGTCCGCGTCGTCCCAATGAGCCTGATAGAGATCGATGTAATCGGTCCGCAGCCGCGTAAGCGAATCGTCTACCGCATCCATGATGTATGGCCGCGAAAGGCCTTTCTTGTCAGGCCCCATTTCCAATCCGACTTTGGTTGCTATCACTACCTGGTCGCGGTTTTTTCTTTGCGTAATCCAATTGCCAATGATTGTCTCCGACTCGCCGCCTTTGTGGCCGGGCATCCATGTCGAGTAAATGTCCGCAGTGTCGATCAAATTGAATCCAGCAGCGACAAACTGATCGAGCAAGCGAAAAGACGTCGCTTCATCGATGGTCCATCCAAACACATTGCCGCCAAAAGCAAGCGGAGCAACTTCCAAGTCAGAATTTCCAAGCTTCCGTTTTTCCATAAGACACTGCTCTCCTAAATGTACTGCGGGCTGCCAGCCTGCAGCTAAAACGTTCGAGTATGCGCCGGTAGCCGACGACAGGCTAGCAGCCTGTCGTACAGTCCTGCGGACTCTGAATTTAAGCCACCAGTCTCGGATTATTCAAATTAATTCCTTGAGCTGCGAGGGGGTGAGGGTGAAAGGGGGGATTCTAGTTCCGGGCCGCTTGGGTCTGCTTGTTTGAATCTCGGTCGATGAACTTCGAAAACCGGCTGTCCTTGTCGTCCTGATATAGGAAAGCCAAATTATTTTTCTCGAACGCTTCAAAGAAGGCCGACCAGCTTATTTTCTCCAGTGTATCCTCGCCGCTATACCCGGGATAGTCGACTCGTAGAATTCCAGGGGCGCCATCTTCTTTGGTGGCTTTGACGGTAGCGACTTCGCCACCGCGCTCTTCGATCCAACGCCGAATCTCGCTGTGGTCAGTAGTAATCTTTGATCTTCCAGACATAGTCTTCTCCTCAGAGTAATACCCTTATTCGGGCGATATTTTTGAAGTACGCCTGCTTCAAATTCAAGACTCGTGCCGCTAACTGAAGCAATTGCCGTAACTCTGTGAGCCTCAATGACAAACGTTGCTGAGCACAGATTTTGGTCGCCAAAAGTTTTCTCATCGATTTGTATCGAAACATTCCGTCGCAACAGCAATGCTCTGCAAAAAGGGTACACGACTAGTACACAAGACGGGTCATTGTGCTCATAAATCCCAATCGAGAAGTGTTGCACGATTCTTGTATGTCGAACTTCGAAGCGGCACTCCACATTGCGAAAGGCGATTGAAACCAGGAGGGAAAAATGAGTGATTTCAGTGAAGTCGAAGAGCGAGGCTCAGAACAATTTGACGCTTTGAGAATAGTGAGAAACCTTCGTGATCGAGCTTTCGATTCCAGTAACGAAAAGCTGGCCTTGGCGCTTGGACGACCGCTCGAGGAAATTGAAACAATCACTGACGGTAACGCAATTATTGACGATGACGTCATCATGAAAGCCAGGGGCATCGCTCAGGAACGCGGTGTCGAGGTAGACGCCTAAATTTCTAATGCCTGACAAGAACCAGGGAGGGAAACGATGAAGGAAAAACAAGTCCATGAGCTCTTATACCAAGCACTCGAGACCGAGCTCGGTGGTGTTCAGATTTACACCACAGCGGTTCAATGTGCGCAGAATGAAGATCTGAAAGAGGAGTGGGAGGAATATCTCGAGCAAACTCGTAATCACGTAAGTATCGTTCAGGAAACGATGAAGACGTTGGGCCTCGATCTCGAGAAAGAGACACCCGGCCGCGCCATTGTTCGACACACGGGAGAATCCCTGGTGAAGGCAATTGAAATGGCCATCGAGAGCGGCGATGCGGCAGCGGCTCAGATCGTGGCGGCCGAGTGCGTCACTCTGGCAGAAACCAAAGACCACCTGAATTGGGAGCTGATCGGCGAAGCGGCGAAAAAAGCAAAAGGCGAAATGGCGAAGGCGTTGAAGGACGCTCACGATCAGGTCGAGGATGAGGAGGATGAGCACCTCTATCACACCACGGGATGGACTCGCGAACTTTGGATTGAATCGTTAGGTATGCCTGCTGTTCTGCCGCCTCCCGAAGAAGTGAAGAATGTTGAGACTGCGATTGGAGCGGCTCGCGCAAAACAGGCTCGCAGCGGCATGTTATGATTCGGCAGCGTCTTCCCAGTCTGAACAGGAGGGCGAAGTCAAATTCGTCCTCCGTTTCATAAAAGTAAGGGCTCTGTCCCGTTAGAGAATGCAGCTTTCAACTTAAGGATCACTACAGCCTGTGATCAGCTCGAGGTTGGGAAGGGTAGCTTGCGCCCGCCTCAAGTTACAGCGGCTCTCAAGCTTGCAGACTATCAGACCAGTTCATCAGATAGAGAGTATTGGATCAGAATTGAATGCTGATGCATCTTGGGCGGGCGCAAGCTACCCTTCCTCACCTCGAGCTGATCAGAGTTGAACTGGACTCCAAGCTTTCAAGATCAACAAGTCTTCCAAACAAGACACTCGGCATTTCGTTAACTGACGCTGTCTGAACTACACTGCCACTTCATGTCCTTCCCACGATCGAGTGGCATTCTGCTCCATCCGACATCGCTTCCCGGTCCCTTCGGTATCGGCGACTTTGGTGACGAGGCTTACCGCTTTGCAGATTTTCTTGTTGCGAGCGGCCAGCGTCTTTGGCAAGTTCTGCCGCTTGGACCAACCGGGTATGGCGATTCACCTTATGCCTGCTATTCCGCATTCGCCGGCAACACTTTGCTGATCAGTCCGGAGCGACTGATTGCGGCGGGTTTTCTTTCCGAGCAAGAACTAACCGATGTGCCTGACTTTGACCCGAGCAAGATTGATTTCGAAGCGACCATCAAGCTCAAAGAGCAGCTACTGCAGAAAGCCTTTGATAGTTTTAGCGAGTCAGCGGACAGCAACCTTCGCCGCTCGTTCGAAGCTTTTTGTGAAGCCGAGAAACAATGGCTCGATGATTACGCACTGTTCCGCGCCTTAAAGAACACGCATCAAGGAAAACCGTGGCATGAATGGGATGTGGCCTTTGCACGCCGCGAACCAGTTGCTATTGCTCGCGCGCGCGAAGCGCTTCGGAGCGAAGTCGAAGCACAACAGTTTTATCAGTATCTGTTTTTCAAACAATGGAACGAGCTCAAATCGTATTGCAACGGCCGCGGTATCAAGTTGGTTGGCGATATTCCGATTTTTGTTGCGCATGATTCAGCGGATGTTTGGACAAATCCCGACCAGTTCAAGCTCGAGAGCGACGGCAAACCAACCGTAGTCGCGGGTGTGCCGCCGGATTATTTCAGCAAGACCGGGCAGCTGTGGGGTAATCCAATCTACAACTGGGAACGGATGGCCGGCGATCGCTTTACGTGGTGGGTAACTCGCGTGCGTGCGATGCTAAGGACAGTGGATGTTTTGCGCATCGATCATTTCCGAGGTTTTGTCGCCTGTTGGGAAATTCCAAGTGGAGATAAAACGGCGGAGCATGGACGTTGGGTCAATGCTCCAGGACGTGAGCTGTTCGACGCGATTCGCGCGGCCCTCGGAGACCTTCCAATTATTGCGGAAGATTTGGGTGTGATAACGCCGGAGGTGGACAAGCTACGCGACGATTTGGGATTTCCAGGCATGCGCATCCTCCAGTTTGCTTTTGGCAGCGATCCGGGGAATCAACACCTACCACACAACTATCATCCGAATGTCGTTGCCTACAATGGTACTCATGATAACGACACGTCACGGGGTTGGTTTGAAAGCATTGCCGGGGAAGGCTCGACTCGAGAAAGCAGTGAAATCGCTCGTGAGCGTAATTTTGCGCTGCGATATTTGAACAGCGACGGCCAGGAGATTCACTGGGATTTTATTCGTGCGGTGCTTGCATCGTGCGCTGACACCGCCATCATTCCCTTGCAGGATGTGCTTGGCCTGGGATCGTCTGCGCGAATGAATCTACCAAGCTCCACTTCCGGCAATTGGACCTGGAGATTTGAGAGCGGAGCTTTGACTAGTGAGATTGGAAATAAACTAAGGGAACTGAGTGAGCTTTACGGACGGTGAATCAGGCACGAATCGATCGCTGGTAGCATTGTTTTACGCCGAAGGCGTTCACGAATCGCAGCCTGGGGCAGCGCCCCAGGTAAAGAGCAGTGACGAAATCTTCAAACGCTGAAAGCGTTGGCGAAATAAGAGTGAGTCGTGCGTGCACTGATTCGCGAACGCTTTCAGCGTTCGGAAGGGTTTTTCCGCTCGCTTGCCTGGGGCGTTGCCCCAGGCTGAAATTAGCGAACGCCTTCGGCGTAGTCAATTCACCTATCTCGTCTGGTAAGTCCGACTAATCTGCTTTGACGGAATACTCACCGTGTAAGACTTGCCGTTAGGCGCTACCGACAACTTGATGAACTCGCCTTTACACTCCTCCACATCATTTGCGATGAAATCCGCAGGAGCGTTGTCTTTGTCAGTTGTGCGCAGATTGCGATGAAGTTGATAAATTGCTTCGGTCTCAATGGTGCCGTGCAAAGTAGCAAACGTCCGAGCCTCGGCCCCCTTGCGAGGTCCGCTATCGATGATCGCTACTCGCGGTTTGAGGTTCCGAATGAGTGCGGGGTTGTTACTGTTATCAACGCCGTGATGGTTGACCTGGTAAACATCAACCGCGCCCGGAATGTTTTTTGGGCAGACTAACCGGTTCTCAATATTCCAGGTAATGTCACCGCCGTTAAAGAACTTGAAACTACCGAACGTGAGCAGGAAACTCAGGCTGTTGTAATTGTCAGTCTTGTCCTCAGGAATAGATTTGAAGTTCGGACCACAGTCCTGAATTTGCGCTGCTCCCGGCTGCTCACTAACCACAAGTCCCGCTGCTGTCAGAATTCTGACTTGAAGCGGCGGTAAAAACTTCGGATTAGGTCGAACCTTCAAGCTATCGCCGGCTTTGAGCGTGATGGACTGGTCTTTAACAGTCTGACGATAAGCTTCCATCAGCTCAGGCTGAATATCCGGAGTAAGAGATGCCGGCAAACCGTGATCGTAAAAACGTTTGACGGGTATCAACTGGACGAGTTTCGGAATGCCGCCGTAATGGTCTCGATGCCAGTGAGTGCTTACGTAATGATCGATTTGCGTGAGGCCTGCGATGTCTTTGGCAACATGCGCGATCCGGCCCGCATCGCGGTCTCCCGGAAATCCTGAGTCGATCAGCAAAGACTCGCCGAGCGGTGTAACGATGAGTGTGGACGCGCCTCCTTCGACGTCGATGAAATAGATATCAAGCGTTTTTGGCGGCGCCCCTTGAGCAAGCGAAACAGTGAAGAACAAAATTAAGAGCGAGCTAAAGGTTACACTCTTTACTAATCTCATTTATGGCTTCTCCGGTTTCTATTTTGTTGTCACTTCTTTCGTCCACGTGGAAAGATCAAAGCGGTCGCCAGGCTTCAGCCAGTAGTACCATGACCCGTCTCGTTTCTGGTTATCGTAAATAGCAACGCGTCCGGCGCCAATTACCTCGAATCGATTACCCTCGACTATTAAAGCTGCGTCTTCGTCGATGCCGATCCCCAAAAGCTTCGGATGAGAGTCGATCACATTGATCAGCTCATTATCTCGTTTGGCTTGAGTCAGGTGTGGATTGATGGCCACGTTCTTCATGAACGCAAAACCTCGTTCATGGCCCTTCGCCATCAGCAAAGGTTTGTCAGGGCGGCCGCGCACGGTATACGAGCCTTGAATAATCGCGCCGGCGGAGCTCCCAAAGACTACGCCGCCGCGAGCCAGCAACGCTTCCAACTCGAGTTGAGTGCGCGTCTCCAGAAAGGTCACAGCGATCCGGCCTGAGTTTCCCGCTCCCAGAAACACTCCGGTAGCTTTGCGCAGCGGAGCAATGAACTGATCGGAATTCGCGGTCTTTCTATCACGCGTGTGAATGACGATTACATCCTCGACACCGAACCAATGTTTTAGGTAAGCCTCGTAGGCTTTCCATTCCGTTCGATCGCGCGGCCAGTCAGGATCCAAAATGATCTTGTCGTCGCCGAACCGCACGGAGGAGGCTCCGGTTGGGATGACGACGATGTGAGCCTGCGCTCCTCCAGCCCTCTCAACAAAGCGGTTCTTTACGAGATCGGTCGAGCCACCGCCGTCCACGATCAGAGTGCCTTTGACAGGACCGGTCGAACGCTGAGCGTGCGACAGCGCTGCCGTGGCGAAGAGAAGGATCGTGATAAGCAGAGTTCTCAGGGCGAGCATAGTCGTATCGGAGCGGAGTATAGCGTATTGTCCGGGTCTTTCACTTGTCGCAGAATACGTTCAGGTTGTTCAAATTAATCTGATGCGGTTATCCTTCGCGGCGCGCGCTTTCAAAAATCGCAGGAGTGAAACATTCTATGAAACTGGCTCAATTTAAGACGAAGGGTTCAAGCGAGCGAAAGTTGGGACTGGCCCACGACGGAAAAATTGTCGACGTAGCCGCGCTTGCTTATGCAGTCAAAGCTGCTGGCGAAGAAGTCTCTGACTGGATACTAAAAGCCGGCAGCACCATGGACGTGATTGCGATGGGCGAGGAAGGGCTGGCCGAATTGAGGGCGCTCCTGGAAGCAGCGCATAGTCCCGGGCTGACTCAGGATGAGAGATTCTCGTCGTCGCTTGATGAGATTGAGTTCTTACCGGCGGTGTATCCGGGAAAGATTCTCGCCATTGGACGAAACTATCTTGACCACGCGATCGAAGGAGGCGCCGAGCTTCCGGAAGCGCCGTTGATCTTCAACAAGTTGTCCACATCTTTGAGCGCTCATGATGCGCCGATTGTGCTTCCGTCGATTAGTAACAAGGTCGATTACGAAGCAGAGTTGGCTGTGATTATTGGCCGCAAAGCGAAGAGCGTCAGCGAAACTGAGTCGCTCGGATACGTGTTTGGCTATGCGCCCATTAACGACGTGAGTGCTCGCGATCTGCAATTTGGTGACAAGCAGTGGGTGAGAGGGAAGGGGCTCGACACTTTTGCGCCGCTCGGTCCTTTCATTACCACGCGCGATGAGATTGGTGATGTTCAGACTTTGGATATCGAAGGGCGTTTGAACGGACAGGTCATGCAGTCTTCAAACACGAGCAAGATGATTTTCAACGTGGCTCATCTGGTGTCATACATCTCGCAGGGAATTACTCTCGAACCGGGTGACGTAATTGCGACTGGGACGCCGGAAGGTGTGGGAGTGTTTCGCGATCCACCGGTACTGCTCAAGGCTGGAGACGTTTTTGAGGTCACGATCGAAGGCTTGGGAACGCTTCGAAACCACGTAGTTTGAAGCAATTTGCAAAACTCGCCGCTCGTAATAAGAGTGGTTAATTTTCTCGGGTTAAGCGGTTATCTTGTGATAAAGTGCGTTCTTCAAGAAAGAGAAGGGGAAAGATGAGTACACAAATGAAAGCGAGTGGGGAGGGGCAGATCTTCCGGAACACGAACGGGCAGAAAGGGCGGCACTTGGCCATCACGCCGGAGAACAGCGCCATGAAGCATCTGGTCTACGGGCGCATCATTCTGGATGCGGAAGTGCCGCGGCTCGAGTTTGCCACCGGAGCGATGGAGTGCGGGCTGATTTGCCTGTCCGGCGAGTGCACGATTA
>DATNBH010000037.1:0-32585 GCA_035572035.1 Pyrinomonadaceae bacterium | reverse complement strand
GCGAGCGAGGCTGCACTTGAAACATCCCTCAGCTGCCGCTGAGGGGATTCAAAGGACCAATCCCAACCTCTTTGTAGGTCGAACTTGAACTATCCACCAGCTCCCGCAGGTGGGATTTAAGACTTTTCGGGCAAAGCTAGTCTAACTGAAGTTTTAAATCTTGTTTACGTGAGACATGCAAGTGAGCTTCAAATGCTCGCCCAGCGACAACTAACAATCCGTGTAATCCGCGAAATCTGCGGCTAAGAGTTTTGGAGAGCGAGTTCCATGAACGTAGCGCCGACGACCGGGCTGGGGTAGTAAGGCTCGATTTCTTTGAAGCCAAGTCGGCGATACATGGCGAGCGCTTGATCCATCTTGTTCGGCAAAGTGTCGAGTCTCATGTGTTCATAACCGAGCTCACGGCCAGCCTCAATGATGATGGTCGCGAGTTGTTTTCCCAATCCGCGCCCGCGAAACTCCGGTCTCACGTAGAGTCGTTTCATCTCGCAAACGACCTCGTCCAATGGTCGCAAGGCTATGCAGCCAGCCAGTTGATCCTCCTCCATCGCAAGAAACAATCGGCCCCTTGGCGGGGCGTAATCACCGGGCAAGTTTGCGAGCTCTTGATCAAAGCCCTGAAAGCAGAGACTGATCTCAATCCAGCTCGCATATTCTTCAAGGAGCTGTCTTATCTGGACGATTCGCTCGGGAGTGCTGCCATCGATTATCTGGATCATAATCGCCATCGTTGTGACAGGTGTTCAGAGTTCAATCTTTAGATTGTGTGCCTCCGCAACCGCAAACTGAAGTTTGAACTCTAAACCGGCTGTATCGAACGAACCTATATGAAAACAATTGCGCGGTGAGAGATCGCTGCTCATTGGTTCAGCAATCTCACACCGCGCATTAAAGTCGGCAGATTCTAAACCTGCCCTGTGTATTTCAAGTTAGGCTGTGAACGAACTGCCGCAGCCGCAGCTGCCGGTCGCATTCGGGTTAGTGAAGGTAAAGCCCGAGCCCATCACACCAGTCACATAGTCGATTTGGACACCGTTCAGGTACTGAGCGCTGAACATATCTACGAACAGGCGGACGCCTTTTTCATCCAGAATGAAATCTCCCTGTCGTGATTCTTCCTCGATGTTCAGGCTGTATTGAAAACCCGAACAGCCACCCGGTACCACGCGAACGCGCAACCCCGAGGTTTCGGGCAATCCTTCCTCACTGGACATAAATTTCTTGATTTCTGCGGCTGCCGAATCGGTGACGTTCAAAGCCACATTCGGAGCAGCTACAGGAGCCGTGTTAGTCGTCGCAGTAGTGTTTGTTGACATAATAATCTCTCCCCTTAAAAGCCTTATTTGTTACCTAATTCATGATCTTTGTGCCTCGTGTTTTGACCCTCTGGAATGATGAAGTCCGGATCCAAAAGACCAGGAACAAAGACCGAGCCAATCTTACTGACCTTTGCCTAAAACAACAAGTTCAGGCTTCATCGCCTCAATTGAAACTTGTCGCGCAACTTCTTCGGCAACATGTCTAAATGCCAGAGCCTGGGGAGAATTAGGCTGGCTGACGACGACCGGAATCCCTCGATCCCCGCCTTCGCGCACTTCTATTCCCAATGGAATCGCCCCGAGAAAAGGCACTCCGTACGCCTGGGCAAGTTTTTGACCGCCGCCTTCCCCGAAAATGTCATAACGGTTACCAGTGTCGGGAGCTATGAAGTAGCTCATGTTCTCGACGACGCCGAGCACGGGAATGGCCACGGTTTCAAACATGCGCAACGCTCTCCGAACGTCGGCTACTGAAACATCCTGCGGGGTTGTGACGAGCACCGCTCCTTGCACGGGGACAAGTTGAGCCAACGAGAGCTGGACATCTCCAGTTCCGGGCGGCATGTCCACGATTAGGTAATCGAGTTCGCCCCACTTCACATCCGAAAGAAATTGCTTCACCAGACCGTGAAGAATCGGTCCGCGCACGATCATAGGCTTATCGCCCGGCTGCAAGACTGCCATCGACATCAGCCGGACACCGTGAGCCTCGATCGGGATCAGCTTGTTGGCCTCGAGCTCTGGCCTGGCGTCGCTGACTCCCAACATGATCGGCACATTGGGACCGTAGACATCAGCATCCATCAGCCCTACGCGCGCGCCATCCTGAGCCAACGAAACGGCGAGGTTGACAGCCACCGTCGACTTGCCGACGCCGCCTTTACCTGATGACACAGCTACGATGTTGCGAACGCCGGGCACTGAAACCTTATCTCCAATGCCTCGACCCTTCGGAACCTCAGCGTCCATCGTGACATTCACGGAAGCAACGCCGGGCAAGCCGCCCACCAGATCTTTCGCGGCACTCTCCATCTCGGCTTTCACCGGACAAGCTGGGGTCGTCAGGACAATGCGAAAGGAGACGTTCCCGCCGTCAATCTTCAAATCCCTTATGAATCCGAGAGTGACGATATCTTTGTGAAGATCGGGATCTTTAATCTGTCTTAGCGCGTTCAGTACGTCTGATTCAGTTGTTTGGGTCATAGGTGGTTTAGTTGAAGCCTATATGATCGCGAGGAGCTTTGACAAACCAAGACGGGCCAAACTAGCCTCAGCGGAACGAAATGAATTCAATCCCGCTACTGCTAAAAGACCATTTTCTCGAACCACGCAATGTAGGTGAGCTGGGTGACGGTGCGTTTACCGGACGGGCGGGCTCGATGATTTGCGGCGCTGCATTGCGGGTCACGCTGGCTATCGACGCCTCGCAGCGGATTGTCGCAGCGAAATTCAAGGCTGCAGGATGCAGCTGCCTGGTCGGAACGGCGTCGTACTTAACTGAACAGATCAGAGGCGAGCTGAGCGGCGAAGTTGCGTCGCTCGTGCAACAGCCGGCAACGACAATTAGAGAGGCGCTGGGTGAGATACCGCCGGATCGCCAGCATTGCGTGACGCTGGTTTGCGACGCTGTGTTAAGCGCAATTACTGCCTACAGCGATTCAGTACGCGACGAGTGGCAAGGCGATGAGGCTTTGATCTGTTCCTGTTTCTGCGTTTCGGAAAGAACTATCGAGATGGCGATCAAGGCTGGCGGGCTACGCACGATTGCGGAGGTCACCAAGGCTTGCAACGCCGGCGGCGGTTGCCGGTCGTGTTATTCGCTGATTGAGGAAATGCTGGAAAGTAGTAATCAGTAATCAGTAATCAGTAATCAGTAATCAGTAGTCAGTAATCAGCCAAGCAGTAGTCTCGTTGGGAAATGGCAATCGACGTCAAGATGAAGTACAAAGAACAAAGAACAAAGAACAAAGAACGAAGAACCAAGAACGAAGAACTAAAAACGAAGCAAAGCACAAACAGCTGATTACTGATTACTGATTACTGATTACTGATTACTGATTACTGATTACTGATTACTGATTACTGATTACTGATTACTGATTACTTCCTTATGATCTATCTCGATAACAACGCCACGACACGCGTCGCTCCGGAAGTGCTTGAAGCGATGCAACCCTACTTAAGCGAGTACTACGGAAATCCCTCGTCGGCCCACGCGCTTGGACGCCGGATGAAGTCGGCGGTCGAGCACGCCCGAGAGCAAGTTGCGTCCTTAATTGGCGCAGCCGAACCGGGTGAGATCGTCTTCACCTCGTGCGGCTCTGAATCAGACAACTGGTCCATCGGCGGCTTCCTCGAGCAGAACCCCGCGAAGCGTCACATCATCACCACTCGTGTCGAACACGAAGCGGTCCGCAATCTCTGTCATCATCTCGAGGAAATTGGCTGCGAAGTGACCTGGTTGGAAGTCGATCGCAACGGCGAGCTCAACCTTGATGATTTGCGTAAAGGTTTGCGTCCTGACACCGGGATCGTCTCGGTGATGTTAGCCAATAACGAGACGGGCGTCATCTTTCCGATTGAAGAGATTGGAAAGATCGTTCGCGAAAACTCGGAAGCAGTCTTTCATGTCGACGGTGTACAGGCAGTTGGCAAGATTCCGATCAATCTCAAGGAGTGGAACGTCGATCTGTTTGCGCTTTCAGGTCACAAGCTGCACTCGCCGCAGGGAATTGGCGCGCTTTATGTGCGGGACGGTGTGAAGCTGCCGCCCTTCATCATCGGAGGCGCGCAAGAACATGGCCGCCGAGCTGGAACTCCGGCGGTCGCAAACATCGTCGGGCTGGGAGCTGCCTGTGAGTTGGCTGGAAAACCTGACGGACACGCGGAAGTGCGTCGCCTGCGGGACAAGCTCGAAGATGGGATTCTGAGTCAGATACCCAACGCGCTGCTAAATGGAATCGCCGATCGAACTAAACGCCTGCCTAACACGTCGAACATTTCCTTCCAGTACGTTGAAGGCGAGAACGTAATGATGATGCTCGATGAAGCCGGTATTTGCGTATCGACCGGATCTGCTTGCCACTCGGGGCATCACCAGGCTTCACCGACTCTACATGCGATGAATGTTCCATATGTGGCTGCTCAGGGAGCGATTCGATTTTCACTCGGTCGCTTCAATATTGGGGAAGAGATTGACCAGACACTCGCGGTTCTGCCCGGAATTGTTAGTCGATTGGTCGAAATGTCACCTTACGAGAAAGAGCTCAAGGCGCTAGGCGCGTTGGCTTGAGAAGTCCAGAATCTCACCTGCCGAAAACTCGAATCTGCGGCTTGCCGCCGCACAATGCGGCCGGGAGCGCAGGCATCCCTGCCTGCCTTTGTTAGCAAAGAGATTCCTTGGTAATCAAGATGTGCCTATTCAACGATGGCAGGCAGGATGCCTGCGCTCCCAGCCGCACTGGGCGGCGGCAAAGCCGCTTCTCGCATCTTTTGAGTGGCTGCGTCTTTATTGCTACAATTCGCTTGAAATTTCCGCAAAAGACTCCTCGAGTGAAAGAGTCCAATCATGTCAACTGAAGGATCGGCGATTTCTTCTATCGCAAGGGCCGGCAAGGCGGAAACATCGCGAAACGCTCGTGCCGACAAAGTGAGTTTGATGCAGACCGATGACTACGTTTGCATCGATCCCATTACGCCCCTGGCGGCGGCTATCGCAGCTATGAAAAAAGACGAGGGCGGCTGCGCTATCGTCTGCGAGAACCAGCGCGTCGTTGGCATTTTTACCGAACGCGATCTCTTGACCAAGATTGTGGGCGCGGACGTTGACCTGCAATCACCGGTCAGCCAGTGGATGTCTCCCGTAGTCTCGACGCTGACTCGCGACGCCACGATTGGCGATGCCGTTGCCATGATGAACGAAAAGAGCTTCCGGAATATTCCGCTGGTAAAGGAAGGAAAGCTGGTGGGTTCGATTTCAGTTTTTGATGTGATCTCTTATCTTGCTGAAAGTTATCCGAAAGAGACGATGAATCTACCGCCGAACTCGGATCAGATTATGACCCACGAAGACGGAGGGTAGGGGATTGCGGATTGCTGAATGCGGATTGCGGAATGGCGTGAAACTTGGAACTTGAAACTTGAAACTTGAAACTTGAAACTTGGAACCTGAAACCTGAAACCTGAAACTTGGAACCTGAAACCTGAAACCTGGAACTTGAAACTTGAAACTTGAAACCTGGAACCTGAAACTTTGGACTAATCAATAAGGAAATCATGAGTACTGTCATAGAAAACCCTGTTCAACCGATTGAGAAGCACTTCGAAGAACTCGAAACCGTCACGATTCGCTTCGCCGGAGACTCCGGCGATGGTATGCAGCTGACTGGAACTCAATTCACTAACACCTCGGCAGTCCTGGGAAATGACATTTCCACTTTGCCCGATTTCCCGGCTGAGATTCGCGCGCCTGCCGGCAGCTTGCCGGGCGTCAGCGGTTTCCAACTCAATTTCTCGAGCCGCGATATCAAGACTCCGGGTGACCAACCTAATGTGCTCGTAGCGATGAATCCCGCAGCGTTAAAAGTAAATATTGCCGACCTCGAAGACGGCGGCACCATCATCGTCAATACCGACGGTTTTACGCCCGAGAACTTGAAATACGCGGCGTACAAGTCGAATCCGCTCGAGGACGGCTCGTTGAACGGATATCGCGTCCACAAGTTGCCGATCTCCACGCTCAACATGAACGCGTTGAAGACCGAGGTCCAGCTCTCGCGCAAAGAGATGGATCGCTGCAAGAACTTCTTTGCGTTGGGTGTGCTTTACTGGCTCTACGATCGGCCGGTCGACTCCACACTGAATTGGATCAATCAAAAATTCGGCAAGAATCCCGAGCTGGCGAAAGCCAACTCGATTGCGGTCAAGACCGGTTACAACTTTGCCGACACGACTGAAGTCTTCACGACGCACTACACAGTTAAGAAAGCCCAGATAGCGCCGGGCAAGTATCGCAAGATCACTGGTAACGAGGCGACAGCGCTCGGGTTCGTAGCCGCGTCGCAACTTGCCGGCAGGCCTCTGTTTTATGGCTCCTATCCGATCACGCCGGCGTCGGACATTCTGCATGAGCTGGCTCGCCACAAGAGTTTTGGCGTTAAGACCTTTCAGGCCGAAGATGAAATCGCGGCCGTGTGCGCTGCGATCGGCGCCAGCTTCACGGGCCACATCGGATTGACAGGAACTTCTGGTCCCGGTGTCGCTCTCAAGCAGGAAGCCATCGGCTTGGGTGTGATGACGGAGCTGCCGCTTGTCATTATCAACGTTCAGCGCGGTGGACCTTCTACAGGCTTGCCTACCAAGACTGAGCAGGCTGATTTGTTTCAGGCTGTCTGGGGACGGAACGGTGAATGTCCGGCAATCGTGGTCGCGCCGGCTACTCCCGCAGACTGTTTCCACATGGCCATCGAGGCGGTGCGTTTGGCTTTCAAATACATGTCTCCGGTTTTCTATCTCTCAGACGGTTATCTGGCGAACGGCGCGGAACCATGGCGTATTCCTGAAGTGGGAGAGCTGCCGAAGATCGATGTGACTTTTGCGAGTGATCCATCGAACTTCATGCCGTATTCACGCGATGAGCGTACGCTGGCGCGGCCGTACGCGATTCCCGGAACGCCGGGGCTCGAGCATCGCATCGGCGGCATCGAGAAACAGGCCATTACCGGTAACGTGAATTACGATCCGGAGAATCATCATTTGATGGTTCTTACCCGTCAGGCAAAAATCGATCGTGCTGAGCAGGACATCCCGCTCGTCGAGGTCTTCGGTGAGAACACAGGCAAGGTACTCGTACTCGGATGGGGTTCGACGTACGGCTCGATCAGCACGGCCGTCGAGAGACTGCAAAACGAAGGTAAGAGTGTCTCGGCAGCTCATCTTCGTTATCTAAATCCGTTCCCGCAGAATTTGGGTGAGGTGCTGGCCGGCTTCGAGACCGTGCTGATCCCGGAAATGAATCTGGGCCAGCTGGCCACGATGATTCGCGCGAAGTATTTGGTCGATGCCAAGGCGTACTCGAAAGTGAAGGGCCGGCCTTTCCAGATTCGCGAGATTGTCCGCAAGGTTGAAGAGTACTTGTAGAGAAGTACCAGTCGCCGATTGCTAACGATGGTAACTACCAATTTCTATGAAGCGAAATCTGTAACCGAACTCTATGCGGAAGTCGGCAGTACTTTATGGGGGAAGGCAGCATCGGATTTCAACTGGCAGTGTCTGAAGTTTTTTAGTGAGGGTATTCGTGAGCTCGACGTTTACAAAACCTACCACCGCCGATGAGTTGCTAGCGATGCCGGACGATGGCTATCGCTATGAGCTCATTGAAGGAGAGCTTATCCGGATGTCGCCTGCGGGTGCGGAGCACGGAATGGTTGCGATGAATATTACGGGTCCTCTGTTTGCGCATGTTTTCGCGCACGATCTCGGTCAGGTTTTTGCCGCCGAGACGGGGTTTCAGCTCGAGTCAGATCCGGACACAGTATGCGCTCCAGACGTGGCTTTCGTTTGTAAGGCTCGAGTCGAGGGAGTCGGGGTAATCCAGGGCTATTGGCCGGGCGCGCCGGACTTTGCGGTAGAAGTAATGAGTCCCAATGACAGCACGCCGAAGACCGATGCAAAAGCGAAGCATTGGATCAGCGCCGGGGCAAAACTGGTCTGGGTCGTGAATCCGAGGAAACGCACTGTGACTGTTTACAAATCACTCACGGACATTTTTGAAGTTACTGAGAACGAAGTTCTCCACGCCGATGAGGTCCTGACCGGATTTCAACTGGCAGTGTCTGAAGTTTTTTAGTGAGGGTATTCGTGAGCTCAACGTTTACAAAACTTACCACCGCCGATGAGTTGCTAGCGATGCCGGACGATGGCTATCGCTATGAGCTCATTGAAGGAGAACTCATCCGTATGTCGCCCGCTGGCGCCCGACACGGAAGGATTGCGGTGAAAGTAGTTAATCGACTCGGTCCTTATGTCGAGAAGCATGGTCTCGGCGAGGTTTATGCGGCCGAAACAGGTTTCAAGCTTCGCTCCGATCCAGACACCGTCAGAGCTCCCGATGTAGCCTTCGTCAGCAAGTCGCGCGTCGAGCTAGTTGGTGATCCCGAAGGCTACTGGTCCGGCGCGCCTGATCTTGCAGTTGAGGTGCAGAGTCCAAATGACACCAGAAAGCATATTGACGCGAAGGCTAGACATTGGATCAGCGCTGGGGCAAAACTAGTCTGGGTGGTAAAACCCAGGGAGCGCACAGTCATTGTTTACAAGTCACTGGCGGACATCTTCGAAGTGTCTGAGAGTGGAGTTCTCGACGCTGGTGAAGTGGTTCCCGGTTTTAAGCTTACAGTGTCAGAGATTTTCTAGCGAGCAATCGGTCATCATTTAGCAGGAGTAAATAATGAGTACTGGTTCTAACGGTTCGAGTGGGAATGGCAACAAGGCAATTGTCGAGCAAGCGTTTTCGGCTGACAGCGAAGGCGGGTCAGCCGTCTCTGGAAAGATTGCTCCGCCGCCCGGTCAAATGAAGAAGGCGGACTTTGTTTCGGATCAGGAAGTCCGGTGGTGTCCGGGCTGCGGCGATTACGCCATCCTGAATAACGTGCAAAAGGTGATGCCGGAACTCGGCATACCACGCGAGAAGATCGTGTTCGTCTCAGGCATCGGCTGTTCATCGCGCTTTCCGTACTACATGAACACGTACGGTTTTCACAGCATCCACGGCCGCGCACCCGCAGTGGCTACTGGCATCAAGTGCGCCAATCCGGACTTAAGTGTCTGGGTCATCACTGGAGATGGCGATGCATTATCGATTGGTGGCAACCACTTCATTCATGCGATTCGGCGCAACCTCGACATCAATTACATTCTTTTCAACAATCGCATTTATGGTCTGACCAAAGGCCAGTACAGTCCGACTTCGGAGCTTGGCAAGAAAACCAAATCCACGCCCATGGGGACGATTGATTACCCGATCAATCCTTTGTCCCTTGCGATTGCCAGCGAAGCTACGTTTGTAGCGCGGTCAATCGACATCGACGTCAAACATCTCGGCGCCATGGTCGAGGCCGCCGCCAGACACAAGGGCATTTCCTTTATCGAGGTCTATCAGAACTGCAATATCTTTAATGATCACGCTTTTGATTACTTCGCCGAACGAAGCGTCCGTTCAGACAACGTGCTTTACCTCGAAGACGGCAAGCCGATGATCTTCGGCAAAGACCGCAACAAAGGCATTCGCATGAGTGGAGCGCATCCCGAGGTGGTTACTATCGGCGAGAATGGAATAACCGAGGCTGACCTGTTGGTCCACGATGTGAATCTTGCCGATCCATCAGTGGCGTTCATGCTCGCCCGAATGGAGCAGCCGAACTTCCCGCAACCAGTGGGAATCTTTCGCGCAGTCGAGCGCGCGACTTACGAGAATCTGATGATTGAGCAGATTGATGCCGCAATCGCGAAGGCCGGCCCGGGCGACCTCGCGAAGCTAATCAACAGCGGCGAAACCTGGGTAGTCGATTGAGGATTGCTGATTGCGGAATGCGGATTGTTTTGAAGCCGCAAAACGCCGCTTTCAGGGAGATCAGCATTTTTCAGTTAACAATCAATGTGGATGGCCACGCCAATCCGCATTCTGAAATCAGCAATCAGCATTCCTATCAACGTGGATGGCGACGCCAATCCGCATTCTGAAATCAGCAATCAGCATTCCTATGAACTGTCCATCTTGCGGTCACGACAACATTGAAGGCACGGACCGTTGCGAAGAGTGCCTGACACCACTGTCCAAGTTCGATGTGCCTCGCGCAGACTCGTCGGAAGGGTTGGCCCGTTCCGTTATGGAAGACACCTTGAGCTTGCTCGAGATGGAAGAGATTGTGACGGTGTCGCCTCAGAACTCGGCGCTCGATGCAGCTGAGCAGATGAAAAATGCTCGTTGCGGATGTGCTCTGGTTCTTGAAGACGGTCGGCTGGTGGGAATCTTTACGGAACATGACGTCCTTCACCGCATGTTCGGTGGTAGCGCCTCTCCTACTAACGTTTCAGTGAAGGAACTGATGAGCCCCAACCCAGAGTCGCTGCGCGAATCCGATACAGTCGCAACGGCGCTAAACAAAATGTCGATGGGACGGTTTCGTCACATCCCGGTCTCCAAAGCCGACGGCACCTACCGTGTGACCTCAATCAAAAGCGTCCTCAAATACATCGCCAAAGAAGATTGGTAGTTGTCTGGCCAAAGCCGTCATTGTGGGCATTCCGCGTTGCACTGTGTGACAACTGAGCTAAACCGCTGCTTGGAGTGCGGTGATCTGTCACCGCTTTGGTCGCTGCGACTTGTCGCAGCTTATCTGAGATAAAGCTGTATTCCCTGAATAGCGGCGTCAAGCCGCCGCAGGCCAAAGCGGTGACAGGTCACCGCACTCCAAATTAGCGCACCAACGGGTGATTCCTCAGCCCCTAAGTTTAGGCTCGCTTGCAATGCGTCGCGTGCATCAACTAAGGTTCGCTATTCTAGTTACTGCCACCAGCCAGATTAAGTGACTGAGCGACTCATGAAGATCAGCGTCATTGTTCCGGTTCGCAACGAGGAGAAGACGATTGCGACGCTGCTCGACGCCCTCTTGAGTCAGAGTCTGCCTGCTACCGAGATTGCGATAACGGATGGCGGCTCGACCGACGCTACCACCTCAATTATCCAGAGCTATATCGACAAGGGTGCGCCGATACGACTGATTCGCACTACCAAAGCTTTGCCCGGACGCGGGCGCAATCTGGCAATTGAGCATTCCTCTTCTGAATGGCTGGCTTTTACGGACGCGGGTATCGAGCCGCAGTCCACCTGGCTCGCCTCGTTGGCTGAGAAGGCGGCGGATGATGCCGTCGATGTAGTTTTTGGATCCTACGAGCCGAAAACCAACACGTTCTTTCAGGAGTGCGCAGCCATCGCTTACATCACGCCGCCTACCGAAATCGAAGGGCGCTTGATGCGCCATCGATCAATTGCTTCAACCTTGATGAGAAGATCGGTTTGGGAAGCGGTCGGTGGTTTTCCTGAGAATCTAAGATCAGCCGAAGACCTTCTCTTCATGAATCGGATCGAGGCCGCTAACTTTCGGATTCGATATGCGCCGCTTGCAGTCGTGCGGTGGGAGCTGCAGCCGACCCTCTTCAAAACATTCAAACGATTCGCGATTTATTCTCGCAACAACATCCGGGCTGGCCTGTGGAAAGACTGGCAAGCAGCGGTCTTCACTCGTTACGTCATGCTTATGGTGTTGCTTATACCAGCGTATGCACTGGGGTGGAGCTGGGTAACTGTTCCCATAACGATGTGGATCTTGATGTTGTTAATGAGGGCGGTAGTATCTCTCCGCCGAAACCAAAAAATTTATCCGGCCGGGCTCGCCCGAAATTTCCTGCGACTGCTCATGCTGTTGCCGCTGCTGACTGTCATAGACCTCGGCGCTATCGTTGGCACCATTCAGTGGTTCTTCAGCGACAAACTGCTGCCGCGCTCTGAGTCTGTAAAAGTGAGTTCATGATAGACGAACGAGCGCCGCTCTCCGCACCAGCCGCACTTAATCAAGAATCAGCCCTTGCCGGCCGGCGCGTGTTGTTTGTTTCCTACAACGGCATGCTCGATCCTCTCGGACAGAGCCAGGTTCTTCCGTACCTTCGCGAGTTAGCGCGGAGAGGCGTTCAATTCACTTTGCTAAGTTTTGAGCGGAGCAGTGCTCTGGCTGGCGACGGACTTGCCAGGATCGAACAGTTGCGGGCTGAGCTGCTGGCGCAGGGAATCGAATGGCACTGGCTGCGCTATCACCAAACACCGTCCTTGCCGGCGACAATGTTCGACGTGATGAATGGCATCCGACTGGCACGGCGACTGGTTCGAAAGAACAAGATCGAAATGGTCCACGCTCGTAGCCACATCCCGGCCACGATCGCACTCAGCCTCAAGAAACAATTTGGGATCAAGATGATCTTCGACGTACGCGGACTCATGGCTGACGAGTATGTCGACGCCAATCATTGGCAGAAGGGCAGTCTCCCGTATCGATTGACTAAGTCAATGGAACGGCGCGCGTTCGCAGCGGCCGACGGCATTGTCACACTCACCAATGTGATTTGGCCGATTGTCCGGGGCTGGGAAGGGCTACGCGGCCGCAATGACGTGGCCCATGCTGCCATTCCCTGTTGCGCTGATCTCGAGCTGTTCAAATTTTCTGTGGCTGATCGACAGCGACGCCGCCAGGAACTGGGACTGACGAACCAATTGGTGCTTGTCTATAGTGGTTCTATTGACGGCTGGTATCTTACGGAGGCGATGGCGGACTTTTTTGCTGAAGCCCTGAAGCGCAATCCCCAGACTCATGCTCTGTGGCTGACGCCTGCTAAACACGATCGCATTCACTCACTGATGAAAGGGCGTGGTATCGAGACCGCGCGCTACTCGGTAGTCGCAGCAGCTTCGAGAGACGTGCCGTCTTATTTATCGGCAAGCGATGCCGGCATTGCTTTCATCAAGCCGTGTTTCTCGAAACTAGCTTCTTCACCCACCAAGTACGCGGAATACCTGGCGTGTGGACTACCTCTCGTGATCAACGCCGGCATCGGCGACTCCGACTCCTTGATTTCAGAGGAATACGCCGGAGTGCTGATTCAGGAGTTCAACAGGAAGGAATATGAAGAGGCTGCGGCGATTATCGAAGACTATGCTCAAGACGCTGAAACGAATCGCGCCCTGGCCCGTGGGATAGCAGAAAGATTGTTTGACGTGAAGACGGTCGGCGTTGGCCGTTACGCTGGTCTTTACTGTGCTGTCCTCGAGTCCAGCCGTAGCTCTTAATAATTTTTCGTTTAAGGCGCGGGACGAATGCTAAGGCGCGGCGTGGCCCAGTCAACATCCCGAGGCCTCGGGATAGCAGATGGGTCCCAGCCACAAACTCAAAGGCGCAAAAGACTGTCTGCGCAATTACAGGGTGAGTTGAGTCGTTCGGCAGGAAAATCTGTTATCTTGAGTTTCCGATGATGAGTAACGATTGGGCACTCAACCCACACGGGCGAGGACGCCCGTGCCACTTTGGGAGGCTCTACGCCCAGCTATGAAGGTTCTAGGCCTAGCTTCCTATCCCGTTGAAGCCGCCGCCACCCGTTATCGTTTGCAGCAGTTCGCGCGTCCTCTCGCCGAACGCGGCATCGATCTTACGATCCACCCCTTCATGAGCTCCGCTCTCTTCGCGCAGTTTTACCGCAAAGACGCATTAGCAAGCACCGCGTTTGGACTTATTAAATCGTCCTTAATGCGCTTGACGGACGTGGTGGCTGCCAATCGCTTCGACATAGTGATGATTCAGCGCGAAGCAATGTTGTTAGGGCCGCCCGTAATCGAGTGGATGATTACGCGAGCATTGAAGCGTCCTCTGGTGCTGGATTTGGATGACGCAACCTACGTCTCATATACTAGCCCGACTTATGGGCGGATCAGCAAAACGCTCAAGTGGTTCAGCAAGACTGATGACTTGATTCGTTGGGCTCGCGTCGTTACCTGCGGTAATCGCGCGATCGCCGAATACGTTTCCAGCAAAGGAGCCAAGGCCCGCGTCATTCCAACGGTGGTCGATACCGAGATCTTTCGTCCATTGGAGAATCGCTCAGAACATGCACCGGTGCTCGGGTGGATCGGCACACACTCGACGTTTCCATATCTCGAATCCATATTTCCCGTGCTGCAGGATTTGAGTAAGTCTTATGATTTCCGACTCAGGATTGTGGGCGCCGGCAGGACGGAGGTAAGCGTTCCGGGCGTGATGGTCGATAATCTTCACTGGAGCCTTGAACGTGAAGTAGCCGATTTTCAGTCAATTGATATCGGTCTCTACCCGATCGACGCTTCGCTCTACTCGGGAAACTGGGCGGCTGGGAAATCGGGATTCAAAGCACTTCAATACATGGCGGTTGGAATTCCTTATGTGGCCACACCGGTGGGAGCGTCAGCCGAAATTGGCATCGAGGGTACTACTCACTTTTGCGCGCGGACCAATGAAGAATGGCATGATGCACTCTCAGTCTTATTGCGCGATACCGAGACGCGCAAGCGCATGGGCGCTGCGGGCCGCGCTCATGTTATCGAGAACTACGGGTTGCCGGCGCAAGCGGACAAGTTGGCGGCTGCTTTACGCGAAGCTCTAAGCAACTGATTGCTAATGATTGACCGGGAGGTCGATGCACCGCACCAGCAAATTCAAACTTTTCGTTCTGGCCTGCGTCGCACCATTGCCGTCATTTCTCAAGCGACCCTGTTACCGCTTGTTTTTTGGATATCGAATTGGAAAGCGTGTACGAGTTGGGCTGAGCATTCTGGATGCCGGAGAGTGCGAGATTGATGATGACGTGCAGATCGGGCATCTCAACGTTATTATTGGGGCTCAGAAGTTGACGATTGGCGATCACGTTAAGATTGGTCATCTGAACATCATTCGAGGCGGTGACGAGGTTCGGCTCGGACGTTATGCGGAGATCATGCGCCTTAACGAGATTAATTCGATCATCGATCCCGACGTTGTGAATGAATTAGACCCGCGCTTTCTCCTGGGAGACGGCAGCATCGTTACCACGGGTCACAAGATTGATTTCACCGATCGAGTCGAGATTGGTCGCCGCTCGATTATTGGCGGCAGAAATTCTTCCCTCTGGACACACAATCGCCAACGTACCAGGCCAATTGAGATTGGCTCGTTTACGTATGTTGGTTCTGAGATTCGGATGGCGCCGGGCAGTCTCTTACCATCTCGCTGCGTGGTGGGAATGGGTTCGGTAATAACCGGCCGGCTCGAAGGCGAAGAGAAGTTGATAGCTGGAGTTCCCGCCAAAGTTATTAAGGAGCTCAGCGAAGAGGACAAGTTCTTAATCGAAAGAAAGACCCGGCGGGACCTGCCGGATAACATCTGAAAGAAAAGAAATTAAGTGAATAGTGTTTTAGCAATCCTGATTTTCGTCCTGGCTGTTTTCATTATTCTTGCGGTGCCGGCACTCGCGTCTCCATACACGGATATCTATGGTCAAGTTCACGTCGAGGACACGATCAAGGCCGTTTTGGTTTGCACCGGAATGTCCGCATTGTGCGGCTGGATGATTTATCGCACCGGCGATGACGGAAATTTCCTATTGAAGTTGTTCTTGTTTGCGTTGTTACTGCGCATTTTGATAGGCACGGTGATCTTTGTACTGAATTTGCAAGGCTTCTTTGGCGGTGATGCTCTGACCTACGATTACATGGGTCGCGCCCAGATCAGCGCCTGGTACGGCGATCAGTTTGCCCAGGCGCAGGTGAGACTCTTTTTTGGCAAGGGTGAAGGATCCGGGTGGGGAATGGTTTACCTGGTCGCCGGCCTGTACTCGGTGCTCGGACGCAACATGTTGGTGATCCAGTTTTTCAACGCGGTGCTTGGGGCTGCGACAGCTCCCATAATTTTCCTTTGCGCTCAACAGGTTTACGGGAACAAGAGGGTCTCGCGCTTCGCCGCTTTTGCAGTAGCGTTTTATCCCTCACTGGTGCTCTGGTCGTCACAAGGGTTGAAAGATGCTCCGATCGTTTTTCTGTTGGCGCTCGCGATCCTGGCTACGCTCAAGCTTGGCTATAGATTTAGCCTCAAGTATTTGGTGGCGTTGGTGCTGTCGCTGTTCTTTTTGCTCAGCTTGCGTTTTTATGTCTTCTACATGATTCTGGCGGCGATCGGCGGCGCCTTCCTGATTGGTATGCGTGAAGTGTCTGCGCGTAGCTTTGCGCGACAGTTCATCGTGGTCATCGCGTTGGGTTTGTCTTTGACTTACCTCGGGGTCACGCGTTACGCAAACGTTCAGTTCGAGCAGTTCGGAGATTTGGAACAGGTCCAGCGCAGCCGGCTCGACGCGGCCAAGTCGGCCGAATCGGGATTTGAGAAAGACGTCGACGTATCAACCACAGAAGGCGCAATCTCGACGATCCCGATCGGTATGTTGTATCTGCTGTTCGCGCCATTTCCCTGGCAAGTGGTGTCCTTGCGACAGAGTATTACTCTGCCCGAAATGATTCTGTGGTGGGGCTCGTTTCCGATGTTGGTGCTGGGCATATGGTTCTCGGTGAAATATCGCTTGCGACAGATCTCGCCCATACTCGTGTTCTCCGTAACGCTATCTCTCGCGTATTCAGTATTCCAGGGAAATGTGGGAACAGCTTATCGGCAGCGAGCCCAGCTGCTCGTTTTTTATTTCATTTTTGTCGCGGTGGGTTATGTATTGATGTGGGAGAAGCGTGAGGAGCAGAACCGACTGAACGAATTAGCTAAAAGAGAATTGGCGGCCAACGCTAAAGCCGCCGGTGCTGCACGTGG
Organism: Pyrinomonadaceae bacterium; assembly: GCA_035572035.1. Lineage (GTDB taxonomy): Bacteria > Acidobacteriota > Blastocatellia > Pyrinomonadales > Pyrinomonadaceae > JAOAPY01. Next base: position 15,850 of record DATNBH010000037.1, on the reverse strand, counting down.
ACGACCTGGAGGGGTCTTTCGCTCGAACTAGTTTCCCACCTTGACACCAGCGTCCCGCACAAGATTCCGCTGTCCTTTGGCAGCCGCGACAGTTTCCTCATAAAGACTTTCGTATTCAGCCACGACCTTTCCCAACGAGAACAACTCAATCACCCGATTGCGCGCAGCTGCACCCAGAACCTTTCTTCCTTCCGACCCGAGCTCGAGAAGTTCATCAACAGCCGCTGCCAAAGCTTCAGCATTCCGCGGCGGCACTACCCTTCCTGTCTTGTTGAGCATCCACGCAGAGTCACCCACGTCAGTGACTACAGCCGGAACTCCGGACGCCATTACTTCGCCTACAATCAACGGAAAGCTCTCGCCGTACGCAGACGAGAGGCAAAAGATGTCCAGCGTGGCCGCCAATCGGACAATATCGGCACGCTCACCAAGCAAGTACACGCGCCCTTCCAACTGATTGTTCCGAATCAACTCTCGCAGAGCCCGATTGTTTTCATCGAGCTCGCGGCCGGCTAACAGGAATCGGACTTCAGGATACTTACCGGCAACCACTTGCGCGGCGCTCAGAAAATTCGCGTGATCCTTCATGGGATGATAGCGACTTATGTTTCCTATCAACACCGTGTCCTGCGGTATGCCGAGCTCTGAGCGCACCGACACTCGCGCTTCTTCTGAAGGCGCAAACACGTTGACGTCGATGCCGTTGGGCAGCACGCAGCTCTTGTCTAATCTGTAGCCAAGCTTCTCATGTTGGCCCTGGCTCGTGCGCGACACGAAAATGATTCCAGCTGCGAGCCTCGAAAACAACGCACAGAGCCTCACCACCAGCGCAGTCAATCTCTTTTCAAAGGACAGCGAATAGACTGAGAAATGAATGCTCCAGATGACTGGAGTGCTTCGGCGCAGCGCCAGTGCGGCAAGTTGTCCGGCAAGGCTGCCGTGATACAACCACCCCTGAATGAGTTCAGGTTCAATTTGGCGAACGAGTTTGATGAGACGCCAAAGAGATGCCGGCGTGGGAAAACCCGGTTTCATGCGCGGTGAGTAAACCGGCACATCGAGCTCTTCGATACGTTCGCGTAACGAACCACGATCCATCAATGAGATAACGACGGGCGCAAAACGTTCACGGCTTTTATGCGACAGGAGCCGGTACAACATCATTTCAGCGCCGCCAATCGACAGATCATTGATCACGTGAAGGATCTTGAGGGGACGTCCGCCGGCCCTGGTTTCTAAATGCGCTTCTGAGGATGTAGATGTGTGCGCAGAGGATCCGGAGGCGTGGGAAGTCATCAAGCGTTTCGAAGGTTATCAGGAGTTTGCCGCAGCAAAGATAACTGATGGACTGAATTTGTCAAAATTCAAGATTTGTCAAAATTCAAGGTCACGAGCTTGTGGTCTCCATACTATCATCCGGAAAAAGTACAACAGGCTGCCAGCCTGTCGTTCGTTGCCGAACAGACCAGCGGTTTGGAAAGGGATCTGCAGGCTGGCAGCCTGCAGTACAAGTGTCGAGCTCCTAAGGGCAGAGTTCAGTGAGTGCCTTCAACGTCTCCTCGGTGTGCCCGGCCAATTGTTCGACGCAGAAGTACTCGACAATTCTGGTTCTGCATCGCTCGCCGGTTCGCGACCGATCCAGGCTAAGCGAGGAAATGATGGCGGCAGCAAGCGCTTCAGGTTGACCGGGCTCGACGACTACGCCGCAATCACCCACCAGCGCCGCAGAATCCCCAACATTAGTCACCACGCAGCGAATACCGCAGGCCATAGCTTCAGCGACCGAATTTGGAAAGCTCTCGGCGCGCGACGAAGAAACTAACAGGTCCAATGCATTGTAAGCCGCAGCCACATCAGAAACAGCCCCAGTGAAGATTACCTGGTTCGAAATCTTCAGCTCATCTGTGAGAGCTTTCAGCCTTTCCACTTCTTCCGGCGGTCCATTACCGACACAGATGAAACGCGCCGAACTCTGGTCCCGGCTAACGTTGGTCGCGGCGGCGAGGAAGGTTGGCAAGTCCTTCACCGGATCGAGTCGCCCCACGGTTCCAACCAGTTGAATACTGTCGTCCACGCCCCATTCTTTCCTTAGTCTCGCTCGAGCTTCCAGGTCGGGTTTGAAAACATCCGTATCAATGCCGTTGGGTATCAGTTTCAGTTTTGCGGAGGGGAAACCGATCGAAAGGTGATGCTGGAAAGCAGCTCGAGAGTTAACAATGATTAAGTCGGGAGAGTCCGAAAGCATCCGCTCAACTTTGGCAGCAAGCCTGAACAACCAATCGTACTCGTGCATTTCCATCGCGGAGGCGCGCACGCCCCACACTACTTTGGTCGGAACGAACCGTCGCGCGAGCAATGCCAGAACGTTAGGTATGTCGAGGTAACCATGCAGCACATCCGGTTGCAGGGCCCGCACTTCTCGAATCAATCGTCGTGTAAAGCTAAAGAGATCCCACCGCCCACGCTTATCCAGCGAAACGATCCGAACGCCTGAGCCTTCCAGCTCACCTTCCCACGCCTGGCCGGAATAAAAAGTTAAGATCGAAACGTCGAACTGACTCTGGTCGAGTGCCTTTGCGAGTGTAACCAACTGGCGCTGCGCACCGCCGATATCAAGCGAGCGCGTTAGAAACGTTAGCCTGAGTTTTCGCGGCTGTTGTTTGACAGGTTTCATTTAAGAATCGGTCTGCTGCTTTTGGACAAAAACCACCCGCGAATAAAAACTGCTATAGAGTCTGGCGAGAAAAGGAAATACTTTTACCAAAGGGAAGATCCGGCGCGCATTGCCGTAGCTATGTTTCAGCATATGCTCTTCAGCAAACACCGGATCGAAGTAGGGCGCCAACGACTGCGAAATCTCGCGGCGCGAAAGATAATTAGTCCTGTTGCTCAAGTAATCTGAGTTTAGCTCGACCACTTCGCGCGCGGACTTTCCTTGTTGAAACGAGTTTCTAACACCTAGCGATGCCCACAAGTGTAGCCACCATCGTGATTGAATAACACCACCGAGTGGGACAAACACATGGCCCTCGATCGGCTTCAATTTTGACGGGAAGATGTGAAGGCTGATTGCGCCTGGCTTCATCACTCGCCTGATTTCGGCAAACGCGCGCTTGTGATCCTGGACGTGCTCCATCACCTGATCTGAAAATACGAAATCGAACGACTCGTCCGGAAAGGGCAGGGAGCCATCGGGACTTATTGGCCGCAACTTATCGGACTCCTGGGCCAGACGAATGTCACATCCGAACGCGTCGAATCCCGCCGCGCGATACTCTGCAACCATGTCGCCTGAGCCGCATCCATAATCGAGCACGCGCGCGCCCGGCTCGAGCGTGTGGCCCAGCTCGCCGAGGATGTTGCGATGCAGTTCAAAGTGCTTCGACGTAATCTGGTTTTTCATGCGCTGACCGGAGCACGGATATCTTCAAAGAGTTCCTCCCAGCGCGAAATGATCCGATCGACCCCAAAGCGCTCAAGGACTTCAGGGGCGCGCGCCGCCATACTTCGTCGCAAACTGGGGTTGCTCATAAGTCGATCCATCGCTGCAGAAATCGCCGCAATTTCCCCAGTTGGAACTAAGAGGCCATCAACTTCATTCCGGATTATTTCACGCGGTCCGCTGGGGCAATCCGTGTAGATAACGGGAAGTCCGCTTGCCAGAGCTTCTAAAGCGGCATAAGGAAAGCCTTCAAAACGCGATGCCATCACGAACAATTCTGAGTCTTGCAGCAGAGCGGTGGGATCCTGCACCAGACCGACAAGGGATACGCGTTCCGATAATTTCAGCGTGGCAGCTAATTCTTCAAGCTCTAGCCGGAGAGGACCGTCGCCGATGATCCTTAGATTCCATTCGGGCCGGTTGGCTGCTACTTGTGCGAACGCATTGAGCAGAAGATCGAATCCCTTCTGCTGAGTCAAACGTCCCATCGAAGCAATCCAAAGCGGTCGAGCTTCAGTGTCCGCCGCGGCGTGTTTCGGCGGTAACGCAATCGGATTGTGGATTACCGCGCGCTGCGATTCCGGCAGCCAGGAAAAATGTTGGTCAACACCTTCGCTGACTGAGACAAGTTTTCTCGCGCGAGGATAGGTTCTTCGCCTCAGGGTATCCCAGATCACTCCCGCCGGATTCATGACCGGATCGTTGTGTTCCACAGCGACGACCGGAGTCCTCATGCGGCCCAGGGCCATTATCGTCATTACATTCGTGCGGTGAATGTGCGAAACAACGATATCGGGAGTTGTTGACTTGATTGCCTGGCGGAGAATTCTCAAGCGGCGAAGATTGTTCGTCAGGCCGTGAATCACAGTTGGCGAATCACCATCAATTGAAAGGGCGAGCCGATTGGCTGCCGCCGGTAACGTGAAAAAGTCCTGCTCCCGGCCGTAGAGCGTTACCACAGAAACATCATGTCCGCGGGAGAGCAGCCCCTGCGTTAGCAGAGTCACGCAGCGTTCAGCTCCGCCGCAGGCTAACGAGGGAGTAACGAAAGTGATATTCACTGGCTCTCAGATTCGGAAGGAAAACGAACCGATTTATCAATTGTCATTGTTGAAGTAATAGCCAAGCTTCCTCGAACAAACTATCAGGCAATGACATATGAAACGGGGAAGTGATAAATGGCAATTGCCACACTCTGAAATTGCCGATGAACGCCCAAATCATTGGACCTCAAACTTTGCGCGCAGCGAAAAAAATATTCTCGTTAACGCCGTGCACGCCGGCTACGAGCAGTGCTTTCTTCGCCAGCGCGATCACCTTGCCCTTCCAATTCAACGTCGGCCAGTCGCAAAAGTATTGTGTCTTGACCTTTTCAAGTTCGAGAGATTTCGGGAAGACTGCGAGTAGTGTGCTTAGATCAAAGCTTTGCTGATGTCCGATGCGATGAAAGACGCTGCCACAATCAGGACAGACGACTCGACCTTCGAAGAGATTCTCGTTAAAGGGAACTGTTCCCAGCAACACTCCACCTCGCTTGAGTATGCGAGTAACCTCATCTAGTCCTTGTTGGATTTGCTCGCGCGACAAGTGCTCAATAATCTCCGAGCAGAAAACAACATCAAAAAAATCGTCCGCAAAAGGGATCGACTCAATGTGCCCGACCTGACCTTGGCCGCCTGCAGCCTGGACCATGGAGATTGCCGCAGCTATTGGATCGAGGGCATAAACTTCCCAGCCTCGAGCGATACATTGCTTCTCGAGCCAGGCATCACCAACACCGATGTTCAGGACTTTGATTGAACTGCCGGCGGCGATCTTAATCGCCTGCCGCAGCAGAAAGTTCAATCTGGGCACCGAAAGGGAAAACTTTTCCAAACCTTCGGTTTGAAAGTAATCCCATACTTTGTCCTGGTTCATATTAGATACTTTCAGAGGGCGCTGACACCCAGTGCGCTAGATTGCGTCCTATCATCTCGCTTAGTCGCGCCACATCGGGAGCGAACTCTTCCTGCAACTGTCTTCGCAATGATGGAGGCAGAGGACGCCGCGGAGCATGCTCGGTATTGAGTTCGCGAACACCTTGAAAGATTTGATGGCGTCGCTCAGGCGAGGTAAACATGCGCCCGACTTTGCTCACGATCGCAGGCGGCGAGTCCAACAGTGATGCCAATCTCCGATTGCGATTTCTTTTGCTGGCGTTGATAACGCTTGTTTCCACGGGAAATGGCGCTCGCACCTTCAAGAACGAGAAGACATCCTGACAAGCCGCAGCTGGGTCGCTCTTAAAGTCATCGTAGAGAATGATCCGGACTTGTTCTTTTCCGAAGGCGTCAAAATATCTTTGCACCTGGTCAGCATATTGGCCGACCTCGCGGTAAAAGAGGCCCGCAACTGGATAGGGATTAGCTGGAAGTCGCAAGCCTTTCTTCCGATCGGCCTCAGCTTCGAGGGCTTCGCCGAAATCCTCAATGTCTTCAGAGTTGATATAGAGCCGATGTCCGTGCAAAGAGTAAGTCATATCAACCGGATTGCGCAGCATTATTATGATGCTGGCATTCTGGCTGAACTTCTTGATTTCCTGGCTGGCGAGCTTGGAGTACAGGTACCACACTGATGCTTCGCCCACGCGCTTTTCGTCAGCGACTTCGGCAAAGAGCTCGAGATACTTTTCCGGATCTCGAGAATAGTGTGGTGAATACAAATCCGTTCCGAAGAAGTGAACTTCTTTTTTGTTGGGCAGGTAAATCTCGGGATGCTGCCTGAGGAAGTGGTACATTGCGGTAGTTCCGCATTTAGGCGCTCCGACTAAAAAGAAATCAGGTTTCCTCATCTGCTTTTGAAAAGATTAGCGGCGCAACATGGTAACCTTCACGGCGCTGCTAGTCGATTGTTCCGGTAAAGGTCTGTTATTTTACGCGAAATGTCCGAAGCTGAGCTCAAGGAACCCCGCGATGAGAAGTCTGTGTCGCGCATTGATCTCGTCGTGGTGAGCTTGCTCGCGTTTGCAGTTCGGGTGACTTGGGTTGTTTTTGGTTCGTGGGAATCAGGCGATAGCCAATGGTACTTAGCGACGGCCCGCAACCTTGCATTCAATCATTTCTACAGCGCTGATGGCGTTCATCCCACCGCCTATCGCCCGCCGCTCTACTCGGGCTTGATTGCCGCGCTGTGGCTGGGTGAGTTTCCCCCACGCTTTGCAGTCTTGATTCTTCAGGTCGTGTTGGGCGTCTTCACTGTAACTTTCACTTATTTGATTGCGCGCAAACACGGAAGTCGAGCGGTAGCCATCCTCGCGAGTGTTGGACTGGCGCTCGCTCCCATGACCGGACGATTCACCGCGGTCATTCTCACCGAAACTTTGTTTACCTTTTTGGTGACTTTGGGAATCTACTTTTGGAGCCGTAAACAATATGCGCTAACTGGCGTTGTGTTTGGCCTGGGAATCCTGACCCGAGTTACGTTGCTGCCGTTTGTTTTCCTGCTGGTTTTGTTGACGCTGGCGCGTCCCTGGAAAGACCTTCGTCGCAGCTACTTGATCATCGCCGTGCTCTCGCTGGCGATCAGCGGTGTTTGGATGGCGCGTAACGCGATTGTGTTCCGCCGGTTCATTCCCGTAGCAGCGTCGGGCTATGGCACAAATCTTTTGATCGGATCGATGGACTTGAACGAGGCCGATGATGTGGCGGTCCGCAAAGCTATGCTCAGCTCAGTTGATAAAGCTGGCGGCGTAGCGAGCAGCGACGAAACGGAATTTGATCGCGTCCGCATGCGAGCCGCGCTTAATCGCATGAAGGAGAATCCATCGCGTTGGGTGATCGCCCGAGTCCGACAGTACCCGCGTCTATTTATTGATAGCGGCAGCTACCTGTTCGGCGAAGACGTCGTACCGTTCAGCGCTGCCGTGCGGCAACGCCGGTTGGGTCAGATCCTCATCCGCTCCATGATGATTGTTGGGAACCTGGCGGTCTTTGTGTTTGCGATCGTCGGTATCGTTGCGCGGCGACGCGAGCTCGTCAGGTTAACCGAAGTCTGGTTGTTTCCAATCTTCCTCGCCGTCGTAGCCTTACCACTTTGGATCGAACCGCGTTATGGCCTGCCGATGATGCCTGCGATTGCCATTCTCAGCTCAATTGGAATGCTCGAGGTTTGGAAGCTGATTAAGAGTCGATTTGGCCACCGTCTTTAGCTGAAGTTGCTTCCGCGTGGCTGAACCGCTTCTTGAGTTTCAGGAACGGTTGTTCGATGACGTAGAACGAGAGGCTGGCGATGGCGAAAGTTAACGTTACTGCAGCTGCGATGCGCGCGACGCCTGGTTGAGAGTTTGAGCCGAAAAAATAACCGCGCACCGGCCAATGCCACAAATAAAGTCCATACGAAATCCGCCCAATCCACACCAGCGGCGCAAACTTCAAGATCGCAAAGCCTGAGAAACTCGGCCAAAGAACAACCGTTGTTATCACTATCACGATAGCCAAAGTCGCCAAAGTAAAGACACCTTTGAAAAGCAGCGGATTGCTGCTTTTCATGATCAGCACAAGATAAAAAAGAAAGATTGCCGCGAGCACTGCCAGAGCCTTCATGGCAACCTCAAAAGCTCGGGACTTTGGAAAAAGTTCCCACGCCGTAGCGCACGCCAACAAGCATCCCCAAAGCAAGCCGTCGGCGCGCGTATCAGTCGCGTAATACATGCGTCGAAATGTCGCGCCGTCCTGAAAAAGGAAGAAGCGATGAGTGACGACCAGAGTGAGTCCAGTCATTATCAAGAGAATAATTACGCGAGGATTGAGCTTTCGCAGCAGCAGAAAAAGCGTGAGTGGCCAGAAAAGATAGAACTGCTCTTCCACAGCCAGCGACCAGGTGATTGCCAGAATGCCAGTCGGAAAACTCGGGACCAGCGCTATCATCCAATTCGACACGTAAGAGAGAGTCGCCAACACTCCGACATAAAGTTCGGTGGCATGCTCGCGCGACATGAAAAGAAACGCGTAAGCCGAGAGGAGTATGAGGTACAGAAGCAGCGCCGGTCCGAGTCGAAAGGCACGCCGCAAATAAAAATCTCTCAAGTTAATGGCGTTCAGCCGTTGCCATTCCTGTAGCAGTAAAGCTGTGATCAGGAAGCCGCTCAGTACGAAAAAGACTTCGACGCCAAAATAACCGCCGGGCATTAACCGTGGAGTAAAGTGCAGGCCGAAGACAAGGAGGATCGAAATACCACGAATTCCATCCAACTCAGGACGATAACCAAGATGGAATGCTGACGATCGAGGCGGGGGCACGGTTCAAGCTACCGCAGGAATACGCAACTGTAAATATCAATTTATGCGCGGCCGCAGATTAGTCGTTATCCTCACTTTACTCGAACACGTTTTGCCAGCTAGAGTGAGGGCGCTAGCTTAATGGACCTAAATACTGGAGGAACCAAATGTCGTCATCGTCTGATTACAGCTTGAAGACCATTGCGGGCAGTGTCTTGTCCCGGAGTGCCCTCAATCTGTCATTACCTTTAGTCATTATCCTGGGTGTGTCTTCATGCGGCGGCGGGAAGCCAAATCCCGCGCCGGCGAGCGCTTCACCTGCCGCATCGCCTGAGGCTTCGCAATCTCAGGGTGAGCCAGCGCGGAAAGTCTTTGAATCGGGCGAGGCGGTGCCGGCAGGTTATCTTGGCTATAAGATCATCAATTCCTGGTTTGCAGACAGCGCTTCGGGGAGCTTGCTCTACATAGATATGGCGATTGTGAATACCGATAAAAAGGAAAGGCCCGTAGCTTCGATGAAGCTGATGGATGAAACCGGCAAAGAGTTTTCCTTGAGCGATAAGGGTGACTCAAAGAAACCGACTGTAGCTACGGTGGGAATGGTTCCGGTGAGCCAAAGTAAACGCGCCGTGGCGGTGTTTGAAGCGCCCAAGGGTCACGAATACAAGCTGAAGATCCAGGGCTTCACTGCTGCTGACGAAGTACAAATAAAACTTAAGCCGGCAGCCAAGCCGCCGGCTCGTTGAAGCTTTAGTCAAATCCAAAAAGCGAAGGCGGAGACTTGTGGTCTCCGCCTTTTTGGTTACTCGCCCAAGCTGGGATTACGGACAAGCTGTGCCCGCGGCTTCCCAAATCTGAATCGTACCAAGATCCGAGAATGCATTGGGATCTGACCGGAACATGGTAGCTTCGATCCAGTACATGTTGGTGGCAAAGTTAAAATCAATTTGCTGCGTATCGGTTACGGTACGGAACGAATTGCCGCCGCCGCGATTGTTACTGTCGAATGTGTAGATCACAGTGTTGCCGCCACCGCCTATGGTGCTGGTGCGTATCTCGTAAGTCAGCTTCGCATTCGTTCCCGTGGGATCGGAATTGCGGAACCTTGTGCGAATGACTGAGAGAGTCGCAGGGCATAGTCGAGAAATGCCTTCAACCGCCGTGATGTTGTAACGCGTGTGCACCGAACCGGTCTGTCCATTCGCGACGTTCACGCCGAAGCTGTTGTAGCGAACGATACCGGAGCTGTCTTCGTCTTGTTGTCCGGCCGAGCCGGCAGTGCTCCACGGCCGAGTTGGCGCACTATCGTCGACGCTGAAGATGTTGTAGGTGTTCGGCGGACCGGAGTAAACGGTAGGTCCAGGATCCGATTCAACAATGAAAGCCGAGTCAGCCGGTGAATAGGGCGGGAAGCAGCTGGTGTCGTTTGGATTCGCCGTATTGCAGCCCTTGGAGAACAACTGCATGGTGGTTCCATTGTTATTGCTGTTGCCGTCGCCGAATTTGAGGACGTCACTCCAATTGGTGACATCACTATCGGCAATAGCGCCATTCTCTTTCAGAACCACATATCCGTTCGAGACCGTGTTGGGAAGATTAATCACGTTACTGATCTCACTCGGACTGCCACTCGCATCAGTTTCATAGATGTTACACGTGTGCGAGTTGGGCGGGGAAGCATTTGAAGTGCAACTTGATATCGGCGCCGCCGTTACTGATGAGATGGAGATGACGGAGTCGGTCTTGGCGCCGCCTGACACGCCACTGCCCGGCAGCCGTCGGGTTGTCCCAATGCCTTTTTGTGAATCCGCCGTGATTGGAGTCCCAGTCTGTCGAACTTGTCTCTGGGCTTTGAAAACTTCGCTGTCATCAGCGACGCGGCGTTGGCCATTGGCTACGGCAGACCCAAAAACTGGTAGCAGCAACACGCTTGCTGCAAATGGCGCCAACAGACTAATGCCGCTAAAGCGACGATTCTGTCTCATACCTTCAATCCTCCGTATCACGGTGAAACCGTATGTTCAAAGAAGTACCTGGATAAATTAAACCGTTAACACCTGGCTTATGGACAAGCAGTCCCGGCATTTTCCCAAATCTGGATTGAGCCGATGTCAACAAATTGAGCCGCATCAGTGCGGAAGAGGGTGGCGTCAATCCAGTAAACGTTTTGCGCAAAATCAAAATCGATTGCCGGTGTAGCAGTAGCAGTAGTAAATGCACTGCCTGCGGAGATGCCATTGCTGTCGAATGTATAAAGCGTTGTGCTCCCACCGGACAGCACGTTTGTTACCTTGAGCTCGTACTGCAATCGCGCTGTGTCACCGGTATTGCGGGAATTGCGGAAGCGGGTCTTGATGGTCGACTGTGTTGCCGGACAATACTGGTTCATTCCATCCACTGCGGTGATGTTGTAACGAACGCGAGCGGTGCCGGTAGCGCCAGGGTTCAAAGTAATAGCGAAATTGTTGAATCGCGCAATCGCCAAACTGTCGTCATCAATAGTGCCGGTTGCTCCTGCTGCGGTCCATGATCTATTTGCCTGTGCGTTTGCTTTTGTCGAGATGAGTTCGATCGCCCCAGCGATCAAAGCAAGCGCCGCTACCGCAAGCACTCCGGTAGAGAAAAAAGACTTCCGAGTTCTTTCCATAATTGAGATACCTCCGCCTGAATTAGCTCGATTGGCCAATGCACGAATTGAGTTCAAAACGCTTTTAGTTGCAACCAGTAAACAGCTACAGACTGGTCTTTATGGTAATACTGGCAAGAGAAGCAGGGAAAAGCTACATCGATTGCTTGGAAATGTCAAAGAAAATCTTGCTTAAACTTCGGACTGTTGGACTTAGCCCCTGCCGCGATATTTTGAATTGCTGCACTGAAAACCGGGCCTTTGAGCGCCCGTTTACAGCGCGGGCCCGTGACCTGGGGCCACTCTTTCGCCAGCCCTTTCGCGGAGGACTTTCAAGGTGTGGTAAAGGAGAAAACCGAACGTGGCAAGGCTGGCACAACTGGTAGCCAGTGCGATTCCCGGTACCCCCATCATCTTGATGAATAATATGTCCAGGATCACGTTCAGGGTCACGTTAAGACCAGCCGCCCAAAGAGTGATCTGACTTGCCAATAATGAGGATAGAAGTCGGCTGACGAGGACATTGGCTAGATAAAACGGAATCTGAAGGGCGTAAAGAGCCTGAATCTGGGCTACCAGCTGGGTATCCTTGGCCCGAAACGACCCGCGCTCGAATATGATTTGCACGATCGGCACCGCGAAAAAGGAAAGCACCAGCAAGATGGGAATGCTCGCCAAAAACAGTAGCAAAAGATACCGTTTCAACGTATGCCTCACGCCGGCCCAATCCCGGTTGGCGATCATCTTCGAGTAATAGGGCGTAATTGCCGAGCCCAACGCCGCGCCAATCACCGCCAGCAGCGTAATTACCACTCGATTGCCGTAGTTCAACGCAGCCACGCTACCAGGAGCGGCACTCGCTGCCAGTGAGCGATCGACGACCACTGACCCGCTCCGCAGACCGCTTGCTCCGACTCGAGGCCCGAATTGCTTTCCGACCAGGCGGAGATCGCCAGTCAACCCATGCCATCTCGGCTGCAGCGATATTCCTCGGATTCGAAGAGCGATACCCAACAAAAGCATCTCCAGTCCGGCTCCCAGTACCATTCCAATGGGCAGCGCGAGGATTGAGTATCGGTAAATGAAAAGCACAATCACCGTAACCGAGGGCGTAATGATCGGAGCTAAGGCTACGAGGGCAAATCGTTCGGCCGCATTAAGGACGGCTCCCCACATGTTGGCGATGCCACTGAGCACGATTAATGGGGAGACTATCAACAACAATTGAAAAGCCAGCTCGAGCTTTCTTTGATTGAACCCCGAAGCGATCCACGGCAGATAAAGTCTCGAGCAAGCCAAAATTACCGCGGTTGTGACTCCAAGCAGTAGCAAGGCCCAAACGGTAATCCCCGAGAGCAGACGTTGGGCCGCTTCTTTGCCGTCCCGTTCCCTGACGTTGATGTAAGTAGGAATCAGCGACATCGAGATCGAGCTGGAGATGATGTTCACGGCCAGCATCGGAATGAGGATCGCTACGAGGAAGGCTTCGATGGTCGAGCCCGTACCAAAGCGACGAGCCACGAGCAGTTCCTTTGCCACCGACGCCAGTTTGGCAACGCAGGTCAGGAACGCAATCGTGGCGGCCGCCCGAAAGACTTGACGGTTAGTGGAACCGCTAGTCAATCGTTCCCAGGGGCCCAGCAGGTTTTTGATTAGTCGAGTTTCGGTCAGTCTCACGAGGAGTGCTTATCTTATGAAGCGATGGATCGTAAGATACTCGAGAATGGTCTCAACGTTCGCCTCCGGAGATGGCCCTTCAGTCTCCAGCCTGATCTCCGGATGTTGAGGCGCCTCGTATGGATCGTCAATCCCGGTGAATCCCTTGATCTCACCGCGCCGAGCTTTCGCGTACATCCCTTTGGTGTCTCGTCTTTCACACTCTTCAATCGACGTGTCGACGAACACCTCGATAAATTGGTCCGAGCCAACCATGTTACGCACATCGTTGCGCGTCGCGCGGTACGGACTAACGGCGGCGCAGATTACAGTGCCTCCGTGTCTTACGATCTCCGCGGCTACAAAGCCGATGCGGCGAATGTTGAGGTCTCGATCCTCTTTACCGAATCCGAGTCCGCGCGATAGGTGGGTTCGCACCACGTCGCCGTCAAGCAACGTTACCTGACGCCCGTGTTCCTGCATTCTGACGGTTAGGATTTCAGCGGTGGTTGATTTTCCCGCGCCGCTCAGGCCGGTAAACCAGATACACACTCCTTGTTTGTGACGCGGTGGATAAGTCTCAGCCAGAATCTCGGCTACCTCGGGACGCGTGAACCATGACGGCAGCGGCTTTCCATTCTGCAGATATAGATCGCGAACCTCAGTGCCGGACAGGGAAGCAGTGCGAGTGCTTGCCGGAATTCGCGAGACTTCCTCGTAGCGATCTTCGTCGGGAAGATAAACGAACTCATTGAACGGAAGAATCCCCACGCCAATCTCGGCGCTAAACTGACCAGCCAGTTCCTGGGCAGCATATGGTTCATAGAACGGCCTGCCATAAGAATCTTTACCCGGACTCGCATGGTCACGACCGATAATCATGTGGCTCGCGCCAAAGTTGCGTCGAATCAAGGCGTGCCAGACCGCTTCACGGGGTCCTGCCAATCTCATCGCGAGCGCAAGCAACGACAAAACTATTCGATCGGGCGCGTAGTAGTTTGTGGCAAGAGTTCGATAGGAACGGACTCGCGTAAAGTGATCGACGTCACCCGGCTTGGTCAAGCCGACTACGGGATGCAGCAGCAGAATGCCGTCAACTTGTTCGATGGCGCGCTTCGTGATTTCCTCGTGGGCTCGATGCAGCGGATTGCGGGTTTGAAAGGCTACGACGTTCTTGTGGTTCAGCTGCTCCAAACGAGCTCGCGTCTGACCAGGAGTTAGTCGCAACTCGTTATAGTCGTAGTGTCTCGGTAGAGCCAGTACGCGCAGCGCGCCGGAGATGTTTAGGCTTCCCCAACGGTTCATCTCAGCGACTAGTGGATGACGGACGTCTTCAGTTCCGAACACCTGCCGCGCTAAATCTGCAGGATCCCACTCATAGATTTCGTTGACATGCAGGATTGCCAGCAGCTCATTTTGCGAGTTCCGAAGCGCGATATCCTTGTCGAGACTTAAACCTTCAGTCGCATCGACGGGAAGAGTCACTGGGATGGGAAAAACCTGTCCCGACTCCAGCCGCATTTCAGCTAGCACGCGTTCGTAGTCTGCATGCCCCATGAAAGTTGCGAGCGGCGAAAAAGCTCCTATAGCCAGCAATTCCAAATCGCAAATGGACCGTTCTGATAATTGAATGGAAGGCAGGCGACCAGCATATTCCCGCAATTCCTGAACTTCTTCGGAAGGAACCTTGAGGTCAATGAGACTGCCGCCGTATGGAGAGATTAGTGGACTTACCGGTGCATCATTAATGGCCAAACGAAAGAATATCCTTTGATTAAACTAAGAATGATTGACATTCCCTGAAAGCAGCAAGTGCAGCAACAAAGAACAGTTACCCACGTTCCGCCAAAGGACTGGGAGACGTGAATTGGGTGCGCGAAATGTTAGCACACATTCGTGAGCTCGAAGCCGCGAGGCGCGGCGATTTTGGAAAGACCCTTCACCTGAATGTCTTTGTCGCCGCAGCCGGGCTCTTTCACTCCAGATTCAAAGTTAGTCAAAGTTAATCATGAATCGACTTGAACCGAAAAAGTAGGTAGTCGCTAAAACTGCTAAAACTAAGGCCACGGCCTGGCGCCGTGGTCACTCACGTTGGTCGCTAACAGAGGCGGGCCGGGATTTTTGGTGATGCCACGGGCTCGTCCCGTGGAGGGTTCACGCTTCATGCTGCTGGCAGGCGGCAACGTGAAACACCACGGGGCCAGCCCGTGGCCTCTTGCGAACCGATGGATCAGCCTGTTTTTGTAGCTGTGAACCTGAAACCCCACAGGGCCAGCCGGTGGTATCGGCTCAGGCTTCAGTTCACCATTTATGCTTTACCTACTTTCTCTTGGCGCACTGAATGATGATTCGGCCATTGACGCATCTTCGAAAGGAGCGTAGGGTAGTCGCAGCTTAATCTATTTCCTCTCGTTCCTCCGGCGAATCCTAGAAACCTTCCTTCGCTCGCGAACGATTCTCGTAACATCAAGTCCCAAGCAGCAAGGCTTGACGCTGTCACAACTATTACTCAAGTTGGAACAAAGCTCTTTGTTATTTTCTCACAGGCAAGGGAATACGTAAGATAAGAACGCAAGCTTCCCATCTGGCGACTCTTACTATCGAGCCGTAATCGCGTTCGGATGACCGCTGCAAGACTTCCTGCGTTCAGCTGACTTTATTCCGCTTCCGAATCGAAGCTGACAATAACATTTCAGTCCTTTGAGAAGGGCTGGGCGGGCAGGTCCAAACGACGCTACAGGAGATACTCACATGACGCGACTAACCTCAATCTCGCGTAATACCCTCTCGCTCCAGACATTGACGTCCCTTCTTTGTCTTCTGGCGCGCTCATCTGTTCGGGCGCTGATTTCCTTCAGCGCCGCTTGTCTG
>DATNBH010000036.1:0-48694 GCA_035572035.1 Pyrinomonadaceae bacterium | reverse complement strand
TAGCTTTGCCCGAAAAGTCTTAAATCCCACCTGCGGCAGCTGGTGGTTACTTCAGGTCCAGCCTACCAATATTTGATGTCGTTGTTTACTGAATCCCACCTGCGGGAGCAGGTGGATGGTTCAAGTCCTGCCTATTTCCGTTGAAAACTTGCGAGCGAGGCTGCACTTGAAACATCCCTCAGCTGCCGCTGAGGGGATTCAAAGGACCAATCCCAACCTCTCTTTGTAGGTCGAACTTGAACTATCCACCGGCTGCCGCCGGTGGGATTTAAGACTTTTCGGGCAAAGCTTCTTCAACTCTGTCTTTCCAGTAGCCGCGATCGTGAATGACCACGGGGCAAGCCCGTGGCATCACTAAACGGTGTGCGACCTAACCCACGTTCAGCGCTATCACCGGTCGGCGCCAATCAAGATAAACGCGGCCCAGTAAGCCGGGTGGTTGTATCGGCTGTGAAGAAGTTTTAACGACGCCCTTCGTAGCGACTCGGACCTGGTGTATGTCAGTCTACTGTCGCGCTGCTTTTGCCGCAGGTTGCGGTGAAACTCGATCATCAGCTCAGCGCTGCGCGCGGAGTCTACCTTCCACTGGCTGACTATAGCCGCCGGGCTGCCGGCGACGAACAACGCCCATGACATGCCGATCACTCCCTCGCCGGCCGCCACCCGCCCGCGTGCCGTCTGACACGCCGACAATATCGCCAGCTCAGCATCCAGATCGAGCTTCATGATCTCCCACGCCTCCAGCAGTCCATCCTCGTGAGCATCTCCTTCGGCGCGCGAAAGGATAATGCGAGAGTAAAGAGGATTGCGATCGTCGAGTACAGCATGGCTAGCAAAGTGAAGGACTTCATACTTACCTGCTTCCGCTTTCACCGTCGCTTCCTGCGCTTGTTCGCCAATCAGCACTCTACTGTTGTCGGGCCCGTAAAGTCGGCCCAGAAAGTTGACCTCCTTTTCCGCATCCGGCAACGGGCTGAGTGGCTCGTCCCGGCGAACGATGTGGACTTTCGCAATCGTTTCTCCGCTCAACTTGGGGTTACCCAGGGCCAGCAGCACCGGCTGAGCGTTCTTGCTACCGGCAGGCTGTGGCGCCGTCCGGCGTGTAGCGGCGGAGCGCAGGTGATGCGCGGCACTCAGCGCCTCCGCCCTTCTTCCCATCTCACGGAGCACGCTGAGCGAGGGCGCGTAAAACAGAGCGTACTGTTCCAGGAGGTAACCTCTCGTTCCCTGGTGCAAGGCTTGAAATGGCAGGTTCCACAACGCACCGTCGGGCACGATGCATAGCCTCCGCACGTCGTGCAGCTCTCCCTCCGCCGGCTTAACAAGCAAGTCGTAGAGTTTTCGTGCTGGCGTCTTAACGGTTAAGTTGCGCTCGGCGACGTTTTGGTGAAAAGCCTCTGACAATTCCGACAGCTCTTTGCTCTTGATATTTATCGTGTGCACCGTTAGCTCAATCGGCGTTTTATTTCTTGCGTCTGTAGGGACAGCTTTTCTCAGCACAAACAGGTAAGTCTTATCTTCTGTCACGACGTATTCAAGGATGGCCGTTTGGCGGTTCGGCAACAGCGCGGCTACTTCGTCAAACGTGAGCAATGGAGTTTGGCCGCGCTTCACCTTGAGTTCAGGGTGCGCCGCATAAAGGCTCACCTGAAAGGCTTCGTACTCAAGACGCGCTTTGTCCAACTGCGCTGTGATTTCAGTCAGTTGCGCCTCGGTCGGTTTGCTTTGCTTCAGGCCGGCCAATTGAGTATTGAGTGAGGTTATCTGGGCGGCGAGTGCGCGATCGCGCTCGAGTTCATTACTCGTCATGGCCTTGGTGACCTCGGCCCGTCCACTACTTAAGACATCGAGTAGCACGCGCCCTTTAGCGCGTTCCGCATAACTCAGAGCCTGTGCAGGATTATTCTGCGACAACGACAGGTCGATCATTCCCTGGTAAGGAGCAATCTTATTCTCAAAGAAAAGTTGTCTCTCCTGTTCGCCGCCGACGACCTGGCCACGCAGCCTTTCAATCGTGACAATTGCTTCCAGGAAATCCTGACGCGCTTGCTCAGGCTGGTTCAGTGCCAGGTGGGCGCTGCCGGCGGCGGTCCGGGCGGTCCCTAAGATTCCAGGGGCGCCGGATTGAGTGGCCAGCGCCGCCGCGCGGTCGGCATTTTCGAGGGCTGCCTCGTATTGGCCAAGTCGCAGATAGCAATCAGCGAAATTCTGAAAGATGCTGGCCAGGAGATGGCTATTACCCATCTCTTCGGCCAGCTTTAACACCCTTTGATCGTAGCTTATCGCCTTCGCGTAGTCTCCCTGCAAAAAATAGGTAACGCCGATATTGTGCAAGACCTCAAGGGTGCCGGGCTTGTCTCCCAGCTCCTCTCTAATTTTCAATGTCTGCTGTAAATAATTGAGCGACTGGACGTACTCACCCTGCAAACCGTAGATAGATCCGATGTTGCTCAAAGCACGCGCGACGCCTGCCTGGTCACCGATCTCCCGCTTGATTTTCAGACTCTGTTGAAAGTATTCCAGGGCTTGCGGGTAGTTTCCCTGTGAGTAGTAGATAATACCGATGCTAAGCAGGGTGGCAGAAGAACTCGCCTTGTTGCCCAGCTCATCGGACAGCTTCAGGCTCCGCTGAAGAATCTCAAGGGCCTTTAGATTGTCGCCCTGCAGTAGATAGATATTCCCTACGTTTCTCAATTCACGAGCAACAGTCACCTTGTCTCCCAGCTCTTCTCTCAGGCGCAAAGCACGCTGAAGAAAATCCAGGGCAGGTGGATAGTTGCCTTGCCTCATGTAGTTGGTCCCCAGACTGGAAAACACGTCCGCCAGGGTGACTTTGTCCCCGATTTCATCGGCCAGCTTCAAGCTCTGGTCGTATTGTTCCTTGGCTTGCTTGTAATCACCTCGTCCTCGATAAATGTCGCCCTTTAGAAGTAACGCAACGGCAATCCCTTTCTTGTCTGTGATCCGTTGCGCCACACCCATCAATAGATCGCAGACGAGCATGGCCTGAACAGATTTGGCCGGACTTGAAAGTTGCTTCACCTGTTTGACCAGGGCATTTACCAGATCCGTGGTCATCAGCTCCGGTTGTGCAGCTAAGAGCGCCGCGCCCTCTTCCGGCGTCTTGGTCGCGGTCAGAGCGGCGGCCAATTCCTCCTCAGCCGTCGTATATCGCCAGACTTTCCAGGTCCCATTCTCCCTGGTCATCTGTATCGTCCGCCGCGCTTGCAGGGAAGTTGCTGACGCTCCTGCCTGTTCTTTCAGTACATTTAATTCGGCGATCAACTGCACGATTGCCGTATCCGCTTCGATCGTAATCTTGTTCAGGTTGAGGCTCTTCACTTCGACGCTGCGATAATTTGCGAAAGTCTGTTGCATGCTCTCTCTGTTGGCATTTAGATCAGGCGACTTCTCGCTCCACAACGCCATCACACCTGCCAGGTCTTCACGTTGGAGGGCTGCGAACAGTTGCTCGACGACGCGCCGCACTGCCGCCTGATCATCATTCTGGGCTCTTGCGTTAACAGGCAGCCAGATGAGCAAACAGCTAAGAACAAACAATGCTATGAGGCTTCTCTTTGGTTGGCTTGTGAATGTCATGGTGCTTCCCCCCTCTCAAGTCGGCCGAGCAGTCATCAGTTACTTATCCACCCGTCACCAATTGCAGTCCCGTGTGTCAATGCATCTATACAGGGAAAGACGGCCTCTTTGCTTACCAGGTCGAGACTTCGGGTGGAGCTCAATCAATGGGTATGAGTTTCTGCCCTGGGCTGAGTGCAGTCTCCGGTGGTTTCATTATTGGCTTCTCGTCAGCGCTGTGCAACAGGAATCTTTTCCCGAGTCGAACGACGAAAAAACTTTTTCTGGCGGCGGCAATAAAACGGAATTCTTCGCGTCTAGTTACTCCAGCAGGACACTCGGTAGCAGCAGCTCTTCCCCTGAGAACGAATTCCAGACCTCCCCCTTGTGAGAATTGGCGTAGCTTTCTGTTTCCGTAGCCCGACATCCGTTGATCAAAAAACGAGCCTAACCCCGCGTTAAGACGCATGGGTGGGCTTTCTTGACAAGAACGTGCTGCCGTACTTCGGCGCGAAATCCTTCGTGATTGATCGTCACGCCGAAGCTGCGGTGGTTTAGCTTTAGAAAAGGAGATCATCGTGAAAAGGACCAAACATTGTATCGTCGCTGTCAGCATCGTCGCGCTCGTGTTACTCCCGCTGCTGACTGCAGGTAAAACGCCAGAGTATCCTCCTGAGTCTTCGCCGCACAGGACTGCTGGCTCGACACCATCGCAAACCTCTCTGGAACCGCAGGCCAAATTCATTAGAGTGGCGAACTCTATTCCGAATAGTTACATCGTGGTACTGAACGATCAAGCCGACTCCGATAAGGCGCCATTCGATGTCCGGTCAGCGGCCGAGAATCTCGCGCTACAGTACGGCGGGAAAGTCGGTTTTACTTACGAGAGTGCTCTAAAAGGGTTTTCCATCGAGATCGCCGGTGAAAGGTCGGCCATCGCTTTGAGTCGAGACTCTCAGGTCAAGTGGGTGGAACAGGAAGGAGTACTCTACGTGTCTACGGTGCAGTTCAACCCGCCGTGGGGGTTGGATCGGATCGACCAGACGTCCCTGCCTCTGAACAATCAGTATGTGTATAACGCTACCGGTTCAGGCGTCACCGCATATGTAATTGATACCGGCATTCGAGCCACGCATGTGGATTTTGGCGGGCGCGCGGCTATCGCTGCCAATTTTATTGGCGCGGAGTTCTGTGACGGCGGCGGCAACAACGACTGCCATTCGGTTGGACACGGCACTCACGTGGCCGGAACCATCGGTGGCGCCACATACGGTGTTGCTAAAGGCGTGACTATCCGCTCAGTCAAAGTTTGTAATAGTGGCGGCAGTTGTCCGATTTCCGCCGTCGTTGCCGGAGTCGATTTTGTTACCAATGCTCATAACGCGAATCCTTCTGTTCCTGTGGTAGCCAACATGAGTCTTGGCGGATCGTTCGTATCCATTGGACCCGCAATGGACAATGCGGTGACAAATTCCATCAACGCCGGTGTGACCTACGCGATTTCCGCAGGAAACAACGGCTACGATGCTGGAAATGACACTCCGGCTCACGTTCAGGCGGCATTAACCGCAGGGGCTTCGGACATTAATGACGCAAAGGCATCCTTCTCAAACTTTGGGCCTGTCGTGGATATCTTTGCGCCCGGCGTTGACGTCCTCTCTGCAACCAACTCGAGTAATACCGCCACCATAATTCTTTCGGGAACGTCCATGGCATCGCCGCATGGCGCCGGGGATGTGGCCTTGTATCTACAAGGTCGCGCCGGCATGGCCAACTGCGCTGCAAACCCAAAGCAAGGAATCGCGACGACATCCGGCGGGGCCGTCTCGACCTGTCCGGATCGAGTGACTCAACTCATCAAGAGCAATGCGAGCCTAAGTAAGCTGAGTGGCCTCCCTGGAGGGACAGCGAATCGACTGCTTTTCAGCGGCTCGCTGCCCACGACGACCAATCCGATTGACAACCAACGGTTTTTCGTCTGGCAGCATTACCAGGACTTCCTCGTGAGCCAACCTGAACCTGACGAAGGTGGATTAAACTTCTGGACGGGCAACATCACAGGCACCTGCGGGACAGGTTTCAACGACAACAACGCCTGCACTCACCAAAAGCGCATCGACGTTTCGCGTGCTTTCTGGGTCGCTGCCTTTCCATCGCTTTTCACAGGCGGCGGTAACCAACTTACCGACAACGCACAGTTCGTACACAAGTGCTATGAGGTTTACTTGCGGCGCTCTGTACCTGACTCCGATCCGGGATTCCAATTTTGGTTGAATGACCTGAACAGCTACGGCATTCCGGCGAATCAAAACGGTATCAACCACCTGATTGATGCGTTTATGAGTTCAGGAGATTATCGGCAGAGGTTCGGTCAGCCGTAAGTTGGAACCTACCAGGCGGTCAATGGAGCGCAGGTCCCTGCCTTAAAGCCAAGTGAGATTCAACGCCGGGAAGTGGCGTTCAACGTTTGGCATGCAGGGGCGCCTGCGCTCCATTAGACAGCACCGCTTTCACTCTTTCATCGAGCGCACGCTCCTCAGCAACTTTTCTGCAATCGCTGAGTGAGACCGGTCCCGTGATAGAGCCTGAAATTCTCGCTCTGCGTCTTCCAGCAATCCGGCCTGCGTGTAAAGCACACCCAAACCCAGATGGTAACCGGGCTGCTCACGTTTCAGCCGCCTCAGCTCTTCGCTGTGTTTCCCGTCCAGAATTCTAAACTTCGCTTGTGGCGCCGGCAGTCTCGGAGAAGTAATGCGTTGTCCATCCTTGAATGCGGTGACCTGCCACGAATAGGTTGCGCCGGGCTTAAGTGTGATCACCGATCGCCACTCCGTAGTTGTGAGTCTCGGGCTCGTTGCTACCTCATCGAGTTTTTCGTCGGCGATGGTCACTTCATAACCAGTGGCGCCGGCGAGTTGTTGCCAACGAAACGTTGGCCGTTGCTCTTGAACTACACGCGCGATTGGGCCTATCAAGTGAAATGGGTGTCCCTCAACCTTCTCACTCAGCAGATTGCCGATGGTTCCAGTCAAATCTGCCAGAACCCTGGGTTTCTCGAGTCTTTGTGTGGTGATGGCCGAGAGGATGGCCTGACGTGACGGTGACGACAAATAGTCAGGAATATCAGCTTCGGGATTCGTGATCTGTTTGTCGGCGAACTGGTCAGTCGTGCTCATTTTGGCAGGTTGATCCGGTGCGGTGCTGGTTGCATTTTGATTCGCCAGGATCTCTGGCGAGCTTGAGGGAACGTTCGCGCGCTCGATTCGAGCGGGCGGCTGGCGCTGCGTGGTACGCATGAAGAATAAGACCGCGGCGAGCGCTCCCAACATTAACAGCAGGACAGCAGCCAGTCTCAGCGGCCAACTAATGGATGACAAGAAGCCCACTTGGGGGCTCGCCATCTGAACGGCCGATGCTGGTGTGTTGCTCAAAGCCGAGGCGTTTAAAGTTGCCAGCTCCCGGGTGCATTCATCGCAAACCTCGAGGTGACTTTCAACCAACTCAGTGGTTACAGAGTCTGAATTCTTTTGGACGTACCCAGCCAATTCAGCATGCGCAGGATGGTAAGCCGCTTCACTTGGATCCGGGGATACAGCGGCGAGCAGAATCGCATAGTCTTCCTTTAGCCGGCTCGCTGCATCGCATTGCTCCAGGCAATCCGCACACAGGGCGAGGTGGCGGTGAATCGACAGAAAGAGATCCGGAGGCAATGCCCGCTGCTGGTATTGGGCTAATTGTTGGGGTGATGGATGCTCCGACATAAGGGTCTTTAGACTTCCGTTTGTCTTCGAACCGGGTCAGCCTTGCTGAAACATCATTGTCTTGCAAAGGCTTTCATACGTCTCATTAACCTGTCGCGCGCGTTTCTGCGTAGATTGATTACCTGCTGACGATTGATTCCGAGATATTGGGCCAGACTCAGATCGTCCAAAGGTAGTTTGGCCCACAAGTTTTCAAACTCCGGCGGTGGAATCTCAAGCGCTTCGGCGATCTGTTCAAAGCTAGCGATGCGAGTAGCCGGAAAGAGCGTGATTACATTGATACCGTGTTGGTCCTTCAGATTACAAAGGAGTGCTACTCGCTGACGGCGGGGCAATTGGCAGATTTCGTTCCACAGACGTTCGAGATGCTCACGACATTCAATCAACTCGTCGGGCTTTGTTTGGTCGCTGGCGAGCTGCAGCCAGTGGCGTTCAGTTGCGCTCTCAAGAGACGCCGTCGGATGTTCCTCGATACCGTATGACCTGGCTATGATGCCAGTAAGTTGATCGATTTCGATCGGCGTGCCGGCTAGTTGGAGAATCGCGGCGATGAGGCCGGGTAAGTTCAGGCTCCGCGCTTCAACATGATCCAACCGGTCTAGTATTAACTGTTGCAGGTTGCCGTTCGCCGACAATTCGTGGTGCTCGCGTCGTGGAGCACCAGGGTTGCGCCAAACGCGCAGACCCGAGAGCCACCCTTTCCCAGTTTCCTCCCACAACGCCAATTCCTTGTGAGTGAGCAGACAGTAGCGAATGTGATCTCTTAAATGTCGTCGTTGTGGATATTGCCGTCGTAAGTAATCGTCACACGCGTTACGAGCGGCAGCCGCTACGTAACTTTTCAAATTGACGACGGGTTTGTTAACCGGGCTGCTCTTTAAGTCATAAAGACGTTTCAGCAAATTTAGCTGGATTTCATGATGCACTTCTTCAAGATCTTCGTTCCGCTTACTTGCTCCAGCCTGATTGCGATTGACTTGCAGCCGGTGGGTTACTACTTGTCTAACGAGTGGACTAATGTATTCGTTTACGAGGTGGGTCAGTCTGTCCGCCTCGTCCTCAGGAGTTGTGGCTTCGAGAAATGGCAGCAACAAAACGTCCACACCCGACGCGTCAGATTGCATTTTGTTAGCCAGTTTCATCGGCGAAATCTGTAATAGCAGCTGAGCAAGGAAGCGAAGCTGAGCACCGAATAATAACGCACAATCCCCGGATGTCTAAGAACGCGCGTTTAGGTAGATACCCTAATTTGGAGTGCGATGACCTGTCATCACTTTCGCCCGCCGGCGGCTCGACGCCGCGAGCTTTGATAATAGGCTGTTTTCGACAACTTGCTGCGACAGGTCGCAGCGACGAAAGCGCCGACAGGTCGGCGCACTCCAAAATTAGAGCACTACCTGCACTGGTGGAGAGGCCTGCAAGCAGCTTGAGTGCCCATAGGGCGAAGGTTACACTGCGACATTCAATGTAATGGCTTGAAACACCCTTCGATATGACGGAAATAGCGAACAATAAAAAAGTCACTTCCGCCGGGCAGCGGCCGACTTGGGCTGAAATCAATCTGGATGCGCTGGCGCACAACTTTGGGATTGTGCGTAACCAGGTCGGCGCCGGCGTGAAAGTCATGGGCGTCGTGAAGGCCAACGCTTATGGGCACGGTTCGGTAGAATGCGCTCGAAGGTTAGCTCGCGAAGGCGCCGACTGGTTTGGCGTCGCGACTCCGGAGGAGGGCATTGAGCTCAGAGCCGCCGGGATTGAGCAGCCGATTCTGTGCTTGAGTGGCGTTTGGAGCGGCCAGGAGCTGGCCTGCATTCAGCATCGCCTCGTGCCGTTAATTTATCGCCTCGAGACGCTCGAGAGTTTGGATCGCGCTGCGGGAGCGGCCCGTGTCGTGGCTGATGTGCATTTGAAGATTGACACCGGTATGGGCCGGCTCGGGGTTCGGTTCGATGAGCTCGATGATTTCGTGTCCGCGCTTAGTCGATTCAAAAACATTCGCATTGATGGCTTGATGACTCATTTCGCCGCTGCTGACGAGCACAGCTGCGAATCACTCACCAATAAGCAGGTGAACCGGTTTGAATCTGCAGTTGCGCTTTTTCGCGAGCGAGGCTTCACTCCTGAACATCTTCATCTGTCGAACTCAGCCGGCGTTTTCGATCAGCCGTCGGCGCGAGGCACGATGGTTCGTCCCGGAGGCGTGCTCTACGGACTCTGGCGCGACGTGTTGGATCCTACGCATCAGCATCACGAGCCCTTCAAACCGGTGATGTCCTTGCGCTCACAAATCAGCCTCTTAAAGTGGGTGCCGCCCGGCGAAACACTCGGTTACGGCTGTACGTTTGAAGCTTCCCGCCGAACTTTGGTCGCAACTCTTCCAATCGGATATCACGATGGTTACATGCGCGGTCTCTCAAACCGCGGCCGCGTGATCGTGCGCGGTTCGTACGCCTCCGTTATCGGCCGTGTCTCAATGGACCTGACTTTGATTGATGTTACTAACGTTGCCGGCGTCGCCGTCGGTGACGTCGTGACGCTGATGGGCCCTGACGGCGAGCTAGCCGTGGCTGCAGAAGACGTGGCAAAGATCGCCGGCACCATCTCATACGAACTCACCTGCGGCATCAGCTCTCGCGTCCCCCGAGTCTACCAATCCGAAAAATCTTCTACCTAAGAAGCGATCCTTGAAATACTTTCAAGCCTTACGTCATTCTCAAATGAGACATACAAAGAACCGCAGATAAAGAACTTGGACCAAGTCTCAGGTTGAAACGATGGCACAGAAGACTTCAATCGGCTCAAAAAAGATATTGACGCCATCACCAATTAGGAATATCGTGCGCGAGTCACAGGTTATTAACGGGCTGATCC
Organism: Pyrinomonadaceae bacterium; assembly: GCA_035572035.1. GTDB lineage: Bacteria > Acidobacteriota > Blastocatellia > Pyrinomonadales > Pyrinomonadaceae > JAOAPY01. The sequence goes on along the minus strand of DATNBH010000036.1, from coordinate 38,483 downwards.
CCAGATCCTGCGAAGTGCATCTATCTCACATCAGCCTGAAATCGGGTAAGAGGCCCCTTACGCTTCACCGAAAGCTTCGACTATCAAGCAAGCCTTCTCTTGTAGCAAGCCTCCTTCCCCAACTGCGGAGTAAGAAGTTCATCACTTACCACACCGAAAGAGAAAACTATGCCGGCAAACATTAAGCATCTTGTAGTTCTCATGATGGAGAACCGTTCGTTCGATCACGCACTTGGATTCCTCAAGAGCCCCACCTACGCAATCGATGGGCTCGATGGCACCGAGACCAATCCCGATATTGACGGAGTGGAAGTACGCGTCTCGCAGGATGCGCAGTACCAGGGCGACCTCAAGGATGATCCCGGACACGACTTCAAGAGTGTCAATGAACAGATCTTTGAAAACTCACAGGGAACGGGCACGCCGACGATGAGAGGCTTTGTCAAAGCCTACCAGGCCAAGACCAACAACGTTGCCAGGTCTCATAACATCATGCGCTGTTTCGACCCCAGCCGGTTGCCGGCTCTGAAGACACTAGCGCAGGAGTATGCACTTTGCGATCGTTGGTTTGCGTCAGTACCGGGTCCGACGCTGCCGAATCGAGCTTTTGCGTTTGCCGCCACGTCACTGGGCCGCGTCAATATGAACCCTAATTTCCTGGGGCTCAAGACGATTTTCGAGAAACTCGATGCCAACAACGTGTCGTCCAAGATTTACTTTACGGACATGTCGATGGGCCAGGCAGTAAAATTCATTCAACTGAATGCCAGAAAATTTCTGTTTTTCTTCGATGACTTTCTTAAAGATGCCAAGAAGAACAAACTGCCGGCCTACAGCTTCATTGAGCCGCGTTTCAATGACCGTTCGACGCCGACAAATGTCGTCCTGCCCTCCGATCAACATCCCGACCATAATGTGCTGGAGGGTGACAACCTCATCAAGAAAGTTTACGAGGCGATCCGCAGCAACCAGGCTGGCTGGGAAAGCACGCTGCTGGTTATCACTTACGACGAACATGGCGGCCTGCCCGATCATGTGCCGCCACCGGCGACGGTGGATCCGGGAGATCAACCCGCTAATACATTGGAATTTGACTTCAAACGGCTGGGTATTCGAGTGCCGGCGGTATTGGTTTCGCCGTTTATTCCCCCGCGCACAATTGTGCACACCAAGTTCGATCACACCTCTATCATCGCCACCGCGCGCAAACTCTTCATCGCAGACTTTCCGAATTCGTTTCTGACGGAACGCGATCGGAACGCCAATACTTTTGAGAACGTCCTTTCTCTGAGTGCGCCGCGAACGGACAAGGTCAAAATCCCGAAGCCGGCGTCGACGCCCACGGGCCTGGCGCTCGGATCAACCCCAATTCCTGTCTCTAACACGTCGGCGCCGACCGCGAACGAACCGCTGAACGATTTTCAACAGGCGATGGTCGATCGGGTACTAAATTTCCAAATGAACACCCGTTTGCAGGCGGTAAAAGACGTGAAATTTTCGGTTAGTGCGATCGCGACCGAGCTCGACGCCGCTCAGTACCTTGAAAAAATAAGAAAGGCAATCGCGAAAAGCAGAAGTGGCGGCAAGAAGAAAACCTCGTCGACGGCGAAAGCTAAGAAGCCGGCTGGAAAAAAACCGGGCAAAAAGAAGTAAGGGGACGTCTTGAAATTGAGTTAACGAGTTGGAAGTAAACTCTGGAGGATAAAATGAGTTGTGTCTCACCAAAAAATGAACTGCTTATCGAAACCGACCTCTCCGATGTAACCAAGCGCCGTCCGATGAAATTGTTTGCCGGTAGCCGGTGGGCCAGTTATGGCTTTGTTCTTTGCCTGGCACTCCTTTGTTGCAGCGTTGCAGCCCAGGCCCAACTGCCGGGAGAACCCACGCCGAGTCCGACTCCCGCTGCTGGTATGCCGGCAGGCCTGAATAAGCTCGTCGACTTTTACAAGAAGATTACGTCCAACCGCGGGTTCCGTCTGGTTAACGGATCAGTAGCTCCGGGCAGTGGAACCACAGTAGGAGTTGGCTATAACGGTGGAGACAAGAACCAAAGATGGCGAGTCAACTACGGCGCCTCAGCGCGTGTATCCATCAAGAAATATTGGGAGCTCGACACTAATGTAAGACTCATCGATTCCACGCCCAACAGCAACACCGACATCGTCGATAAGATGAGGATGAATTTCTATGCTGTGGTGAAGGATATGCCGCGCCTGGATTTTTTCGGGATCGGGCCAAATAGCAGAGAGCAGGACCGCGCAGTCTTTCATTATCGCGAGGCAGCCGCCGGTTTCGATATCGTAAAACCGGTTGCGCCTGTGCTCGACATCGGCGGAGCCATAGAAGGTATCTTTCCTCGTATTATCACGATCAAGAACCCAACGATCCGTTCAGTGGAACGGGTCTATTCCAACACGAGTGCGCCGGGCATAGCGTCTCAGCCAAACTTTCTTCATTTGGCCGGCTTTGCCGAGCTGCATTCATCAGGCGAGCCTGAATCGCGCAAGTTGAGTTACAAATTTTTCTTCCATTACTATCGGGACGGTCGAGATCATAAGTATTCGTTCCGGCGATTCGATGCCGACCTGAGCAACAAATTTCCTTTCGGCAAGGACGGCAAGAACGAGTTCCGCGTCCGTGGTCGACTGTCCTTCAGCGATACCAGCTCCGGACAGCGGGTTCCGTTCTACCTGATGCAGACTCTTGGTGGCTCAAACATCAGGGGCGCCGACACATTGCGCGGCTTTCGCGATTACCGCTTTCGCGATCGTGATCTGCTGCTGCTGCAGTTGGAGTACCTGCGAAACCTAAAAGGACCTATCGATTTCATCGCTTTCTATGACACAGGAAAAGTTGCGCCGGCCATCAGCCGACTGGATGTCGGCCGCTTGCGCCACACTTACGGGCTGGGACTTGTATTTGTGCAACGACGGCTCGAGGATGTCGCCTTTCGCTTCTACGTCTCTTTTGGCAGCGGCGAAGGCACTCACACTTATCTCGGTTTGACTGACCCACTTGGTGGTCGCGGAGATAGGCTCTTCCGCTAAAAAAGAGCCACCTCATGGAAGATCATTTTGGCTGGGCCGTTACTGAACGGGATTGACAGCTTCAAGAATGGAATTGTTGTCACCAAAAAAGCAACTCTGGCTGCGCCTCGCCCTTCAAACTGAGCAGCTAGAGTTCAGCACGGAGGGGACCTCATGATTAAGAAATCTCGCGCATTTACAATCTTAACGTTTCTTTTCCTGTTTCTATTCCTGGCCGCCGCCACCTCGGGCCAGACGCGCCGGCGTTTTCGACAAACGCCCGCTCCCGCGCCGAACTTTGAATGCCGAACTTTTTGCAGCCCGGATAAACTTCGCACTCCGGTGATGGAGTTGGTCTGGCGGGCCTCCCAGGCAAGTCTCGCGGCCGAACGAGTCGAAGTCACAGTTTACAAAGACGGATTCGCCAAGGGCGTCTATGTTTCGGTGGGAGCGTCGCAAGGCCAGAGCGCAGCACTGACCACGAGGAACACCGCTCAGGATGATCGCCTTCCACCCGCCCTCAAAAAGTTGGTGGTCGTCGACTCCGCTAGTTTGAGTACGCGTCCCGGGATGGCCACTATTCAGATAGAAGGACTGGAGCCGGGCTTAAACTATTTTTGGCGAGTGGTCTCTGGCAGTAATCGATTAGTCGCTGGCGGAGCAGTGAGATGCAAAGCGCCAGTCTGTCCGGCTGATATGCAACCAGGCCAAAAACCGTAAGCGATCCATCACGGAAACGGGTCTTTTTTTTCCCAGCAGCTACGCCTCGCAATAGTAGCAGACCACGCGCCCTTACAAAGCGCATAGAGAGGTAAATCATGCTCACACTTTGCTCCCCAAAAACTCGCAGTCTCAAAATGTTGTCGTCAGCGTTCGCCATATTGATCCTCGCATTTGCTTCAACGGCTCTTGCTCAAATCACTATTCGCGAGATTAATCCGAACCAGTCGACGCTCGACCCGTCCGATCCGGATGGGGCCTCAGGAGGTCGTGTGAATGGACTGGCAAGCGATCCTGGCAACAATCAGGTTTTTTACGCGGCCAGCGAATGGGGTGGACTCCACAAAACTGTGGACGGCGCTCTTACCTGGACGCGTCTGAATAATCACATGCCTACGGTGACGTGGGATGTTGAAGTCAGCCCGGGAGATTCGAATCGTGTCTTCGCCACCTCGTTCTATGACGGAAGAGTGGTAAGCCGATCCGGAATTAACGTGAGCACGAACGGCGGTATCACCTGGACTCACCCCGCCAGCGCCTTGCCTCCAGCGGGTCGCTGTCTTACCACTGCCCGGCGAAACGAACCGGCGGCCTACGGAATTAGCGTGGATCCCGCTAACCCACTGAACGTGTACATCGGGACAAATTGTGGTTTAGCAATCAGCAACGACGGTGGAGTCAATTGGAGATATGTTGATCCAACACCGACGAATCCTGCGGATGACATTTGGGACGTCGTCGTCCATCACGCTGGAATTATCGATCTCTGCGGTGACGACGGGCACAGGCGATCCACTAATGGCGGTTTGACATGGACCACCGCGACGGGAATCGCTTTACCTTCCGGCCAGTGCTCTATCGCCGCTTCGCCCGATGAAGCTTACGTGCTGTTCGCGGTTGCGGGCGGGACCATTTTTGAAACTGACAATGGCGGAGGAACGTGGAATACAAACTTTGTCAATCCCTCACCTCAGGGCCGTATTCCGTTCGTAGTGACCAACAAACGCGCCGGGTCTGCATTCAATTTGTGGTTTGGAGATGTTTCGATACATCGGGCCGATTGCACGACACCGGCCTCGCCAGCGCCAGGAGGCGCGGCTCGCTGTCCCGCCTCGGGCGGCTGGGCCGGAGGATTCACTCGGGGAGCAGGTGCACATGACGATACCGGTGATCTTGTTTTCGACACCGGGGCAACAACTGACCGCTGTCCCGTACTGATGTCATCGGATGGCGGCGTCTTTATGAATACACGCACTACGAGTCCCGGTTGTAACAATCCGCTTTGGGAACAACCCAATGTTACACCTCATGGATTGTGGCTCTTCTCGATGAGCGGAACTACGCGAGCAGGAGTGACGCCTGAGGACTTATATTTCGGATGCCAGGACAACGGATCGTTTGCTTCGACGGATGCAGGCGCTTCGCCACCGACTTGGGCTAATAGAGATTGTTGTGACGGATTCGATGATAGTGCCGACAATGTCCGCGTCCTTTACACCATCTGTTGTTTCAGTCCCGCGCCGGCGAATCGGTTGTTTATTCGAAATCCCGGAATGACGGGCGGAGGCGAATTGAATACTTATCCTCCGGGAGGCCTGCCCGGATTCGCTGCTCCCGACATCACGGACCGCTTTGGACCAAATCGGCAGGTAATTCTGACAAGTAGCGGCATCTTTATCACGAACAACATTGGAGGAAGCCCAGTAGCATGGACTCAACTTGGTGCTGCAACCACTCCTCCGAATAGTTGCGGCATCGAGGCAGCGGGCTCGGCTGCCAGTCCCACATTTTTCGTCCAGGGAGACGATTGCTCGAGTACTGGACCTGCCAGATTCTGGCGATTTACGGGAACCAACCCTACCGACAGTTGGGAACAAGTAAACCCACCAGGCGGAACGGGAGGATTTGGCATCCTCACGGTCGACCCTAACGATCCAAATCATCTATTTGCCTCCCACATAAATGGCTCGACGATCCACATGGTGGTCTCGACCAACGGAGGAGGATCCTGGACAACTCTATCGGCCCTGGACAACTTGATGACCGGTAGCGGGACGTATCGATACCGCAATACGAGCGGCCCAACCGACTTCACTGGCTTTAATGGATACGTCCAGCCGACCCTGGTAGCTTTCGATCCTCAGGATAGAAACACTTTACTGGCCGGTGGCGCGGACGCGGGAATCTTCGTGAGCTTTGATCAGGGTGCTCGTTGGACCGTGATTACAGATAATTCAGGAGGGACGGCCAATCCGCACATACCGCGGCCACGTTTCGCTTACTTCGATCATGAAGGCGCCACCGTGAATGCTTACATTGGCACCCAGGGAAGAGGAGTGTGGAGAATCAGCTATCCGTTTGTCGGAACCACCCCCCAGTTACAAGTGCCCTCCTCAGTAACATTCAGTCGCACGTGTGCGGGAACCGTGGGACTAGCGTCACTGAATGTGTGCAACACCGGCAGTGCAAGTCTCTTCATCAACGGAATCTCGTCCACAAATCCTCAGTTCGCGGTTACGACACCGTCCGGTGGATTTCCAGTTGTAATAGCTCCCGGATCGTGTTTCCCATTCCAGGTAACTTTCACTCCGGCAGCCGTTGGGCTTCAATCAACGATTCTGAGGATCACGAGCAATGATCCAACTAATCCAACGCTGGATGTTTCAGCGACTGCGCAGAGTGAGGCAGGGTCGTTGGGTCTTTCACCGGATCTCACCTTTAACCCAACCGTTATCCAGAGCATTGGAAATTGTCACTCACGAAAGCCATTCGTAATCTCGAATACGGGGACTTGTGATTTGACGATTACGAATGTGGCTATTGGCGGCCTCAATCCGGGAGACTACTCACTCACCGGCGTGCCAGCCTTCCCGGTTACTTTGCAGCCAGGCCACCAGGTAGGCTCTGGGGATCTCAACGTGTTATTCGGTCCAAATGCTCTTGCTCGGGAAAGAACTGGGAACATCTCGGTTACGTTCGTGAGTAATCCCGGGACTGGCGCTACCAGCACGCAAACACGAAATCTCTGCGGAGAGGGAACTCGCACCGGCGCGCGTGTGCTGGTAACTCAAGGCGGAGTGCCGATGGCCGTGGTGCACGAGATTGAGTTGAAGCGTTTGTTTGGATTTCTTGCCCTGAAAAAAGAGATCGACGAGGTCAAGAACGTGCCCTTACAAACAGTCACAGCTACGCCAGGCACCTCCTGCGCAAGCTTTCAATTCCATCGTGAATACGGCGCGCTCACCAATGACGGTCAACTGCGCCCTGGTGTATACCAGCTAAAGGTTGAGGTGAAGATAGCGGGTCATGAGGTGAGCAAGAAAGTCTGGTTCAGCGTGGACACGTGCGGCTTCGACGGCACGATCGTGGTTGATTTCTAACACCACTGAAGTGAAACGGCGCCGACGCCGGGGTCTCTACGCTCGCAACCGTTCCGGAGTGAGATTTACGGTTGGGTTTGAGCCCACGAACATCTCGCCGCGTCTACCAGAAGCAGGAGGGTGTCAACGCTGTTTGCATCGACAATGGTTGTTTCCCTACGGCTTTCCCATGAAGCCGCTCGCAGTTCCTGTCAAGTGACTCGACAAGCACAAGGGTGATGATCCGAATTATTCCGGCGGTCACACCCTTCGCGCTGCTCAAGATCAAGGGCCACGCGTCGACATCGACTTCATTGACCACATCGGTAAAGTAGGGAACTCCGAGATCCGGACTTAGCGGCCCATAAGTGGAGTTTAGATCGCCAGGAGATTAGATCAGCGCGTAAGCGTCAGCCTGCAGAAATGTGTTGACGGTTGAGTGCGGCTACGCTATTGATCTGCCCAGTCGTGATCCGTGGTTTCGGCTTCACCGCAAAGCTCTTGTTGTTCTCGAATGACTGCTTATGCCTCTAAGTGTCCTAAAAGGTGATGAGATTCCCTACGAGGAGCTGGCCCTCGATCTCTTTCCCAAGTCGATGGAAGACGGACAGCAATTTGTCCCGTTTCTGGGAGCCGGCGTCTCGATTTCTGGTCGAAGGTGGGACACGCCTTCGGACGCCAAACCAAAAGCGCCGGACAAGGCTGCGATTGACACGGCACTCGCAAGCTTTGATCTCAGCAGCAAAGGAAAGACCTTGGTGGCGATGGCGATCAAGCTCGCTTACTTGATCGATTTTGCTGAAGTACAAGCTCCTCCCGAATCGTCTGCGGATTTTCTTACCCAACTGCAGAATAACGAGTATCCACCCACCGCAGGCGAATTAGCTCAACTGTTCAGTCTCAGATCTAAGTATACGAGCCTGGCTCGCATTGCCGACGGTCTGCGCACTTTATTCCAGAATGAAGTCTTTCCGACCACCAACGAAGAACAGTTGCTGATGCTGCAATTGTTGGCTCGAGTTACCCGAGTTGCTAACCCACCAGAGCCATTAACCAGCATCGCCGGCTACTATGAGGAACTGCGCGGCCGTAAGAAACTCTGGGAACTCCTGAGTGGCGTGATTTCCGACAAAGCGATACCAACCGAGGCACACCGCCTGTTTGCAAAGGCTGCGTGTCATCATCTGGCCAGCTCGAAGACCAATGATTATCTAATCATAACGACCAACTACGACACTTTGATGGAAGCGGCGCTCGATGAAAGGAACCTACCCTACATAGTATTGACCACGAAGCGGAAAGATCCCAAGGTCGTGATGCGTTGTTCGCAGGGGGTTACTGACGGAGTAGCGCTCTGCGCAGACAATTCAGGCAAGTTTTATCCAAACGATTTTACGTTATCCAAATCTCAGAACCTGGTGGTAGTTCACAAGATTCATGGTTGCTTGAGTAAGGACTCCGGCTTTGCTGACGAAGGCCTGGTGATTTCGGATAACGATTATGTTGACTATGTTTCGCAGATGACCAAGTTGGGCTTGATACCTGCTCACGTGTCCGAGCTGATGTGGGAAAAGCCGATGTGGTTTCTAGGTTATAGCCTCAGCGACTGGAACGTGCGCAGTATCTACGAAACGATCAAAGCCAAATGCAATCCGGACGGCAAAGTGCTGCAGGACTACTCAGTAATGTATTCCGTGGGAGTTTTCGAAGGCTTGTTCTTTGGCAAGAACGACATCACCATCCTGCAAGCCTCGCTTAATGACTTTGTGGTTGAAATGCTCAAGAACGTCCCGAAGTGGGTTGAGCGAAGCTGCGTGGATGGAAGTTAATCCTCCCAATCCTTTCAAGGGTCTGCAACCGTACCTCAAAGATGACGAGGCCCGGTTGTTTGGTCGTGACCGCGATCTTATCCTCATCAAGACTCGTGTTCTTTCGGCCCGCACCACGTTGGTGTTCGCCGGTTCTGGCGTCGGCAAGACGTCTTTCCTCAACGCCAAGGTAATTCCTCAGTTAGAAAAGCAACACTGTGTAATTCTGCATAATCGCTGGACGGGTGTTGACGAAATGGTGAGCGAGGAGGTGGAGGAGCCTGAAAGAATCTTCTGGCCTCCGACTGAAGCGATCAGCAATTTCTGGCAGCAGCTTTTCAAAAAACCGGAACCAGTGAAGGCCAAACCCGAGCCGGTGGTAGCGCCGAAAGAATCTACGCCTGAGGATCGGGTAGCGGACAGGGTCAGGAAAACGATTGCGCAGTGCTTGAGCGCCGAGAGTTCGCGCCCGCAAGCTTTGCTGGAAGCACTGGCGGTGTTTAAGAAGACTGCAAAGCCGTCAACCGAGGAGGATGATGATGACGAAGGGGCGGAGTCTTCTGCTGCAGCGTCAACCGCTCAGGAAACGCCGCCGCCGATTCTTTCAGAAGAACCTTACGAGAAAATTGAAAAAGATCGCTGCATCCTGGTGCTCGACCAATTCGAAGAGGTCTTTCAATATCATAGCGACGAGGAGTATTTCGCCGAGTTCATCAAGGATCTTTGCAGCATCATCAACGACGAGAGCTATCAGGTCCGCGTGGTAATTTCGATGCGCGAAGAGTTCCTGGGTGAACTCAGCGTCTTTGACAACCGCATCCCCGATATTTTTGGCAATTACTACCGGCTGAAACATCCCACCAGAGACGAAGCGAAGGACATCATCAAGCGCACTTGTGAGCTCTCGGCTGTCCAGCCAAATAAAGAAAATCTTTCCTTGCTCGTTCGAGACCTTTCGACTTTTGAAAAATCGTCCGCCACGTTGGGAACGGCAGCTAGTGAACAACCGGCGCGCAGCAAAGTGATAAGCCGCAATTTCATCGCGCCACCCTATCTGCAGATTGCTTGCGAGCGTCTTTGGAATGAACAGTACGCCAATCCGGACACCGCGCTGGCGAATGGTCCAGCCGAACCAGGCGAAGCCGTCAAAGACGAAGACAGTCGCCCGGCCCAGTTTTTGGCCAACTACGATTCGATTGGCGGGCAGAACCAAAATGGATCCGGCGGCGCGGCTTTGCGCGTCCTGCGCAGTTTCTGTGAGGAGAAGCTGGCCGCGCCCTATCTTACTGGTTCAGAACAGAACTTAACGGCGCGCGCGGTTGGTTTTCTGGTGACAAAGCAGGGCGCGAAGATGGCTTACGAGCTCTCGAGTCTTGCGGATCACATGGACGCGAGAATAGCGCCGCTGCGACGGACGCTGCGAAAACTTAGCCAACCCGAAGCGCGCATCCTGAGAGAGTCGCGGGGGTTGGATCGTTCCTACTGGTTTGAGCTTTATCACGACATGTACGCGGGGATTGTCGATGACTGGAAGCGGGGCTTTCTCAAACATAAGAAGGCAATGGATCGTCGCAAGCTGGCCGTTGGCTTATTGATTCCAGCTGGATTTGTTCTCGCTATATTATTTGCGATTTTTTGGGGCTGGTACCCCTACGGCTATTGGCAAAAGCTCAGGACGTATCGTGAGAATCTCGCGCAAAGCAGCGAGGCGCCGAAGCCCATTGATTCAAACGTCTGGCTTGATTACCAGAATCTTAAAGAAACCATAGGTTACGGCTGGTTCGCCGACAGACTCTTTGCCGAGATACTCGAGGTGCGGGCCAAACAATTTGCGCAGGCAGGAGATCGAGAGCGTTCATTCCTCAGCCTGCTAAAGGCTGCCGCCATCAGATACCCGGGCCCAAATCAAAAAGACGACCTCGCCAAGGCGGACTTTCTCATGGGAGACTCGGCCCGCGCTCTGGCGCTGACTTATGGAGACGAATCAACGGGGCTGGTGATGAGCCCTGACCGCAAGTACTTCCTCACTATAAGCAATGCCAAAGCAGTTACTTTGTACGAGACGCAAAAGCCGGTGCCGCTGCTATCGTTTTGTTCCGATTGCTTGCAGGCGATTTTCACTAACGACGGCAAAGGCCTGGTAACACTCAGCCGGGAAAGCGTGTCGGAAAATTCGAGTCGCGCCGATCAGAATAAGACTCGGTCCAACGAATCAACGGCTGAGGATGAATCTGGAAATGAGAGTCAAATCTCTGGCAAAAACCGGCCCGCCATAGCTGATAACCAATCAAACCGCGATTCGAGCCGGTTGCCGGCGATGGCCGACGGAAACAATTCAAAACCAGGAATTTTGAATGCGGATAATAATGCGGGCAATCCGCCGCGAGGACAAATTGGGATTCGCATCTACACGATCGATGAAAGCGCTGCGGATGGAAAACCCAAAATCACGCTTAAAGACGCGATGGCCGTGAGCACGCCCACTACTATCAATAAGCCGCCTAACGCGAAGAGTCCCGAGCCGCCGAAAAGCAATACCATCGAAGACGAAATCCCGGTCCCAAACCTGAGCGCGGCACTGTCTTTCGAGAGTGGCGGGCGCTGGCACTATGAACTTCTCGGGACGTTTGGACAAAGCTTGCTGGGGTGGCGGCTTGAGGCAGGCACCAGGGTTGCTGACCCCTTCACAATTCTCAATGGTGATGGAGTCGAGGACAGCTCGGTGGTTACGAGTACCGACGCGCGTTTCCTGATTGTCGATAGTTCACAGCAGTCAACGCTCTTTCGCGTCTCGGACAAGGGAGTGATTCCCGATCCTCAAATTAAAGACTTCGTCACCGGCGAATTTGCCTTGAGCGCGGACGGGCGGTGGCTGCTGGGTCGTCATTCCGACAAGGTAATTCGACTTTGGGACCTCGCTGCCGGTAAAGCTACCGAGGTGCGCGCGGAAGCGAGTGCGGCCACGTTTGCCTTTAGCCGGAACGGCGAACAGTTTGTAATTGGTACTACGATGCCGCCGGGTGAAGAAGTTGAAACCTTCGCTACAAAAACACAGGCTCGCCTTCACAAGATCGTACTCAACGGTATCAGTGCGCGGATAGAGCTGGGATCGAACGCTAAGGTGCTCGGTCGCCTCCGGCTTGAGACATCATGGGATCCCGAGCATCCGTGGCAAACCTATGAACGGTGGAACCTCGAAAACGATCAACTTGTGGGCAGGCTGGAGTTTTCCAACGAGCTGGCGCCGAAACATTTCACCGCCGAACTCAGTTCGGTATTGGCAGTGCATAACGGCCGCGCCACCGAATGGCGCATTGAGATGGCCGAAGCCGCGAAACAAATCCTCCCAACCGGCGACAAACTTGGTTTCATCCAACTGAGTAATGGCGGGAACACCTTATTGACCAGGTTCCTGACGAATGAAGGCTCGGTTGGGGAGCGTCTTTGGAATGTAAAGACAATGAAGCCGATTTGTGACCTCCAGTCAGAAGATGATCAGAATCCCGGGCAGGCAGTCGTGAGTTTCGATGGACGCTATGCTGTCAAATCCACCAACGAGGCGTTTCGGTTATGGGCGATCGAGGAAAAATGTTCGCACACTGACAGCAACTACAGATTTGAATCTGGGATGAGTCATTCCGTCAGCCGTGATTACCTCGTATTAACTCGTGATAACAAGATGTTTGCCGTGTGGACCGATGCTCATGAAATTGTCCTGACACCTTTTGATTCTCGTTCGATGCCGGTGACGATAAAAGCGGGGCCTGCTCTTAACGGCTTCCAATTCAGTCCTGACGGTAAGTACCTCCTGGCAAGTTACGGCGACCCTCCTTCAAATACACCGGACTTCAAACGCTATCGCCTTTGGACTTCAGTTGACGGCCGCGAAATCAACCTCGCGGGAGCTTTCGATGCAGAAACTGAAATGCCTGTCCTGAACTCAGCATCTCAGATGATTACCTGGGGAGGTGATAGTGGAGCTCTGTTGTGGGATCTGAACTCCCGCCTGGCAATCAGGACCTTGAGTCATGATGCCAAGGTGTCGCGCGCTGCCTTTTCCCAGGATGGCCGCTCGGCCGTCACAGTAGATGAAAATGGCGTCGTCAAACTTTGGGATGTGCAGACCGGAGCTACGACAGGAACAGTCAAGATTGCAGCCCCGCCTACGGCAATAGAACTAAGCAGCGATGGCGAACACCTGCTGCTGACCCGCCACGGATGGATGGATCATATACTGATCAAATCCGGAAAGCTTATTTATCATGAAGCAATTGTTCCCGGCGCTTACGAAAAGAGTTCACTGTTCATCACCGGGAAACAAATTGGCATGGTGCGCACTCTCGAATCCGGATCGCTGGCGATCATTGCGCTGGACCTCGATCATGAATCAAGAAGCAAGATGTTTTCCAGCAATCCCCAGGCCATGCTGGACCAATGGCAAGTGCGACTCGGCCTCTCTGTTGAGGATCGCGGTGATATCACGCGGTCCTCAAAATAATAGTCGTCTGAGGTAGTACTCATGAGCTTCGGTTCCAGATTGAGGAGCTAAAGCGGAGATCGCCTGGGAGGCCACGCGACGCAGGTTTGTGATCTTTTCTTTGCCACTTTGCGCCTTTGCGGGATTAAGGCTTTTGCCCGCAAAGGCGCAAAGCTGCAAAGGATGAACGAAGATGATTTACAACGGTCGGCAATGGCATCAATGAAACAAGACGCCTAACGAGACGCGGGCGAGGTCGCGGGAGCCTTTGTTGTCGGAGCCGATGAAGATGGGGTTGTAGTCCATTTGGGCTCGGAAGCTGACTCGCTTCGAGGCGCGGATGTCCAGGCCTCCGCCCATTGCCATGGCGAATCCGTTATCACTCCTTTTTCCAATCACATTGAAAGTTGGACCCGTCGTGGTGAAGTTTGCGCTCGTGTGGGCGACTCCTGCTAACACGTGAGCAAACGGTGTGAAGCGGGTGCGGTTGCGTGCCCTGAACTCCGGCCCAACCAGGAAGTTGTACACGCGAGTCTTAATCTGAAAGTCCTGAGTAACGGTAGTGCAAACGGGTGTGCAACCGATGACCGCGGTGCGCCCAGTGTCATTCTTGAAGTGCGCTGAGAAATCGCCTTTCAACCCGACGTGTTTGGTGAAATTTCGGATTACTGAAGTCTCGAAGCCGGCCGGTGTCGCATATCCGGCACCGCCGCCGAACGTTCCAAAGCTGATCGTTCGTTTTTCAGATTCTCCCAACGCTGAGAAGCCGGCGAACACTTCTATCTTCGGATAGTCCGCCTGGTTTTGTGCTCGCGCTATCGAGTTAGCGACCATCAGCAAGGCGCAACAAAAAAACGCGCGGGTCAGACCAATGCTTAATACTCTCATGAAAACGCTCCTCTTTACGGCCTTCGTCGGCCTTTCTGATTGATTTGGTGATGGGGAAATAGCATTTAGGAGAGATCTTTACGAAACACCGGAATATTGCTGTGCTTCTCACGACTTCATACTCCAGAGTGCTTCCGAAAGTAATTAGCCGTAAGATGATTGGTGTTATTAGCGAGCGAGCAAAAATATTTAGTTAGGCCCTCTTTACGTCTTTGCGCCTTAGCGGGAAATTGATCGCGGATCCAGGATGACGAAAACAGTTTCCCGCAAAGGCGCAAAGGCGCGAAGGAAAGCAAACAAAAACATACGGAGCGTATGAAATTTCTCTTTGAACCAGATATGGACAACAAGGCTGAAAAAGATTTTCGATTAATTCCGGTTCGCAGGCTTCGTGGAACTGTGATTTCGATCACTGTCGCCCTTAGCTTAATGCTACTTGTGGCTTCGCTTGCGAAAGCACAAACGGCCGAGGAGCTCAACGCTAAGATCCCGCCCAACCTGCCGCCCGATGTTGTTGAGATCCACAAGATCATATCCAAAGGCTACGTAGCCTATTCGAAGAAGGACGCGGCGACGATACTGACGCTCTTCAGCAAGAAGTCACCTTATTTCCCAAGTTTCAAACAATCCATCGAGGAAGATTTTGCCGTTAACGAGAAGGTAAAGATTGATGGTCTCAGGGCGTTGCTGACTCATGACGTTGAGCTTCAAGGCGATAAGGCAACGGCCAGACTCGACGTACAGATTCACGGTGTGAATTCCGACACCGGGCAAGAAGCGGATGGCTTTGGTCCCCAGGACCATACGCTCCATTTCGTCAAAGAAGACGACGGTTGGAAGATTTGGCAATTCATTAGTACCGCCGAGGAGTTGACGCAGGAACTAATCGGCGCCGATACCGAAGAGCAACGAGTCGCGCTTCTTAACAAGCGAGAACCTTTCACTAATGGCCTAATCAGAGGTATTGCGGACGAGGCGGCGAGCCTTTTGGAAAGAAAAGGTGATGACGTCAATGCGGAGATGCTTTTCAAACTTCTTTTTAACCTGAGCGGGAAAATTGATTCACTTTTGGGAAAAGCGAACGCGTTAGTTGGATTGGGTGACGTCTACTTGTCGCGAGGTGAATACCTCCGAGCTGCGAGTAATTTTCAACAAGTGATGGCTATCGCTGAGAAAGTTGGAAGTAAGGAAGGCGTAGCGGCGGTTTCAATAAAGTTAGGAAACGTTCACTACCATCAGGGCGACTTTGATCAAGCCATGGAGTATTACCAACGAAGCGCCGACTTGTACGAGAAACTAGGCAGCACGCAACAGATTGCCTATCCACTGCTCAGCATCGGCAATGCCTACTTCAAGCAACACGACTTAACGCGCGCGCTCGAATACTATCAAAAGAGCTTGAGAGTCTATGACTCGATCTTTGACCGAGCAGGTTCAGCTTATTTGCTGAACAGAATTGGTGAAGTCTATGCGGACCAGGAGCGGACGGTGCAGGCGATAGAGTCTTACCGCCAGAGTTTGGGTCTTCAGGACAAGTATGGTTTCAAAAGTATGAAAGCGCAGTCATTGCTTGGATTGGGAGCTGTTTCAGAGAAATCGGCCAACTACGCTGAGGCGGCGAGGCAGTACTCAAGCGCTACCCAGATTGCCAGAGAACAGAATTCTCCGGAGATCTTGTGGCGGGCGCTAACAGCGCAGGGCCGAACGTTCCTGGCTTTGAACGATTCCGTCAAAGCCGAGCACGCATTCACCGAGGCGATCACGATCCTCGAGCGCATGCGTGGCCAACTCGCCGGCGATGAAAGAGAGCAGCAACTTTTCTTTGAAGACAAGACCGAGCCATACGTCGCACTGGTCGAGCTTGCGACTCAGCGCAAAGATTTCAGTGAGGCTCTACGCTATGCGGAGTTGGCAAAGGCAAGAAAGTTGTTGGACGTCGTGCGTAATGGACGGGGTGACTTGAACGCGATGATGACGGATGAGGAACGTCAACAGAACAAAGAATTGAAAGCTAATCTGGATTTTCTGAATTCTCAGCTTCGAAAACAGGGCACGCGCCCGAAGCCGGACCCGATTCGAATTGCTGCAATTGAAGCAGAATTACGCGCGGCGCGATTGGCAGCGGAAGCTTACGAGACTCGGATATACGCAGCTCACCCAAAGGCATTGATGGGCCCCGCGAGCCGGACAACAACTTGGAGTCCATCGTTAATAGATAATGAAACGGCTCTCCTCGAGTATGTAGTTGCTCCGCAGAAAACCTACGTCTTCGTCCTCACAAAATCGCCGGAGTCGCCAGTCGAGCTGAACATGTACTCGATCAAGATCGATGCAGCCGAATTGTCTCGGCGCGTGAAAGCCTTTCGCCTTCAGATGGAGGAGAACTCGCTGGCATTTAGAGAACCGTCGCGACAACTTTACGATTTATTATTGAAGCCTGCTCAACGACAGCTGGAGGGGAAGAAGCGACTTTGCATTATCCCAGCGGGTGATCTTTGGGAGCTACCCTTTCAAGCTTTGCTATCAGGCTCTGAGCGCTATCTTCTTGAACAGTTTGCGATCTCATTTGCTCCGTCCTTGAGCGTCTTGGCGGAAATAAGGACGAGAAGTGCTGCTGGTCGACCAACGAACGAGTTGAGTTTTTCGAACGTGTCGGACAAGCAAGTGTTGCCTCCCATTGTGTGGCAGCAATCTATTCTGGCATTAGGTAATCCAAAGTTTGATCGCGAAGCGTTTTCGAAAAGCAGGGGCACGTCGTTTGGTGACTTACCAGCGGCCGAGCGCGAGGTCAAGAGTCTCGCCGGAATCTATGGCGTTGATCGCAGCAAGGTGCTCACCGGTACTGCCGCTCAGGAAGAAGTCTTTAAGTCTTCCGCGCCACAGTATTCAGTTCTGCATCTGGCGACACATGGCATTTTTGACGATGCGAATCCGATGTATTCAAGACTTCTGCTGGCCGGGCCTACTGCTGGTGAGGATGGCTTCCTGGAAGCGCGCGAGGTTATGAAGCTGAATCTTCCTGCTGACCTCGTGGTGCTGTCGGCGTGTCAGACTGCTCGCGGGCAAGTCAGCAACGGCGAGGGTTTGATTGGAATGTCGTGGGCATTCCTGATCGCCGGCACTTCAACTACCGTGGTCAGCCAGTGGAAAGTCGATTCTGAAAGCACGACTCAGTTAATGGTGAACTTTCATCGCAATCTGCAGCGTGAGAACTTGAATCAGAGTGAGGCATTGAAGCAGGCTGCGCAGACCCTCATGAAGGATCCGAAGTACCGTCACCCGTTTTACTGGTCGGGATTTGTGATGATTGGAGGCTCGCGCTAGTACGACAGGCTGCCAGCCTGTCGATCGCTGCCGACGCGAAACTTGAAAGAGGTGATTCAAGTTGAATCGTGCCAGCTAAAGCCGCAGCCTGGGCGAAGCTGCTGCAGGCTGGCAGCCTGCAGTACAAAGTTACCGTTGCCAGCGTCGCACTTCGGTCAGAAGTCTTCTCGCTTCAGCCGAATCCGGATTCTCTTTTGAGAGTTGAGTAAGCTCGTCAATCGCTTCGTTAATCAATCCAAATCTCGCGCAAGCCAGGCCCAAGGCGAAATGTGACACCGGTCGCAGTCCTCGAAGCTTCGTCAGTTCAGCTGACTGCTCCGTAGCCAGCACTCTGAATTCTGCCCGAGGCTTCGGTGCCACAGGCGCAGTTACGCCTTTGCCGTCCTTCATGGCGACGACTTCCCAAAACAAAGTTTCACCTCGTGGCAACGGCGCGGCAGTTACCCAGGTAGTCTGAGTCAACGGCGGACTTTGGGCGACGGGTTTGAACTGACGGTCATAGATCGAAACGACATAACTTGAAGCGCCCTTTAATGGTTGCCACTTGAGGGTTGGCCGGTCAGTTTCGATTACCTGACCGAGCGGACCAATCAGAACGAAAGCCTCATCGCCGTTGCCACCGCCCAGCAAAGTGATTCGATTGGGTTCGAGTTCACTGAGAGCTTTCGGTTTGCTCAACTGCCCGCCCGAAAGCACGCGCTTCATCATCTGCTGCGTTTCGTTATCAAAGGCCTCACCCCCGGTTAGTGTTCCAGTCCTGTTTAGACGAATCTCCCTGCCGTTGTCTTTGAGTTGCGCGATTGCGTCGGTATCAGTAGGGGATTCTGCGGGCGACGCGAGGTTAGTAGGCGTCGGCGACGCTGTTGGTATTGGAGTTGGAGTGGTTCCAGTTTTAGCGGTTTCATCAAGCCGCGGTTGTTGTCGCCAGAGCAAAACCAGGAGCGTGATGAATGCTATCAGGGCGATTGCCGCAGCGATTCGAGCAGGGGTAGGCGACGACCATCTCTGCCAGCGGGCCGGTTGAACTGGAATGACGGGCTTTGAAGTCGAGAGCCGTTTCAACTCATTCGAACATTCCTCGCAGGCTTCCAGATGACTCTCGCAAATAATCCGATCAGCTTGATCAGCATTGCCTCTCGCAAAATTCTCGAGCTCGCTGGTGCTGAGATGAAAAGGCTCGTCAACGTCAATGGCATGAGGCAACAGCGCTTCAGTAAGCGAGCGCACAGCCAGCTCCGACTCGGCTCCGGAAACGCGGCCAAGACAGCTGCTACACGTTGAGAGATGAGCGTCCGCCTGTCGACGTCCCATGTCGTCGAGTTCATGCCGTAGGTAGCGCCCGATGATCGTGTCTGATAAGTGCTCAGTCATCTCAAGAGTTAAGTCGTGAACTGCAAGTATTTCTTACTATCATCATTTTCCCAACCCGCGCTAGTGTTCTAATTTGCAGAGCGGTGACCTGTCACCGCTTTCGCCCGAGGCGGCTTGACGCCGCGCTGCTTTGTAATAGCCAGGTTGCTGCGACAGGTCGCAGCGACCAAAGCGCCGACAGGTCGGCGCACTCCAAATTAGGGCCCAAGCCGGCGCCGCAATCGTTCGCGCGCAGTCTTTCTCAGATTAATTACCTGCTGACGCGTGATATCGAACATCGAAGCGATCTGAGCATCGTCAATCGGAAGATCGCTCCATAGGGCCTTGAATCGCTCGGGCGGAATTTCGATGGCGCTGGCTATTTCCTCGATTGGGGCGATGCCGAGATGAGGGAGAAAGAAAATTGCGCTCCCTCCGTTCTCATCGCGAAGATTTAGCAGTAGCGCGACGCGCTGTAGTAATGGTAATTCGCAGACCTCATGCCAAAGCTGCTCGAGAAAAAGTCGTTGTTCAAATCGGACGTCTACACGCGGCGCTGTAGATGGCTCATAAGGCTGCGTTTCTTCATTACCGGAATCCAGTGATTGCGGCAGAGCGTCCACGATCCCCATTTCATCAGCGGCGATCGTCACGAGCTGGTCAAACTCTACCGGCTTGCCGGAGTGTTCAAAGATAGAGGCAAGTAAGTCGGCCGCGTTGCTGTCATCGTCTCGGCTGTCAACTGAAGACGATTCGGGAAGATCTTCACCGCCCGCTACTATCACGCTGGCATGCCATTCTTGAAGACCCGCATACCAACGATTATCGCCAGCCCGCCACAATGCAAAGCGAGGGTTGTTTCGCAATTGATAGCGCAGAGCATTTTTCAACCGCGAACGTCGAGGGTTCTTTTCGCGGAAGTAATCTGAGCAGGCTGAATATGCTTTTACGGCAACATAGTCGTGGAAGCTTGTGATTTGTTTGCCGGCGCCTTGCTGAATAGCTTTCAATTCTTTCACGAGGTTCAAACGCAACTCGGCCGCGATTTCCAACGCATCCTGATTCGCTTGAGTGCCATTCGCTCCTCTTAAGGAAACGTGAAGCTTCATTCTCAGAACTCGCAAGATGATGGGATCGGCGTGTTCGCTAATGAGCCTGGTAAGCAGATCCTCAGCAGCAGTCTCCTCAGCGGCCTCGAGAAAGGGCATTAGTAAAGGATCATTACGATGGTGAAGTTCCTGGTCCATTGCGGAAGACACTTACGAAATCTCAAGACCATCATCTCATTCACGAGTGATCCGAGTCACCCGAATGAACCGGTAAGAAATGAGTAGATGCCACGGGCTCGCCCCGTGGAGACTCATGTTAGCGGCTACGAACCAGACACAGAAATCGATGCCTCGGGCTGGTCTCGTTGATGCTCACGTTTCTGTAGCTTTCCGATCTTTAGGCGTTAGCGTGAACCTCCACCGGACAAGCCGCTGGCATCCACGAGTTCTTGGTCATTTGTTGTAGCAACCCAACGTGAGCCTCACCACGGTTCAACCCCGTGGCCTCAACTCAAACTGCACCAGTACCAAAATGGTTGAGATGGGATCTTTGACGCTCAAAGGATGGCCGTTTCTTTCAGGGCGCGGCCTTGGGCGAAGCGGGTAACGCTCAGGTCGGAGGTATCGATGACATCTGAGCGACCGTGCAGGATTAGATCGGCAGTGACGCGGCCGGAAGCCGGCGAATGCATCACGCCGTGACCGCTGAAGCCGTTAACGAAATACAGCCCTTCGACTTCGGGGGCTGGACCGATGATGGCGTGATGATCGGGTGTCATTTCATAAAGTCCCGCCCAGGCTCGCCGGGGATTCACTTCAGCATCGACCAGACAGGGAACTCGCTCAGCGGCGCGCGTCAGAATCTTTTCGATAAATGAAGTGTCGAAATCATGTTTGAAGCCTGGTTTTTCGTCCGGGTCGTTCCAGGCCAGTAGAATTCCTTTTCCTTCACGTCGGAAATGAAAGCCCGTTGACATATCGATCACCATTGGAAATCTCTTTGGCAATCCGTCGAATGGCTCGGTGGGAACCAATTGGCGTCGTAAAGGTTCAACTGGGAGTTCGGCGCCTGCTAGCTTTGCAATGTACGCGGCCCAGGCGCCCGCGGCGTTGACCACAATTCGCGAAGAGACAAGCCCGCGGCTGGTCATCACGCCGGTGATCCGATTCTTCTCGGTAACGACGCCAGTAACTTCGGTGTCGAGCCACAGTCGTACTCCGCGCTCGCGAGCATTGAGCATGAATCCCATCATCACGCTGTGTGGATCGACAAACCCGTCGGTGGGACAAAACGTGCCGCCGATAATATCGTCAACGCGCAACTGCGGAACGTGCCCGGCAATGTCATCGCGAGAAACGAGCTCTACGTTGGTCACACCGAGCGCGATCTGTTTCTCGCGATTGGTCTTTAGATAGTCAAGGTGACGCTCATCGGTGGCGCAGAACATGTAGCCATGCGGACGGTAATCAGCAGGATGGCCCACGACCTCGTCAAAAGTTGAAAAGAAGTCGATTGAGTATTTCGACATCCGGATATTGACTGGTGTGGCAAACTGCGCCCGTACTCCACCCATGCTCTTGCCGGTCGAGCCTTTTCCCTGATGCGCTTCGCGTTCGATTACGAGCACGTCAGTGCAGCCTTGTTGGGCGAGGTTGTAAGCCACACTCGAGCCAACTATGCCGCTCCCGATGATTACAACTTCCGCTGTCTCGGTCATCTTCTTGTTAGTAGCAGCTGCGGTAGCGAAGGACTTTTTAGCCGCAGATTACGCAGATTACACTGATGTAAAAGCAGGCGCGGGATGAATGGCTCCGCTGTCGTGCTTGTGGGGATTATTGAAAATCCAGTGGCATCCCAAGAAGCCCATTCCCACTAAACGTTCTATTCTCGACAGACAAAAACATCAGTGTAATCTGCGTAATCTGCGGATAAAAAAGTTCCTTGTGCGCTACTGGGCGAATCTCCAGGTTGTTTTGAAGTCACGAGTCAGTTTTTGTTTCGTCAGGATTGCTCGAACCATTTCTATCGGAATGCGATTTTCCTTCAGGATGGAATCGTGGAAGGCTCGGTTAGTCATCTTTCCTGAATCGACCAAATCATGATGCAGCGAATAGAGCTGTATTCCTCCCAGCAGATATGCAACCTGATAAAGCGGACCGTAACTTCCGTCGAAAGAGCGCCGCACTTCAGCGGTGGCATTGTCTACTTCATGACCGACACGCTTAACCAGCAGGTCGATGCACTCCTGCGGCGTCATCTTCTCGAGGTGGAAGCTCAGCGAAAAGATGATGCGCGCGCCGCGATGCATGCGCCAGAAGAGCATGCCGATCCGATTCTCAGGACTCTTCGCAAACTTCATGTCCCACATCAGTAGCTCCCAATAGAGCGCCCAACCTTCGCCCCAAAACGGCGTGCTGAACAAACCGCGATAGGGTCGGTAGCGCGCAGTCATGAAACCCTGAAGATGATGACCCGGAATCAGCTCATGGAAGACTGTGGCTCGCGCAAAGTGTTTGTTGTTGCCGCGCATGCTCATCATCTTTTGTTCATGCGCCATTCCGTTAGTGGGGAATGAAACGAGAATTACTTCACCGCCCAGAAAGAACGGGCTGACGAGCTGTCGCTCAGGCGTCATCATTTCCATGCGCCAGGTATCGCGAGCAAGTTGAGGCACAGTGACCAAATCGCGATCGTCAACAAACTTGATTGCTTCGAGAGCCAACTCGCGAATCAACTCGGGTTGCTTGCCAGGCTCCATGTAATCCGTCTTCACGTGCTCGAGCGCCTTGTGCCAGTCGTCACCATAGCCGAGCTCGCGTGCAGCTTTCTTCATTTCAGCTTCGCACCAGGCCATGTCTTTCTCGCCGATGGCGATGAGCTCTTCCGGCGTGTAAGGAATCATTTCGGATTCCAATTCGCTCATCAAAGCATCTCGGCCAATTGGATCGCCGACAATGTCGCTGGTGTCGCCTGCGCGCGGAGTTACGCCGGTGGGTCGTTGTCCGCCTTGCCCGCCACCCTGAAGAGGCGTACCTCGAGCTGCCGCAGCAGAACCCGCCGAGTCGGCTGGTTTGATACCGACGACTTTTTCACTCAAGAAAGCTGAGTAGCTGGTCAAAGACTGATCCATTGCTTTGTAAGGCTCGCCGACCCACCAGGTAAACACCGGATCGTAGCCGTCATAGAACGTGTACCAGTTTCGCAGTGACGCTTTTAGATTGGTGATAACTGCCACGGCGCGGTTCGCTGCTGTCTTCTTGGCCTTGATCGGTTCGATTCGCTCGTCCGAGTTTGCTTCTGTATTTCCGCGTTGATTGTCAGACCGCAATCCAGCTTCGACAGCTTTGCGCTTATCATCGATTTGTTTCTTGAGCGCAGTTAATAACGCGGCTGTTTTTGCAGCGTCGATCGGCTCCATGCGACGCCGTGCCTCTTCCAGGTCAGTCACGCTTTTTGCGAAGGGAAGTAGAGGCTCGATCTCGGAGAGCTGCTTTGCCTGGATTTCGAGTTGGCGCCGTTCATGATCGAGGTGGTTCTTGAAAAGCAGGTAGTCGACTCTGTCGTCCTGGCTCAAAGAATCAAACGGCATACGCTGCAGAGACTTGAGCCACTCGGTGTAGAAATCTTTGAATTTCGCCAGGCGCACCGGCGAAATTGAAACTGGATACGAGCGAGTTAGACTCGCGCGATCGGTGGTGTAGCGTTCGATGGCGCCTCGCATTTCGCTGGCTGGTGGTTTCAGCTCCGCAATGTCATAGCTGTCGTCCCGTGGGCGTGCGGGCGTTTGCGCGGTTGATGCGAGCGGGAGAAAAGTGCTGACGGCGAAAGTTATGATCAGAAAGTGGATCAAGAACGGGGAGACTCTGCGCATTGGTTACCTCAAAGCCGCCGCCGCTGGTCAGAACCCGGAGCGGTAGCGACGGGGTCATGCTTAAATCGATAGGAGACTTTGTCGAACCTGCGACCCCGTCGCTACTGCTCCGGGTTCTGACTCATTAGGAGTCGAGCGTGGAGTTCTTAAAAGCAAAGCGAAGGAGTGTAAGTCAGAACGCCGCCTAATGTACCAGAAACCCGTTTAGTGAATCAGCCAAAACCTGGGAAGTGAAGCTCAGCCAGGATCAGCTCGTGGTTGGAAAGGGTGGCTTGCCCCCGCCTTAGTCGCGTTCACGCGGCTTGCCCGCTTCGGGTTACTAGCCCAGTGCTTTAGCGCTGGGTCGTGCAGTTCTAGATTTGTGAAGCGCGCTTCAAGCGCGCTTTTCTGATGGCTTAAGCCATTTGAAAGCGTGCTACAAGCACGCTCGGGACGATTGGCGCGGATCACCCAGCGCTCAAGCGCTGGGCTAGCAACCCTAAGCGGGCAAGCCGCGTGAACGCGGCTACAGGGCGGATCGTCATCTATTATCCGCGAGCGTTGGTCAGTGGGTGACATCCTTTATTGCAAACTCGCTGGATTCATTGTTAGCCTTCTGTCTGAAAACTGCACCTTAGACCAGACGAGAGATCACACGCACTCTTATGCCGGAAAAGAATCAGTTCCCCGAAACTTTTCGCAAGCTCAAGGCTATCTTCAAGCCATATGAGCGCAAGTTAATCGTCGTGCACGATACTGACGCCAATTATTACCTCGACACGAAATACGTGATGAAGAACAAACAGCGAATGTTCTTTGGCGCAGTCCGAATAGGGAAAGCCTACGTCAGCTTTCATCTCATGCCCGTCTACGCTTCCCCGGAATTACTTGAAAGCATGTCGCCCGAGCTGAGGAAACACATGCAAGGCAAATCCTGCTTTAATTTCAAATCAGTCGACGAAAAACTGTTCAAGGAATTGGCTGCGGTAACGAAGATCGGTTTTGCAAAATTCCACGACCCGAAATTTCTGGAGAAGATATTCAGATGACATTCGATTGTCCGAAATGCGGCGCTCCAGTGGTTTATGAAAGCGTTAACAATCCCGCCGGAGCCGCAGCGACGACCCGGTGCGGTTACTGCAACAGTACCTTGATGGTGCCGGATTACTTGCGCGGACGCCCGGCGCAGGTGATTAGCCTCAACATCGGAACGCCCACGATTAAGGTTCATTCGCTGAAATGGCTTTGGGTGGTCCTGATCATTCCAATTATTGGAGTGTTGATTGGCATCCTCGCAATGGCTGGAGCTCTGGTTCCGGTTGTGCGCATGTTCAGCTCGACGCCGAAACCTGTAGCTCCATCGCGTGACAAACCACCTGCCCCGCTGGGAGGCAAGACAACGACGACGAGCAGTGGTTTCGCTTCAGAGGTACTGCGCTTTGGTACCGAAGGCATCGGTCCCGGCATGTTTACGGACGCGCGTAGTATTGCGGTCGATGGCGCTGGACACATTTATGTTGGCGAGTATTCCGGCGGGCGTATTCAAGTGTTCGACTCAGCGGGCAAGTTTCTAACACAGTGGATGGCTGATACGAAGATGCCTTTGCGGGGCTTGGCGGCTGATCGCAAAGGAACTGTTTATGTAGTCCAACGTGGGAGCATTAATCGCTACGAAGGTGAAACTGGAAAACTCCTGGGACCAATCTCGTTCGGTGGAGGGGGTTTCGACGATGTCGTGGCGACTGCGGACGGCGGACTGTTGGCGGCCTGTTACCGGAATCGGGACGACATTGTACGCTTCAATTCGTCCGGAGAAGTCACCCGATCGATTGAAAAGGCGATTAGTAGCGTGACTGATCGTTCTGAGCTTGATACACGAGTGGCGGCTGACGGGCTTGGCAACATCTACGCGCTCGGAACTTTCAACAACGCGGTTTTCAAATTCACGTCTGCAGGAAAGTTCGTAAACAAGTTCGGCAGCGACGGCGATCAGCCCGGTCAGTTCCGAGCCCCGCAAGCGATTGCTGCAGACGGGAAAGGGCGCGTCTTTGTGAGCGACATCAAAGGGATTCAGGTATTCGACAGCGAGGGCCGTTACTTGCAGACATTCAAGACTGGAGGCTATGCGTCGGGAATGGTCTTTAACGATAAGAACGAGTTGTTTGTAGCAGGCCGCAAAGAAGTGTTTAAGTTTGTCTTGAATTAATTGCAGCGGCGGCACAGGCGTTTAGAGTTCAAACTTCAGTTTGTGTTGTTCCACGATCACAAACTAAAGTTTGAACTCTGAACGCCTGTTAATCGATTGACTCCCCCATGAAACGTTTTCACTTAATCTTCGGGTTACTGGTGCTGGTCATCTTCGCGCTTACCGGCCAGTACATGCATCGTTATCTTAATCATCTCGAGGGCATGGCTGATGGGCTGAGAATGATGTATCGCACCCGTCATATCTTCATTTCTTCTGGCTGGCCTGGTAAATTTGGCTTTGGCGGCATACGTCGTGCCCCGCCCGGCGCGCTGGCAACGAGTGCTGCAATGGACGGGCTCGCTTTTGATCGTCGCGGCAACCTGCTTGTTCATAGCAGGATTCGTTTACGACTCGCCTCGGACCGATCTTTCAGCGCCGCTTAGTTATCGAGGAGTTTTTGCAATCGCTTACGGAACCGTCTTTCATCTACTTAGTGGCTTGGGTCGACGCAATAATCAAGTCAGTGATGAGGCAATCTCGCGTTGACAAAGTTTGATTTCGTTTGAACTCCAACAACTGGCTGAGAGCTTACCTTTATCTCATGACAAGATACCTTAGCGCAGCGGTTCTGACCTTCGTCTTGTGTTTCTCACCTTTTGTTTCCAGCGGCGCAGACATCACGCAGAACCAGAAGACCGAGGTCATCCTGCTCGGTACTGGCATGCCTTATCCGGATCCAAAGGCACAAGGACCGGCCACAGCGGTGGTAACCGGCGGGCGCGTTTTACTATTCGATGCTGGTGTCGGCGTCATGCGTCAGATCAACGCCGCTGGATTACCGATGAGTGGGCCAGAAGCAATTTTCATCACGCATCTTCATAGCGATCATACGTTCGGATATCCGGACCTAATCCTCACGTCGTGGATTATGCGACGGCGCACTCCGCTTAAAGTCTACGGTCCACCCGGCCTGCGCAAGATGACTAAAAGATTCTTGTCTGCCTTTGAAGAAGACATTCGCATTCGCACGGAGGGGCTGGAGCGAGAAATACCCGGCGGCTACAACGTGGAGGTGCACGAGATTCGCCCCGGCATTGCGTACGACGTCAATGGAGTTCGAGTTACAGCGTTCCCCGTACATCATGGGAGCTGGAAATACGCGTATGGTTACCGCGTTGATGCTCCTGATCGATCAATTGTGATTTCCGGCGATGCCGCGCCCAGCGAAAGTTTGGTGACGGCTTCAAAGGATGTGGATGTTTTGGTTCACGAGGTCTATTGCGAGACGAATCTCAAGAAGGAAGATCGGCCAGGCGGCGAGTTCTGGCCACAGTACATGCGTGAGTTTCACACTTCGGATGTTGAGCTCGGCGCCTTGGCTGCGCGTATCAAGCCTAAGTTGCTGGTGCTTACTCACATCATTCGCATGGGCGCTACCGACGAACAAATGCTGGCAGGAATTCGCAAAGGTGGTTTCGATGGCCCTGTCGTCGTGGGCAGAGACTTGGCGAGGTATTAAAGACTTAGCCACAGATTACACTGATTGTTTGTTGAATCTACGCTTCAGTGCTTCACTAAAGCTAAAAGTAGAGTGTTTAGAAGAAAAGAACCATTCTGAACAGTTTTTCGAATCTGTGTAATCTGCGAAATCTGCGGCTAAAGTCTTAACGAAAATATGCAATCCAAAGACTCTGTTAATAAGCGCCTCAGCTTCAATACGATCGGCATCCTCAGTGCAGTTGTTTATCTGGCCACTCTCATCTTCTATCTCAAAGGGCCTCAGTCGCATTCAAGAACGGGCAAGGAAGTTTTTGCCTGGTTGTTGGTTCTTGCGAGTTTGTTTCTGTTCTGGAAGGGCTACCGAATAGTTAACGACGATCGCGCGGCGCCCGAGACTAAAACGGTTGTCGTCTTTGCAATTTTCTTTTGCTTAATCGCCCTTTTCATATTTCCGTTTCATTCGACGGACGTATTTGGCTACATCAATCGCGGTTGGCAACAGGTCCACTATCACCAAAATCCTTACGTTAACTTCACCGCTGAGATTCCAAACTGGCAACAAGATCGGATGATTACGGATCATTGGATCTACAACCCAAACCCGTACGGCTTCCTGTTTACCTTAATCGCGCGTGTCCTGGCTTTCATCGGCGGCGGAAACTGGTGGATTACGCTGCTGCTTTTCAAAGGCATGAATGTGCTCGCTTACGGAGCGACTTCGTGGATGGTGTGGTCTGCTGCGAAGAAGCTTGGGCACGCTCGTCCCCTAACCGATCTTTATCTCTTTATGTGGAATCCGCTGGTGCTGCTTCATCACATAGCCAACGGACACAACGACATTCTCACCGGGTACTTTGTAGCTTTGGCGATGTACTTCGCAGTCATTGGCGTCGGGTTCTGGATCATTCCGATGCTGGTGGTGGCTACGATGCTCAAGTATGGGCCTGCGATTTTGCTTCCGTTCGCGCTCATATACGTGATTAGGAACTACGGGTGGAAGATTGCGATTCTAAGCTCGCTGCTGGGCGGCGCGATCGCAATCGCCGCTAGCGCGCCTTATCTCGCCGACTGGAACCAGTTCCGACTCGAGGACATCAGATTTAATGCCACGCTGATCGACAACTCGCTGCACTCTTTCTTGATTCACATCTTCGAGAACATCGCGCGACTAGTGCGACCGCTGGCGGCTTATCATGGAATCGTGGACAGCTTGATTAAGAACTTGCTGCGTCTTGGTTTGGTATTTTTCTTTCTGGCTCAGCTCGCTACGATTCCGAAGAATTTTTCGGCGACTGAGCTGATCAAGAAATGTCTACTCGTGATGTTCTTTTTGGTTTGCATTGCGAGTTCGAAGTTCAACGCGTGGTACATGGGAATGTTGTTGCCGCTCGCGCTATTAATGGATGCGAAGTATTGGCTGCGGCGCCTGGTTTTGCTGATCACAGGCGCTGAGCTCTTTTCGCTCACGTTCTTCAAGCAGGCTTATATCCTGAATTTCTTTGCCATGATTCTCGTTCCGATGTGGATCGTATATCGTCAGGTTCCGGCGAAGTCCGATAAGCCTTAACTTGTCGTTTCCTCCTTTGCGAGCTTAGCGCCTTTGCGGGAATCTTCTTTGGCGACTTAGAAAGAGTTTCCCGCAAAGGCGCAAAGCTCGCAAAGGCCGGCATTGCATCTTTTGTTTGCAACACGGTGAGCGTTCTTCACCTTGCGTTACGAGCCTCGGTGCGATAAAAGCCTCATCGGTTTACTGTGATAACAGTTGCTCGAATGCTGGGGCCCGCTACTTCACAGGGCATGCAGACATTTTTGATGAAAAAGCAGGAGAAGCGATGAGGCTGAAAAATCTTGTCTCAGTAACGAGTGCTATTTTCCTTTTGGTCGCGGCAGCGACGTTGGTGACTGTTGTGGCTCAAACCTCGCAACCTTCACCCACTCCTTCGCCCACGCCCACGATAAGTCCTTCGCCAGTTCCGGCGACACCTAAAGTAATCAAGCTCGACGGAAACCTCGAGCTTGACGATTTGATCACAGTTGACGTTGACCACCTCGCCGATTGGGCAGCAACCCACGATGCTACAAAACTGGTGCCCTTCATAAATGGGTTAGCGGTGCGCGGAAACTACCCGCAGGAGATCCATACCGAGAAGAACCGGGTGCAGTTTCATTTGGAGATTACGGCGCAAAACAAAAAGGTGTGGACCGATTTGCTGGGCGCTCCAGCCGGTATGAAGATTCCGGTCACGTTCAGCGTTGGGCTCGAAAACCAAACTCCGTTCGATAGCCTTTACGGCGAGGATAACCAATGGCCGCTGACCGTAATCTCGACCTATTACGGCGTGGAGTCATTCTTATTGATTCTCTTCACCTTGATTTTGTTCTTATGGCTGGCGCGAAAAACGACCCTTATCCGTGAGCCCGGTGCGCATCCTCCGGAAGGCAGCCTGCCCCCCTACAACCTGGGCAGAACGCAGATGGCGTTTTGGTTTTTCCTGATTTACGTTTCGTATATTGTCATCTGGTTGATAACCGGAGCGCTGGATACGATCACGGCTTCGTTATTAGGGTTGATGGGTATCAGCGCCGGCACCGCTCTCGGCGAAGCGATGATTGACAACGGCAAGGAAGAGGCTCGTACGACTCAGCTCAAACAACTCACCGCAGAGAAGCAGACGCTCGAGCAGACAATTCCCGAGATGCAATCACAACTCCTGTCTCTGTCCGACAAGTCGACGTTGTTGTCTGAAGACCTAACCAATCGCGATAGTTTGAACCAGCAAATGCAAACGAATCGGACCAGACTGGCAGTAGTAAACCAGGAGAATCAGGCACTGGCACGACCAGCGACCGCTGAAGTCAGCAAGGGGTTTTTGCAAGACATTCTCTCCGACGCGAGCGGCTACAGCTTCCATCGCTTCCAGATTTTCGCGTGGACGATTGTGCTGGGAATTATGTTCGTATCATCCGTCTACAACAGCCTCGCCATGCCCGACTTCAGCACCACGCTGTTGGGCTTGATGGGCTTGAGTTCAGGGACCTACATTGGCTTCAAGTTCCCGGAGAAAAAGTGAACGAAGGAAGAAGCCACAGATTACGCAGATGACACAGATTGAAAAGAGACAGCGTCGCTACAGGCGTTGAGAGTTCAAACTTCAGTTTGCGCGTTGAGCAGCTGGAGACAATTGGAAAAAGGAAATCGATGAGAACCTCGAGCGCGCGGATATATTCTGCTACTGGTAAGCTCCGACTTCATTGCTTCAGATTATTGTTACGAGATCGAAATGAAGCGAGCGCTTGAGCGCGATGCTAAATGCGAAGCAGTAGTCATTCCCGTTATTGTGCGCGATGTTAAATGGGACAAGGCACACTTCGCTAAATTGCAGGCGCTGCCGAAAGACGCGCTGGCCGTGACTAAGTGGCCGGATAAAGACTCCGCGCGTAACGTTTCCGAAGGTATCGAAAAGCGCGTCGAAGAGCTTCGGACCACACGTTTTCTAAAGACTGTCTAATCTCCTGGAATCGTGACGGGACTCGCTCCTCGCAATTGGAGATCGTGGGGACGCTCGGAGTCATGGCTCGCAGAAGTGGGTCGACCTCGCCGCAGAGCGGCCGAATGTTTATAGCCAGCAGCAAAGCATAATTTCAACGCTCCAGCGGAGCGCAATTGAGTCGAAAATAAAGTAGTGGGTCAGTTTGAAATGCCACGGGCTTGCCCCGTGGTAATTACGATGGTTGCTACAAAGAGTGATGGGAGCGAAAGGGAGATGTCACGGGCTTGCCCCGTGGTAATTACGATGGTCGCTACACAGAGAGTGATGAGAGCGAAAGGGAGATGCCACGGGCTTGCCCCGTGGTAATTACGATGGTTGCTACAAAGAGTGATGAGAGCGAAGGGAGATGCCACGGGCTTGTCCCTGATTAGAGACCAAATCTGCAATCCGCAACCATCGTGAACTACCACGGGGCAAGCCCGTGGCATACCGTCACGTGTGCTGCAATTCTTTTTTAGCTGCCAACATGATCCTCCACCGTGCAAGCCGGTGGTATCAATCTCAAACTGACCCATTATTGAAATAAATCACATTTCGCTCCTAGTCGGAGCTCTGTGTGAAATGATTTTAGAACGGGTTCCATAAACATTCGGTCCCTACGGGACGACAGCTCCGAGGAATGACCGCATCGCGGAACGAGCGCATCGAGGAATGACCGCATCGAGGAATGACCGCATCGAGGAACAAGCGCATCGAGGAACCACCGCATCGAGGAATGACCGCATCGCGGAACGAGCGCATCGCGGAACGAGCGCATCGAGGAACAGCGCATCGAGGAACAGCGCATCGAGGAACCACCGCATCGAGGAACCACCGCATCGAGGAATGACCGCTTCGCAGAACGGGCGCATCGAGGAATGACCGCATCGAGGAATGACCGCTTCGATGAATGACCGATTCGAGGAACCACCGCATCGAAGAACCACTACGTCGAGGAACGAGCGCATCGAGGGACGACAAAATCCAGGGCAGTGCCCTTATCTTGAGACGAATGGCGTTCGGCGTTTTTCGCAGGCTGGTAGCGTGCGATACATTAAGCAGAGGAGTTCAAACCACTAAGTTCAGTTCAATTAGGAGAATCCAACAATGACAACAGCGGCGGCGATGAAGCCGGAAGCCGGTGAGCACGCGGAATATTACGAACGGTACGTAACCCTAGTCCCCGATGGCGACGTAGTTTCTATCCTGTCGAAACAATTGGAAGAGTCGCTCGGCGTGTTGCGTGGAATTGACGAAACGAAAGCTAATCATAGCTACGCGCCTGACAAGTGGAGCATTAAGCAGCTTCTCGGACACATCATCGACACGGAGAGAATCTTTGCCTATCGCGCGTTGCGGTTCGCTCGTAACGATAAGCAAGGGCTGACGGGTTTCGATCAGGATGAGTTCGTGACCGGCGCTAATTTTGACGCGCGTAATTTTGCCGATCTCGTCGACGAGTTCGAGCACGTGAGGAAATCCACGATCAGTCTGTTCAAACCGTTAAGCGACGAAGAGTGGCTGCGCCGCGGGACAGCGAATGACAACGAAATCACCGTCCGCGCGCTGGCTTTCATCCTGGCAGGTCACGAAACTCACCATATGGGAATTCTCAAAACTCGTTATCTTGCTAACGAGGCTGGTGCTTCCGCATGAAGGTCGGTGATGTGATCTCGTGGGAACGAACATTTAGTGAAGAAGACGTTCATACCTTTGCTCGCTTTTCGGGCGATGAAGGCATCCACCATTTAAAGCCCGATGAGAAGGGCCGACTGATGGTTCACGGCTTACTGACCGCGAGCATACCGACCAAGGTTGGCGGTGATTTGAATCTCATCGCTCGCGAGATGAAGTTTCAGTTTCATCGCCCGGTTTTTGCCGGGGACACGATTCGTTGTGATGTAACACTCGTTCGTTTCGAGCCCGGACCGGAATTCAATCAAGTAGCCTCACAATTCGTCTGCCGCAACCAACACGGAAAAGAAGTGATGACCGGTGAGGCCAGCGGCGTCATTCGAAATACCTCTTGACGTGAACGCCTCGAAGAGACCACTGGCTTCAGCCGCGTGGAGTCAATTTCAGCCAGCTTGCCCGAAAAGTCTTAAATCACACCTGCGGCAGCTGGTGGATAGTTCAAGTTCGATCTACAAAGAGAGGTTAGGATTGCCCTTCAGCGGCAGCTGAGGAATGTTTCAAGTGCAGCCTCGCTTGCAAGTTTGCAAGGGAAATTGGCAGGACTTGAACCATCGACCAGCTGCCGCAGGTGGGATTCAGTAAACAACGACATCAAACACTGGGTAGGCTGGACCTGAAGTAACCACCAGCTGCCGCAGGTGGGATTTAAGACTTTTCGGGCAAAGCTACGTCAACCAGACGATCAAGGACACTCTAATTAAGAGACTGCCGATGTGAAGGCGGTTAACGACTTCCGATGTAAAAGGCGGGAGAGGTACGCGACTATTCCTAATCGCGTACCTCTTCGTCCAGGCGGGTCTCGCACCAACCCTGAGAGAAATCAAATCTCAACAACTTAATTCAGAACAAAGTTGTAAGTGATCACCCCTGAAACCTTGACCGGTTGATCGCCAAGCTTTGTAGGTGAGAATCGCGCCCGGTATGCAGCTTTAACCGCTTCAGTCGTCAGGAATCCATTACCCGACATAGCGTGTGCTGAAACGACTCTGCCGCTTTCGTCGATCAATACCTGCACGGCTACCGTCCCTTGAATGCGATTTGTTTTCGCGAACTGGGGGTACGGCGGTTTTGGTAGCTCAATAGCTTCGCCGTTGATAACGTTCTTTCGAATGATCTGCGGCGGTTTGGGCACGACCACTGTCACCGGCGGAGGCGGCGGTGTAATCACTTCTACTGGGCGAGTACCAGAACCGCCCGTGCCTACTTCTCCCGGACCTGAGCCTCCTCCGCCAAGCGGATTGTTGAGTGGTCCAACCACCGTTCCGGGCCCGGCTGGCGGAAACTTAACCGGAGCCGTTCCTACTTCAGCAGGAGGCGTCCGCGGATTATT
This sequence comes from Pyrinomonadaceae bacterium, assembly GCA_035572035.1. Classification (GTDB taxonomy): domain Bacteria; phylum Acidobacteriota; class Blastocatellia; order Pyrinomonadales; family Pyrinomonadaceae; genus JAOAPY01. Next base: position 4,388 of record DATNBH010000036.1, on the reverse strand, counting down.
CGGGTTTTCATACAGTATCGGCACGCTCGGGACCACGTTTCGTGGATTGTCGCCACTTCTAGGTGCTGCATTCCGTGGCGGCACCGGATTGTTTGGGATCACAGCTTGTGGCGGCACAAACGTGATGGTTATCTCGTCGACCTGTTGATCAAGCTGCGCGTCGTAGGCAAAGATGCTGGCAACTCCACCTGCGGTGAACAGCAAGACGTAGCCGACGACGGTGAATAGAAAGAATGACCCGCGCCGTTTGAACTCGCGTTTATGCGAGCTCGACTCAATCAAGTTATTGAACATCTGATTTCTCCCTTGCCGGTGCCATTCGGGTCGCAGGAGCTTCTCGCCGGCATTAGACGCCGCTCGTGGGTGGTTGTTCCCGGATGTAGCTTAGACTTCAGTCTGAGCTTGAGTGGCGGTGGGCAAGGCGATGTGGAAGATTTTCCATTTTCCATGTCACATTTCTCAGTTGTCATTGTTTCGGCGGCCGTATGTTGTCCGGAGCCAAGTACGTTTTCAGCGCCATGAAATATGAGAATTGGAAAATGATGAATGGAAAATCGACCCTAAGAATCAAACCAAAAAGCGCTCAACCAAGTGCACGGATTAAAGTTCGTTCTGCGTAGCAATGAAATGGTGGACAATTACGCAGCGGACACTTTACGATGAGCGCGCTCTCCAAAAACCGGTTACCCTCCAGGAGCAAAATGCATGGCGATGAAAGAGGCCTTTCAGGAAGAACTCAATCCGTTTGCAATCGCTAAAGCCCAGTTCAATAAAGCTGCTGATTATCTGAACCTCGACGCTTCGTTGCGTAACGTACTTAGTAGCCCCAAACGGCAATTAATCGTCTCCATTCCAGTAAAAATGGACGGCGGCGACGTTCAGGTGTTCGAAGGCTATCGCGTTCAGCACAACATTGCGCGCGGTCCAGCCAAGGGTGGCATTCGCTATCATCCAAACGTCACTCTTGATGAAGTCAAAGCGCTCGCCTCGTGGATGACATGGAAATGCGCCACCGTAGGTATTCCTTACGGAGGCGGAAAAGGCGGAGTCATCTGTGATCCGAAGCGTATGTCAAAAAGTGAGTTGGAGCGATTGACTCGTCGCTACGCATTCGAAATCGCACCCATCATCGGACCCGACCGCGACATACCAGCCCCCGATGTCTATACCGATGAACAGACGATGGCGTGGATCATGGATACGATTTCAATGGTGCGCGGCCACACTGAGCTTGGAGTCGTAACCGGGAAACCAATTTCACTCGGCGGTTCGCAAGGACGCGCTGAAGCAACGGCCCGCGGCTGCCTATACACACTGCGTGCTGCCTGCAAGGTTAAGGGAATTGATTTGAAAGGCGCGCGCGTTGCTGTTCATGGGTTTGGTAACGCCGGCGCAAACATCGCTCGACTGGTTGCAGCCGATGGAGCGAAGGTTGTGGCTGTGGCAGATTCCAAAGCCGGCCTTTATTCAGAAAATGGTCTCGACATTCAAGCTGCGCTACGGCACAAAGCCGAAACAAGTTCATTGGCTGGGTTCGAGGGCGCAAAAGCGATTGCTCCTGAGGACGTGATCGGCGTTGACTGCGACATTCTGCTTCCGTCGGCACTAGAGAACGCGATCACGCTGTCGAACGTCGGACAAGTTAAAGCAAAGATCATTGCCGAGTTAGCTAACGGTCCGACAACACCCGGAGCGGACAAAGTGCTGTTTGAAAATGGTGTGTTTCTGATCCCGGACATTCTTGCAAATGCCGGCGGTGTCACGGTGAGTTACTACGAATGGGTGCAGGATCAGAATTCGTTCTTCTGGCCGGAGAATCAGATCAACGAGACACTCGAACAGACGATGAACACCGCGTTCAACTCGGTCCACGAGAAGGCTGAGCATTACAAAACAGACATGCGCACCGGGGCTTACATCCTCGCGGTGGAGCGCGTCGCGGAAGCCACCAGCGTGCGCGGAATATTCCCGTAAGAAGGTTTTGGGTCTTTGATCTTTGGTCTTTGATCGGTGTCGGAACGCGCGGTCCGCGAAAATGCTGGCGTCTGTGCAACGTACTGCTGCCGCATCTCATTCACTCCCGGTTTCAACCGGGTGACCCGGGCAACCACGGTTTTTCTTTGACCGTATCAACGGTTTATTGTCTCCACTGATGAGAAACCGTTGAAACGGTTGGAAGGTAATGAACATCGGGCGCGTCACCCGGTTGAAACCGGGTGTGAATGAGAGGGCGGAAGCGCACTTGAGAAGGGCGAGTTGATGGCTGACAAAATTACTGTCTACGAAAAACCTACGTGCACGAAGTGTCGCGAAATGGATCGTCTGCTGCGCGATAGCGGAGTCGATTTCACAAAAATCAACTATTACATCGAACCGCTTACGAAGAAGAAACTGACTGAGTTGATCGGGAAAATGAAGATTAAGCCGCGTGACCTCTTGCGCAAGAGTGAGCCGATCTATCGCGAGCTTGGGCTTGCTAAAGACGAGTTTTCAGATGACGAGCTCATCTCGTTAATGATTAAGCATCCTGATCTTATTCAGCGGCCAATTGTAGAGCGCGGCAAACGAGCTGTGCTCGGTCGCCCAACCGAAAACGTAAAAGAACTACTGTAAAAGCTTATCAGCAGATTACGCAGATTCCACAGATGTTAGAACAGAGCTGGTCTTTGATCTTGGGTCTTTGATTCTTTCTTTGAGACTCGTTTATCAACGTTGCTTTGAGTGATGTCGAATAAGATCGACCTTGGAAAGATGCACACTGTGTCTGCGGTTCCAAACACCAAAGTCTCAAGACCAAAGACCTGCTCGGCTCTGACATCTGTGCAATCTGCGTAATCTGCGGATTGTCTTTCCTACATTGAAAAAAGCTGAAACAACCTTCGTCTGCCAGAACTGCGGGCATCAATCGCGCAAGTGGCTGGGAAAATGTCCCGAATGTGGAGAGTGGAATTCTCTGCTCGAAGAGCGCATGCGGCCCGCTGCCCAGGCAAATGCCAGACGAGGTTTTGTGCTCAGGGAAGTCGAAGCGATTGCCTACCAGGAGATCGAATCGCAGGATGAGGTGCGCGTGCCCTCGGGGGTTAATGAATTCGATCGAGTTCTCGGCGGCGGAATCGTTCCTGGCACTCTCGTATTGATTGGCGGCGATCCTGGTATCGGCAAGAGCACGCTCCTGTTGCAGGTTGCAGACCGGTTGGGGGCCGGTGGATCGCTGGTGCTTTATGTTTCCGGAGAAGAATCGGACCGGCAAATAAAGCTGCGCGGCGAACGACTTGGGATCTCAGCAAAGAATCTTTATCTGCTGCCTGAGACCAACCTTGAAAATATCTTTCACGAAGTCGAGCGACTCAAGCCGACCGCGATCATCGTTGATTCCATTCAGACTGTGTTCTCGGCGCTCATCGAATCTGCGCCCGGATCAGTTTCTCAGGTTCGCGAAGTGGCGCACCAGTTTCTTTTGCTGGCGAAGAACCGCTCGATTCCGGTTTTTCTGATCGGTCACATCACCAAGGATGGCTCTATAGCTGGCCCCAAAGCGCTGGAGCACATCGTCGACACCGTGCTCTATTTCGAAGGCGAGCGACATCACAATCATCGCATTGTGCGCGCGACCAAGAATCGCTTTGGCGCTGCTAACGAAGTCGGCATCTTCGAAATGACCAGCGCAGGGCTGATTGCAGTCGACAATCCTTCCAAGCTATTTCTCGAGGAACGCCCGCGGAATGTCGCCGGCTCCGTTGTCACGGCATGCATGGAGGGAACTCGACCATTACTGGTAGAAGTGCAGGCGCTGGTTTCAGGAACCAAATACGGCAGCGGGCGGCGCATGGCCCAGGGCGTCGATCAGAATCGTGTGTCGCTCTTAATCGCAATGCTGGAAAAGCGCGCCGGGTTTCAACTCATCGGCGATGATGTGTTCGTCAACATCGCTGGAGGCTTGGAAGTTGATGAGCCGGCTGCCGATCTTGGAGTCGTGGCGGCCATTGCTTCGAGCTTTAAGAATACGCCCATCGATCCTCAGACTGCCGTTTTTGGAGAAGTTGGTCTGACTGGGGAAGTGCGCGGCACGATGCAGCCTGCGGTGCGCGCACGTGAAGCGCAGGCGCTCGGCTTCAAGAAGATTATCGTTCCGGCTTCAAACAGCACGGGACTCGAGCGACTGCTCGGCATGCGCGTCGTCGGCGTCAAGTCAGTCGAAGAAGCCCTCAGCGAACTGTTCTAAAGATCTGTCAGTAGTCGAAACGGTAGTCGAAACGGTAGTCGAAACGGATGCCACGGGCTTGCCCCGTGGAGCATCACGCAGGTCGCTACAGAGAAGTCGCTATACGAACAGATGCCACGGGCTTGCCCCGTGGAGCATCACGCAGGTCGCTACAGAGAAGTCGCTA
>DATNBH010000035.1:0-11352 GCA_035572035.1 Pyrinomonadaceae bacterium | reverse complement strand
CTCCGCACGAGTGCTATCAATCTGTGCCGTTCGGGTTCGATCCTTGAGCCGAACAGTTATCAGTCGCGCCTGGTCAAGATGTTTGTGGGCTTCTTTGAATCTACCTAGCTTTGAAAGCACCACAGCTTCATTGTTTTTGACACTCGCACAATAGATGTAATTCTTTGCCAATTTGAAGTGATGCTCTGCGGCTTTGTATTCGGTAAGGGCACGTTGAAAATAGTCAGGCCGGTTTTCGGCAGTTCCGACTGTCCTGAACGTTATGGCAAGCTCATTGTGATATGAGCCTTTGACGGGGAGATACCTGATGCTCGCAAACACCGCACTATTGTCAGTGAGAAGTTTCAGTGCGTCATAGTATCTTGCTGCCGAGTGTTCGACATCCGCCAGTTTGAGAAGTGCCCGCGCCCTCTCGAGTCCTTTGGGCGGCAATCGTTCCAATGCCTGTTGAAGCATAATCCGTGCTTCGTTTACTCGGCCTTCCCGCCAGTAGCAATACGCAATCTCTGACCATGCTTCGGCAGCTTTCCTTGTGAGGTTGTTCGACTCGTAATAAGTGATGCTCTTAGTGATCAAATTCCTCGCGCTCTCTTGTGCGTCTTTGATTTGATTGCGAGCGCCAATCCAGCCGGTGAGAATGCCAGCGCAAAGAACAACATTAGCAGCCGTTTCAGCTTGCAGCCCTTGCGTATCGGGACGTGTGCCGACCCCACGCCACAACGGGCGCATGATCTCAAGAGCGCCCTGCGGGTCTTCATAGTCTCTTTGTTCTAGTGCGATCTTGCATCTGGAAAGAGCTTCCTCATCACGAGACAGATGCGATGTGTCTAGCTTTGGTGAGGCTGACCTCAAGAGATAGACCTTCCTTTTTGGGTTTTAGTGGGAGGAAAGACTGTACGGGCCGGATATTAAACCTCACCGTCTCAACTCGGCAAGATCTCTTGCAACAATGTTCGGCTTTTGTCATATCTGATACAAGTACGTTTGCATCATCAATCAAAAGGAGCCTCAAAAAATGAAACGCTTTGTCTTGGTTATCGCTCTGACAGGGCTGATGTCAGTGACTGCTCTGGCGGGCGAAATACCAACCAATGGAGCCGCGGCGACGCCAACGCCTACGCCACAGACATCAACCGCAACAACAACGTCAAGCACGGCCAGCACGTCGAGCATTTTGCTTGTTACGGTGATACTCACCGTGCTTGGTCTGAGATAGACCACTAACGAACTAGGGTTCGTCTTAACGTGCCTCGCGCACTGCGCGGGATAGGTTAAGTGTGTCTATGCGTTTTTAAATGTACTTGCATAAAATCAGAACAAGCCCTCATTTGCTGCTTCTTGCGATCTAAAACTCCCTGAATAAAAATTCGTGGCACCTCATGGGGGGTTGTTCTTGCTTGGCCCTCTGCTCTTGAATTCACGTTACTACTTCCAGCCGCGCGCTGGCGCTGATCGACGTGAGTTCTCGCGAGGGAGCGGAGGGCCAGCAATCAAACACCGACCTTGCGGCAAAAAGGACTCGGGTACTGAGTCCATTGGGCATGGATTGAAACTCTTCATTACGCCTGTCGATCTTTCATTCCATGCCCACACTTCTGTTTTTCTTTTCCCGATTTGAAAGACCTGTGACGTGCCTTGTCGTACTGGTTATTGAGAGGGCGGTACGTCAAGCATGACCCAAACTGGTCCATCGTCGGGAATAGGAGCGCATTGTCCAGAGGCAATAGGTGGGTATTGCCGTGCGTTCCTCTTGAGAGTGGTAGTTCGGGAGAGGGGGCAAGCTGAGCTACCGCTCTCAATTCTTTTCTCCTCCGATGAAGACCGTGTTTGCCGAACTGAGCGGGGGACGGTTTACGTCAAGCACATCGCCCGACGAAGGTCATCATCGGAAGTCCTTGCGCTTCTTCGCGCTCTGCGTGTGAGCCGCTGAATGAACGTAAGGCGAGGCGCTTGCGAAGCCCAGGCTATCGCTCAGAAACGCAAGCGCCTTTTTCTCAATTTTATTTTGTGGGGAAGGACTCATACGTGATGGTGAGTCCTTTGGGGCATGGATTGAATCTCAGCAGTCCATGCCCACGTCTTTCCCTTACGGGAGGTGTATGAATGGGTCATGTTCGCAGAGGACCAAAACTACTGCCTGAGAAACTTCTCAAACTTAGGGAGTATCTGAACGTCGGCCAGCAGGAAATGGCACAGATGCTTGAAACGCAAATCGAATCGCAGGATAAGGAGTATCGAGTCCACCCTGGACGTGTTTCAGAGTACGAGACTGGAAAACGTGAGCCGGTTTTACTGGTCGGACTAGCCTATAGCTACTTAGGGCGAGTGAGCATGATCTCGTTGGCAGACGACAATGTTAGCGTTGAAGAATTTCGCCGGCAGCTTGGCACGTTCGAGCTTGTTGATCGAATCGGGAGTGACGGAAAAGAAAGCCGCAAGCTACAGCCGGTCAAACCGAAGCCAGTCACCTTGATTAGCGGTGTTCACTAGGCTGACACTCTTTCACAATGAGCACTGAGAAACCCACCCTCACCGCACCACTGGATGAAATGTCCCAACACTTTAGGGGTCGGATTCTGTGCGGGCGTTGTGGTAACAGCGATTCGACCAAGTTCACGTATTTGCCGCCTATGGATGGTCGCGTATTGGTTCAATGTTCACATTGTGGTCTACCGTTTTTTGAGTCGATAGAACCAATCCAGAATGATAGCGTTCAGAAATAAGTCTAGGACGATCCCGAGCCGCAAACCTCCATTCCAGCCGCACCACAACTTCATTTGTTCCCTCCGCTTCGATTGTACACAATAGCCATCAGCTCAACTTCACGCTTTGAGTGCTCCACTGCGTTGCGCTCGCCGTTTTTGGGAGTGACTGCAAGGGGTGAACTTCGCTCGAAAAAGTCACCCAAAAGGAGCACGCAAACAAATGGAAAATCAGGTCAACCAATCACCCCAAATCCCGAAGTGGTCAGCCCTACTTATCGAAGCCGTTACAAAGCCAGGTCTGATCATGAAAGCGTATAGTGCGTTCCATTCCTACAGTGTTGGGAATCAAATTCTCGCGCTTGTGCAGTGTCAGATGCGCGGACTACAGCCCGGCCCAATTAACACTTTTCCGAAGTGGAAAGACCTAGGCCGTTTTGTCAAACGTGGCGAACGGGCGCTGACTTTGTGCATGCCAATTACGTGCAAACGCCGCGAGGATAATTCAGATGAAGAACACACCTTTACCAGCTTTGTTTATAAGGCCCGCTGGTTTACTTTAAGCCAGACTGACGGGCAAGAACTTGAGCCAATTACGATCCCGGAGTGGGACGCAGAGCGAGCGCTTTCCGCGTTGAGTATCGAGCGCGTTCCATTCGATCACACGGATGGAAATATTCAGGGATTTGCAAAGCAGCGCCAAGTCGCGATTAACCCACTTGCGCAACTCCCTTTTAAGACTCTTCTGCACGAACTTGGTCACGTAATATTAGGCCATAGCACTGAGGTAGATCTCGCTGACAGTGAAACCACGCCGCGTAGTCTGCGTGAGGTCGAAGCGGAATCCGTGGCGCTTCTTTGTTGTGAATCATTGGGCCTTGAGGGAGCCGAGTATTGCAGGGGTTACGTGCAGAATTGGCTCAGCCGTGGAACTGGTTCTGACTCCCAAATGATACCCGAAAAGAGCGCCCAAAAAATCTTCCGCGCCGCCGACCAAATCATCCGCGCCGGGCGCCCCGAAATCGCTCCCGTGACAGCATAAGAACCCCCTGAGAAGGAACCGCGCCGGCCGAGGCAATAGCACTCGGCTGGCGCTTTTTTTTGGCCGGAAGCAACTGCGCTTGCGGCGCAGTTGCTTTGAAATTTCGCCAGCAGATCCAACGTAAACAGTCGCAGATTTTTGGCTGTGTTTCCACCTAGATTTTATTTGATGCCTTTCTAAAATGGAACACATTTCGGTTCAGTCCAATTACAAATTCAGCCTCATGTTCTTGTCGCAGAGGACGACGCGGATACGCGCAAGTTAGTCCAACTTATACCAAGGCCGGGCGGACTTTCGAGTGTCTATGAAGGGCGATTCCGCCGAGGGGTTATGCAGCCACTTTTCACCGCTCGTTTTGATGCTCTCTTACTTCATAACTGGATGCCTAAAATTAACGAATCGAACTCTGATGATTGATCCGATCTCACGATCAAAAAACATCCGATTTTCTTCTGCTTTGGGGTAGTCACAGAGGGCGATAAAAAGGCCGCGTTTGACGCCGGTGCGCAAGGCTATTTTGGAAGGCCCTTTGACCCCGAAGAACTCACCGCTACCTTACGCGCCGCCGTGAACATTTAACCTACCTCGATCCACCTTTTCCCTCTTGGTCTATACCTCACTGATGCCTCGATCACACCCCTACACTTCAGAGTACCGATCGTTACCGATCAGCCATTCAGGGTTTTTTACCCTGAATTAGCCTCCGCGATGATCTTCACTTCAGGACATTTTGTCCTGCCCTTTTTCATTGCCAACAGTTTGCGGCAATGATTAATCAGCCTGCCGCACGTCTCGAAAAATCTCGACAGCGAACGAAACAAGAGCAAAGGTGCTGCGCACCTGAAGTAACTAGACACGACACCCCCGCGTAACTTGGGGTTGTTGCGTCTCGGCTTGTGTACGTTAGTTGCATCAGCAACTTACAGGCACTCGTACAGAGCGCCCCGTTAACAACGTTAACAGTCACGAATCGAGAGAACGCAGCCCATGAAAAAACATTTAAATCGGATCAGGATCATTACTTTTCGCGTTACCGAGGACGAATACGCTGGCATCGCAAATGCATCTCTGGCCGCTGACGATGAGCCGAATAGTTGGTGCCGAACTGTGGCGCTGAGCTCGACCAATAAAGCTCAAACTACCATTGACAATCGAGCGATCTACACCGAAATCGCTTGCTTGCGCCATCTGTTCCATCATGGCTTCCACATCCTATTCAGCAACGATAGCAACGCGCTGAAGGCATCCGCCTGGGACATCCTTGTCAAGTTTACGAATGACCGCGCCAACGCCATTTATGAGCAGCTCGTGAAGGACCGGCTGCGGCGACGTCAGGGCTAACCCACTGTCGAATTTTGCGACAGGACCAGCCCGGCCCCTGTCGCGCTGTGCGACAGTACCAGCACAAACAGCGTGGCGACGGCGGCTCCCCCTGTCGCGCTTAATTCTCTGTCGGCAGCCCGCCCGCGCAACGCTCCGCTAACGCTGCGCGTCCTTCGCTGGCGCTACGGCCCTTCGGGTGCGCGGTCAGGCACCCAGCCGACGGAAAATTGGCGCTAAGGGGAAATGCCGTATTTTCGCGGGTTCCGCGAGCATTGGGCGTTTTTCCGTCGCGCAGCTTTTCCTGCGGTCCCAAGTTTTCTTCATACTCTCATGGCCCATCCTCATGGCCCATCCCTCCGGCTGGTCCAACCACGCGCAAGCCAAGCAACAAACCGTGCAATGCAGCAACGCTAATGTAGTACATGCGGCGGCATGGCAAGTGCAGAGAGCAGAGCGAGACTAACGGACGGCTCACCTTAGCCGTCCGCATCTTGACTGACGGATTGATCGGATTGGCCCACCTTCCACGTTAGATCAGCCGCCCTCTTGTCCCAATTCTCTAGTCCCGAATCAGGGAGATTTTTGCGTCGTGTTTAGTCCCAAAAAATCAGTCAAAAGAGTTGCGATTTTAGCTTCCGCATTTTACGCCATGATGACCATGAGTCCCGCGCCAATTTCCGTCGAGCAAGCGCTCGATTATTACCGGCAGGAGTACACCAATGCGAAGAACAATTACTACAGCGAAGCAGGCGCAGTTAAGGGCCGCTGGTGCGGCCAACTGGCCGAGGAATGGAACCTAAAAGGCGAAGTCTCCAGCGAGCAATACGAGCGCTTAGTTGAGGGTCAAGATCCGCACACCGGCGAGCAACTTATTCGCTCCGTTACCGCCCGCGAAATCGTTGACGAGAACGGTAAAGAGAAGCTCACGAGCACGCATCGCGCCGGTTGGGACATGACCTTCAGCGCCCCTAAATCCGGTTCCTTAGCCGCGCTGGTCGGGAAGGATGAACGCGTCATAGAAGTGCACATCGAGAGCCTCAACGAAGCCCTGAAAGAGGTTGAGAAATATCTGCAAGCACGGGGCGGCGGCGACAATCCAGCCATCACCACCGGCAAGATGATAGCGGTCCAATTTCTGCACACGTCCGCGCGCCCTGATCGCAAGAACGGTTACGCCGCGCCACAGCTTCACACCCATGTTGTGATCTTCAATATGACCCAATGTGAGGACGGCAAAGTGCGCTCCGTGCAGTCGCGTCAGTTGTACCGGACGCAGAAACTTGCGACGGCGATCTACCGCGCCCGTTTCGCGGAAAAACTACAAGCACTTGGTTACGAAATTCGCGTTGATCCACGCACCGGCGCACCGGAGATCAAAGGCTTCACAGAAGAATACTTGCAGGACAGCAGCCCCCGCCGCAGAGAAGTTTTGAGCGAAGCAGAAAAGATCAAAGAGCGCATGGCGAGCGAAGGAAAAACCGTTTCTGAGAACGCGAGATTGAAACAAGTTGCCGCCCGACTTAATCGCCGCAGCAAGAAGTTCGACCGTGAACTAATGGACACACGCGCCCTCGAACTGGACGTAAGGCACGGCTATCAAGCGCAACGTCTTGTAGCTGAAGCGCGGGCGCGCGGGCCGCTCCGCTTATCACAAAACGAGATTGAAAAACGCGCTCAGGAAGCAGTGACTTATGCTCGCGATAACGCCGTGCAAAAGGAAGCCGTGGCCGACGTTCGCAAGGTAAAGGCTGATGCCCTGGCACGCAATCTTGGCCTCACCACGCACGACGCGGTTATGACTGAATTGAACCGCCGTATGGAACGTGGCGAGTTCATCAATATCACGCGCCCGGAACACGAACCCGAAACCACAACTAAGCGCATGGTGGCAATGGAAAAGGAAAATATTCAGACCGTGATCGACGGCAAAGGAAAACATGCCGCCATCGTTCAACCGGAGCGCGTCGAAGGCATTGTTACGGCAACCGCCGAGCGTCAGCAACGCAAACTAAACACGAATCAGCAGACGGCCATTAAAGCGATCTTGTCGAGCACAGATCGCGTGCTTGGTCTGCAAGGCGGCGCGGGCACCGGCAAGACCACGGCGCTTTCCGTGGTCCGAGAGGTAGCCGAAAAAGAAGGCTATCAGATATGCGGTTTTGCGCCCACCACACGCGCCGCGAAGCAACTCAAGGAGAGTGGAATTCAGACCGAAACCCTCCAGAAGTTTATCCGCCGGCGAAAGGAAAAGACGGCACCGGTGAAGCGTCTTTTTGTGCTCGATGAAAGCTCGCTCGCCAGCACAAAGAATCTCCACAAATTCTTTGCCCGCCTCAATCCCATAGCAGACAAAGTGCTCCTGGTCGGCGACGTGCGCCAGCATCAAGCAGTCGAAGCGGGACGCCCGTTTGAGCAGTTTCAACAGCACGGCATGACTACCGTGCAACTAAGCGAGATCATCAGGCAGCGCAATCTCAAACTGCGAAAAACGGTCAACGATTTATCACGCCGGAAAATACCGGAAGCAGTGGACGACCTCGCCCGTAGAGGGAAGGTGATTGAGATCGCAGATGAGCAGGAACGTTTCGAAGCGATAGCCAAGAACTACTGCCAGAACCCGGTCGGGACTCTCGTGGTTTCGCCAGCCAATCGCGAACGCGAGCAGCTCAATTTGCGCATCCACAAACAACTACAGCGCGAAGGAAAGGTGAGCCGCGACGATCATCAGATCAAGGTTTACGTCAATCGGGATATGACCGGCCCGGAGCGTACCTTTGCCAATGCCTACCGACCCGGCGAGGACGTGATCCGCTACAACCATACCAGCAAGGTCTACAAGACGAAGCCGGGCGACTATGCAAAGGTCATCGCAAACAACCATGAGAAGAACGAGATCACGGTTCGCTTTGCTAATGGCCGCAAGCTCATTTATGACCCAAAACGACTTTCCGGCGTGAGTGTTTACAACGAGGCCGAGCGTGCCTTTGCAGTGGGCGATCGCGTGCAGTTTCGCGCTCCAAATAGAGCGAAACGGATCGCCAATGGCGAGCTCGGAACGATCACGAAAATCGAGGGGGAGCGAATAAGCCTAACCCTCGACAGCAAACGCGAAGTTAGTCTTGACCTCCGGCAGTTTCGCCACTTCGATCACGGCTACGCCGTCACCAGCCACTCATCGCAGGGGCTAACTTTTGATCGCGTGCTGGTCAACGTTGATACGCGGCAATCGGCGCAATTAGTCAACGACCGCATGGCCTACGTTGCCATTTCCAGAGCACGCGACGATGCGCAGATCTATACCGACTCCGCGCAGAACCTACGCGATACTCTTGATCGCAGCACAAACAAGCAATCGGCGTTTGAAGCCACCCGAGACAGCCTAGTGGACCTGCGAAAAGAACTCGATAAATTGAGACGCGAAAATCCACTCGCACCACAGCAACCATCCACCGAGCACAGCTTAACCCAAACCCCAACTCACACCGCTCCAGCACCGACAAAAGCCGCCGAGCCTCAGATTGAAGGCCCGGAAATCGATCTCGGCGACCTGATTCTTTAACGAAAGACTCTTTTACCCAATGAGGTTTTTGTAATGACTACACACTTCGATTCAGCTACAGCAGCCAAGCGGCCACAGCTTCTTAAAGTGTCCGATGTTGCTCAACTACTGAATGTCAAACCACGAACGATCTACGAGATGGTTGCACAGGATCGCATCCCTTATCGCAAGCCGCCCGGCTCTAACATTCTTCGCTTTGATCTCGAAGAAATTCTGGAGTGGACGCGACGAAAATAACTAATGACTTGAGGGATCGATGCTGCTACCATGCGCCGCGTTCTCTTGGTGGCTGCAACGCTCAAGGAGAACACAATGTCTGTTTACAAACGAGGGTCGCATTGGCACTACCGCTTCCGAGTGCGACGCGTGCGTTACCGGGGAGCACTTCCCGAGGCCAGCACGAAGTGGGAAGCAGAACAAGCGGAGAGCAAGATCAAGCAGGAGATCTTTGAGGGTCGCTTTGGCCTGGTCGATCTTGGTAGCGAGCGGTTAGCGGACTTCATTAGCAAAACCTTTCTGCCGTGGTCGAAAGCAAATAAGCGTTCGTGGAGACACGACGTGTTTCGCGCCCGCACCATCTGCGACTATTTTGGCACCAAAACTTTTCGTGAGATGTCGCCGCTGTTGATTGAGAAGTTCAAACGCGATCGACGGGAATCAATCACGCGGAGAGAAAAGGTCCGCAGCCCTGCATCAGTCAATCACGAGCTTACGCTGTTGAGTAAGATCTTCAACCTCGCGATTGACTATAAGGTTACGGATACGAATCCATGCACCAAAGTCAAGAAGTACAAACTCGACAACAAGCGTTATCGCTATCTGCTACCGGAAGAAGAACCACGGCTCATGGCGGCGCTCAGTGGGCCACGTGCTCATTTGAAGCCGCTGGTGATCGTTGCTATCGGTACGGGTATGCGGCAAAGCGAGCAGTTGCGTCTTACTTGGGATCGGGTGGACTTCTCACGACGCGTGCTGATTCTGACCAAGACAAAGACTAAGGATCGCGAGGTTCCGATGAACCCGGAAGTCGTAAAGACTCTATTCGCGTTGCAGTCTCGCTCGAACGGACAAGACTATGTGTTCGTTAATGAGCGAACGAAAACGCGCATCAAAGAGGTTAAGAAGGCTTTTGGAACCGCGTTAAAGATCGCCGGAATCAAAGGTCTGGTATGGCATGATCTGCGGGCTACGTTCGGAACTCGATTAGGCGAGGCCGGATACGACGCCTTCACTATCGCAGCGCTCATGGGCCATTCTCAGATCCAAACGACCGCGCGTTATGTTCGAGCCACTGAGAGAAACAAGCGAGCGGCTGTCGAAGCCGTGATGCTCAATTCTGAGGGTGGACACAAATTGGACACAACGCAAAAAACGGCAAGCACTCGGCTTGCCGTAAGTAATTGAAAACATTGGTAGCGGGGGGCGGGATCGAACCGCCGACCTTGGGGTTATGAATCCCACGCTCTAACCATCTGAGCTACCCCGCCATGCCTTGATTATCAACAGTTTACAGCGTCAAGCGCAAGTGGTCGTAGTGGGCGTGTGGCCAATTTGTGGACAACCTGTTTGGAACTGAGCATTGCTGCCTCGACCGCTGCACGTTTGTTTCTCTCCGTCGCACGAACATAACGAGCCGTTGTGTGAATGTCAGAGTGTCCCATTAGCGCCGCGATTGTAAAAGCGTCAAAACCAGCCTCACCGAGTCGAGTCCCGAAAGTAGCACGCAGATCGTGCCAAACCAGACCTTCGATTCCTGCGATCTTGAGAGCCGTTTTGAATCCCTTCTTGATCTCCTTTACCCGTTTTCCCGTCTGAGGGTTTATGAACACGTATCCTCGTCCGGTTGATTGTGTGCGGAGAGCACTCAGGATCTCAAAGACTTCGGGATTCATCGGGACTTCACGATCCTTACCAGTCTTCGTCTTGGTTAAGATCAGGACTCCGCGTGACAAATCCACTCTCTCCCAACAGAGATGAAGTTGCTCGCTCAGGCGCATTCCAGTTCCCAACGCTATCTTTACCATCGGTTTCAGATGTGCGCGTGGCCCTTCAAGAGCGGCCATCAGCGCCGGTTCTTCTTCCGGCATGAGATAACGATAACGTTTGTTGTCCAACGTGTACTTCTTTACTTTCTTGCAGGGGTTCGTATCCGTCACCTTGTAATCAATCGCCAGATTAAAAATCTTACTCAGTAGATGAAGCTCGAGATTGACTGAGGCTAAACTACGAACCGTCTGCCGCGCCGTGATCGATTCGCGTCGGTCACGTTTGAATTTCTCAACCAACAGCGGCGAAATCTCGCGAAAGGTTTTGCCGCCAAAATACTCGCGGATTGTACGGGCTCGAAACTCGTCATGTCTCCACGAGCGCTTATTTGCTTTGGACCAAGGCACAAAGATCTTTTCGATGAAGTCAGCCAATTTCTCGCTGCCTAAATCGAGTTGGCCAAAACGTCCCTCAAAGATCTCCTGCTTGATCTTACTCTCCGCTTGTTCTGCTTGCTGCTTCGTCCGTGCCTCGGAAATTACGCCTCGGTAACGGACGCCACGCACTCGAAAGTAGTAATGCCAGTGCGTGCCTTTCTTTCCTCGTTTGTAAACAGACATTGTGTTCTCCTTAGCGTTGCAGCCACCAAGAGAACGCGGCGCATGGTAGCAGCATCGATCCTTCAAGTCATTAATTATTTTCGTCGCGTCCACTCCAAGATCTCATCGAGATCGAAACGG
>DATNBH010000034.1:0-7321 GCA_035572035.1 Pyrinomonadaceae bacterium | reverse complement strand
CGCTGCTTTAAGTTGGGTCTGTAACCAGCGTTGCCGAGTTCCGCTCATCTTGAGCTCGCTCTCAAGTACGCCTAGTCGCCTGGCCAGCTTCGGAGAAGTTTTTTCTTGACAGCCCTTTCATAGAACAGGCTGGCCCTGTGGTGTTTCATGTTCACAGCTACAAAAACAGGCTGATCCATCGGTTCGCAAGATGCCACGGGCTGGCCCCGTGGTGTTTCACGTTCCTGCCTGCCAGCAGCATGAAGCGTGAACACTCCACGGGACGAGCCCGTGGCATCACCAAAAATCTCGGCCCGCCTCTGTTAGCGACCAACGTGAGTGACCACGGCGCCAGGCCGTGGCCTCAGTTTAGCGACTACCTACTTTTTCTTGCCGCACTGGTCGGGGAGTCTTTCGGTGACATGTGCCTTGCCGACTCGCTATTCTACTTGAGTGCCGAAATCTGAGTGCTGTGAACTTCTAACAACTTAGCACTGTGCGGAAACGTTAAAGTGTGGATAATGAAACTCAACCAACGGTTGGATTAGTTTTTGCCAATGAAGAGATGGAAAACTCCTATGACTAGAAAAAACTTTTTATTCGTTTTCGCTGTGGTTGCGTTGCTTTCAACTGCAACCTGGGCGCAGGTTCCCAACAAAGAGAAAGTTGTCGCTGGCGCTGAACGAGCATTCGAGAAATTTACCAAGGCGTACGTCGCACCGGCGCCTGGTTGTGCCGCGGCAGTGTCACTCAATGGAGAGACCGTCTTCGAAAAGGCGTTCGGACTGGCCGAGGTTGAGCACAACGTTCCCAACACGCCTCAAACAATTTTTGAGTCGGGCTCAGTCGCTAAACAGTTCACGGCTGCAGCGCTCGTACTGCTTCAACAAGATGGAAAGCTCAGTCTCGACGATCCGGTCAAGAAATACATTCCCGAACTGCCCGACTACGGTTCGCCGCTGACGATCAGGCATCTGTTGAATCACACTTCCGGTGTTCGCGACTGGGGCGCAGTCATAGGCCTCACTGGCGCGGGTCGCGGCGATCGAGTCATCTCTCAGGATCTCGCCCT
Organism: Pyrinomonadaceae bacterium; assembly: GCA_035572035.1. Taxonomy (GTDB): domain Bacteria; phylum Acidobacteriota; class Blastocatellia; order Pyrinomonadales; family Pyrinomonadaceae; genus JAOAPY01. The sequence continues at coordinate 6,270 of DATNBH010000034.1, read as the reverse complement.
TGACGTTATTACTCACCAGCGCGCACTCGACTTCACGCCCGGTTCGGAATACTCGTATTCAAACAGCGGATACAATCTTGCGGCGATAATCGTCGAGCGTGTTTCGAAACAGAAGTTTCCGGCCTTTGTCGAGGAGCGGCTATTCAAACCACTCGGGATGAAGAACAGTTCGTGGAGAGACGACTACCAGCGCCTGGTTCCGGGCCGCGCGCAAGCGTATTCGCGTCAAGGCACCGGCCCATGGCGACTCAACATGCCTTTCATGAATGTCTATGGAAACGGCGGCATGCTCACGACGGTTGGCGATTGGATTAAGTGGAATGCGATGCTCGAGTCGAAGTCGCTTGGTGCGCCTCTTGTCGATGCGCTGGAGACTCGAGGAGTGCTGAATGATGGCCGAAAGATCGCGTACGCGCTGGGGCTCTCTGTCGATAAGTACAAGGGGATGAAAGACGTCTCGCATGGCGGCGCGACTGCCGGCTATCAAACTTTTCTGGCACGTTACCCCGACAACAAGGTCTCAATCAGTGTCATGTGTAACGGCACTTCACCAAGCTCCGGAGCAATCGCCGAAAGCATAACTGATGAGATTTTCGGACCATATCCCGAAACTCCCAAGACCGAACCGGCCAAGGTTTCAGAGGATGAGTTGAAGAAATTTGTCGGCATCTGGCGGAATGAAAAGACGCATGCTCCGGCACGTTTCGTTGTTGAAAACGGCGTGTCGCGCTGGAGCGGCGCGCGCCTCGTGCCAATGGGTGGCGGACAGTTCACTGCTGGTGAAAATCAATTGAAGTTTACCTTTGATAAGGACGGCAGGCCGTTGTCTGCTGAAACCGTCGATTCCGATGGGGAGGTCAGACGCTTCGCTCCCGAGAAGGAGTGGACGCCAACGCCTGAAGACTTGGCCTCATTCAAGGGAGATTGGTTTAGCGAAGAGGCTGGAGCGACAGTCACTTTCTCCGTCGACGCTGACAAGTCATTCATCAAACAGCGTCCGGCGACGAGTTTGCCGTTGCAGCCTGTATATAAGGACCACTTTGCAGTGCAAGGATACGTTGTCTGGTTCACACGAGATAAGAATGGAACGGTCAACGGCATGCATGTGGGAGCATCCCGAATGCGCGACATGCCCTTCCTCCGAGTGAAGTAGATCAAATTTTCTCGCGTCGTTCACCGATTCATTCTTGGCCACAGATTGAACGCGGAGTAACACAGATCCAAAATTCCGATCTTATCTTCAGACCCTCTATATCCGCGTTCATCTGTGGCCTAAAACCTGGAAGTGCCCTAATTTGGAGTGCGCCGACTTGTCGGCGCTTTCGTCGCTGCGACCTGTCGCAGCAAGTTGTCTAAAACAGCCTATTATCAAACCCGCGGCGTCGAGCCACCGCAGGCGAAAGCGATGACAGGTCATCGCACTCCAAATTTGGGCACTCGCTAAATCTAAATCGCTTACCGCCCGTCAACGTCTCTGTGAGTCTAGTATGTTGTTTCGCTTGGTTCGTTCCCACCTGGGGAATCGTCAAAGGGGATCGTAGGCCTTGAACCGGCTAAGGTGATTCCGCCTCGATCTCCCGGCATCACCGATCCGAAACGCGCCGCAAAAACTTTAGGAAGAGGACGCGCATTCCGTGGCGCCAACCACAGGCGCAGCAGATGGCGCTTACGTTCAGGCTCCGGAAAATCTTCGAACGCAGTCCGATCATGGAGAATGGTGTGGTTGTGCACGAATTGCATGTCACCGGGATGAAGTTCCATCTGGAGGTTCAACTCCGGATCGTTGGCCAGCTCGTCAAACAGACCGAGTGCCTCGAGCTGAACCTGGCTGAGCGGGCCAACCCCCGGAAAGCGGCGCGCGGATTCGATGTATTGCCTCTGGTAGATCGCCGACAGCAGATTCTGATGCCAGTTGAAGACCGGAATGGAGAAGTAAGGTTTCTCGCCTTCGGGAACTTCACCACGTCGATCTGTTTCAATCGGATCGAGCAAGACCTGCAGCAGGTCGGGCCGGCGCCGGCGCATTTCATTGAACATCGTCGTGGATGAAACCAGGCTCGATAAGCCCCCGGCCTTCGCAACCTGCAAGCACAACAAGCCTACGACATCACAGGAATCGGTGTGGAAAGTCTGGCGTTCCCGCGTCTGATAAATTCTCGTCTCAGGATCTTCGCTGGAGCGCCCAAGGTCTCTGACGTGGCCGAGCAAGTGCCCGGCCGCGTTCTGCATGCGCAGGCTACCGAGGTGAACTCCAATGCCGAGAAATGCAATTGCCGCTTCGCGTCTGGTCCATCGTTGGATCGGCAAAGCGCGAATGAGCACGAACCCTCGACCGTTTAGTACCTGGTCCAACAGCCGTTGCAGTCGCGGGCCCAATGTGGGAAGAGGAAAATCGTCACGGCTGAGCGACGTCAGGTCCGCAACCGGGTTTGGCCTATTCGTCCTATTTGCCAGAAGCTTCTTCGTCGCGCTGGCCACCTCGGCAATTTCTGCTTCAGAGAGGTGTTCGATCCAATCACTCTGTTTCGCCAGCTCGCGGCCATACCACGCAGAGCGATCATTTATCTCAGGCGGCAAAGTCGGCAACAGAGTCGGCAAAGGCTGAGCCTTGGATGTCATGAGCTCGAATTGTCTACTATCCCGGTTAAGTAAACCAGAGGCGACGATGGACAAACTTTAGAGTTGAAAGAAAGGAGCCGATTGGTCTTTCACGTTCTTGTTCCTGGAATGTTCGTGCAGGCATCCGGTGAAACCCAAAGGAATCTGCGGCCGGCCCGCAGCGCTGGGCCAACCACAGGTCCTTTAATCAGTTCACTCGTTTTAAGCCTTGGCCGACTGAGTTTGTGGCTGCTCCATGAACTTACGCATTGCAGCGATGTGACCCGGAGAGCGCTTCTCGGACCACTCTTCATAGCGTTGGGCTGCCTTCTCCAGATTCCCGAGCAGGTTCTTTTCAACGAAGCGCTCGCGGAACTCCGGCACGACCGGCTTGAGCGCCTCCCACACGCCGAAGAATTCGCCGCTGGTTTCGAAGAACAGGTCTTCGTGCAGCAGACCGTAATTGAGCAGCGCGCAAGCCTGTTCCCAATAGCCCAGCACCATACCGACGAAGTTTCCTTTTTCCGTGCCCATCGGCGCGATGCTCATGGCTTCATCGAACGTCCGGGCTCGGTAGTTTTGTTGGAACCAATCGCGCGCCTGGCGTAAGCGGGCTTCGCGGCGCAAGTCATAGACTTGCAAATGCAGTTGAGCTTGTTCATGCGTAGGTTTTGTTTCCATGATTTCCTTTCTCTTATTTTTTGTCGGAGATTTGATGACTACCTGAATCTGAAACCATTTACGATTCCCCGAAACAGCCTCAGTTCAAGCCGATTAACAATTTGCCTCTCGCGAGTAAGTCGAACGGCCATGGTCGATATCGACTACTGCGGAGGAACTCGATCCTGTCTTATCACGCAGCCGTTACAGTCACGTGAACGCTGTCACGCTCCCCGATACCCGAACGATGCTCGCGAAGTCGCAGACGTTGGTTTGCCTCATCCAAAGACAATTGCAACGTAAGATTTCATCGTCTTTTTCGGGAATTAGCTCAGATTTCTTTCAATTTGATGTTAATCGCGCCTTTGCGACTTTGCGTGAGGAATCGCAGCGGTAGCGACCGGGGTCTTTTCGTGCGCTCCTTCGTGTGGTTTCGTTCTGGTGTTTCACAGGCATCGTGTTTGCAAGTGTAGTTTGATCATTCCGACATATTCATGGATTGACGAAATACCTTGAACGATTAAGAGACAGGAGTGTACGTAAAATCATGGCACAGACATCACAAGCAAAAGCACAAACAATGCAGGCCGTAGCTCTCGATAAGTTTGGCGGTCCCGAAGCATTGAAAATAGAAAACTTACCCATTCCCCAAATCGAAGCGAACGAGGTTCTGATTCGAGTCGAGGCTGCCGGCGTAGGAGCGTGGGATCCGTTTGAGCGTGAAGGCCGGTTTGTCGAAATAATGGGGACGAAACCAACATTTCCATACGTGCTCGGAACTGATGGGGCCGGCACGATCGCGGCAGTCGGCAAAGACGTAAGTCGCTTCAAAGAAGGTGACCATGTTTACGCCGCCGAGCTTGGGAATCCGAATGGCGGCTTCTACGCTCAGTATGCTGCGGTTAAGGCCGAGAATACTTCGCACATTCCTGGTCACTTGTCAGTTGAACAAGCAGCGGTGTTGCCCACCGATGGGTTGACCGCACTAACAGGTTTGGAAAAAGTACTTGGTTTGAGATCGGGCGAGTCGTTGATGGTTGTCGGCGCGAGCGGCGGCATTGGACACTTGGCCGTACAACTCGCGAAACGTCTCGGCGCCAATGTGTTCGCCATCGCTTCCGGTAAAGACGGTGTGCAGCTTGCGAAAAAACTTGGAGCTGACAGCGCAGTCGACGGACATGGCCCTAATGTTCTAGACGCAGCCAGGCAATTTGCACCCCATGGACTCGATGCTGCACTTGTTACAGCAGGAGGCGAGGAGACTGATGAAGCCTTGTTAGCGATTCGCCAAGGAGGACGGATCGCGTATCCACATGGCGTGATGCCTGAGCCGACTGCTCGTGACGGTATCGCAATTGAAGCATACGACGGAGAGAACAGCCCGGCCCTCATCGACAGACTCAACGCCCTGATCGATTCTGGTCCGTTTGAAGTTCACGTGGACAAAACGTTTCGTTTGGAAGAAGCGAGCAAGGCGCACCAGGCGCTTAGTGAGCACCATTTAGGCAAGATTGCATTGCGAATTGACTGAGGTCTGAGGTCAGGATGCCACGGGCTGGTCCCGTGGTTAGTTCACGTTCGCAGCTACAGACGACGAACATCAACTACCAGATGCCACGGCCTTGCGCCGTGGTTAGTTCACGTTCGCAGCTAAGGGAACACGAAAATTAACTACCAGATGCCACGGCCTTGCGCCGTGGTTAGCTCACGTTCGCAGCTACAGGAACTCGAACATTAACTACCAGATGCCACGGCCCTGCGCCGTGGTTAGTTCACGTTCGCAGCTACAGGAACTCGAACATTAACTACCATCAGAAACGTGAAGCTCCCCGGCGCAAGGCCGTGGCATCAATATTTTTTCTTTGATTTGCGGTGTAGCTGCAAACATGAAGTACCACGGGACAAGCCCGTGGTATCTTTTGAGTTTTGGGCCGAGCCCACCTCTGCAACTTCTGTTTCGGCGGTGTTCGATCCATCGCATATCGAACAAGCGCAGGCCAGAACCCTTCACCTTAGACATAAAAACCCCTTACTGAATCAGTGTAATCTGCGTAATCTGCGGCTAAAGTTCGTTCTTACAGATCACTCTTCGCTGCCTCAATGTAGAAGTTGCGATTCACCTCAAATGTTTTGATCTCTTCAGAGAACTCAAAGGTCTGCCTTACTTCGTTCGGTGTTATCTGAATTTCCTTGCCATTGATGATTACGCGAATCGGCATTGCGAATCCCTTGACGACTCTATCGTAGTAAAACGAAACGCTCTTCCCGTTCACGTTGTATTTCAACAAGGGAATCTTTGTGGTCCGCAGGTATTGGTCAAATACTTTGCTGAGATCGATACCGGCCTTTTTGCTGATATATGACTCAATCTGTTCCGTTGTAACAGTCTGATGCCAAAAATCAGCATTGAGCCCGCGCAAGATTGAGAGCCACTTCGCGTCGTCATTGATGACGTGGCGAATTGTGTGCAGCATGTTCCCGCCCTTGGGATACATGTCTCCTGAACCTTGCCTGTTCGACCCATAAACGCCAATGATCGGAGTGTCGTTTCGGATGCCGCGGCGAGTCCCAATCACATAATCCTCCGCATCTTTTTTCCCGAAGTGGTATTCGACAAAAAGGTTTTCTGCGTAATTGGCAAAGCCCTCATGAATCCACATGTCCGCCGCGTCTTTCATCGAAATGTTGTTGCCAAACCATTCATGCGCTGATTCGTGAACAATGATGAAGTCGAACTTAAGACCAACTCCGCAGCCACAAGGGTCGCGCTGCAAGTAGCCATTCCTAAACCAATTGCCGTAGGTAACTGAGCTTTGATGCTCCATGCCCGGATATGAAACCGTAACCAGCTTGTAACCATCCTCATAAAAAGGATATTTCCCAAACCAGTGCTCAAAGGCCGCGAGCATCCGTGAAACTTCTTTGAATTGTCTGAGCGCTGCTTCTTTCTGATGAGGCAAGACCCAATACTCAATATCCAGCACTCCACCTTTCCCCTGGTACCGTTCGGTG
>DATNBH010000033.1:0-65617 GCA_035572035.1 Pyrinomonadaceae bacterium | reverse complement strand
ATGCACTCCCACTAGAAATCCGCGCCCGAAGTCAAAGTTCGAACCGTAATTGGTCGTGTCGTGCTGCATTCCGGGCGCCTGCGTGGTCTTGTAGTCCCACCAATCGTATTCATACATGGTCTTGGATTGGAGGTTCCAGTTGCCGTCGAAGACGTTATCGACATAAGGCAACCCAATGATGCGTCGGCTGATGTACGCATCGTCATTCTTGTAACCACGACAGGTGAAGCGGATCGGCGTCGAGGCGTTAGCCGCATAATCCGTGACACACCCTGGCAATCCAAACGTCGTCGGATAGTCAATGGTGGTGCGCCGCCGATTATTACTGGCGTCGAAGATATTGGTCTCAGTTACTCTCGGGTTGGTCGGATAGTCAGGCGTGTTGTCATGCATCCAGGAAGTACTGGTCCATTTTTGTTTAATACCGTCGGCTGACCATGTCTCAGTCTGCTGAACGAGTCGCTTTTGCCAAGCCGTGCCGTAAAACTCCTTGTATACGGTGCCGTCCGGGCCCACCAGCCAGAAAGCGCTGCCGCCATCACTGCCAAATAGCGTTACGACCTCGCTTGCGACGCCATTGATGCCAGTCCAACTTTCAGCGGCGACCCGTACTTCCGTCAATCTGGTAGTGTCGTCTGATGCAAGGTAGGTATAAGCCGCGTGAGATCGTTCATGATTGTCATAATCCGGATTGCTGTCGGACGCGTAGTGCGAAATCCGAGCTACTTGACCCGAGTTCCAGTTGGTGTATGCAAATTTGTAGTAGGTGCCATCGTCCAGGCCGACCATCGTTAATACCGGAATCGACTGGCCATTGGCGACACCGCTGATCGCGACATTCGCAAGGTTCGGCTGAATTGTGGCCGTACCCCAGCGAAACGTTGCCCATTTATGAGTTTCCGTTACTTGTCCAGATGGCTGGACGTCACGGTGCCAGACTTGTGTAATCTCATTTAGGTTGGCATTGCTGTCGTAGTTGAAGGTGAGCGTGCGACCCAGGGTATCGATGACGCTGGAGAGGTCGCCCAAATTGTTATAGTTGACGGTGAGATAATTGCCGTTGCGGTCCTTGATTTCCTTACAGCGCCACTCATTCTCTAACTTTTGGTAACTCAACTGTGTACCGTCGGTCGATCGCAGCAGCAATTTGCCATTGCTGCCGCTGGTGTCCGTCAGCTGCAAGTAAGAGGAATCTGCCGCTTCGTAAATATTACTGGTGCCCACCTGCCGTAACTCAACACGCTTTCCGGCTGAGGTAATCAGCAAGTAAGCATTCTGTTTGGTCTGCGCATTGAAGAACAATTCCTGCACTGTTGGAAAGCCAAACCGGAAACCAGGACTCAATGAGCTGTTGTCATCATCGAAATAAATGTAAGGGCCGGAACGTGTCCACACTGCTGCCGACGAGTAAGAAATCGTGAGTCCTAGATCCAAACCGGCTCTTCCCGGCAAGCGAACCAAAGGGATACTCCACTCTGTGGCCCGCGCCAAGACTGGATTGCCCGACTGATTGACGAGGTCGACTCGAGCCGCCAACAGCGACGTAACGGTAGAAGAGGCGTTGCCGGTTAACGTTACCGTCCCAACTTTGGAGATGAACTCGCCGCTTTCGTCGAACGCACGACGCACATTCTCACGACCTAGTCCTGGAACTAGTGATTCCCAATACGCCCAGCCGCCTGAATCAGGGCTGCGCATCAGATAGGTCTTATAGAGATCGTAAACGTAGTCATGATTAGAACGCGCTCGCGCTGCATAATCGACGGATTCAAACAACGTCTTGCCCATCTCTCTGGCCGCCATGACCATTGAACTCTGACCATGCACGTATGCTGCGCGCAGAATGTCATTCCAATAGGATTGTTCATTTGAGTATGGTGTTCGCGCCAAAGCCCATTGAAAAAACGTCTGCACGTACTGATCGTCACCGATAGGCGTGGGCGATAGACTCCTGCCGCCAGCAACCGCATGATTGCGCCTCCTTGTCGGCGGAAGGATCGAAATATGCTTTGCAGCGTCCTTTACGTTTAGGTTCTCTCTTACGGCGTTGTTTGACGCGATCGTGTCTGAAATAGACTCGCGCGCTATGCCGATGGCACTGTCCATCGTGCCTGGGTCACCAACCTTCCGGCCATTGCGAGGCTGGAGTGGCTTGCGTCTTCCACGCATCAGCGAAGGAACATTCCGTGGTGCTTCGGGTCGAGGATGAACTCTTCGCCGCACTTCACTAAGATTCGGAAGACTCATCTCTGGCGGCCCAGGCTCGGGATTGCCCCTTCGAGCCTGATCCTGACTGCTGGGGATCGGTCGACCCGACCGCGCCATTACGAGCGTAGAAAAGAGCAAGGCGCAGCAGACGAAAAATGTAATTAGGATAGTTGCAACAGACCTGCGAGAGGTTGAGTTGGTAGGCATGAAGAACCTCCAAAGGCGAACTTTGTCAGATAGCGGAACTCTATGAAGTTAGAATCTAGCGTGAGTTGAGCTTAGAGAGTTCGTTGCGACCTTGAGTAACGATCTTCCCCATCAATGCGGCGGTTCTATGTTCGAGACTCTTCCGCCGGGGGTACAGGTATGGTGTGCCGCATGAACAACCGAGGAACTCTTGCTAGAGCGAGTTGGCAACCATTGAGCACCACGAGAGTAAGCCTGCTGCATAACACAATCAACAAATTTCTTCGTAAACGCTTGATGAATCTAAATAGGTTAGGCTTGATTGCCAAAATCGTTACAATTGCCTGCTGAAAACTTCGGATCATCAGGCTTGGGGTCTGGTATTCTAAGTACCACTAGTCTTTGAGAATCAGCAACGACCAAATGCGAAGCTCGCCCTCCGAGGTAGTTGAGAGATGAGCCTAGCCGTTGAGCATGAAAGGTTCATGCTCTGAGGTCGTTCCGCCTCGATCATTTAAGACAACGATAGCATCTGCATTTTTTGGTTTCTCTGCTGGCGATTCAAAGGGCGTAGCCAGCGGTGACGCGCCCTTGACCGCTTGATTGTCCGGAGTTGGTGGTTGCGGGAGTATCCGGAATTGCGAGCGCGGTTTGAAGAGATGCTGGCAATTGTGGAGAACGCGGCTGGAGATATCGTGAAAGCAGATGAGGCAGAGCAGCGCGTGATCGAAGAGTTGCGAACTGGGGCGCAGTGCGCTGCAAGGGTGGGCCGAGCGCAAGCAACGGCGTTTGCAAAAGGAGAGCGAGCAGCAGGAGGGAGTGACTCGGAAGGTAAAAAAACTCTATTGGTATAGCCGGCTGGGGCAGGTCGAGCTCGAAGAACAAATCTATCAACGAGCCGGACGGCAGCGGCGGCCATTTAGCGAAGCAGCGGGAGTCAGCTGTCGCAGCTATTCGCTGGGGTTGCAGCGAGCGGTGACTGACTTTGGCGCCGACGTGGCCTTTGGGAAAGTACCACAGAAGCTGCGCGAGCATTATGGCATCGAGGTACCCATTAGCGCCGCGCAAGTAATCACCAAGCAGCATGCGACCACGATCAAGCAAGAGCAGGTGCGGCTGGAGCGGCCTTCGAGGGAGGTGCACTATGAATGACACATCACTACTAGGACCATGGGTGAGACGCTTCCTTCTTGAGTATGCGGTGAAAGAGCGCAATCTGGCGCGCAACACTCAGCGCAGTTACCGCGACACGCTTTCGTTGCTGATTCCTTTCATCGCAAATAAAGCCGGTAGTCAGGTTGAGCGGCTTAAGGTCATCGATGCCTCAGCCGAGCGCGTGCGGCATTTCCTTTTAGATCTTGAAGAGACTCGCGGTTGCTGTGTCACCACCCGGAACCAAAGGCTGGCCGCGATTCATGCGCTGGCGCGATTCATTGTTTGCATCGTCCTGAGCACATCGAATGGTGTGGAGAAGTCCGAGCCATCGCCTTTAAGAAAACTGCCAAGCCTTTAGTCACATACCTTGAGAAAAGCGAGATGGACGCTCTGTTAGCTGCTCCTGATCGCAAGACGGCTCAAGGCCAGCGAGACTATGCAGTGATCTTATTTCTTTACAACACTGGCGCTCGCGCGGACGAAGCCGCCCAGCTTAAGATCTCTCATCTGGATTTGTCGCAAGCCCCAGAGAGATACCAATCATCTGTTGAGATTCACGGCAAAGGTAATAAGCTTCGCCGCTGTCCACTCTGGCCACAGACCGTAACTGAACTTGTGCCGTTCGTGGAACGCCGCTCTCCGCCAGACCGGCTGTTCCTCAATCGATGTGGGCGACCGCTCACCCGCTTTGGCATTCACACGATGATCGAACGCTATGCGAAGAGAGTTTCAGAGCAAATGCCGTCATTAAGCACAAAGCGCGTGAGTCCGCACACGATCCGTCACACGACCGCCACGCATCTTCTCCGCGCCGGAGTGGACATCAACACAATCCGCGCCTGGCTCGGGCATGTCTCGCTCAACACAACGAACATCTATGCCGAGGTCGATTTGGAAATGAAAGCTAAAGCGCTGGCAGCCTGCGAAGTTGCCGCAAATAAGCCGGTGAAGCGATGGCGTGAAGATGCGGGAATCATGGCATTCCTGCAGACTTTATAGGCCCTGGAATCCATAGTTACTGTACTGCGGTAAGCCGATTTAAGTCCTGGGGAAACTGTTGGGTTTCGTGGCCGTTAGTTGACTTGCAAAAATACTTGACTGACTAAAACACTTGGGATTATAGTGCCGCCCTAGTCAAGCTTGGTTCCCACGATGTTTCGATTCAGCCGAGCGCTATGTCCTCTCTAATTCAGACTTTTCGCTCATCACGCTGGAGTATCGGCTTAAATCTGGCAACATTTAGTCACGGACTGTTGTTGCTGTTAATTGTCGGCCTTTGCGTTGCCAACGGATTATTGGTTAGACAGAATCGTAGTCTAAAAGCCGCAATTGCACATCAGCAGCCGGAATTCTTGATGCCGGGACAACAAGTACCGTCTTTCACCGCCAATACTCTTTCCGGTCAGCGCCAGGTCGTAAACTTCGCGGATCATCCCAAGACTGTGTTTCTGGTGTTTGCATCCCAATGCCCAGTATGCGAGCGCACGCTTCCGTATTGGAAAGCGATAAAAGAGGCTTGTGATCGCCAGCAGTATCAGGTTTATGGCGTTGGCTTGGATGGCAGAGCCGACACCAGGGATCTTCTTACCGCGAACGGATTGAATATCGAGGTTTTCGGAAACCCAAGCGCGGAATTCAAAAAGCTTTATAAGCTCAACCTGACACCGCTAACGATCGTGATAGACAACCAGCGCAAGGTCGAAAAGGTTTGGGCCGGTGCTTTCAACGAGAATACAAAGGCAGAAATGGAAACTTATTTCGGCATTTCGCGAGCTGCTGCGAGGTGAACCTTTGTTTATGATAAGACAAGCTGGTTTCACTTTATCTATGATTTCAAAATCAGGAGGACTAAGAACTTGAAGAAGACAATCACTAAATGGATTGGGATCGCGGCCATGGCGGGCGCGATTGCCTTCAGTCTGATACAAATGCGAGTTCCCGTGGTCAGAGCCGATGGGTGTCCAGATAACCCCTGGCCCGGGTGCATGTGCAATCTCACCAATACGGTAGTGGTGCAGTATGGGGAGCAGACTACAACTTATTGCTACTATAGTTGTGGTTGTGGCGGGCCTGGTGGTGGTGAGTTCTTCGAGATTCAGAGAGAGTGGGTTTACTGACAGTAAACGCCTTTGGAAACTAAAACCGGGAACGTGACTTTCGCAATCGCGTCGCTCGTCTGGATTGTGGAGAAGAAGATTGCTCTTAAGGCCGTCTTCCCCTCTTCTTACAGGCGTTCTTCTTGGATCGGGGCTTGTCTGCTTTGCGTTTCTTTTTGATGACAGCACACACGTCGGCACAGGACAGTAAAACGCGAACAACTATAGCGGGCTCAGGCGTCTCGGTTTTTACTATAAGGAGATTCCAGCAGCAACTGAGCCCTGTACTTCCGAAGAGTGTGATTGGTGGAATCGGTTGCGAGAAGCCGGCAACAAGCTGCTTCGAAAAGGTGACGAAAAGTCCAGGAACGTCTTTGCTTCTCTTTTCGTTGAAGGGATAGTGAAGTCTTACAGAGTGCCCGTCAGATGATCGTCCGTCGCAGGTTCTGTTCTCTCGCCCGGTGCAGATTGCTGATCTCCCGTCAAAGCCGCGAAACGGACCAATACCCACAGCTTTCTAAACATCATCCCCTCCAGAGATCAGTTCTACATACTTGCTCAACGAACAAAATCGAATATGTCGGATCGTTAATTCGCCTCCGACACCTTTGAAAGGCCAGCCTTGCTGGTGGCCGTATGATTAAGACGTCACGAAAACCCACTAGAGTTGCATTTTATTTTGGGAGAAGTTCGAATCGGTATCCAACCGAACGAGGAAGAAATAGCGAAGTATCTCGCGGCTGTCGGCGCAAAGTTGAGCCCGTACCGAGGTCTGTAAAAGTGAGGTCGCTCAGGGAGATCAAACTTTGTCCCGTTCTAGGGCGAGATACTCAGTAGGGGTGAGTTATGGGCCAACACGCCTCGCACAGTAATCATTAAAGGTAAATCACCAGGCGGCAAACTATCAGTTAACTTCACTATGATGAAGGAAGCATCCAGACCAGGTACTCCTGTTATGCTTCCCACATTTTCAACGGCCAAAGGAATTCCCGCCGCTTGCACAGTAATCACACTTGAATCTGTCGGACTCAATCCAAGATTAGAGGTCAATAAGATCACGCGGGTGTGGCGATCAAGACTGAAGTTGTGATCTGAAAGAATGTGAAACGGTCCGCGGATCAGTGTCACGGAATCCAGGGCAACAGCCAGATTTGTGGCGCCGTCCTCAACGAATATTACGGGCTGAGCTGATGAGAGAACCGTGTAGTTCGCGCTAACCGTCTGACTCGGTGTCCAACCAGCTTTCCAGGCTTTCACTCTAAGCATCATCGTATGGTCAACCCTGAGAGTGTTGCCATCAGCTATGACTGGATCATTTTCGCTGGGCTCTGCACCATTGGTGGTGTAATGGATCGCCGCACCAAAGGTGTCGCAGCGAATGGTGACATCTGTCGGAAAAACGTAAACTCGGCCGCCAGGATTAATACTTGGGGCGCTCACAACCGTAAAGGCTCTTACAGGTCCCGGCAGATTCCTTGGCGTCAGCGTTCCGTCACCAAGCATGCCGTGGATATTAAACCCGCCCCATATCTGCAGCGTATTATCAACCAGAATAACAGCACGCACAGTCCACCATGCCCCCACACGTTTGGCGCTTGGGACACCATCAACTCGCATCGGAGACAGATGATCCTCTCCCCAAGCCCAAACAGTTCCATCTGCTTTCAATGCCATGGAACCTAGAGCGTTGGCAGCGACCTGCGTAACACCAGTCAACCCGGGAACTTGAATCGGCACAGTGCTGCTGTTATTCGTTCCGTTTCCCAATTGACCTGAGCCGCCATTGCCAAAGGCCAGGACCGAGCCGTCGTTTTTTAAAGCCAGGACGTGAAGGTCACCGATGACAATCATCTGAATATTTGTCAGTGCTGTTACATTAACCGGAACCGCGGAAAAGAGATCGGAAGAACCGGTACCCAGCATTCCGAATGCGTTGCGACCCCAACTCCAAATTGATCCATCCTGCTTGATTGCGTAGCTGCATTCACCATTTGTGGACAATGACCGGACACCATTGATGGTTGTCAAGCGACGCGGCTCAGAGTGCATTGTTGTTGTGCCATCGCCGAGTTGGCCAAACAAATTATCCCCCCAGGCCCAGACGGATCCATCAGACGCAAGTGCGAAGCTGCTGGTTGGCCCAGTGGCGATTGCTTTGATGTTTGCCAAACCAGGTATTTGCGTCGGCGGAAAAGCGTAAAACGAGTTCACGTAGAGTGGCTGACCACCTAATTGTCCCAAGTCATTCAAGCCCCAGCTCCACACCGTTCCGTCGGCCTTAAGCGCTAACGAATGCCCCGTCGATGAGGCGATGGCAACAACATCCGATAGGCCGACAACGCGCTGGGGAAGAGTATCGCCACAACCCTCGCAATCAGCAGCGCCAAACGGCAATCCCCAAGTCCAAACTGTTCTGTCCTGCTTTAGCGCTGTGGTGTTGCCGTTATTACCAACTACGTCGACGACATCATTGAAGATGCTGTAGTCGGATACGACGATCGTTTGGGTTACGGTGTTGTTTGTGGAGTTTGGATCTGGCGTGGAACTCGTGAGGGAAAAGCTTGTGTTGAGGGTCGCGCCAGCGGTCGCTTCTACGCGCACAACAATAGCGGCACTTGAGAGGCCGTTCAGGAAGGACCGCCCAAGAGTTCCAAGGTCAACCGTCACTGTTCCTCCGTTGCTCCCAACGGGCGGACCAGTACACGTAACGCCGCCGCCACATCTAACAAAGCTGAGGCCGGTTGGGAGTTGACTCGTGATTACGACGTTGTCAGCGGCATCTGGACCAAGATCTTTGACCGCAACTCCGAACTGAAGAGTTTGTCCTGGGATTGCTGCCTGAGGAAACGAAGCAAATATATTCCCTCCAGCCTCACGAGGCAGTACGATCGCAGGATCATTCAGCGTAAGCTGCAAGTCCGCAGAGGGTTGAGCCGGAGCAAACCGGGGCATAAATTTGACTGTGCTGGCGTTCGTGAGGTCTTTAAACCCGGTTTCAGAAGTATGAGAATTAATCACATACGCATCCGGACTACCACCAGAAATGCCAACGACGGGAAACAGCTTCTGATTGCCGTCTCCATATCGAAACTGGATCGTTCCATCTCTGCGCAGCTCAATCTCGAACTTGACAGGGTTTTGTCCTCGTGAAGTGCCATCGTCGAACTTCGTGTCAAAAGTGACTCCTTCCCACCTGAAAATAACCCGATCAGCATCTGGCTTAACTGCAAACACCCCGCCCGTCATATATAAGTCATCCCACATGCCGGCTATCATTGCGTTTGTTTGAAGGCCTCGAAGGGAGCTGTAGAAATCGAGCGGTAGGCCGTCACCAGTCATGGGTGGCAACAGAAATTTTGGCGGCGTGGAAAAATAGATCGCGCCGTTTGGAGATACCGATACCGTACTTACCCAGGAGCCGAAGTAGGGAAACGAAAAAGGAAGGGCATAATCCGAGAAGCCATCATCGGGATATGCCACCCCGAAACCCTGGAGTTGTGTTCCACCTGTCGATAGGGATTCCGCTGGTGATTCCGTAACGTCATAAAGACCAGGAACATTCTGGTCGATAGGTAGGCTCACTACAGCTATCGGACTTGCATTACCCATGTTATCTGTGGCTCGCAATCCGATGAAGCCATTCGTATGCCCAAATGGCACTTCAACAACCGCACTCTCTAGAGTCGCTGCTGCTGACGGAATCGGGATAGCCAGCGGCGAAATGCTGGTCGCGGCTTCGAATTGTTGAGGCGAACTGAGATCAGTTGGTGAGTAGCGAATGTCGTAAAGAGAAACAGTGCCCAAATTGCCATCATCACCGGGAGCGCTCCAACCCAAAGTAATCCGTCGTCCCTCCTTGGCGATAATCCTAAAATCATTGATCGCTGCAGGAGCAGTGACGTCGTTTTCAGCTACTCCAGTCAGTGAGTTGAACACATTGAGTCGCCGACCCGTTAAGCTCTTGTAGTCATGTGAGGAGACGCGATCGCCGTTGTAGATGAGTGCTGCCCTTAACTTTTCCACGGTAATGTTTGGGTATGCAGCGCAAATTAATGCGGCAGCTCCGGCAACGTACGGAGACGCCATAGATGTGCCACTAAAGACTGAATAATTCCCGAAGGCGATGGTGCTTTGTATTGTTTGACCGGGAGCTGACATGGTCACTGTACGGGCCCCCACATTTGTGAAACTAGCCAGCGTGTCAGAGTATTGAGTTGAAGCTGCGACTGAGATCACATTCGGCGATTCATAGCCAGCCGGATAAACTGGAAAGACGTCGTTGTTCCGGGTGTAGTTTCCAGCGGCGGCAACGAATAGCACTCCTGAATCATTTAACGCGCGAACGGCATCGAACTCAGTCTGCGAGCGACCATAACCACCGATGCTGTTATTGAGGATCCGAATGTTCGCTCCCCTAGTGCCACCGGAGCTGGTCCACAGGTCGCGCATCTGTTTGGCGTATGCGTAAGCACGCACCAATAGGCTGACACTGCTTGGATAGGGACTCTCACCCCGACGGCCGAAGATTTTCAACGACATCAAACTAACTTGCCAATTTACGCCAACCACTCCCGTTCCGTTATTTCCAGATGCGCCTACGATTCCAGCGACATGAGTTGCATGATTCTCTGAATCGAGATCGCCGGGATCAAAGAATCCCGGCGTGTTGTGAAAGAAATCGTAGCCATTGATGTCATCGACTAAACCGTTGCCGTCATCATCTAAGTGATTGTTGGGAATTTCACCGGGATTTACCCAAAAATTCTGAAACAGATCGGGGTGATCTCGATCGATGCCGCCGTCTACTATGCCAACGACAACATTCGGGCTTCCGGTGGTGATGTTCCAAGCCTTCTCGGCATCGATATCGAAACCAGGCAAAAAGTTACCTGCGCTACCAAAGATGAACCCAGTACTGTTAAGGGCCCAAAGATTCGGATAAAGGGGATCGTCAGGCGCCACAAATCGTTCGCGCGCATAATTGGGTTCGGCATAGAGAACGTCGGGTCGCGCAGAGAGAGCTTCTACTGCAGTTAGAGTCTCAGCGGGATCGACGTGAGCTACTCGAAGGCCGTGCAGAATGTGCGAAGCATCGGTCTCCTCCATCCTCACCTGAATACCTCGACGTTCAACTATTAGGGTGTCAATCTGCTTAGTCGCCCGTGCCAGGGATTCGGACTTAAAGCGCACCAGGACCTCGCCCGGAATGAACCTGGGTCGCGGCTCTATTGGCTTATCCGGCGAGCTCACTGATTGAGTGGAACTGCTGGGATTCCACAACAGAATGATTGACACAACGGCCACACAAAGCGCAGTTTTAGCGATGGGATTATGCCTAATTACGCGAGTGAAGAGAGGTGAGATTCGCATGAGAAAGTTCGAGCAAAAACAGAGCTACATTAATATAGGCTAGCCGAAGGTTTACTTCAACTCAAAATAGATATTTTCTGCGGGCAAGGCTCAGATAGATTCCGAAAGACCGAAACGTTTGGCGGTGATAAGAATGCGAGATCATGTCGTCTCGTCGTCCATCATTCTAAAGAGAACCACGGCCACCAATAATGGCGGGATAGAGCGGTCTGCGGTTTGTTGATACGACTATGTCCCATCCCAACACGTGCAGTAGTGATGTTCTTGTAAGGCACCTTGAGTATCGAGCGCGTCTGTCAACTGGCGCAGGTGAGTTGGGCGGGCTTCTACAGATCGTTGCAGAGAGAGGGAGGGGTTCACCCTTGTGTGCCAAATGTGTGCCAACTCTTCCGAACACGGCCATACAGGCCTGAAGAGCATGGAAGTGATTTGGCGAAAATACTAAGGATTCGGAACAAGCAGGAACACGGGAGAACTAAAGAAATTAAGGTTTGTGAGACTTAAAATCCGTTGTCCTAACGGGCGTGCGGGTTCGACTCCCGCCCTCGGCACCACTTCTCTTCAATAACTTACAGCTACTCATCGTTTGAACTTGAAATGCGCAACGGACTAAAGTCCGTTGCGCATTTCGTTTTTGTTCATATTGCTGAGGAAATCGCGGCCACGTAGTGCGGACATCCCTCATCGATAAGACTCGGAACGGGAACCTCAATCAATCCCAAGAGCTTCATTGAATACCCCGAGTAGGAATCTTAGGGATGCGCCCAAGGGTTCGAAACTACCACGCTCTGCCTTCGAAAGAGGCTGGCAATCCTGCCGATCAACAGGGGCCAAGCTGTCTATGTGTAGTAGCGCACAGACAGGTCTTTTGCGCTTAGCATAAAGACTAGCCTGAGTTCCGAGCTTGCGTTGAACAGCCATCCTCATTTGTTACGGCGGCAGAGGTTCCAAGGTCGATCATGAACCCGAAAGAAACCTCAAGAACCGAAGAGCCGAAGGATCAGAGCTTTTCATCTCCCACACTGTCGCTACCTAAAGGGGGAGGTGCGATCCGCGGAATCGGCGAGAAGTTCGCCGCCAATCCTGTGACTGGCACTTCCTCGATAAGCGTGCCCATTGCTGTCAGCCCGGGACGCTCCGGCTTCGGTCCGCAACTCTCCCTCTCCTACGACTCAGGCGCTGGTAACGGATCCTTTGGTCTGGGTTGGGATCTTTCTTTACCTGCGATTACGCGCAAAACTGACAAAGGCCTTCCTCAATACCGCGATGCGCAAGAGTCTGACGTCTTCATTCTCTCAGGCTCTGAAGACCTAATGCCTGTCTTCAAAAAAGATGCGAAAGGAAACTGGGTTCGCGAAGAGATTGAACGTGGCGGCTTTCTGGTGCGACGTTACCGTCCGCGCATCGAAGGATTGTTCGCACGCATCGAGCGATGGACCCGCAATGGGGAGATTCATTGGCGCGCGATTTCCAAGGACAACATCACTACCATCTACGGCAAAACTGCCGCAAGCCGCATAGCCGATCCGAAAGATCAGGCTCGAATATTCAGTTGGCTAATCTGCGAAAGTTACGACGACAAGGGCAACGCCATCCGCTACGAATACAAAGCGGAAAACTCCCAGGGAATCAATCGGACTCTGGTGCATGAAAGCAACCGCAGCGACGACGCTCACTCGTCTCACCGTTATCTCAAGCGCATCAAGTACGGCAATCGCACGCCGCGCCACACGATTGAAGACCTGAGCGAGCGCAAGGATTGGCTCTTTGAAATTGTTTTCGATTATGGCGAGCACTATACGGAAAACGCCGACGGACGCGCCGCCAACGCTTTTCTTGAAGATAACCAGCGCCCTTGGGCGATCCGCGAAGATCCCTTCTCCACCTACCGCTCAGGCTTCGAGGTACGAACGGAACGCCTTTGCCATCGTGTGCTGATGTTCCACCACTTCCAGAACGAACTCGGCACGGAGGACTATCTCGTTCGCGCCACCGAGTTCAACTACGAACAAAGCCCCATCGCCTCCCTGATCACCTCCGTTACCCAATCGGGTTTCAGGCGACAGGCCGACGGCGCGTATCGGAAGAACTCGCTGCCGGCAATTGAGTTCACCTATACCGCCGCGAGAATCCAGAAGGAGGTGCGCGAGCTTGATGCTGACAGTCTCGAAAATCTGCCGCAGGGTCTCGACGACTCCAGCTATCAATGGATAGATCTTGACGGCGAAGGTGTGTCGGGTATTCTCACTGAGCAGGCAGACGGCTGGTTCTACAAACGCAATCTCAGCCCTATCAACACCGTTCGCGACAACGGTACCGAGCATATTGAAGCCCGCTTCGCTCCGTTAGAACTTGTTGCTGCTCGGCCGGCACTTTCCCTCGCCGGCCCGGCCCAGTTCCTGGACTTGGCCGGCGACGGCAAACCGGACCTCGTCACCTTTGCGGGTTCCGCGCCTGGTTTCTACGAACGCACCGATGATGCCGGCTGGGAAACTTTCCGTACGTTCCAGTCGTTTCCGAACCTCGACACTCGCGACCCTAATCTCAAGTTCATCGACCTCGACGGAGATGGGCACAGCGACATCCTAATCGCTGACGACGAAGTCTTCCGTTGGCACCCATCGCTGGCGGAAGATGGTTTTGGTTCATCGCAACTAGTCCGCCAAGCCGCCGCCGAGGAAGAGGGACCCAAGCTGGTTTTCGCCGACGGCTCGCAATCTGTTTATCTCGCAGACTTTTCGGGCGATAGCCTCACCGACTTGGCCCGCATCCGCAACGGCGAGGTTTGCTACTGGCCCAACCTCGGTCACGGCCGCTTTGGATCGAAAGTGACAATGAGTAACTCGCCGTGGTTCGATAATCCCGATCAGTTCGATCAAAAGCGCATCCGCTTGGCCGACATCGATGGCTCCGGCACTACCGACATCAGTTACCTCGGTGCGAATCGAATCGACATCTACCGCAACCAGTCGGGCAATAGTTGGAGTGACCGCGAATCGCTGACCAGTTTTCCCCCAGTAGACAACCTTTCGGCTGTTCAAGTTGTGGACTTGGTGGGAAGCGGAACAGCTTGTCTCGTTTGGTCCTCGCCACTTTCCAGCGACGTAGACCGACCGATGCGCTACATCGATCTGATGGGCGGCCAGAAACCGCATCTGTTGGTGAAGACTGTCAACAACCTTGGCTCAGAAACAGTCGTGGCCTATGCGCCTTCCACAAAGTTCTACGTACAGGACAAGCTCAATGGACATCCCTGGATCACCAAGCTTCCCTTTCCGGTGCACGTCGTCGAGCGCATTGAGACATACGACCGCATCAGCCGCAATCGCTTCGTCACCCGCTACGCCTATCATCACGGCTACTTCGATGGTTCCGAGCGCGAGTTTCGCGGATTCGGGATGGTTGAGCAATTCGATACCGAACAGTTTGCCACGCTGAGCGCGAGCGATGCCTTTCCAGTCGCTACTAATGTCGCTACTAATATTGAGGAAGCCTCACACGTCCCGCCGGCTCATACCAAAACCTGGTTCCACACCGGGGCGTATCTAGCTGGTGAGCGCATCAGCAAACAATTTGAGCGGGAGTATTATCGGGAAGGCGATCCAAGCCGCGGCGAGTCCGGCTTTACAGACAAGCAGTTCGAAGCGATGCTGCTGCGAGACACCGCGCTTCCAGCCGGCCTGACTGCGGACGAAGAACGTGAAGCGTGTCGCGCTTTGAAAGGTTCCATCCTTCGCGTCGAGACCTATGCCTCCGACGGAAAAGAAGAGAGCGATCAGCCTTACACCGTATCCGAGCGTAACTACACGATCGAGCAGCTCCAGCCGCGCGGAGAAAACAAACATGCCGTCTTTTTCGCTCATCCACGCGAAAGTGTCGACTTTCACTTCGAACGGAAACTCTACGACATCGGCGGGCGACAACTTGCCGATCCCCGCGTCAGCCATTCGATGACGCTACGGGTGGATGAGTTTGGCAACGTCCTCCGTTCGGCGGCGGCGGGCTACGGACGCCGCCACGATGATCCCGATCCTTTGCTTCGAGATGAAGATAGAAGTAAGCAAAAACGCACGCACGTCACGTTCACTGAGAATCATGTCACGAACGTCGTCAACGAACTGGACGCCTACCGCGCTCCGCTGCCATGCGAATCGCGCACTTACGAACTGCTTAGGGCGGATCCAGTTCAACTTCCAGACATGCTTGTTCCAGGTGTTACTAATCTCTTCCGTTTTGAAAAGCTGAATCGAATCATTGACACATTGAGTGATGGCGCCCTCGACTTGTCTTACGAAAACTGGAATGCCGCTGAAGCCGCGCTGCCTGCCCCACGCCGCCGCCTCATTGAGAATGTCCGCACCCTTTTCCGCAAAGATGACTTGAGCGGTCCGCTGCCGTTGGGAAAACATGGGCCGCTGGCGCTGCCATTCGAGAGCTACAAACTCGCGTTCACGGATCAACTGCTGGCGCAAATCTATCAACGCAAACGAGCCGATGGCACAGCGGAGGACTTGCTCCCCAACGCAGCCGACGTGCTTGGTGGTCAGGGCGGTGATCGAGGCGGCCATGTCGATCTCGACGGCAACGGCGAGTGGTGGATTCCTTCCGGTCGAAGTTTCTGCTCACGCAATCCCGCTGACACGGCAGCCGCGGAACTTGCCGAGGCCCAAGGCCATTTCTTTCTCAGCCGCCGCTTCCAGGATGCCTTCGGCAACCAAGCCTTTGTCGATTACGACCTTTACGATCTGCTGGTCCAGTCGACCGAAGATGCAGTGCAGAATCGAGCCTCCGCGGAAATGGATTATCGCGTCCTCGCGTCTATTCGAATGACTGATCCAAATGGCAACCGCTCCGAAGTGGCCTTCGATACTTTGGGCATGGTGGTCGGCACGGCGGTCATGGGCAAAGTCACCGAGAGCAAAGGTGATCTGCTCGACGATACTTTCAATCCGGATCTCGGCGACGCTACGATACTCGCACACATCGCAAAGCCGCTTGACGATCCGCGCGGCATTCTTGGAAACGCAACAACCCGGCTCCTGTATGACGTCTTCGCCTACCAACGCACCAAAGACTCTCCGCAACCGCAGCCCGCCGTCATTTATGCACTCGCCCGCGAAACTCATCACTTCGATCTCGGCGTAAACGACAACACTAAAATCCAGCACAGCTTTTCGTATTCAGACGGCTTCGGCCGCGAGATTCAGAAAAAGATTCAAGCTGAGCCTGAGAAGATCAATGGCGCTAAGGGCCCGCCGCGTTGGGTGGGCAGCGGCTGGACGATTTTCAATAACAAGGGCAAGCCCGTCCGTCAGTACGAACCGTTCTTTGACGACACGCACGCATTCAAGTTTGGCAGGCAGGTTGGCGTCAGCCCGATCCTGTTCTACGACCCGGTCGATCGTGTCGTCGCCACCCTGCACCCAAACCACACCTGGGAAAAGGTGGTCTTCGATCCGTGGCGGCAGACGAGCTTTGACGTAAACGATACCGTGACCTTCGATGCGAGGGGTGATCCCGATGTGCGCGATTACGTTCGCCGTCTACCGGACTCTGATTGCCTGCCGACCTGGTACGCGCAGCGGAAGACCGGAGGACTCGGGCCTGATGAACAGCAGGCTGCTGACAAAGCGGCTGCTCACGCCGATACGCCAACCGTCGCGCACTTCGATGCACTCGGCCGCCCCTTCCTGACAGTCGCGCACAATCAATTTAAGCGAAATGGAAACACCATCGCTGAAAAATATCTCACGCGCTTGATTCTAGACATCGAAGGCAACCAACGTGAAGTGATTGACGCAAAGGGTCGCGTCGTCATGCGTTACGACTACGACTTGCTGAGCAACAAAATCCGCCAGGCCAGCATGGAAGCCGGCGAGCGCTGGATGCTGAACGACGTCGCGGGGAAACCCATTCGCACGTGGGACAGTCGAGGGCATGTCTTCAGCTCGGAGTACGATGCGTTGCGGCGTCCGGTGCGCGCCTTCGTGCTGGGCGCCGATCCGGAAAACTCAGATCCGCAAACGCTCAACGGGAAAATTCTCTTCACTCAAACCGAGTACGGAGAAGGACAACCCAACGACGTCGAGCTCAATCTTCGAACCAGAGTGTTCCGCCAGTATGACGGAGCCGGTATCGTCACTCACCTGGCCATCAATCCGGTTACCGATCAAGAGGAAGCTTACGACTTCAAAGGCAATCCGCTGCGGAACACGCGTCAACTCGCGCAGGACTACAAGAAAGCGCCTGACTGGTCAGCGAATCAGCCGTTGGACCAGGACATCTTCACCAGCAGCACTACATTTGACGCGCTCAATCGACCCTTGACTCTGACGGCGCCTGACAACAGCGTCATGCGCCCCGCGTACAACGAGGCAAACCTGCTTGAGTCAATGGTCGTCAATCTCCGCGGCGCAGCAACTACAACGCAATTCGTGACCAACATCGACTACAACGCGAAAGGCCAACGCGTGCTGATTGAATATGGAAACAATGCCAGTACAGCTTATGAGTACGACCCTGAAACTTTTCGCCTGATTCATCTCAAGACCATGCGATCTAAAAGCGAGAACGGTCAGGCCTCGCAAATCTTCACGAACGCAACGACCGTGCAGGACTTGCGCTACACCTACGACGCTGTGGGCAATATCACGCGTATCAAAGACGCTGCGCTGCTTCCGATCATCCACGCCAACGACCAAATCAAGCCCGTCTGCGATTACATATACGACTCCGTCTACCGCCTGATCGAAGCTCAAGGCCGCGAACACATCGGCCAGACTACGTTCAACTTCAATCCACCAGACGGCAACTTCCGCGATTACCCGTTCGCCGGGTCAAATGCGCATCCGAGCGATGTGCAGGCTCTGAGGAATTACACCGAGCGATATGAATATGACAACGTTGGGAATTTCGAGAATCTAATTCATCAAGCGGGATCGAACGGTAGTTGGACGCGCGCCTACGCCTGCAACGAAACGAGCCTGACTAAATCCACTGAGCAGAGCAACCGCCTGAGTAGCACCAGCATTGGGCAAACGCCCGAGCGCTACACCCACGACGTTCATGGCAACATGACCGCGATGCCGCACCTGCCGCTGATGCAGTGGGATTTCAAAGATCAGCTTCACTCAACATCCCAACAGTCAGTCAATAGCGGCAGTCCGGAGACCGCCTACTACGTCTATGACGCCGGCGGACAACGCGTGCGTAAAGTCACCGAGCGGCAAGCTGGAGCCGGCCAAACCCCGACTCTTATGAAAGAGCGCATCTACCTCGGCGGTTTCGAGATTTATCGAGAGTACAACGGCGATCCCAACACCCCGACGCTTGAGCGCGAGACGCTGCACATCATGGATGACAAGCGCCGCCTCGCGCTTGTCGAAACCAAGACCATCGACGCAACCGCGACCGCGAATACTTTACCGAGCACACTACTGCGCTATCAATTCGATAATCATCTCGGTTCCTCCTCGCTTGAACTCGATGACCGCAACGCAGTGGTTTCCTACGAAGAGTATTACCCCTACGGCAGCACCTCGTATCAAGCCAGCCACAGCGCAACTGAAGTGAGCCTCAAACGTTATCGCTACACGGGCAAGGAGCGTGATGAGGAAACCGGTCTCTATTATCACGGTGCGCGCTATTGCGCGCCGTGGCTTGCTCGATGGACCGCGGCCGACCCGGTAGGGATTAAGGATGGTCTCAACCTGTATTCCTATGTTGTCAACAACCCGATCAATCGGTCTGATCCCACAGGTACAACTAACGTACCATCAGCTCCATACGACCGGGATGTCATGAACAAAACTGATCCCGAGCTTTACGGGTACATGGAAAGCATGAGTGGCCCGACCCGTGCCCTCTTCGTCGCCAACACGTCTGGTATGTTCCGCGTCCGGGCCGAAGCGATGAAGGACAAATACCACATGACCGCGCCAACTCCCGTGATCCGAGGCTCCGTATCTACGCCAAGCGCGACGAATGGGTCAGGGTTCCCCGGCTTTGGAGCGTTGCCTCATCTCGACGGGCCGTTGGCGGTTCCTCCTGGGCTCTTCGCAGCCGCGGAGTCCAAGTTCGATCCCGACGCTGAAATCGCCAAACGAAACACGGCCGACGTTCAGAACGACCCGGAGGCTGCCCGACTGCTCGAGGTTGCCGTCGCGAACAAAGCTGTTGGTGACTACTCCTCGGCTTCGGACACGCCTAACCTTGGCATCGTGCACAACCCGCTGGAAGGATACAACTATGCTCGTTCATTCGATCTGGGCCGCACGGCTGACCAGGGAACTGCCGCTGCTGTCATGTCATATATGCAGGCTCACCCCAATAGGATTTTTCCTTTCAGCATCGTACCAAGAGGCGCAGACCTGACTCAGGAGGCACGGGCCGGCGTCTACATCCAGAAAGGGGCCAACCTCGATCTCGTCGGTCCGCGTTCGTCGCTTTTAGGAAAGCAGATATCGTGGAATATGGCCAAGATGGGCATTGACGTTCGCAACGGAGTGCAGGTCGTCGAAGCCACTCCCACCTCTTTCATGTTCGAGACTCTTGACGACCACTTCGATGGCCGGGGTGCACGGATCCGCTTCAGTACCTACGAGTCCGGAGGTCACACCTATTTCATGCAGCGCGGCTACGCGCCGAATGCGAGTCCTATCAGTGGGGCTTCCGCTCCTATCGTTACAAAACTGCCCGTCATCGGGCCGTGGGAAAAGCAGAGAGATAACTTGCAACAACAAACAGGACCCCGGAGCCCGTTTCTCGGCTCAGGAGGTGCCGGTGGCGTTTACTGACATATGTCTATTGGCGGTTACGCTCCCTCAGACGACTCTGGAGATCGCACTCCGGATTTTGTAACTCTCCCAGGAAGACGAACCGAGATAGGGCTCCAGGAATCGATACTCAAGAGGTAAGCAAATGATAGCCAAGATGTTTCTCATTGTGGGTCGCGTCATCGAACGTCAGATGCAGGAAGCAGCAGGCGCCAAACTGCGTGTCGAAGCGTGGGACAAAGATCTGATCGTCGACGATCTGGTTGGCAGCGCGGTGACGGATGAGCAGGGCGCTTTCCGAATCGCGTTTGACCGTTCCTATTTCGCGGAACTGTTTTTCGACCGGCAGCCCGACCTCTTTTTCAAAGTGTTTCAGGACGACGTGCTCATCCGCAGCACTGAGGATGAGGTGCTGTGGAACGTTGATGCGAGTGAAATCGAAGTTGTAATTGAGGTCGATCTGAAGCCGAGCGAAGAACCCGAGCCTGATGGTAACGAACCTGATGACGGCGAGTCAGTTCCTGAAGAAGAGCCGAAGCCGCGACAGAGTCGGGAGTTGCCAGTAACGCCGATCGCGCCCGGCGTGATCCACTTGTCGCCTGGCAGCATGAGCGACGCGGCGACCCGAGCGATGGTCGATGCCAAGCTCAATGGTGCGCTCAAGGAGTTGATCAAGGACTTCATCGGATCGACGAGCGCTGTCGTTGAGGACTTCATTGATCGGCTGTCGCTCGATTACCACCTGCTGCTCGCCGAGACGGTCTTGTCAGTGATCAAGAAGATCGTGGCGCCGGTGATGCTCAGAGATCCAGCGCTCGCCGACCTGGCGGCGCACCTGAAAGAGCGTGAAGAAGCCGAGGGCGCGCCTACGCTCATGAGCTTGTTGCAGCCGAACGTGCCGCTGGCGGAGCACCCGCTGTTCGTGGCCGACGTGCGCCAGGGCAAGGGCCGCGAGCTCCTGCGCATCGCCAAACTGAGTCCGACTCTCATCGACAAGATCGATGCCGGCGAGAAACAGCTCGAGGCGTGGAACGACCTGGACTGGGATCAGGCGGTTACGGAGAATGTCATCACGCCTGCACAGCGAGACGATCTATTCTTCACTACTGAACTGAGCCGGCTCACCGGCGAACAATATGGGCTGGTCGAGGCCGCGCGCAAAGCCGAGCTCCACACTACCGCCGATCTTATCAAGTGGGATCAAACTCACTGGCTCGATCTGATTACCAAAACTCCGGACTCGATTCCAGTCGGCGTGACGCCCGAGGCCTATGCAAACTCGCTGGCAAAGAGTGTTCAGCAGACGTTCCCATCGGAATATTTCTCGTATCGCATCGCCGACAAGACCGTGGCGCAGAGTCTTCCGCCTGCCCTAAGGGAGACCGCTGCGCTTTTGGCCCACAACCCGGATTTGCTGCAACGGCTTGATCATTCCGATCTCGATTGGACTGGCATCGAGGCGGCGCAACAACCGGTGCTCGCTGCGCACGTCCGCGATGTCGCCGGGTTGGTCAAAACTTATCGACACCTCGGCGTCGCCGAGGTCCTCGCCGACGGCGCAGCCACGCCAGCGCAAAAGAGCCGGGAAATCGGCCGCCGCATCGATTCGCTCGGAGTTTTTCTGCAAAACAATTCCGCTGAGGATCTGCGCTATCTCAACCTGCTCGATGCTTCGTCCTCAGTCGATGAGCGAACGGGCCGTGAAAGCGAGATAGACTGGACCGGGATCGCCCCCGCTGATCAAACGCCGGTCCGAAACCAACTGCTCGCCTATCAACGGGTGCTTCATCTGGCGCCGGACCACGACACCGCCACCACTCTCTTGCGGGCGGGTCTCGACTCTTCTTCGGCCATTGCCAATCAAAGCTACAGCCAATTCGTGAAACTGACGGGGCTCAATGAGGCTAGCGCTGCGCCCATCCACAGAGCCAGCCGGAGCAAGGCGGCGCGGATCGCTAATCACGTCCAATTGCATTGGGACTCAATTGCCGGCCTCGAGCAAGGACGATACTTTCAAGGAATCGATCCGAAGTTCGTAAATGATTTGAAAGAGCTTCCTGGATATCAGGAGTTGTTCGGCAACACCAGCTACTGCGTTTGCGAGCACTGCCGTTCGATCTTCAGCCCGGCCGCCTACTTCACCGACCTCATGTATTTCATCGAAAAGAACATCACCAATCCGGCTTTTGGCGGCAAGATTAAGCATCCGCTGCGGCTACGCCTCCGCCGTCCCGATCTTTGGCGCCTCTCACTTACCTGCGAAAACACCGACACCCTGATCCCGCATCTGACGCTGGTAATCGAGGTGCTCGAGAGCTACCTCAACCGAACTCTTTCCACTCAGAACGTAGTGGAGACGCTAGCCAACGATCGCAGCGCCATCGGGTTGCCCTATCACGTTCCGCTGGCGGCGGTTCGCGAGTATCTTCGCGATTGGGACACCGAGCTCGTGCAGCTTTATGAGTTGCTTAATGCACCGCTCGACACACTGTACAAAGAGACGCTGCGCTTGTCGGACGGGGAGTGGACGGCTCTAGTCACCGCTGCACCGCTCGACGTCGCGTGGATCAAATTCCCGTCGCCCGGCACGCAGATGGACGCAGTAGATTTTTTGCGCTTTACCGGCCTGACGCGAAATCGGCTTGATGAGTTGCAGTCAACCAGGACCGCCGGCGGTTTCGGGATCGCCCGCGTCGAAGTCAGCAAAGACATTCAATCAGAGAAGGAAGTCGTCATTGGCCTCTCCGACGCTCTACTCGATCGCATTGGACGGTTCCTGCGGCTGGCGCGTAGCTCCAATTACACGCTCACGGAGCTTGACGAGCTGTTGCAGACGGAGCGAATCGCGGACGCGCAGCCCTTCTCGCAAAAAGCGCTCACCGGCCTGGCGCGATTCAAACGTCTCGCTCAATCGCTCGGGCTGCCGGTCGACGCCCTCATCGGTGTACTCGATCACATTCCGACTCGGCCGCTGAAAGCGGGCGCGCAGTCACTTGCGGCCCAACTAAATCTCACCGCGCTTACCGGCGCCGGTGACTTTCCGATCACCTTCCACCATGCGCATTTCAATACGAGTCAGCCAAAGGACGAGACGGTTGACCCGCGACTGCCGGCGCTGCTTGGCATCGTTGGTCTGGTGGAGTCCGACCTGCTGGCCTTGTTCGCTCAATACCCCGCAGCGTTCCCGTTCCATCCGAATGGCAAGTGTGATCTCACCGCCGATAACGTTGCGCTTCTCTACGCGCACTCCACGCTCGCTCGCGTCTGGCGCATCACACCTGCGGAGTTGAGCCTGGCCGTGAACAAGTTGAAGTTGCCTGCCGATGTCCCAACGGATTTCCGATCTCTCGATCGGCTCGAGCTGCTCCTTGACTCGGTCACGCAGCTCAAAGCGCTGCCGCTGAGTATCACGGACGCGTTCTCGCTGATCGATCCGACGACTTCACTCGTCACGGTCGACGAGGTGGTTGCGGTGGTCAACGACCTGCAGTCTTCAAGCGCTCTCTCGTTTGGGCCCAGCGTGCTCACGTCGCTTCCTGGGATCGAACCCGAAGACGCGAACGACATCCTGGCGCTGCTGGTCGACAAAAAACTGCTCGAAAAGGATGGCGATAAATACCGGCTGGCAGCCGCCTATGCACCGGACACTAAGCTCAGGGAGATCTTTTCGCCGTCAACGAAGGTCGCTGCGTTGCTCTCCGATGTCCACGACGCGCTGCTTGCTTTCCATTTCCTCAATCTGCTTCCCAACGCGCTTGCGGCCACGGCCGGCATGGATGTCGACAAAACGTTGGTGGCGTTTGCGTTCGCGCAACCTGGCTGGGATAACGCGGACATGCTCAAGGCGCTCACTACGAAGATCGTCGACGGCGTTGCGACAGACCGCTCCGATTTGAAACCGTTGCTGACGCTAGCCCGTGATCTTGCGCGCCTCGGCGAACTCTTCAGCCGCTTGGGATTGCAGACCGCCGATTGTTGGTTTATCGCGCAGTATCCGTCGATTTTCGGCATCGAGAATATTCGTGCGTTGCGAATTCCGGAACTGGCCGCGATGCGCCGTTACCGGGAGCTGCGCCTGGGTAGCGCGCTCACCAGCGCTGAGACGAAAAACTTAATCTGGCAGTACCAGGTCCGCGCCAACGGAAATACGCCGATAGCGCCGGCGGCATTGTTCGGCGACGCCGCGGCGTTGGCGCCCGTTTTCAAACAGGCGCTGCACTCTTCCGCTCATGGCGCATTCACTATCGCGGCGGCTCCTTCCTTTTCCCCCGAGCAGCTAGTGACGAGCCCGCCACTCAACGCCGACGAGATCGCGCTGTTGGCTGATCGAAAGAACCTCGATGCGACGCTCCTGCGTTCGGTCTTTTTTTCGCAAGTGTTGCCGGCGACGGCGCTGAGCGGTATCGAACGAGCAATCCAGCTCTATTCGTTCTGCCAGTTGTTCTCGATTCAAGGGCCGAGCCTGGGCAAGCTATCCGCGCTGCTATTGTTGCGTGACTTCGCGAGTCTGAGCAAAGCGGCGGATTTCTTATTCAGCATTTTGCAGGCGAGGTACCCGGACCAGGCGGCGCGCGACAAGAACGTCCTGCCGCGTACCGAAGCGCTCAACGTCTTGCGCCGCGATGCGCTCTGCGATTACATCATCGCGCGTGCGAACCTGTTCAACTTCAAGAATCGCGAGGAGCTCTACGCTTACTTCCTCATCGACGTCGAGATGGGCGGTTGCTTTGAAACTTCGCGTCTGGTGGCTGCAATGTCGAGCCTGCAGCTCTACGTACACCGCTGTCTGATCGATCTCGAGCAGTCCCCAGACGGTTTTTCCGTGCTCTCATTAATCGATGCTGATGACATTCGGCGGGAATGGGAGTGGCGCAGAAACTATCGTGTTTGGGAAGCCAATCGAAAGGTTTTTCTCTATCCCGAGAATTACATCGAGCCGGAGCTGCGCGACGACAAGACGCCGCTGTTCAAGGAACTCGAAGACGATTTGCTGCAGCGGAAGATCACGCTCGACGCTGCGGAGGAGGCATATCACCAGTATCTAACCGGGTTTTCGACACTCGCGAGGCTTAAGGTAGTAGGCGTCTGTTACGACAGGGATCGTGACAGCTATTGGTTCGTCGCGCGCTCGCACTCGGATCCTTACCAGTATTTTCTGCGACGCCACCAGGTTGAGGGAAACCGCTGGCACCCGTGGGAGGCCATCGATCTCGGCATCAGCGCCCCCTACGTCTCGCCGCTGGTGCACCTCGGTCGCCTGTATCTTTTTTGGGTCGAGATCACATCGATGGACAAGAGCAGTTTCGTGAAAGGCGACTCAATCTTCCTCGGTATCGAGCACCAAATGATAGTTCACTATTCGTACCGTCAGAGCAACGGAAAGTGGGCTGCGGACCAGAAGCTGATCCTGCCCGAGAAGCTATTCGATCGCCGCGTCATCGATTTAATGCCGGTCGTCATCGAGAATATCCTCGGCTTCACTTTCGTTGCCATGGACAAGGTGGGAACCGAGGAGTTGGTCAAGTACTATCGCAAGTCCAAGACCTACGCCAAGGTGATTGCACTCAAGAGTGAAGATCCCGAGAAAATAGAGATCCACTACTTCCGCAAGTTCAAGCGCAGCCGTGTGCTAATTAACCTCAAGGTATCTCATCCGACGGTTAAAAACCCCGCCAATACTGACACCATCTCCTGGCCGGTCTCCCAGGCTGAGGTCGACGGAAGGTATCTCGATTTGAAAGGCGGCAAGTTAGGGATAGTAAAACCTAATCCGTCGCCTGCGTCAGAATACGTGCTCGCCACGCTCAATCTGTTGCTCAACAATCTTTCCGTTGTCAAGACATTCTTCCGCTTCCAGGAGAACACCGAGCACAGCTACCTCAACGGTTCGGGCACCGAGGCGGTGGGCATTCTCTTCAACGCCAAACTGCACACTTTTAGTCTGATGCTGCGTACCAACGCGGGACCCGGCGCGCCGAGCGCCACCGACGATATGCTGGAAACGCATACGCAGAGGGGCGGGCACCTTCTGACCGAGAGTATCAGCACCGACAACGCGCACGATATGATTCTGGTGAACGGCAGGCAAGCGGAAACGGTGTTTCAGCATGGGTTACACCAGCACTGGATTCAGCGCCAGCATGGGCCCATCGGAACGCGCCGTATCGCAAGGCGCATTAACACCACACTCGATTCCTTTCTGACCCAGATCCTGTTCACAGGTGGCATCGACAAGTTTCTCACGCTGGCGACGCAGACCGGCCGGGGCGAGGCCCCTCCACGAGTCCGCACCAGAATGCCGCGCGAGTTGGGATTCCGAGCGGAGCCCTCGGACGCCCTTCCCTTCCGCGGCTCGTTCGGCGCGTACTACCGCGAGTTGTTTTTTCACATTCCGTTCCTGATCGCGAATCAGCTCAATTCTGAAGGAAAGTACGCAGACGCGAAATACTGGTACGAAAAAATTTTTAATCCGGGCGCGCCGGCTTCGCCGGGCGACCCCAAACTCAAACATCGGGTCTGGCAGTACCGCGAGTTTCGCAATGTGCGTGTTCCCAAGCTCAAGGAGTTGCTCAACGACGACGCGGCCATCGATCAATATCAGGACGATCCTTTTGACCCGCACGCCATCGCGCGCCTGCGCCTGAGCGCGTATCAGAAATCGATCGTGATGAAGTACATCGACAACCTCATCGACTGGGGCGACGACTTGTTCACCCAAGAGACGATGGAGTCAATCAACGAGGCGACGATGCTGTATGTGCTCGCGGCGGACATACTCGGCCCACGTCCGGTCAGCGTCGGCCCGTGTAAGAGCGTCGACAAAAACACGATCACGTACGAAGTGCTCGGCCCGGCGATCGACAAAGGATCGGAGTTCCTCATGTGCCTGGAAAATGTTCACCTCCAGGTTGGGTTTGAGGCGATCGTACGGCAGACATCGGGCACGGGAGAGCTCGCCGTTGCGTCTGACAAGGCGAGTGCGCTAGCCGCGATCAGGACGACCCAGCGTACGGCTGCGGCCGAGAAGCGCATCGTGAATCCCGAGGAAGGCGCGCCCAACACCATGAGCGCGACCTTGCTAAACACCGGTCTCGGCAGCCTGGGTCAGTATGCGGCCGCGCCGCGCGTGCCGCTCTACAATGCGCGTGAGCAGAATGACGGTCCCGTGAATGCCGCGCCCGGCAATCGGGAACGAGACGCGCAATCGGAGAATTCGCGAACCGCGCCATCAAATCTCTGGCTCCAAAATCTGCCGGCATTCTGCATACCGCCGAATGAGGTTTTGCTTGGCTATTGGGACCGCGTCGAGGACCGGCTTTTCAAGATCCGCCATTGCCTGAATATCCACGGCGAGCACATCACGCTGGCGCTGTTCCAGCCACCCATCGATCCGATGCTGCTCGTGCGCGCCAAGGCTGCCGGTCTCTCGATCGAAGACATCATCGGTCAGCAAAACGAGGCTTTGCCGCCCTACCGCTTCAGTTTTCTCGTCGAGAAAGCGCGCCAGTACGCCGGCACTGTGCAGTCATTCGGCGGGGCGCTGCTAAGCGCGCTCGAAAAGAAAGACGGCGAGGAACTCTCGCTGCTGCGCTCGACGCACGAGCAAAACATCCTGAAGCTCCAGCGCTCGGTGAAGAAACAGCAGATCAGCGAAGCGCAGGCACAGTTAGCAGCGCTCGAGTCACAACAGCGGAACGTGCAGAACAAGATCGATCACTACAACGAGTTGATTCAGTCCGGCCTCAACGGCTGGGAGGCAAACGAGCAAGGATGGAAGCATGGAGCAACCCGTCTGCGCACTGCCGAAGCGCTGTTACATATTCAGGCCGGCATTGACTTCCTGCTGCCCCAACTCGGCAGCCCGTTTGCAATGAAGTACGGCGGCGACGAGATCGGCAAAAGCGTTACGAGCTATGCGCAGTGGTACGCCAGCCTGGCCCAGTTTGCCGATAGCGCGGCGGGGTCGGCCGGATTGGAAGCGGGCTTCCAACGTCGATCGGAGGATTGGCGGTTGCAGCTCAAGCTAGCTGCGGAAGAGATGAACCAACTAAGCAAACAGGCGCTCGCCTCACAAATCCGTCTGCATATTGCTGAGAGAGATCTCGAGATTCACAGCCGGCAACTCGATCAGGCCCAGGAGGTTCACGACTTCCTTAAGAGCAAGTTCACCAGCGTGGGACTCTACACCTTCCTAAGCGCACAGTTGATGCGCCTCTATCGCAGCGCCTATCAGATGACCGCGCAGGTGGCCCGGCAAGCCGAGCGTGCGTTCCAATTCGAGCGCGATAACACCGAGGTGTTCATTCAGAGCGATAATTGGCAATCCGACAAGTCGGGTCTGCTCGCCGGCGAGCGGCTGCTCCTGCAATTGAATCGAATGGAGAAGGCATATCTCGAAACCAATACGCGCGATATCGAGGTGAATCAATCGTTCTCACTCGGGCAGATCGATCCGATCGCGTTGCAAAACTTGAAGCAGGACGGCAAATGCGAATTCAGACTCGATGAGGTTTGGTTTGACCTACAGTATCCCGGGCAATATCGCCGTCTGCTGAAATCGGTGAGGCTCACCATTCCCTGCGTGGTTGGGCCGTACTCCAACGTCGGCGCAACGCTGCGGCTCAATCGCAGCAAGGTGCGGCGCGATCCGCGGGCCGACGACTCTGCGCTTCACGAAGTGCCGCCCACCATGACCCGCACCATCGCCACCAGCCACGCGCAGAACGACGCCGGCGTGTTTGATCTTAACTTCCGCGACGAGCGCTATCTGCCATTCGAGGGCGCGGGTGCGGTGAATAGCGAATGGTCGCTCGACCTCCCGCAAACATTTCGCATGTTCGACTACGGGAGCCTGTCCGACGTGATCATCCACCTCAGTTATGTGGCGCGCTATGACGGCGTGTTGGGTAAGCTTGTCGAGGACGAGGACAACCTCATCAGCCGGTTGAATGCTCTGCCCAAAGGTCTTGCCCGCCTGGTGAGCTTACGTCACGAGTTTCCCGATGCGTTTCATCAGCTTCTGAATCCTCCGGCGGGCCAGGAACCCAAAACCAGCTTCGCGCTCGAGAGCAAGCACTTTCCGTTCTGGCTCGGTGATCGAGAGCTGAAGATCTCGGACCCGGTGGAAATATGGCTGCCAGCGGTGAAGGGTCAAGCTATCGCCGCTGATGCTGCGACGCTTGACGCATGGAAGCTGAAAGTGGCCGGGGTTTCTGTCAGGAATTGGAGCCTCGAAAAAGAGGGCGACGGCAAAGGTTTCGTCACCGTCAGTACAATCGCTTTCCCCTCGCCGATTCGATGGACCATCGCAGCCGGCCAGAATGCGTTCAACAATAACAAGCTAAAGGATTTGTTGCTGGTGGTGAAATACGCAATCATTAAGCCGGCGATTCACAAATGACAATGGAATGTTCGAATTGGGCAAGACGTGAGAATAGGTGTCCAATGTAAGCGCTCGTTCCGGCGATGTGTCGAACTTAGTTGGCCGGCGTCGCTCGGGCAAGTTCACTGAATGAAAGGCGTTTGTCGTGGTTGCGATCCAATCGGTTAAACCTCTCGGTTGCGCTTTCAGCAGCAAGTTTCGTGAGTTCCTGCTTGTCCAACTTATGATCGCCGTTCGAGTCGGCCCGAGTGCGAAGGGTCAGCGGGAGGCTGCTCATCTCCTCGGCGTCCAGCACGTCGTTCCGATCGTTATCCAGTGACCCGAGCAGAGACGCCACGACTTCCGAACTGCTTGTCTCGCGGAACTCATCGATGTCGAGATAACCATCCTTGTTCTGGTCGGAACGGGAAAAGTCGTCTTGGGTAATCCCGGCGCCGCTGACGGTGTGTCTCAAGTCCTTACTGCTCGGTGGTTCGGCGACTGTTGCTTTTCCCGGCGTTTGAAATTCGTTGAAGTCGGGAGGTTTCTGCGAACAAGGGCAAATTATCGCTGCCTGCACCGACCAGTCGACCTTTGTGTCTTTCCCTGGCGCACTCTCTTTCGTGTTCCCGCCATACACGCCCCTGAATTCGCATCCCTGGAAACGTCCGGTCTCGACCGTGCCGCGCATTGTGCCTTCCAGATGTTGCGGGCGATTGAGAGCTGTCAACTTCTCGCGGTGCGGATCGATGGCCGTGAAGCCGAGCAACTGCCCGCTAATCCTGTCGCCCCGAGCGCCGATCAGCTCGAAAGATCCGGTATGAAGAGCTACGAAGCTCCGTTCCGGATCACTGGCGAACGTTTGGGTGAACTGCCGCAGCACAAATTCTCCCTGAAGATAAGGAAATACCACCGAAGTCGAAGGCTCGCGCGGCTCCAGAGTTGCCGACGCGGATTGCAGCTCCGTGGTAACGACTCGATCTTTGGCGCACTCATCCCGGCGCAAGGATTCCGACTTGAGCTCGCCCAGTCCTCGGGCAGAGGCGGGTACCTGGCAACCGTCAGGCAAAATGTCCGCTTCAGGTATGACTGTTCCTTGCTTCAAGTCGCAGGAACAGACCCAGGCTCCGTCCAGCAAGCCGGTCGCGCGGGCGTCGTCGAAGGCTGGATCGCGGTTGAGTCCGAGCGCATATTGGAGAATAACTCGGCACCCCTGACGCCGGCCCTCAATAACCAGCCCGACGAATTGACCTTCGAGGTTGAAGCCTGCCGCTGAATCATTGGCGTTGGTAATGCCGTGCATCTCTCCTTCAACGCGCGAGCCGTCGTCCAGCACCATGATCGCCTTGCCGCTGTGCACTCCATTTTGTGTCAGGAGACCAGAAAACTTGCTGCGCAGTTGCGCGTCAAGGCGGCCGCTACCGCCACCGGCGATCGACAGTTTCGCAGTCAGCTGGCTGTCAACCGTTCGCGTTTCACACGAAGGGCATTGGGCGCTGCCCTTTTCATGCAGCCTCAGATCACCGTTCAAGCTCAAATAAATCGGTGATACTTCCTGGCGCCCGGGATCGATCCCCAGTTGCTGGGGACCGAGATCGACCTTTTTTTCGTCCTGTGCCGGCGCCAGGCAGTCGTGGGCCGGGATGGTGGCGGTTACATCCCACAGTCCACCATGCGTGGCGACATAAGAATCGACATAGCATCCATGTTCGTCGGTCCGAACCAGGTGATAGACAGGATTCCCTGCTGCGTCCCTGTAACTGACGATGATTTCTGTGTTGGCCTGGATTGGATTGGTGCAACCGGTCGCCCGCAAGACGATACAAAAGCCAGCCTCAGGTTTGCCGTTAGCAAGAGCGTCCGTGGCAGGAGCGTCTCGCTCGGGTGCTGCTCCTTCACGAACCCTCGAGCGAGACGCCCGTGCCACGTCAAGCTCTTTTCGATTTTTCTCGAGCGCATCCTTGAAGTCTTCGCCGCCGCAAGGCTGAACTTCAACTTGCAGGTTGAGATCCGCTTGACGCGCCAGGTTCACTCCAACAGTTGCGCCTCCGAGTCTCACCAATGTATGGCCGACGGGAGTCCAGGCCGTTACGTAGAGATCATGATGTTTGCAGTTGTCTGCCTCCGGCGGGGGAATGACAACCAGCGAGCCGATGAATTTTTCTCGCGGCCCCAGGTAAACCTTTTCTGGACTGAGCTGCTTGCGCCACTCGCGCGGGATTTCATCGGCCCTGAAATAGACAAGCCGCGGTGTTGGGTCCGGGTTGGTGATCTGGAAAGAAAAGCTCACCGGCGTAAATGGACTGTGGCTCGTGCTCCAGCTCACCTGAAGGTTTTGTTGGGCGGCATTGTTCGCCGAGTTTGTATCGTCGAGTAATCGGCGCAGGAACACCCTCACGCAGGTATGCGGATCGCGCGAGCTGGGTCGCCAGGGAACGAATACCAGGGCATCGCCCGTACTAAATCGCGGAATTATCTCGCTTTTCAAAAGCGTGAAATCATCTTGTCCGCCCACGGTGTGATAAGGCTCTGAAATAAAGAACGCCACCTCCACATCGAAGGCCTCCGCCGGGCCCGCATTGTGGACCCGCGCATAGATGCGATTCTCCTCGCCGCCAATAGCTACATCGCCGCGATCGGTCGGTGTGCGCCCGCTCTCTCGATCGTAACCATCTGATTGGTTATCTACCCAGATGTCGAGACTGGTCCAGGGTGGATTGCCGATAGTGATGGAAACATCGTATCCGGTCGGTGGGGGCGTGTAGTTGATATCAATCAGGAAGTCGGGGCCACCGCTTGAACCCGCATGGACGGTAGTGCTGATGCCGGTGCCAGGCGGACTCTCGGTTTCGCCGTCGGCGATCGCGGCATCGTCCAGCGAAGTGGGTGTTCCCAAGCCATGATCGCGAATGATGATTGGTCCCTGTCCCTGCGGAATCTGAGTGTTGACGTAATACATCAACACACCTGAGCCAGGCAGGGCCGCATCGGCATTGCCATCCTTGTTCGAGCGAGCCTCGAGATAGTAAAAGGCCGTTTCGTCCGAGAAGGTGCCTACGCCCGGAGTTAGTCCGAGGGCGATCGCGATGTTCTGTCCGCGAGCAGCCGTGGCCTGTTTGTAGAGTGGAAGAGGCGCGGTCCCCGTGCTATAGGTTGAGCCGCGCGCCGGTCGCGGGATGAAGACGATGTTGGCTCCCAGTTCGGTGGGCCACGTAGCACGTTCTTTGGACCAGACTGTCGGATGAATTCCGTTGAAAGGCTGAGCCATGTTGTCCCAGCGATCGGCGAATGGCCGGGGAAACGTCACGTTCGGGTAGGCAAAAAGATCCAGCATGGACACCTGATGACCCAGCCCATGCTCAAACGCGGACGCGCTGTTGTTCATTCCCTGAACTGACACGGTCAGAAAATAATCACCCATCGCCGAGTGATAGGGCCAGGGGCCGGTGGTGGCCCAATCTATGTCCGCGGACGTGTCGTTGGTGACGATGATCACTCGTCCAATGTCGTCAGCGGCCGAGGGCGTCGTACCGGCCAGCAGGTCCGGCTCGGTCGCCAACAGAATGTTGAGGGCATCCTGGGTCAGCTCGATCAGTAAATTCCGCGTCGGGTCTCGATAGTAAGAGCGTGAATGCGGAAGCGTGATATCACCTCTAACCAATGGGCGAATGGCGGCCATCGTCCAGCTCACCTCACTGGTCCAGTTCGCTAATTGCCCGATGCGAGTGTTGACCAAAGTAGGATCAACCGGAGTTGGATCGTCGGAGTATCGCGCGCGCACCACCAACGTGTTTTGATCGCCGGTTGGAAAGGGACCCCGGACTACGTGCACCGTGCGCAACCCGACATTGTTGCTGCTCCGTACGGCGGACAATCCGCTTCCCACCGGCGGAACATCGAAGGGTTGCACAATGCGAACGCCGACTACGAACGTGCCATTGCCGAGCCCGGCCGTCTCGGGCACCGGGGGCCGCCATCGCAGCGGCCCAAGTATGACTACGCCGTTGGGCGCCACTGGAGGCACAACCAGCGCGTTGCCGGTGGCAGCGGAAACGCTGCCGGTAAAGAAACCGTTTTCATGCCAGTCGCCGGGAAAGGTGAGCGCCCCTGAAGGGTCGCTCCAATAGACCTTGGCGACGGCGTCGCGCAACTCCTGCGTGCCGCGGTTGCGCACGGCGACATAGACGTAGTTATCTCGATCGAAACGCGGATGCTCGAAAGCGATGCTCTCCAGCCCGCTCGTTCGAGCGGCGGCCACGTCCACATCCGGACTGTGGCGCACCAGCACATCCGGCGACGCGATCGTAAAGCTCGGATCCGAAGGCGCGTGTCCGCTGTCGCCGACATAGTCTCGAATCCAACCATCGAACGGCACGGGCAGATCCCTGCCCAGGAAGGCGATCACGGCGTCCCGGTCGCTGTCGACCAAATAAATATGCCGGTCGGCATCAAGCGCGATTTTTTGTACGGCTCCAAATGTGGGTGCCTGTCCTATTGCCACCAGGTGGCGGCCGTTCGAATCGAGTATTTGCAGGCGATGGTTGTGGCTGTCGATTACGTACATCCGCCCGTCAACGTCGACTTCAACGTCTCGCGGATACCGCAACTGTTCCGGCCCGGCGCCGTAGCGCCCGAAGGATGAGCTGCCGCTACCCATGGAGTTGTATCTGACGATGCGGTGATTGTCGGTATCGGCTACATAAAAGCGCCCATCCGGACCGACATCGAGCCCGTAGGGATTGGCCAGCGACGAATCAGTAAAAAATACTTCCCAGCTTGTGTCGGTCGCACTATCAGCCCTCAGGATGCGCTTGCGCCCGGAATCGAGGAGATAGATTTTGCCGTCCGGGCCGACGGCGACATCGCGCGGAGATTGTATGCCCGCGCCCGCCACGGTGTTTCGGGTTGTGGAAGCGAAATTTGAATCGTATTCATAGGTCGAGCTCATCGCGTTCCAGGTATAGAGATTGACCTGGTTCTTGCGCGCATCAGCCACATAGACATGACCCATGGTGTCGGCGGCCAATCCTTCCGGATCAATCAACGCCTCGGGCTTGGTTATGTCCGAGACAAAGCCGAACGACTGAAAGGTCGGCGTGCCGCTCAGGGAGATCAACGTTGTCCAGCGTACCTGGCGATTCCGCGTATCGGCTACGAGCAGGTGTTTCTGCCCGGAGTTGACGGCGATGCCATAGGGGTTCTGAAAACCTGAAGTAATGGTGTACGGAGGTCCGAATTCGAGAGACTGCGCGCTGAGCGTCGGTGCGCCGAAGCACAGCCAACCGAGGCATCCACTTAACAGCAAAGTTCGAAAGGTAATCTGCATGAGGCCCACCTCTCAAAGACTTTCCCTACCTGTTCTAAGCTCGCTTTGATCGAACTGAGGAATTACTTCTTGTTGACAGTTTTCATCAGTCCTTCTGCATAGCGCTTCAATTCCTCACGATTAGTAAACGAGTGCACGTTCAAGTCAGCGCGCCCAGCCTGCACTGCCGACGCCAGTGAGATGGAACGCGCCGGGCCCAGGCGCTCAGACTCTGCTTTCTTCTCAATTATTAGTTGGGCCGACGGTTCGCTTTCGCCCAACCGCGGGGTAACCGTCCAAAGTCTGATCTCTGCGAGCGGTGCCATGGGAACCGGAGCCAGCACGGCCAAATCGGATGCCAGCGGGCCGAGCAATTGCACCGGTGCGTCATCCAGCACTATCTGGTTGGACGCGTTTCCTCTGGGCAGGAAAGGAATCAGGTCACGGAGACGCACAAGGACGAGTAGCAGGTCGGTTTCCGGACGTTCTTTTCCGTCTACCACAAACGAAATCGGCTCGGCTACGCGCACGCGCTCGATCTTCAAGATCTCGGCAAATGGAGGCGCGTTCTTCCGTAGCTGCTCGAGGCTGGTCGGCGTTGGATTGGTTTCAGGAGCTGGCCCAACGGTTTGGTTTGGTGCCTGCCGAGGGTTCGCAGTTGGCGGCGGCGTGGTTTGGCGCCCACACTGCGGTGCTAGCAGGAGAACCATGACGATTAGTGCATGTTGTATGTTCAACGCCAAATCTCCAGATCATCAATGGCCACGCGCCCCTGTGCCGAGGACGGTGGCGAGCCCAGGTCAATCTTCACGCTGGTAATGTGGTTAAGATCCAGCGTGCGACCATTCGCGACGAAGGCCCACCAGGGAAAGGTGAAGGACTCCAGGACACCCTTGGTGGTCTCGTTCATGTCGACAATCGAGGGGTAAATTCCTCTCGCGGTATGCCAGGCTGAAGCTTGCACCGTGCTGGTGTTGCCGGCGGCATCCTGAAGTGTAATGGCGAAATCCAATGCCCCACCCAAACCTGTGGTCAGCGCGTGCTTGGGCTGCTGCCCCAGGCGCAAAGCGATCGTGCTGTTGCGCAGGTCTTGTTGCATTGCCGGGAGCGTCACCGTGTATCCCGCGGTCGTCGGCCATTGAAACAGGGCGCCGTTCGTCTCCTGAAAGAAACGATTGAACGCTTCGGTCTCGTCACCGAGGTTCGTATCAGCCAATGGGTCCTCGCTCAGTGACGCGACGCTCGAAGTAACCGCGGTTCCGGAACTCGTCAGCACCAGGCTGGGATTGCTTTGATAGTCATCGACCACGAAGCGAGTGCCTCCGGGGGTTGGATGCAGCGCGCTGCTCAGCGGCACCGTCAGGTCAAGTCCGGAGGGTCTTAGTAAATTGGGTGGACTTGAAAAGTAAGCCGCATATTCCGTCTTGCCACGATCATAGAGCATCAGAAATGACGTAATGTACCCAGTTGCCAATTGTTGGTGCTGAGACCGATTGAGAAGCGCCGCGCCCACGGGTGTCATTTTTGGAATGATACTGCCCGAAACATAAGTCCC
The DNA here is from genome assembly GCA_035572035.1 of Pyrinomonadaceae bacterium. Lineage (GTDB taxonomy): Bacteria > Acidobacteriota > Blastocatellia > Pyrinomonadales > Pyrinomonadaceae > JAOAPY01. The sequence goes on along the minus strand of DATNBH010000033.1, from coordinate 29,607 downwards.
ACTGTACTCCTCGCTGGCGTCGCTGTAGGGCCAGCTGCTGTTGAAGTAATTGTGACACGCGCCGATGGCGTAGATTAGATGCGCTGGGCCCGTGGCGCGATCAAAATGCCGGAAGGGCCAAATATGGTTGTCCTCGGCTCCATTAACATCGCCGTCGGCGCTCCCGTAAATCAGCAAGTACGGTGGTACACCTGCCAGCGCTGGATTCTCGGCCGACACGGGCGCGATGCTCACGATGCCTTTGATTGCCGACGCGGCGAGCGTATAAGGGGCGGCTCCGGGCGGTGAGGCGGTCGTACCGGACAATAGAGACCAGGCTACCAACACTGCCTCGGCGCCCCTTGAATGCCCGATTAGAAAGATCCTGCTCGTATTGATCTTGCCAGAGAGCGCTCCGCCGGCGATCGCTGGATTGGAAATTACCTCCTCGATATTGCGCAACATCACGTAGGCCCGCAAGCGTATGCCGGAGCTCGCGATGGCAGGATACCCAAGTGCGGAGAGGCCAAACGTTTCGTCGAGGTCGACGCTAAGCGTGGCGTAGCCCAACCGGGCCAGGTGTTCCTGCAGGTAAGTGTACCCGCGATAATTCTCGTCGCCAGTGAGATCGGAGTCGACGCGGAAGAATCCCATCCCCGTGTTAACCATCAGCGGAATGTGTCGGCCATGCGCAAACACCACCAGGGGCAACTTCATGCCCGCTGGAATGACGCTCGGATAGATCAGCCGGCCGCGCAGCCTGAAATTTGTTGCGCTCGCAAGGTCATCGTAAGGGATTGCCACGCTGGTCGTGGCTGGTCCAACGCCGGTGCCGTATTCGCTGGTGCTGATGGCTGCGGCGCCTGCGGCCAACGTAGAAGGAACAACCACCAACGAAGGCTGTTCCGGAATAATCGAATCGATTAAGTCTCCAGGATCCAAACGTCCGTCCGTGGTAAACGTAGCAGGGTCGCTGGGACACGAACCAAAATCGTAAATCACATCGTAGCTTCCTTCTGGCACGCCGGAAATAGTCACGACGTTCGCAGCAATCGAACCGGCCGCCAGCGTATGTAAGACTGGTGGAACCACGGGGACCAAAGACGAATCGGCGGCCCAGGCCGCAGCCGTCTTGTGAGCCACGACGTAAACGGCGGCGCGCCGGCCCACTCGTTCCACAAAGCGGCTCGGATCCAGCGCGACATTCACAACTGAGCCGGCGTTGACGACTCGACCGTAAAGGAAGAAGGGATAGGCTGCCACGGGACTACCAGCGAGACCGGGGAGATCGCCGACGCGCACTTTCACACGACGCACCGCAACCTCGACGCCATCGGCGCGATAGCGCAATTTGAGTATGGCCTCGCCGCTTCCATCGCCGTTGGCCAGGAGCGGAACTTCCAGCCGGTGCGTCATGGGATCGAAATCCGACGCACGCCAGGTGCGCGGCAGCGACACCAGCGCATGAGTCCCGCTTGCCTCGCGCAGGGTAACGACCGAGGCCGAGCCGGTTTCGTATTCCAGGCTAACCTCCGTCGTCGTGCGGCCCACGACTGGCTGGGCAACAATCGTCAGCGGTTGCATGGCGTACTTCAGCTGTTCGAAGTTAGCAGGTGTTACGGTGACGGGATTGCGTTGGACGAAGATGCCGGAAGCCTCCGCCACCGTCGAGTCGGCACAGCCGGGTTTGAGAGCCAGATCAAGTCCGTGAATGTTGACAAAGTCGGTGGCATTCTTTCCTGTGGCCGCTCCGCTCGGCGTCAAGACGGCTTCGAAACGCGTCGGGGTGCTGGTGTTTTTTAGCGCCTTGACGGCGAAAGTCTTCGGCGTGGCAAAGTTCGACGACGACATCACCACTCCCGACGAGGCATCGGTATTAAGTACCGTAGCGCCATCCTTAACCTCGAGATTTCCGGCGCTAGTCGTGCGCAGGACCACGCTGCCTGCCAGCGACGAAGGTTCCAAACTAACTGTCAAATTCCGCGAAGTGTTTATGGGAATGACGGCGCCGGGAGTTTGCCGATCAGCATCCGGAGTGCCCGCAACCTGCGTCTTGATTCGGTAGGCCGTGAATGTCTTTCGGTGACTGGTGCCGAGCGAGTGACCAAGCTTGCGGACCTCAATCTCGGCAGTGTACTCACCGGGGCTGACCTGTGTTCCCGGCGCCAGCTCTCCGGTCCAGTCGAAAGAACCGCTGGCCGGCGAGGGGATGGGAATCGAACCAATGATGGTAGCCGGGCTGGCAACGGATCGGATGTGCAGAAAGGCTTCATCGATCACCGGCGTGGTCGAGAAGTGTCCGCTAATCGAGTACTCCAGGTGCAATCGATCGGCGCCGGATTCAAGCCGGTTCAGAGAAAGCTGGGTATCGCTCCGGTTAATTGCGACGTCCACCACTTCGAGCCAGATAGCTTCCGATTGGACTGCTTCTGAAAACGGCGAAGCCAGCAGCGGTTGCGTCACGCGCATGCGAATCGTGTACTTGCCCGGTCTGGGCCTGCCGCTGAAGTTCGTAAAGCCGTGCCAGTGAACCGCGGGATATCCCCCCAAAGACAACATGAGCGGATCGTAATCAAACTGCCCCGTGTAAACAGGCAAGGTCAAACTGCTTTCGTGAAATAGAGCGAGCTCGGCGCGCGCGCCGCCGCTGAAGATTGGATTCGCATAGAGCGCGGAGTTTAGATGGTAGTAGATCGTGACGTCAGTGTTGTCAGCGAACTCGACATACTTGTAGTTCGCGGTTGTCGGGTAGTCTATGCAGATCTCGCCCACACAGTTCCCAATAGTGATGGCCTCATCCCCGGACGCGGTGAGGCCCGGCATCTCGTCATCGGTGATCGTTACGCCCACAGTCCAGCCGCCGTGACACCCGAGCGGAATCGCGGTTCCGGCGGGATACAATTCAAAAGTATTAGCGCTGGCGCCGGACGGCGGCGTCGGCAAGGTAGTACACAGCGCGGGTGCGTTAATAATGCGCCAGGAATAGTTGGTAATACCGAGGCCAGGACTGTAAGGGCCATGCAGCAAGTTATCCAGATCGAAGCTGGCTGAAGCATCAGCTGTCACCGCCGCCGGTGTGACTCCCGAAACATCCGTCAGGAAAAAACGCTGCGGCGGCAAAATCGCGACCGGGCTCGAGTTGGGCTCGAGCATGAGCACGGTGTAACTGTCCGTGTCGACGTTGCCTTCGCCGTCCGTGACTTCCAACTGGAAAGTCCAGCTACCGGGACGCAGCGCGCCCGCGCCAACGTTCAGTTTGGGCGTATTGTTGGTTACATCCAGCGAGTACTCCACCGGTCCGATGATGTAACGGGGAAAGTACTCGACGGGCACCTCCACCAGAGACCACTGGTAGGAGACGATTCCGGGCGAGATAACCGGCGGCGGCCTACTAGTAACGTGGCCGCGGTTCAGCACTGAGACAGGCGGTGAATCAGTATCAAGCGACGCGCTGCCATCAATGCTCAGTGCCTTAAAAACGTCGTTGCGCTCGGGACCGGTCACGTTGGCCGTAGCCGGTCCATCAACCAGCACCTGGACCTCCTGGGTCGCTTCCGAGTTGGCCGAATGATCGTTGTCCGTGGCGTGCAGCTTGAAAATCCAGGTTCCCGCCTGCGCGCGCGACACCGAAAGAGTAGGTCCAGTTGCGTAGGAGGGTCCCGGAGTCGCGCCGGCAGCGACGGGAGCTTGAATTAATTCCCAGTCATGCGTGACAGCGCCGCCGTCGGGATCGTCAGGCGTGGTATTCGCAACGGAGATCGTTCGTCCCTCATCGATCTCGAAAGATGCGGGCGTGCTCAAGGTGATTTTCGGAGGCAGGTTGCGAACGATGACCTCTTTCAAAGCCGTAGCTTCCTCCATCTCGTTGTCACGCGCCGTCAACTTAAAGCGCCAGGTGCCGATGTCACGGTCGAGGGTGGGAATATTGATTGAAGCCGCGCCGCCGCCGTAGTCGTTTTGCGGAGGGAGCGAGGCGCCGGGAGGCGATTGCAGAATGTCCCAACGCAGCGTCAGCGGCGGCCCGCCGTCAGGATCTGTAGTGGTCGAGGCGGCGAGCGCTATGGGCTGTAGCGCGTCAATGGGCGCCAAACCGTTGATAGCAATAACCGGCGGCAGATTGCGGATACTGAACGAATTCGAGAAGGTTATCCGCTCGCCTTCATCGTCGTCGACATCGGTTACGATTTTCCAGAGCGGGCTGATGTCTCGCTCGTCGATGAAACGGAGCGATACTGAAGAACTATTCGGTGTGGTCAGGGTGGCAGCATGAGTGGCGGGTAGGTCGATGCGCCAGCGATAAGTCAAGGGGCCGCCGTCAGGATCCGTCCCGCTGGCGTTGAACGTGATGCTGTTGCCTATGGCCTGAGTCCCGGTCATTGTGGTACTCACGCTGGGGGGCTGATTAGTGATGGTGAGATCGAGGGTATTTTCTTTGGGGTCGCAGTCAAAGATGTGGACTTTATCGTCTGTGTAGGTGCAGCCCGGATGGTAAAGAAAGGTGCCCACATCAAGCAACGAGTTGGTACGCCAGTCGTAGTACATATCGCACCACCCGTCACTGTTTTTGTCACGACATCCCATCCATGGTCCAGTGGGATGTAGCATGGGCTCGGCCGTACGGACACGCGGGTCGGCGGCGATCGGCGAAAGTGTGTGAGCTACAGGGGGTGGATTGAAGCCGCGGTTGATCCATTTCCAGGTCACATAACCGCAATTGCAGGTGTCGTCATGTCTGCAGTCAAGACAGCGCCAATTGTCGCTGGTGGTTTTCACCTTACTGGTATCGAAAAGGGCACGGAACATCGTCGGGCTCCCAGCCTTTCCCGGAGCACCGGCTTTGTTCGCCGCTATTGATCTTGACGAAGTCTTACTCGACGACTCCGGTGAGATCGACAAGACTCTTGGCGATCGTTTGGCACTGAACTCAGCAAACGTCAGACGTTGGTCAGCGTCGCGGTCAAGTTCGGCAAATTGCCTAGTCGCGCTCTCCTCAGCCCACTTGTACAACTCATCCTGCTGCAATAGGTCGTCACAGTTCTTGTCTGCGAATTGACGCGCGGGTTCGGGGATGGCGCCCATTTCGGCAGGTTGGATCGTTCCGTCTTGATTAAGGTCCAGCGAGGTCAGCAAAGACAACACTACTTGTCGCGCCTTGGCGGTCCCGTGTTCCTCCGTCGTAAGCAATCCGTCATTGTTCGAGTCTGTAGCTTCGAACACCTGGAACGCGGGCATGAGCGCAGGATTGGAGGGAAGCGCGCGGAGGTGGAGCGAGTTCGGTTTAGGGGACGAGGTGCTGGCTGACGGTCCACCGAACAAGCAGCCGAGACAAAACACCAGCGCCGTAAGAAGCAGCGCGCCGGCGCTGGCCCACTTGGATCGCAGCCCCTTCAATGAAAGCCGATGAGTATAGTTAGACGCTTTCCAACTCATAACCGTGAGGTTCGAGCGTAAAGCTTAAAAATCGCGATTAAGGAAGGCAGGTGTCGCCGTCAAAGCATTTCGACACCATACAGTCAGTTTCTGTCATTCCGCCACTTTCATGGCGCGGAGCAAACGAATCCCCATTCCATTTCTGCGGACTTCCCACCCATCTGCTTCCTGGCTTTCTTCTTATTTGTCATTTACCTCCGTGAGCGGAGAAAAGCGTTGGTGGACCTTCGGATTGAGGTTAGACGCGCGCTTCTCTTGTCGCAGCCCGGAGACCCCTGGTTCGTAGACTGAGTTAAGTTTTTCGTTAAGCTAGTCCTGCTTGATCATTCTGTCAAGCGGATTTCTGCCAGCCGATTCTCTGCTTGTCAGAACTCGTCAAGTGGCCTTAGGTGGAAACCACTCCAAATGACATGATTGACATTCGGTCGAGCTTGTAATAACGTGCCCTCGCCTTTGGAACATTTAAGGGCTGAATTCTCACGAGCGTCTGCTTCCTCGCATACTCGCTAAATCCAGCCTTCGACGATTAGTCACTACTAGTGTGACGTGTTTTTGTCGTCACACTCGCCACCTGAAAAAGCGACGGCAGTGTGAGCTATCTCCAAACTCAACTTGGCCCAATGAACAAACCGTTGGCCCTTCCCAACGAGCAACTCAAAGTTCCATTGTCCTTAGCGACTTATCATGTCTAATTTTTATTTTTTCACCGACCCGGGGTTGTTGAATTCGCAAGCTTCAGGACAAGCTTTCGGACCGGCTGGCGCTGCGGCAGGCAGGGACCAATTCCGCGTTACTGATGTGCACACTCCGACATCTACAGCCGCGCCTGCGTTCGCGATCTGCGATGGCATCTTGTGCGCGCAGGAGGATGGTCAGGGTACGCTCACTCTGATTCTGAAGCCGTCACAAGCGCCGCCATTCGAATCTCCGGTAGTAAGTTATTTCATCTACAAGGGAGTCGGTAAAACCTCGTTGCTGAATGGCGATCAAATCCTGGATGAAACCGCCGCCAACGCGACAGACTTCACCAGGAGAATTGCGGCGGAGTGGAAAAAGCAGAATGCTGATGATTTGGGCGGTTCACGCGCGGCTCTCGGTCTCGACCGCGATGCGGGCTTCCTCCATGACGAGGGCACGAGCCAGACCCACATTTTCACGGACGGCGATGCGGTCGACCGGCTCTTCAGCTATCCGCATAAGACGGTGCAGTTGCCCACCGTGACCGCCGGCGAGCTGATCGGATCGTTCCAAAGCAGTTGTGGTTTCGAAGTCGTCCTGCAACGGTTGGGTTACAAACCAAACCTTGCGTGGGCGAGAAGCGCGGATAACCAGATAGGCGTTGCCTCTCTGGCGGCCAATAACAACGGCGCGCCGTGGGTGGCGGACGACTCTGCCTTCTTCGCGCACTGGCATGCGAAGGAACAGGTGCTGGCATTTATGGACCCTTGCGCCTTCTTCGGCTCGTTCGCGCAGGCCAAGCTCTACAAGAAATCAGGAAGCAGCACGAGCAAGATCAAAGGCAGCGACATCTATCCGGAGATTTTGCAGAAATTCGCGAACCGGAATATCGCGTGGCTCGACATCCGGAACAATTACAGCTACTCCTACAACCTATTCGGCCTCTACGACGACACGATCCGGTTCGTTTCGCACCACGATGCGAGCCTGACGAACGACGTGAATTTTCGTGCCGGCTTGTGGCCAATCATGGGGCTTCAGATTACCGACGTTCCGGGCTCCAAACGCCGATCGCTTCATCGCACCAAGCTTTGCTTTCCGGTGGGGCTGAGTATGGCGCCCGCCGTGCTCGTCTCCAAGGGGTTCGTGAAAAACCTCGGCCCTGAGCGGCCGAGGTTCAAGGCGCCAGCCATCGCACTGGCGAACGCGAGTGATAGTTACTACACGCCATTCAGGCTTGCCTTCCCGGTGGCGATCGACAACAGCCAGACCGTCTTCTCCTGCAGCTATACGCGCATCAACATCTATGAGAAGCCGCACTCCGACCCGCAGCCTGCCGCTCCGCTCAATATCGCGAGTGACCATTATCTTGATGGCGTCTTTAAGCTGCGTGATCTGAAACTTGGCAAGAACTTCGCGGACCATAGCCTACGCTTTGAAATTTATGCCGAGGAAGTGCTGGTCGATCTGGAAGGTGAATTCGGCCCAACGTATTCGGCTTCGGTCGGTATTGCGGAGGACGCGAACAATATCACGCTGTTCGCCTTTCCGAGTTACGCCCTGCCAAATACTTATGGTCGGCAACGGCGGCAACCTCAGCCAAGCTGGGCCGACGTTTCAAGTCGCGACGGGCAGGACTTCCTGGACAAGCTGACGAAAACATTTAGGTATACCAGCATGACCAAGCAGACGATCACACCCGAGGGCTCGTCGAACAATGTGGACACACTAATCGTCAAACATGAACCGTCGATCAACCACAATCCGGCGACGGATAAGAATTTCGTTGAGGACTACTGCGTGTTGGTTTTCCCACAGTCGGATCATCAAGCGCTCCTTGCTCAAATCGCGGCGGATACGAACGCCGATCCCAATCTGCCGGCTTTCCTGACGGTATCGGGTTCCGATGCCAAACAAGATGCCATACATGATACGGCCTACATTCAAGTCGAATTGCAGAGTAGCGGCTTCGCGACAGGCGGAAGCGGCAAGGTCGTGCGACACATCACCCCTTTGACACAGAAGGTTTACGAATATGCCGCTTCTTAGCGCTGCCGCCAACCTGACATATCCTGACAATACCAAGTTCAAACCGATCACGACGCTGACCGGCAACGCGGTTCCGGATTATGGGCTGGATTTTGATATTTCCACCAACTACCGGGGAGACGAGTACGCGTTCGATTCTTGCGATGATCCTTCCCTTTTGGTGTCACGGGAGATTATAGAAGAAGACTTTTTTGTTTGTAGATACGAACGACTCTTCAAATACAAAACAAATACCCCGACGCCCATATATTATCTCGTTCCCTGGATGGGTGTGCCCGCCACGAACATCGGCGTTGGTACCTGGCAGCCGTTGGACAATATCTATGTCTTGAAGGTCAAACTCGTTCGCTTCACCAAAGCGCTGCGCCAATCCGACGTCAATGCCCGGAAAAGAACGCTGCGGCTTGTCTCCTCAAACACCCTCACAACGGCAGGCTGGAACTCTTCACAGAGCACCGATTTGGTCGTTAATGACATCACGGCCATGTCCCAGCAAGCAATCAGCGTTGCCATCAATGACGGAACTCACAATGAGACCGGTGAGTACATCGAAATCAAGGAAGTTCTCGCCAATGGTTCCTTCGGAAAGACAGTAGGGAAGCTGCGCATCCTGTTTCTTAAGATGCTGACACAAAAGATATTTCTCATAAATGTTACCGAGAGCGGCGATCACTTCAACTTTGATCGCCTTGACGCGACGGCATTCCCGATAGCATGGGAAAGTGATGGAACTCCCAATTACCTACATGCCAATGCAATTGACGAGGCCAACAATTTTGGATTCAAACAGATTGGAGTCGTTTTGGATGTAGAGGGTAATAGTGTGGATATGTACGACGCGAACAATCAAAGGATCTTCTTCGATGTCACCAATGCGCCAAAGACTCTTCAAATAAAAAAAACTGACGTAGTCGTTGGAGGTGGGGCGATTACAACCCGAGAGGAACGAGGCAAATTGGTACAAGAGTTTTTCAAGAAGATTAGTTATGTACAAGGAAATTCTGGCAAATGCAGTAAGTATTCCTGGCTCTACGCATTTGTTACTACGATTGTCTATTCTGAAGCTAACCCAGGAATGAGTTTTGTTAGCTCCTTAAGTCCAAAGGAAGCGGCCCAAAGAGTATCCGCACGGTTTTCCAGTGTTTGCCCTGGAAACGTTTCGCTATATAGATGGATCAAGCCCGGAACTATCCAACCACCGATAGTAGTCACCGCTCGGGAAGTCGCCGAAGTTACATGTGACACAGTCGTTCACGAAGGTTCTCATGCCTTGTCGGTGAACCACTATTTCGACGTAGCAGGGACCACCAAGACAACCGATGGTTCAGTCAAGCCGTTTTTTGATTATTGTTTCACCGCAAATAAATGGTTGCGTCTCTACTTGTTTGACGATTTCGTTCCTAACATTGCCTCATCGTTCGACGATAAGAAAATTTGTATCGAAGATTTCAAGACAAGCGCCACCAGAACGTTGTTTGACGAAATCATAGATCAAGGGATGTCTACAGCGATCGAGAACTTCATCGATACAAAGATATTTCTGAACGGACGTCCACCCCACTGGACACCGGCGGAATACAAAAAGTCGGGCGCCCAAATGCCCATTGCGGATCTGGTGATCTGGATCTCGATGAATGACTTAGTGAAATTCACCCAATACGCAACCAATAACATCATGGACTACGTTCTTTCAACGAAGCTTTTCGAAAATCCGCAGAACCATGAAGCTTACTTCAAGCGGAGGATCGTGCGGTTCAGCCGGTTCCAGTGGGAACTAGCCAGAAAGACTTTGAACCGCATGGGTGAGCTAGTTTTTTCGGTCTGACGGGAGGCCATGTCGTTGAAGTACTACCCACCTCTTTCGCAATTGATCGCCAGGGAAGCGTTGCCCTCCGATATCGGCCTTCTCGGCGGAGTTGGCGAGACCATTGAGCAGGTGCTAAATCGTCTGCTCGACGGTATCCGTTTCAAAGATCTCGTCATCAACCAATCTGCTTTCGGCGATATACGATTCTATTCGCTTACCATCGTCGCGAAGGAAATGGGGTTTGAGCTTCCAGGCACGGGTCTCTCGTTCCTGTTGTTTCCAGGCGCCGACGGATTGAGTGAAGCCGATATCCCGATCACCTTCGAATGGCGCTGGGGTATCAAGCGCTATGTTCACGACTTTGACGCGGCGCTCTTCTCCGGGTCGCCTCGCGGTTTCTTTGATCTTCTCTTGAAGGTCGCCAACATTACCGAAGCACAATTCGTTGACGGCATCGTCCGAGTCCTCATCAGCGATCCCGATCCATATGTGACGCTGGTCCAGGACATTAAGGAGTTCGTTTCTGACTATAAAAACGGACTGGCGACGCTGGAAGATCCATTCGGCGAAATTCTTGCGAACGCTGCTGCCATCCTGCCCGGACTCGATACGCTTATCACCGAATTGCAGGATCCCACGCAAATGGCCGCGCCCTTTGCCAGCGAAGTGGACCATATCGCGAACAGCCTTGAGAATATTGCCACCACGCTGGATTTCGATTGGGATGTTTGCCTGCTCGCGTTCGACACGGTGACCCGCGACGTTCAGAACGCTGACGAAAAACTCAACCGGTTGCTGGCCCTCTTTGGCGCTTGGTTCGGAGGCTTTGATGCGGACGATTTGCAAGAGCTGCTCATTCCGCAAATGTCGGTGGCGATTGACCCAGTCCCCGTAGGAATTGAGTTTCCCAGCAAGATCCTCAGAGAAGTGGATGCCGAGGGAAAGCCGCTCGCCGACCCGCAAAATCCCTTGGAAGATAAGCCCACCCGGCTCGCGATCCCGGTCGCATCGTTGAAATACTCGACGGCCACCGGGTTCGAATTCCATCTGGCCGACAGTCTCAATTTCGATTTTCCCCGTTCTGAGATTTTGAAGTCCGGGTTGATCCTCGAACTTCACGAAGTGAAGATCGACTTTAGCCGCACGACGAACATTCCTGAGGCCATCGCCGACGGACGACCGGCAGATTTTGTCGGCGTGTACGTGAAGGATGGATCGATCAGTTTTCCTGCGTTCTGGAAGCAGGATGCCGGTTCCACCGGTGTCGTCAAAGCCAGAAACCTGCTGATTGGCACTGGCGGATTCTCCGGCACGCTTTCGCTCGAAGCGAAGGACGGCGCGGATCCGAAGCCATTAATCAAGTGCAATTTCGGCGACAGCTTCAGCGTCAGTCTCGACGCGTTCAGCATCACGCTCAAACAGAACATGATCAAGGACTCGACGATTGCAGGGACCCTGGTCATTCCCGGATTCAATGACGCCAACGGCGACCCGGCAGAGATTCGGATAAAGGTCGCGATTCGTCAGGATGGCGACTTTGATATTACTGCCTCCGAGGATGATGGCTTCAAGACGATCAAGTGTGGCGACGTTTTCGACCTCACGCTGAAGTCCGTGCTCTTTGGCAAGCGCGATGATGATTTCTACCTGGGCGTCTCGGGCACCATCGAGTTCAAACAGAGCGTGCTGGCCAACCTGGCTCCGGTAGAAGTAGAAAAGCTGGTCATCTGGAGCGATGGACGATTCGAAATCGAGGGCGGCACTATCCCGCTGCCAAAGAACCTTCGCTTCCCCATCGGCCCGGCGGAAATATCGATCTCGGCCATTCATCTGGGCTCGCATCAGCGGCTCAACTCGAACGGATCTGCGCGTAACTTTCGCTACTTCGGGTTCGACGGCGGCGTGGACGTCAATCCCGGCGGCGTCGCCGTGCGCGGCAGGGGCATCAGGTTCTTTTACCCCGAAGACCTGATTAACGTCGCCACCGACAGTTATCTCGAAATCAAGAGCATCGCCATCGACCTTGTCATTCCCGGCAGCGCCAGCAAGGACACTGCCACGCTACTCATCTCCGGATATTTGAGCATCGGCGGAACTCCCGCCGATCCGTCCTACGAAGGCGGAGTCATCTTTGGCTTGCCCAAGGCACGGATTGCCGGGGGCGCCTCAATGCAACTGCGACCGAAGGTGCCGGCGTTCATCGTCGATGCCTTCGTGGAATTGTCGACTCCCATTCCGCTGGGTGCTACCAGCCTGGGCATCTATGGCTTTCGCGGACTGTTTGGCCAGCGCTATGTAGCCACCAAGGCCGCTGCTCACCTTCCCGACACCAGCACCTGGTTTGACTACTACAAGGTCAAAGATCCCAACACCGATCTCGAAGGCATCAGCATCTCGAAGTTCGAGGGACCTTCGCAGACGAAGAGTTATGACGGCGCTTTCTCGATCGGCGCGGGCGTGTCGCTGGCGACTGCGCAGGATAGCGGCAAGACATTTTCCTGCAAGCTCTTTCTGTTGCTTTCGCTGCCCGATCTGATTTATCTCGAGGGCAAGGCCAACATCCTTGGTGAACGTGTCGGCCTCACCGGAGAGGATCCTCCGTTCTTTGCAATGCTCGCGATCAGCTCGCAATCGGTCGAGACCGGGATTGGCGTCAATTACCAACTGCCGCGCGACGGCGCCAAGAAGGGCTTGATTCTCGATCTGAATGCCGAGATGCGCGCGGCGTTCTTCTTTCAGAATTCGTCGGCCTGGTACGTCAACTTTGGCACCATCGAGCACCCCAACACTGCGCGCGTGCTCAGTCTCTTCAACGCCTCGTCGTACGTGATGCTCTCCGCGGCGGGGATTGCCGCGGGGGCCAGCGTCACCTTCGGATTCAAGAAGAGCTATGCCGGCGGAATGGTGCGGGCTGCGGCCGAGGTCTACATCAAAGTCGGGGGCTTCATCAGTTTCACGCGTCCGCAGATTGGCGGCTTTGCCATGCTCGGGGGCCACGTCGATGTTTCCTTGATGTGGTTCAGCTTTTATCTCGGCATCGACACGTCGCTCTCCGTGGAAGCGCCCAAGCCGTTCAGCATTCAGGGAAGCGTGCATTTGTGCGTCGGCGTCACGATCGGTTTTTGGAAATTCAAGAAGCACATCGAGAAATGCTTCGACGTCGAATTCAAGTGGGAAAAAGATCTCAGCGTCGACAAAACCCCCGTCTTGCCATTCGCGGACGTCACCAACCCGAACGTGCTGTCACCGATCATGGGGACCAACATGCTCTCGGGCGAGTCCTTCAAGGTCGCGTTTCTGGGGACATCTCTTCCTTCAGCCGCCGCGCCGGAGTTTGATCATGCGGTCTTGCCGCTCGACACGTGGGTCGATCTCGAGTTTCTAAAAGCGTTGGTGCCGGGATCGAATGTCGATGCGCGCATCGGTCGGCTCTCCGGGCAAGCGCCGCCCAACACCATCGATTACGTGCCGCCTGCGCAAGTGCCGCATAAAGTGGCGCATCAGTACTCGATCAAGGCAGTGGAGATCAAAGCCTGGAGCGGCAACGCGTGGGTTGACTATCGACCGTACGAGGCCATGAGTCCGCCCGACGCGCTGGCGGCGCTGGGGGCCAACCCCTCGGCGTACAAAGACGGGTTCTGGCAGAACACCGGCTCAGGCTTCAACAAAATTCGTTTGCTCGCCGAGACGTCCTTCTCGTACATGCAGCAAGGTCAGCCCGACTGGTACGTCCCCGAACAGTTCGGCATCACCAGCGCCACACTATTCTGTCGCACCAAGCTGCGCGACAAGCATTGCCTGCGCTGGACTGAAGTTCCATCAGGGACCGTGTATCCGGCTGACGCCTGGCGTCAGGTCGACGCAGTGCTCTATCGCGTGTCGGGTGGCGCGGGCGCCGCGATCGATTGGCCCAGTCCCGCCGGCATTCCCCGCTCACTGCTGTTTACGAACGAGGCAACCGCGCAGGTTGTCTTCAACAAACCGTGTGCGGAAGTAGATCTGAAATTGACCACGTTCTCGACCGGGGCAGTGATCAGGTTCTACCAGCGCGAGACCGCAGGCGTGGGCTTTGTTTACATGCTGGTCGAGACTCGATCGCTGACGCAACTGCAACTGCTGGCACCCGTTCGCTACACCAATCCCGACGCGCCAATAGCGAAGGTGGAGATTGATCCGATCACTGCCGACGCGGCTGTCATCGCTGCGCTGCGGGTGAAACTCGACGAGTTGTATCGCGAACTCTACGAAAGCAATCTTGACGCTGACGCCCGGAAGGAGTTGGAGAAAAAGATCCGTCAGGTTGAAGAGCAACTGATCGCCGGCGCCGGCAAGGGCTGCACGAGCGGCATCGACAAGCAAACATTGCTGACGCAACTCCAGATTATCGAGGCACAGCTCGACGAATGCGTCACACAGCTCGCCGCCTTGCAGGATGCGCAACAGCAAGCTTGTAAGAGGTCCGCTGATATCAGCGCCCTCTTCGCGCGCTGTTTCCCACAGGCGCCGTCGCTGCTCAGCTATGAAATTGTGGAACGAATCAACGCCTCGGGCCGGACCGAGTTCCAGTTCAAGATTTACGACGACCTGCGAGACACGATCCTCTTTAACGGTACGCAGGCGTTTGCGGATCGCCCGGGCGCGGAGCAGGCCGTCTTTGCCTCGCTCGAGCTGGCCTATTGGCCCAACGATTATGCGCTGATGGCTCCGAGAAATGAGAAGCAGTTCTTTCAGTTGATCGACCGCTCGAGCCGATTCACGGCGGTTAACCCCGCCTTCTTCACGAGGTGGGATCAACTACTGATCTCCTGGGAGCAGACGGTGGCGACGTGTCGCGCGGCACGCATCGCCGGAACGTTCAGCCTCGGCCGGCGCGTGGGCGGAAAACTAATTTGCGAGGAGAACCTTGCACACCTCGAATGCTGGAACCAGCTCTCCACTTTCGGCGGCATCGCGCCGCGTAATTGCGAGACCATTGTGGCCGGCATCGTCGCCGCGCGCGCCGCGTACTGCGGCGAATACAACAAACTGTATCGGGCCCTTTACGACTGCAACAAGCAACTGCTGGACGAAGCCATTCGAGACTGCGAGAACCTGACCCACACGGTCGAGGTTCAGCACCAGCAGTGCCAGGCTCTGGCCGAGCAACTGGCCGCCATCCGGCAACTCATCAGCTTCATTGACCAGCATGGGCCGTTGCTGCCGCCGCCGGATTATCCCTGCTCGACGTTGGTCCACGAAGTCTGTTGCCTCTCGCTTGAGGATTATCAATTCAATCTTTCCATTCCCAGCCAGGCTGCGATCGACCAGGACTTCGCGAATGCCCTGCAAGCAAGCGAAAAATGGCTCACGCCCGTTTGGAGACCAACCACGAAGTATTGTGTTCATCTCCAGGTTACCGACACGGTGAACGGCTCTGCGACGCCTGACAATGATTTCTACTTCGGTTTCCGCACGGCCGGGCCCCTGGGCCACTTCCATCACGATCTATTCGCAGACTATGTAGACACCACCAACGATAAGCAGCCCGATCAATACATGCTCACCGGGCTCAAGGGCTATGTCGATTACCGGCGGTCTTATCCGAATGCGGACGGCGAGCTGGTTGGGGCCAAGCCGCTGTTCTATGAGGATGCGCGCATCCTGCTGTTTTTCACCAAGCGCTACGCCTATCACTTCTTCTCTGATTGGCCCAGCTACAACGGATTGCCGGCGCTCTCCGGCAACAAGATGCAAATCGTTATTAAGGATCCGGCCGAGAACACCTCGATCCCGAATCCGCCGCCGCCCGACGTGATCACTACGGAGATTCCGCAGGCTGTGTTGTCGTGGCCGTCGGACGACGACCCGCGCATTCCCGAAGACCTGCGCACGCTGCTCAACCTGCACAATCCCGAGCTCCTTAATCCTGATTTCGTTGGCGGCGATTGCTGGGTGTCGGGAGGCCAGATGATTAAGCCGGCGAGTGTCTACACGAAAATAACGCCGCGGTACCTGAAGCCGCTCAAGCTCTACACTGCCGTCGTGAACAATGCCTATCAGGGAAAGATCGAGGAAGTGCTCCAGTATCCGTTCCAGACGTCGAGCTATCCGAACTTCGAGGCCCAGATCAAGAGCTACCACCTTGATGACGGGAAAGGGAGCCAGCGTGACGCCGTGTTCCAAATCGCCTTGCCGCTATCGGTCACGGATATCAACCTGATGTACGACGTGGTGACGGGTAACATGTCGGCGGCGAATGCAGCGCTGGCCGGAGCCTGGGCCGATCCGTTTGATCGTCTTGTCGAAGCGGTGCTGAAACTGACGCCGCTTGACGCCGCAATCGGGACTGAGTTCAACATCGTCCGCAACAGCATCACAAATGCCGTCGTGGCAGTCTGGATTTGCAATCCGGAGCCGCTGAATGATCCCAAGCTTCCCGACGATGTGCTGAAGGGCAGTCTGCGTGTGATGGCCGGTCTCAGCCCGGACCTCAACTATAGCGTCCTCTTCTCGAAGGACCGCGCACAGGCGTTCGTGATGCATCCAGCAAAAGTGATCCCGTTGACGCAGATGAAGTTTCGCTTTGCGTATATGGAGTGGGACGGCAGCGCCTACGTGGAGCACGCAGTAGTCATTTCAGATTTTGTATCTACGCTACCCTGAGACCGAGCCCGTTTCGAAATTATTGTCTTATGGCCACGAACAGCACGACCCAACAGCTTCTGTTTCCCGCCACGGAATTCAAAGTCCAGTCTCCTTATCTCTACCTGCAGACGGTCGGTTCCACCGGCGTCGATGGCAGCACCTACGGAGTACACGCGCGCTACATACTGCTGGGTAACCTGGGCGACACGCACTTGCCGAAAGGCGATTACGCGTCCACGACCGTTAACTTCAACCGGCCGGGCGACTATGTAACGCTGTTCCGTTCAAAGTACGTCAGACGATTTCCTACCATCGTGGATTTTTCCTTGCCTCCCGGCGTCGTGAACGATGCGCAGGCGTTTTGGATTTATACCGTCACCAATACCAGCACGGTGGTGTACATTCACTTTCGTGATCAAGCGAAATATGCGGTCCTCCGCGCCGCCATCAACCCGTCGGTCTCGCCGCTGGCATTCATCGAGGCATACTGTCCGGGACTGATCGAAGCAGAGTTGAAAGACAAACTCTTCTTCGCGGCGGAGTTCGACGTAGCTCGCAGTCCTATGACCGTGATGCGAGTCGAGGCGTTGAGCGTTGAGGCCAACGTTCCACTTTCGCCCTTGTTTGTCTCCTGCCGAAAAAGATTCACCGACAACAACTGGTGCGGCGAAGGCACGCCCTCCCGCCTTGAGCCGAAAGCGGCCGCTGCCGGCTCTCCGGACCCACCCAAGCCGGTCGAGATTCCTGCATGCTGCGATGGGCCCAACCTGGTGCTCAACGGAGATTTTGAAAATGATGTCGACGCCTTTGAGTACGAAACGGACTACATTCTCGAAGGGGGCGCCCAAGCCGGCGCTATCAATGTTACCGAGGATGCATCCAGGATTAATAGTAAATGGGTCGGATTACCGCACACTAAGAAACAATTCCTGACTGTTGACGGTAGTGTTCGGCAAGGCAATGCCGTGCTGCGGTTCAAACTCGAAGTGCAGCCGGAAACCGACTATTGCCTTAGTGGATGGTTAGCTACGCTCTGGTCGGGCGATGTTTCAATCCCACTCCAGATTCGTTTGAGCTCAGCCGATGGCAACGTGCAATCATTCAATAAGCCTACGCCTGCGACCGTATCCAAGTGGGAGGAATTCACCTTCTCCTGGAACTCGGGCGCCTCTCGTAGCGTCACCGTCGAAATCATCTCGTTGTCCATTAAGAGCGTGGGGAACGACTTTGGCATCGACGATCTCTGGTTCTGTAAGGCGAAGCCGGTCGAATGCCACGCGCGAGTCCGGTCGGAAAATATTCGCTCCATCCGCTTCGACGTGACGAGCGGCCATCCGCGCCGGCTCGAGTTCGAAACTTATGACGACTACATCACCGGAGCCGGGTGGGAGACGCTTGATAATCTGGCGCTGACGACGGTAGACAACAAAGCCTTTGAAAGACTCGAACCCGTCGCCGACACCGTGAACGGCCAGTGGCGGAAATTCAATGACAATGCTCGTCTCAAGGTAGCCAACTACCAGGACCGCTGGACCCGCGCCGGCGGATTGAGCGAGGGCGTGCACCGCTACATTACCTTGAGCGATAGCGATCCGCTCGCGGTGACGAAGTTGTACGGGACCGTGCAGCCGCAGGACGGGTTCCTCGAAATCAGTATGCTCGATGCGCTGCGCATGGTGTCGCTGGATTTCCACATCGCGCGCATGTTGGGACTTGGATATCTCGATCGCGACCTCGCGAACGATACCGACGAGTTTATCTACCTCGGGGTGTACGACACCGCCGGCGCGCTGGACGACACTGGCATAGCGCGGCCGGTGCGCCATTACTGGATGGGAGTCGTCACTACGCCGCTCGATCATCGCCTGCCGGATGTGCCGGCACTGCAGCCGGTGGTCTATGGTCTGACGGTTAACAATGGCGCGGCGGAGTCGATAAGTCTGACGGACGATCGCGGCTACACGCCCGACGGCATTTCACGTTACGTCAATCTTTTTCTCGAACCCGACACCGACGGCGCCTCTTTGGATCCATTCTTCGTGCCTCCGGCCGAGTTCTGTGCAATCGAAAAGACCTCGAGCGTTTTCTACGGCGTCGAATACAAAAAGCAAGGCGAAGCCGGCTGGCGCCAGCAAGAGATTTCGCGCGATTCCGCTTACCAGGATCTCGACACTCCGCCCCAGTTTGAGGTGCTGCCGCTGCCAAATAATGCGGATGCAAAGTTACCCGTGTTTCGACATGATGAGCGCGAGGCGGGCGTCCATGAATACGCCGCCTATGGCGTCAACTGGTTCTCGCGCGCTTCGCTGGTGGGCAACATTGTGGCGACGGACGCCACTATATTCCAGAAGCCACAGCGCCTGCTGCCACCGGCTAACCTGGCGGTGCAGCTCATTCAGAGTGAGTCGCCACTGATGCTCACGACCGCACTCGAACAGGACGCGCTCGCGCACCTGACCTCGAGTGACAAGACGCTGGTTCGAGTCACCTTCGATTATTTCCACTCCCACGACCTGAACTATCAGTTTGCCGACCAGGTGGAGCTATTCTTTAGATCCGAGGCTCCCCGCAACGTGGTGGGTGCGATCGAGTCGGTGATCGACGATCCCGGAGATAGTCACCAGGCAGTCATCCGCACGACGGATTATGTGTTGAATAGCCAGGGCACGACCATCTCGCCGGCGCTCAGTCCGGCGTTGTTCGGCAACTTCGTGGGCGGCGTGCTTAGCTGCCAGGATCAGAATTTCATCATCACCAACATTGCGTCCTCGACGGTTGCCGGCGAAGGTCCGATTTTCACTGTTCGAAAGAACGTGCAAGGTAACGCCTCCGATCCCGGGTCGGTCGGGAGCTTCGTATCAGTGCAGCAATACGTGGCGCCCAACCTCGCGCTCTCCAACGCGCCGATAATCTTCATGGCCGTCGAGAACCTGGCCGACGCAGCGTCCTGGGGGATGCCAAATCCGCTGGCGAAAGTCGTCCGCATCGGCGCCACCTCATGGACAACGCATCAGGAAACCTACCAGCAGGACGGAGACACAATCACGGTTGAGCTGCGAGGCATAGCGGCGAACGCTACCGTGACGCACACGCCAACCGCAACTGCGGAAGGTGTGTACAAGATCACTTTCGATACATACATCCTGTCGCATCATCAGCAGTTCGGTGACGCCGATCCGGTGGACTGGTACAAAGGCGCGGTGCGCGTCTCGAGAGTTGGCAATCCCAACGGCCCCAGGAAAGTGCTGGAAGTTCTGCTCGCGGAAAACATCGGCGCGAACCTGCCGTTGATCTTGCACGTCCTCGATAACGCTTACGACGCGAACGATCCCGGCAGCCTGGTGATTACCAACACGCTCCTCAGCGTGAACTATTACCCCGGTTACAAAGTCTATCTTCATGCCGACGCTGCGAAAAACTTTACCGAGACGGCGATTCTGCCCGCAGCCGGTGAAGGAAATCGCAAGACGTGGCTGGGCGCCCGCTCGCTCGATACCAGCCTCTCGTATCATTCGCCCATCGGAATTCCGGCTCCGATCATCGCGCTCGAATTCGTAAAACCGTTTCCTCCGGAGCGACCCAACGGCGGCGAGTTCGCGACGCGGCCCGACTTCTATTACAAGTCTACGTACACCTTCCGGCTCGACTTCACGCACAAGCCATTTGCCGCCGTACTGTATCGAGCGAATGATGAAGACATCCTGCGCGCCTTGTACAAGGACAGCACCTGCAACGCTATTCGGCAGCAACTCGAGTTGCTTGGCGAGGACGACCCGTATCGATCCGATCGCTGGAAGAACCTGGTGAGTCTTGACTACAAGTACGATGACCCGACGAATCCGTACTACGATCCGACCGGCTCGAACCTTAACGATAGCTTCCGAAAATTTCCGGCCCAGGGTGGATACGCGTTTCCCAACCCGGACCGGGGAGGACCGCTGAACGGGACCGCGTTGCCGGGCGAGATCCTGAGCGAACTTGCGGAAGCAATTTGGGGCGCGTTCACCGCGCTGACAGAGCAGCCCCTGATATACGACTTCATCAAAGACCCGTCGTACGTCCCCGTCCCCGGGCCTCAGAACATTCGCAACGCCCAGGGCGCCTTGTTGGCCCCCAGCGATCCGGAGTTCGAGATGGCGCCCATGGCCAAGCGGACTGGAAACGGATTTGAGATTCAGTTCACCGACTTCACGCTCGACGGTACTGGCAATAATATCTTTTTCTACTGTGGCCGCGAGTTGGGAAACCGCGGGCGCCTGGGCGACCCGGGTGGGATTGCCGGACCGATTCAGTTGATCAATACGCGACCACCCGACGTGCCTGGCGTGAAGAAAATTTACGTCGAGGAACAGAATCGGCTTGCCGCCACCGGTCCCGCCGTCCACTTCGAGATCAACGCGTACCCTGACGTGCAAAAAGTTGGGCAAATGCTGATTTATCGGGCTACCGATGCTGTGGCTGCGCTCTCGGTGCGTACGATGGAATTAGTGAAGACTGTAGATTTTGCGGAGACGAATCAGGTCGGGAATCTCAGCATCTTATTGTCTGATGACTTCGAGAACGGGTTCGTGCCGTATGGCGATCCCCTGTTCTATCGCATCGTTGCTCATCGCAAGGTGAACAGGCCCGACGGAGGAACGGATTGGGCCCCATCGCAACCATCGAAGCTCCTCCTAACCGCAGTACCCGAGACCGTCAATCCGGAAGCACCGGAAATCACCTCTACGTCGAACGGTGTTTCCGGAAGTCCGGCGACACTTACCGGAGTTAAGCTGTCGTGGCCCACAACTGTCCACAACGGCTCTTATTATTTGGACAAGATGAACGCCTCCGGTAGCTGGGTGTCGGTCTACCGCATCAAGACCAACACGACGCCGATTATTGTGGATCTGGCAGCAACAGATCTCGGGACGAATGTTCTTCCCAAGGAAGACGCTGACGAGGGCCGGCCGGTATACCACCGGTTCCGTGTGAGGGTAGAAAATTCCTCTGGCCTTTTCAGTCTGACCGACAAGGTACTTATTCTTTGATCCGATGTCCCCGCGATTTTGCCACGCTAGGCCGACGACTCACGGTTTAAGTAGTCCACGCGTTTAACTGACAGCGTCGCCTATTCAGCGAGAAGCTCCGGTTAGGCATTCATTCCGCCATCGACAGTAAGATTCGCCCCCGTAATGTACGAGGACTCAGGACCGGCGACGAACGCCACCATCGCGGCGATCTCCTCAACATGCCCGTAGCGATCGAGCGCTGTGGCGGCCTTCTGAGGCACCGCCCAATCGCCCGCCGCCGGATTCAAATCCGTGTCGATCGGACCCGGCTGAACATTGTTGACCGTGATACCCCGGCTCCCGATCTCTCGAGCCAGCGCCTGAGTGAACATCTTAACGGCTCCCTTCGTGCCGGCGTAGGGCACCAGCCCGGGCGCTCCGACCCGCTCACCTACGGCCGAGCCGATCGAGATGATGCGACCGCCGCTCTTCATATGCTTCAGCGCCGCCTGCGTCGCTACGTACACTCCGCGGATGTTGATGTCGATCACGCGATTCATCTCCTCCAGCGTGGCCTCCTCGAAGGGTTTGGGAATGGCTGTGCCTGCATTGTTCACGAGCACATCAATTCGCCCGAAAGTTGCGAAGGTTTTTTCCACCGCGCCCTTCACGGCTTCGACGTCGGCAGAGTCTGCTTGTATTGCGAGCGCCTTTCCGCCCTCCAGTTCGATCGCTTTGACCACGTCGGAAGCCGCGCTGGCGTCCTTCGCGTAAGTGATAGCCACGCTCGCTCCATTTTCGGCCAGGCGCTTTGCGATCGCAGCACCGATGCCACGTGAACCGCCCGTGACCAACGCGACCTTGCCCGTCAGTTCTTTCTCTTGTCTGTTACTCATGGTTCTCCTTAATTAATTTATTTTTGCGGTATTGGTTTGAGCATTGAACAGCGTCTCAAAAGCTTCAAGGACAAGCGTTTTGTTTTTCGATTCCATAGTCTGACTATTCTCCTGCTTCCTCCTAAATACTTACTGGCGAGTCCAACCATTACAAGGCCGTTTTGCCGCCGTCGACTGCGATCGTCGCACCCGTGATGAAAGACGCCCGGTCGGATGACAAAAACACGATTGACTCGGCGATCTCTTCCGGCTTACCGACGCGTTTGAGCGGCACACCCGCGATCAAGCCGGCTTTCCTTTCGTCGCTGCCGGTAAACCTGGTCAGCATTCCTGTATCGATCGGACCAGGAGCAACCGCATTGACTCGAACACCCGACCCGGAAGCCTCTAGTGCTGCCGACTTCGTTAGGCCTTCAACCGCGTGCTTGCTAGCCACGTAGACTGACGCCCCGGCTCCGCCGGTCTGGCCAAAGGTAGATGACACGTTGACGATGCTGCCCGACCCCTGGGCCAGCATCACACGCAGCTCATGCTTCATGCTAAGCAGTGTGCCAAGAACGTTGGTGTCGAATGTGGCAGCGTAGCTCTCAGCGGATTGCTCCGTTACCGGGCCAGGCTTGCCTTCGGTGCCCGCGGTATTGACAGCTACATCCAGACGACCAAACCGGGCGACTGTCTTATCTACCAAGCTGCGCACCTCGTCTTCGCGGCGCACATCGGATTGCACAAATTCAGCTTCCGCGCCGAGTTTGTCGAGCTCGCCAACCAGCTTCTGGCCTTCTTTCTCGTGTCGCCCTGAGATAACAATGCGTGCGCCTTCCTGCGCGAAGGCAATTGCGGTGGCGCGACCAATACCTGTCAGCGCGCCTGTAATCAAGACAACCTTGTTCTTCATAAGACTAACCTCTCGATCCTTAAAAGCCCTTTTCGTTTTGTCCCAACTTCCACGCCTGAGCGACTGCACGCCGAGTGCCGTTGCAATTTCCTTAAATCAATGGCCCTTGAGCTTTCACTCGGGGCTGCTTTTTCGGCGTTTGCCGAAACTTCGGCTTGCAATTGCCGAACGCTAGGCCGCATTTAGTTGGAGCAATCCGTTCGTGGCCGAAGAGGTGCGAGTTGAGTGATGAGGTCAGTACCGGGAGCGGTAGCGGGAAACTCGACAGTTTGTGCATTGGGCCCGGTCGCTACCGCTCCCGGTACTGACTGCACAATCGTCGTTGAGCTGTGCTCTTATGAGGTCTTGAAGCGGTGTCGGTTAATGCCGAGTTTCCGGATCTTTGATTCGAGCGTCTGTCTGGGAATGCCCAGCTTGGTGGCGGCGCCGCTCGGGCCGGAGATCAGACCCTCAGCTTCGCGGAGCGCGTTTTCAATCATTCCTTTTTCATGGTCCATGAGCTTCGCGACCAGCGGAGCAGTGGTCGTCGCTGACTTTGGAGTAACTGGTGTCAGCCATGTCTCATCTACGATAAAGGTGTCCCCATCACTCAATATCACGGCGCGCTCAATTACATTCTGCAATTCGCGAACGTTACCTGGCCAGTCGTAATTTTGGAACAGATCCAACGTACCCTTGTTGATGTTTCTGATTTTCTTACCAGCTGCTTGGGCGTAACGATCGATCAGGTATTCGACCAGCAAGGGAATGTCGTCAACACGCTCGCGCAGTGCGGGCACTTGAATAGGAAAAACATTGAGGCGGTAGAACAAGTCCTGTCGGAAGGTGCCTTCAGCCACCGCTGCACTCAAGTCCGCGTTTGTAGCCGCGACTACTCGTACGTCTACGGAAACCGTTTGACTGCCCCCAACTCGTTCGAATTCCCGTTCCTGAAGAACTCGCAGCAAAGCAATCTGGGTCTCGGGCGGGAGGTCACCCACTTCGTCCAGGAATATCGTCCCGCTATCAGCCGATTCAAAGCGTCCGACTCGCCGTTGCGTGGCTCCGGTGAACGCCGCTTTCTCGTGCCCAAACAGTTCGGAAGCGATCAGCGATGGCGGGATGGCTGCGCAATTTACCCGAATAAAAGCACGGCCCGAACGATGGGAGCGCTTATGGATGGCGCGAGCGATCAGTTCCTTGCCAGTTCCGGTTTCGCCCAATATTAGGACAGTGGAATCAGTTGGCGCCACCTTTGATACTTGCAACAAGACGCGGCGAAGTGGCTCGGAAGATCCCACGATCTCTTCGAACATCGAGGAACGGTCGATCTCTTCCCGCAACACAAGATTTTCGTTTTGGGTCCGTTCTTCGCTACGTTTGCGGTCGTCAATGTCGGTGCCGGTTGCATACCAGCGGATGATTTTTCCTTGTTCATCTCGCAGCGGGTTGAATTGGATAAGAAACCAGCGATAGCGGCCATCTTTCCTGAGCGCCCGTTGTTCGATTTCAAACGGCAGGCCACGTAACAGCGCCGCTTCCCGCTCGTCGTGCAACCGGTCGAGATCTTCGGGATGGAAGACGCGCGCCCGAAAGTCTGAGGCGATCACGTCGTCTATGGTCAGCCCGGTGTAGTCGAGGATCGCCTGGTTTGCATAGATCGGCACGCCGCTTGGATCTAAGACCACGATTGTCTGCGCGATGGCGTCGGTAATCCGGCGAATTTCGCGCTCGTCTTCGCGCAGCTTCTCCTCCGTCCGCTTTCGGTCCTCGATGTCGGTGTTGGTTCCATACCATCGGAGAATCTCGCCGGACTCTTCCGGCAACGGTTCGACCCGGATGAGAAACCAGCGGTAGGCTCCATCGTGACGGCGAAGTCGCGCTTCGATTTCGCCTCCTTTTCCGGAAGCTATCAGCGCTCGCCACTGCTCCAGCCACTTAGGCAGGTCCTCGGGATAAATTGCGACCTTACAACCCACGCGCTTCACTTCTGCTTGAGAGAGACCCGTGTAGTCAGACCATCGCTGGTTAACAAAGTCGTTGGAACCATCCGACAAGTTGCACCACGCCAGCGTTGGAATCGTGTCGATGATCTTCCGGAGCCGCGCCTCCGATTCCCTCGATTCTTGTAGCGCTTGTTGGAGGTCCTGCTTGGAAACATCACCATTCTGTTTCTCTCCAGGCATGACTACGCTCTTGTCAGACGCATCCACTTTCTGTGCATCCGCCAGGATTGTCTTGTGATGAGCTGCTCGTGCCTTCATGGCTTTCCGATCCTCTCCTCTGGCGGCAGCATGTGGTCGGTTGTGAACAACAGTCTTGACGTAACATTGGAAGTCAAGTGTTCAAACTCTCCAATAATCGGGACAGAGCCGCCGCGTACGATGGCCTGTCTTGCCATGCGGTAAAGTCTCCAATGTTTCGCTGGCGTCGAATGTCAGCGGCCCAACCTTCACGTGCATGCATAATCGCTGCGTCCAATCTAAGCGGCACAAGAATAGTGCGGTCTGTCGCGGCCTCTCTTTCAAAGGCGGTTTCGACTTCCTTTTCCACCCACGGGCTTGAGATCGCGTTCGCTGACAGAATCAAGACTACTCGGTCATATTCGCTGATGGCCCTGTCAATGCCAGTCCGTATCTTGGCTCCGATCGGCAGATCGTGTGGGGCGAACCAGCAGCGAACGCCGGCCTTCTCTAAATCGGCATGCAGTTGTTCGGCGAACGTTGCATCCTTGCTGCTATAACTGATGAAACAACTGCTCTCCAACGGCGTGGCCGGAGTAGACTCAGCGAATGCGGCTAGCACTCGTAATCGCGTCTGGTGGTCGATATCGGGTGAACTCTTGATCTGAGCATCCGTGAGGTAGCCAGTGATCCGTTCGATCGAAGCTGACATGGACTTGGGATCACGCGAATCGTCAGCGAATGCACAGAGAATCTCCTCGTATGCGTAGAAGGGCAACGACGGGACTTCGACGTTTGACCAGTAACTGGATATTTCGCCCCCGGACAAGTGACCGAGGAATGGTCTAAACTTCGAAGCAACGAGCCGCCGAGCGGAATTGAGTTTGTCCAATTCTGCGCGCTCTACACGCATCGGAACCGGAAAGATTTTCAAAGCTTTCCTGTCCGCGCCGAGGCGTCGTTGAGCATCCACTGATTCAGCTACTCGCGCAGAACCCTCGATACTTTGCCGGTTGAGAGTAAAGCAGACTACAAGTACGTCTGGTACCTGAACCGTGCAAATACTGGATGTATCGTTAATGCCCGTTCGACTATCAATCAGGACGTAATCGTAGGCCGCGCGCAACTGGGCCTTGAGGTCCTCGATGAGTCGCTGGCCACCAAATCGCATGTAAAGCTGCTCCCAATCAAACTGCGTAACGTGGCGCGCATACGCGGGGCCCGGCTTTCCGGCTGACAGAAGATCGAGGCTGCCGCCGTTCGGGAATTTCCAGTTGATTGGAATCACATATTGCGATACGTCCTGTTCCGGTTGTGTGAGGTATGGGTCGATAGATGGGACGCCACGATTAGCGACGCTCAATCGTTCCACGTGAGCAGCGAACAGATCAATCAATCCGTTTGAGGACGCCAAGAGACGATCATCAAGGAAAGGCTGAAAGAAACGTGGTAACCCTGGTGCCTCAAGATCCCAGTCAATCGTCAACACTCGACTGCCATTGCTCGCCAGCACCCAAGCGATATTGGCCAGCGCCATAGACCTTCCTGCGCCGCCCTTGTAAGAGTAGAAGGTGATTATCTTTCCCGGGGGTCCCATAGTCCTTCGGCTAGCCGTAAGCGGGTTAAAGTTGTCTCGTGACGATCATTACCCGCATAACATACTTAGTATCTATCAACTGCTGAATGATACCTCCAAACGCGGTATTGACCATCATCCGAGGACCGCCAAATCAGGACCAGACATTTACCCACTAAACGATTTTTCCGAATGAGCCCCGCCAAAGATAGTTAAATAAAGCGACCAGCGTACTCCGCAAAGTTGTTCGTCGCTTCGCCCCAGAGGGGCGAGATGTTTATAGCCTGGCGGTCCTTCATTTACTACGAAGCTCCGTAGGAGCGCAATCGCTTTGCCTGTCTCAACGAAGGTTCTGATGTCGGGTTTCGCTCCTAACGGAGCGAGATCTTTTGGGGGGTGTGCTCGTAGCTATAAACATCTCGCTCCTCTGGAGCGAAAACAAAACCTCAGGCTCCTAACAGAGCGAAGACAAAACGGCTGGCCGCCTGGAGCGAAGACTAATTCGAATGCGATCCACACGCTAACCCTCCAAGCTGAGGTTTCAGCAAACGCCGAAAAAGCAGCCGGAGCTAAGACAAACTTCCTGTGATTCAAGGGCATTCCAACTGGCACTCAGCGTGCAGACGTTCAAGTCGCGCACTTAAGAGCAAACCAACGTGACCTTAAGAATCGAAAAAGATTCGGATGGACAGGCGACGACGCTAAGGCTAATTGGCCGCATGCGGCGAGAGCATATAGAAGAATTGAAAGCGCAAATAAAGGCTGGAGGCACAAGCGTCACGCTCGACTTGAACGAAGTAAGCCTGGTTGACCTGGAGGGCATTCGCTTTCTGGCAACATGTCAAATCGAAGGCATCCCGCTCGTTCATTGTTCCCGGTACATTCAAAACTGGATCACCAAAGAGCGATCTAGAGGTCAACAAAGTTCGCGGTGAATTCGACCTGCAGCGAATGCCCAGTTCTCAGCGGGCATTCTTCCGAGTGAGCCGCGTAGCCGTTTTAATTGAACGTCGAATCTGACGCGAATTGCGCAGAACCGCAGCGAAAGCTGTTCAAGGAGTCGCCGCGACAGCTTAAAGCGGATCACCTTGCCATCCGCCGACCGACTCCTCGACGCCATCACCTCATTTGAGACGGCGCTGACGCAGCCTGAAGCGCGGCAGCGAATCCAAGCTCTGTTGCAGCGCGGGCTACAACGCGAAGGCGACTTCGAGAAACGGTGGCCTGCGGTGCTCGGCACGCTCCTCGAATCATAGCTTGTCGAAAAAGAGATAAACGGCGGCAATCTGCCCGTCCCGGGCAATGATGAAATCAGTCCCGGCGTAAGCTGGCGCCTCACCAGGGCGGCCCGATACCCATTGGATCCGCCCGCCATCGCCCAATTCCTCGGGCCCGGCAATTGGCTCATATTGAAACTCCGGGTGAGTAGCCTTGATCACCCCCGCGACGCGATCGATCTCGTCCCGCCCTCGGTAGACGCCCCCAGGCTCGTAGAACACGCAATCTTCGGTGAAGATCGCATCGATGGCCGCGCGCCGACGCGCAGGGTCGTTTTCACCGAAGACGTCGTGAAGATTGCGGGTCAGCAAGGTCGATATGCTGAATGACATGGCTCTTGTTTCTCCTCGCGGCATCGAGTGCGACTTCCCCGTCTTAGGGAGTCTTGAAGCGATATTTAGCAACACCAATAAACTGCATCCTCTCATAGCAGCGTGCAGGCCTCGTTGAATGCCAGCCGTGGCCCTCTTGGGAAAAGCTTCGACTCATCGCCATAGCCAAGATTGCATAAGAAGTTCGACTTGACGTGACCCGAGGGGAAAAATTCCTGTTCACAGCCTTCGCATTCTTTGCCCGCGCCAAAAAATTCCTCATCCACCTTCGCATTATCAAAACCCGACATTGGGCCACAATCGAGCCCAAGCGCGCGTGCCGCAATGATGAGGTAGGCGCCCTGGAGGGTCGAGTTGCGCTTGGCTGTATCCTCAATAAGCTGCGGATTCTCGGCAAACAGATTACGCATGCCGGGCGCGTGAGGGAATAGCTTCGGCAGCTTTTCAAAAAACAGCAGATCGTAAGCGATGATCGCCGTGACCGGCGCGGCCATCGTCTTCTCCACGTTTCCCGGTGCTAGTGCGGGTCGCAAGCGCTCTTTCGCTTCTTTAGTGCGCAGAAAGACAAGCCGCCCCGGACTACCGTTGGCACTGGTCGGCCCCCATTTCATCAAGTCATACAATTGACGAAGGATGTCATCGCTGACAGGTTCATCGAGCCAGCCGTTGTGCGTGCGGGCTTCGCGGAATATTTGCTTCAAGGCGTCGTCTCCCAACATCTTTTTCATTTCTTCCTTCTCCCTTCAACGTCGTCTAGATTTGGGTAATTACATACTTGACGAATCAACCCCATGAACGCCGAAGGCGTTAGCCAATTCCAGCCTGGGGCAACGCCCCAGGGAATAACGCAAGGGTTTGCTTCGCTAACGCTGAAAGCGTTGGCGAGTAGTCCGGCGCGGCGTCACGAATC
>DATNBH010000032.1:0-5338 GCA_035572035.1 Pyrinomonadaceae bacterium | reverse complement strand
GTTCATGGCCGGCACATGGCGGAAGCGCATGAAGTGATGCTCCATCGGATGGTAGTTGATCGCCAACGACGTCAGCTGCCCACCCACGCTCACCTGGAAAATCAATTGCGCCGTAGTGGCGTCTAGCGGCCGCTCGATGCCATCGCGCCCGCGCGCCCTCGGCGCCAGCGACGTAGCCGTGCCCGGCGTGTGCACCATGAAGCGATAGAAGTTATCCACATCGGTGCCCACCGCAAAGATGGTGTCAACGCCACCGGTGCCTGCCTTCACAACTTCAACCTTTGCCGAGCCATTGCGCATATCGAACGAGTTGGCTGAGACATAACCGGCAAAGTGCATCCCACTGGCCTGTGATAAGGATGTTATTACGAGCTGACCGTTTGTCTGCGCGGTCGTCACCTGCGGATCAAAAGCAGTGGTTGCAGACGTTTGGGCGCCAATCGTCCACTTGCTGGCATCGCGCGCGCTGTTGCCGAAGTCATCGTTCGGCGTCGGCGTTGGTGATGGTACCGCCAGCGGCGCTGCCACGAAGTTCGCAACCTGGCTACTACTCAAATTGAAGAAGTCGGCTCGCGACGGGGCAAAAGTGAAATAACTGCTTTGGATCGTGAGAAAGTAATTCCCACCCGGAATGAGGTTGGAGAATGAATAATTCCCGTTTTGATCCGTTGCAGCTACTCGTGTAGTAGGGCCAGAAAGTGTAATGGCAACGTCCGCCAGGGGACTGTTCGCGGCGTTTGTCAGCCGTCCGGAGACTGTAAGCGACGTCTGTGTGCTGCAAGTGTTCCCATCATTAAGAAGAACTGAAACTCCGCCATTCCCTGAAGTCGCTACGGCCAAATCAAGCTTGCCGTCAACATTGTAGTCCCCTGCCGCCCCTGTCCAGGGAGAGTTATTGACTGCGAAGAGTGTAGGAGCCAAAAAGGCGCCGTTCCCATTACCCAACATTATTCCCACCTTATTTGCCGCAAACTCGGTAATGGCCAAATCGGTGTCGCCGTCACCATTGAAGTCCCCACTGATTACATCGTAAGGACTGGCTCCGACGGGAAAATTATTCACGGGGCTGAAAGAGCCATTACCGTTGCCTAACAGAATTGAAATGTTGTCAGAGTTCTCATTCGCAACCGCCAGATCGATCTTTCCGTCCGAGTTGAAATCATTTATCGCCACTCCGGTCGGCGCTGTGCCCACGGGAATGTTAGTAGCCGCCGCAAAATTCCCTCCTCCCAAACCGATCAGGATCGAGATGTTGGCGGAGTTTGAATTCAAAACAACAAGATCACTTAGCCCATCATTATTAAAGTCACCGACGGTTGCGACGAGAGGACCGGATCCAACTGGTAAGGTACCAGTTACCGCGAAACTGCCGGCGCCCGTGCCGAGCAAAATTGAAACATTGTTCGCGCCAAAATTGGTCGTCACCAAATCTGCCTTACCATCGCTGTTGAAATCTCCAACGCTTAAGCCACGCGGCTGGGATCCAACGTTGAAATTCGTCGCTCCTGAAAAACTTCCCGTGCCGGTTCCAAGCAAAACGGATACGTTATTCGAGTCGTTGTTAGTAGCGGCCAGATCGACATTGCGATCCTGATTAAAGTCTGCCACCACCAGGTAAAATGGTTTGGCGCCGGCAGGAAAGTTCGTGGGAGGCCCAAAGCTTCCAGTCCCAGTTCCCAGTAACACCGAGATGTTATTTGAAAGTTGATTCGTGACTGCCAGATCGCTTTTGCCGTCGCCATTAAAATCAGCGCTTCTGACGCTAAAAGGAAAGCTTCCGGCGCCAAAGTCTGTTCTCGTCAGACTCACCGCGCTGCATTGAGCTGGAATCGTCGGCACACTAGTGAAATTGGCGACGGCGTTGACGCTCAGATTATTGAAGTTCTGACTCGATGGGTTAAAGCTCCCCGTCGGAGTGACAACGTAATTGGCGCCGGCCTCAAGGTTATTGAAGCTGTAATTTCCCAAGCCATCTGTCTGCACGGTTCCGGCCGGAACGCCATTCTTGGTCAGTACGACGGAAACGTTGTTCAGGGCGTTGTTATTAGTGTCAGTTACCTTTCCGTTAATAGCCACTGTCGTTTGAGTCGCAACAAAAATAGCGATGCGATTTACCGTCTGATTGTTGAAACTTTGATTGGCGGGGCTGAACGAGAGATTAGAGCCCGATGGTGAGATCGAATAGTTTCCCCCCGAGGCCAGGAACGCGAAGGAATAATTTCCACTGCCGTCCGTCGTCGTGCTCAGAGTGGCTGAGCCGCTTAGGTTCACTGTGATACCGCTGAGATTTCCGCCTGTGATATCAACGACCTTGCCGGTCGTGCTCACGGCCGCAACCACCGCGATCGTAAGCATTGTATTAGCCGATCCTCCAGGACCTGAAACTGACACCGTATAATTCTGCGACGAGGAGAGCGCGCTTGGCGTACCCGAAATCACCCCCGAGGTAGTATTGAAGTTCAACCCGGCCGGCAATGCTGGTGTAATCAAGTAGGAGCTCGCGGTTCCGCCATTATTGATCGGTGAGTTGGGGACGATTGTGCCCCCCAGTGCGTACACGGCCGGATTCACGGGATAGCTGATGGTGGGCGGAAACAAATTGCTGCATTCGGAATCGGGGTGGTTGACTACCGGGCTGAATCGCTGCTGATATTCGGTCGAGTTAACGAATGAACAGACTAGCGCGCGCTGCGTGTTTAAGTCCCGCAGTGGACTGCCGTTGAGTTGACCCAGGCGAAGAAGAAAGCCGGCTATATCGGGATCGCGGCGCAGATAACCAAAGAATAAGGCAGCGGCGAATCCGCGATTGTACTCAGCGTCGATGAAAGCGCGATTGTTGATCGGATTCGTCTGCTGGTTGTCATCAGCCAGACGATTAATCACCTCACCGCGTCCGCCCGAATTGAACAGGTTAATTAATCCGGAACGTTGCGAGCTCAGATCGGCGCCAATGTCACTATTGATTGTTAACAGGATAGCGTCGACAAAATCCGGCCCACTCAGAGCCTGCGAGTATTTACTTGTAAACTCTGGTCGTTGCACAAACGCATTTGCGAGATCCAACTGTAATTGGGCCAGATTCGCACCGCCGGTAATTCTTGCCCGATCGGTAGACAACTTCAAATACGACGGCAACTTCCTTTCCTCGCCTGGCTGCTGCGGATCGGTGTTGGGATTCGGAAATGGTTGATCGTTGCCGAACGCCGCTCGATACAGTCGATAGACGTAAGTGGCCGTCTGCTGAAATTCCAGCTCGTAGAAGAAGGCGTTGCTGACTGTGATGCGTTGCGCGCGCACGCAGACCTCATCACTGCCACACTGCGTTATCTGTTGAGTCCAGAAATCCAAACCGTTTTGGTCGGGCAACCGATTAAGAAAAGCGTAGTAATGCTGCGTAACGAAGAACGACGCTTGATCGTTCGGGTTCGTGGTGGGAGTCGTTGAGTCATCGTCCGTAATCGTGAGCACGGCGCTGCTGGGATTGCCTACCACTGTGCCGCTGGCGGGATTGCTCAACGTCAGGTTCAAGTTCTCGCTGCCCTCGACGTAAACGTCATCAACTATGAGCACTCTAAATGTCTTGCTGGTTTCGCCAGCCACGAACCTCACTGTCCCGGTCGCGAGGATATAGTCCCTGGTTTGGAAGGCATTGCCATCGCTGGTGGCGTAATCAACCGCCGCTGAGCCTGACGTGTCTCCAGTGCGAGTGACTGTAATTAATATCGAGCCTGCGGCTTCGCCAATGCTGTAAACACCACTGCTGAACTGAACGCTCCCGGATAACGGGGCATTCCGCTGAACTTGCTTGCCGGTTTGAGCAGAGTTGAGGAACGGATGATGAGCGCTAACATACCTGCTCTCCACGCTGACGCCGGCAATCATCATGCAAATCATGGCGCTGCCAAAAGCCGCATAAAAGACTGCGTGTCTAGTGTTCATCAATGAGGATTTATTCATGACGAATCCTTGTACTTTGGATTGAGCCTTATCCTTGTAGGATGTGAGCTTGATCCGTGAAGAAGCCAAGAGAAAAACCGCTCTTTGAGAGCCACCGATCAGTCAGTGATCTGGCTCATCAATCGGCAGCGTGAAGAGTGTCCGTTGAAGTAGGCCGGAGCATATAGGTAAAGGATACCGATTACAAGCAAACCTTCGAAGTTTAGGGTGGTACCCTAATTTGGAGTGCGGTGTACCTGTCACCGCTTTCGCCCGCGGCGGCTTGACGCCGCGCTGCTTGGTAATGTGCCGTTTTCGACAACTTGCCGGGACAGGTCGCAGCGACCAAAGCGCCGACAGGTCGGCGCACTCCAAAGGCTATTGGCACTCCGTGTTGTTGTGAGTGGCAACGGGGCTGAAACGTTGCTGGTATTCGAGCGAGGTGATGAATGAGCAGACCATCGCGCGCTGCTTCGCCAACGCTCGTAGCGGGGCGCTGTTCACCTGCACTAGCCAGAATAGGTAGCCGCCGATGTCGGGATTTCGTCGCAGATAACCAAAGTACTGCGTCAGCACAAACGCCCGGTTGTATTCGGCGTCGATGAACGCGCGGTTGTCGATGGGATTTGTTTGCGTGTTGTCGTCGGCGATCCGATACAACACCGCGCCCCGTCCGCTCAGATTGAATAAGTCGATCAGCGCCTGGCGCTGCTCGCTCAAGTCAACGCCGTTATCAGTGTGGATGTTAGCGATCAGCGCGCCTACATAGGCTGGCCCGTCAAGTGTGCTCGGATACTTCGCCAGAAACTGCGACCGCTGCACGAAGGCATTGGCGAGGTCCAACTGCGTTTGTGCCAGCGATGGCCCGCCGCGTACTCGAGCTCGATCGGTCGAGAACACGGAGTAATTCATCAGTTTCTTATTCTCGTTCGGAAAATTGGGATTGTTGTCGTTATTCGAGATGGGCTGATTGTTGCCATACGCAGCTCGATAGAGACGAACCACGTAGGAGCCAGTCTGCTGATACTCCTGCTCGTAGAAGAACGCGTTGCTCACCGTGACGCGCTGCGTGCGCAGACACTGCACGTCGGTCCCGCATTGCGTGATCTGACCTTTCCAGAAGTCCAGACCGCCTTGATCAGGAACGCGATTGAGGAAATCGTAGTAATGCTGCGTCACGAAGTACTGTGCGTCATCAAGTGGATTGCCAGTCGCCAAAGTGGTGTCGTTGTCACTGATCGTGAGCACGGCTCGGCCCGGCGTGTTTAAGCCCGCCCCACTCGGATTTGTCAGCAACAGATTCAGTGACTGCTCGCCTTCTGCCAATTGATTGTCGACCAGCAACACGCGGAACGTCCGGCTCGCTACTCCGGCAGCGAACGGTAAGGTACCCGCAGCGTTC
>DATNBH010000031.1:0-120222 GCA_035572035.1 Pyrinomonadaceae bacterium | reverse complement strand
AACTCGCGAACGCTTACAGCGTTCCCCTATTAGCTTGGTTCCTTTTCCTGGGGCGCTGCCCCAGGCTGGAATTTGCCAACGCCTTCGGCGTTCGACTACTGACGTTGATTAGTCAAGTATGTTAATGCCGTTGAAACGGTTCAGAGATGTCGATAAGTTATGTTCGCCCGATTGAAACCGGGCGTGAATGAGAGGTATCGAGAACCTCTAACAAGTCCGCTATCGATTCAGCTCATCCACCAGCGGCAATACTTTCTTTTCAAGTGTGCCTTGATCGAGAGGCCCGATATGCTTGAAACGAATCACACCATTCTTATCAATCAAATATGTCTCTGGAGCGCCATAAACTCCATAGTCAATCGCAACTCGCCCTTCGAGATCTGACACGCTAACCACGTACGGATTGCCGAGCTCCTTGAGCCAAGACATCGCGTCATCGCGTTGGTCTTTCCAATTAAGACCGTAGATTGGCACTTTGCCGGCGCGTGAAAGCTGCAGCAGCAAGGGATGCTCTTCGCGGCAGGAAACACACCACGACGCCCACACATTAAGCAGCCACACTTTCCCCCGCATCTCTTCAGCGGAGAATTTTTTGTTGGGCTCGTGCAACTGCGCCAACTGAAAAGTCGGCGCCGGTTTGTTAATTAGCGGCGAAGGGACTTCATGCGGATCGCGATTTAGACCGATAGCGAGGAACGCGACGAGCGCGATAAAGAGCCCAAGAGGTATCAGGTATCGCATCGTTAGTTTGAAGCCTCTGCTTCGGAGATTCGAGCCACGGCCGGTGCTGGCGTCGCTGAAGTAGTTTCAATAGCTTCACGCTGCTTTTTGGCAGCAAGTGCGTAACGACGATCGCTGACTGCAAGGCCGCCACCAATGGCCATCAGGACGGCGCCGCCCCAGATCCAGTCGACGAAAGGTTTGTAGTGAATGCGCACCGTCCATGCGCGACCATTATCAACCGGCTCGCCCAACGAAACATACAAGTCTCGAAACAGGCCGGTATCGATGGCTGACTCCGTCATCGCACTTTCCTGAACGGTGTAGATCCGCTTTTCGGGATTCATTGTACGGATCAGTGTTTTGCCTCGCACGATGTCGATGCTCGCTCGCGCGGCTCGATAATTAGGGCCGTTCACACTGGTAACGCCGTTGAATTTGAAATCGTAGCCCGCGACATTTACGACGTCACCGACGTCCATGCGCACATCTTTCTCCGACTCGTATTGAGTGACGAAGCTGATGCCGACAATGAAGACTGCCACACCGACATGTGCGACCTGCATCCCATAATAACTTCGAGATTGCATGCGCATTTTTTGCCAGAAGCCGACCTGTCCGGACGTGGTCTTCAACCTATCCCAGAGACTGACAGCCACGGTGGTCACTATCCAAAGCGCGAGCCACACGCCCAGACTTACCAACGCCTTCCATTTTCCCATCGCCAAGGGCAGTAGCAAAGCCGCTAACGCACTGGCAGCGAAGGCCCAACGCAGACGAACTGCAAGCTCGGGCAGACTGGCTTTCTTCCATCGCGCTATTGGTCCAATGCCCATCAAAAACGCAGCCGGAACCATCAGCGGCACGAACACAGCATTGAAGTAAGGCGGCCCGACCGAAAGCTTGCCTTGTCCGAGTGCGTCAATAATCAATGGGTACAGTGTCCCAAGCAGGACTGACCCGGCCGCGACTGTCAACAGCACGTTGTTGGACAGTAAAAATGATTCTCGGGAAACGACTTCAAACTTCGAACCTAACCCGACATGCTTCGCCCGCCACGCGTACAAGACCAGCGAACCGCCAATGACCACGAGCAGAAAACTCAAAATAAAAATGCCGCGCTTCGGATCAACTGCGAATGCATGTACTGAAGTCAGAACACCCGAACGCACGAGGAAGGTTCCCAGCAGGCTCAAGGAGAAAGCGGCTATCGCTAGCAGCACTGTCCAGCTCTTAAATCCGCCTCGCTTTTCGGTAACAGCGAGTGAGTGAATCAAAGCGGTGCCGACGAGCCAGGGCATGAAGGACGCATTCTCAACCGGATCCCAGAACCACCAGCCGCCCCAACCCAATTCGTAATAAGCCCACCAACTTCCAAGCGCAATGCCAACCGTCAGAAACATCCACGCCACTGTGGTCCATGGCCTGGACCAGCGCGCCCATGTCGCATCAAGCCGGCCGCCAATCAATGCTGAAATCGCAAACGCAAAAGCTACAGAGAAACCGACGTAGCCCATGTAAAGCATCGGCGGATGCGCGACCATGGCCGGATCCTGGAGCAGAGGATTCAGGTCTCGACCGTCAGGCGGAGCGGGAAATATTCGATCAAACGGATTCGAGGTGAAAAGCATGAAAAGCAGAAAGCCGATGCTAATCAA
Source organism: Pyrinomonadaceae bacterium (assembly GCA_035572035.1). Lineage (GTDB taxonomy): Bacteria > Acidobacteriota > Blastocatellia > Pyrinomonadales > Pyrinomonadaceae > JAOAPY01. The sequence goes on along the minus strand of DATNBH010000031.1, from coordinate 117,844 downwards.
ACCCATCACGCTGAGCACGCGGGCGAGCATCTCCTCAGGAAGATGCTTGCTGAACAGCGTCACAGCGACTGTCCAAAAGCCCATCATCAATGTCCAAAGTAAGAGTGAGCCTTCGTGAGAGCCCCAGGTGGCGGCGAGCCGATAATGGGGAGGCAAATGCGAATTGGAATTGGTGGCGACATTCACCACTGAGAAATCATTGCTGATGAACGAATATGCGAGACAGCCGAAGGCGATGGCGACAAAGATAAACTGCGCTTGTCCCGCGGGAACGGCTACACCCATCAACGCGCGATTACCGCGAGCGGCGCCGATGATCGGCAAGCTTGCCTGCGTGATAGCCAGGAGTAGGGCGATTATTAAAGCGAACTGTCCGATCTCAGGGACCATTATTTCTAAAACAACTTTCGTTCCGGGGTAATGTATGTGTGCGCGAACAGAACCAACTCTATCCGCAGATTACGCAGATTGCACTGATTCAGTAAGAACGAACGCGACAACATAACTTTTATTCAACCAACACCTGGAATTTGCGTAATCTGCAGATAGGTTTTGAAGTAGTATAGCGACACAAAACTGATGAAGCCATTCCCGTTCCTGTTATTCCTTAACTGTCCTGGCAGCTTTGGCGGCATCAATTGCTTTGCCTGCCTCCGGTGGCATGTAGTTCTCGTCGTGTTTCGCGAGCACCGTGTTGGCGTAGAAGATACCATCCGTACCAACTTTGCCTTCTGCCACGCAGCCGCGGCCTTCCTTGAAGAGGTCAGGCAGGATTCCTTTGTAGACTACAGGAACGGTGTGGGATGTGTCAGTGACGCTGAAACGAATTGTTAAGCCGTCGCCTTCACGTTTCATGCTGCCTTGTTCAACCAGCCCGCCAATACGAAAGTTGCGATTGATTGGTGCTTCCTTCGCAGCGACCTGGGTTGGACTGAAGAAAAAGACTAGATTGTTCTGAAATGCATTAAGGACGAGACCGGCAGCTATTCCCAACGCCGCTAATCCAACCACAATAAAAGTAATTCGTTTATGTCGAGTCTTCATAATTGCTTGCTCTTTGATGATTCGAGACTGTCTCCGTGGCGCGCCCGCAAGGCCTTCCTTCGCTGTCTTACCAAGATGACCTCGCCGCCTATAACTATTAATGCGATGGCATACGATCCCCAAACGTAAAAGGCGTAACCGCCCTGCATGAAAAAATCATACCAAGTCATACGGACTCCATTTGCGAGAGGTCAGCAGCAGGACTTGAAGTTCTGATTGTCCGTCCGGCTTCTTGCTCACGCTCGAGGATTATGCAGCGCAAGCGTGCCAAAACAACTGCGACCGAATACAGCCAGCATGCAGCCAACATGATGAACATCGCTGCCAGCATCGGCGGCGCCATCGTCGGCTTGTTCAAAAGACGTATCGTAGCGCCCTGATGCAAAGTGTTCCACCATTGCACTGAAAAATAAATGATCGGCACGTTGATGACGCCCACGATTGCGAGCACCGCGCCGGCACGATCTGCGCGACGATGATCGTCGATAGCTGCCTGCAGCGAGATGAAGCCGATGTAAAGAAAAAGCAGAATCAACGTCGAGGTCATCCGAGCGTCCCACACCCACCATGTTCCCCACGTGGGCTTGCCCCACAAGGCGCCGGTTGCCAGCGAAAGAAAGGTGAACATCGCGCCGGTAACAGATAGGGAAGTTGCCATCATTGAAGCCAGTCGCGCGTTGAATGCCCAGCCAATAGCCGCGTACGCAGCCATCAATACATACAACATCATTCCCATCCACGCTGCAGGAACATGAATGAAGATTATTCGATAGGCGTCGCCTTGCTGAAAATCGGTGGGTGCAACAAAGAAGCCAACATACAGCCCGGCGGCAAAAAGTATCGCGGCAGGAACACCGAACCAAGGCACCATCTTTCCCGCGAGCGGATAAAACTTTTCCGGCGATGCGAATTTGTAAAGGTTCATTTATGGCGTCAACGTTGAGTACTGAAGTTCAGATCGAGTGTTTTTGGTCTTTGATCTTTGGTCTTAGTTCTTTGTGCTTGAGCCTATATGAAGTTGAGCCGTTTTTTCACGCGTTGGATTTGTCAGCCCACCTTCTATTAAGAACAATCAAAATAGCAAAGAGACTAGTGCAAAGAACAAAGAACAAAGTACAAAGAACAAAGCCGAAACTATTCTATCGATATCCTAAGTGCTGCGGACGTTGCCCAGGGGGCAAAAACCAGAGACAAAACCAGGATGGCGCCCAATAGCGATAGATGCGACTGAGTCGGTAAACCTCCAATGCTCGCGTCAACCGCAAGCGCTCCAAAAATCAAGACCGGAATATATAGCGGCAACACCAACAAAGCTATCAGCACGCCACTGCCCCTTAATCCGAGCGTCAACGCCGCGCCAATCGAACCAATCAAGCTCAACACCGGCGTACCGAGCAAGAGCGAAAGCATCAAGACCAGCAACGACTCGCGTGATAGCCCAAACTGTACGCCCAGTATAGGCGCTACCAGAATCAAGGGAACTCCTGAAACGAGCCACTGCGCCAGGATTTTCCCCAGGACGATCAAATACAGTGGCTGTGGAGTCAGCAGCATCTGCTCGAGCGTCCCGTCAGCATAGTCGTTCGCAAACAGTCGCCCGAGTGACAACATCGAAGCAAGCAACGCCGCGACCCACACAACGCCGGGCGCTATCGAGCGTAGCAGCTGTGGCTCGGGGCTGATGCTCAGCGGAAACAGACTGACGACAATCACAAAGAAAAACATCGTCGACAGCACATCCGCGCGACGACGCCACGCCAGCATCAGATCCCGCCAAACGATCCAGCGAAACTTCGATATCGTCGAGTTCACAGTGAAAGTTCGATCCGCTGCAGGTTGCCTGCGGACAAATCAAGATCCTGATGTGTGGCTACGATGGCAATGCCGTCGTGCTCCACATGCTCAGTTATCAAAGACCGCGTTAACGCCACTGCCGCCTGATCCAGAGAAGTTAATACTTCATCAAGCACCCACAACACCGAGCCAGCGACCCGCACGGTGGCCAATGCCAGCCGCCTCCGTTGCCCTTGCGATAACAGGCGCGCGGGCAAATGTTCACGCCCTTCAAGCCCCATGTCTCGCAAGATCTGAACCGCGGCGTCGCGAGAGACGTCCACACCACTCAATCCGCTTGAACAGCGCAGGTTTTCAATCGAAGTGAGCTCGTCCTTGATGCCATTGTGATGGCCTAAGTAGGTGAGGTTGGCGTGGTATTCCTCACCGAGTGCTCGAATATCCTCACCTCGCCAGCGAATTGTGCCTGCGACGGGTTCGAGCAAACCGCAAATCATCCGCAGCAAGCTCGTTTTTCCGCAGCCGTTCGGTCCGGTTACTTGAATCCACTGGCCTGGCTTAACAGAAAAGTTCAGGTCGCTGAACAAGCGACGGTCTCCGCGAACACATCCGAGGTTTGTAACTTCGAGAATGGGGCGATTGCTCCTGCTATGTCAGTCGTCGGCGCAATCATTGTATTGGACTTTCGCAGGAAAAGCATTCGACCTGAAGAAGAAGTAGTGCCCAAATTTTGAGTGCGGTGACCTGTCACCGCTTTCGTCCGCGGCGGCTTGACGCCGCGCTGCTTGGTAATGTGCCGTTTTCGACAACTTGCTGCGACAGGTCGCAGCGACCAAAGCGCCGACAGGTCGGCGCACTCCAAATTAGGGCACTACAAAAAAAGAAGGGCTAGGGAGCCTTTGCGATTGTTTCGACCGGGCCATTTTGTTTGAGCCACTCGCGCCAACCGCCTTTGAGCACCCGCGCGCGTTTGAAACCGGAGTCGCGCAACACCTGGGCAGCTTTGATGCTCAGCTCATCGTTGGGACATGAGCAGTAAGTAATCACCTCGGAATCGCGCGAGACCTTGTTCAATGGCGCAAAGCCCAGCCGGTATCTTAGCCGGCGCAACTTCAAATGTACGGCGCCCTTAATTTTTCTACTGCTGTCGGCAAAAGCGTCCGTTGTGCGGACATCGATAATGGTGACTGGTTGATTCTGCGTGACTTTCGATTTCAAGTCCGACGCGGTCAAGAATTCCACCTTCGCATCTTGTGTTTGAGCGTACACAATCCCGGTCGTTCCTGAACTCCCGAAGCTCGCATCGGTTTGAGCAATTAGCAAAATAAGGCTGATGGCGATAAGGACTTTTTGCAATCTCATGCGACCTCCTTTTGAGCGAGAACCTCAGCGAGTCATGCCGGCTTTTCGACCATGAACAGAAGAGACTTGAGCATCACCTTTGAAAGTTTTCGGGTCGTACCATGAATACGTTGGACCAGCGTAGTAAAGGTAACCCGATGAACCGCTAACTACTTGCTTGATTAAGTCTCCATGAATTCGCGGAAGGGGACGACCGCTGTTCTCACTGATAAAAGCTTTGCCCGCGTGCACTGCGAGATTCGAGCCGACCGCGTTCCGTAGCAGAAAAGTCTGCGTCGCCTGCACGTCGTGCCACCCGGAATCTCCATAGCCATGGATGATGGCAAGCAAGACATCGTTATCTTCAACTTTGATCGCCGGGGTTCCGGGAACAGAGAGCTTAAACGGATCGCGCAGGAGCCAGGCCGGAAACTCTTCATTAATCTCAGCGAGCTTTCCCGGCGCAGGCTTCACAATCACAGCGACGTCTTGCGAGAGGTCGCCATTAAAGTCTCCAGCCACGAACGCCGGCTGCCGTTGTGTGTCGACAGTCGCACAATCTCTGAATACGCGTTTGACCGCTTGCTGGACAGCATTAAGTTCAGGAGGCGGAAGCTGAGCTATTTGCTGCTGCTTTGCTTCAATGGTCGTCGGCGAGGGAGCCGCTTCAACGTTGGGCTTGGAATTCTTTCCGCAACCAACTTGAGCGACACACAACAGCGCGAAGGCCGTGACGAGGCTTTTCCTTTTTACTTTCATGGGAAAAAGGTTGGAAAGAAAGCTCGCCGGATAAATTCATGCCGGCGAGCTTTCGGGTTGATCTCCGGTCCCTGGTTCGCTGTAGTTAAGAATTACAGCGACAGGACAAACGCTATCAAATCGTTACGACTAGCCGCCGACAGCGAATTAAACGCATTGCGCGCTGCGGTGGCCTGACCTGCATGCAATTGGATTGAGTCAAAGACCGTTATGTTAAGACCTTCGTGCATCAACCTGTTGCGAGCGCGAATGCCCCAAAGCGGCGCAGTGCGCATTTGATTCGCCGATCCCTGACCTGCGTTTTGCACAATCCCGTCGCCGGTTCCGATGTTGTGCAAGGCGAAGTCACTGAACGGATGAATGATCTTGTTTCCAAGAGCAGCGGGCACCGCGAATGCTCCACCATTAATCGATGTGCCTGCTGGAGCCGTGGTGAAAGTGCGAGTGTGACAAACCGCACACCCGGAAGAATTGAAGAGTGAATCACCTCGCACCGCTGCGGCCGGAATCGGATTCTGGCGGCCCGGAGCTCGCGTTGCCGCCATGAAGTCGGCAAAGGCAAGAACGTCTCCACCATCATCTTCAGGATCCGGTACTGGATCGAAAGCAGATGGGAAAGTGACGTTGATAACGCCTTCGGCGGTGCTCGCTGGATTTTCATTCTTGCCGGCGTTGGGGTCGCTCGAACTGCGGCCACCAAAGCCGTCAAATTTATTAGTGATTCCCATTTCATTCAGGTACGCATCGCCTGAGAAGGACAGCAGGCTTGCGTGCTGAGCTTTCCATCCAAAGCGACCGATGCGTAGTTGATTGTTGGCCTCAACGACGGGAACAGCGGTTAATACACCGCGCTGCGCTGATGGTTGAGCTGCGACGTTGTTTTGCAGAGACGTGTTGGAAATGCACTCGATGAACCCATCTCCCAACGTGCTCAGCGTAATACGAAATGCCTTGACGGTTTCAGCCGTGGAAATATGCTCGACGACATCCGAATCGGTACCGCGAGCATGAATCAATTGGCCACCCGGAGCATCTACAAACTGTCCGCCCGAAATGTGACCGGCCCGAAATTCCATGGTTTGGCTGAACGCGCCCACGTCAATTGATTGATGACATTCAATACAACCTACGTCGTTATAAGTTGGTCCAAGTCCGTCATCGACGGTTTCGCGTTCAGAGAAGATGAATTTGTTGTCTTCGAAGCGCCCGTTGCCGCGGGCAGTTGGAGGTTCAGGCTCCGCAACGCACTCGTCGATTGGCGTCCCAAGGTCGCCGAAACCATTGAAGAGGTCGTTTGGGGTTTTTGCATCCATGTCAGTGGTGAGCGCTTCCGTTCCACCCTGACCTTCGACGGACGTCGGCGCCCACATTGGCAACGCGAGCGCGAGTCCGAACAAGAGTATCGCTAATGCCTTCATCACTTTTATCATTTGATCTCCCCTCCTAGGGTAAATGGGAAGGACAATTCAGACGGACAGAACCAGCAAACATACCCGTCGGTAGAGTGCGAGTACTGAAGTCGTGAAAAACCGAATGAAACCTGAGTGTTCGTGAAGGCCGGTCTTCGGGGCGATTCGAATTACTTCGAATCAGGCCAAGCCAAATTTTTATCAACGTCGGGAGTGGAGTTTAGTCCCGTGAACTGGGCAAGAGTGTTTTACTGGGCAAGATCAACTGGGAGGCAGAGACTCTATTCCCCGGCGTTTCTAAAGTCAATACTTTTTTCCGGGATTTTGAATTGAAAAAGTTCTAGTGTTCCGTGCGGTATCGTACGGTGAGCAGGATTTGTTCCAGCAGAGCCGCGGTTGCGAACTTGCCTGTCTGCGTAGGTTTCAGCTAAAAGCTAAGCATCGATGGCAAAGCAAAAACTCAAGCTTGAGCAAAAGGTGAGCACCAGCTCTACCAACTTTCCTTTTGCCGCGATCGTCGGGCAGGAAGAAATCAAGCTGGGCCTGATTCTAAACGTCATCGATCCATCCATCGGCGGCGTGCTGATGATGGGTCATCGCGGTACTGGAAAATCTACCGCGGTGCGAGCGCTGGCGGACTTGCTGCCTCAGATTCGAGTCTCGCGTGGCTGTCATTTCAATTGTGATCCCGCCGAAAGCCTAAATCTTTGCTCGAGATGTAAGACCGAACTAAACGATAACGGCAAGCTTTCGGCCGATCGATCTTCAGTACCAGTAGTTGATCTGCCATTGGGAGCTACTGAAGATCGCATCTGTGGTTCGATCGATATCCAAAGAGCCTTGGGCGAAGGAGTAAAAGCTTTTGAGCCGGGCCTGCTGGCGCGCGCGAACCGAGGCTTTCTTTATATCGACGAAGTCAACTTGCTCGAGGATCATCTCGTTGATCTGTTGCTCGACGTTGCCGTGACGGGCCGCAACCAGGTTGAAAGAGAAAATATCTCGGTTGAGCATCCGGCTCGATTTGTGTTGATTGGTTCCGGTAATCCGGAAGAAGGTGAATTGCGGCCACAACTTCTGGATCGTTTCGGACTTTACGTTGAAGTCAAAACCGAAAACGATCCGGAAATGAGAGTCGAGATAATTTCCCGGCGAGAGGCTTTCGATCGCGAGCAAAAATCATTCAGCGACTCCTTTGCGAAAGACCAGCAATCATTGCAACAGCGTATCGCGCGGGCTCGCAAGGCTTTTGCGCGAGTCAAGATTAGTCGAGAGTTATTGCATCAGATAGCGTCATTGTGCTCGGAACTTAAAGTGGACGGGCATCGCGGAGAACTAACAATCATGCGGGCCGCTCGAGCCCTCGCGGCTTTCGCAGGGCGAAAGGCCGTTACTGCTAACGACGTACGTCGAGTAACGATAATGTCGTTGCGACACCGGCTTCATCGTGATCCGCTCTCGGACAACGGCAACGAAGCCAGGATCGAAAAGGCTTTAGATCAGATTTTTCCCTCGCCTTCAGATCGCTCATCAAAGTCGCAACCCGATACGAAAACTTCCGGCCAGGGTGGCAATAGTCCAGGACAGCCACGCTCAGCGCCGAATGGGAATGGCAGCCATTCCGAAACTCAGATCCAGTTGGCGGAGGTAAGCGCATCGCCGGCCACCGTTCCATTGGAGAAACAGCGGAAGTCGAAACACAGTCAGCGCAGTCATCGAGCCAAAGGCAGTGCCAGCTCTTCTAATTGGCAAAGTGGAAGGTACGTCCAGGCTACGACACAGCGAAAGGGAGTTGCGAGAATTGCGATTGATGCGACGTTGCGGGCGCTACTCGCAACCGGGATTCAGGCCGTTGTGAATGGCTCGAGTCTGGCCGCCAACCTGCGGTTCAAAAGATTTGCGCGAAAAGAAGGAACGCTTTTCATTTTTGCGATCGACACGTCGGGAAGCATGGCTCGGGCTCGAATCCAAAAAGCAAGAGTAACCATCCTGAATTTGCTGCAACAGTCGTACATCAACCGAGACAGTGTTGCTGTCATAGCTTTTCGCGGCGTCTCTGCGGAATTGTTGCTGCCGCCGACGCGCAGCATTCTGAGGGCGCGAAAGCTCCTCGAATCTTTGAGTGTTGGTGGTGGTACGCCTCTGTCAGCAGGATTGTCGGCTGCGATCGCGCTAACGGAACGTGCGACGATTCAGCAACACGGCAAATCGGTGTTGTTGCTATTCACAGACGGCGGCGCCAACGTTCCTTTGCAAAGTGGTTTTAGCGGAGACAGGAATTTGCGACAGGAAACAATCGCGAACGAGGTTTCTGTTTTGGGAGCAAAGCTTCGATCGCGAGGAGTCGAGACGGTAGTGGTTGAGACCAATGAAAATTTTGCGACGACCGAACAAGTCAAGGCACTTGCAGCCAGGCTTCGTGCCAAACACTTGCAGCTTGATACCCTGGCAAATCGGAGCTGAAGATAGCGTTTGGTTGGCTTTCCTTGAAAGTCATGAAATCCCACCAGCGGAAGCTGGTGGATAGTTCAAGTTCGACCTACAAAGAGGGTTAAGGATTGGTCCTTTGAATCCCCTCAGCGGCAGCTGAGGGATGTTTCAATTGCAGCCTCGCTCGCAAGTTTTCAACGGAAATAGGCAGGACTTGAACCATCCACCTGCTTCCGCAGGTGGGATTCAGTAAACTACGACATCAAACATTGGTAGGCTGGACCTGAAGTAACCACCAGCTGCCGCAGGTGGTATTCATGACTTTCGGGCAAAGCCCGTTTGGTTTTTGCGGACAATGACTAACTTTTCAGATCGAGATCGCCGGGTACTCGAGATTTACGATCGGCTCGTCGAGGTCGAGGAACGGCTGATTCCGACGGGTCTGCACGTTTTCGGCCAGCCTTCTCAAGGGAAGGAACGTGCCGATCTGCTCCGGATGATTGTCTCGTTTGATCGTCCCGACGCGAAGAGTCATTCGTTGCCAGCATTAGTCGCAGAAGGGCTGGGCTTCGATAAATCAGTAGCGACGAGTTCCGCCGCTCCAACGAGCGAGGTGGACTTAAGTCAGCGTGAGCTGGTAGCGACAATAGTTAACGATGCCATCCGAGCTTTTCTAAACGACGGCAGCGAGGCGGCGCTGGCGGAGCTTAATTCGAAAGCAAACGTGGATGTTGATATTGCTCGTCCAGCCTTCGCTCTTCTCGAAAAAGTTTCCAGCCAATTGGCCACGAACAGCGAAATAGAATCGCTGCAGCGCGCTTTGCGTGGCGAGTTTATTCAGCCAGGACCCGGCGCCGACATCGTTCAAAACCCGTCAATCCTGCCAACGGGCCGAAACACTCACGCTATCAATCCATACGCGGTTCCGTCAGACGCAGCGTTTGCCCGCAGTGAAGAAGTTGCGAATCGGCTACTCGATCGATATCGAGAAGAACACGGCAAGTATCCGCGCGCGATGGCGCTCGTGCTTTGGGGCTTGGACAACATCAAGACGCAGGGCGAAGGTGTTGCACAAGCTTTGTGGCTCCTCGGCGTTCGGCCCGTGCGTGACGGATTGAACCGAGTTACCCAGGTGGCGCCCATTCCTCTTGAAGAACTAAAGCGACCTCGGATTGATGTGGTGATGACGGTGTCGGGAATCTTTCGCGACTTGTTCAGCCCCACCGTGGAATTGCTAGACAAAGCTGTGCGCATGGTGGCTCAGCTCGAAGAGCCGGTGGAAATGAATTTTGTCCGCCGGAATGTGCTCGAACAAATGAGCGAGGGCGAGGCGGCATTCGATGATGCTGTGGTTCGCGTGTTTTCAAATGCGCCGGGAAACTACGGCACGAATGTGAATTTCATGGTGATGGATTCACAGTGGCAAAGCGAGAGCACCCTGGGCGACTTGTTTGTAACGCGCAAATGCTTTGCTTACGGTCGCGATTCCAGCGGCCGATCAATTGAGGGAAGAGAAGCGCGCCAAGCCATGGATCGAGCGCTCTCGCTCGTTGAAGCCACCTATCAGAACATCGATACATTCGAGATCGGAATTACCGATGTCGATCATTACTTTGAATATCTTGGCGGCGTCTCCAAAGCCGTCGAGCAGCGAGCGCAATCACGCCCGGCGATTTATTTGTCCGACTCGCTCTCTCGCGACACAAAAATTCGGACGCTCGAAGAAACCGTCCAACTGGAAACTCGAGCGAAGACGCTTAACCCAAAATGGTACGAGGGAATGCTGCAGCATGGCTTTCGCGGAGTTGCAGAGATTGAAAACCATGTCTCGAACACCTTCGGTTGGAGTGCCACCGCGGACGCTGTGGATGATTGGATCTATGACGACGTGGCTAAGACGTTTTTGTTGGATGATGAAATGCTCGATCGACTGCGTTCACTCAATCCACATTCAGCTCACGCCCTTGTGAGCCGCCTTCTCGAAGCGAACAGTCGTGGTTACTGGGAAACAGATTCGGAAAAGCTCAATCAACTGCGAGAGATCGCCGGCGAGTTGGAGGATCGACTCGAAGGAGTAGCTTGAAGGTAACGGTTTTTTATATTGGATCAAGTTTGCTGGCGCCGCTGAAATCCGCGGAGCGCGAGATTAATCGTGACCTGAAGCTCGGGCTCGAGATCAGTGCTCATAATTTCGGCGCGCCCTTGAGTGAAGAGCACTGGGTTGGGATCGAACGTGACTTGAGCGAGTCCGAAGTTGTTTTCGTTATCCACGTCATGGACAGCGAGAACGCTGCCCGCCTGATTGAGCTCCTCGATACGCGTCAGCAACAGTTTCGCGCAGTGGTTGTTATTAATTGCATGCCTGACCTCATGCGTCGGACTCGCATGGGTAAACTCGACTTCGGGCGCTTTGGTTCAGGGAATGCTAACGCAGGCGATTCGGATAAAACCGAAAAGGGAGCGTCGAGCGCTCGTCGCTTACTCGGAACTGTGGGCTCGTGGTTGGGAAATCAGGCTCGGGCCCGCAGTAAAGCTCCGGGACACACTGGAGATCGACATACTCGTTATCTGAAGCTCGCCGATCGCTTGCCGGGATTGCTTCGGTTTGTTCCCAACACGGGAGCATTGCGCGATGTAAAGAACTACCTCTCGCTGTTTTGTTACTTTCTTCAGCCGACACCTGAAAACATCCAATCGATGATTCTCTCCGCGTTGATGAACTATGTTGTGGACGATCGACTTAAGAAAGCAAAGCTCACACCGCCGGCAACGATGCCGTCGGTTGCGATCTATCACCCGGATGCCCCGAAGATGTTTGAGTCGTTCGAGTCTTACGCAAAGTGGTATTCGAGCAAGTCGCGGAAAAGTGGTCGTACAGTCGACCAGGGCGGACACACAGGTCCGCCCCTACAGCCGGACGCTACAGTCGGACTATTGCTGATGAGGCCCCAGGTAATCAGCAAGGCGGCAAAGCACTACGATGATTTGATCAGGACTATCGAGGCGGAAGGACTCAGCGTGATTCCAGTGCTCGCGACCCTTATGGACAACCGCGAAGCTTGCGAACAATTCTTCGTGGAGTCGAGCTCCAACGGTACGAATACTTCAAAGACCAAAGACCAAAGTCCAAAGACCAAAAGCGAAGCGTCGAGGATCAGCCAGCTCGTCTCCTTAACCGGCTTCAGCTTCGTCGGTGGCCCCGCCATGAACGACAGCGAGGCTGCGTCACAGTTTCTAACTGAATTGAATCGGCCATACCGTTCGGCCGTAAGCCTTGACATGCAGACGATCGAATCCTGGCGCGCCTCGCAGACTGGATTGAACCCCGTTCAGGCGGGAATGCAGATCGCGATTCCAGAAGTGGATGGTGCTACTGAGCCTTTTATCTATGGCGGCATTCCAGCGAACGGCGTCGAACCCGTCGCTCTTGAAGATCGCAGTCGCCGGTTCGCGCGACGCTTGCGGCGCTGGAATCGTTTACGCACCGCGCCTCGTAGCGAAGTGAAACTCGCCTTCGTCGTCTACTGCTTTCCACCAAACAAAGGAAACATCGGCACCGCTGCTGATCTAGATGTCTTTCCAAGTCTCTGGGACACGCTGGTCAAGTTGAAAGGTGAAGGCTACCGGATTGATGTTCCCGACACCGCCGATGATTTGCGCGAGCTCTTGTTGCGAGGGAACTCGGATACTTTTGCTGCGACCGCAAATGTCGCATACCGGCTCAAGATGGACGAGTACCACCGCATTTGTCCGTACGTCGATGAGATTGAGCAAGATTGGGGGCCAGCGCCCGGCAACATCAACAGCTTTGGCGGCGAGTTGTTGATTCAGGGAATCACCCTGGGGAACGCATTCATAGGCGTGCAGCCGACTTTTGGTTATGAAGGAGATCCGATGCGTCTCATGATGGCGCGCAGCGGCGCTCCACATCATGGGTTCATGGCTTTCTATAGCTATCTTCAAGAGGTGTTTTCCGCAGACGCGGTCGTTCACGTCGGGACGCACGGCGCCATGGAGTTTATGCCCGGCAAGCAGGTGGGAATGTCGGGGGAGTGCTGGCCGGACCGGCTTATCGGCGCATTACCGAACATCTATATTTATAGCGTCAACAATCCATCGGAAGGGTCGATTGCAAAGCGGAGGAGTTATGCCGAGCTGATCTCGTACCTGACCCCGCCGATTGAGAATGCCGGGTTGTACAAAGACCTCGCGACTTTGAAGGAGTTGGTCATGGCATACCGGCAAACAAACGACGAGCAGGAGATGGCGAGGATTTTCGAATCAATTGAGCATTACAGTAGTGAATTGAACTTGAGTGCTTGAGGTCTCGGAGTAATGCCACGGGCTAGCCCCGTGGTTTTGACGTGGGCTGCCAGGAAAGCAATTTCGCGAAATCAATGTGATGCCACGGGCTCGCCCCGTGGAGATTCACGCCATCCTGGCCGAGCAGCATTCAACCTGAACCTCTCCCTGGGGACAAGCCCAGGGGGATCTCCGAAAGCGCCGAGCTCACTTTTTTAGCAGCAAGCGTGAGTTACCACGGGTCGAGCCCGTGGCATTCCAAAACTCGATAATACTTCTTGCCACTTAATTGGGAAAAAAGGTATAAATACGGGCACCGAGCCAGATTAAAATTTTACGGGCACGGCGCTTTCATGCTTTTGCACACACAACTCGGTCCGACCGGCAGAGAGTGAACACGCTGCGAATCTTGAATTGTGTTTCACTCTCCTCTTGTTGTAGAAGTGTATCTACGTAAGTAACGCGCAGACTGAGTCGTTGTTCGACCACTTTCAAGCATACGGAGGAGTTGCAAATAGTGGATAGCCCATCCGGCGACGTAACTACACCGGACAGGACAACGTCCGCCACGTCATCGTCTGCGGTTGCCAAACCGGCAACAACAGCGGCCGTCCCCAAGGCGGCGGGACCAATCGTCGAAAGCACACCTGATCCGCCGGTCAATCAGATGCGACGTCGCATCGTCTGGGCCAGCATCGCCGGCTTTCTCACCACTTGTTTCCTGATGTTCCTGAGGTTCTTCCTGCCACGGGCGATCTTCGAGCCCTCGACTGTCTTCAAGATAGGATTTCCCAGCGATTACGCCCTGGGTGTGGACACCAAGTGGCAGCAGCAATACCGCATCTGGGTTGATAAGACTTCAGATCGGCTCTTTGTTGTGTATGCGCGCTGCACTCACCTTGGTTGCACGCCGGACTGGAAAGCCAGCGAGAACAAATTCAAGTGTCCGTGCCACGGCAGCGGCTATGACAGCGAGGGCATAAACTTTGAAGGACCCGCGCCGCGCCCGATGGATCGCGCCCACGTCGAGATCGATCCCGAAGGGCAAATCGTGGTCGACACGAACCGGCTGTTCAAATGGCCGAAAGGTGAACGAAACGAATTTGAAGACATGGATAAGGGTGCGTATCTTCCGCTCTAATGGATTTCGCGGAGTTTCAGCTTAGAGACTGACAAGTAGAAACTATGAACGAAGGTTCGGAGAAAGAGACCAAGCAGATCACGAGCGGCGATGAGTCTGGTAAAGGCTTAATCGAACGCGTGCGTGAGGATGCTGGAGCGCTCAAAGAGCGAGCGATCGACGAAGCGAAGGCTTATAAAGATCCGCAGGATACCCAGCTTTGGAAATCGATCTTCCGCGTCTCGCACGATCGACGAGATCCACGTAATAGATCGCTGGCCATTCTTTCAAACGTCTTTCTTCACCTGCATCCGGCCAAGATCAATCGCGATGCCGTTCGCTACAATTACACGTGGGGAATGGGCGGCATTACTTTTTATCTTTTTATCGTGCTGACGTTCACCGGAGTTCTGCTGATGTTTTACTACCATCCGCAGAAGGTCCTTGCTTTTAGAGATATTCTTTATCTCGAGCATGACGTTCCGTTTGGCAAGCTGCTGCGCAACATGCACCGCTGGGCCGCCCACTTGATGGTTATTACCACGTGGCTGCACATGTTTCGAGTGGTGCTTACCGGTTCGTACAAGAAGCCGCGTGAGTTCAATTGGTGCGTGGGCGTAGTGCTGCTGGTGTTGACGCTCCTGCTTTCGTTCACCGGTTATTTGTTGCCGGACGATCAGCTCGGTTTTTGGGCGGTGACAGTAGGAACAAACATGGCTCGGGCAACTCCCATGTTTGGTCACGAAGGTCCGTTTGGACCTGAGCTGGGGATGACACCATTTAATGATGTGCGATTTGGTTTGCTGGGCGGATCGATCGTGGATTCGAATGCGTTGTTGCGTTCGTACATCTGGCATTGCATCGGCATTCCACTCGTGGCTTCGATTTTCATGGCTGTGCATTTTTGGCGGATACGTAAGGATGGCGGTATTTCAGGTCCGGCTCCAGTGATGCTGGAATCCGAGATGAAAGCCGTCGCTAAGAAGAAGTAGTTTATAGATTTGAGATCTCGAATCTGAGACCGGAGATCTCAAATGGGTTTGTTTTGATTAAAAGATTTGAACGCTGATCTCAGATCTCAGATCTCAGATTTGAGATCTCAGATTTGAGAGCTCCGATCTGAAATCAGCAATCCGAATTCAGCATTCAGCAATCATATGGACTGGCATCAACTTTGGATTATCGCTTCCGCGCCGGACAACGTGCCGATCGTTGCGATGCTTTTCCTCGTGCCTATCTTTACCTGGATGGGCGTCAGGCAAGCTCGCGCGAATGATAAGTTGATCACCGAGCTGGAAGCCGATCCCAAACTCGCCAAGACTCACCATCGCAAAGTCGAGCCATGGCGTCCCGGCTGGGCCAAGGAGCTTCACGTTTGGCCCTACCTCGTCCGGATTGAGTTTTTGGTGACCTTGATCGTCACGGTAATTTTGTTTGTCTGGTCGATCACGCTGAATGCTCCGCTTGAGGAACCGTCAAATCCCAATTTGACGATGAACCCATCGAAAGCGCCGTGGTACTTCCTTGGGTTGCAGGAGATGCTGGTTTATTTCGATCCCTGGATTGCGGGCGTGGTGATGCCGTCGATCATCATGATCGGCTTGATGGTCTTTCCATACGTCGACTCGAGCCCGTTTGGAAACGGCTATTACACGTTAAAGCAGCGCCGCTTCTCACTCGCGATGTTCGGGTGGGGCTTTTTGATGTGGATTCTGCTGATCTTTATCGGCACTTTTATTCGGGGACCGGGCTGGATTTGGTTCTGGCCGGGCCAGACCTGGGATCACAACGCCGTCGTATTCGACAAGAACATCGACTTGCACGACTTGATCGCTACCAGCTCGATCGGGAAGGTGCTACACCTCGGATACTTCATAACTGGTCCCTGGGGTAAAGGTATTTTTGGTTTCCTTGTCGTCAGCGGTTTCTATCTCGTCGGGGCGCTGTTTTTCCACTGGCTGATGACGGTCGACTTTCGAAAGATTTCTTTTCGACCGCTTAAGCTTTTTCCGAAGGATGCTTTTGAGAAGAAGCTCCTCGACCGCACGAGTATTCTTCAATATCTGACCTTTCAGTTCTTTGCAGTCAGCGTTTTGTTGGCGCTTCCCGTCAAGCTGATCCTGAGACTGGCGCTGACGATTAAGTATGTGTGGGTGACACCATGGTTCAATATCTGACCGACGCGGAGGGACGGTAAGTTTGGCTGATTCACCTGTGGTGGCGGAAGCGCTGACAAAGCGAGAGCCCGAGCCGCCGGCTCACGATCCAATCGTGAGTCGCTCAACCAGCGGCCTTATTCTCGTCTCTTCATTGTTGCTGACAATCTCCCTGGTCTGGGCGCTTTATGACGAAGCGTATGGCCAGCGTCCCTGGAAAACTATCCAACGCCAATGGGTCGCGCGCTACAGCCGGTATCTCGACACCATCAAGCCCAAGTCCGCGGAAGGCGAGACTGAGGTAAGGGAGAGCGCCGAATATCAAAAGCTGGAGGAAGACGCCAAAGAGGCTGAAGACAAGGTCAAGCCCGAGATTCAGGAAATCGACAAGACCGTCAAGAAAGTACAGTCTCAGCTGGATGCAGTTACCGAGCCGTTCCAAAATCAACGCGGTCGATTGACTGTCATCTACTACAACGTCGAAACAGCGAGCGGCGGCAGCAAGGACAAGTACCGCAGACAAGCTGACGCAAAACGCAAAGAAGTCGTTGAAGTCGAGATGCCCTCCGAAGATGACAGCGGCAAAACGACTCCAGTCAAGATGGACTACGCCAAACTGGAAACGACTTACAACGAGCTGCGCGAAAAGAAAGCTGAGAATCTTGGACGTAAAGCTGAACTCCTGAAAGACTCGCAGGCGTTGCGCAAGAAGGCGTCCGACTATCTCAAAAACCACGTATCGCTGCTGACGCCGAACCAAATCGACGCTATCAAGAATGGTCTGGAGAAGTTTGACTATTCCATCCTTGGTCATCAGGTCAGCGTCACCGACTACAACATCGCCGATCGATGCGAGGTCTGCCATCTGGGCGTGCGCTCGCCTTTCACCATGAAGGCTGAAGACCTGGCGCCGGGTGGCCCCGGCGGTCAGCCGGACGACGTCGCTCGCGCATTCGTTAGTCATCCCGATAAAGAGCTGCTCGAAATTCACAAGCCGGACCGGTTTGGCTGCTCCGGCTGTCACTGGGGTAACGGTCGCGCCACTACGAGCGATACCAAGGGACATGGCCGGCACAAGTTCTGGCTCTGGCCCATGTTCGAAAAAGAAAACACCGAGGCCGGCTGTCAGCAATGCCACGCTAAAGATCGAGTGACGCAGGGCGCGTCTACGTTGAATCTTGGTCGAGATCTTTTCTCGCAACGAGGCTGCATGGGGTGCCACCGGTATGAAGGCTTCGATCGCGAAACTGATGCGCTCACCAACACTCGCCAGCTAATCACCCAGCTCGAAGATCAGATCACCGCGAATCTCAAACAGATCTCTCAGGACAAGAACCCTCCATCCGACATATCCGATGAAGAGGCGCAGAAACTAAAGGCTCACGGCGAATCTTTGACTGTGACCAATAGCTTGTTGGCCGCACGCATCGATCAGATGAACCTGCAGACGAAGTACCTGATGCAGGATCAAAAGAAGGTTGGACCAAATCTGAAAGACGTACGGCTGAAATTGGTCCAGGGATGGTTGCCGGTCTGGCTAAAAGATCCGCAAGCCTTCAGGCCTGGAACCAAGATGCCGACGTTCTGGCGCTTCAATGTCGATGAAAACGGCGACGACGAAATCAAGGCCATCTCCGCCTATCTGTGGCAGTCGAGTTTTGACGGCAAGACGCCGGCTCAGGCAAAAGGCGACGCGACTAAGGGTAAAGAGTTATTCGAGACTAAGGGCTGTCTCGCTTGTCACTCGGTTGGCAGCGAGGACAGCACGACGGGCGGAACGTTTGCAGCCAACCTCAGCAAAGTCGGTGAGAAGGCGAACTTCGATTACGTCGTCCGTTGGATTCACAATCCACGAGAGCGCTGGGCTCCATACTGTCCGAAGCACAAGCGTGACCTGACAGCTGACGATTACAAGCAAGCCGGCAAGCCCTTCGTCTTCGACACCGAATTGAATTCGAAATGCCCAATCGATGGCGCTGAGCTGCAAGTTCAGAACATGACGGTGATGCCTAATTTCCGTCTTAGTGAAGCCGAAGCGCGCGACATCGCTACTTATCTTTTCTCGCTTTCATCGCCGCAAGCGTATGGCGACGTTTCGTTCCTGGACAACGCAGATCTCAAAGAGCCTGGCCGCCAGCTCATCAAGCAATTCGGCTGCGCCGGGTGTCATGAGATCAAGGGCTTCGAGGAAGAGCAGCGCATCGGTAAAGAGTTGACCGTTGAAGGCGCCACTCCAATTGAACGACTGGATTTTGCGTTGCTGACTCAGGACGCTGAATTTGGCGCGGACCCGCTTGGTCTGAATAAAGACCGCAAAGAGAAGGAATGGTACAACCACAAAGGCTTCTTTGAGCACAAGCTCACCGACCCTTCGATTTATGACAAGGGCAAGGAAAAAGATCCTAAGGATCGCTTGCGCATGCCGAAGCCCTTCCTGACCGACCAGTGGCGTAACGCCTTAACCACATTCCTGCTGGGCAGCGTCGGGACTGAGGGCGCTAACGTTCCCAAATCGCTTTTCTACGATCCGCAGGATCAGCGACGTCAGGACATTCAAAATGGTTGGTGGGTGATTAAGAAGTACAACTGCATGGGCTGTCACCAGCTGCAAGTTGGCGAGAAGTCAGTGCTGATGGATCTACCTCAGTTCCAGGCGAACGGCACACCAAACTTTGACGTGCTGCCGCCGCGGCTGACCAGTGAAGGCGCCCGAGTCGATCCGAATTGGCTCCTGGGGTTCCTGCACGATCCTTCCTTGAGCAAAGAGCAGGCGCCCAGTCCGCAACCGGCAGCACCCGCAGCGCCGGCTGCTTCTCCGGAAGCGCAAGCTGGAGGCGGCTCGCAGAACAAGTACCAGTTGCAGCCTGGCGCGGATCGAAATGGTGTGCGACCATACTTGAAAGTGCGCATGCCGACATTCAATTTCTCTCCGAACGAGTTGCAGACACTCGTGCGCTTTTTCATGGCCATGTCAGGTCAGCAAGAGCCTTACATTCGAGAGAAACTAGCGCCATTATCCGAGCAGGAGAAGTCCATTGCTCGGCAAATGTTCACATCCGGAACTCCATGCTTGAAGTGCCATATTACTGGTGAAGCTGCGCATGATGCGTCTGCGATCGCTCCGAATTTCCTGTTGGCTGGAGAGAGACTGAAGCCTGAATGGACTTTCCGTTGGCTTCTGGATCCTTCGCAAATCAGCCCCGGTACGGCCATGCCAAGCGGCTTGTTCAAGAAAGACGGCGAACGCTGGGCGATTAATCTCCCCAATCCACCGCAGGCAGTCAATGATTACCACGGCGATCATGCTGACTTGCTGGTGCGATACATGATCTTGCTGTCGCCGGATGAACAGCGACGCCTGCTGTCGACATCGCCGGCGCCGGCCGCCCAACCTGCGGCTGCGCAAAACGCACATGCGAGCAAGCTGAGAACTGGGACTAAAATTGGTTGGTTCCGTCCGGGCACAGACGTGCCTGGCGGAACGAAGACGCGACCGGGAAGATTTATTGCGCGTACATCACGGTAGGTGTGGTTGCCGGGCACGCGCCTGTAACTGCTGCACTCAACTTTTTATGAAGTTTTCTACTTTGGAGGATTAGTTATGTTTAGTAAGAATACAGCGTCATTGTTGGCGCTGACGATTTTGATTGCCCTTATAGGGTTAGGCTCAGCTTGCGGCGACAAGGGAACTACCAACGGCCCAAATACGAATACGGGCGGGCCAAGTGCGAAATTTTCGCCGAAGGGAAATGAAGGCTCAATCGCAGGCGTGGTTGCGTTTGAGGGTACCGCTCCGGCACCGAAGAAAGTCGACACCACAGCTGATGCAGCCTGTGGCTCTAAGAATCCGAACCTGGAAACCGAAGACAACATGGTGAAGGATGGCAAACTGGCGAATGCGTTTGTCTACATCAAGGAGGGTACCCTGGCTGACGGTACCAAGATCACTGGCCTGACTTTCGACACGCCGAGTGCTCCCGTCAATCTCGATCAGAATGGTTGTCACTATGTGCCGCACGTGTCTGGCGCCATGGTTAATCAGAAACTCAACATCACGAACAGCGATCCGACACAGCACAATATTCACTTCACGCCGAAGAACAATGACGACTGGAACCAGTCACAGCCAAACGGCGCCGCGCCGCTAACACATGAGTTCAAGCGCGCTGAAGTTCTAGTTCCGGTGAAGTGCAACCAGCATCCGTGGATGAAGGCTTATGTCGGCGTGCTCAAGCACCCATTCTTCGCGGTTAGCAAGGCTGACGGGACTTATGAAATCAAGGGTGTGCCGCCAGGTACCTATACCTTGGCCGCATGGCACGAAGGTCCGGGCAACGGAACTGAGAAGACTGTGCAAGTGACGGTTGCCGCCAGCGCCGCCGCCAAGGGGGACTTCTCGTTCAGCGCAGCCACAGCTGGTAACGCGCCGTCACTCGAGATGTTGCCCGCGTTGGAAGTGCCTGTAGTGGTTGCTGCTCCACGGCACTGAGCACTTGAATGTACGACAGGCTGCCAGCCTGTCGCTGTTTCGCAAAGACTAACTTTGAAGCAGCTGCAGGCTGGCAGCCTGCAGTACAACCCGAATGAACAAGGGGCTTCATAGATATACCCTACTGGTAACGGGTGCGACCTTTTTTCTGTTGATTGCAGGCGCGCTCGTTACCAGTAATGATGCTGGTCTGGCAACTTCAGACTGGCCGCTCTCGAACGGGCAGGTTTTTCCGCGCATGGTTGGAAACCTGTTTTGGGAGCACGGTCACCGCATGGTGGCCACGACGGTAGGAATCTTAACGATTGGATTGGCGCTGTACTTTTATCGCAGCGAACCACGCGTCGCAGTGCGAAGACTCGGCGAGCTATCACTCATTGGCGTGATCGCGCAAGGGCTGCTCGGAGGATTAACGGTTAAGCTGAATTTGCCGTTAGCAGTATCGGCCGCGCATGCAACGTTGGCACAGCTATTCTTTTGCACCTTGGTTAGTCTTTCAGTGTTCACCTCGCAAGGTTGGCTGGAAGACCGCCGCGCGTTGACGGAAAAAGGCGGACCGCCCCTGCGCTACTTGTCGGCCGCGGCCACGGTGACGATTTTTCTGCAGTTGATTTTAGGCGCGACGTTGCGGCACTCGGCTCCCTGGGATCAGTTTTTGCCGAAGGAGCTGGTGATTGCTCACATCGGTGGCGCGATTACCGTGTTGCTGGTTTTGGGAGCCACCGTCTTACTGGTAATCAAGCGGTATGCCGGCGAATCGTATTTGACGAGACCGGCATGGCTTGCGGTCGGTTTGCTGCTCGTGCAGATTGGCTTGGGAATAACAGCGTATTTGACGAGGCTTAAGTCTCCATACGATCCGCAGCCATTGAACCCGATGATCGGCATTACCGTCGCCCACGTTGCCTGTGGCGCACTGGTTTTTGCAACGACGATCGTATTGACGCTGCGAATCTTCCGAAGCGTGCGAGTCTCCGAGCCGGCGTATGAACTTGCAGCAGTGTAGAACCTAGCGGTTTTGATTGTTCGATTATGAAAGAGTTTGCAATTGACTTGAATCCAGCCGCGGTCGCCGAAGTCGAGCCGCTGACTTTGCGCGAGCGCATGTCGGCGTATCTCGAGCTGACCAAACCGCGCATCACCTTTCTGATTGTGCTCACTGCGGCGGCGGGATTTTGTCTCGCGTCGCGCTCGAACATAAATTGGATTGTATTCTCGAACGCGATGATCGGAATCGCCCTGTTATCGTCTGGCATCGCGACTTTGAACCAGTACATCGAGCGTGATCTGGATGGATTGATGCGCCGCACGGCGACGAGACCATTACCGTCACGCAGGCTGGAGCCGTGGGAGGCGCTCGTCTTTGGCGTGCTGTTGACTGTGGGCGCTGAAGTTTATCTCGCTGTCCTGGTCAATCCGTTGACTGCGGTCATGGGACTGACGGTCATCGCCGGATATCTGTTTGCTTACACGCCGCTGAAGACTCGAACCACATTGTCTACGATGGTTGGGGCTTTTCCCGGTGCAGTGCCGCCATTAATTGGCTGGACGGCGGCTCGCGGCGAAATCACAATCGAGGCGTGGGTACTATTCGCGATTCTGTTCCTATGGCAGTTTCCGCACTTTCTCGCGATTGCCTGGATGTATCGCGAAGACTACGGACGCGCCGGCATTCTGATGTTGCCCGTCGTTGAACCTGAAGGGCGAGTGACTGCTCAGCAAATTGTCGTCTACACGATCATGCTGTTGCCGGTGAGCTTGCTCCCTGCATTTCTACATATTTCCGGAAAGGTGTATCTCTACGGAGCCGCGATCCTGGGATTGCTTTTTCTTTTTAGCAGCATTCGCGCCGCCATTTCCAAGTCAAGGCAGAGCGCGAGACAACTTCTGCTGGCGTCAGTGATCTATCTGCCGCTGCTGTTCATTCTGATGGTTCTGAATCGGTAAGACCGTACGACAAACATCAGTTTGTCGCTGACTCTGGCAAGCACACAAATTCGCAGTTGGTGAACGACAAGCTTCTGCTTGTTGGACAAAAGCTACAAGGAGACGTAACCGATGGGACGAGCTCTTGCGGTTATCATCTGGATACTGACATTTCTGTCAGTCTTCATCTTTGCCTGTAAAAAATGGTGGCTGCCACCCAGCATTTCTGAACACGGCCCGGCGCTCGATCGCCAGTTCATGATCACGATTGTGATCGTCGGACTAGCCTTCTCTGCAGCGCAGATCGGACTCGGCTACATGCTGTGGAAATACCGCGATACGAGCAATGGCAGTCGCGCCACGTACTCGCACGGCAGCAACAAGCTCGAAGTCCTCTGGACCGTGATCACCGCGATCATTTTCATCGGCTTGGGGGTGATGGGTCAGAGTGTTTGGGCTTCGCTTCGCTTGAACGATGCGCCTGCGGGCTCGAACCAGATCGAAGTCGTAGCTCAGCAGTTTCAGTGGAACTTCCACTACTCCGGCAAGGACAAGCTCTTTGGACGCACCGATCCAAAATTCATCGACGACTCCGGATTAAATTTCGTAGGCTTGGATGAATCGGATCCAAATGCCAAAGACGACTCGGTCACAACTGCGTTGGCAATACCTGTCAACCGCCCCACGGAATTGATCCTTCGTTCCAAAGACGTGATCCACAGCTTCTGGGTACCGCCGCTGCGCTTTAAGCAGGACCTGGTGCCGGGAATGGCGATTCGAGTGCACTTCACTCCAAACCGCGTAGGTAAATATGAATTGGCGTGCGCGGAGCTGTGCGGCCAGCTGCACTTCAAGATGAAGAGCTACATGCTCGTGCTTCCGGAAGAAGAGTATCGAGCGCTGTCGGCTCTATCACAGGAACAATTCCAGGCGAAGATGAAGGAACTGCTCGATAGGTATCCGCTTCCGGAAACGAATTAATGAGATTGTCGTGATTCAGCGTTATTAAACGATGAGGAGAGTAAAAGATGTCTGACGAGACTCACGAAGGCGTGCACCGGCACGAGCCACCTTCCGGCTTCATACGCAAGTACATCTTTAGTCTGGATCATAAGGTCATTGGAATCCAGTACATCATACTTGCGCTGGCTGCGGTTTTGGTTGGCATGGCGATGTCTGTTTTGATGCGCATGAACCTCTCGTGGCCGGGAACGAATTGGCCTATCCTCGGCACTTTGTTTCCGGGAGGGGCGCCGGGCGGCATCATGACTCCGGAGTTCTATCTCTCCCTGGTGACAATGCACGGGACCATCATGGTGTTCTTTGTGCTCACCACCGCGCCTCAGGGAGGATTCGGCAATTACTTTCTCCCGATTCAGATCGGCGCCGACGACATGGCTTTCCCGGTCCTCAACATGATGTCGTTTTGGGTAACGTGCGTCGGTTTCCTCGTCATTCTCGCCGCGATTTTCTTTTCAGGCTCGCCCTCGACGGTCGGTCCCATTGGAGGTTGGACGGGCTACGCGCCGTTAAGCGCGCTGGGGGAGATCGCCGGGCCGGGGCAGGGCATGGGCATGAACCTATGGATCATCAGCATTGCGATCTTTTGTGTAGGTTCGTTGCTCGGCGCTCTGAATTTCATAACGACCCTGCTCAACATGCGCACGCGTGGTATGTCGCTGATGCGAATGCCGTTGACCTGTTGGGCATGGTTCACGACTGCCGTGCTGGCTTTGCTTTCGTTTCCAGTGTTGCTGGGCGGCGGCATCCTGCTATTGCTTGACCGGCTCGCAGGCACGAGCTTCTTTATTCCGGGCGGTTCTTATGTGAGCGGTTATCTCAGCGGCGCCGATCCACGGTTCCCGTTGCATACCGGCGGCTCTCCGATTCTGTGGCAGCACCTGTTTTGGTTCTTCGGACATCCGGAAGTTTACATCGCGATTTTGCCGGGCATGGGCGCCACCTCGCACATTCTCGCGACCTTCGCTCGCAAACCAGTGTTTGGTTACCGAGCCATGGTGTTCGCCATCTTCGCGATTGGCCTGCTCGGCTTTTTCGTGTGGGGCCATCATATGTTCATCAGCGGCATGAGTCCCTACTCAGCCGTAGCGTTCTCAGTCATCACGCTTTCTATCGGCGTGCCTTCGGCGGTGAAGACGTTTAACTGGTTGGGCACATTGTGGGGCGGCAGAATCCGCTTTACTACGCCGATGCTGTTTGCGATCGGATTTGTCTCGCTGTTTGTCGCGGGCGGCATCACCGGTTTGATTCTCGGTCAAACCTCGCTCGATCTTTCATCGCACGACACGTACATCGTGCTCGGGCACTTCCACCTGGTGATGGGTGTGGCTTCGATCTTCGGAATGTTCGCGGCGACGTACTTCTGGTTCCCGAAGATGGTTGGCCGCATGATGAATGAAAAGCTGGGCCAACTTCACTTCTGGGTCACGTTTGTGGGCGTGTACGCGATCTTTGTGCCGATGCACGTGATGGGTCTTGTAGGAATGCCGCGGCGCTTCTCGCAATTCACCGAATATGAATTCTTGAAGACGCTGCCGCCGCTCGTGAAGTTTGTGACCATCTCGGCAATCATCACGGTGCTGATCCAGTTGGTCTTTTACTTCAATCTGGTTTGGAGCATGTTCAAGGGTAAGAAGGCGGGCGAGAATCCCTGGGAGGCTACCACGCTCGAGTGGAACACTGCGTCGCCGCCTCCGCATGACAATTTTGCGGGCATAGCGCCAACCGTGCATCGCGGACCTTACGAGTTTGCCGTGCCCGGCGCTCCAAAGGATTTCATGATGCAAACCGATGCCGAGGGTGTAGAGGTACCAAGCGGAAATGGTCACAACGGTCACAGGCACTAGAACTCAAACCGCCAAAGGTTTGGGCCGAACTGGTTCGGGCTTTCCCGGCAACGGCTCGCCCAAACGAAACGGTGGTGGAGATCTATTCAGAAAGAACTCGGCGGATCGCTACCGCATCGGCATGTGGGTGGGCGTTGCCAGTATCGCCATGTTGTTTGTCGGTCTATCGAGTGCCTACATTGTTCGGGCAGCGTCGGCAACGGATTGGCGCCCGTTAACGATGCCGCGAATCCTGTGGCTGAGTACTGCGCTGCTGGTGCTCAGTAGCGTGATGATTGAATTTGCAAGACGTAATCTAAAGCGACTGCAGCAGGGAGCCTACATCGGTTGGCTTTCAGCAACGGTTATTCTTGGAGTTGCCTTCCTTGGTTCGCAGTTGCTCGCGTGGCAACAGCTATGGCGACAGGGAGTTTTTCTGGCGACCAATCCGCACAGCTCGTTTTTCTATCTGCTAACAGCCACACATGGCGTCCATCTCATGGTTGGCTTGTTGGGTCTGACTTACGTGTTGCTGCGTAGCCGCATCAGCGCTGATAACGAACCTGGGCTCGTGAAACGTCAGGGAAGAACTGAGGCCATCGGAATCTACTGGCATTTCATGGACGCTCTTTGGATCTACTTATTCCTACTTCTATTCGTCTGGAGGTCACAGTGAGTACTGAGGCACGAACAGGCAGTTTTTCAGCTGCGGATTGGGGCGGAGGAACGCTGCCCTATCGAGTCGGTCACCGGAAGTTGGGAATGTGGTTGTTCATCGTTTCCGACTCGTTAACGTTTTCCGCGTTGTTGATGGGCTATGCTTATCTGCGCGCGTCGAACGTCTGGCCGACCCCTTTCCCGTTTAATCCGAGCATTCTCTTTTCGTCGGTGATGACGTTCTGCTTGTTGTCTTCCAGCTTGACGATGGTGTTCGGCGTCTCGGCCTCGAGTCGAGGCGACAAGGCCGGCGCGCGCAAGTGGATTCTCGCGACCATCTTTTTTGGTCTTGCGTTTGTCGTCTTGCACTTGATCGAATGGAACCACTTGATCTCCGAGGGTCTGCGGCCGTTTTATCTACCCGAGCATTGGGCCACGGTGTTCACCACGACCGACGGCACGCCGCCGTCACCATTGTTTGGCGCCACCTTTTTTGCGATAACCGGGCTCCACATGTTTCACGTCTTGACGGGCGCGATTTATCTGATGGTCATCGCCGCGCGAGTGAAGAAGGTAAACCACGAAGACATTGAGATTAGTGGTTTGTACTGGCACTTCGTCGATTTGGTCTGGATGTTTGTGTTTCCACTCATTTACATCATGTCCGTGGATGTGGGCGGCCACCTGGCCAAGTAATCTGCGAAAGAAATCATCTGCTTTTGGCGGAGGAACGAGAATGAGCGCACACGCTGAGGAACATTTCGCCGGTAGCAACAAGCTGTTTACGTCGATTTGGGTTTGGTTGCTATTGTTGACCTTGATCGAAATATTTCTTGCCTACAAACCCATGAGCACGATCGCAATGCTGACGATCCTGCTCGGCCTGTCCGTAATTAAGGCAGCCCTGATCGTCGCGTACTTCATGCACCTAAAGTTCGAGCGACTTAGTTTGGTGCTGACTATCGTTCCGATGTTGGTCGTGTGTATCCTGTTGCTGTTCATATTTTTCCCGGACAGCTTCAGGTCGGCCGGATTACGTTATAAGTTCAAAGAGCCGCAACCGGTGGCTCCCCAAGTGGAAGCAGAGCCGTAGGAGCGATGCCGTAGGAGCGACGCCGTAGGAGCGATCGAGTCGAATGCGTATCAGCAGATTCATAGTTCTGGCCGCAGTAGTCACCGCAGCGTTCGTGTTGCTGTCGCAGGGCGAGGTTGTGTCGGCGCAGTGCGCGATGTGCCGCTCGGCATTGACCGGGGCCAACAACGCGACCTTTATCAGGAATCTGAATATTGGCGTCCTGGTCTTGCTGGTTCCGCCGGTAACGATCTTTTGTTCGATATTCGTGATATTGAAACGCCGCGCCTCCGGCGATGAGAAATAAACAACATGCCGGATGACATCGCGCTATCCATTGACGTCGAGAAGCGCACGACTCGAGGTCGTTCCTGTCCGCGTTGTGGAGGAAAGATCATTCCTTCGGATCGTGCTGTATATCAAAGCACTGGCGATCCAAACGCGGTTTTCCCGGTTTGGCAGTGTGAGCGTTGCGGTTACGAAGAGATGTCCGTGAAACCCAAGCCGGCCGTGAAGGGCAAACACTGAAACACGCTGAAGGAGTTTGATGAAGAAAGAACTAACAATCCTGAACCTCATCTGCGTGCTCGGCGCCCTGGGTTTGCTCGTCTTTGCAGTTTTGAATGCGATCTTTTCACCCGACTTCCTTAGTATCGACAATCTGTTTATTACGGCAGTCTTTTTGGTTCTGGCTTTGATGTTCGCCGCGAGTCCTTTGCTCTATCTGAAATCTGAAGGCAAACTCCCCATCCCCTTCATCAAACGCTCGGGAACTTCGCAGGCCGCACTCGCAGGCTCGACCGGCGCCTCGAGTGGGCCGGCTTTGCTCGACGCAAAAGGCCGTGCAGTTCCTCCCGACGTGCGCAGCATGGTCGGGCGATTCACTCCAGCCGAGCGGAAAGACAATTAACCGAGATTTGTGGGTCGCAGCGTGGACGATCTAACGCGACGAGTGTTGCAGAGTTTCCGGCGCTTGCGTCAGGAAGAACTCGATCTGCACGAGCTGTTTGAAGCCGGCGGAAATGATCCCGCGCAACGCGCAATGGTCCTGGACACTATCGAGCGGTTAGTAAACGAGGGGTTGATGGAAGAGCATGGCAGCGATTTCTACTCGTTAACCGAAACTGGAAAAGAGGTCGCTCTGAATCTTAATGAGGATGACTTGCCGCAGTGAGCTGCTGCTTCTCTGAATGCCCTACTTCGTTGGATTTCTTCCCCACCTTAATGCGGTGCTGAACAGCGCCAGCGCGATACTTCTTGTCACCGGATATATCTTTATTCGACGTCAGCGAGTTGGCGCGCACCGGGCCTGTCAGGTTTCCGCCGTGGTCACTTCCGTGCTGTTTTTGGCGTCCTATCTGACTTATCACTACTATCACGGGACAACGCGATTCGCTGGTCAGGGTCTTTCACGCCCGGTCTATTTTATTATCCTGATCAGTCATACTATTCTGGCGATCGTAATCGTGCCGATGGTGCTGGTCACGCTTTACCGGGCAATTCGAAATGACTTCGAACGCCACCGGAAGATCGCGCGTTGGACTTTACCGATTTGGATTTACGTCTCCGTGACGGGCGTGCTGGTTTACTTGATGCTTTACCAGATTTATCCGGCTAGCTAAGCTGCGAATCGGAGTCATCCGACGGCTTGCCAGCTGGTCGCGTTTCTTTGCTGGTATTTTGGGGAGGAACCTGCAAGCTGACAGCCTGCAGTGCACAATGAACATTAGCGCTGAGCCTCAGGCAAAGCGACGCCGCTCGTCGTTACCGATTCTTATTCTCGCCGTATTGTTCGTCTCGGCGACTTTTCTGACTTGGTATTACACCTGGTTCGGTCGCGATCTGACCGACAATGAAGTTTCGCAGTATCTGGCTGACGAAAAGCATCCGCGTCATGTGCAGCACGCTCTGCTTCAGATTCAGCAACGACTTGAGCAGAACAAACCGGTGCAGCAGTGGTATCCGAAGATTCTCGAGCTCTCGGCCAATCCTGAGACTGAATTCCGGATGACGTCCGCCTGGCTCATGGGCTTCGATAATAAGTCGGATGAGTTTCACCGGACGCTCGTCAAGCTGCTCGAAGACAAGGAGCCGATGGTGAGCCGGAACGCGGCGCTAGCCCTGATCAGATTCAATGACGCGAGCGGTCGCGCAGCGCTAATCGACACGTTGAAACCTCATGCGGTGACTGCAGACGGCGCGGGCGCGGTGACGAGCACTCTCAATGAAGGCTCTATAGTTTCCAGAGGAACCTTGCTCGCTCGTTTATCTGAACCAAACGGCGCCTTGTTGGAAATTCGGTCTCCGATTCCCGGCAAGGTCGAGAAGATCGTTATCGGAAACGGCGGAACCGTGAGCACAGGCAACACGATTCTCACTATCAACTCAGATGCAAATAGTATCTGGGAAGCGTTGCGAGGTCTCGCCCTGATCGGTCGAGTAGAAGATTTGGCTGAGATTGAACGATACGCGAAGGGTGTTGATTCTTTGCCCGAACGCATAAAACAACAAGCGGCCTTGACGGCGAAAGCCATTCAAAGCCGCACCGCGCAGCAAGCTGGAAAAGGTTAGGCTGCTCTTAAGCCGTTGGCGTCGGTGGTGGCAAATCAGGGAGCGAGATTCCGTGGATTGCTTCCCAATCGTCAGTTGGTACCATCTCGATCGCGTCCCAGGGACAACCATCGAGAAACGCCCCGTCGGGTCCCTTGCTGATACATTTTTGACATCCGATACAGAGATAAGGATCGACTTCAATGCGGCCAAAGGGCGGATGATCCTCGTCAGGTATCCAGAACATGCAAGCTTCGATGGGGCAGTACTCTATGCAGGCAGGTGAGCCGGCACAGCCGGTGCAGCAATCGGTGGTAATGGCCAGAATGCGCGGTCGTTTTTTTCGAGTGGCCTTTCCATCGCCAACCGACATAGGCCAGTGTTTGTCTACCAGATCGTACATTCAAGTTCCTTTGGATTCCGGCTTTGTTTCCAGAGCGTAATTGACTTTAACA
The DNA here is from genome assembly GCA_035572035.1 of Pyrinomonadaceae bacterium. Lineage (GTDB taxonomy): Bacteria > Acidobacteriota > Blastocatellia > Pyrinomonadales > Pyrinomonadaceae > JAOAPY01. The sequence goes on along the minus strand of DATNBH010000031.1, from coordinate 87,497 downwards.
TGTCAGCTTTGAATTCCTCAATAAGGATGTTTAGATTGGAAGCCATGACCATCGGCTATGACACGGTGGAAGGAAAGTCAACGCGAATATGAAACGTTGCCCAAAATGTGATAGTTCGAGGATACGTCGCGGCTACGCTCACGATCCGCTGGTGATCAGGATGCTTGGTTTCCGAGAACTTTTATGCGATTCGTGCAATCTCCGGTTTAGGGGGTTCGTTGTTCCCGGTACTTTGCCTCGAACCAGGCACAGAAGCAAACAGGACACAACCAAAGCTGCGACGCCAAGGGAAGGAAACGGCAAGTCGTCGCACCGAACTAAGACTCACGCCGAGAGAAAGCGCTGTCCGCAGTGCTCCGGCCAAAGCACACACAGATCGCATCGCCGTGGCCTGGTGGAAAACTTGGCTTCAATAGCAAGCTACTATCCGTATCGCTGCGATGATTGCAACAATCGATTCCTGGGCAGGCGGCGTAGCGGCGCGGCCGAGCCCAGCTGAGCTTGATTCGTTGGTTACTCTTCAATGAAGGATTTTCTGTTGAATGTTGTCGTTGTGGTCGGAATACTTGGCGCCAGCGCGATTATTACTCAGTTGTTCGCTAAAGCTATGTATCTGCGCTGCGAAGGCTGCGGAACTTTGAATGCCCGACGACGGGCTAATTGCCGGAGTTGTCAGGCCGTGTTAAGAAACTGAAAGCATATGTCATCTGAATGGGCCACACCTGCTGAGCTGACAGATTATCGCGAAACCCCGCGGTACGAGCAGACCATTGATTACTGCCAGCGATTGGCTGCAGCGAGCTCGTCAATTCAATACGCCAGCTTTGGCAGCAGTGGTGAAGGACGGGATCTCCCGCTCTTAATTGGATCCGAAGACGGCACGTTCACACCTGAGGCAGCCAGGACTTCCGGAAAACCAGTAATCCTGATTCAAGCCTGTATCCACGCGGGTGAGCCGGATGGTAAAGATGCCGGGCTCGCACTCTTGCGCGATATCGCGATCACGAAAACGAGACCTGAATTACTCAAGAATGTGGTCGTGCTCTTCATTCCGATCTACAACGTCGACGGTCATGAGCGCTTTGGTCCGTACAATCGCATCAATCAAAACGGTCCGGCTGAGATGGGATGGCGGACGACCACAGCGTACCTGAATCTGAATCGTGATTACATGAAGGCTGATGCTCCGGAGACTCGAGCCTGGTTAGCTCTCTGGAATGAATGGAAGCCAGATCTGTTTATCGATTGCCACGTCACCGATGGCGCCGATTATCGCTACAACATTACTTATCATCATGAACATCACGAAGGAATCCCTCGCAGCGTGCTCGCGTGGGAGGAAAATGTTTTTGACCGGATAGTGCCTCCCGCGATGGAAGCGGAAGGAAACATCGTCTCGTGGTACCTCGAGTTTCGTGATAACCGGGATTTCACCCAGGGCATCGTTGATTTCAGTGGAAGCCCGCGTTTCTCAACCGGATATACACCGTTGCGAAATCGGCCCGGTATCCTTATCGAAACGCACATGCTCAAGGAGTACCAGCCGCGCGTGCAGGGAACTTATGACCTGCTGCGTTTCACCCTCGAGGAAGTTAATCGTAATCCGGAAACTCTGTTGCAGGCTGGACGCGATGCTGACGCTGAAATGGTCGCTGCCGGAAAGGCTTACGACGAGGCGCGAAGTTACCCGCTCACCTTCGAGTTGACTGATCAGATAACTCCTTATCCCTTAAGAGCAGTCGAATATCACACCGAGTTAAGTGAAATCTCAGGAGCTCAGCGCGTAATCTTCGGAACCGAGCCATTCGATATCACGGTTCCGATGTATCGAGACTTTAAGCCTCGAGTCTCGATCGTGCCTCCGTTTGCTTACGTGGTGCCGCCGCAGTGGAAGGCAGTAATCGAAGTCCTGCGTGCTCATGGCCTCCATCTCCAACAGATGGGAGAGGCAGCGAATGTGGAAATTGAGGGTTACAAATTCTTCGACGTGAGATTTCCGGCCGGGACCTTTGAAGGTCGAACGATGCCGATGTTCAGGACTGAGGTCATTCGTGAGCAACGACGCTTTCCGGAGGGCTCAATGATCGTGCCCTTGGCTCAACCGAATGCTGCCGTCGCCATGCAACTGCTCGAGCCGCAAGCGTCAGACTCGTTCGTTGCCTGGGGATTTTTCAACGCGATTTTTGAGCAGAAGGAATACTCCGAGGACTACGTTTCGGAGAAGCTCGCGCGAGAAATGTTGGCTGCGGATTCTTCGTTGCGGGAAGAGTTTGAGCAGAAACTGGCGAGCGAACTCGAGTTCGCAGCCAGTCCCCGCGCCCGGCTCCAATTTTTTTATGAGCGATCGCCGTATTGGGATCCTGAACTAAATCTCTATCCAGTGGGTCGGGTATTAAAACCACTGGAAGTCAAGCTTGAGGATTTCGAACGATAGTAGATTCAGTTTTGTCGTTTCCTATATGACTGTTCGTCGTCCCGAGATTAGATTGACGATCAAAACAACTACTGCCAACAAGAGCAGCAAGTGAATGAAGCCACCCAAAGTGTAGCTGCTCACCAAACCCAGCAACCACAGAATCAACAGAACCACAAAGATCGTCCAAAGCATATTAGTAACCTCCGGTTTTGTTAGCTGATAAAATCCGCGCTCAGTATCGAGAGTGGCAACACGTGTACCAGCCACAGGTTTCCGGCTAAAGAACCGTGTAAAGCACCTTTATTTATCGGCTTAAATGCTTCAACCGCGCGAACGACCGTCGCGAATCGCGGTCAGCTTTCGTACTGAATTCAGCCAAGCATTCGCAGGAGTGATGTTTCGATTTCCGACATGTATGGTGGGTCAATATTTAGTGAGCGAGCGCATCGGGACGTTCCGCTACTTCCTTAGCCGCTTTGCTACGTCCCGGCATGGTAACTACAGCGACTCCGCCAAAGATCAGCAGGCAAGCCAGAATCGTTCGCGAATTCCATTGTTCGCCGAGGACTAACGGCGCCAGGCCAAAAGCAATCAAGGGCTGTAGGTAGATATAGGCAGCCACTGTGCTCGGCGCAACCCTCGCCAATGCCCAGGCATTGAGATAGTAAGCGGCAACTGTCGGAATCAGGATTGTGTAGACGACAGCTGCCCAAATAACCGGAGTGATGGATTGAATGTCCGCGCTGCGAATATCGAAGAGTCCAATAGGAACTACCAGGAACGAAGCGATCACAAATACCCACGTGATTACATTCAAGGCTCCGTATCGTTTGAACAGGTCCTTTGACAACGCGATATAGGCGCCGTAGCACATCGAGTTTGCGATGATTAAGAGATTTCCACTTAGCGTCCGGCCCGAGAAGTCAGCTCGCAAAGGATTTACCAGATAGATTACTCCTGCCGCCGCTAGCGCGATGCCTGCCAATCGCCGCAGCGATAATCGGTCGTAGCTAAGTGCCACACTGATGACCAGCGTGCAAACGGGAATCGTGGTGCTGAGCAAAGTCGCATTAATAGCGGTCGTGAGCGACAGACCCTTCACATAAAGCAATTGATTCCAAACTACGCCCAGCAAGCTGATAAAAAACAGCCAGGCCAAATCCTTCCGCGGCAATTGTCGTAGCTTTCCCAACCGGCCGTGCAGCAGCGTCAGGGCGATGGCGGCGCCGCCTACTCGCAGCGCTACCAGTCCTGTACTTGAGATGGCACGCAAGACGACTTTGCCGACAATCGGCCAGGTGCCGAACATGACTTGAACGCCGACTAAGGCGAGGTGAGGCGCGATTCCTTGAGTGGATGACTTGTCGGGCATGTCAGATCGCAGATCGCAGATCTCAGATCTCAAATCTCAGATCTGGGATCTCAAATCTCAGATCCCAAGATCTCAGAACCTCAGACGACGAGATAGAGCGGGTTTTCGAGAATCTTCTTGAAAGTCTGCAGGAACTTGGCGCCGGTGGCTCCATCAATCACGCGATGATCGCACGACATCGTAACCCGCATGATCTGGCGGACGACGATTTGGTCGTCTCTAACCACAGGCTTGGCCGTGACTGAACCGACAGCAAGTATCGCTGCCTCGGGCGGATTAATGATGGCGGTAAATTCGTCGATGCCAAACATTCCCAGATTGCTGATTGAGAAGCTTGCTCCGGTGTATTCCTCGGGAGTTAGCTTTCGCGCGCGGGCGCGTTCAGCGAGGTCTCGCACTTCCTGTGCGATCTCACTCAACGACTTCTGGTTTGCCGCCCGAACGACTGGAGTGATTAAGCCTTCTTCAATCGCCACTGCCACGCCAATATCGGCTTGCTCGTAATAACGAACGGCCTTGTCCTGGTATGAAGCATTTACCTGGGGATGTTGAAGCAGCGCAGCCGCAGCGACCTTGATGATGATGTCGTTGATGCTGATCTTCAGATCCGGATCCAGAGACTTGATGCTTTGCCGCATCTCCACGGCCCGGTCCATTTCGATCTCTGTGGTGAGGAAGAAATGCGGGACTGGACCAATCGAGGTGACTAGCCGATTCGCAATGGTCTTGCGCATGACGCTGACCGGTTCATCGTGAAATGCCGAAGCGCCGGCGACCGCAGCTTTTTGAGTCGGCTGCACAACTCGCAGTTTTGGTGTCGTAGTTGCAGCCGGAGCGCCCTTGCTGCCTATTGTGCTCATTGCGGCTTCGATATCTCTCTTGATGATTCTCCCGCCGGGGCCGGAGCCTGCGAGCGTACGAAGGTCGATGCCGGCCTCGGCTGCCATTCGCGCCGCCAGCGGTGACACAATTAATCGGTCTGAAGTGGAGGATTCCACCACTTCACCCTGACGTCCGTTATCTTCAGATTTTGTGACCGCAGGCGCGGCGGTTTCGGAAGATGCTGCTTCAGAAGACGTGGAGCCCTCGGAGGGTGCTGGTTCAGGAGCCGATTCTTTCTTTGCAGGAGAGGCGGCGGCCTTGCCTTCGATGGCTGAAATATCTTCGTCGGGCTCGCCGATGATTGCAATAAGCTGTCCCAGCGGCGCCGATTCGCCTTCCTTGATTAGAATCTTGCGCAGTACACCGCTCGATAACGCCTGCATCTCCATCGTGGCTTTGTCGGTGTCAATTTCAGCCAGCGGCTCGCCCATTGAAACGCGATCGCCTTCTTTTTTGAGCCAGCGCGAGAGTTGGCCCTCCTCCATGGTTGGAGAGAGCTTGGGCATCATCACTTCAGTTGCCATTTAGTTCCCTTGACCTTCTAAAAGTTTAGCCGCAAACACACCCGGAGTTTGGTCTACCTAGACGTACGCAACTTCCTTAACCGCTGCCACGATCTGCTCCACGTTGGGTATCGCAAGATTCTCGAGATTCTTGGCGTAGGGCATCGGCACATCCTCCCCGGAAAGGCGCTTCACTGGAGCATCGAGATAGTCAAAGGCGCGCTCGTTAATCTGCGCTGCAATCTCGCCGGCGACGCCACAGAAGGGATGTGACTCTTCCGTAATGACGACGCGGTTGGTTTTCTTTACCGACTTAATAATTGCGCCGATGTCCAAAGGCCGAATCGTGCGGGGATCGATGACTTCACACGACACACCCAGCTTTTCCAACTCATCTGCCGCTTTCAGCGCCAACGGAACCATTAGCGAACGGGCCACGATGGTTGCGTCGGTTCCTTCGCGCTTAACATCAGCCACACCGAGAGGAATAGTGAAGTCCTTATCGTCAGGAACTTCGCCCTTGTTGCCGTACATGCGTTCCTGCTCGATGAAGATCACGGGATCATCATCCCGAATAGCAGACTTGAGCAGTCCCTTGGCGTCGGCGGGCGTTGAAGGCATCACCACTTTGATTCCGGGAAAGTACGCGTACCATGACTCAAGAGCCTGGGAGTGCTGCGAGCTGACCTGGAAAGCCGAGCCGCCGGGACCGCGAAACACCATTGGTATGTTGTACTGACCGCCGGACATGTAGAGCATCTTCGCAGCGGAGTTAATGATTTGGTCGGTGGCCAGGATTGAAAAATTCCAGGTCATGAATTCAACAATCGGCCGCAGTCCAACCATGGCCGCGCCAACACCTAACCCGGCAAAGCCTAATTCTGTAATCGGTGTGTCGATCACGCGCTTGGGGCCAAACTCTTCGAGCAGTCCCTTGGTGACTTTGTAAGCGCCCTGGTAAGCCGCCACCTCTTCACCCATGAGGAAAACGCGCTCGTCTCGCTGGAGCTCTTCTCGCAACGCCTGATTTAATGCTTCACGTATGGTGATAACTGCCATCTAAGGTTCCTCTGCTTAGCTCTGCTGGAGTCGGTTGGGTTATTCGCGCTCACCGCCAGGGGTTATTGGATTGGCGTAGATGTCAGTGTAGAGCTCTTTGGGGTCAGGCTCAGGACTCTCGTCAGCAAACTTGACCGCGTGAGCTACTTCGTCGTTGACGCGTTTCTCAAGTTCGTTGAACTCTTCATCGGACATCGTGTCGGTCTCGCGTAAGGTCGCGGCAAACATCTTGAGCGGATCGCGTTCCTGGTAGCGCTCAATTTCGGCGCGCGTTCGATAGTTACCGGGGTCGGACATCGAGTGTCCCATGAACCGGTAAGTGCGAACCTCGAGCAGAGTGGGGAGGGACTCTTTGCGCGCGCGTTCGACTGCTCGTAGAGTTGCTTCACGCACCGCCAGCACGTCCATGCCATCGACAAACGCGCCCGCCAGTTCGTAACCGCGGGACTTGAGCGAAATATCCTGCAGCGACATCGCCCGCTCGAGCGATGTACCCATTCCGTATTGATTGTTCTCGCAGATGTAGATGCAGGGAAGCTTCCATAACTGAGCCATGTTTAGCGACTCATGAAAAGCGCCCTGATTAACAGCAGCCTCGCCAAAGAAACATAGCGTTACCTGATCGGTGCCCTGATACTTGCTCGCAAAGGCCACACCCGTCGCCAATGGAATTTGACCGCCGACGATTGCATGTCCACCAAGAAAATTAACTGTCTTGTCGAACATGTGCATCGAACCGCCTTTACCCTTTGAACACCCCGTAGCTTTGCCGTAAAGCTCGGCCATCACGCTATCAGGGGACATTCCTTTGGCAATGGCGTGGGCGTGTTCGCGATAGCTGGTCAGCACATAGTCATCTTTTCTGATTGCTGAAATAGCGCCAATGGCCACCGCTTCCTGGCCAATGTACAAGTGACAGAAGCCGCCGATCTTGCCCATGCTGTAGGATTCAGCCGACTTCTCTTCAAAGCGGCGGACGAGCAACATCTGATAGTACAGATCGACGAGAGTCTCGCGATCTAAACCCTTGATGCGGGCCTTCTGTTCAGTTTTCCGGGCTTGGACAGCTTCTGCGCTCGGTGGTTCGTTGGTGTGTCTGGCTTCGATAAGTGCTGCAGCCGACTGACTGCTGCCTTCGGAGCCTGTTGAGTTCGATGTTTGCCTACTCATCTAGATTCGTTTTGTCGCGCAATTTTGGCAGAGCCCGCTGGGCGGACACTTTTTTGTCGGTCCGATGTGCTTGGGGTCGCGAACCGCGGGATTATACGCGATGCGCGCAATCAGGCGCAAAAGGACGATAGGAAAGACGGCCTTCGGTCTTGGGTCTTTGGTCTTTGTCTGTCTTTGTTGGCTCGAAGGACGCAAACTTTGATTCTGATGGCAAGATCGAAAAATACAAACAAAGACCTAAGACCAAAGGCCCAAGACCAAATACAAAGACGCGCCGTCAGGTGACAGCGCGTCTTGAATTAACTGATTCGAGCAGCTTTGCCGGAAAAGTCTTAAATCCCACCTGCGGCAGCTGGTGGATGGTTCAAGTTCGACCTACAAAGAGAGGTTGGGATGGTCCTTTGAATCCCCTCAGCGGCAGCTGAGGGATGTTTCAAATGCAGCCTCGCTCGCAAGTGTTCAACGGAAATAGGCACGACTTGAACCATCAACCTGCTCCGGCAGGTGGGATTCAGTAAACAACGACATCAAACATTGGGTAGGCTGGACCTGAAGTAAACCACCAGCTGCCGCAGGTGGGATTCAAGACTTTTCGGGCAAAGCTGATTCGACCGTTAACTTAGCACGTCAATCGACATAGCCGTGGGCGTGGCGGACATCGTCGCGATGTTCTTGCGCGAGTGCTTGTCCTTTTGCATATTGCGCGCAGCAGCCGACAACAGCTCTTCAGTAGTTTCGCCATCAGCTGGGAAGCAGGCGATGCCCATACTGACGCCAACCTCGACCGTTCGACCGCGACGAACCGCAAACTTTTTCGATTCGACAGCGTCCCGGATACGCTCGCCTACGGATGCCGCCATCTGAGTTGAAGCCATCGGCATGATTGCTACGAATTCGTCTCCAGCGTAGCGCGTCAGAATATCCATGGCTCGGAGCTCTTTGCGCATCACTCCGGCGACACTTGCCAACAATCTATCTCCAAGAGCGTGGCCGTAGGAATCGTTGATTTCCTTGAAGTCATCGACGTCCATGCAGATTAAAGCGAGTGACTCCCGATCCATGCGCTGACACTCGGCAATACGCTGCTCCAGAATCATGTAGAAACCGCGCGCGTTCGGGAGCTCTGTGAGCGGATCCGTCAACGCGCTTTCCTTCGTTTTTTCAAAAGTTAATGCATTGTTCAATGCACTCGACGCGTGTTGAGCTACTGACTCAAGCAAGCGCACGTGTTCGGTGGTGTATGAAGTGCGGCTCTTGGAATACAGCGTGATGGTCCCAAATGCTCCCTCTTCTCGGAGCAGCGGCGAAACCAGCACGCCACGAAACTGCCGAGCCACATCTTCCGGCACACCCACGAGGTCGAGCTCGGGCGAGGCGTTGCACATTGAGCGCGCGTTGGCGATCACCCAGCCGGTGATTCCGTCGCCAACACTCATCCTGCGGCGCGAGAAGATATCTTTGTCTTCGCCAGCGACATGAGTAGCAATGGCTTTTCCGGATCGATCGTCGACAGTGAAGATGATGCAGGTGTCGAAGGGGACGATCGCGCGCAACTTGTTCGTGATCAAAGTGACCGTGTCGTTGAGATTCAACGACGAACCAATTGTCTGGGCAATTTCGTGTAGAGCGAAGACTTCACGTTGCGCCTCGGTGATCGAACGGAACCCTGATTTGTCGTCCGGCGTTCCGAGAATATCCGAAGCCAGACCCGCATCAGGACGCGTGGCTGTGCGATAGTCAACCTGCTCGGAAGCTACCTGTTCCTGAATGTCTTCCGCGTTAATAAGCTGGTCGAAAGCCTCAACGTGCTCGATGAAGATGTCCACTACTCGGGGATCGAAAGCCGTGCCGGCCATCTTCTGCAGTAGCGCGAGCGAATCCTCCCGCTTCATTCCTTTTCGATAAGGACGATCACAGCGAGTGGCGTCATAAAAATCGACCACCGAGATGATGCGAGCTACCAGCGGAATATGCTCCCCATGAAGGCCTTTAGGATAGCCGGTGCCGTCCCATTTTTCGTGGTGATAACGAACGATATCTTCAACCGGGTAAGGGAACTGAACTCGCTTCAAAATATCTCCGCCAACGGTGGGGTGAATCTTCATCTTGGCGAATTCAGCTTCGGTGAGCTTACCGGGCTTGTTGAGAATGTACTCCGGCACGGCCAGCTTGCCGATGTCATGCAGCAAAGCTCCAGCAAACAAGGCTTGAACTTCTTTCGGAGTTACGGCAAACAACTTGCCCATCTCGCTGGCATAGATTTGCGTTCGACGAACGTGACCGTGCGTCGTCTGGTCTTTTGCATCAATCGCGATGGCCAGCGACTCGATCGTGTTCATGTGAATGTCGGCCATCTTCTGCAGGTATTCATGCTTCTCTTTGTCTGAGTGTCTGACCTCGTTCAATCTGTTTTCGTTGAATCGGTAAAGCAGGTGGATCAGACCCGAGATGAGCAAACCGAGAAAAATGAACGGCCAACCGCCGTTGGAAATAGCAGAGTAAAACAGCACGGCTGATGAAGCGCCTGCGACTTCCGTGATGGAGGTCCAAACCAAACTCTCTTTCGAAAGCGAGAACTGGCTCTCGCCTGAGTCAATGTTGAGGAACGCGGTCGTGGCGACTGTGCACAGCAGGTACTGAAGCACTGCGAGAATGCAGATCGGCACGAGCAGCACGCTCAATGGTATGCCCTCGTTGGTTGGATATGAACCACCCGCATAGAACAGAGCTACCAGAAAACGATAAGAAAGCGCCGCGATAAAAGTTGAGATTACCGCAGTACCGGTGGTGAAGATTAACGCCCGCCGGCTTGCATAGCGATATGACGAGACGACCGCCACGAGCGCTGCAAGTATCACTGCTGGTCCGACAGCGCGCGCCGGCGGAATCGCATAAAGCATTACCGCGAGGAAGACAAAACTATCGGCAATCGACTTGCGACTTTGGCTGTGCCCTTCGTCATTGGTTACGGTGACGGTGAAACCGCTGACGCCAAAAGTGAGTAGGATGAGAGCGAGAAGGGGAGCAATACCCTGCCAACCCAGTATCGTAAGGTTAATAATCGAGAGTGCAGACGCGGCCAGTACCACAAGGCTGACTACCGAAATGGAGACTAAAAGAGCAAGACTCTTCCAGTTTCGTTGTTTCATGTTGACAAGACTCCTCCGGCGAGACTCCGGACTGCGAATGAGATGGACTTCGGCTTCGGTCAGATGTGACTTACGGTAGCGGGCACGTTCCGCGAGCTGTTGGCGGGAGCCAACAGTGTTTATCACGGCTAAAAAGATATCTCGTTTGGGGGAATTACGTCAAGAAGTATTGCCGTTGAGTAGCTCGTCGGAGCAATTAGAAACCAACTTAGCCGCAGATTACGCAGATTACACTGATTCAGTAGGATAAATAGGCGCCAACATAACTTGATATCAACTAACATCTGTCGCTTTTGTGCCGGTTGAAAGCTGGCGCCGGAGTTCTTCGGTCTCATTGACAGGCTGTTTACACACGAAATGCTCACAGACAAAGGCCGTCGGACGATTATTAAGTTGCTTTCGACCCGTCAAAAGCGGCAACAATTGACGGTCTTCAACCTCTGAGTTGGAGGCTTGGAGCACGACCTTGTTAGGCAAATAGTCCTCCCAAACCGCGTCTTTCAGGCTATCAATCTCGGAAGGATCGCCCAAAATCACAATCTCTTTGGCGCCTGACAGATGAAAATCCAGCGCTCCAAGCGCTCTGCCGAAAGCCGGAGGATAACGCTGCATGGCCTGAGCGTTCATCCGAAAGATGGTTACGGCCCGCCGTGAATAGTCCTCGTTTCCAGTCAGAATGCTGAGACGCAGCAGCAGGTCTGCGGCCACAGAATTTCCCGAGGGAGTGGCATTGTCAAAATAATCCTTCGACCTAAGGATGAGTTGTTCGTGGCTCTTCCCGGTGAAGAAAAAGCCGCCGTCAGCTTCATCCCAGAATTCGTCGATCATGGTTGTTGTCAATCGCGCGGCCGCGTCAAACCACTCGAACTCTCCGGTGGCTTCGAAAAGTGTAAGCAAGCCCTCGGCAAAGAACGCGTAGTCCTCCAAATAACCGTTCAGTTTTGATTGGCCGTCTTTCGAAGTGCGCAGCAGCAAGCCGTCGCGATAAAGGCTGGTGAGAACGAAGCGAGCGTTGTTGCGCGCGATCTCCGTGTAGTCGTCTCGTTTCAGAATGGCGCCGGCTTCGGCAAAGCTCGCGAGCATCAAACCGTTCCAGGCGGTCAGGATTTTTTCATCCCGACCGGGCTTGATTCGTTGTTCGCGTACGTCGAACAGGACTTCAATGCCTGACTTCACCGCGCTTTCCAATGCGTCAAGCGTCACGTTTTCAGCTTGGGCTACTTCGTCCATCGACTGGGTTACATTGAGGATATTCTTCCCTTCGAAGTTGCCGGCGGCCGTGACATTGAAGTAAGCGCAGAACAGTTGCGCTCTTTCGTTGCCCAAAGCAGCTTCAATCTCCTCGACCGTCCAGACGAAAAACTTTCCTTCATGACCTTCGGAATCGGCATCTTGAGTGGAATAAAAGCCACCGCCGGCGTCGGTCATTTCACGGACAACATAGTCCAGGGTACCTTCAACAATGCTCTTTGCGAAGGTGTCGTGGGTCAGTTGATAAAGATGAAGGTATTGGCGCGACAGCAGCGCGTTGTCGTAGAGCATCTTCTCGAAGTGAGGCACGAGCCACCTCGAATCAGTTGAGTAACGGTGAAAGCCACCACCGAGCTGATCGTAGATGCCGCCATGTGCCATTTGTTGCGAAGTGTGGTTGACGATCTCGAGGGCTTGCGCGTCGCCGGTGCGATGAAAGACTTTCATCAGGAATTCGAGCGTCATCGCCGGCGGGAACTTTGGGGCCGAGCCGAATCCTCCGTGCACGGGCTCGTAATTCTTGATGGAGCCGCGGTAAGCGGCGTCGAGTAAGTCCAGCGAAAGTGTCTGCGTGGATTCAGCCGCCTGGTTTACACGGCGAAGCTCACTCAGCAAAGCTATCGAGTTGGTTTTGATCTCTTCCGCGCGAGTCTCGTAAGCGTCAGCGACATTCAGCAGCACGCGCGGAAAGCCCGGCATGTTGTAGCGATCTTCCGGAGGGAAATATGTGCCACCGTAAAATGGAACTCCTTCCGGCGTTAGAAACACAGTCATGGGCCAGCCGCCGTGATGCGTCATCATCTGGACGGCATTCATGTAGATTTGATCGAGGTCCGGACGTTCCTCGCGATCTACCTTGATGTTGACGAAGTTGTCGTTCATCAATTGGGCGATGTCTTCGTTCTCGAACGACTCGTGCTCCATGACATGACACCAGTGACACGCGGAGTAGCCGATGCTTAGTAGTATTGGTTTGTTTTCAGTCTTAGCTTTCGCAAGCGCTTCCTCGCCCCACGCATGCCAATCGACCGGATTATGCGCGTGCTGAAGTAGATAAGGACTTGTTTCGTGGATTAGGCGGTTGGTGTGTTTGTGGTTCATCGCGTTGATATCAATGTCGTCCTGGTGATCAGACGGATCAGATTTTCCATATATCATTTGCCATCCGCCATTTTTCATTTATCAGGCCGGATGCGTTACCAATTTGCAAGTTGAGACCAGTCCGCAATGCAGCCGACGACCCAGCTGGTTCCGCCCCAATGACAAATGAAAAATGATAAATGGCAAATGGAAAATCTTCTGTCCATGGCTCATCAAGCCTATCGGTCCTTACTCCTTAAACCAGTAAGGCGTCTTCTTAGTCCAGGGGTTGTTGGGGAATTTCTTATGCAGCAAATCATACGCTGCTTTTGACCATCTGCCGGTCGCCTTGTCGGTGCACCCATATCGCGTAGTCTTAACCGCCAGATGAAGAGCCTCGGGGCCGCGGGGATCGGTTGGATGTGTCTCAACCCAAGCAATCGTCTGCCTGGCGAGATAGTTTGGAGCCACTCCCAGTGATCGGAGCCGGGCATACTCATTCTTCGCCGCTGTCTTTTGGGCCTCTGTCAAAAACAATGGCGACCCTGTGTCCGCTGCAGCAGTAACAGCGTCGGCCAACGTGTCCTTACTCTCGGACGACGACTGGTCCTCTGAAGACATCACACTCGCGGAGCACCACCAGTTGTCCCGGTAAGTATCTTGCTCATTAAGCGGTGAGTTTCGCCCGATGCCCGAGGTCACTATCGGTTGCATCCCGGGCAGCTTGAGCCAGGCGTAAATGCCCGCGAATTTCATCGCGTCCGGGGCCGTCGACGCGAGGTATTGATCAATGAGCGGTGCTATATCCGGAACCAGTTTCTTCAGCACGGGTGAAACCTCTCGCGCCCGTTTTTGATCGTCTAACAAGACCGCTCTCAACCAGACCGCCTGTGCCACATCACGCTGAAGATGCTCAGGTAATGCCGTTGAATTCACCGCTTGCTGTAGAAGACCCAGCGGTAACTTCTCGTTAAGCAGCCGCGCCCCATCGACATCAAACAGTGTTTTCTTTGCTGTTTCCTTAGGCCGTTCGGCATCTTCGGGATCCGCCGGCATCTCACGTCCGTCTTCGTCCCAGGTGAATCCCGCCGGGAGACGCTGAGCAAACTTGAGCGCTTCGTGGAGATTGCTCGCTAGTCGCATTCGCAAGCTGAGAAAGATATTTAGTGTCGAAGCCGGAAGCCGACTGCGATTTTTGAGTAGCAGATCATCAAGCTTAGCTCGAGCCTCGTCTGCTTTGCCGGATTCAAAGCTGAGACGAAGCCGGTGATACATTGCTGAAGGAAACGCTGCCGAGGTTGGCGAGACTTTATCAGCCGCTGCCATAACAGCACTTAAGTGAGGATTGCCTGACTCCATTTTTGTCAGCACCGCCACCAGCCATGGGATTGATGACGTACCTTGCCAGCGGTCAATGGCGTGGTTGAACGAGGCCGCATCACCCGCTTGAATCGTTGCGATCCAATCGGTCAAATCATCCTTCCTAATCGAATCCGGAACAGGTCTCGCTTCTTCTGATTCATCTGCAGGTAAATAGCTATCCAGCAGTACGGTGTAGTCCCATAAATCCTGTTTCAGATTCTCGTCAGTCTTTGTTTGAAGATTATGCGCGAGCTCGCTAACTCGCTGTTCTGGTCGAAGACGCAAAAGAGTCAGATTCAATAATCGCTTCGCTGACGGATGCAGTGAGGCGAGATTCTTGTCCTTCAAAATCTTTTGAAGAATAGCTTCAGACCCGGCGAGTGAATCGGTTCTCGATTCGGCTGGTCCAAGACTGGCCTTGCGCAGAAGAGTCCGGGCCGAAAGATAAACTGCGGTTTGACGCCAGGGTGAGGAACTGTCTTTCGCAATCGCCTCAAAAGACTTTGTTGCTTGGTCGAAGTTGCCGGCGTAAAAGTAGGCAGCGCCGATTTGGTACGCGCGATCGGCTTTTATGAGCGCGTCAGCGTTAGCCGGAGCCTCCGCGGGTACTCTCGTTCCTTCTGAACAATTGGCAAAGACTTCATCTTGCGCTATCACCCAGTCTTTGATTACCGGATTATCGGCTCCAAATTTCTTTAGTCGCTGCGTCAAGGTTGCGGCTGCTGTTTCAAAAGCATCGCTCTGACAGTTTATGTACGATTCGTATGTATTGGGCGCCTCGCGGCGTCGTGAAATCGCAACGCCTCCAAGTTCAGGAATGCCAGGCACGGCATTTCGAACTTCTAACCACGGCTTTGGCCAGTCTCCGTCGAAGTCAGGTTCGCTGAAGTTGAGTCTCTGCTGCCAGAGTTCCAGCAGCTGTTTTTGCTCAGCCTGAGTAAACGGCGCGCCGTTCAAATTTCGATAGGCTGCGACCAGATACGAGCGGGCAAAGGTTGGTTGCACTATGCCGACTTCACCAGCGGCGTATTTCTCAAGAGGAAATTCAGGATGGATCACAAACGTGAAGACTGCGTCGAGGGCAAAAGGACCGCAGGCAGGCGCAGGCTTAACGGCAAGTAGCACGACCACGAGCAATAGCGCGGTCACGAATGAACGAGTAGTTCGGGGCTTCATCGAGGGAATTCTCCAAGTTGTTATTTAACGACTGGACAAATTGAGTAGTGCTCCAATTTGGAGTGCGGTGACCCGTCACCGCTTTCGCCCGCCGGTGGCTTGACGCAGCGACCAAAGCGCCGACCGGTCGGCGCACTCCAAATAGGTAACGGAAAACCAAGAAACTGAGTTTACACCTTGTCCGGATTTCAGGCATTGCGATTTAGATAGTGCGACCCATTTTGTTATACTGCCGCAAACTGAATGGTCATTCATTTTTCCAAGACCGACTACACGGGCAGGATGCCCGCGCCGCGCGCGGTTATCAAGCGCGGTCTGGAAACTTGATCGGAGCTCAATCTACTTATGGAACGCGAAACTTTAGAGTTCGATGTGGTGTTTGTGGGCGCCGGGCCTGCGAATCTGAGCGGCGCGCTTCACCTGTCGCGCTTAATCAAATCTCATAACGAAGCTGTAGCCAGTGGTGAGAAGCAAGGAAAAGCGCTTGGCGATGTTGAGATCGCGGTGATCGAAAAGGGCGCCGCCGTTGGCTCCCACATCTTGTCAGGCGCCGTGATGGATCCGAAAGGCTTGCGAGAATTGATCCCGGATTTTGTCGAGCAAGGCGCGCCTCTCGAATCTCCAGTCAAGGAAGATCATTTCCTGTATCTGACCAGGAACCACGCTATTCGCTCGCCGATCACTCCACCTCCGCTCAAGAATCATGGTTATTACATTGTCTCTCTCAATCGACTGACTTCGTGGTTGGGAGAAAAGTGTGAAGAGTCTGGCGTCAATATCTTTCCGGAGTTTCCGGGCGCAGATATGCTTTATGACGACAACGACCGCGTCATTGGGGTCCGCACTGGTGACAAAGGAATCGACAAGGAAGGGAAGCGCAAAGCCAACTACGAGCCCGGTGTTGATTTGCATGCGAAGATAACCGTGTTGGGTGAAGGACCACGTGGCTCGCTGGCAAAGCAGCTCATTCAACGGTTGAATTTGAATGAAGGACGTGAGCCTCAGTCATACAGCATCGGGGTCAAGGAACTTTGGGAACTGCCCGATGATCGTTATCCCACTGGACGCGTGACCCATACGCTCGGCTATCCATCGGACGTTCATACCTACGGCGGCGGCTGGATTTATGGAATGCAGAACCGCATCGTGAATATCGGATACGTCACCGGTCTGGATTATCAGGATCCGCTGCTCGACCCGCATGCTGAGTTCCAACGGTTCAAGCAGCATCCTCATGTGGCGAAGTTGCTCGAAGGCGGAAAGATGATCCGTTACGGCGCCAAAACGATTGTTAATGGCGGCTATTTTGCGATGCCGCAGCTCTACGCGGACGGGTTGTTGCTGGTCGGGGATTGTGCCGGCTTCCTTAATTCGCAACGACTGAAAGGAATTCACGCGGCAATCAAGAGTGGGATGTTGGCTGCCGAGGCTATCTTCGAAGCATTAGTTGCAGGCGATTTCTCAGCGCAGCAGTTGAAGAGATACGAAGAGCTGGTGCAGGGAAGCTGGATCATTCCCGAGCTTCGCAAGGTCAGAAATTTTCACGCAGCCTTTCGACACGGTCGTTGGCTGGCTCTGGCGAACACTGGTTTTCAATTCATCACCGGCGGGCGCGCCTGGGGAATATTTGACCGAACGAAAGCAGTGCCTGGACATGAGGAGATGAAAAAGCTATCGGCTTACGGCTATCGCCAAAATGGCGACAGCTTAGCCCAGCGTTACTCGGACCTTCGTTTTGACGGCAAGCTGACTTTCAACAAGTTAACCGATGTCTATCACGCAGCAGTTGGTCATGACGAAGACCAGCCGGCCCACTTGCATGTGCTGGACACGAACATTTGTGTGACGCGATGCGCCGAGGAATATGGAAATCCCTGTCAACGTTTTTGTCCGGCTGCGGTTTATGAAATGGTTGATGCTCCGGCATCGACCGGCGCTGGTGAAAATGGCTCAGCGCAGCGTCGCTTGCAGATAAACTTTTCCAACTGCGTCCACTGCAAGACGTGCGACATCATGGATCCGTACCAGATCATCAATTGGGTCACACCCGAAGGCGGCGGCGGGCCGGATTATAAAGGGATGTAAATTTTGTGAAAGGTTAGGGCTCGATGCCGGTTGACCGTTTAGGTCTTTGATCTTAGGTCTTTGATCTTTGATGTGGCTACGCAGATTGAAGCTCTACTGGCTCAGCAACCTCGCCGAAGTGACGCATCAACCGCGCGTAAAAACGAACTCGACAGTACCATTTTG
This sequence comes from Pyrinomonadaceae bacterium, assembly GCA_035572035.1. Classification (GTDB taxonomy): domain Bacteria; phylum Acidobacteriota; class Blastocatellia; order Pyrinomonadales; family Pyrinomonadaceae; genus JAOAPY01. The sequence goes on along the minus strand of DATNBH010000031.1, from coordinate 69,827 downwards.
CGAACGGCGAAACCTGAGGTGGGATGCCGCCTTCAAAGTACCTCAAAGACCCAAGACCTAAGACCAAAGACCTAAGATCAATCAGCTACACGTTTTCGGGGATCGTTCGCGTGTCACCTCTAATCACAAACGGAACCTTCCCACGTAAAACTTCCTCGAGCGCAACTCGGGTGGGCTTGTGCTTTTGAGCATCAATATCAATGCGAGGTTTGGCGCCGCGCTGTAGTTGCTTACTTCGCTTCGCTGCTACGATTATCAAACGATACTTGGAATCAAGTTCAGGCTGTGAGCCGTCTGTTGACTTCTCAATGCTTTCTTTGGGAGTTGACATAATTGCTTCGGGTCCTCTCGTGTCAAATAGTTATCAATAAGGTTTAGGCGGCTGGAAACGTCTCAGCCACCCGACGTACTTCAGCTTCCTGGCGTTTGCGTCGAGCGCGTTCCGCGTAGATAACCGCGGCCAATTGCGCGCTCGCCCTTTCCAGGTCGTCGTTTACGATCACATAGTCAAACGTCAGATATTGCCGCAGCTCGATCGGCGCAGTCCGCAATCTCAGTTCAAGCTCAACCGGCGAATCTGTGCCCCTCGTAACCAATCGCTGCTTCAAAACTTCGAAAGAGGGCGGCACGATGAAGATACTCACCGAGTCCGCAAGCAACTTCCTCACACTTGCAGCACCCTGGACATCAACCTCCAGGATAATGTCGTGACGCTCACTAATCTCTTTGAGTACTTGTGCGCGACTGGTTCCGTAGAGATTGCCGTGCACTCTGGCCCACTCGAGGAATTCATCGGCAGCTACCAGCTCCTCGAATCTGGAAGGGGTCACAAAGAAATAATCTACACCGTCCACCTCTCCTGCGCGAGGGGCGCGTGTAGTAAACGAAACAGAATAACTGACTGCGGGCACACTCTTCAACACGCGGCTGATAAGTGTGCCTTTGCCACCGCCTGATGGCGAGCTGACTACGAACAGCACGCCACGAGACACTTGAGCGGCACTGACTGCGGGTGTTTCTTCGATTTCGTTTAGATCCGGGGGCTTTTCACTCAACATTCTGGACTTGCTCACGCAGCTTTTCGACTTCGGCTTTTATTGCGAGCGCAGCCTCCTTTATCGCAAGGTCGGTTGATTTTGATAGCGTCGTGTTTGCTTCTCGATTCAATTCCTGCAGCAGGAAATCGAGCATCTTGCCGGTGTCCGACGTGGAATCGAGCGCATCTCGAAATTGAGAAATGTGGCTGCGCAGGCGAACCATCTCTTCGCTGACATCGCTTCGATCGGCGAGATAGGCAACCTCCTGCGCAAGCCGCCCCGGATCAATTTCGACGGTTTGGCCACCGCGATTCACCAGCTCAGCGATTTTCCGATTTAAGCGAGTCCGATAATTCTCAACCAGACCTTCGGCGGCTGACTCGATGACCGGCACCAGGGATTCGATCCGATCGAGACGCTCACGCATTTCGGTTCGCAGAGTAGAGCCTTCCTGCTCGCGCATTTTTTCGAGCTCGTCGAGGGCGAGATCGACAGCGCGCTCGACGCCGGCAACCATTCTTTCTTCCAGACCGTCGCGGGCCGGCTGCAGCGCTCCAGGCAGTCGGGCCACGATGTTAATGTCCGGCTCACCCGGCAGTGAGAACTCTTGCTGGATGGTGCGCAGAGCATTCACGTATCCGGCAATCAAAGGCCGATTAAGCTCATATTGAACCTGTGTCGTGCGCTCGAAAGTGACCGCGATATCAACTCTGCCGCGAGACAGTCTGGTATTCACACGTCGTTTGACGGTGGCCTCGAGCGACGTGATTTCGGCGCTGAGCCGCAAATGAACGTCGAGAAAACGATTGTTGACGGTCTTGAGGTCCACAGAGACGGAGAAGTCGTCGCCGACAAAAGAACTCCGCCCATATCCAGTCATTGATTTCATAATTGGTAATCAGTAATCAGCTATCAGTAATCAGCAGGCTCTTTTTGTACTTTGTACTTTGTTCTTGGTAGGCGCTCCGCTCTTCAGTCCCAGAGGGACGAAATGTTTATAGAACCACGCAATGTTTATAGAACCACGCAGTATAGAAACCCTTTTCGCTCCGGAGGAGCGAGATATTCGGTCGGTCGCAGCAGATTACGCTCCTGACGGAGCTAAGGAAGTAACTTTTGCGAACGTGAAATAGACATTTCGTCCCTCCGGGACTGGAAACCGCAGTTCTATTTGTTGCGCGAACTTTAGAGACAGGACACTAACGTCAAGTACAAAGAACCAAGCACAAAGCACAAAATACCAAAAAATCAAAGACCAAAGATCAAAGACCTAAGACCATCTCTTCTTCATCAGCAAACTGCAATTCGTAGAGTTTGCGGTACTGGCCGCCGTGTTCGAGCAACTCAGCATGCGTTCCCATCTCGATAATTCGGCCCGCTTCCATGACCACGATCTTATCAGCACGCCTGATTGTCGAAAGCCGATGAGCGATCACGACTGTTGTCCGGTCGCGAACCAAATTTGCGATCGCCTTCTGTACGAGCCTTTCCGACTCAGCATCGAGCGCTGAAGTGGCTTCGTCGAGAATCAAGACTGGCGCGTCCATCAGAATCGCGCGCGCGATAGCGAGGCGCTGTCTTTGACCACCGGAAAGAAACACACCTCGCTCGCCAACGATCGTCTCGTAGCCTTTGGGCAGTTCATCGATGAACTCGTCAGCAAAGGCTATGCGCGCCGCTTCTGCAATCTCTTTCTCGGTAGCGTTCGGACGACCATAGGAAATGTTGTGACGAACGGTATCATTGAATAGCACGGTTTCCTGGGTGACTAATCCAATCTGGTGACGCAGACTTGAAATCTTTGCTTCACGCAAATCCACGCCATCCCACAAAACCGCGCCTTCAACCGGGTCATGAAAGCGTGGGAGCAATTTCGTAAGCGTGGATTTTCCGCCACCGGATTCGCCCACCAGAGCCACCATAGTTCCGGCTGGAATGTGAAGATCGATATTCCGCAAGACCGGTCTGGCCTCGTCGGAATAGTCAAACGAAACATTCCTAAGCTCGATCTCGCGGGTTAGTGGAGCCAGAGCTACCGCATCAGCTTTCTCGGGAATTCGCTTCTCCTCATCCATTACTTCCCAAACGTGCTGGGCAGCGGCAAGGGCTTGCTCCATCGCGTTGTGAAGACGCGACAACTTGCGCATCGGATCGTAGCTGCGAAACAGGAAGAACAGGAACGTCAGAAACTGCGCTGCGGTCATGTTGCCCGAGACAATCTCGCGCTGGCCGAAGAAAAGTAGAAAGACCACAAACACCACGCCAATCATTTCGATGGTTGGCGGCGCGAAACCCAGGATCCGCGCGGTCCGTAGGTTAGCTCGACGAATGGTTGCTGCAACCGAAGTAAAACGTCCGGCTTCGCGTTCTTCAGCACTGTACGCTTTCACGATGTTGTGATTGGCGAGCGCCTCTTGTGCGGTGTCCGTCAGTTTCTTGTTGCCTTCCAAACTTTCGCGCGCCAGGTTGCGCAACCTGGTGCCAAAGCGCGCTGTCAGAATGCCGATGATCGGAGCGATAGTTAAGGATCCCAACGTCAAACGCCAGCTGTAATAAAAGGAGGCGCCGAGAAACGCGATGAGCGTGAAGCTCTCGCGAAGCATATCTCGTAGCGTTCCGGCGACGGCCGCTTCAATTGCTGCGGCGCTGGAGACGAGACGAGACACGAGATAATTGGTGCGGTGTCGCTCGAAGAACGTTGCGGATTGAGCTAGTAGATGGCGATACAAGTCCTGTCGCAGGCTCAGCACTGCGGACTGTCCAATGCGGGCCATCAAATAAGTCGAGAAGTACTCGGCTATGCCCTTGGCTGCCGTGAACAGCAGCAGGAGCAGCGAGATTGTCTGCCATGCAGCCAAACCACCCTCGGGAATCAAGCGCTGCAGTCCGAACAGAGTGTTGGTTCGATGGCCGGTAGCTTGAAGAGCTTGATCAAAGATAGGAACAATTAAGGCGCCAATCGCACTTTCAAGCAGCGCCACCACAACCATTGAGAGGGTTGCGATGATGAAGGTTCCAGTATAAGGCTTGAGGTACTTTAGAAGTCGGCGAAGGTCGTTCATCTCGTCGCGAAAAGCTTTAGTCCGGTGTCAGCAGGAAGAAGAGAACAGCGGCCGATTAGCAAAATCAGACTATACTTACGCGCACTTATCATCGTCAAGGCAACGGCAAGCGCAGGATTCCGTGACGATTTTTGCATAGTAGTGGGCCACAATCTGAACGAATCCATAAACTTTGAGGTATACTTTTCCCGATCTTAACCAACCTCTTCCAAGCGGGACACTAGATTGGAACAGCCAGCACCGAACAAATACAGCGGCAAGCGCCTCTTGATTGTCGATGATGACGCCGATATGAGGCTGCTGCTTGCAGAGTACTTTCGACGTCTTGGGTTTGATGTGCACGAACGCGACAGCGGCCAGAGCGCACTTGAACCAGCAGCAACCGGAGGCTTTGATTGCCTGATCCTCGATGTCTCCATGCCCGGAATGTCAGGCCTGGAACTGCTCAAGAAGATCAGGGACCGCGGAGTTCATACCGCAGCGCTCTTTTTGACAGCGCACGACGCGCTCTCGGACAAAGTGGCTGGCTTTGAAGCCGGCGCCGACGACTACCTTGCAAAACCCTTCAGTCCGCGTGAGCTCGAATATCGCGTGGAAGCTTTGTTGAGACGTTCAGCAAAGATACAGCCGGTAGTCGAAGGCGAACGCATCGAGGTTGGCGATCTCGTGATCGATAAACGTCGTCACGAAGTTACTCGCAGCGGAAAGCTGATCGAGCTAACACCGCTCGAGTTTCAAATTCTGGAGTTGCTCGCGACCGAGCCCGGCCGGGCTTGGTCTCGAAACGCTTTGCTCGATCATGTGTGGAGCACTGACTACGAAGGCTATCAGCGAAATATCGATCCCCACATAAATCGTCTCCGAAAAAAGCTGGAGAACGACCCGAAAGATCCGCAGTATGTGCTGACCGTTCGCGGCGTCGGCTACAAGCTAAACGAATCACCCTAGGAGATTGCTGATTGCTGACTGCTGATTGCTGATTACTTCTTATGGAACTCTGGTTTGTCTCGGGAATACTTTTTGTCGTTTGGTTTGTTCTCACCGTTTTCTTCCACAAGAGCGGCATGGTCCATGTGCTGCTAATGAGCGCTATCGCAGTCTTTGTCGTTCAGTTCGCCGCTTTTCGCAAAGGTCGCTACCATCGCAAGCTCACCGGAAAACCATAAGATCTATCCACAGATTACGCAGATTCACCGATTAGTTGGTTGACCGCAGTTTCACGCTCGCAGTCAACGTCCAGGCTTCCGTACGAAACGATTAGAGCTTCATTTACGAAAGATGCTCTAGTTGGCCGGGAGTCAAAACAAATCGGCGGAATCTGTGTAATCTGTGGATAGTTTCCCCCTTTTCCTGCTTGACCCTCCTAATCGCTTCGGCAACAATGAACCGTAGAGTGGCATCAGTGATTAATAGAAGTTTGCAATCTCCCCTCGAACTTCTTTGGATAGAAGCCAGTAACTTCAAGGAGTGAGGTTGTCATGAACTTTCGCCGCGTCTTGGTCACTTTAGGGATTGTTTTCGCTTTGAGTTCAGTAGCCGTCGTCGGAACGCTGGCTCAAAGTGATGTGGCACGCCAGACAATTGCGGTAGCTTATCCGCTCGACGAGGAGCTCAGCGTCAAGTTTCGCGGCACGACCGTGCTGCCGAGACTGAAAGGCGACGCCAAAGTAAAACGTTCAGGCAGGCGGGGCACCCGCGTCGAGCTACACGTTGATGACCTGCCGCGCGCATCCGAGCTTGGCGGCGTCTATACGACTTACGTGCTTTGGGCAATTTCACCAGCCGGCGTGGTGGACAATCTCGGCGAAATAAAACGCAGTGGCAGCAGCTTTGTGGATTCCAAGATTGACGTTACGACTCCTCTGCAAACATTTGCGCTGATCGTTACGGCTGAACCTCACTTCCTAATGAAAGTGCCCAGCCGGATGGTGGTCCTGGAAAATCTTCCGCCTCAAAACCCTGGCAGCGCCCAGCTCGAAACAGTCAACGTGAAATACATCGGCAATAGCAGCGACTATTTTCGCACCGCGAGCGTGCCGGACATCGCGGATCGGGACTATCGCGAAACACCAGTTTCATTATTGGGAGCTCGGCAATCAATCAACCTCGCGCGCTTCGCTGGAGGCGATTCGGACGCGCCCGATGAACTGAAACAAGCGGAGGACGAATTGCAGGCTGCCGAGACTGCCTGGCGAACCAAGCAAGCCCCGGCGGACATAGATGTGTTGGCCAGAAAGGCAACCTCGACCGGTGTCCACGCCGAAGAAATGGCGGTCGCTCGCAAAGCTGCTCGAGTTCGGCGCGAAGACATTCGGCGTCGCGACGAGGCCTTGAGATCAGCGGAACAGTCCACTGCGAGCGCAAACCAAAGAATCGAAGAGCTACAAGGCGATCTTGCTCGTGAACAGCGCGCTCGAGAGCTTGCTGAGCGAGACGCTGCTGCTGCCAATGATCGATTGCGCGAGTTGAGACTTGAAGTCGCGCGCTTGCGAGATGAGGTGGCGCAAGTTAGAACCGAAGGCGACGCGGCAAAGGTGAAGCTGGCGCGGTTTGAAGGCGAGCGGCAAGCTGAAGAGCTACGACTTGCGGCCGAACGACGCGAACAAGAAAGACGCGTCGCGGAGGCAAATCTGAAGCAGACCCTGGGCCAATTTGGAACCGTTAAGAATACGCCGCGTGGATTTCAGTTGGTGCTGACAGACTCCATTTGGGCGGGAACGCGCGGCAACAAGTTGACTGCGGCAGCAGCTACAAAGCTGGAGCCGCTGGCTGCGTTACTGGCGAGTAATCCGGACTATCAGATTCAGATCGAGGCTTTCAGTGACAACAAGGGTGACGACATCAGTCTTCAGCAGTTCACTCAGGACCGAGCGCAAGCCCTGGCCGAACGGTTTCAAGCAGCCGGAATCGACGGATCGCGTATTCAGGCCAGCGGTATGGGTTCCTCGAACCCAATTGCTCCGAACACTACCGTTGCTGGTCGAACTCGCAACCGGCGGATCGAGATAACGTTTACCGCGCTAAATGGACGCAATACAGCGAGTAGTCAGTAATTAGCAGTCAGTAATCAGCCAAGCGAGTTCTTTGTACTTGGTTCTTTGTTCTTTGTTGTGGCGTCGAATGTTGGATGCCAAATCTATGGTGGCTGATTAACCAGAAGTGCCGCCAAGAACAAAGTACAAAGAACTAAGTACAAAGAACGACGTCGGAAAGAGTCGAGCACGATTACCAACAACTAAAGTTGTCTTAATGTCCCCACTTGAAGTCCTTCAATTGGTTGGCTACAGCATTGGCGCCGTATTGCCGCTGTGGATGGCCGGCCTTTTAGTCTCGCACCGTCAAAAACTGGCGCAGCTGGAACGAGGTCTTTTTGTCCTCGCGCTTAGCATGGGCGGCTGGCATACCAGCAACCTCATTATCACGCTTCACAACCTGTTCGGTCTGACTTATGACCAGTGGACCACGACGCTGCGCCTCGCCGACACCGTGGCCGTCATCAGCATCACCTTCGCCTATTCATTTCTGTTGCACGTGCATGTACATCTTTGGGCGACCGCCTCCGGACGTCCATTGACCACAGCGGAGAAGATTCGCGTCTATTTCTCCTATCTCCCGACTGTTTTTCTGGTCATAGCGATACCGAAGATTTGGTCTGGCAGTTATGCGCCGATGCTGGTCAAGCTCCACTTCTTTGTGTTGCCGTTCGCATTTTGGGTCGCTTACGTGCTTGGCTTCATCGCCATCACGGAGATTCTGATTGCCCGAAAGACTCCGCACCGGAGCGAACAGCGGATCATGCAAACGCTCGCGGCCTCGTTCCTGGCCGTGGGTCTCGTGATCATCGCAGCGTTGGCGTTTGGCGTTGGCCAAGGGACAAGAGCAGGACTGTACTTGCAGACCATCGGCAATTTAGGCTCGTTGCTGCCATCAGCTTTGTTGGCGTACTACATCTATCGCTATCGCTACCTCGAGCTCGTCATCGAAGAAAGCTTGATAGTCGCGACCTTCGCGGCGGTAGTGCTCACGATTTACCTTTATGGCATTCGCGTAATTGGCGAGTGGGTGCATTCGAGGTTTGGAATACGCACCGGTGTAGTCGAGGCTGTATTGATTTTGGGATTGACACTCGCTGCGGCGCCGTTGCGCAAATGGCTTGAACAACGGTTTCACCGGCTGTTCGAAAGACAGGCGACCCTGTACCGGGAAATAGTGGATCGCATCGGCGCTCACGCCGGGCGGTATCGAGAGCTTCCTGAATTACTGCACTTCGTCGAAGACCGCAGTGCTCAGTCGTTGGGGCTCAGGTCAGTACGAGTCATTGTACGTTCGGACGATTCGAGTGATGGCGCCGATGCCTGGGTTGACCGAATCATTCAGTTCTCAAGAGAACAGGAATGGTCTCCAGTCGAAGACCTCCCGGAACTCTCCAAACACGGATACCGGTTGGCGTTTCCGCTGCTGCGAGAGAACAGAACGGTTGGATTGCTGCTTGTTGATGGGCCAGGCGGCAGCCTCACTCCTGATACGCGTGCCGTGCTGGGAATTCTCGCCGGTCAAGTAGCCACAGCGATCGAAGACTGTCGATTAGTTGAAGAGAACGTCAGACTCGAACGGCAGCTCGCGAATCAGGAGCGTCTGGCGGCTTTGGGACAGATGGCTGCAACTGTCGCGCATGAAATTAAGAACCCGCTGTCCTCGATCAAATCTATCGCCCAGGTTATGAGCGAGGATGATCGTCTAAGCGCTGACTATTCGAGAGATCTGCAATTGATTGTCGGAGAAACCAATCGACTGAGCCAAAGTGTCACGCAGCTGCTCAGCTTTTCTCGGCGTGAAAGTCCCGCCGAAAACCCCTGCAGGATTTCTGAGCTTGTCACTTCCGTTACTGAATTATTGAGAACTGAAGCTGCGGCGCGCGAGATTGACGTTCAGCTTGTGATCCGGACCGAGGATCGAGTTGATGGCGTGGCGGCCTCGGCTGTCCGCGATGCGCTCTCGAATCTGCTGATTAATGCTGTGCAGGCGACTCCTGAGAAAGGGAGAATTCACGTTGCCGTAGATTCAGCTGACAGGCAGGCTACCATCGTTGTCATTGATGGTGGTCCTGGTGTTGCTGCTGAAAATGAAAAACGGATCTGGGAACCGTTCTTCACTACGAAGCAGCGCGGCACTGGTTTGGGTCTGGCAATCGTGCGCAAGCGAATGGAAGAAGCCGGCGGCTCGGCTCGTCTGGTCCAAACTCAAAATGGATCTGGGGCGCGCTTCGAATTGAGTATTCCGATCGATCCAGACGACAAACAGATATGGCTCCGCAAAGAAATAGTCAAGTAGGAGAGTTCATGCTCCAGTCTGAGACTTACTTCTCCGGGAGTTACTTCTCCGGGAGTTACTTCCTTGAGGAGATTAATCAAGCCTGTTCAGCTCAGGGTCGGGAAGGGTGGTTTACCCCCGCCCAATTCTCATCACCATTCAACAACGATGGAAAGTTCTTTAGTTTTCATCTTGTTGAGGGCTAATGAACTTTGGCGGGGGTAAACCACCCTTCCCGACCTTGAGCTGATCAACCCGGTCTTATAGTCAGGTTGATGCGTGGCTTGGGCACCGCACTGTCGGGCGGCAAAGCCGCAGGCGAGCTACAGGTAAAGCGTGGAACCTTTTACAAAGTCTCGCGTGTGTAACAACCGTAACTGGGAGTTGCGTTCAGCTCCTTAACCCTACTTAGCGAGGAGATGTGAAATGAATGTTTTCAGTGTTCGTTGTGGTCGCGGTCTGTTCCTCGTGCTGGTCCTCTTCTGTTTGGCGATGACAGCACCGGCAGTGTTGGCCCAGGATGAGAAACCTGCCGCCGCACCGGAAAAGAAAGACGAAACCAATCTCGAGACGCAGCTCTACATGATTGTTGGAACTAATCAGGACGTGGGCGACGCTCGCATGCCCGCGGCGTTGGATTCGGTTGTCAAAGAGTTGCATGCGTCGCTTCCGTTCAAAAACTATCGCTTAACAGCGACGCTCATCAATCGAGTCAAGTCAGACGGGCGTCTGGACTTGCGCTGGATCGGCGGTCCACTGCTTGAGCCCAATAAGCAAACGGCTGCGACCAATCCGACCTTTAGCGATTTCGTGGTGCGCCAGGTGAAGCTGGTACAGGATGCACAGGGCCGTAATGTGATCCGCATGGAAGGATTCAAGTTTGGCTCGCGCATTCCGATTCAAATGACCCAAGCGGTTGCTGCCAACGGAACGCCGCCGTCATTTAGTTACGAAAACACCGGACTAAACACCGACATCAGCATGCGCGAAGGCGAGCCGGTGATCGTCGGCACGCTCAACGTTGGTCCCTCAGGTGACGCGATTATCCTCGTGGTATCTGCTAAGAGAGCTATGAAGTAGTGCTCCACGTGGGAGCGCAGGCATCCCTGCCTGCCTTAGTTGCCCAGCCGATGTGTTGCCGGGACAAGTAAGGTAGGCAGGGATGCTTGCGTTTGCGGGGACCTAAGGCAGGCAGGGATGCCTGCGCTCCCAGGGTCTGGCACGCGATGCGCTAGTGAATTACCGCGAGATAGCTCTAAACTACGAAGAAGTGAGAAAAGACGCATTGCGATTACTACTTGTCGACGACGAAGAAGCCGCGCGCTACGGCATGCGCCGCGCCCTCAGCACCTTTGGCTACAGCATCACCGAAGCAGACTCAGCCGAAGCAGCCAGGATTCTGGTGAAACAGCTAGAGCCAGACCTTCTGCTTCTCGATGTTAACCTTCCAGGCATGAGCGGTCTGGATTTCTTACGTGAATTGAAGGCTTCGAACGGAACCGGACCTCTGGTGATTATTATTACTGCTCAAGGTTCGGAGCGCATGGCTGTCGACGCCTTGAAAGCTGGTGCGCATGATTATCTCTCCAAGGGATATGACGTTGACGAACTCCGCTTAGTCGTCAAGAACGCCGCTGAGACGCTGGTGCTAAGGCGCGAGAACGTATCTCTTCGGAGGAGGATCGAGCTTGATCGATCTCAACGCGGAGCGTTAATTGGAAACTCCGAAGGAATGAAGCGCGTTCGAAGCATGATTGAGAAGGTGGCTCAGACTGATGCAACCGTGCTTGTACGAGGAGAGTCTGGTACGGGGAAAGAACTGGTTGCACGTGAGCTTCACGAAAGAAACCCCGAGCGCAGGAATGGACCGTTTGTCGCGGTCAATTGTGCTGCGCTTCCTGCAGAATTAATTGAGTCTGAGCTTTTTGGCCACGAAAAAGGGGCTTTTACCGGAGCCGCCGCACGGCGCGAGGGGAAATTTGAACAGGCGGATGGAGGCACGCTCTTCTTGGACGAAATTGGCGATATGAGCGCAAACGTACAAGCAAAACTGCTGCGCGCTTTAGAAGAACGACGCATCGAGCGCTTAGGAGGAAATGAATCAATTCCGGTCGACGTACGAGTCATCAGTGCTACTCACCGACCTTTGGAGATTGAAATAGCAGCCGGTAATTTTCGAGCCGACCTCTTCTACCGACTGCAGGTTGTCACTATCGAGATTCCTCCGCTGCGCGAACGACGCGAGGATATCCCAATGCTTGCAGATAGGTTCGCAAAGGCTGGGGCCGAACATTTTCAACTGCCAATCCGATCGGTAGGACAAACTGCTCTCCAGCGGATCATGAAATATGAGTGGCCGGGCAATGTTCGAGAATTGAAAAATGCGATAGAGCGAGCAGTGATCATGGCGGAAGGCGATGAACTGGCCGCCCACGATCTTCCGGATGAAATCACGACCAGCCTTCCGGCGGCCGCATCGGCGCGGGCCACGGAAAGCGGTGGCCTCGATGTTCCGTTCACAGCCGATTTTCGGGAAGACAGGCGCGAGTTTGAAAGGCGTTACATCTCGAGATGTCTCGAGCACACGAACGGGAATGTGACTCGAGCGGCTGAGATTTTGGACATGCACCGGCAGTCTTTGCAGCACAAACTTCGACAGCTCGGGCTCGGGCGGCGGTATGTTACCGTGGGTGGCGAGGTGCAGGATAAATCCGACACTTGAGAGATTGGCTAACGGTTTCTTTGGATAGCACGCCGAAGGCGTTTAACAAATTTCAGCCTGCGGCAACGCCCCAGGGGCGAGCGCAGAAGAAATCTTCCGAAAGCTGAAAGCGTTCGGCGAATTCGCGTACAGCACTCTTTCGCCAACGCTTTCAGCGTTGAAGATTTCATTTCCTCCTTACCTGGGGCGTTGCCCCAGGCTGCAATTGGCGAACGCCTTCGGCGTATCATTGGCGAACGAAACGCCACACCTTCATAACCCCGAGAGTTGGCCATCTCCGAAATTACCTTTCCAATCAAATTCTAAAATGATTGCTATCGATGGTTCCGAAGCTCGACAAATGGCGAGCGACATCATAAGTCGCGGTGGAATTATCGCGTTTCGGACAGACACTTTGTATGGACTGGGAGTCGATCCAGGAAACGAAGCGGCGGTGCGGGCTTTGGTTGAATTGAAGGGCAGGGAAGCAGGCAAGCCCATCCTTGTGATTGTCTCTGATGCTTCAGAGGTTGATCGCTTCATTGTGGAACGATCGGCGAACTTTGATTTGGTCACGTCAGAATTCTGGCCGGGGCCTCTCACGATCGTCGGCAAAGCAATAGAAGCCTTACCTGTTGATTTAACGGCTGGAACGGGAACCATCGGAGTTCGTCTTCCCAACGATGAAGGCGTTCGTGAACTTGTGCGAGTTTGCGGCGGAGCGTTGACTGCAACGAGCGCCAATGTGTCAGGTGGGCCGCCTGCGCGGAACGCAGAAGACGTTCAGCAACAGTTTCCGTCTGGAGTTGATCTCATTCTTGACGGCGGGGATGTGACGGTAGCTGAGCCGTCTACCGTGCTGGACTTGAGTGGTGAATTGCCTCGATTGATTCGCGAGGGTGCAGTCAGTCGTGAAAAGTTGCGCTCGACCCTATCCACTCTCGCTTGATTACTGCCGCATCTTTGCGAGCTTTGCGCCTTTGCGGGAAACTTTGATTAGTTACCCATTCAAAACTGATTCCCGCAAAGTCGCAAAGCCCGCAAAGAATTACTCAACCTTGATCAGTCGCACGAAGCCCCAGTCACCGCTGGCGTTAACGTTAATGTTGCCCACGTTCTTTTTCGCGATAACCATGTTCGCCTGGTACCAGAGCGGGAACACCGGTGCATCGCGTGTCACAATCTCCTGAATCTTGACGTAAAGTTCGCGAGCCTTTTGCCGATCCCAGGTTTGCACCGCCTCGGCAATCAAAGCATCAAGCGCGGGGTTATTGTACCGGCTGCGATTCCTTGACGGTCGAGTCTCTGAAGGAATTTCCGTACTGGCAAACAGATCTTTGAAGAAAATTGGATCCTGATTTCCGCCAACCCACTGGCCGTAAGTGATTTGAAAATCCCCTCGACGCAACTGATCAAAGAGTGTGTTCAGTTCCGAGGTTTCGATCGTAACCGGAATCCCCACCTGCTTGAGCGAGTTCTGTATCACGCCGGCGTAGTTCTTTCCTGCCGTACTGCTACCGGAAAGTTTGAAGACCAGTGGCTTGGAAAATTGCATCCCGGCTATCAGTTTCTTTGCAGCTTCGGGATCGTAAGAATAAGTTTGGCCAGGAGAGTACGCCCAGGATTTTTCCGGCAAGATCGAATGCGCGATTTTGGCCTGGCCCAACAGCAGGTCTCGAATGATTGATTCCCGATCGATCGCATGACAAATGGCTTGTCGTACTTTCACATCATTTAGCTGCGGGCTGGCGGTGTTGAAGGTCAGCAGATTCAAATTCGATCCTTCAAACTGAACTACCTTCAAGTTTGGATGTTGGCCCAATAAATTGAAGGCATCGGGAGAAAGACTGGTTGGCAGAGGCGCGATGTCCACCCGACCGGCCTGCAGCTCAGCCTGCAACGCATTGGTATCGGGAATCACGCGCACGCGCACCTGCTTGATATTTGCCGGACCCTCCCAGTAATCCTGGAACACCTCAAGATCCAAAACTTGTTGAGCGCTGTCATAGCGCACAAACTTGAAAGGCCCGGTGCCTACCGGATGGGTCTTTTCACTTTCATAACTATCCTTTGGAATGATCGCTACCGGCACCAGATTCGAGAGCAAGCCCACCCACGGCCTGGTCAGCGTGACGACCATCGTTTTCGGATCGGGGGCTTCGACACTCTTGACGTAACTCGTTCGCGCCGCGCCGCTGCCTTCAAAGAAACTCGCCGACTTTGCGAATGTATTTTGAAGAACTGTGTCGAACGTATACTTGGTGTCTGCTGATGTAAGTATGCGACCGTCTTGAAACTTCACGCCGTCACGGATGGTGAACGTAAACGTCAAACCATCATCCGAGCGTTTGATGTCAGAGGCGAGCTCGCCCACGTAGTCGAAGTTTTCGTCTTTCCGCACGAGCGAGTTGAACATCAAGGTGCGCACGCGCTCGCTGGCGGCGTCCACTGAAGGCGAGCCGATGGGATCGATCGTGCGGATGTTATCGCCCAGCGCAATTACAAATACGCCTGTATTTTTGCGGCGGCACCCGAAGGGAAGCAGGAGCGCAACCAGCATCAAGCAAAGAATCAAACTCTTCGACGTCGGATGAGTCGCGGTTCGGGCGCGAAGCGAGAACATTATTTGGAGCCTCCGTAAACATAATTCAGTTTCTGATTGAGCTGAGCGATTTCTTCCGACAGCAGCTTGAATCGATCAAGGTCGAGAGGGAGTGGCGGCTCGACCAGCGACTTGAAAGCCGCGATTCGCCTCAATGAAGAATGCAATCGGTCCTTTCGAATTTCGCCGTCCCTCGCAGCCTTGAGCAGCGCTTGATATCCACGTCGAATCAAATCGGGCTGCGCGCAAATCGCGAGCATATCTTCACCGGCCGTGAAGGCGCGTACTGTTGCCTCCTCAATCTCGCAGTGGCGAGCGATTGCGCCCATCTCAAGATCGTCGGTCATGACGAGATGCCTGTACCCAAGCTCCTGCCGCAATAGCTTCGTCACGATGTCGTAGTTCAACGACGCGGGAACGATCGCGCCGCCTTTCACTTCTTTTTGGATGTCGATATTGGGAAAGCCCCCATGGCTAACCATCACGCAGCGAATGCGGTCATCTTTGCGTTGAAACAACTCGATGTACGGCGCCAGGTCTTGCGCTATCAGATCATCATGATTCAGTCGAACCACAGGCATCTGCTCGTGCGAATCAACTTCGCCAGCGCCGATGCCCGGAAAATGTTTCAAGCAGCCGAGGCATCCCGTGGCCTGCAAGCCTCGCAGATAAACAGTCGTGTAGCCGAGCACTTCGCCTGGCGATCGACCAAACGCTCGCGAATAGAGACCATTCGACAGCAGATCTCTTTCTTCGGTCATAATCTCCATGACCGGCGCGAAGTTCATATTGAACCCGAGCATGCGCAGCACTTCACCCGAAATGCGACCGAGGGTTCTGGACGCCGCCAAATCTCCATGCTCGCGAATCACGCGCGCTGCGGGCATTGGGGTAAAGATCTTCCGCAAACGATCAACCAGTCCGCCTTCCTGATCGACTCCTAACAGCGGTGGCACCCGCGACGACGCGTTGATGTCGTCGAGCAGCTTGCGAACTTGCTGCTGCGCCGCTACGTTGCGGCCAAAAAGAATGACACCGCCAGGATTTACTTCTGATAAGAGCGCGCGTGCGTCTTGATCGAGCTCAGTTCCCTGGAGTCCGATATAGAAAAGTTGTCCGATCTGTTGTTCGAGTGGAAGCGAGAAAAAGGAATCCGATGGCATCAGCTGGTTTCGTTTGGTGGCTCCGTCTGGAATGTCCTGGTTACTTTAGCATAGGGAAACCGGTGTAGCAGGAAAGAATTATCTTAGCGAGTTTCCATAAATCAATTGCCATTTATCAGTTTTGATTTCGGTTACAGCAGCAACCGTTCAGATAAAGTGGTTTTAAGCAGACTAAAAAAGGCGGTTGGAATCAAAGTCCGCGTCCACCTAATGAAAAATGGTAATTGGCAAATCGAGGTATGCTTTCGTTATTGGAATATTAAAGAATACCTATCGCAAGCGGGCTGTTCCGTAGTATAAACGGCAGCATGCCCGAGGTTATCACCGACCAAAACACCATTATTGAGGCGGTGAAGAATCTCGAACTCACTTCTGAACTCTTCGAAGAACAAAACGGAAAACCAAAGTACGACAAAGACCTTGAAGTGATCGTGAAGGGCCGCGATTACGCAAACGGCAAGAAGGTTGGTCCATACGTTCGCCTGATCAATTACGTCGCTGGCGAAGAGATTATGCGCCAGGGTGAATGGGGCGGTAACACTTTTTACATTGGCGTGACCGGGACGCTCGATGTTTTGGTCAAAGACAAAGCCGGTTCGCGCCAGAAAATCAGCGAGCTCCCGCCGAACATTTGCTTCGGTGAGATGTCCGTACTTGCGGGCGTAGAACGCAACGCTACGATTGCGGTACCGGCAGGCGGGAAGGCGACTGTGCTCGAGATCGATCGTCCAGCGCTGCGACTCCTGCGCAAGTTACCCAAGTTCGGTCAGTCCCTCGATTCTACGTACCGCTCACACGGATTTGGACGCGTCCTTCAAGACTTAAGCCAGGCGATTCCGGAATCAGGTCGCGCTGAAGTGCTCGAGAGCTTGCGAGCGCAGGCAAAGTTTGTCGTTCTCGGAAAGCATCACGTTCTCTGTCAGGAAGGTCAGCCAATCGATCGGATAGTCATTATCAAGAGTGGCTGGATACGTCGCGTTAAAGGAATACCCTTCTCGGCGACAGACGGTGGCATCGCGATGGGAGTTGGCGAGAGTATCGGCGTTGATTTTCTTGGCGCGGGAAATTGTTTGGGGCTCGAAGCGGGCGAAAGCGGGGGAATGTGGAAATACAACGCCTCGGTGATGGCCAGAACTGAGGTCTTTGAAATACCGATCGAGAGTTTGCCGCCCGAGCCGCTGCGCAAACAAATGGTCGAAGCCTTCGCCCGTTTTTCTGAAGCTGATACAAATCCCCCAGCGACGATCGAGAGCATTCCTGATTATCGAGTTCTGGCTGCTACTGAAGAAGAGATTTCAACCGGGATTGTCGATGCAGCGAACCTGCTCGTGATGGACATGGATCTTTGTATCCGTTGCGGCAACTGTTCACTCGCCTGTCATAAGGTACATGGACAATCTCGGTTGGTCCGGCGTGGCATACAGATCGTCAGACCTCAAAAAGCGGGCGTAAAGAAAACCCAGCACGTGTTGTCGCCGCAAGTCTGTATGCACTGCAAGGATCCCGAATGCCTCACCGGCTGTCCTACCGGATCGATCTTTCGAGATCAAAGCGGGTATGTCGAGATCAATATTGATACCTGTATCGGATGCTTCGACTGTCCGACGCAATGCCCCTACGACGCCATCACGATGGTACCCCGCACTCCGGAACAGGTAGTTGCGCCTGACTTCCTTACCAGGCTCAAAGGAATGCTGAGCTTGAAGACAGCGCCGTTGCCGCCTGCTCGCGAATCCGACGAAATGGTGGCCATCAAATGCAATCTTTGCGAGAACACACCTCTCAATCCTCCAGGTGCGCGCCGCAAAGCTTATTCATGCGAAGAGAATTGTCCGACCGGCGCTTTGGTACGTGTCGATCCGCTCGAGTACTTCACTGAAACCGGTGACACCCTTGGAATGGTTTTCCGCGACGATAAGCATGCAATCGGACGCAACATTCACAAGAGCGATCCAACTGCGAAGCTTTGGCACATTCTGGGCATTGGGCTGACCGTGCTGTTTTCAATAATTGCCGCCTGGGGCCTCGCGCAAAATGGTTTTTCAGGTCGATTAGCCAACACCTGGCTCACCATGAGATGGCTGACGGGGATCGTGGGCTTGGTCGGCATCGTCGCGGTGATGGCATATCCCGTCCGAAAACAGGTGTACCGTCGCCGCGGTGGAGCGCTTCGTTATTGGCTGCTTGCTCATGTTTATTTTGGCGCACTCGCCGGCATATTGCTGTTCATGCATGCCGGGCTGCACACAGGTGGATTGCTCACTACGCTGCTTTATTTGACTTTTGTTGGAGTGATTCTTTCCGGGCTGGGCGGCGTGGTGGTGTACATCGTGGGGCCGAGAATCCTGACTAGCATTGAAGGCGAGCCGCTGCTGGTCGAAGATCTGACTGCTCGACGAGTCGAGTTGAAAGACCAACTGGCCAAGCTCACCGAGAAGAGCGAAGGCTGGCTTAAAGAAGAGATTGAAGAGAGAGTGACGGCGCGTTTTCTCAGCAAGTCATTTATGTTTCGTCAGCTGTGGCACCGTCGCGAATTGAAGAGCTTGCTGGCTGAAGCTCGTGGTCAGTTCAAAGAGCGAACCACTCGAACTGCTACGGATGCTGAACGCACACTTTTGGTTGAAGCAGTGGAGACGGCGGCTACGTTGAGTCGTGTCGACGCCCTGGTATTTGTCCATCGGCTTTTGCGAGTTTGGATAGCGCCACATGTGATCACGACTTCGTTGATGCTCGCGTTGCTCATCGTGCATATCATCCAGGTGATCTTCTTTGTAGTGCGGTGATTCTCTCATTCTCGCCCGGTTTTAACCGGGCGATCGATTAAGAGAGAAAAGATCCAAAACCGTTTCAACGGTTTAGAGAACAAAGCAAATCGGAAACCGTTAAAACGGTTGTGTAAGTTTCGAGTTTCTTGTGTCACCCGGTTGAAACCGGGGTGTGAATAAGATTCGGTTGATTCCAATCAGCGTTTACTGCTGCCTCTCAGATGCAACAGCAAAACAAATTCATCGTAGTGCGTGAGGATCTGCTGCAGGATCCCGTGACCATCATCTCCGAGGGCCTTTTGATTGGTCGCCTCACTGAATGCGAGCTGCTGCTAAACCACCCTTCCGTGTCTCGAGTGCAGGCCGGTATCAAGCAAATTGAAGGCGAGTACTACGTCTTCAACCTACGACCTTCGAACCCGATCAAGCTGAATGCCCGGCCGATGCTGGACAATCAAGCGCTGGGCGCAGGCGACTTCCTCGAAGCTGGTCCATTTCTGTTGGAGATTGACTTTGCCGACGACGCGGTCATTGTCAAAGTGTCGCTTCAGATTGGACGAAGAGTTCATGACGCGGACGTCAGCAGTCCGGCTCTCGGAACCACGAGGCTCGATGATCTCGACGCGGTGCTTGCAGGGGCTGCGAAGAAGAAGGCTGCGCGACCAGCGCCATTGCCGGGAACCAAGGCGCTCGACATCTTTTGGGACAAGCGAATTCGCGAGGCCGGCAAGATGGTGCGGCCGGCTCCACTTTTTCCTCACGGTCAACGGAAGACGGGCAAAGCTCAATTCAATTGGACACCGACCAGCGATCTTTCAGAACGTTGGCCAGTTTCATTTCTGATTTGGGGCGTGCTTATTGTGGCAGTGTTTTCAATTGGTGGAGCGCTCTTGTACGCAAATGCCTATTCACCAGCTCCGTTATCCAATGCGCACGCGACCAGCAAGTTGATCGTCCAGCCTCCCATCGCAGTTCGAGCGAATGACAACTCCTGCACGAACTGTCATTCATTCGCGGGAAACATGGAGTCGAATTGCGCGGCTTGTCATAAGGCTAGCTGGTTTGAGGCCACGGTTATCCCGCCACACGTTGCTGCCGGTATCGGCTGCACCGCGTGCCATGCCGAACACAAAGGAACTGACTTCAAACCTGGTGAAACAGCCTTGGCTGCTTGCACGCAGTGTCACAGCGATAGCAACAAAACCACTTATAACGGAAAGAAGGTCAGCACTCCGCATAACGGAACATTCGGATATCCAACCGTGAACGGTAAGTGGACCTGGAAGGGTCTCGATAACAGCGAGTGGGCTCTAAGAAACCTAACGGTGACTCGTTTGCCTGCGGAAAGCGAAGAGCAGTGGCGCAGCAAACAGTTTCATGCGCTACATGTGCATCGCGTGAAGTTGGTTGGCAGCCTCGCGGGCAATCCGTCCGGAAGACTATCGTGTTCGAGCTGTCATAAGTCTTTCAATCGGATCGATCGTGATACTCCTCGTCAAACCTGTGCGGGTTGTCACAACGGACGCACCGAAGCTGGAACTGGTCGAGTTCTCATCGCCGCCGACAAACCAAATTGCACATCTTGTCACGTCCAACACATAAAAGATCCGCGCCACTGGAACCCCTCGCTGCTGGCGAAGGCTTTCTAAATTTTTTGTCAGTCTTCCGAGCATGATTTTGATCGCCAAAAGCGCGACTGGGATTCGTTATCGAGGCCGATCACTTGGAGTGTTAGGGTTCGACACTGGACGCTTCACAAACTGGACCACGTTGACGTGGCCGAACAATACAGGCTGACCTTCGAGCTTGAATCCATTTTCGTTCAGGAGCTTGGCCATCTGAGTTTGCCCGGAGACTAGCAGCAACACCTGCGCTCGAGTTCCGATTATGTCTGTAAAACTACGCTGCTTTAGTTGATCGCTGATCCATTTCGAGCGCAGCACTTCAAAGTTTCCGTTTCCGTAATAAGCCAACGCCAGCGGAAGGGAATTAAGTCCTTCGGCAATGACAATTTGATCGGGCGCCGCATTCATTTGCTCATCGACATAGACTGCCATTTCCTGGTGCCGATCGGGTTTCGGCCGCAGCTCACCTCGCGCAGTCAGTAGCGCCGCTGAAAACATGAATCCTATCAGCACCGCCGCCAGAGCTATTCTTGCGCCCTGCTTCTGAATCTTTCCCAGACCTACGCTCATTAAGAGATACAGCGGTGGTCCGGCCATTAACCAGTACCTGGTGATGGTGATAGCGCGCGTGCCAAGCAGTTTGTCTGCCACTATAATTCCGCCGATCGGAACAATCATCCACAACAGAATCAAAAGTAAGATCGGCCGCTCCGCTCGAATCGAGACTGCGCCGTAAATAATCAAAGCGTAAGCAACGATCACGCTCAGCCAGCCAAGCGGTAACTCCGGCGCCGATATCAAGCGCGCTATCTTGGTGACCACTTCAGTCAAAATCAGATTGCTCGTGAGACTGCCGTTGACCCAGGCGATAACCTCAGGCGAGTTTGCTTTTTGCGCGATAGTGATTAGCACCCAGGGAAGGAACGCAGCTCCTATCGCTGCGTGGGCAACAATCCAGCGGCGCGCGTTTTCCTTTCCCATCGGGGTTATCAACCAAACGAACGCGACTTGGGCCGCGAGGCAAAACGAGTACTCGTAATGCGTATAAACTCCAGCTATCGATACGACGGCATATGCGAAATAGAGCCACGTGTTTTGCGAGCGTTTGCGAAGGAGAATCAAGAAGTAAGTCGAACAGATAGCCAGCAGGGCTAATAACGAATACATCCGCGCCTGTTGCGAGAAGTAGATTTGCTCGGGCGTGAGCGCCATCAATAGCGCTGCAACTACTCCACTGAGGCTTCCAAAAAGTTCGTTTCCCAAAAGGAACAGTGCGACAGCGGCGAGAGCGCCGAAGATAACCGCTGGGAACCGCAGTGCAAACGCCGAAGTCCCAAACCATTCCACCCAGTAATGCATGAAATAAAAATAAGCCGGCAAATGCACATTGCGCCTCAGTACAGAGGTGACTGCTGCGAGGCCAAGGTCTTTGTCAGGCTTGATCAGTTGCCGGTAATCAGCCGACGAGGAGCGAATCTGATTTGACGCGGTTTCGCCTTCGCGACTGAGGTAGACGTACTGATGGCCGGTTACGGCGGGAACTGTATAAAGTTCGTCGCATTCCAG
Source organism: Pyrinomonadaceae bacterium (assembly GCA_035572035.1). Classification (GTDB taxonomy): domain Bacteria; phylum Acidobacteriota; class Blastocatellia; order Pyrinomonadales; family Pyrinomonadaceae; genus JAOAPY01. The sequence goes on along the minus strand of DATNBH010000031.1, from coordinate 47,996 downwards.
CGTTTGGCTGTCGAGTTTGTACAGCCTCACAGCGAGCGACGTCGCGAAAATTACCGCTGCCAATAAGAGAACCGTTCTATTTGAGGAGAAAAGCTTGTCCCGGAGAGTTGAAACGGATTCCACCGCTGCCACATACAGGATTGAGAAATGCGTTGTCAAGGTGAGTGTTTGGTTGGGTATGAGCAAAGGAGTAGTGCGATCGGAATAACTTTAGCCGCAGATTACGCAGATTACACGGATTCGGCGAGACTGATTCGCATCAACTTAACTTTGATTCAACCAACATCTGTGGAATCTGCGTAATCTGCGGCTAAGGTTTGAAAAAGAGGACCCGCATGGCGGAGCACTACCGGCCAAGGCAAAAATGTTGACGTCCCGATGGGTGGGCTGTAGACTGCGAGCCGCAATCCATGAGGTTCGAGCCGGTTTTAGCTTAGCCAGTTAAGACGTGTCCGGCGGCTCCCATGCAAGAGCCTCTGTTCTCGCTTCATAATCTAAGGAGATTTAATGCCCTTCTTCTCACTGCTTCGGAGTCTGTGTGCCTCTCGGCTGCTATCCAGAGGCGTACTTGTCATCAGCCTGGGTGCAATCACCAGTTGGGCGGCGTGGAGCGGGTACACGGCGGACAAACCTCGCGGTGAACAGTCAATCAAAGCATCGCCAGCGTTGAAAAAAACTGAAAAGCGGGCCGAGCTGCATTTGGACAACAAGTACGGTGCCTTGCCGTTAAGTTTCGAGGAGAATCGCGGTCAGGCTAATGCAGAATCCAAATTCATCGCCCGAGGACCGGGCTACAACATCCTCCTTCACCCGGACAAAGCGGTCCTGGCATTCAAGAATCCTGTAAAAGAAGAAGACAACAAAACAAGCTCGCCGGACGATGACCAGTTAGTCGGCGCGCAGCGCCTCCGCGAACATTTGCGACGCGAGAAAACCGCAAGTAGTCAATCGATCGTGACCATGCGTTTGGAGGGCGCAAATGAAAACGCTAGCGCCGTCGAAGGTGTGGATCAGCTTGAAGGTACGGTTAATTATTTTCTCGGCAACGATCCGGCAAAATGGCTGACTGACATTCCCACCTTCGGCAAGGTCGAATACCGCGAAGTTTATCGCGGCGTGGACGCTGTCTTTTATGGCAACGGTCAACAACTTGAATACGACCTCGTCGTAGCGCCCAACATCGATCCATCAATAATCCAACTAAGATTCGACGGCATCGAGAGCGCCAAGATCGATAAGCAGGGCAACCTCAGGCTGCAAACTCCCGGTGGCGAGCTGCGTCAGTTAAAGCCTCAGATTTATCAGAACGTTGATGGCCAGAAGCGACTCGTGAAGGGAGCCTACGTCTTAAGACCGGGAAACAAGATTGGCTTCAAGATTTCGAAATACGATCGAAAGCAACCGCTCGTTATTGATCCCACGCTCAACTTCTTGTCATTTGTGAATTCGAGCAGTGAAGGCTTTGCAATCACTACTGATGCAGCGGGATTTGCCTACATAACTGGATACGCAGCTGACGCGAACCTAAACACTACGCCCGGCGTCGTCCAAGGCTCCTTCGGCGGGTTCATAGATTGCTTTGTCACCAAGCTGAATCAGACGGGCAGCGAGGTTCTGTTTACAACTTACCTCGGAGGCGCTGAGTTTGATGATGGCAATAGCATCGCTGTCGATAATTCCGGAAATGTCTATATAGGCGGAGCAGCGGGCGACGGATTTCCGACTACTGGCGGCACCTATCAGACTGTGTTCGGCGGAGTCTCGGATGGATTTGTCGCCAAGCTCAACCCGACTGGCAGCACTTTATTATTCTCAACATTGATTGGCAGCAGTGGGACTGAGGAAGTTGACACGATTATCCTCGAGGCCGGAACCGGCAATATGTTCGTGTCTGGCCTGACAACTTCAGTAGATCTAAATACCACACCGGGCGTAATCGGACCGTCGAACAAAGGCGGCTATGAATGTTTCGTCGCTAAGTTCAATTCTAACGCGACCAACGTTATGTTCTTGACCTACGTAGGTTCGAGTGGCTTTGACTATCCAATATCGATGGCGCCGGATTCCAATGGCAATATTTATCTCGCAGGTCAGACTTCGGGTTTGGATTTTCCGACGCTGAACGCAGCCTATCCAATACATGCCGGTGCGACTCGAGGGCCATTCAAGAGTATCAATGGCGGTACCAACTGGAGTTCCAGCCGGAGCGGTTTACCGGCTACGTTTGTCTATACCTCCGTCATAAATCCGACGACTCCAAGCATCATCTATCTTGGTACGGATGGAGGTGTGTTCAAAACTACAGACAGCGGAGCCACGTGGAATCCCACGGGACAGCTACCAGTGCCGCGCGTACACCAACTCACTTTGGTCCCGGGGGCGCCAAACATAATTTATGCGGGAACTGAGGCGGGCGTCTTTCGAAGTATCGACAGCGGGGCGACCTGGGTTTCTCGAAACAATGGTCTCGAGACCTCGGGTCAAGTTTCGGATGTTCGCGGAATCGCTATTCATCAATCAGCGCCGAATACGATTTATGCAGCCGCCCTCAACGGCATTTTCAAGTCTACGGACGGCGGCGGCAATTGGGCGCTCATAATTAACGGTCTAACTGTAGGCGCCACCAATTCGCTGACAAACGCCATCGTTGTTGATCCTACTTCCGCCAATACGCTTTACATCGGAAATGGGTCGACAACTCGAGTTTGGAAGACTACAAATGGGGGCGCTAATTGGACGGCCGCGAGCACGGGGCTGATTAACTCACAAGTGAGAGCTTTAGCCATCAACCCCACCACGCCCAGCACCCTGTACGTTGCAAACGGAGCAGGTATTTATAAGACGACCAATGGCGGAACAAATTGGACGGCGGCAAACACCGGCCTCACGCTTCCTCTGAGTGACGCCACCAACATTAGCAACCCGCCTATGACCTTTGTGGCAGTCGACCCGGTCACGCCGACCACGGTCTATGCCGGAGCTGGCTCATTTTTGCAGGCTAACGGCGCTGCTTCGGCTAGCACAGTTTTCAAGAGTACGGATTCAGGCGCGAGCTGGACGGGATTCAGTAGCGGATTTGGTGGCATCAATTCGAGTATCGGCACGATCGTAATCGATCCCAGTAACGCCTCAACGATCTTCGCTAGCACCCTGGGTGATTATGACGCGTTCTTATTGAAGCTGAATCCTTCCGCCACCTCTTCGATTTTCGGCACTTATTTTGGTAGCAATCGAGCCGACTCAGCTACGAGCCTCGCGCTTGATATTAGCGGCAACGCCTACATTGCAGGATCTGCTGGAGGCGCCAACTTTCCAACATCGGCTGGAGCATTCCAAACCGTCCTTAAGGGATCGACTGATATTTTTGGCGCGAAGTTTACTTCTGCGGGCGCACTTCAATACTCGACATTGATCGGTGGAACGGACGCCGAGGGCACGAGCGGTGGAATTGCAGTTGATTCATCCGGGAGCGCTTTCATAACAGGTACCACTTTTGGTCCGGATTTTCCCACGACAGCCGGCGCTTTTCAGAGAACGATTGGTAATCCAGGTACTCGCAACCTCGATGCTGTGATTATCAAACTTAATCCAGCCGGAACTGCCCTGGACTTCGCGAGCTACTTAGGCGGGGATGGCAACGACAACATCAATAACTTTCTTGGCAATCGTATCTCGCTTGATGCTGCCGGCAACGCTTACGTGGTCGGCTCGACTAACAGCACTAACTTTCCCTATTTTGATTGGGCTAACGCCGGCGGAAATGCAACCACTCACACCTTCGTCGCAAAGATAAGCTCAACGGTCCCGTCTTTCAGCATCACCGGAAGAATCACTAACAGCCAGGGCGGCGCAGGTGTGGCCGGCATTTATGTTGATGTCATCAAAACAGGGGGTCGTCGAAGTGGAAATTCAGCCTTAACGGACGCACAGGGTTATTTCGCGGCGATAAATTTGGAGCCAGGGGACTACACCGTAACCCCACAGCGACTTAGTCAGGCTACATTTAACCATTACATTTTTGCGCCAGCATCCAGAAGCTTTCCCGGTCTGAATTCAGATCAGACTGCGAATTTCGTAGCCACGCAAGCGTTCGACATTTCGGGTCAAGTCAGTTATGCGAGCATTGCTGGATTGGGAATATTTGATGTGACGGTGAACCTAACCGGAACCGCATCAGCCACTACCGTTACTGACGTTAACGGTTTTTTCGCTTTTCGTGATGTGACTGCGGGTAATTACACGGTTACCCCCAGCAAAGCTGGGTTTACCTTTAATCCAGTCAACCGTGTCTTCAATGCGCTCAGCGCCGATCAGTTCGCCACCTTTACCACGAGTTCGGGAGCCTACGTGACCGTCAGCGGTAAAGCTATGGACGTTAACAATGTCGGAATCAGTGGCGCGGTGGTGGTGATGCAGATAAGGCCGCAAATCGGATCGAAGCAGCTTGCGGTTCAAACCGACGCTAATGGCAATTATTCGATTTCCAATCTGCAAGCGGGTGGCATTTACAAGTTCCAGGCATTCAAGGAAGTCATTACTTTCGCACCGCAGGAGCAAACTTATTCCAACCTAATCGCGAATCAAACACTGAACTTCGTTGGGACTGGGGCCACCGGACTAATCGGAAAAATTGCTTACCTTAAGGAAAGTGTATCGTCAACAGCGGTGGCAGTCTCCAATGCTGATGGTTCCAATGAAGTGAGTCTCAATACTATCAACAGTCAATGCAGTGGAGATGGAGGGCCTGCCTGGTCACCTGACGGAAGCCGGCTGGTCTTCGACACTTGTAATGCGAACGGTAACAATACCGACCTCTACATCATGAATGCTGACGGGTCGAACGTGACTCCTCTCGTTACGGATCCGGATGTGAGTGAACAATTCGCTAACTGGTCGCCTGACGGCACGCGGCTAACCTATACATTCGGAGAATGTAGCGGTACCGACGTCTTGATTCCAGAAGTGTTCGCGGTAGATTCTTTAGGAAAAATTAAGTCGAATCTGACGAACAATAACTTAATCGATGGAGTCTCAGATTGGTCACCAAGCGGATCTACAATTCTTTTCTCACGTGGTACGACCGGGGAGTGTAGCGGCGTCGACACCGTTTCTGATCTCTATACAATCGACGCGGTTGGCGGTAATGAACAAAGACTAACAAACACCACCGACTCCGAATTGGCAGCGGCTTATTCACCGGATGGCGCCAAAATCGCGGTGGCCCGTTCATCCGAAAACCTTGCGACCGGTGTTTTCAACGATGTTATTTATGTCATGAACTCGGATGGTACGAATCCTGTTCCAATCAGTCCGACGATTATCAGCGCCTCCAAACCCACCTGGTCGCCGGACGGTAAAAAGATCGCCTTCGGAGGCTACATAAACGGCACCAACATACCTTCGCAGATCTATGTCGTTAATATCGACGGCACGGGCCTGGCCCCGGTTACAAACACAACAAATGACTCGAGGATCCTCCCCTCGTGGCAACACTACAGTATCAGCGGTCGAGTAACAGGGAACACCACCGGTGTTCCAATCACCATGACCCTGGCGGGCACCTTGACCCGTGTGGCCTACACCGATGCAGCCGGCAATTACGTTTTCGGAAACTTGACGCCCGGAGGAAATTACACGGTAACGCCGATCAGCACAGCCTTTGGATTCACTCCCGCCAAGATCGACGTGACTAACCTGGTGGGTAATCAAATCGCAAACTTTGCTCTCCAACCTGCGGTAATACCAGCTCCGACACCCCCGCTGGCAGACGACTTCGCTGCAGCCCAACGTGATCCCGCGAAATGGAATCTGGGAACTCAGACGCAACCGCTCGGAGCATTTGATCCGCAAGTCACTGTCACCCAACAAAGCGGTCAATTGTCAGTCACTCCGCTCGCGCAGACAGCGGGACTTCATTACAACGGTTACGTCGCGGTTAATTCATTCGACTTCAATAATGCGAAGGCAACTGTCGAAGTGGTGCAGCCGGCTACAGGGGCTGCTGAGACCATCTTTGCAATTGGTAGCGATTTAGAAAACTTCACGCGCTTTGTGATCAGCGCTGGTGGCACTTCCGCGCCAGGTAAAGGCAGGGGACCGAAACAAGTAGGCCTCCCGCAGCTAGTCTTCCAGGTTCATATTGGCAGTTCGTTGACTCAGATTAGTATTCCTTACGACCCTGTGGCTCATCGTTTCATGCGATTCAGACATGAGCCACCGACAAACTCGATTTTGTTTGAGACCAGTCCGGACAATGTCAACTTCACGGTCCGGCATTCAGTTGTACTGCAGAGATCGGTGTCAGCGATGACGGCTGAGCTCAGTGCGGGCACTTCGACGTCAACTAATCCTGGCACTGCTGTCTTTGACAACTTCAATCTGGTTACTAACACCTTCCAGTTCCAGGTCACCAGCACGACCATTAACGAAAGCGCCAACCGTGCCATCATCACCGTGACTCGAGGCGGCGACATTTCGAGTCCGGCGTCAGTAGACTATTCAACCTTTGACGATACTGCTCGACAGCGGACGCGTTATGTTCCGGCAGTGGGAACGTTGACGTTTGTTGCGGGACAAAGCTCCCGCACCTTCAGCGTTTTGCTGCCGGACAACTCGCTGGTCGAAGGCAGTCAAACGTTGTCGCTGCGTTTGCTGGATTCCTTCGGCGGTGGGCTGAACAGTCCCGGTCGAGCCGTATTGACGGTGGACGACAACGATACTCCGCCGATCACGACGAACCCGCTCGATGAAGCGCAATTCTTTGTACGACAACATTATTACGATTTCCTCAGTCGCAATCCCGACCCGGGCGGGTTGAACTTCTGGACCAACGAGATCACGCAGTGTGGGAGCAATCAAGCGTGCATCAATATCAAGCGTATCGATGTTTCGAACGCATTTTATTTCGAGCTGGAATTTCAGCAGACCGGAAGTTATGTGTACCGGCTTTATCGCGTTGCCTTTGGCAATAACCAACCCTTCCCGAATCCTCGACCTGACGTGAACTTTCCGAACGAAGAGAAGAAGCTGTTGAGCTACACCAGCTTCACGGCTGATCGCGCGCGCGTGATTGGCGGCGCGGGACTGGCGCAGTCGCAGTTGAACCTGGCCACGGCGTTCATCAAGCGGCCGGAGTTTCTTGCCACCTATCCGCTGAGCCTGGATGGCCCAGGCTTTGTGGATGCGGTGCTGGAGAAGCTGCGGACGGACATTGGCGTGGACATGGCGACGCAGCGAGCAGCGCTGCTGAGCCTGTACAACACGGGCGGCCGGGCGGCGGTGCTGTACCGGTTGGCGGACGACAACGTGGGTTCCAATCCCATCAACAATCGCGCCTTCATCGACGCGGAGTACAACCGGGCTTTTGTTGTGACGCAGTATTTTGGGTACCTCCGGCGCAATCCGGACCTCGGGGGCTTTGTCTTTTGGCTCGGCCAGGTAAACAGCGGACCGCTGCGAGATGTGAACAAGCAACACGCGATGGTGTGCTCGTTCGTGACCTCAACCGAGTATCAGGAGCGATTCAGCCTGGCGGTAACGCACAACAACACAGAGTGCGCGCACTGAGTCCAACTCTCGTTCGGAAATAAAAATTGTTTACTGAGGCCAACCGGTCCGTGGCACGGGCATCCCGCCCGTGGACGCGCGAGTTACGTTGGCTGCATTCCTAAATGCTTGTTTTCAAAGGAGCGACTCCCCATGTCTAGAGGTTCGCGACGCCTTCATATTGACCTCCAACGGTTATTACTGATTTTCGTTTTCTGTTTGCTCGGCGCGGTTTCAGTTTCGGCTCAGGACACCGTAACCGGCGCCTTCGAAGGAATCGTCAGTGACAGTCAAAGTGGAGCTCCTCTGAAAGGAGCCGACGTTCAGATTATTAATGAACAGACCGGACTAACTGTCAGCTTAGTGACTGATTATCGCGGCCGTTTTTATCAAGGCTTGCTTTTACCTGGCACTTATCGCGTCCGCGTGGCCATGCCGGGCTACCAGACACGAGAAGTTCTGCAACGCTTGAAGATCACCTACACAGGCGAGGTTGTGCCGGTACCAGTCGCTTTGGATCCGGCTCCGGCTGCCGTTGCGCCAGGCCCCACACCAGCGCCGACGCCGTCTCTTTCAGTCGAGGATACGGACATACGCAGCAGTCTGGTTAGAACTGATGGTCGTCGTGGCGGCTCGTTCAGCGAAGATGAAGTGTTGGCCTTGCCCCTGGGCGGATCGACTTTGACTCGTACGTTTGATTCGTTGGCTCTGTTGTTACCCGGAGTTGCTCCGCCACCGCAGACTTTAGGAAGCGTTGCCGGACCCGGCGTGGGAGCTGGCGTCGGTTCAGCTGGACAATTCAGCGTGAATGGTCTGCGTTCTCGAGCTAACAACTTCACTGTTGACGGCTCGGATAACAACGACGAGGACATTGGCGTCAGACGCCAGGGATTCGTCGCATTAATTCCGCAGCCCATCGAATCGATACAGGAATATCAGGTCATCACGACTCTGGCGCCGGCTCAATTTGGCCGCAACATCGGCGCTCAGGTAAACGCCGTTTCGCGATCCGGCGGTAATCAGACCCACGGCAGCATCTACGGATTTTTCAATGCGAGTCAGCTAAACTCCACGAACTTCTTCGACACCACCAACGGTGCTGACTCAATCCTGGTCAAATCAGCCACGGGTCAGCAGGTCACGATCGATGGTCGTCCGGTCTCGGTAAGGAACCAGAGTAATGGCGAGGATTCATTCACGCTTGGCCAGGGAGGATTCGTGCTCGGCGGGCCCCTGGCAACGGATCGGATGTTCTACTTTTTCTCAGGCGAGGGTCAGGTGATCAATGCAGCGAAGGAGCAGAGCTTTGCGGTGCCGACGGTTGAACAACGCGGAGCCTTTGGCACGGGCGCCTCGGCCATCTTCCGAAATCCGCTCGGTCGGCGCGACGCAAGTGGAAACTTGATCGATCAGGTTTTCGCTTATCCGACCACGGTGCGCGGCGATGCGGTGTTCAATTTCTTCCCGTTTCCAAATAATCCCGGCGGAGTCTACGGAGCAAATACTGTTACCCAAAGCTTACCTGCCAGCGCCCAGGGAAAAGTGCTCTCCGGTAAATTTGATGGTAACTTCAAAATCCGTCAAAGACTTCAAACTGTGACGGCTCGCTACAACTTCACGGATGACCGTCGTGACATACCGTCAGTCGGCGGCGCGCTCTTTTCATCGATCCGGTCCAACGTGCGCACGCAAAACTTTTCGTTTTTCCTCAACAGCAAGGTCAGTGCGCCCGCTTCTTCGAATTATCTCTTTAACCAGGTCCGCCTCTCTTACGGACGCACGCGGCTGGACTTTGAGGAATTGCGCGATCGCAGCTTCATGCGACCAGGCATAAGCCTCCCTAACACGCCTTTCCTTCTCAATGCGCCGCTGTTCATAAATTCGACGTTGCCCAGAAGCATCACGGCCATCGACTTTGCGGCCAACATCGGTCCGGTTCTTTACACGACGGACCCACTGGCGCCGACTACTGAGTCAGCTCTCGGTCCAATAAGTCAGATAAACATCGCCGGCTTCAGCCCAATTGGTGTTGATGTTTTCAACTTTCCCCAGCGTCGCATCAACAATACGTATCAAGTGGCTGATACGGTTACGTACCGCGCTCGCAGCCACAGCTGGACGTTTGGTGTCGACACTCGGCGAACGGAATTGAATAGCGAATTGCCGCGCAACGCCGGTCCGCTGCTGACCTTCAATGGCGCTCCGGAAGTCACACTCACGGAAGCCGGGACCTTTGCTTACTCCAACAGGTTCATCCGACCTGAAACTTTTACCGCAGCGTCCGCGGCCAGCGGCTTTTCGCAAACATTAGCCACGGGTGGCGAATCATCGATCGGGCTGCGCTTTTATCAATGGGATTTCTTTGGCGGCGATGATTGGCGAGTAACTCCGAATCTGTCGCTCTCATTTGGTCTGCGCTACGAATACAACACTCCTCCGAAAGAGGTGAACAATCGTATCGAGCGCACCTTTAGCGATCCGGCGCTCGGTCTGGCGCCAGGGTTGAGACAGTTCATCGGTGGACGCACCCGGATCTTTGAGCCCGACAAGAACAACTTTGCGCCACGGCTTGGGCTGGCTTATTCCCCGGAATTGTTTGGGCGAAACAAGACCACGGTGATTCGCGCGGGCTATGGCTGGTTCTACGATCAAATCCTCGGAGCGGTAGCCAGCCAATCGCGCAATGTTTACCCCACGTTCTTGACGATCGATTTGGCTGGCGGCTTTGCTAACTTGCGCTTCGTGCCGGGCAATAATCAATTTGGCGACTCTTGCCAGCTAGCTAATCGCTGTCCTTTCGATCTGATCAATCCTCAGGTGGCCACGATTTTCGGCACGCGGCTGGTTCTGCCGGGAACATTGAACACGTTGAATCCTGCCATCAGCTTCGCGCAGATCGCAGGCATCGTGAATCTTGTAGGCGGCGGTCCGGTGCCGGCTTTGAGCGGCTTTGGGGTAACGTTGCCGGCTCGCGAGCTCGACATGCCCATGGCCCAGCATTACAGCGTCACCTGGGACCAGCAGCTTGCCAGGAATTTTGTGCTATCGATTGGGTATGTTGGCACTCAGGGACGTCACTTGCTTCGCTTTGCGACGCCGAACCTGGGCCGCAATGCTTTGCTAACGCCGCTCGCGTTCAGCACCTTGCTTGGCGCCGAGCCGAACTTCTTTGGATTAGCGCTGCCGCCGGGGGCGCGCATTACACCATCTGGAAACATTGCGGGTGGACGACCACAGAGTACCGTGGGCGCGGTCACGCAGTTCGAGACGAGCGCCAACTCGCGTTATGACGGCTTGCAGGTGCAGGCTCGCGGCCGACTTCACGCCGGCCTTCAATTCCAAGTGAGTTATACGTTATCGAAAACAACTGACGATGTTTCTGATGTTTTCGATCTCGCCGGAGCTTCAGCGCTGCCTCAGAACGGTTTGAACCTGGCTGCTGAGCGTGGTCCCGCAAACTTCGACGCTAGACACCGCGTCGCGTACAATTTTATTTATGACGTACGGCCATCGCCCAAGAGCAGCCCCTTCGTTCGAGGCTTATTTGGCAACCTCCAATTCGCGGGGACCGGACAGTTTCAAACTGGTCAGCCTTTCACCGTCAATAGCATCTTCGATGTGAACCTTGATGGAAATCTAACTGATCGGTTGAACAACACCAACGGGCTGGAGATCACGGGTGATCGTGCTCAACCTTTGCGACTGACTACCAACAACACGTTTTCGATGCTGGCTCCGGTTGGTCAGGATGGAATAGTGGGACGTAACAGTTTCCGAGCCGGCAACATCCTGGAATTGGATCTTTCGGTGATCAAGTCATTCCACTTCACCGATACCCGCCGGCTCAGTGTGCGAGCTGATTTTTTCAACTTTATTAACCGCGCGAATTTTGGAGTTCCGGTGCGGCTACTGGAAGCGCCCGGCTTCGGTAAGGCTACAGATACGGTCACTCCGGGACGGCGTATTCAGTTTGCTTTGAAGTATTCGTTCTAATCCCAAATACACAGGTTGAATTCAATGTCATTCTTAAAGGCATATCCCAAGGGCCGCGGCGCCCTGCTCATACTTGCTCCGGTCGTGTTCTTGACCGCGCTTTTTCTTATCGCGAATCAACTCAATCTGATCACTCGTACTCGAGCGGCAAACTTCGTTGTTACCAACACAAATGACAGCGGTGCTGGTTCACTGCGCCAGGCAATTCTGGATGCTAACGGCAGCGCTGGCGCAGACACGATTACCTTCAACATCGGGTCGGGCTTTCAAAGCATAACCATAACCAGCGCTCTACCGGGTATCAACCAAACTGTGGACATCGATGCGAGTACCCAACCGGGTTTCTCAGGGAGCCCGCTTATCGAGTTGAATGGTCTTAGCGCCGGGAGCACGGCGGGTCTCACGATCAACGCCAGCAATTGTCACGTCAAGGGATTAATCATCAACCGATTTGGAGGCGCTGGAATACTGATTGGCGCCGGCAGCGGTACTGTGGTTGAAGGGAATTACATCGGGACTAATGCTTCCGGAAGCGCGGCCAGTTCTAATACTGGTGACGGCATTTTCATCCTGGGCGGGGCCAACAACAATACTGTTGGCGGAACTACTGCAGCGTCACGGAATGTCATTTCTGGAAACGCAGGAAACGGCATCAGTCTGAGAGATCCGGGCACGAATAACAATTCAATCCAGGGAAATTACATTGGCACGAATTTCAACGCCAATGGCGCAGTGCCTAACGGCCAGGCGGGAATTGTCTTCGGCAACAGTGCTGGTAATTGCATCGTCGGCGGACTTACAGCGGGAGCTCGAAACGTCATCTCCGGTAATGCGCAAAACGGCATTGTCATCGGTGTCTTCGGCTCCGGCGCAGCGACCGGAATAACCATTCAGGGTAATTACATCGGCGCCGACGCGAACGGCTCGACCGCACTCCCAAATAACGCGTCGGGTGTGGACATCGAAAATGTTCCAGGGATAACGGTAGGAGGAACGGCAGCCGGCGCGCGCAATGTAATCTCGGGTAACGGTGGCGAGAATGTGACGTTGAACGGTGCGAACACAGCAAACAATACCGTGCTTGGAAATTATATCGGCTTGAATGCAGCGGGAACTGCTTTCCTGGGAGGTTCAGGCGTTGGTCTTCACGGCGGCGCCAACAACAACGTTATCGGGGGAAACAGTGCTGCTGCCCGTAACGTGATCTCCGGAAACATCACGGGTCATGGTGTTGCGATGGGAGGAGGCAATCCCGGAAATCTCGCGACTGATAACCGCATTCAAGGTAACTACATCGGGTTGAATGCGGCCGGTACTGCGGTAGTTGCAAATCTTTTTAGCGGTGTGATTCTGAGTGGGACCGGTACCGCTAATAATTTGATCGGAGGCACCACGCCTGGGACTGGCAACGTGATTGCAGGAAACGGACACCAGGCAGTTGCGATCCTGGATAACGTAACGACCACGACCGTACAGGGCAATTTCATGGGCACTGACGCGACTGGAAATGCCGCGCTGGGAGGCGAAGGCGTTTTCATAGGGGCGGGCGCCTCAAACAATTTGATCGGAGGCAACACACCGTCAGCTCGCAATGTGATCTCTGGTAATAGCGGCTTTTCCGCTTTGCAGATTAGTGAGTTTCAAGCTAGTGGCGCCACAGGAAATCGTGTTCAAGGAAACTACATTGGACTGGGTGCATCCGGGGTGGCACTGCCAAATGCAAATGGAATTCAGATTGGCTTAGTTTCCGGAAACACGATTGGCGGGACCGGTCCTGGCGAGGGCAATGTTATTGCCAACAATACTGGGTTTGGCGTGAGACTTCTGGCTGGAGGCGCGAACAATGCTGTTCTGAGTAACAGTATCTATTCAAACGGTAATCGAGGAATTGAGGTTCAGAACGGCGCGAACGGCAACCCGACAGCGCCGTCGCTGACTTCAGCGTCAAGCGTAGGAGGATTTACTTCGATTCAAGGATTGCTCTCCAGCAATCCCAGCACTGCCTTCACGATTCAGTTTTTTGCTAACGATGCATGTGATTTTTCCGGCTTCGGTGAAGGACAAATCTTTCTCGGGTCAATAGCCGCAAATACAGATGCAGGCGGGACGGCAAACTACAGCGCAACGTTTCCGGCTAGTCTAACAACCAGTCAGGTAATCACTGCTACCGCAACTGATTCTTTTAACAATACATCGCAGTACTCAGCTTGCCGGGCCATTGGCACGTCCGGATTCAGCTTGACGGGCAGGGTACTGGACAATGCTGGTAATGCAATTGGTGGCGTGACCGTCACGCTGAATGGTTCGACCAACACGACCACGGACAGTAGTGGCAATTATTCTTTCGGCAGTCTCCCGGCGGGCGGTAATTACACTGTCACTCCTGCGAGTTCTCTTTACTCCTTTAGCCCGGTTAATCAAACCTTCAACAACCTGAACGCTAACCGAATCGCCAACTTTGTAGGCACGCTGTCGTCAGTAATTATCTCCGGCAAGGTGACCGATACTAATAACAGCGGCCTGAGCAATGTCACCATTACGTTGACGAAGAACGGAGTTGTGGCTGGTACAGTGCAGACTGATGGTTTGGGAAATTACATCTTCACTGGCCAGGCTGCGGGCGCGAATTATGTGGTGACTCCCACGGGAACGTTTGTTCCTGCGGTTCAGACATTTGCTAATCTGACGGTGAATGTCGTAGCAAACTTCACTTTATCACCTGACGTTCCTCCACAGTGCGCTACGACTGCGTTTAGCCGTACAGACTTTGCTGTAGCTCAGGCCCCACAATCGGTTGTTGTAGGCGATTTCAATAGAGACGGAAAAAGCGATCTGGCCGTCGCAAACGCCGGGTCAGCCAACGTCTCGATTCTATTGGGTAACGGTAGTGGTGGTTTTGGTGCGGCTACCAATTTTGCCACCGCGCCCTTTCCATACTCTGTTACAACCGCCGACTTCAATGGTGATGGCGCTCTTGATTTGGCTACAGCCAACCAGAGCACGAACAACGTTTCCATCCTGTTGGGTAATGGCGCCGGCAGCTTTGGTGCGTCAACGACCTTTAGTGCAGGTTCAAGTCCGCGCTCAATCACCGCAGGCGACTTCAATCTGGACGGCAAGGTTGATTTAGCGACGTCGAATTTCAACGGTAACAATGTGTCGATCTTGTTGGGCGCCGGCACGGGTACTTTCGGACCGCCCAGCAATTTCGCTACCGATGCATCTCCCCTCTTCATAGCTGCGGGCGACTTCAATATCGATGGCAAATTGGATCTCGTGGTGACGGGTGACTCGTCTAGCAATGCGTCTGTCTTGCTGGGAACCGGTACCGGAAGCTTTGGCTCCGCTACTAATTTTCCGGTTGGCACCAATCCAGAATCGATCACGGTGGGTGATTTTAACGGCGACAACAAGCCTGATCTGGCAACCGCAAATTTCAATGGCAATAACGTATCGGTCCTACTTGGCACTGGGACTGGCAGCTTCGGCGCCGCCACCAATTTTGCCGTAGGCTCCAATCCGGAGTCCGTGGTTAGTGGAGATTTTAACGGCGACGGGAAACTCGATCTGGCGGTTGCTAATGAGATTTCCGGCAGCGTTTCGATCCTGCTTGGCTTTGGCACCGGACGTTTCAGTGCAGCCACTAACTTCACAGTTGGGTCTGCCCCTTTTGCAGCGGCAGTCGGTGACTTCAACAGCGATGCCAAGCTGGATCTGGCCGTTGTGAATTCCATCTCCGCAACCGTATCAATACTGCTGGCAAACGGCTCGAGTTGTAATGCGCAATCAAGTTTGTCGATCTCGGGCCGTGTCGCTAACGCCACCAACAACGCCTTGGCAGACATCACTGCCACCTTATCAGGACCGATTACTCGGGTAACGCAAACTGATGCAAATGGGAATTATTCTTTTGGAAATCTGATACCGGGTGGCAATTATACGGTTACCCTGCAAAGCAGTTATTTCGTTTTTGCACCATCGCGCGCGGACTTTTTCAATCTTAGCAGTAGCTTTGTGACGAACTTTGTCGCCGCGCCGCTGGCGGTGCCGGTCCCGACACCGACACCGAACGACGATTTCGGAAGCAATAATCGCGATGCCAGCAAGTGGACCATCGGCGCGCAGACCTCTTCCACGACCGCGTTCGATCCGCAGGTCTCGATTACGCAGGTGAACGGGCAACTGATCATTACTCCTTTGACGCAATCGACTGGAATGCATTACGCGGGTTATGTGTCTGCGAACTCGTTCGACTTGCGCAATGGTTCAGCTCGTGTCGAAGTCAGTCAGGCTGCAACCGGCGGCGCTGACACCATTTTTGCAGTAGGCGCCGATGTCGACAACTTCTTTAGGTTCCTGGTCCACACACCCGGTCCACCTACTGGTCTGGCTCCCCGAGCCAAAGGCCGCGATGGTATCGAAAAGCCTCTCGACACCACCGTGTCTCAGCTCGTCTTTCAGGTGAATGTCAGCGGCCAGTTAACCTCGCTCGCCATCAACTACGATCCGGTGCTGCATCGCTTCATGCGTTTTCGTCACTTGCTGCCGAACTCGCTGGTCTTTGAGACTAGTCCGGACAACGTCGACTTCACAGTGCAGCACACCGTCGTGTTGCAGCGGAGTGTGTCAGCATTAACCGCGGAGCTCAGCGCTGGAACAACCAATCCTGCAAATCCAGGCTCAACTCGATTCGATAACTTCGGATTAGTGACGAGCACCTTCCAGTTCAGCGCCGCGAGTTATGGAGTCGGCGAAAGCGATGGCTCGTTCCTGGTGACAGTCACGCGAGCGGGAAGTCTGAACGATCCAGCCACCGTGGATTTTGCGACAGCCGATGGCACCGCGCGTCAGAAGACGAAATACACAGCCGCGGCAGGCACGCTGACTTTCGCCGTGGGCGTCGCCAGCCGCACTTTCAGAGTGCTGCTGGTCGACAACATGCTCGCGGAAGGCGAGCAAGCATTGAATCTATTGCTGACGAATCCCGCTGGCGCAGGATTGAACACGCCGGGCAGGGCGGTGCTTACCATCGGCGACAATGACACAACGTTGGCAACCGGAAATCCGCTGGACGATGCTCGTTACTTTGTTACGCAACACTACTTTGATTTCCTCAGTCGGTTGCCGGATCAAAGCGGGCTCGATTTTTGGACCGGTCAAATCACTCAGTGTGGCGCGGATGTGAACTGCCTGCGCACCCAACGGATCACAGTGAGCAATGCTTTCTTCTACGAACAGGAATATCAGCAGACAGGTTCCTACGTGGTTCGTCTTTACCGCGTCGCCTACGGCAATAACCAGCCGGTGCCCAACACTGATAACAACGCACAATTCCCGAACGAGAATAAGAAGCTGGTGAACTACTCGGCTTTTTCGCCTGACCGGGCGCGCGTGCGAGGTGGGCCATCGTTGGCGCAAACACAGCTGGACCTGGCAAATGCGTTTGTGCAGCGGCCGCAGTTCCTGGCGAAGTATCCAGCGAGTCTCGACGGCGCAGCTTATGTAGATGCGGTGCTCGCGAACATCAACGCTGACTTGGGCGTCAATTTGAGCTCGCAACGGACGGCCCTGCTTGATTTGTTCAGTCAGGGTGGACGCGGAGCAGTTGTGTATCGCCTGGCGGACGACAACGTGCAAACCAATCCGATCAATAACCGAGCCTTAATCGATGCGGAGTACAACCGGGCGTTTGTATTGACGCAGTACTTTGGTTACCTGAGACGCAATCCCGACATTGGGGGATTTATTTTCTGGCTGGGGCAAGTAAACAGCGCGCCGCTGCGAGCTCTCGAGAAGCAGCGAGCAATGGTCTGCTCGTTCATCACGTCAGCTGAATACCAGCAACGATTCAGCCCGGTCGCGACGCACAACAACACGGAGTGTCAGTAACGCTGTTCCTTTGGAATGCGATGACCTGTCATCGCTTTCGCCCCGCGGCGGCTCGACGTCGCGGGTTTGATAATAGGCAACCTGCTGCGACAGGTCGCAGCAACGAAAGCGCCGACAGGTCGGCGCACTCCAAATTAGAGCACTATCAGAAATCGTTGAGCATTGACCTAATCGTCGTAAGCGGGATAGATTGTCTTCCGCTCATGAACGGAATCACTTCCGCCTGCGACGAGCGTCGTATTGCCTCGCGAAACCACGTGGTACAAGCTCGATCAATGAACTATGACCCCTTCCCGCCACGAGCGGACCGTTAGGATACGCCTGGTTCGGTTTCTCGTTTTAATCGTCCTAACGTTGATTGCTTTGCTCACTGCTGGTCCTGCGCTCCCGACCGTGCTCACCGCTGGTATTCTCGGTTCGCCTGCCGGACGTAACCTTGACCCCTGGTCATTGGGCAACTATCCCAATACGGCCGTACAGCTGAGTGGGAACACGACTGTCACCCCTGACGCCGCGCCCACCCTCGCCGCCAGCATCAGTGTCTCCACCTCGACAAATTTCAAAGGCAGGCTTGAGGGTGAGCCGATAACTGGTGTCGTGCGCGTCACTGATGCTCATCCGGCCGGCACGTATATTGTGACTGTGACTGCCTTCGACGGTGGACCCTCAATCAAGACATTCACGCTGACGGTAGCCACGCCCGCGACGTGCAACCCGGTCACCTTCGCGGCGGCGACAACCTTCAACCTTGGATTTGGGGCCACTGCTTACGGAGTATCGGTTGGCGATTTCAACGGCGACGGCAATCAAGACCTCGTTACAGCCGAGGAGTTGCGGAACCGCATCTCGGTCTCGTTGGGAAACGGGATGGGCGGTTTCGGCGTTCCCACTAGATTCAACGTTGGCAGTAGGCCTCTTTCAGCAGCGGTAGGCGATTTCAACGGTGACGGCAAGCAAGACCTCGCGGTGGCCAACCATAGCTCCAATAACGTGTCGGTCTTGTTGGGCAATGGCGCGGGCAGTTTCGGCGCCGTCACCAACTTCGGCGCCGGCACTCAAGCTGCCTCAGTGGCGGTGGGCGATTTTAACGGGGACAGCAGGCAGGACCTGGCCGTTGCCAACGATGGCTCAAACAACGTGTCAATCTTGATGGGAGATGGAGCGGGCAGTTTCAGTGCCGCTACCAACTTCGCCGTTGGCAATGGTTCCGGCTCAGTAGCGATAGGCGATTTCAACAACGACGGCAAGCAGGACCTCAGCACGGCCAATTTTTTCGCCGCCAACGTATCGGTCTTGTTGGGCGACGGAGCGGGCAGTTTCGGCGCCGCTACTAACTTCAGCACCAGCTCCGGTACAAACTCGATCGCGGTAGGCGATTTCAACGGTGATGGCAAGCAAGACCTCGCCACTTCCAATTCCGGCACAACCAACGTGTCGGTCCTGTTGGGAAACGGCGTGGGCGGTTTCGGTGCAGCCAATAACTTCGGCACTAACACCCAATCTTTTTCAATAGCGATAGGCGATTTCAACGGCGATGGCAAGCAGGACCTTGCTGTCCCCAGCCAATTATCTAACAACGTGTCGATCTTCCTGGGGGATGGCGCGGGTGGCTTCGGCGCGGCTACAAACTTTCCGTCGTTGGCTACTACTACTAAGACCGTGGTGGTGGGCGATTTCAACGGCGATGGTAAGCAAGACCTCGCCATGACCAACCAGGGCTCAGATGACGTTTCGGTCTTATTGCGGCAATGCCCGCCGAATTCCATCAGCGGACGCGTCGTGGACGATTCGGGCAACGCTCTCAGCGGCGTGGTGGTTACGTTGAGTGGCAGCGCCTCGAGCAACACGACGACAAACGCCGGTGGCAATTACTCGTTTGCGAGTGTTGCGGCTAACGGCAACTACACGGTCACTCCTTCAAGCAGTAGTTGTTCCTTTTCTCCGGTGAATCAGACGTTCAGCAACCTGAGCATAGATCGAGTTGCGAACTTTGTAGGGACGAAAACTATTGTCAATCTTACCGGCAAGGTGATTGACGCGGGCAATAATCCCATCAACAACGTCACTCTGGCGCTGACCAGGAACAGCGTTGCGGCCGGCACGGCGCAAACAAATGGCAGCGGCGATTACACCTTCGGCAATCTGACGGCCGGTGCGAACTACGTGGTTACGCCGATCGGAACTTTCACGCCCTCGAGTCAGACTTTTAATAATTTAACGACCAACGCCACCGCAAATTTCAAGGCGGCGCAGAGCATTCCTTCACAGTGCAACACGGCGAGCTTTGCACCGGCGAGCACTTTTGTTGCAGGTACTAAACCTGAATCCGTCGCAGTGGGGGACTTCAATGGCGACGGCAAACTTGATCTGGCAGCGGCGAATGTGGATTCCGCTAACATTTCGATCTTTCTCGGCACAGGCACGGGCAGCTTCAGTGGCGCTACCAACTTCTCGGTTGGGACGTCTCCCTTTTCCGTCGCAGTAGGCGACTTCAATCGCGATGGTAAGCTTGATCTGGCGGCGCCCAATATAGATTCCAATAATGTCTCCATCCTGCTCGGTACGGGGACGGGCGGCTTCAGTGCTGCGACCAACTTCATTGCTGGTTCAGGTCCCAAATCGGTCGCAGTAGGAGACTTCAATGGCGATGACAAACTCGACCTGGCAGTGGCAAATAACTTTCCCGGTTCGAATAACGTCTCGATCTTGCTGGGTTCTGGTACAGGTAGCTTCAGCGCCCCCACCAACTTCGCTGTACCTGGAGACTTTCCTCAGGACGTCGCAGCGGGTGACTTCAACGGCGATGGCAAGCTCGATCTGGTAGTGCCGAGTGATAACGTCTCGATCTTGTTAGGTACTGGAACCGGCAGCTTCAGTGCGGCAACCACCTTTGTGAGTTGTTGCCCTCAATCCGTCGCAGTGGGCGACTTCAACGGCGACGGGAAGCTTGATCTGGCAACGCCGAATGGCGATCCCAATGACGTCTCGATCTTTCTCGGCACAGGCACGGGTAGCTTCAGTGCTCCAACCAACTTCGCTGCTGGCACCGAGCCCCTTTCCGTCGCAGTGGGCGACTTCAACGGCGACGGCAAGCTTGATCTTGCAACAGCGAGTCGTGCCTCCAATGACGTTTCAATCTTGCTAGGCACAGGTACGGGCAGCTTCGGTGTCGCAACCAACTTCGCCGCCGGGATTGCACGTGAAGCAGCTCGTGCCGTCGCAGTGGGCGACTTCAACGGCGACGGAAAGTTAGATCTGGCCGAGACAGATTTCATATCCCATAACGTCTCAATCTTGTTGAACAATGGGGCCAGTTGTAACACGCAAACTTCACTATCAATCTCCGGTCAAATCGCAGATGCCGCAAATAGGCCATTGCCCGACGTCACGGTGACGCTGTCCGGTCCGATCACGCGGGTGATGCAGACGGATGTTAACGGGAACTATGCCTTCGCTAATCTCGCACCGGGCGGGAACTATGCGGTGACGGTGCAGAGCAACTACTTCGTCTTTGGGCCATCACGCGCAGATTTTTTCAATTTAGGAAGCAGCCAGGTCGCAAACTTTCAAGCTGCTCCATTGGCTGTACCGTCACCAACTCCGAGCCCGAATGATGATTTCACGAATACGTCGCGCGATGCGAGTAAGTGGACGATTGGCGCGCAGACGTCTTCAACCACTGCCTTTGATCCACAGGTGACGACCGCGCAGACGAATGGTCAATTGGTGGTGACACCGCTGACGCAGGCGAGCGGGATGCACTTCGCTGGTTATGTGTCGGCGAACTCGTTTGATTTAAGAAATGGTTCCACGCAAGTAGAAGTCGTCAAAGCCGGGACGGGAGGAGTCGATACGATCTTCGCAGTGGGCGCCGATGTCGATAACTTCTATCGCTTCATGGTGCACACGCCGGGCACGGCTACGATACTGGCGCCGCGAGCGCGCGGCCGTGACGGCATCGAGCGGCCGCTTGACGCCACCACAGCGCAGCTCGTGTTTCAGGTCAACGTGGGTGGGCAGTTAACTTCGCTGGCGATCAACTACGATCCGATACAGCATCGCTTCATGCGCTTCCGTCATGTGCCGGCGATGAACTCGATAGTCTTTGAGACGAGTCCGGACAACGTCATGTTCACGGTGCAGCACACGGTAGTGTTGCAGCGCAGCGTGGCGGCGCTGACTGCGGAACTCAGCGCCGGCACCACCAATCCTGCCAATCCGGGCCAGACAGTGTTCGATAACTTTGGGCTGGTGACGAGCACCTTCCAGTTCAGCGCCGCGAGTTACTCGATTGGAGAAGGAGACGGCTCAATTCTGGTGACGGTGACGCGTGCAGGCAGTTTGACGGACGCGGCTACAGTGGACTTCGCAACGGCGGATGGCACGGCACGGCAGAAGTCTAAATACACGAACGCGGCTGGGACATTGACGTTTGCGTCTGGAGTCGCGAGCCGCACCTTCCGCGTGTTGCTGGTAGACAATCAACTGGCAGAAGGGGAGCAGTCACTGAATTTGTTGCTGACAAATCCGAGTGGAGCCGGCTTGAACACGCCGGGCCGAGCAGTGCTGACGATCAGTGATAATGACACGACGTTAGCGACAGGGAATCCACTCGATGATGCGCAGTACTTCGTGACGCAGCATTACTACGACTTTCTCAATCGCGTTCCTGACCAGGGCGGTTTGGATTTCTGGAAAGGTCAGATCACACAGTGTGGGACGGACGTGCAGTGTTTGCGCACGCAGCGCATCACAGTGAGCAACGCGTTCTTCTATGAGCAGGAGTATCAGCAAACCGGTTCTTATGTCGTGCGTTTATACCGAGCGGCGTATGGCAACAACCAGCCGATTTCGAACAACGACAACAATCCGAACTTCCCGAACGAGAACAAGAAGCTGGTGAACTACTCAGTGTTCTCGACCGATCGAGCTCGAGTACGCGGCGGGCCATCGCTGGCGCAAACGCAACTTGATCTTGCCAACGCGTTCGTGTTGCGTTCGCAGTTCCTGGCGAAGTATCCGAGCACGCTCAATGGGCCAGCCTATGTAGACGCGTTGATCGCAAACATTCATACCGACATCGGCGTTGACTTGAGCTCGCAGCGGCAGGCGCTAATCGATCTGTTCAATCAGGGCGGACGCGGCGCCGTGTTGTATCGGATCGCCGACGACAACACGCAAACGAATCCCATCAACAACCGCGGGTTCATCGATGCTGAATACAACCGGGCGTTTGTGCTGACGCAGTACTTTGGTTACCTGCGGCGGAATCCCGACATCGGTGGCTACCTATTCTGGCTGGGGCAAGTGAACAGCGCGCCGTTGCGAGCGCTGGAGAAGCAGCGCGCGATGGTGTGCTCGTTCATCACCTCGCTCGAATATCAGCAACGCTTCAGCCCCGTTGCGACGCACAACAACACTGAATGCCAGTAATTATTTTGACGCATCTAAGCGCTGGAACCAATGCGCCAAGAAAAAGTAGGTAAAGCATAAATGGTGAACTGAAGCCTTAGCCGATACCACAGGCTGGCCCTGTGGTGTTTCATGTTCACAGCTACAAAAAACAGGCTGATCCATCGGTTCGCAAGAGGCCACGGGCTGGCCCCGTGGTGTTTCACGTTGCCGCCTGCCATCAGCATGAAGCGTGAACGCTCCACGGGACAAGCCCGTGGCATCACAAAAAGCTCGGCCCGCCTCTGTTAGCGACCAACGTGAGTGGCCACGGCGCCAGGCCGTGGTCTCAGTTTTAGCGACTACCTACTTTTTCTTGTCGCACTATGCTGAACTTAGTTATTGACTTTCAATTTGCGCTCAATTAAGTTCCACACCTCTAGTTACAGAGGATTCCCAATCGTGTTCTCCAGGAACGCGTGTCCGCTGTCCAGGAATTAAGCCGTACATTTGAATATTGGGAACGCACGTAACGAGCCCAGGTATTAGGTCATCGTGTGCTTGCGAATAATGGATCAAATCGGCGCTGATGTGGTCGAGCATCATCGCTCCTGAATGCGCGCTAGCATTTAGTTTGTTAACAAAGCAAACAACATCCAGAGCAGCATCCTCGATTCTCAGCTGCGCTGTTGTGAAACAGTTTGCTTCTTCCTCTCATTTCTAAGGTGGAACCCTTTGTTGGAGCGGTTCGTCGAGATGTACCTGTTCTCAAGGTAAAACTCAGCGGTGCTGCAACTGACTTTCCAGAATTGGCCGGGGAGGCTCCCATGTCTGTTGCAACAAACTTCTTCGCATCACTTGACCATCCTAATACGCACCGACATTTGTCACGATTAGGTGGGCTGATCATCCTTCTTGTGATCATCCTTTCCGGTACTAAGCCGGCAAATGGACAAACCTTAAAGGCGGATTATCAGTTTCAGAACACGCGCAATAGTTCAGTGGGAGCCTCGTCCCTCACGGACACGGGCAGCAATACTTTTCAAACCGACACAGTCGATGGTGCTTCAAGAACGGTGTTGAGCTTCCCGTTCAATAATGGTTTGCGGCTGTCGTCAGCGACGGGACAGATTCCGAGCAACAGCTATACGATCGTGATGTTGTTCAAGGTGAGCAGCGTAGCGGGTTTTGTTCGGCTGGTTGATTTCAAAAACCGCGCGAGTGATAACGGCTTGTACATTGATAATGGCCATCTTGAGAGCTGTACGACCTGCACCAACTTCTCCGGGAACACTTATGTCCAGGTCGTTTACACGAGAAACAGCTCCGGTACTTTCGCGGGGTATTTGAACGGGGTATTGCAGGGGCAGGGGCCGGATGTCGGGAACGATCTGGTGATCGACGGCAGCAATATTCTTAATTTCTTCCAGGACGATCTTATAGCCGGCAACGAAGCTTCGGCGGGAAGCGTGGCTCGCATCCGTCTCTACGATGCGCCGATGTCGGCTGGACAGGTAGCGGCGCTCGATCGATTACCGGGACCGTTGAACTTCGTAGTGACGAATACGAATGATAGCGGCGCTGGATCGCTCAGGCAGGCAATCACGAGCGCAAACACCCAAGCGGGAAGTGACAACATCACTTTTAACATTCCCGGTTCTGGAGTGCAGACAATCACACCATTGTCGGCGCTCCCGACAATCACCAGTCCGGTCGTCATTGACGGTTCAACTCAGCCGGGCTTCGCTGGAACTCCGATTATCCAACTGAACGGAACAAGCGCCGGGGCCTCAAACGGTCTCACCATCAGTGCCGGAAACAGTACTGTGCGTGGTCTCGTGATTAATCGATTTGCTCTAAATGGTATAGAACTTCTGACTGGAGGAACGAATACTATTCAGGGTAACTTCGTTGGCACTGACCCCTCCGGAACCATTGACTTGGGGAACATCCAAAGTGGCGTCCGTCTAAACACGAGCGGCAACATAATCGGCGGCACCACAGCCGCGGAGCGAAATCTGCTGTCTGGTAACAACACCAATGGCGCGCTTATCACCGGAGGCGGTTCGGCAAACAATATTATTCGCGGTAACTATATTGGAACCGACATAACGGGAAGCATTTCGGTTCCAAATGGATTTGCCGGCGTTAATATTTTTGGTCCCGCCGTAACCAATACTGTCGGAGGCACAGCGGCGGGTACTCGCAACGTTATCTCAGGCAACGTCGGCCCTGGTGTTCTAATTCAAGTTAATACTGCCAGCGGCAATACTGTACAAGGCAACTATATCGGTGTCGCCGCAGATGGGGTTACGCCACTGCGTAACACCGGGACCAACGGCAACGGAGTCTACATTTTCAACGCACCGAATAACACCATCGGCGGCACAACGGTCGCAGCGCGAAATATTATTTCCGGAAATGAGCAGTCAGGCGTTTTGATCCAAAACCCGAGCTCGACAGGAAATCTGGTCCAGGGAAATTATGTCGGCACTGATGTTAATGGAACAGCGAGCGTGCCGAACAAGGGTACTGCCGGTGTACTTATCAGATCCGGCGCTAACAACAACACAATTGGGGGTCTCGGGGCCGGAAGTGGGAATCGCATTCAATTCAATACGAACAATGGCTTACGAATTCAAGATGCGAACGGCAATCGCAATGCGGTTCTCGGTAACGTAATTTCGAACAATGGTCGACTCGGGATACTTAATTTGACTGGAGGCAACAACAATCTTGAATTCAATATGAACAACGGTGCTTTAGCTTCGAGCACTGGAAGCAACACCACGGTTCAGGGACTCTTCCTCGGTGGCAATGCGAGCACTACTTACAACTTTCAGTTCTTTTCGAACGCGGGCTGCGATCCGTCAGGTTACGGTGAAGGTCAGACTCTGATTGGCTCAGCCAACATAGCGACGAACGGAAGTGGCGTTGCCACGATAAATCAAGTGATCGGAGTAGGCGTTCCCGCGGGAGAGTTTGTCACCATGACCGCGACCGATCCGCTAAACAATACCTCCCGCTTCTCGCGTTGTTTGCAAGTGAATAGCACCATTTTCATTGCTGGCACTGTCAAGACCGGTGGCAATGTCCCTGTTAACGGCGCGCGCGTTAACGTCACCGGTGCACAAACGAATTTTGTAACCACTGATGTGAATGGCAATTACGCTTTTAGGCTGACAGCCGGAACTTACACTGTAACGCCAGCGAAAATTAATCTTCTCTTCACCCCCCAAAGCGCGACCGTGAGCGCGGACGCAATCTTAGACTTCACGACGACTCAAACGCCGAGCCCATCCGGAAAACTTGTCTTCGTAAGCTCACGTGATCTCAACGAGGAGATCTACTCAATGAACCCGGACGGGTCCGGTCAGACGAGGCTAACCAACGAAGTCAACTTCGATCGAGATCCCACCTGGTCCCCTAACGGCTCCAAAATAGCCTGGGAGACGTTTCGGACCGGAGACTTGGAAATCTTTTCGATGAACGCGGATGGGACGGCTCAAACTAATTTGACAAATCATCCCGCGAATGAAGACAGCGCTTCATGGTCGCCGGATGGAACGAAGATCGCTTTCGTGAGCGATCGAGATGGCAATTCGGAAATCTATGTGATGAATGCGGACGGCAGCAATCAAATACGACTGACCAATAATTCGTTTCTCGAGGAAACTCCAGCCTGGTCGCCCGACGGCAGTAAACTTGCCTTTTATACAAATCGTGATGGCAACACCGAGATCTATGTGATGAATGCCGACGGCAGCAATCAAGTTCGGTTAACCAATACTACCGCTGAGAATCAGACGCCGGCATGGTCACCCGATGGATCTAAGATTGTATTTAGTAGTACTCGCGACGGCGGCAATGTCGAGATTTATTCGATGAACGCCGATGGCAGTAATCAGACTCGACTCACTAATGACTCCGGTGTTGACGCTGGTCCTTCGTATTCGCCCGATGGAAGCCAAATAACTTTTTACGCTAGCCGAGATCCTCAGGGTGATAGTGAGATCTTCGTCATGGGCGCAGACGGCCGAACACCCACTAACATCTCGAACGTGCCCTTCGTAAGTGATTCACAACCCACTTGGCAATCACCAGCAGCAATACCTGCCACCTTCGGCATTTCTGGCCGAGTGGTAGACGTCCTCGGCAATGGAGTACCAAACATCTTTGTTGGTCTGACGGGTCCCGGCACGTTCGGCGCCTTTACTGATGGAGGAGGGTTCTACTCCTTCGCGAATCTGACAGCCGGCGGAAATTACGTTGTGACGCCGGCAAGCTCGGCGTACTCTTTCAGCCCGGCGAACTTCACCTTCAATAACCTGAATGTGAATCGCATCGGCAATTTTGTGGCGACGCAGACGGCTGTGAACATTAGCGGCACAATCGTCGATGCGGCTGACGTCCCTCTAAGCAATGTCACCGTCATGCTTACGAAGAATGGAACTTTGCAGGCGCCCACACAAACAGACGTGCTCGGAAATTACTCGTTCGCTAATCTCACCGCAGGCGCGAGCTACGTGGTGACAGCCGCGGGAAGCTTTACTCCCTCGAATCAGAGCCTGGCCAATCTGACTGCAAATGCGACCGCCAATTTCAAGGCGGCGGCAACCGTTCCATCGCAATGCAATACTGCGAGCTTCGGCCGGACTGATTTTCCAGCCGGAACAGCGACCACGGGCGTGGTGAGCGGAGACTTCAATGGCGATGGCAAGATGGACCTTGCCGCATCAA
Organism: Pyrinomonadaceae bacterium; assembly: GCA_035572035.1. GTDB lineage: Bacteria > Acidobacteriota > Blastocatellia > Pyrinomonadales > Pyrinomonadaceae > JAOAPY01. Next base: position 20,438 of record DATNBH010000031.1, on the reverse strand, counting down.
ACTTCACCTCCAACAACGTCTCCATTCTTCTGGCAACCGGTCCCGGCACGTTCGCGAGTGCTGTCAATTTTGCTGCTGGAGTCAATGCGATCGGGCCGGCCACCGCAGATTTCAATGGTGATGGCAAACTGGATTTGGTGGTCGGTAATTTTAATGCTGCCAGTGTTTCAGTCTTGTTAGGTACAGGCTCCGGAAGCTTCGGGGCGCCAACTGCTTTCGGTGTCGGAACCCAGCCTCGCTCAGTAGCCGTAGGGGACCTCAATAACGACGGGAAGATTGACTTAATCGCCTCTAATCAAGGCTCCGACAACATCTCTGTCCTATTGGGTATGGGGACTGGCAGCTTTGGATTATTTAATAACTTTTCGGTTGGAACAACGCCCCTCTACGTGGCGGTGGGAAATTTTAATAATGACCAATTCGCTGATCTCGTAGTTGCAAACGCAGGCACTGATGATGTCTCGATACTAATCGGCGCCGGCAATGGATCCTTCGCGCCTGCAACCAACTTTCCTGCAGGCAACAGTCCGTTCGCAATTGGTGTAGGTGATTTCAACGTCGACGGACGAGCTGACTTGGCAGTAGCAAGTAATGACAATCCAGGTGGAGGCGCCACGATTGCCATCCTGCTGGCAACAGGCCCCGGAGTCTTCGGCCCGCCAACGAACATCACGGTCGGGACGAATCCTTCTTACATTGCCACGAGCGACTTTAATGGTGACGGCAAGTTGGATCTCGCGGTGGCACACGCAGTATCGAACAACGTCATAATTTTGCTCGGCACCGGAACCGGCACCTTTGCCCCCGGGATTAGCCTGCCAGTGAACAATTCTCCTCGTTCTATTGCATTAGGAGATTTCAACAACGATGGCAAGGTTGATTTAGCTGCTTCTAATCAGAGTTCAAGTGACGTCTCGGTTTTGCTCAACACCAGTGCCACTTGCAATACCCAAACTTCGTTGTCTATCACCGGCAAAGTTACTGACGCCAGAAACGCAGCGCTACCGGACGTTACCGTGACTTTGTCAGGGCCGATTACTGCGGTAACCCAGACAGACGCACTTGGGAATTACGCGTTCACGAACCTGGCCCCGGGAGGGAATTACTCGGTGACGTTACAAAGTTCGTACTACGTCTTTGCGCCATCGCGCGCCGACTTCTTTAATCTAAGCACGAGTCAGATCGCGAATTTCATAGCTGCGCCGTTGGCGGTGCCGTTACCAACTCCAACTCCAAATGACGATTTCTCAGGCTCGAGCCGGGACGCTTCGAAGTGGAGTCTTGGCGCCCAGACTTCGCCGACCGTAGCTTTTGATCCTCAGGTGACCACCGCGCAGGTTAATAGCCAATTGGTGATTACCCCGCTGACTCAAGCCACCGGGATGCACTACGCAGGCTATGTGTCAGCCAACTCATTCGATATGCGCAACGGCAACGCGCGCGTTCAGGTTGTGAGAGCCGCAGCCGGCGGCGCTGATACCATCTTCGCAATCGGTAGCGATAGCGCGAACTTCTACCGGTTCATGGTCCATACAGCAGGCGCTCCGACCAGCCTGGCGCCGTTTGTAACCGGACCAAACGGAATTGAAGGGCCGCTCGACAACACTACGTCGCAGCTGATCTTTCAGGTCAATCTTGGTGGCCAGCTGACTTCGCTGAGCATTAATTACGATCCATTGCAGCACCAATACATGCGCTTCCGGCATGTGCCGCCGACAAACTCGATTGTGTTTGAAACCAGTCCGGACGATGTTAACTACACCATTCAGCACACCGTCGTGTTGCAAAGGAGTGTTTCAGCCTTAACCGCAGAGCTGAGTGCTGGCACTTCAAGTCCAACGAATCCCGGTTCAGCGGCCTTCGCCAGGTACTCGCTGGTAACCAGCACTTTCCAGTTCAGTGCTCCTGGTTATTCGATCAACGAAGGTGACGGCTCGATTCTGGTGACGGTAACCCGTGCCGGTAATTTGACTGACGCAGCCACAGTTGACTTCGCTACGTCTGATGGCACAGCGCGGCAAAAGACTAAATACACAAATTCAGCCGGCACACTTACATTCGCGGCCGGAGTATCCAGTCGTACGTTCCGAGTATTGCTGGTTGATAACCAATTAGCTGATGGTGAGCAGTCGCTGAATCTGTTGCTCAGCAATCCGACTGTGTCGGGTTTGAATTCGCCCGGCAGGGCAGTGCTGACCATCAGTGACAACGACACGACGCTGGCGACCGAGAATCCGCTCGATGATGCGCAGTACTTCGTGACGCAGCATTATTACGACTTTCTGAATCGCGTCCCCGATCAAGGTGGCTTGGATTTCTGGAAGGGACAAATCACCCAGTGCGGCACCGACGTGCAGTGTTTGCGCACGCAACGCATCACGGTGAGCAACGCGTTCTTCTATGAACAGGAGTATCAGCAGACTGGCTCCTACGTGGTTCGACTGTATCGAGCTGCGTATGGCAACAATCAACCTATCTCGAACAACGACAACAATCCCAACTTCCCGAACGAGAATAAGAAGCTGGTGAATTACTCAGTGTTCTCGACCGACCGAGCTCGAGTACGCGGCGGACCATCGCTGGCGCAAACGCAGTTGGACCTCGCCAACGCCTTCGTGCTGCGCTCGCAGTTCCTGGTGAAGTATCCGAACACGCTTGATGGGCCAGCCTATGTAGACGCTTTGATCGCAACTATCAACACTGACATCGGCGTTGACCTGAGCTCGCAGCGGCAGGCGCTGATTGACTTATTCAATCAAAGCGGCCGAGGCGCGGTGTTGTATCGGATCGCAGACGACAACACGCAAACGAATCCCATCAGCAATCGCGCGTTCATCGACGCGGAATACAACCGCGCGTTTGTGCTGACACAGTACTTCGGTTATCTGCGGCGCAATCCCGACATTGGAGGCTACCTGTTCTGGCTGGGGCAGGTAAACAGCGCCCCACTGCGAGCGCTCGAGAAGCAGCGCGCCATGGTATGCTCGTTCATCACATCACTCGAATATCAGCAACGCTTCAGCCCAGTAGCGACACACAACAATACTGAATGCCAATAGACCCGATGCTCCCGCTAAATGCCACCCAGCTTCGGACGGTCAGAAGGGCCGCCCTTCTGATGCTGGTCGTGGCACTACCTGCCTGGATCGCGATGTCGCATGTCAACGCCAGTAGGCTCTGGGGATGGAGCGATGCCGCCAACGAGGTTACTGACCTCAGGCTCACAAATGTCGACAACGTCGATCCTGTGGCCATGGGAGGAAACCTTATTTACACGGTAGCGTTCGCCAACAATGGGCCAGATGTCGCTACCGGCGTGGTGGTAACTGACACTCTTTCTCCTTCGGTCACATTCGTTTCAGCCTCGCCCGGTTCTTGTACTCAACAGTCCAACGTCGTCACTTGTCCAATGGGCAATCTAAGTTCAGGGGCCACTGGGACCATTACCATCACAGTGAACGCAAACATCTCGGGTGTAATTAGTTCCACAGCCACAATCAGCGGTAATCAAATAGATTCTGACGGCGCCAACAATTCGGCGGTCGAACAAACCAGGGTAACGGGACCGGCCGGCCCTGCAGTTGTTAGTGTCCAGGACTTCAATCCGCCCGGTGTAACAAATCCTCTCGGCGGTAACTTTGATGCAGCCGTCCTCGAGAGTGCCGGGTTAGTTTACGTCGCCACTACCGGAGCAGCCGGAAATGAAATTGGCGTCATTCACGAGTCGTCTAATACCTTGATGAAGGCCATACCACTTCAGGATTCAGGGACGATTCACTTTGCGCGGGTGAATCAAACGGCCGGCATCGCTTACTTTCTTCAGACCTCGACGCCAACGAAGATCATCGTGGTGGATGGCCGTTCTTCGAGCACTACCTTCAATACAGTAGTAGCCGCATTGCCCATTGCCGGTCAGACCATCGTTTCATTTGATGTTGATGAAACTCGCAGTCTCTTGTATGTAACCAGCACGCTCACAACGAATGCAAATTCATCAAAGATAACCATCATCGATGCTAACCCGGTGTCGGCAACATTCAATCAGACCGTCGCGGAAGTAGCGTTTACGGCTGGCGCAAGTGCCGGTGCGGTCGCGGTCAACCCCGTTACAAACAAAATCTATTGCGCGGCCTCCGGGACTCAGCCTGGTGTTTATGTTCTGGATGGAGTTTCGCGGACGCTTACGCGCATTAACAGTACCGTGACTTCTCGAGCGGTCATCGTTAATACGTCAAACAATATGATCTACGCAGGCACTTCCCAACTGAATGCGATTGATGGGAATAATGACACCCTGCTTACAGCTATCAACTTGCCCCTTCCGATCAGTGGCACGAACGAAGCGATAGTGATCAACCGCAACAACGGGCGCGTGGGAATGAGGGCAACCAACACTGTTCTGGTTGTCGATGGCCAGCGCGGCAGTCCAACATTCAACACGGTGGTCGGCCAGGTAGCAGTCAGTGACCTGAGTACGGGAATTGTTTTTGACGAGGCTTCGAATCGGATTGTAGTTGTCTCGCAGACAGGGTCTAAAACTACGATTATCGACGCCGCTAACAACTCAGTCGTGGCAATAATTCCGTCGGCTGAGTTGCCTTCAGGGCTGGCCATCGATAACCAAACGCACAAAGCCTTTGCTGCGAATCAATTTGATTTCGTACAGAAAATCGACATCGCCACTGCGTCCCTCGAGGCAACGATTCAAACTCTGACGCAGCTCTTTCCGGGCGCCGTGAATTCCGCTAACCACCTTTACTATTTCGGGCGGAACCAGGTTAACGCTCAAATCCTGCAAATGAATAAGGACGGACAGGTTTCAGCGATAACAGGTCTTCCCCACAACAACGGCCGATTTGTTTATTACGTTACTAACGAGGTCACGAATCGAATCTATGCTGAAAACATCGGCAGCAATTTAGCTGGGGACAGGTTTTCGCTGCCCGGCTTCCTGTCGGTCATTGACGGTGGTACCAACAACGTCATCGCGAACGTGCCCATCGGTAATCAGCCTTTCGGAATCGGCATCAATCAGTTAACTAACAAAATCTTTGTGGTCAACGCGGGCTTTGGCACTCCCTCACCTCCGAGCGTGATGGTAGTTGATGGTGGAACTAACGCTGTCACTACGGCGGATACCAGCGCGTTTTCCGCCAATACGCAGTTCGTTGGCGATGTCGTCGCTAGCGAAAGTGGAAACAAAGTCTACTTTTTTGCCGGACAGACTTTGGCTGTCCTAAACGGCGCCACCAACGTCGTCACGTCGATGGGGTTTACTGGAGTCTCCGATTATGCCGTTAATAACCAACTGAATCGCTTATACGTCCTCTACACGGACGGCTCAGGCGCACACGTGGCGGTAGTTGACTGTTCTACGAACGCGACCATAACAACCTTGAACTTCGGCACGAGTAACAATCCGCTCTCGAATATGGCGGTGAACAAAGTGACTGGCCGAGTGTTTGTCAGCATCAACGGGCTCGTTCAAGTAATTAATGGCAACACGAATGTTGTTGAAGCGACGATTCCCGCCTCCGGTTTCGCGGTGATGGGCTTGAATGAGCTTTCCAATCATGTCTATGTGGTCAGTTCCACGAACAAGCAGTTGTCGATTATTGATGGCAATAGCTTCACAGTCCTTTCCACACTTGCGCTTCCGTTCGGGCCGCAGCAGGTAAACGTTGATTCAGCTACCGGGCGGATTTTCCTGGCCAATTTTGGTTACGTCGATGCAGCTGCGGTGATGGTTGTCGCCGACGCTACGCATTCGATAACAGGTACGGTTCGAGATAATTCCGGCAACCCGCTGAGCGGAGTCACCGTCAACCTCTCAGGCAGTCTCACCAATAGTACGACTACAAATGCCTCGGGGAACTATTCCTTCACCGATTTGGGAGAGGGTGGCGCCTACACAGTTGGACCATCAAACAGCAGCTACGCTTTTAGTCCGGTGAGCCAGACGTTCAATAACCTGAACGCCAATCGAATCGCCAATTTCGTTGGCAGTCAAACTCTCGTCAGCATTTCCGGAACAGTGAGGGACGCCAACAACCAGCCGCAGTCGAACGTAACGCTTGCACTCACAAAGAACGGTGTTGCTTCCGGTAGCGTACAGACGAATGCGTCAGGAAACTACGCCTTTAACAATCTGAACGTTGGCGCGAATTACACAGTCACGCCCGCCGGGAGCTTTGTGCCGTCGAGTCAGACTCTTAACAACCTCACTGCCAACGCTGTCCTTAATTTCCAAAGTGCGCCAGGTATTGCTCCCCAATGCGACACTACGAGTTTTACCTCTGGAGGCAACTTTTCGGCAGGTACACTCCCAAATTCCGTCACGGTGAGCGACTTCAACGGCGATGGTAAGTTTGACCTGGCAGTAGGCGATTCCAACAACAACGTATTGATTTCGCTGGGCACTGGCACAGGCAGCTTTGGGCCTTTCAGCCCCTTCGCTGTAACTGGTCCTGCCAATTCCGTCGCCGTCGGCGATTTCAATGGCGATAACAAGATCGATCTGGCTGTAGCTGCCAGTGGCATCTCTGTGCTCCTGGGGACAGGCACTGGAAGCTTCGGGGCCGCAACCAACTTCGCTACGGGGAACGCACACAATGCCGTCGTCGTGGGAGACTTTAATTCGGATGATAAGCTTGACCTGGCAATGACGAATCAGGGTTCCAACAGCGTTTCTCTCATCTTGGGCACAGGCACCGGGAGTTTCAGTGTCGCAACTAATTTCACCGTCGGCTCACAGCCCCAAGCCATAGCTTTGGGCGACTTCAATGGAGACGGCAAACTGGATCTGGTAGTTACCAATGTTCTCTCCAATACGGTCTCGGTCTTGCTTGGCACAGGCACAGGCAGCTTCAATGCTGCCGTTAACTTTGCGACCGGTAATAGACCTGCTTCAGTAGTAGTTGCCGACTTTAATGGTGATGCCAAGCTGGATTTAGCGGTGGCAAATAATAGCAGCAGTGCCAATAGCATCTCGATCTTGTTAGGGATAGGTAATGGGAGTTTTGCCGGCGCGACCAACTTCTTCGCAGGAACTGCACCTGCCTCGATTGCAGCCGGTGATTTCAATAAGGATGGCAAACTTGATCTGGCTGTCGGGGCAGCAGGTGGGCCAGTTCTGTTGGGCACAGGTACTGGAGTCTTCACCGCACCAGTGAACCCCCCACCAATCTCAATACCGATTTGGGTTGCAGTCGCGGATTTTAACAATGATGCCAAGCTTGATGTCGTGCGAGTGGATCACAATTCATCCAGCGCCGGAATTTTCCTAAACAGTGGCGCCAGTTGTAATACACAGGATTCCCTGACAATTTCAGGACGCGTATCAACTGCAATAAACGTTGGCCTTGCCGAGGTAACCGTGACGCTGTCTGGTCCAATCACCCGAGTAACGCCGACTGATGCTAACGGGAATTACTCGTTTCCGAATTTAGTGCCTGGCGGCAGTTACACAGTCACCGTGCAAAGCAGTTACTTCGTGTTTGCGCCTTCGCGCACAGATTTCTTCAATCTAAGTAGTAGTCAAGTGGCGAACTTTGTGGCGGCGCCGCTCGCAGTGCCTTCGCCGACGCCAACTCCGAACGACGACTTCGGCAATGCCGCGCGCGACGCGAGTCGATGGACCATTGGCGCGCAGACATCGGCAACGACTGCATTCGATCCGCAGGTGGGTACAGCCCAGGTAAGTGGACAACTCGTGATCACCCCGCTGACGCAGGCGAGTGGGATGCACTTCGCTGGATACGTTTCGGCGAACTCGTTCGATCTCCGCAATGGCTCCACGCAAGTAGAAGTCGTCAAAGCCGGGACGGGAGGAGTCGATACGATCTTCGCAGTGGGCGCCGATGTCGATAACTTCTATCGCTTCATGGTGCACACGCCGGGCACGGCTACGACACTCGCGCCGCGAGCGCGTGGGCGTGACGGCATCGAGCGTCCGCTTGACGCCACCACGGCGCAGCTCGTGTTTCAGGTGAGCGTAGGTGGGCAGTTAACTTCGCTGGCGATCAATTATGATCCAGTGCAGCATCGTTTCATGCGATTCAGGCACGTGCCGCCGATGAACTCGATTGTGTTTGAGACCAGCCCGGACAACGTCGTCTTTACGATCCAGCATTCGGTCGTGCTGCAGCGAAGCGTATCAGCGTTGACTGCGGAACTCAGCGCCGGTACCACCAATCCTGCAAATCCGGGGCAGACGGTGTTCGATAACTTTGGGCTGGTGACGAGCACCTTCCAGTTCAGCGCCGCGAGTTACTCGATTGGAGAAGGAGATGGCTCAATCCTGGTGACAGTGACGCGCGCAGGCAGTTTGGCGGATGCGGCTACAGTGGACTTCGCAACGGCGGATGGCACCGCCCGGCAGAAGTCTAAATACACGAACGCTGCCGGTACTTTGACGTTTGCGTCAGGAGTAGCAAGCCGCACCTTCCGGGTGTTGCTGGTCGACAATCAACTGGCGGAAGGCGAACAGTCACTGAACCTGTTGCTGACAAATCCGAGTGGAGCCGGACTGAACACGCCGGGCCGAGCAGTGCTCACCATCAGTGACAACGACACTACTTTGGCGACGGGGAATCCACTCGATGATGCACAGTACTTCGTGACGCAGCATTACTACGACTTCCTCAATCGCGTTCCCGATCAAGGTGGTCTGGATTTCTGGAAGGGACAAATCACCCAGTGCGGGACGGACGTGCAGTGTTTGCGCACGCAACGCATCACGGTGAGCAACGCGTTCTTCTACGAGCAGGAGTATCAGCAAACTGGTTCATACGTCGTGCGTTTATACCGAGCGGCGTATGGCAACAACCAGCCGATCTCGAACAACGACAACAATCCCAACTTCCCGAACGAGAACAAGAAGTTGGTGAACTACTCCGTGTTCTCAACCGACCGAGCGCGAGTACGCGGCGGGCCGTCATTAGCACAAACACAGCTTGATCTCGCCAATGCCTTCGTGTTGCGTTCGCAGTTCCTGGCGAAGTATCCGAGCACGCTCAATGGGCCAGTCTATGTAGACGCGCTGATCGCAAATATCAATACTGATATCGCCGTTGACTTGAGCTCGCAGCGGCAGGCGCTGATCGACTTATTCAATCAAAGCGGACGCGGGGCGGTGTTGTATCGCATTGCAGACGACAACACGCAAACGAATCCCATCAACAATCGAGCCTTCATCGACGCTGAATACAACCGCGCGTTTGTCCTGACGCAGTACTTTGGTTACCTGAGGCGCAATCCCGACATTGGCGGCTACCTATTCTGGCTGGGGCAAGTGAACAGCGCGCCGTTGCGAGCGCTGGAGAAGCAGCGCGCGATGGTATGCTCGTTCATCACCTCGCTCGAATACCAGCAACGCTTCAGCCCAGTCGCAACACACAACAACACGGAGTGTCAGTAATTTCACTTGCTTTTCAGGGACTGTTCGGATAGAGAAGCTCCTACTTTTGGTCGAGTCAAAGACGCAAGGGTCGAAACTCCACCGGGTCGATTCGTTCGAGCCTTCCATAAGCTCGCAACTGCAATCACTCACTACGAGGTTGTAATAGGAGAACAATGAAGTTCACCGCTTCTTTTTCCAGAAGTCTGATAATTTCCACGGTAATTCTATTTGCAATCATCTTCACGCAATCTGCTAAGACTTACCGCAGTTTGTCGTTGAAAGAAACGAGCGCTGCAAAGACAGGCCCCGGACAAACACAGCAGCCGTTAAGAGCGCCTGCCGCCGCAGGATTATTAACAATCAGCGAGTTCCGTTTGCGGGGGCCCAATTCCGGGGCGGCTGCAACCGACGAGTTCATAGAACTGTACAACGACTCTAACTCTCCACTAACGATTAGTTCCAGTGACGGATCGAGCGGCTACTCCGTTGCAGCATCGGATGGCGTGGTCCGCTTCGTTATTCCCAACGGAACGGTCATTCCCGCTCGAGGACATTTTCTAGGTGTCAACTCGGCCGGTTACAGCTTAAGTAATTATCCTGCCGGTAGCGGCACGACGGCCACGGGTGATGCTACATACACAACTAACATCGCGGACAACGCGGGTATTGCTCTTTTCACCACCTCAAACCCCGCCAACTTTGCACTTGGTACACGTTTGGACGCAGTGGGCTCCACAAACGAGGCGAACACGCTTTACCGCGAAGGCGCCGGTTATGTGCCGCTGAGTCCTTTCAGCATTGACTGCACACTCTACCGCGATCTTCGCGGAGGCGGACCACCGAAAGACACTGACAACAACGCTGCGGACTTTCTACTTGCAGATACAAACGGAACTTCTACAGGCGGACAGCAGCGACTTGGTGCTCCAGGACCCGAGAACTTGAGCAGTCCAATTCTCAACTCGGCTACTTTGCCCGTTGGGCTTTTGGATACAGGTGTAAGCCAGACCGCCGCGCCTAATCAGGTGCGCGATATGACTGTGGATCCACCTAATAATGCGACCTTCGGCACCGTTTCTTACAGACGTACCTTTACCAATCTCACTGGTCAACCGCTAACGCGTTTGCGCTTTCGCTTAACCAACGTAAATACATTTCCGGCGGCGAGTGGAACCGCTGACATGCGAGCCCGAACTTCGAGCGACATCAATGTCTCGGTATCGGGAGGGGGCTCGGTCCTGGTGCGCGGCACGACACTCGAGCAACCGCCCTCTCAGCCGAATGGCGGGGGATTTAATAGCTCGCTGTCAGTGCCATCGGTCACCGGCGCGACACCGCTCGCGCCCGGCGCGAATATCAACGTTCAGTTCGTTTTTGGTATACAGCAGGATGGAAATTTCTTAGTCGAGACTGATCTGGTTACTTTAGCCAACCCGAACATCCTGACGGTTACGAATACAAACGACAGCGGAGCAGGCTCACTAAGACAAGCGATTGTGGATTCCAACAATACGTCTGGAGTACAGACGATCGCCTTCAATATCCCCGGCCCGGGTGTCCAGACCATCACTCCCGGAACATCGTTACCAGTCATCAACTCTCCAATAATCATCGACGGCTACACTCAGCCGGGGAGTCAGGCGAATAATTCGCTGACCACAGACAATGCGGTCTTGTTAATCGAGATTAATGGTATCAATACTGGATTCTCCCAGTCTGGTTTGTCGATCTCAGCGGGCAGCAGCACTGTGCGCGGTCTGGTTATTAATCGTTTTCAGCGGGGGCAAATCGAGCTTTCTAATAACGGTGGCAATATCATCTCGGGCAATTTTCTCTCGTGCAACGCCGCCGGAAACGCCCCGCTTGCGAATAGTAGTACAGGCGTTATCGTCGCGAGCGCAAACAACACCATTGGTGGTCTGACCCCCCAGGATCGAAATGTCATTTCCGGTAGCAGCTCAAACGGAATGACAATTTCGAACTTCGGCCCAGGTATCAACAACAACAAGATTCAAGGCAATTTTGTTGGTCTGAATGTTAACGGCGTTTCAGCGCTGCCCAATTCAGGACAGGGAATATTCATATTCACCGCAAACAATATTGTCGGCGGCACTCAGCCTGGCGCCGGCAATGTGATTTCCGGCAACGGTCAGGGCGGCGTATCCATTGATGGCTCTGCCGCCTCAGGTAACACTGTCCAAGGGAACTTGATAGGCACTAACGCGCAAGGTACTGCGGCCCTGGGCAATGGCTTGGGAGGAGTTCGTCTCACCGAATGTTCTAACAATGTGATTGGTGGCGCCACGGCTGCCGCGCGCAATGTAATCTCAGGAAACGGAGGAGCCTTTCCGTTCGCACAGGGGATCTTCATTGGTTTGGTGACCGCGGTTAGACCAACCGGAAATGTTGTTCAGGGCAATTACATTGGCACTGATGTAACTGGCACGCAGGCAATTCCAAACTCGGGCACCGGGATTCAACTTCAGGGCGCTGCGACTACGACGATCGGCGGCTCGACAGCCGGAGCAGGGAATTTGATCGCCTTCAACAACGGTCGGGGCATAGCCTTAAATTTTGACAATGCTTCGACGCAAAACTTGATTTCGTCTAATCAGATTTTCGCAAATAGCCAACTTGGAATTGACCTGGGCGCGGACGGAGTTACTGCCAATGATGCCAACGACACCGACACCGGAGCTAACAATAGACAGAACTTCCCGCTGCTCACCCTGGCCACTTCGTCAGGTCCGAACACCGTCGTGCTGGGCAGCTTGAACTCATCGGCAAATACAACTTTCACGATTGAATTCTTTTCAAACCCAGCTTGTGATTCTTCAGGAAATGGGGAAGGCCAGGTGTTCCTTGGTTCTACTCCAGTCACGACTGATGGCAGCGGCAACGCCACGATTAATAAGAGTCTATCCGCCGCCACGACACCCGGTCACGTAGTTACAGCTACGGCTACTGATAACCTCGGTAATACTTCAGAGTTTTCTGCTTGTCGTGCAGTCGTCACGCTAAACATTACCGGGCGAATCGTCGATACTTCCGGCAATCCCCTTAACGGTGTAACGGTAAACCTAACCGGAAGTGCAACGCTCAACACAACGACCGACGTGAGTGGCAACTACTCATTCGGCAATCTTGGTGGCGGCGGCACTTACACTGCGACGCCTGCTGCGAGTGACCAATCATTTAGTCCAGCCAGCTTCACTTTTGCCAACCTGGACACTAATCGCATTGCGAATTTCGTCGGGACTCAGACGCTCGCGACAATTACTGGCACGGTTACGGACAGCAATAGTGCGCCGTTGAGTAATGTCACCATCTCGCTCACGAAGAACGGAACCCCGTTGAGCTCAACGCAAACCAACGGTCTGGGAAATTACAGCTTCATTAATCTTGAGGCCGGCGCCAATTACGTTGTCACTCCGACGGGGAGCTTCAATCCAGCCAGTCAGACTTTGAATAACTTGACGGCGAATGCGGTGATTAATTTCACCGCCGCGCCAGGTATTCCACCACAGTGCGCCACCGCTAGCTTCGGAGGTGCAGCCAATCTGACTGTCGGTACAAATCCAAGATCGATCGCGGTCGCGGATTTCAACGGAGATTCAAAATTGGATCTCGCAGTTGCCAACTCCAGCCCGACTGGAACTGATATCTCCGTCTTGATTGGCAACGGAGTGGGCGGCTTTGGAGCGGCCACCAGCTTTGTAGTTGGAACTCAGCCGATGTCAGTCGCTGCGGCAGATATTAGTGGCGATGGAAAAATAGACTTACTGGTTGCGAACCGAGGCACGAATAATATGTCGGTACTGCTGGGGAACGGCGTTGGAGGTTTCGCTGCACCGACAAATTTCGCCACCGGAAGTGGGCCTTCATTCGTCGTAGTGGTTGATGTTAATAGCGATGGGAAGCTGGACGCCGTGGTGGCGAACAACTCCGCCAGCGATCTCTCGGTACTTTTGGGAAACGGCACGGGAGGTTTTGCCGCACCAACCAGTTTCGCCGCGGGCGCAAATCCTGGCTCAATTGCTCTGAGCGATTTCAATGGCGACGGAAAAGTGGACGCTGCCGTTACAAACTTTACTGCTGGGACAGTATCAATATTGCTTGGAAATGGGACTGGCGGCTTTGGTGCGCCGTCGAGCGTGACGATCGGAGCAAATCCTGGAACCTTGGCCGTCGGCGACTTCAACACGGACGGAAGAGCTGATTTGGCCGTACCGAATTTCAGCTCGCTGAATATTTCTGTGTTGCTGGGAAATGGGGCTGGCGGTTTTGGGCCTGCGACGAACTTCGCTGCCGGCACAACTCCCGCAGCGGTCGCGGTTGGCGATATTAACGGCGATGGCAAGCTGGACTTGGTTGCGGCGAATGAAGGTAGCAACAATTTATCCGTGCTGCTTGGTACCGGGGCAGGAAGCTTTGTTGCCGCTGCCAACTTTCCTGTGACCTTTCCTATCGGCGTGGTGATTTCAGACTTCAACAACGATGGCAAGTCGGATTTGGCGTCGGCGAACTTTACTACGGCAACAGTCTCAGTGCTCCTGAATAATGGTTCGATCTGTAATACCCAGACTTCAATATCGATTTCCGGACGAGTGGCGAATGCAGCTAACCAGGCGTTGCCGGATGTGGTGGTTACCTTGTCCGGACCAATCTCGCGTGTCACGCAAGCTGACGCCAGCGGTAACTACTCATTTCCCAACCTGGTGCCTGGTGGCAACTACACGGTCACAGTGCAGAGCAGTTACTTTACGTTTGCGCCTTCACGAGCAGACTTTTTCAATTTAAGTAGCAGTCAGATAGCCAACTTCAGTGCGGCGCCACTTGCGGTGCCTTCGCCAACGCCCACGCCGAGCGACGACTTCGGCAACAGCGCGCGCGATGCCAGCAAGTGGACCATCGGTGCTCAAACGTCTTCGACTATTGCCTTTGATCCGCAGGTGACGACGGTGCAGACGAGCGGTCAACTGGTGGTGACGCCGTTGACGCAAGCGAGCGGGATGCACTTCGCCGGTTATGTTTCAGCCAACTCGTTCGATCTGCGCAATGGCTCGGCAAAGGTCGAAGTTGTGAAGGCAGGCACCGGTGGCGCGGACACCATCTTTGCGGTGGGCACAGACGTGGATAACTTCTATCGTTTCATGGTGCACACGCCGGGGACGCCTACCACACTCGCGCCTCGTGCTCGTGGGCGCGACGGCATCGAGCGGCCGCTTGACGCCACCACGGCGCAGCTCGTGTTCCAGGTGAGCGTGGGTGGACAGCTGACCTCGTTAACGATCAACTATGATCCGATACAGCATCGCTTCATGCGCTTCCGGCATGCGCCGGCGATGAACTCGATAGTGTTTGAGACGAGTCCGGACAACATCGACTTCACGGTCCAACATACTGTACTGCTGCAGCGAAGCGTGGCTGCACTGACAGCAGAACTCAGCGCCGGCACTACGAACCCTGCTAATCCCGGACAGACTGTGTTTGATAACTTTGGCTTGGTAACGAGCACTTTCCAGTTCAGCGCCCCAACCTACTCAATCAATGAAGGTGACGGCTCGATCCTGGTGACGGTGACGCGCTCGGGCAGTTTGACGGACGCCGCTACAGTGGACTTCGCAACGGCGGATGGCACCGCGCGCCAGAAGTCTAAATACACCAACGCTGCCGGTACTTTGACGTTTGCGTCGGGTATCGCGAGCCGCACCTTCCGCGTGTTGCTGGTAGACAATCAACTGGCAGAAGGCGAGCAGTCACTGAACCTGTTGCTGACAAATCCGAGTGGAGCCGGCTTGAACACACCGGGCCGTGCCGTGCTCACCATCAGTGACAACGACACCACTTTGGCGACTGGCAATCCACTTGATGACGCGCAGTACTTCGTGACGCAGCATTACTACGATTTCCTCAATCGCGTTCCTGACCAGGGCGGTCTGGACTTCTGGAAAGGTCAAATCACGCAATGCGGCACGGATGTTCAGTGTCTGCGCACGCAGCGCATCACGGTGAGCAACGCGTTCTTCTATGAACAGGAGTATCAGCAGACTGGCTCCTACGTGGTTCGTCTCTATCGAGCTGCGTATGGCAACAATCAACCTATCTCGAATAACGACAACAATCCCAACTTCCCGAACGAAAACAAGAAGCTCGTGAACTACTCCGTGTTCTCGACTGACCGAGCTCGAGTACGCGGCGGACCATCACTAGCACAAACGCAGTTGGACCTCGCCAACGCCTTCGTGCTGCGGTTGCAGTTCCTGGCGAAGTACCCCAGCACACTTGACGGGCCGGCCTATGTAGACGCACTGATCGCTAACATCAACACCGACATCGGCGTTGCCTTGAGCTCGCAGCGCCAGGCGCTAATCGATCTATTCAATCAGAGCGGACGCGGCGCCGTGTTGTATCGGATCGCAGACGACAACACGCAAACAAATCCCATCAACAATCGAGCCTTCATCGATGCGGAATACAACCGCGCGTTTGTGCTGACGCAGTACTTTGGTTATCTGCGGCGCAATCCCGACATCGGCGGATATCTATTCTGGCTGGGGCAAGTGAACAGCGCGCCGTTGCGAGCGCTCGAGAAGCAGCGCGCGATGGTGTGCTCATTCATCACGTCGCTCGAATACCAGCAACGCTTCAGCCCAGTCGCAACACACAACAACACCGAGTGCCAGTAGAGTCTAGTTTTCTTGGCCGCCTCATTTTTTGACAGGAGTAAGCATGAAACCTCATCGAGCAAACCTCACGAACCAACTTTTGTCTTTATTAAGACTCGCCCTAGTTGCGCTCGCTGGAATGATGATCGCAAGCAGCGCCAGCTCGCAAACGTTTTCGAATTCGACCTCAATCACCGTGCCAGCAACCGGAACTGGCGCCACCACTGGATCGCCAGCTACTCCTTACCCATCCAACATCACGGTTTCCGGTATCGCAAACCCGATCACGAAAGTAACCGTCACCCTTAAGACCATAAGCCATACCTTCCCAAGCGATCTGGACGTTCTTCTCGTTGGACCGACGGGCGTGAAGTTATTACTGATGTCTGACGTAATCGGCGGGAGTGACATGACCGGTCTTACCTACACTTTTGACGACGATGCAGCCGCCCTGATTCCGAATTCGGGCGTGCCACCAGCATCCGGCTCGTTCAAGCCGACTAACTACAGCACTGGTGATCTCTTCCCGGCGCCGGCGCCGGCTGGTCCCTATTTGTCACCTGGTCCGGGCGGTACTGATACGTTGGCGTCCGCTTTTAACGGCTTAAATCCCAATGGTTCGTGGAGCCTCTTTGTCGTGGATGATGCGGGTACCGATACCGGTATTTTTGCCGGCGGTTGGGAATTGACCATTACAGCAGGGCCGGTCGCTTTCAGCGTTACCAACACCAATGACAGCGGACCTGGTTCGCTGAGGCAAGCCATCCTTGACACTAATTCTAATCCGGGGACTGACACGATTACATTTAATATCGGCGGTTCGGGAGTGCACACGATTATTCCGCTTACACAGCTTCCAGCTATCACGAACCCGGTCATCATTAATGGCTACAGTCAGCCGGGATCTTCTGCGAACACCCTCGCCACCGGGAACAATGCTGTGTTGTTGATTGAGTTAGACGGATCCAATGCAGGTGCAACTCCCGCTGGTCTGATGATTAACGCTTCCAATTGCACGATTCAGGGTCTGGTTATTAACCGATTCGACACCGGAATTGAGATTTCCGGTTCCAACAGCACCAACAATCATGTTGAAGGTAACCGAATCGGGACCGATCCTGCCGGTAATAGCGCTCTGCCAAATTTTGCGTTCGGCGTGATCATCAACTCTGCGTCGGGCAACACAATCGGAGGCGCCACTCCAGCCGCTCGAAACCTCATTTCGGGAAATGCCACAGGACTTTCAATCCAGCAAAACGGAGCCAACAACAATCTGGTGTTGGGGAATTACATCGGGACCGATGCCGGAGGCGCAGCTGATTTGGGTAACACATGTTCGGGCATGTTTATTTTCAACGCATCGAATAACACCATCGGTGGAACTGCTGCGGGAGCGGGGAATGTAATTTCCGGTAACAACTGCGTGGGTGTCCGAATTGGCAGCAACGCCAGCTTTCCTGCCACCGGAAATCAGATTCAAGGCAATTTCATCGGTACGAATGCGGCCGGCACTTCACCTGTAGCCAACGCAGCCGGTATTGATATTCTCGACCCAAGCACCAGTAACAACTTAATCGGAGGGACTGCTGGCGGCGCAGCCAATGTCATCGCTTTTAATAACAGTACCGGCGTCTCAATTACTACTGCGACCGGCAATGGGATCTTGTCGAACTCCATTGTCTCAAACGGAAATGTGGGCATCAGGCTCGTCGCGAACGGCAACAACAATCAGGCGGCGCCAGTCTTGACGTCGGTTACTACTTCAAGCAACAACACCACAATCAAAGGCACGCTAGCGAGTGAGAGCAACAAGACTTACACACTTCAGTTTTTTGCCAATGATGCTTGTGACTCGTCTGGCAGCGGCGAGGGTCAGATCTTTCTTGGAGGAAGCACGACAACCACTGATGCGAATGGTAACGCAGTCTTCACCGCGTCTGTCGGTACTGGGATATCGCTTTCCCAGCTCGTAACTGCCACGGCAACTGATCCCGCGAATAACACGTCGCCATTTTCGATTTGTCGCGCGCTAAGCCTTTTTAACATTACCGGTCGCGTCGCTGATGTTAGCGGGCAATAACGTTGCCGGAGTGACGATCGGATTGACCGGCACTACCAACACCTCGACTACAACTGATGCTCAAGGAAATTATTCGTTTCCGAATCTTCCTGGTGGTGGAAATTATCTAGTAACTCCAGCGGGCACGGGCTTTTCCTTCAGTCCGGTCAATTTCAGTTTCATCAATCTAGACGTAAATAGGATTGCAAACTTTGTAGCGACGCAAACGCAAGTCAATATCACCGGTACAGTTGTGGATGCCAATGACGCGGCGTTGAACAATGTTACGGTGGCGCTGACAAAGAATGGGGCGTCTGCAGGCACTACCCAGACTAATGTTCTGGGAAATTATAGCTTCCTCAATCTTGAGGCTGGCGCGAGCTATGCAGTTACACCGGTGGGGACATTCGCTCCACAAGCGGTTACTCTCAATAACCTTACAACAAACGCGACAGCAAACTTTAAGTCGTCGCCTTCAATTCCACCTCAATGCAACACCGGAAGTTTTGGGACAGCAACCAACTTCCTGCCCGCAACATTCCCTTACACCGTAGTAACCGGTGACTTCAACAACGACGCCAAACTTGATCTTGCAGTCACAAACCAGGGTAGTAATAACGTCTCAATTTTACTTGGCGCGGGAAATGGTACGTTTGGGACGGCAACCAACTTTGTTGTAGGGACTCTTCCAAATGGCCTGGCGACCGGTGATTTCGATGGTAACGGCAATCTCGACCTGGTAGTTGCTAACAGAAACTCCAATAACATTTCGATCTTGCTAGGCACAGGTACAGGTACTTTCGGAGCCGCTACCAACTTCGCGGTGGGCACGGTTCCCATCTCGGTCGCCGTAGCTGACTTCAATAATGATGGCAAGGCTGATGTCGCGGTAGCCAACCAGACAGCTAATAACATCTCTGTCCTGCTCGGCGCCGGTACCGGGAGTCTCGGCGCCGCAACCACATTCGCGGTAGGTTCTTTCCCATTTGCTGTTGCCGCGGGCGACTTGAATGGTGACGGCAAAGTTGACCTGGTCGCCGCGAATTTTGGCTCGAACAACGTGTCGATCTTGCTGGGCACCGGGACGGGCAGTTTCGGCGCCGCCACCAACTTCGCCGCCGGCTCAGGTCCAAATTATGTTGCCATCAGCGATCTAAACAGCGATGGGAAGATCGATCTGGCGGTGGCGGATTTTAGCTCGGCAAGCTTGTCGATCCTGGTGGGTAACGGAACTGGCGGCTTTGGCGCGCCGACCTCGTTTGGAGTTGGAACCAATCCTCAAACAATCTCAGTAGGTGACTTCAACGGCGATACCAAGCTTGATCTGGCGGTAGCTAATCGAAATTCAAATAACGTTTCCATCTTGCTGGGGTTAGGCACGGGCAACTTCCTTGCAGCCGCCAACTTTGCCGTCGGCGCCGCTCCGCTCTCAGCCGCGATCGGAGATTTCAATGGTGATGGAAAGACAGACTTAGTGTCTGCGAATAGCAGCTCAAATGATTTGTCAGTGCTGTTGAATGACGGCCAATCGTGCAATACGCAAGCCTCTCTTTCAATCTCGGGGCGGACTTCCAATGCAGCCAACAATGCGCTGGCGGAAGTGACCGTCACTCTTTCGGGGCCAATTTCGCGTGTCGCGCAAACGGATGCTAGCGGCAATTATTCATTTCTGAATCTCGTTCCCGGCGGTAACTACTCGGTGACAGTCCAAAGTAACTACTTTACTTTTGCGCCGTCGCGAGCCGACTTCTTCAATTTGAGTAGTAGCCAGGTTGCGAACTTCGTGGCAGCGCCGCTGGCGGTACCATCACCAACGCCGACGCCGAACGACGACTTCGGCAACAGCGCGCGCGATGCCAGTAAGTGGACTATTGGCGTGCAGACATCTGCTACTACGGCGTTCGATCCGCAGGTGATCACGGCGCAGACGAACGGCCAGTTGGTGGTGACGCCGTTGACGCAAGCGAAGGGGATGCACTTCGCGGGTTACGTCTCGGCGAACTCGTTCGATATGCGCAATGGCTCGGCAAAGGTTGAAGTTGTGAAGGCAGGCACCGGTGGCGTTGACACCATCTTTGCGGTGGGCACCGATGTGGATAACTTCTATCGCTTCATGGTGCACACGCCGGGAGCAGCTACGACACTCGCTCCGCGTGCGCGCGGTCGTGACGGCATCGAGCGGCCGCTAGACGCCACTACGGCGCAATTGATTTTCCAGGTGAGCGTGGGTGGGCAGCTGACGTCGTTGGCGATCAACTACCATCCGATGGAGCATCACTTCATGCGCTTCCGCCATGTGCCGGCCATGAAC
>DATNBH010000030.1:0-53115 GCA_035572035.1 Pyrinomonadaceae bacterium | reverse complement strand
TAGCTTCACCCTGCGACGCATTCTAAACTCAAGACGAAACAACTGCCGTTATTCTATTCTCACATCCCAGACATTCAACATTGAATGTCCCGAGACGCCGCGCAGACTGAAGTCTACGCTACCTCACGCATGTAACAGGCGCACCAGCGCCTGGGTCAACGCCGGGTATTCGGTAGAGACTTAGTTCCGATCTAGACGTCTTTCCTTTGCAGCTTTGCGCCTTCGCGTGAGAATCTCATTTTCCTCCGGACCGTCGAAGCGAAACAGACTCACTCTTAATCCCGCAAAGGCGCAAAGCTGCAAAGGAATTTGGCAGCCACGATCTCGATTGTGCGCTGAGGAAATCCACATCACATTAGCGGACGAGCACGGTTGACGGTGTATCGACAGCTCAACATGATGAGTCGCGATGAAGCTACTCGTCACATTTGCTGCCTGCCTGCTGTTCTTTGCCTTTTCAAAAACTGGGACCGCGCAGTTATCAAGCCCGCCCACAAAACCAACTCATAAGATCGAAAATCCAAAAGCCCTCGCAAGCTTCTTCGCGGCTTTGAAAGCCAGTCACTCAGGCCAACGGCTCGAGCCCGTGCGCATCATGCAGTTTGGTGATTCGCACACGGCGGCCGACATTCTCACAGCGCAAATCCGCCGCCGATTTCAATCAGACTTTGGCGATGGTGGTCCAGGTTTCATCGTGCCTCGTAATCCAATGAGCACGCGTCGCCGCGGTGTCAGCACTGGCGCCTCTGATGGTTGGGTTATTGAAGGAATTGGCGGAAGGACTGCTCCGGACAACATCTATGCTCCAGCGGGCATTGCTCTGGCAACGAATCAGTCAAATGAAAAAGTTTGGTTACAAACGTTCGCGAATCATTTTGAGGTTTATTACGTCGTCCAGCCTGGCGGCGGCAGCATCGACATTCAAGTGGATGGAAACTCTGTTCTTGACACGCCGATTTTGCTGACCGCTCGCGCGCCTCGGTTAGGTTCTTTTTTCTATGATGAACCTTCGCCCGCAACTCATCGAGTGGAAGTGCATTCGCTGAGTCCGGGAAAAGTTCGGCTGCTGGGAATTGCCAGTGAAGAGATTAATCCTGGAGTCGTCTACGATGTTTTCGGAATCAACGGCGCCCGCGCCTCGAGACTCTTGAGCTGGAATCCGACAGCCTTTTCATCTGTAGTCGCGAAGCGCGAACCTAACTTGATCATCCTCGCGTTTGGTACCAACGAGGCTGGCGATGCTGATTGGACGCCGCTGAGTTATGAACAACTGCTCAAACGAGTGTTGCGTCTCTTGCGCGCAGCCTCACCCGCAGCTTCCATCCTGGTGATGGCGCCGCCCGATCGCGGCGACCTGGCCCTGGCTTCGCGCCGGATGCCGTTCCTGGTTAGTTCCGAACGACGCGCAGCGATCGCGGAAGGCGCTGCTTTCTGGAGCGCGTACGACGCGATGGGCGGTCCGGGCTCGATTAATGTTTGGCTAAGCCGCGGCCTCGCGCAAGCGGATCACGTGCACTTGTCGACGCCAGGTTATACGCGTCTCGCAGATCTGTTCTACGAAGACATGATGCGAGCGTATGAAGAGGCCAAGCCGCCCAACAGGCGTTAAGAGTTCAATCTTCAGATTGGCTTTTGGATCGCAAAATACCAAACTGAAGTTTGAACTCTAAACGCCTGTTGGTCGCTTTGATATTAAGACTTTGGCAGGCGATCGAGTAGCTGCTTGAACCCTACCTCAGATCTTAGTGATTCAAAATCCTTATCAGTCTCGTAAAACGCGCGGTTGTTAAAGCCCGCGTCGATAGCCTTGTTGAGCGCATCCAAAGCCTTTTCCTTCTGCCCCAGCCGAGCGTATCCGCAAGCGAGGTTGTAGTAATTAACGCCTCGGTTACCCGGCGGGATCCCCACCGCGAAAGCCTTTTCGTAGTTTTGAATCGCGTCTTCTGTTTTCCCCGCTTGTAACTGAACGTATCCGAGCTGGGTGTAAACAAAACTGTTCTGCACTCCGCCGTCGATCGCTTTTCGGTAGAACTGGATGGATTCGTCAAAGCGACGCTGCGAAGCTCTTATTGATCCCAGGCTTGTGTAGATGCCGTTAGGATCGGCGCCGAGCGCTTGAGCTTTCTCATAAGTCGCGCTGGCTTCGTCAAACCGGTTGAGTCGTTGCAAACTTCCACCTAACAACTGGTGGGCCTGGATGTCGTTGGGATTATCCTTGATCCAGGCATTCAACAAATCGACTGCTCTCTGGTTCTCATTGCCATATCCAGCCGCGACGATTGCTCGGGCCGCGGATTTTTCCCAGGTTGGCTGAGGCACCGGCTCGAGATTAGATCTCCAAAACGAAATACTCTGTTGGACTATTCGTCGCGCGTCATCATTGTCTGAGAAAGCGTCGAACGCGTGCGGCAAGCCGGTGGCAAACATCAATGTCCAGGGCGCCTTTGTCTCGACGACTCTTTGCCAGAGGCCATTGAGTTGCTGCCCCATTCGCGGCGCATCGCTTTGAGCGACAATAAACATCACCGGTAGATCCGTTCGCAGATTTCCGGCCGGAACGCCGCCGTAATACAAGATTGCGGCGCGGATATTTTTCGAAACGGCGGCACCCGCCAGATACTCAGTTGTGTTAGTCACGTTCGCGGAAGCTGCGTACAGACCGAGACGCGTTCCGTCAACACCATAGTTCGCTCCCTTGTTCTCGAGAAATTCGAAAACGCCGCGCAAACAATCCTGAATCCGCGAGCCATCAGCCTCCATCGATATTCCGATTAACCCGTGTGCAGCCACGAGCCGCGGCCACGAGCGATAGATTTCCCAGTTCTTGACCTTATTGTTTGGCCCATCGCCGATGGCATTCATGAAAACCACGGCGGGACGCTTTTCACCTGGCTTCAGGTCTGGCGGCGAGTAGATATCAACGGCGAGCGTGCCTCGCGTGTCACTTAGATAAGGCACGTCGCTGGAAACTTTCACCTGCTTTGTAGCCGGTACGTCGTACACAACTCCCCAGCTGGTCGCGTCCAGTGGTGAACGCTTCGGCGCTGAGGCGCCGTTCTGCGCGGCTGCCTCGAGCGTTTGCAGCATGACGATGACAAACAATATTGCGGTGGCCAGTTTTTGGGTTCTCATAATGGCTCCTTACGAAATGTTGCTCGGTTAAGAAGGGTGACCTCGCCTGCTCAAGCCGCGAAGTTGGGTTCACTTATTCGCGTTCCAGCACAATGTCGAACACGCCCGTCTCAAAGCTCACGCCATTAACAACGCGCTTTTCGGGAGCGATAGCGTTCTCAGGCCGGTACATCGAGTCGGACATCTTTGGATCTTCTTTGAAATGAATTTCGGTGATAAGCGGCTTGTAGCCGGGACACAGAGCTACGAGATGAAAGTGGGCGCAGCGCCAAAAGTTTGGCGCGCCTTTGG
Source organism: Pyrinomonadaceae bacterium (assembly GCA_035572035.1). Lineage (GTDB taxonomy): Bacteria > Acidobacteriota > Blastocatellia > Pyrinomonadales > Pyrinomonadaceae > JAOAPY01. Next base: position 49,692 of record DATNBH010000030.1, on the reverse strand, counting down.
GATTTGGCCGGTAGGGTATTGGGCGAATGCCCTCGACTTCGTAGAGACCGGCTTCAGATGACAGCAACCGGCCGCGATTTCTGAAGTCGGTCACGCCGTCCGAATACTGTTCCTTCATATCAACATGCCAGAAGTCGAGCACCACGCCAGGGAGCGGCTTCTTCGTATCGAAGGCCCACACTCGGCCTGAAAGTAGAAACAAAGTTCCCGGCTCGCCTGGCACTGAGAGCTTGGCTCTAAACGGAGCTCCCGGTTTGTACCATGGTCCATAAGGAAAGGGTGTGACTGTCTTCAAGTCCGTCTTCGTGGCTGTTGTTTCCCTGGGGCTCGGCCCCATGTTGATGAGAATGCGGTTGGCTTCCTCGCCGGTGGCGGTCGGCAGCGTTGGAAATACATCGCCTCGCAATACAAGTCCCGCCGCGCCAAGGCTCGCGAAACCGACGCCGCTTGTCTGCAAAAAATGCCGTCGTGCTTTATTCATGATGTTGTTCTCCTTGTAGAAAGTCCGAGTCTCACTTCTTCACTGCTTCAATGTTCAGCTCGATCATTACGTCGTTGCCGACGACGAGTCCGCCGCTGTCGAGCGTAGCGCTCCAGGTCATGCCAAAGTCGCGACGATTGATCGTCGTGGTTGCTTCGATTCCAAGATGGGCGCTGCCTTGAAAATTACTCTTGCCGTTTACTTTGAAAGGAAGGGCGATTTCCTTTGAGATTCCATGCATTGTGAATAAGCCGACGGCAACAAAGGCGTCGTCTCGCTTTTCAACGCGCGTGCTTTTGAAAGTGATGTCAGGGAACCTGGCTACGTCAAAAAAATCAGAACCGCGCAAGTGATCGTCGCGGTTTTTGACATCGGTGGTAATGCTGTTGGCTTTGATGGCGATCTCTACAGAGGACTTGGTGACGTCTTGCTCGTCGTAGACTATCGATCCCGAGTAGTCAGTGAAACGGCCCCTGATGTTGTTGATTACAAGGTGCCGTACTGAGAAGCCGATATGACAATGGTTCGGATCGATAGTGTATTTATCTGCAGCGAGGCTCGTGTTCTGAGCAGAAAGTATGGCCAACGCCAGCATTAATAAGATGATTGTACGTCGCATATTTTAGTGATCCTCTAGAAGTTTCGGTGGTCGTTACGTTTGGTCGACCTTCTCAGTCTCACACGGTTTCAACCGGGTGAACCGGCGGCCTCGAGATTTCAATAAACCGTTTCAACGGTTTGTCTCCGTGGCGCCGAAACTGAAACCGTTGAAACGGTTCTAGTCCAGCGCGCTACTCAACCACCGGGCTGAAGCCCGGTGTGAATGAAAGGCTCAAATGCAAAGTGAACCAGCCACGAAGGTGTTACTTCATCATTCAGGTTGATAGAGCCAGGCGCTCGTGTTAGAGGGCATGTTTCCTGTCTCAGAGCTGTAGCCGCCAACGATGAGTGCCTCACCAGAGACCAGCAAGGTTGCCGTGGCGTAATACCTCGTAGTTCCCATCCCGCCTCTAACCGCTCCGAACAAGCCAGTCGCCGGATCGTAAATCTCCGCTCGTCCTCCACCTGCGACCAGGATCTTTCCGTTATGCAAGAGCACCACTGCATCTCGAATCTTGTAGCGCGCCGTGTTCAGCTTTCCGGCTGCAGTGAACTTTCCGGCAGCCGGATCATAAAACTCAGCGCTCGCGTACTGTCCATTCCACATCATGGCGTTTGAGCCGCCAATCACAATTACCCGTCCGTCAGGCATCAATGCGGCGGAGTGCTTGTACCTGACCACACTCATGTCTCCGACTTTTGTAAACGTATTGCTGGTTGGGTCGTAGATTTCTGCTGTAGCGCTGACGTTCACGGGCATGGAGCGGCCCTCAGCGCCTCCCGTGATCAGCACGCGGCCGTCGTTGATGACCGTAGCTGTGTGATCAGCTCTTCTCTCATTCATCGACGCCGCAGGTGTGAAAGAATTATTTGCAGGATCGTAGATCTCTGCTGAGCTAAGATTGGCCCATTCATCACTTTGCCCGCCCGTAATTAAGACTTTGCCATTCTTCAAAAGCGTTGCTCGGTGGGCCAAACGCTTGAAGTTCATCGAGCCTGCCGGTGTGAAAGTTCCGCTCGCCGGATCAAACAGTTCCGCGCTCGCCAGCGAACCAACGAAAAACTCTTCGGTAGATCCTCCAGTGATGAGCACCTTGCCGTTGGGCAGCAACGTTGCCGTGTGTCCCACTCGTTTTGTCGACATCGGCCCGGTTTCGCTGAATTGCTGGGTCTTCGGATCGTAAAGCTCGGCGCTATTCAGAATGCTGCCTTCTTTTTCTCTGCCTCCGGTTATCAGCACACGGCCGTCATTGAGAAGCGTCGCTGTATGGCCAAAGCGCGAGTAGATCATGTTGCCGACCGGCTTCAACGAACCTGTAGCCGTAGGAGCGTGGCTCGCATCGATGCCGACGCTGACGTACTCGAGTCTTTCTCGCCAGGCATCCAGCATGTCGCGGTTCAAGCTGAGGATGCCGGCTCGGGTCACTCGATCAGGTGGTGGGGAGAGCGAGGCAAGTTTCTCGTAAACCTCGGTGCGTTCATTTCCGTCCGCGCGCGCCAGCAAATGCCACAAGGTCAGTACATCTTTGACGCGGGACTCGCTGAGGATGGTGCGCAATTCCGCTGGACCACCATTCTCGAAATCGAACTTTTTGAGAGCTGCCTTCAGATTCTCGGTCGCGTCTTCGAAGTATGGAGTTCCAGGACCGATGCCAGGTTTGCTAATAGATACGGCACCCGCGGGCACAAGCGATTCGCGCCCGTTGAGATTCAATGCCACCCACCCGGAAGTCACGAACAGCACGGTTTCACGGGTTCTCGTTACAATCAGCGTGTAGGAACAACCGAGGTCAATCGCGAGGGCCGCAGGAGTCTCAACATAGAATTGCCGTGGCGGCGCTAATATGGTTGCGTAGATCTTGCCGTGCTCGAGCGACAGGCGATAGTTGTCTTGATCGGCTTTGAGAAAGCGAATACGCGTGTTCGGATCGATTTCAACCTGGCCTAAAGTTCCAACCTGAATCATGGCTCGAGACTCACCATCCGTCTCGACCCATTCACCTAGTGACAGCTTTGCCGAACGATCAATTAGTCGCTGCTGAACTGTCGGCCTGCCTGTAAGTCTGACCACGTCCCACGCGGGCGCCGGCGCGCGAAGATATCGCCAGGTCAGTCCAGCGATCACGATTAGCAAAACAGAAGCAGCGATCAATACCGGCCTTGAAAGCAGCGGGCTGAGTTGCCGACTGTCCTTCCGAACCGCACCTGACGGTTGCCACGGAGCCTTGCCTCCGGGAGGTTCTTCCGGAATTGAGTAATTCGCAATCAGCCGCGCTGAAAAAACCTGACGCTCGTAACGAATGGCGCAGCGCGGGCAGGTTTGGAGGTGAGCTTTGAGTCTGTCCTCCCTGGCAGCGTCCAACGCGCCGTCGATCGACTGCAGCATCATTCGCCGGTAGCGCAGCGTGCACAAAAAACCCACTGGTTCGAATGGTGCGATTGCCATAGTCAGAACGTGTCTCTCAAATGATCGAGCTTGCGTGCCAGTAGATCTCGAGCGCGGAACAATCGAGATGCGACAGTCCCCGCCGAACAGTTCATTCGTTCCGCGATTTCCGCGATATTCAATCCTTCGACATCTTTGAGAATCACCACCATGCGATGTTTTGGTTTAAGACTAATCAAGGCCCGGTTGATTTGGGTTTGAACTTGTTGCCCGAGAATAGTTAACTCAATTCGTTGCTCAGCCACAGAAGCCGGAAACTGCGCATCAACTTCCGCTTTGTGACTTTCTTTCATCTCTCGTTTGCGATAATTCAGGCTGTGGTTGATTGAGAGTCTGTAAAACCAGGTGGCGAAGCTTGATCTCCGGTCGTATTTGGCCAGCTTCTGAAAAGCGCGGATGAAGATTTCCTGGGTCAGGTCCTCCGCTAATTCGTGACGCCCGGTCATTCCGTAAGCCACCCGATATGTTCGCGAGTAAAAACGATCGTATAATTCGCGAAATGCCTCCGGACGAGCGCCAAGGGTCTCCGCAACTAATTCCTCATTAGTTTTGACGTCCTGCAGATCTTCCATCCGGTTTCAATTCACATGATCAATTAGACAGTGTTTTGAGATCTTCTTATCCATTATTTGTGACGAACGGGCGCGTTCTCCCAATCCGCTTCTTGTGGAAAGCCACATTCGCCGGCGGGGCTTACTCGCAAACAAGCAGTACGGCTTTCCTTTGCCTGCACCGTTGATGCACCGCTAACAACAAATTCAAGTAGAAGGAAGAATGGCGCCTGTACGACGAAGCCTTTGTCGGACGAGGAGCCAGGATGTTATTCACCAGCGCCAACTACTTCATCTTTCTCGCTATAGTTTTCTTCGTCTATTGCTTATTGGCTCGCAAGCGGGTCCCGGTGTTGTTCCTGTTGGCAGCGAGCTATTACTTCTACGCACTGTGGAACGTGAAGTTCCTGGCGCTGGTTTTCCTGCTCTCAACCGTCGATTTCATGGTGGCGCTCTTGCTGGAGCGTAGCCGAGGTTCTGTCGCTCGGAAACTGCTCTTAACGGTCAGCGTGGCTTCCGACGTCGGCGTCCTGTTCGTATTCAAGTACTTCAACTTTTTCAGTTCCTCACTAAATGAGCTATTCGCAAAGCTCGGGCTTCATTCCAGCACGTTCCTGCTCGAGAACCTGGCGCTGCCGCTGGGCTTGTCCTTCATCACTTTCAGATCCTTGAGCTACGTCGTCGATGTGTATCGAGGACAGCTCAAAGCCACCCGGCGATATTTTGATTATCTGACTTATGTGGCGTTCTTTCCGACGGTGATTGCCGGTCCGATTGCTCGAGCCGGCGATCTGCTGCCGCAATTTCAGAGCCGTCCTGCGATCACCAGCGAACAGGGAACTCGAGCGATGTTCCTGATCATGATTGGGCTGATTAAGAAGATTGCCATTGCGGATTTTTTAGGAAACAACCTCGTCGATCGAGTTTTCGATCAGCCGCAACTCTATTCATCGCTCGAGACTCTCGCTGCTATCTACGGCTACGCGGTTCAGATCTACTGCGACTTTTCCGGCTACAGCGATATCGCCATCGGTTCGGCGCTGCTGCTCGGCTTTACGCTTCCTCCCAATTTTGACGCGCCTTATCGGGCGCGCAACCTGCGTGATTTTTGGCGTCGTTGGCACATTTCGCTATCAACGTGGCTGTTTGACTACGTCTACATCTCGCTTGGCGGTCTGCGAAAACGAAGAATCAATCTTTATCGCAATCTGGTGCTGACATTTTTGATCGGCGGACTTTGGCATGGAGCTGCCTGGACTTTTGTGATTTGGGGCGGGCTACACGGTTTGGGCCTGTGCGCCACTCATTGGTGGGCGCAAGTGAAGAAGAACCGGCGCTCAAAATCGTCTCAGCACTGGTGGTCCAAAGCTGTCGGAGTGTTTGTGACTTTCCACTTTGTGTGCGCAGCGTGGATCGTATTTCGCGCTCAGAACCTAACTGAGGCTTGGCAGGTTATCGCCCAGTTGGGTTCGCTGCAGTTCAGTCACAGCAATCTTTCCGGCTCGATTCTCGCTGTCCTGGTCGTTGCTTACCTTTCCCACTGGCTGCCTTCAAGAATCTCGTCAGGCTTCGAGAGGTTTTGGACCTGGTTGCCGGCGCCTGCTCAAGCAGTTTTGATTCTGAGCCTGGCGCTGGGGCTCTATTACGTCGCCGGCGCCGAGGCGCAATTCATTTATGGAAATTTCTAAAAGTACGACAGGCTGCCCGCCTGTCGCCGGTTGTATAGCTCTCAGTTGCCTGTAACCCACAAGTGCATGGTGATAACACGATGGAATTAACCGAACATCTTCCCAAAGGCGAATCACGCGCCGTCGGCCTGTGGCGTCTTAAGCCGGCACAGACGATCGCTTTCGTCCTTCTGTTCGCGGCGGTCCCTCTCCTGGTGCCTCGGTTACGTACTGGAATCAATTTGAGAGGCGAAAACTATCGCGAGATGCTGCCGCAGATTCGCGAACTCGTGACCTTCAAAACCAACCAAGGCTCCGGCTCGACGATCGTTCCGGGCGCCACAGTCGTTGAAAGCGAGCCTCAACCAGAACAAATCGATCCCACCGATCCATGCGAAGCAGGGCTGATCGACGATCCGAACCGCGTCATGGATAAGTTTTACGCTTCACTTGTCGCTACTGACGGGCGAAAGAACAATGCCATTACCCGCATCACGCATTACGGCGACTCGCCGATTACCAATGATGGCATCACCGGGACTGCGCGACGTTTGTTACAGCAGCGCTTCGGTGACGCGGGGCACGGCTTCATGCTGATCGACAGACCGTGGGCATGGTATGGCCACCAGTCGATCTCGTTCACATCTGGCGGAGGCTGGACGAGCGATTCATTCATGAATCCCCGCGTGAACGATGGGGCTTTCGGTTTGGGAGGTGTGACTTTTCGAGCTGACGGCGCCGGCAAGTACGCGCGTTACGCAACCGTTAGTGATGGTGACACCGGTCGAAACTTTTCGCGGCTCGAGATTTATTACCTGCAAAAGCCAGGCGGCGGCAGCTTCTCCGTTAGCGTGAACGGTTCAGAGGTTGACAGCTTTTCCACCGACGGGGATGGGCCACGCTCTGGATTCGCGCTGAGCAAAGCACCAAGCGCCGGCGCGAATAACTTCGAAGTGCGAACCGTGAATGGCAACGTCCGCCTATTCGGAGCGGTCCTTGAAAACGATGGTCCCGGAGTGGTGTACGACAGTCTGGGCGTGAATGGCGCGTATGCAGGTCTGCTGAAGACGGTCATGAACGAGCAGCACTGGGCCGAGCAACTGCAACACCGCCAGCCAAACCTTGTGATTCTCAACTACGGAACTAACGAAAGTGAGTACGCCTCGGCTGATCAAATGGCGCGTTATGACCGGGACTTGCGCGAGGTTGTCAGGAGAGTTCAAGGCGCGTTGCCAGCAGTGCCGATTCTGATCATTTCACCGATGGACCGTGGCAAGCGCGCCGGCGGCGGCAAAGTCGTAACCCTCGAATCAATTCCCAAAATCGTGGCGATGCAGCACCAGGTGGCCGCCGAAACCGGGTGTGCGTTCTTCAACATGTTCGAAGCGATGGGCGGCCAGGGCACGATGGCTCGCTGGCATGCGGGAAAAAAACATCTGGTGGGCGCAGATCTAACCCATCCGAATGCCGAAGGAGCTGAGACTGTCGGAGTTTTGATCTATCAAGCTCTGATCGACGGCTACTCGAACTATCAAAAGCGAGTGATCGTAGCGGCGGATCTGCGTGTCCGCTCTCTGAAGCAAAAATGAACCCAGGGCGAACACAGAGGTCCGCCCCTGCACTGAAGGAGAAAAAATGTCATTACCAAGAGCAGCTATGGATTTCGTCAATGAAAACGCGGAAAGCAACGGCGTGCTGGCACCGGGACGCGCCGACGATCTCTTCAAAATAGGCGCACTCGATAGTTTCGCGCTGGTGGATTTCGTCACGGTTCTCGAAGAGCATTGCGGCATTAGCGTGCCCGACGCTGATGTTAGTCCGAACAACTTTCGCACCATTGAATCGATTGAGCGCTATGTCGAGACGAGACGCGCTGAACACTGATGTCAACCAAAGCCTACATCACTGGCACAGGCTCGTTTCTGCCTGAGAATGTAATTACGAACGAGACTCTCGCGCACACTCTAGCGATAGAGCCCGAGCGGATCTTCAAGTCGTCCGGGATTCGCTCGCGGCATTGGGCCGACGACGCGACTGCTACAAGTTCACTCGCAGTTGCGGCGTTGCTGGCGGCTCTCGAAGATGCACGTATTGCACCGGCGGACTTGGACTACTTGTTGTGCGGAACAATGACGCCCGACCGGTTTGTCCCCGGGAGCGGGGCTGCGATCCAGAAAGCCGCGGACCTTCGTGAGATTCCGTGTCTTGATATTCGTGCCGCGTGCTGCAATGCGCTTTACGCGCTTCAAGTGGCCAGGGCACTGGTTGTGTCAGGCGCGGCTCGCAATGTGGCGATTTGTCTCGCGGAGATTCAGTCACGTTATCTCGATTTGAATCCGGAAGCAGCAACCACCTCGATGCTTTTCGGCGACGGCGCTGCGGCTTTAATTGTGTCCGCTGAGCCTCGCGCCGGCTCGCTTGAAGTCCTGGATGTGTTGCTCGCCACTGATGGCAGCTTTGTTGATGACCTTGGCGTCCGTTGTCCGGGAACAGCATTTCAAATTCAACGTGGCACGGGCGTCCCGCCCGTGAGTGAAGATCAACGTGGCACGGGCGTCCCGCCCGTGAATGAGGATCGAGGTGGCACGGGCGTCCCGCCCGTGAGCGCTTCACGCCAGGATTGGTTCCCTCGCATGAATGGCCAGTCGGTGATTCTCCAAGCGTCGCGACGGATGGTTGCTGCGAGTCGCTCAGTACTCGAAAGAAATCAACTGGCAGCGAGCGCAATACGTTGGATAGTTCCGCACCAGGCCAATGCAAATCTTTTGGCCCAAGTGGCCAGAGGACTGGGAACACAAGCTGAGGTGGTCTCAGTGATCGAAGAGACGGGGAATACTTCGTCGGCCTCGATGGGAATCGCGCTTGATACGTTGCGACGTTCGCAGAAGGTTGAGAGTGGAGATTACTTGCTACTGCCCGCGTTCGCCGCCGGCTTTACCTGGGGCGCCGCGCTATGCAGGGCCTGAAACTTTGGTAACAGGCGTTTAGAGTTCAATCTTCAGATTGTGACCGTGCAACAGCCACAAACTAAAGTTTGAACTCTAAACGCCTGTAAGGCGCGTGGCTCGTTACGGGACGATTTCGCGGCTGGAGGCTTCGCGGCGGACCTGGTCAATTATGGAGCGGATGGCGGGAGCGAGACTGCCGTTGGGCGCAAGCTGTAAATACTTTTCGTAAGCAGCGACTGCTTCCTTGTACTTCTCCAGCTTTTCATAAGTGGCGCCCAGAAGCTGATAAATCACTGGCTCAGAATCCGACAGCTGTTTGATGGCAACCTGGTACTCAGCCGCAGCCGCTTCGTATTGCCCACGATCCTCGTAAACGCGGGCGAGCCCTACGTGTGCTTCCGGTTGAAACCCATTGGCCTCGCGTATCGCGCGCTGAAAAGATTTCGTGGCTTCGTCCGCAAAAGCCATTTCACGAAAGATACGCCCTTCGACCGCCGAAGCTTCAGGGTAACTTGGCCGCGACTTGCGAGCTGCCTCTATTTCAGATAACGCGTTTTCATTCTTGTTGAGATCCATCAACGCACGCGCCAACCCGACGTGAGCCACCGGAAACGAAGCACGGAGTTTCAAAGCCTGCGAATAAAGATCAACAGCCTGTTGCCGGGCATCATCGTCTTTGGCTTTCTCACGCGCCTCTTCTGCTTGCTGAAATTTGAGCTCCGCTTCATCAGTGGTACGTACCAGTCGCGCGGCAAGGTGACTGCGACCGGGAAGTACCGGCGTCGAGCTTTCTTTAAAGCCGGTTGCTCTTACTCGTATGACATGCCGGCCGCCCGTCACTTTGGTTAGCGTCAAGGTTCCGGAGCTATCGGTAACGCCTCGACGAACGTCGTCCACCCAAACGATGGCGCCGGGTTCCGACTTGATCGTCAGCGACCCCGAGGACGTTTGCGATTGAGTTGTTGGCGCGCTCTTGTGTGTCTGGGCTCTTTGCTTTGAAGGTTTTTGTGAGTGGACGAGAGTTGAGAAAGCTGCGACAGTCGCGAGAAGAACTACGTATCTGCACAGCGGCCTCATTGGTTTGCCAATATCGCGGCTTGCCGCCGCACAGTACGGTAAGGTCTGCCTTACCGACACGAGTCATCTTCTTATTTCGAGCTACGCCTCCGACTCTCGAGGCAAAGCCTCGAGTATGAATATTAGCCGGCACGGAAAGGCAGAGCCTTTCCGCACCTGTGCGCCGGCAAAGCCGCATTAAGCCGCCGTCAATCTATTCTTCCTCGCCGCCGATTACGCGTCGCTTGCGCACGTTGGGGTCAGGAGGAGAAGGCGTACTTCCATGCTCAGCACGCGCCGGCGCATTTACAGCTCGAGAGCCCACTTCCGGGCGGAACTTGCCGTTCTGATCGTAGAGCCTCAGATACTGCAAACGATTTCGAACCACGCCCTGGATGTAGCCTCGCGTCTCCTTGAACGGCACGGCCTCAGCCCATTCATCCATGTCCGCAGGCAGCGAAGCTTGCCACTGAGGCACCCGCATTGGCCCGGCGTTGTAAGCTGCCGCCACGTATTCAATGCGACCAAACTTATCAATCTGGTCTCGCAAGTACGCCGTACCAAGCTGAATATTCAAGCGCGGCTCGTACAGAGCATCAGCCGTGATCGTGCGCTCAACTCCATACTTCTTCGCTGTCAAACGCCCGGTCGGCACTAGCACCTGCATCAATCCGTACGCCGCCGCCGAAGATCGCGAACGCGGATTGAAAACTGTTTCCTGCCGAATCAAGCCTGCCACCTGGTAAGGATCCAGATTTCGCGCGCGCGATTCCTGCACAATAATGTCCCAGTAAGCGAGCGGATAGAAGACGTCCCACTCTTCGCGAGTGAGCTCTTCAGGTTTCATCTGCGAGTAGTCAGGATAGCTCTTCTTCAGAATATTCAAGGCGCGCACGTTGTCTTCCTGGCCACGATAGATTTGCGCCGCAGCGAGATTGACACGCGGACTGAAAGGAGCAGCTTCGGAAATAGCGGAGATTTCCCCGAGCGCCAAATCATCCAAGCCGATGTTGGCGAGCTGTTCAGACTTGGTGATGGGGAGATCGACCTCAGGACCAGTGGCCTCTTCAGCCACGGTAACCGTTTGCATGTTTGCCACGGCTCGACCCACCGGCGAATCCGCGGGGAAAGTCTTCTCCTGACCGGAGCTGACTTTCGGCATCACATCCAAGCGTTGTTTGGCTAGATAGCCATACCAATTTGAATCGTAGCGCCCGCGCAGACCAACGTAGAGCGCGCGAGCTTCCGCCGATTTTCCAGCGCGTTCGGAATCTCGAGCAGCCCAATAGCCTGCCTTGCCACGGTTGTCAGTGTTCTTGTCAGCGTAGTTAGCCAAATGCTCAGTCAACAATCGCGAAGACTCTGAGAAGTTTCGCGCCTCGTGTGCGGCCCAGGCGAGATTGAATTGCGCTTGCGCGACATCTCCCGAACCCGGGAACGAATTCACCGCCATCTGGTAAAGATAAGTAGCTTCGGACGAATTCTTCGCCTCGTCAGCGATGAGCCCCACGTTAGTGATGGCTTTTGGTGTCCAGCTGCTGTTCGCATTCAAGCGTCGCATTTCTTCGAGAGCGGTTCGCGCTTGCGGCCACTGTCGAGCGCGCGCGTAGGTTTGCGCAAGATAGTAAAGCGCTTCTGCTCGAGTCTCTCCCGCGGAAGTCGGAATACTATTCAAGGAAGAAGCTGCATCGGCAGTCCTGCGCAGATAGGACGCGGCGATTCCTCGATGCAACTGATTTTGAGCTGACGCTGTGACTGGAAAGCTGGTGAAGGCCTGACCGTAAGCGTCGAAGGCTTCAACATATCTTCGCGCTTCAAACAAACGATCAGCTCGAGCTAAAGCTTCCTGAGCGGTGCCGGCCGCAGTATTTCCGGAGAGACGGGTTATGGCGGCAACAGCTGTAGGGCCATCTGCGGAAGCCGGTGCAAAAAAGTAAACGCGCCGGTAGGCGGCGAGCGCGTTGCTGGTATCGCCCTTTTGTTCGTACGCCTTAGCTGTCAGCGTCAATGCGCCGGCGTCATTCTTTGCGACTAGCTCACCCAAAGCAGATATTGCTGACGCAGCATCGCCGGCTTGCAAAGCCAGGTTAGCTGCTCGCACTTTCGCGTCACGCGCTCGAATTGAGGAGGGATAATCAACCGTCAGCTTTTCGAATGCCGCACGAGCTTCGGGACGTCTGCCAGCCTGCTCCAACGCATCTCCGCGCATAAAGAGCGCATAATCACCGAGCGTGGTGTAATCACGGATGACTGCGGAATCAAGCAGGCCGGCCGCGCCCGAGAAATCTTTGTTTGAAATCTTAATGCGCGCTCGGAGCAGTCTGGCCAGACCGGCGGCCCTGGTGCGCGGATAGTCGTTTTCGATACGAGCGACGGGGTCCTCCGCGGGAAGGACGCCATTGCGCGTCATTATGCGCAGATTATCGAGGGCCCTGAGCTCGGCGGATGTTTGCTGGCGAGTAAAACAGCTCGCGGTCATGAAGGGTGGGAGAGAGGCTCCCACAATGATCGCAAGCCCGACAATGATTAATAACCAACGACGCTTACGCAAAACCTTGATCACTCCCGAATGGGCAGCTCGGGCCTTTAAGCATTTACAGTAGTTCCCGGATACGCCTCACCCAGCTTTGATGCATCACCTTCAGCCAAAGTCTGCACTAACTCATGATGGAAATAATCAAACTTAGAGGTGACGTCTGACTTGACTCGCTTATCGTACATCTCGCGCGAGCGATCGACGTATTCGCGCAGCCGCTCGTACAGGTTTCCCTGGGAACGACCCTCCATAACCTTGGGTTCGTTGTAGAGCTTTATTTCGGAGACTAACAATCGCGCAAAGCGGCGCGCGTCCTGGTGCTGACGCTTTTCATCCTCATCATAGACTTCGACGGGCAAGGCAGCATCGTAACTTCCGTGACGACGACGACCGCTGACAGCCGCTGCCGCAGGCGCTTCGGGTTCGAACGCACTAGTGACTGAAGAGGCTGCAGCCTCAGGTTCCGGCGCAGTGTATTCCGGGACTGCCTCGGGCAAGCTCTCGACCGGCTCCTCGGGTGCGGCAGCGATAGGTTCCACGATGGGAAGTTCTTCAGCTGCCTCTTCGGGCGCGGCGGCGACTGGCGCAATCTCCGCGGGCGCTGCCTGCTCTGGCGCAGCCTCCTCATATTCTCGCGCCGGAGTGTAAGCGGATGTCTCCACGGCAGCTGCTTCCGGCTGAGGCTCCTCACGAACTGCTGGAGCAGGAGCCGAAGCTTGTGAAACTGCGAGTAGCCCAACGGCCATCCCGGCTACTCGTACCAAAGTTTCCAGAGCTTCAAGATTGATCGCATCCGAATCGAGCCCGGCAGAGTCTGCGTAGAGAACTGCAACGGCCCGCCCTCGAACAACGAGCGGCACTGCGACGATTCGCTGCGGCGGTTGTTCGCCGAGTTGTGGCCAGATCAATTCATTTTCAGAGTGCGAAGGAGTACCGCTCCAGGTTGTTTTTCCGTCCACAACTTCGCGGACCATCGTGTCAGCAGAAATAGGAAAAGTTACTTGCTGTACGGCTTCGTCACCGATCGAACCCTGCAGGCCGCGAGCTCGCCAACCGCGAGCCTGGTCGCCCTTGATCACGAAGAACACTACGCGCGGGGCGAAAGACGAGGCTCGATTAACCAGGGTCTTCAAGGTTTCGCTTTGCGAGGTCTGGCTTTCCATTTCCTCGATCGCCGCTTTGACGATCGCCATGTCGCTTGAAGCCTGGGTGCGCACCGACTCCGACGCTGCGAGCTCTATGCCTCGTTCGTGAGCTGCGCGCAGGTGTTCGGCGACAGTGGCTGCCAGCGAGCCATCCCACTGTCCTTCGCCGCCGCTCTCAAGTACGCGATTCAGCGATTCGTTCAGTTGGGTCTGAAGCTGCGAGACTTCTTGCTTGATTGAGCTAAGGCGCCTCTCGACATGGTTTTCGATTTCACGTCGCAGACTCTCTTCCATTTGTTCACTGACCACAGTTAATTCCTCCGCTATAACGTTGGACTCATCAGATTGCGTGGGCCAGGATTGCAACCAGGATTAGTATTCATTCAGAGACTTATAGAGGGGCAAACGTGTCTCTGAGACGATTATGGACGTCCGGCCCAAAGCAGGTCAAGAAAAGACTTTTTTCAGATTGAGTTGATGCCACCGGGGTTTGCCCCGTGGTACCCAAGTTAGCGGCTACAAAGCAGCCATTGAAGAAGAAATGGATGCCACGGGCTTGCCCCGTGGTAACTCACGCTAGCGGCTACAAACGCAGGAATTGAAAAAGAAATGGATGCCACGGGCTTGCCCCGTGGTTCCTCACGTTAGCGGCTACAAAGCAGCCATTGAAAGAGACATGGATGCCACGGGCTTGCCCCGTGGTTACTCGCCGCTAACGTGAGCCTCCACCGGTCAAGCCGGTGGCATCCATAAGCTCTTGCTCGCTTGTTTTGTAGCTACGAACGTGACCTTACCACGGGGCAAGCCCGTGGCATCGACGAACTCTTGCTCGCTTGTTTTGTAGCTACGAGCGTGACCTTACCACGGGGCAAGCCCGTGGCATCATGCGCCAAGCACAAAGAACCAAGCACAAAGAACCAAGCACAAAGACCCAAGTACAAACCAAGCTCGGTCAACCTGACGCCTGGGTTAATTGACACCGTTGGTAGCCTAAGCTATAAGTTTTAGGCTGCTTTACACCGATGCCCGCCCGCATTCTCATTGCCGACGATTACGAAGACAACCGCGAGCTTTTGCGACTATTGCTGCTTGGCGCGAAGTACGAAGTCCTGGAAGCCCGTGACGGTCAGGAGTGTGTTGACCTGGCTCGAGAGCATCTTCCGGACTTGATTATGGTCGATCTGTCGATGCCAAAGCTGGACGGCTGGGAAGCGTTCCGCATGCTCCAAGCCGACCCTCGCACGAATGCGATTCCATGTGTTGTAGCAACGGCTTCTGCTGACATCGATCGAGTGCGCGCCTTGCAGGTGGGATTCAGCGCTTACGTCAACAAGCCTTTTCATACGACTGAGCTCTTAAAGATCCTAAGTAGTTTGCTGCCGTAAGTCCGACGAGAACAGATTGCACAGATGTTTGGGCAGTAGCGAATAAACTTGACTGAGAAACACCACAATCAAATGATCGGTGTAATCCGCGGATAGAGTTTCCAATATGGGAGTCGCAAAACTCACTGAGCAGAACACCATTGAGCCGCCGAGCAAATATGCAGTCGTTGAGCGCGAGCGTCGATATCTTCTGAAAGATTTACCGGAAGGTTTGGAGCGAACTAGTCCCCACGTCCAGATTACCGACAATTACATCAGCGGAACGCGATTGCGTTTACGCAAGACCCGCGACCCCAGGACAAATAAATGGGTAGTGAAGTTTACTCAGAAGTATGCGCCCGATCCCGCAGACCTTTCGCGAACGCTAATCACCAACAGTTATCTCAACCCGGCTGAATACGAAGTGTTGTCCATCTTCGAAGCAAATGAAATTCGAAAGAATCGTTACGTCTTTGACTTCGAAGGCCGAAAGTTTGGTGTCGATATGTTTCTCGGCGATCTTCTCGGTCTAGTGCTCGCAGAGGTAAGTTTCGATAGTGACGATGAAGTCGAGAACTTTCCTGTGCCGACATTCGCACTCGCTGACGTGACCAACAACGAAACTTTCAGCGGTGGAAAGCTTTGTCATTTGACGTTCGAAGATGTTCGCCAGGAAGTAAAGCGGATGGGCTTGGTTTCCAGTTAAGGAATGAGATCGAAAATAATATCTCGTGAGGTGAAATGAGGCAGTTAGCAGTGAACAAAAAGATATTAGCTTGCGTGCTGCTCGCAATCGTACTGAGTGGTTGCCGGCGCCAGGTTACGGTCACTCAATCATCGCCTAATTCAGCGACCAGCGCGCCGACTCCGCAGCAATACCATCTGGATGCCGGGGTCACGCTCGCGGTTCCGCAAACTAAATACTTTAAGGGTTCAATCGGAACCCGGTTGGGCCTGCAAATGAAACTCACGCGCGACGGTGAAAAGGTCGCCGGCAATTATTCATATCAAAAAGTCGGGACGAAGATTGATCTCAAAGGAACTGTCGACAAGGACAATAACCTCACCCTTGAAGAGTTTGATAGCGGCGGCAAGCAAACGGGACTGTTCAAAGGAACCTGGACCACAGACTCGGAGGGTCTGGCCAGCGTAGTCGGGAATTGGTCGAAGCCTAACGACGAGAAGAAGACCGCCTTTTCGCTTCACGAAGAGCCGATTGAATTCTCAGGACCCGTCGAGCTGACCGCCAAACAAGTGAAAGAGACAAACAAGAAGCTGAGATACCGCATTGACGCGGAATACCCACAAGCAACGGGAGGGCTCGACACGCGGTTCGACAAATTCAATCAGGAAGCCAGAGGCGTTGTCGTTAAGAGAATCGTCGACTTCAAAAAACAAACAGTGGAGATCGCTGCCGATGAAGCGGCGCAGGCGTCTGCAACCCCGGAAGCTGAGTCGGACGCCACCGGCAATTCCCTGGACATTGGTTATGACGTCACGCTTGCGAAAGACGACTTGATCAGTGTCAAGTTTGATGTCGGCAGTTATAGCGCGGGCGCGGCGCATCCTAACACCGTTTCCGCGGTGCTGAACTACGATGTCAAAACCGGCAAGGTGCTGAGGCTCTCGGATCTCTTCATGCCCGGCGCGAAGTACCTGCAGACAATCTCGGCTTATTGCATCAAGGATTTGAAGAGACAGTCAAAAGCCAACAACTCGCTACTCGACGACGAGTCAATTCAAAGAGGCGCGGGTCCTGACTCAGAGAACTATCAAAGCTGGAATATTACGAAGAAGGGGCTCGAGATTACGTTTGACGCCTACCAGGTGGGCGCCTACGCAGCTGGTCCGCAGCAGGTAGTAATTCCTTACTCGGCGTTGAAGGAATTAGTCAGGCTTGACGGTCCGCTCACCCAGTTCGTGAAGTAAAAGCGAAGCACCTATCCACAGATTACGCAGATTTCACAGATGTTTTTTGTTGAGTCGGATTGAATGGTCCATGGCAAAGCGACGTCACAGATACTCATGATTCCGGAATCCCCGCCAGGCGGTCTATTTGAATGACTCTTCCGGCGTCGTGCTATTACATCTGTGAAATCTGCGTAATCTGCGGATAGATGTTGTTCTTTCGGTCAGGACTTCAGACAGCCTCAGCCACGTCACGCTCCGAGAAATCTGGCGCGTGCGCTTTTGTGAAATACAGCGCCAGCAGGAAAGCAAGAAACATAATTGCCGAAGCCGTCCAGAAGGTCACAAACAGAGAATGATCGCTCATGAAGTGTGGTTGACCATCGGCTCCGTTGTGGGCCATGGCGCTGTGAATTAAGACCGCCGTTATCGTTGGGCCAACCGCGCGAGCGAGACTCGCAGCTGATTGAGTGATACCTAACACCGTTCCTTGTTCAGCTGGTCCAACACTCTTCGAGGCGAGGCTCGTGAGCGCGGGAGTCGCTAATGAATTTCCGAGTGAAAAAACGCCGCCGCCAATTAACAATGCCAGCAAGCCGCCGGCGTTAGGGCCGACAAACGGAACTGCGAAGAGACTCGCTGCAAAGCACAGCGCTCCCGCGATCACGAGAGCCAGCTCGCCAAACTTCTTTACGAGGCGTCCGATCAAGCCGCCTTGAATGATTACTGCGATTATTCCGACATACGCGAAGAGGTAACCATTGTGCTGCGCGTCATAGCCAAATCGAAACATCGTATAAAGCGAGAATGAGGTCGTCATTATCGAGAAGGCGACGATGAACAGGAAATAGATCGCCAGCACAAAGCCAAGCCGCGGTTGTTGCAGCGATTGGACCAGCTGCATCAATCCGCGACCGCGCGCGGCGGAAGTTCGCGCCGGATGATCCGCTGTCACTGTCTCAGGTAACGTGAAGTAAAGCAGTAAGGAATTTGCGAAACATAAGCCTGCGGCGAATAGAAACGGCACCTCGATACCCCAGCGGCTAAGTATTCCTCCAATGGCAGGGCCGAAAATGAAACCAAGTCCGAAAGCCGCGCCGAGCAATCCCATGCCCTTGGCGCGATTTTCTTTGGTAGTAACGTCGGCGATATAGGCTTGCGCGGTCGAAATGTTTCCGCCCGTGATTCCATCGAGGATGCGTCCCACAAACAGCAGCGTCAAAGTTTTGGCAAAGCCCAGAATGAGAAAGCCAATGCCAGTGCCGATTATCGAAATCAGCAGCACCGGTCGGCGCCCATGTTTGTCCGAGAGTCTCCCGAGTATCGGGGAAAATACCAGCTGCATGATTGAGTATGAGGCAAACAGAATACCCACCATGCGAGGGGTAGCATTGAAGCGGGTCCCTTCAGCGTAAAAAGGCAGGACCGGAATTACAATTCCAAAGCCAACAAGATCGATAAAGACGGTTGTGAAGATGACAACAAGTGGAGAACGTTTCATGGTTCTTTGTAGTTAGTCCTTTGTTCTTCTTGCTTCACGGACTCTCGTCTTTTTGCTGGTCGCTTACCTCCGAAAGAAATACAAAGTACAAAGAACCAAGTACAGAGAACATGAGGAATCATCTCCTCAAGAGGACTGCCTTACCGCCTTCGCCCGCCGCCACCTCCCTGGGTCATCCCCAGATCGACCGAAACTGCGCCGCCGCCGGAAATGAGAAGAGCCAGACAGCCCGCCAGCAACGTCATTGGATACTCGATGCCAGCCGGAGCGAAGAAGTGAGGCCAGTGCACGCCGAAGACGGCGACCAGCATGATGCAGGCAATCAGAAAAGCTCCCACTCGAGTCATTAATCCAAAAACCAGCAAGATTCCACCGACGAGTTCGGACAGCGCCGCGGCAGCCATCCACAGCCATGCCGGTTTCATAAACGGATAAGGCGCCGGGTTGGCTATGAACGCGTTAAAGCCTTTACCACCGAAACTCCCCAGCACTTTCTGCGCGCCGTGGCCGATAAAGACCGCGCCCAGCGCCAGGCGAATGGGAACAGGAAACCACGTGGAAGAAGTCGCTATCAGCCTTCTGAACATCGTCGAACCCCTTTAGTTTTGTTTTGCCGGATAACGCTGATATTAGTGTATCTTGATCGAAATGTCGCGGTCACTCTCGGATCTATTTGGAGTGCGCCGACCTGCCGGCGCTTTGGTCGAACGCTGCGGGCGAAAGCGGTGACAGGTCACCGCACTCAAAATTAGTTGCTTGTAGATAAGGATTTCCGAGACCTTCTCTTTATGATTGTCGTAAACTGATCCGACATGCCATCCGTCGAAACCGCGCGTTTGCGCCTCCGTCAATTCCGAAATGATGATCTCGATGATCTCGCCACCTTGCTAGCTGACCCGGACGTCATGCGTTACGTTGGTAACGGCCTGCCGATAACTCGCGACGAAGTCGAAATTGCCTTGCACAGCATCGTTCGACATTGGCAACAGCATGGGTTTGGTCGCTGGGCGGTGTTCGACAAAGAAACGGGAAAATTCGCCGGCTACGGAGGACTGAGGTCGCTCATGGACACGCCCGAAGTGGTCTACCACTTTGCCAAGCCATATTGGGGTCGAGGATTAGCGACCGAACTGGGCAAAGCAAGTTTGCGATTCGGGTTTGACGAGCACCCATTCGATCGCATCGTAGCAGTTGCAAAGCCCGAGAATTTAGCTTCAGTTCGCGTCATGGAAAAAATTGGGATGAACTATGAATCGCACACTGCGTATTACGATATTGACGTGATTCAGTACCAAGTCTTAAGGTCTCAATATCAGCCCGATAACGCCCCATACAAACTCATTCGCTGATGCTGGCGAGAGGTGGTCCGAGGCTGGTAAGATGCGTCGGCCCTGTACTTGATATTCTCCGTTCCCCGGGAGTGAAACGATGGCAGCTCGGCTTGAGAATGTTGAACTCGAATCGATGGGCAACGAGGTTTACCAGCGTCTTTGTCGAGCGCGGACCTTCATTGACCACTGTTACGATCACCCGCTCAGTCTTGACCAGATGTCGAGTCAGGCTTGTTTCTCGCGCTATCATTTCCTTCGGCTTTTCCGGCAGGCCTTCAACAAAACACCTCATCAATACTTGATCGAACGCCGTATAGAAAAAGCGAAAGAGCTGCTCGTAGCTGATAACCTGCGCGTTACCGATGTTTGTTTCGAGGTTGGCTTTCAAAGTTTGGGTTCGTTCAGCAGTCTCTTCCACAAATACGTTGGACACGCACCAGTCACCTACCGTCAGCGCGTCAAGGATCGTCAAGCTGCCAGAAAGCAAGTTCCCGGTTGTTTCCTGGTGATGTACGGCCTGGAATCGGCGGCCTAAGGTAGAACAGACTTTCAGTCTGTTCACACTTCAACGATCACTCAATAACCCCGAAAGCCTTCGGGGGATACCAGCCAGTCAAGTCCAGGGCATACAATTTCAAACTCTCTTGAGTGGAATCGTCTTGAGTGTGCGAGGCCTTGTTAGCTACAACTAAGTTAATGGCCGGGTAAGCTGGCTCAGACTGAAGTCTAAGCTACTTCGGAGTAGAACAGACTTCAGTCTGTTCACACTTCAACGATCACTCAATAAGCCCGAAAGCCTTCGGGGGATACCAGCCACTCAAGTCCAGGGCATACAATTTTCAAACTCTCTTGAGTGGAATCGTCTTGAGTGTGCGAGGCTTTGTTAGCTACAACTAAGTTAATGGCCGGGTAAGCTGGCTCAGACTGAAGTCTAAGCTACTTCGGAGTAGAACAGCCTTCAGTCTGTTCACACTTCAACGAGCACTCAATAAGCCCGAAGAGTTCGAAGGATACCAGCCAGTCAAGTCCAGGGCATACAATTTTCAAACTCTCTTGAGTGGAATCGTCTTGAGTGTGCGAGGCTTTGTTAGCTACAACTAAGTTAATGGCCGGGTAAGCTGGCTCAGACTGAAGTCTAAGCTACTTAATTTCGCAATTTTCAAGAAGCTAATTAGACCGTAGTTAGTTATCCTTATCTAAACTTCGTGAAAGGAAGGCTTGTTAATGATCAAGAAGATGTCGCACGCGAGCGTTTTTGTGACCAACCAGGAAGAAGCGCTCAGCTTCTACAGGGATAAACTTGGATTCAAGGTTCATACTGATGCAATGATTGGCGAGGATTTCCGTTGGCTAACTGTTTGCCCTGCGGATCAACCAGACTTTGAAATCATCCTGATGGAACCGAAAGCCGGAATGTTGATGGACGAAGAGTCTGCCGCCCAGCTTCGCTCGCTGATCGACAAAGGGATTCTTGGCGCTGGCGCCTTCCATACCGACGATTGTCGTGCGACTTATGCGGAACTGAAGGATAAGGGAGTCGAGTTTGTTTCCGAACCCACGGAACGCTTTTATGGCGTTGAAGCAGTATTCAAGGACAATTCGGGTAACTGGTTCAGCCTCACGCAGCCAAATGAAGAACATAGTTGATTGTTTGAGGATCTGAGAGCTGAGACTTGGGATCTGATCTCAGATCTCAGATCCCAGATCCCAGATCTCAGATCTCCAGATCTCAGATCCCCAGATCGCACCGCCATTTGCATCTACCGCCGTCGCCCTCATCCGTTGTAGGATAAGCCCCATCGCCAGTGACCAATTCCCATCAGAAGGAGTATCCCCATGAATTTCGGACTCGGCAAACGTGTTCTAGTTCTGTTTGCAGTACTAACTTGCACCGCCGCGAGCGCCAGCGCCGCCCCCGATCAGCCCAAGATGCGCGAAGCTCGACAGCACCTGGTCGCCGCTCGGACCGCTCTGCAAAGAGCGGACGCCAACAAAGGCGGTCATCGCATGAAAGCCATCGGTTACGTCAACTCAGCGATCGCTGAGATCGATCTGGGCATAAGGTTCGACCGTCGCAACAACCACGCCGTGATGTCTACACCTGACCAGCCAAATATGCGCACAGCACTGGATGAGCTCAACCAGGCGAAAAACAGTCTCGACGCAGCTACCAATGACAAAGGCGGACATAAAGTTAAGGCGATCGCTCTGATCAACGACGCCATTCGTGAAGTCAACGCCGGCATTGCCGCGGCAAACTAGAATCTAGTTCTTGGATCTTAGTGCTTAGTTCTTTGTGCTTGAGTCTCGGTGGAGTTGTTCTCTACCGGACTAAATCATCATTCGAGAAGGAACTATCTAAAGACTCAACTACAAAGAACCAAGAACCAAGAACCAAGACCATCATGCCAAGAATTCCCTGGATTGAACGAAAGTTTGATTTCAACTTTCCGGTCGAATTATTTCCAGAGATGATCGAAAGGCTTCGAGGGACGCCGGCGCGTCTGACAGATAGCGTCGGTGGTCTTGCTCGCGAAGTTCTGACACGACGCGATGGTGAGCGCTGGTCGATTCAGGAGAATGCCGGTCACCTATTGGACCTCGAAGCTCTCGTGGACGGACGTCTTAGCGAATACGAGGCGGGAGCTAACGCTTTGCACGCGGCCGATATGACGAATAGGAAGACTTACGACGGCAATCACAACGACCAGCCAATCTCAAGAATTCTCGAAGAATTTCGAGCGCAGCGCGGCGATATTGTTGCGCGGCTCGATAGCTTTGAGCCGGAAATGTTTGGGCGCACCGCTTGGCATCCTCGCCTGGGAGTGCCGATGCGGCTGGTGGATATGGTCTTCTTTCAGGCTGAGCACGACGATTTCCACATGACTCGGATTAGCGAGTTGATTAGGTTGTTCCGCTAACACCACCGCGAGCTGGTGGCGATCTCATTTCTAATAACCGTTCTCGTTCAAAGGAGAATTGATGCGAAAGCTCACTCTTACCATTTTGTTCGTGTGCGTTTGCTCCTGCATAGCGACTGCCCAACAGGCTTTGGATCCGATGATCGATCAGCAGATTGGCACGCTCTTGACTACCTACAAGGCCTTGCATGCAGCTCCCGAGCTCTCGCACTACGAAGAGAAAACGGCCGCCTTCTTCGCCAAAGAGTTGCGCTCACTGGGTTACACCGTGACCGAGAAGGTTGGGAGATACACGAAGCCGGAATGGACCAGCTATGGCGTCGTAGCGATTCTCAAAAACGGCGCCGGACCAACCGTGATGATTCGCACCGACCTTGACGCGCTTCCAGTCGAGGAGAAGACAGGACTGCCATATGCCAGCACGGCGCGGATGAAGAACGATGCCGGTCAGGAAGTTCCTGTAATGCACGCGTGCGGACATGACTTGCACGTCACCGCGATGTTGGGAACCGCGAAGATGCTGGTCCAACTAAAAGACCAGTGGCACGGCACGCTGATGATTATCGGACAGCCGTCTGAGGAAATTGCAGGCGGGGCGCGCGCGATGCTTGCCGACGGTTTGTACTTTCGATTTCCGAAGCCAGACTTCGCCCTGGCTCTGCACGATGCCGCCGATCAGGAGATTGGCAAGATCAACGTCACACCTGCGTACGCGATGGCCAGCTCGACCTCAGTTGACGTCAAGATTCGGGGCATTGGCGGTCATGGCTCGAGACCCGACGGCGCAAAAGATCCGATTGTGCTGGCTGCTCAGGTGATCATGGCTCTGCAGACTGTTGTGAGCCGCGACAACTCGCCGCTTGATCCCGCAGTGATCACGGTGGGCTCAATTCACGGCGGGACTAAACACAACATAATTCCCGATGAAGTGGACTTGCAGATTACCGTCAGGGCTTATCGCGAAGAGGCTCGGAAAAAACTTTTGGCTGGCATCGAACGAGTAACAAAAGGCGCGGCAATCGCGGCCGGTATCCCGGACAATCTCGCCCCAACTATCTCTTTTCAGACTGAGTACACGCCGGCGGTCTATAACGATCCTGCTTTAACGGAGCGAATTGCAGGCGCGCTGGGAAAAGCGATCGGCAAAGATAATGTCGTCATGTCGTCGCCAATGATGGCAAGCGAAGACTTTGCGCTGTACTCGCTCGATGAACATCAGATACCCACAATGATCTTCTGGGTGGGAGCGGTGGATCCTGGAAAGATGAAGCAGAGCAGGGAAGGCGGAGCATCGTTGCCTACGCTGCACTCCGCATTGTTCGCGCCAATCCCTGAGCCCACCATCCGCACCAGCATCAAGGGAATGACTGCGGCTGTGTTGGAGCTGATGAAGAAGTGAGAAACTCTGGGAGCGCAGGCATCCTTGCCTGCCGTTGGAGCGAAAAAGTCCGTTTTGACGAATAGATTCTACTTAGGGAACGAAGGCAAGGATGCCCGCGCTCCCAGGGATCTTGTTACGTCGAGGCAAAGGCCGGTTCACGGGTGAGTTGAATCGGAGGCATTAGGTTTTCTTCACCCTTAATTCTCAGTCGTGAAGTGAAGTCATTTTCGAGCATGCCGTCACGGCGCAGCTGTCGAATCGTATCCGGCGGCAATGAAGGCAAGGCGCGCAGTTCCGCAAACGGCGGCGGCATCGGATTGCCAGTCAACTTCTCTGGCCGGGAAAGCTCGATTGGCTTCTTGCGACGCGGAGCGAGGAAGCGGATAGCCTCGCCAATTCCATGTTGCGGATGGGTTATTGCGGTTGACCCTTCCGTATAACAGCCGACATGGCATCGAGAGTCGCAGTAAGGTATCGGACCGTGCTTCTGCTCACCCAGTTCCATCGCCTTGTAATAGTCGCCAATCTCAAGAAGATTTCCCGCTATCAGATTCAATGGCGCACAAGGATAGTGAATGTCGCCATGCGGGTAAACAATTGGGTGAGTGGTCGGATAGCATTCGAAACGTTTGAAGTCGCGAATCGTCCGCAGCACTTCCATGTTTCCATAAACGCGCGCGCCTAATCGTTTGGCTCGCGTTACTTCATCAATCAGTTTCTGCCAGCGAGGATTGTCAACCAATCCGGGACACGGATACTTGCCTACGATGTAAGGCATCGGCGTCCAGTAAAAATCGTTCTCTACGCAATACTCAAACACGTCCCAGGCGTCATCAATCGTCTCGGGGAAGATGACGGAGTTAATGATGAAATCAAACTTGAGCTTTTGATCGCGACGATAGTCTTTTGCGAGTTGAATGTTGCGCTTCACTCGCGTCGTTTGCCCACCCTTGCGCAGGTTAATTAAATCATCGCTGCGTTCTTCGTGAGGTGAGTCGAGACTAATAACAGCGTAGTCGATGTTGTGCAGTACCGGCAGATACTTGTCGAGCAAGTAGGCATTGGTGTTGAAAGTTACCGGACAAAACTTCAGGCGTCCGATGTGGTTAAAGATTTCTTCCACATCTGGTCTGAGGGTCGGCTCGCCGCCAGTAATGTTCAGGCCCGGCGAGGCTCGCCGCAGAATCTCCAGAACTTCAATCGTTTTGGCCGTCGACAGTCGTTGCTCGGGGATCTCCGGGTACATCAGGCCGGAGCCGTCATCACAATAGGTGCAACGGAAGTTGCACTTCATGGTGATGTAGAAGCCTGCGATCATTGGCTTGACTAGCTTCTTATTTTGCCCGCGACCAAATCGGGCGCGAATTACGTTCTCGGTAAATCTAAGGAGGAACTGATAAGGAATACGGCGCATCTAGTGTGGTTTGAACCCCCGCGTCTTAAGCTCTAACTTCAAGAGTACAACAGACAGCCGGCCTGTTAACGGCTGTTCCCGCTCACAGAAGGAGGGCAACAATCAATCACTGAATCAAACAAATTAATCAGCACGCTGGCTGCCACAGCCAGGTTTTGAAGGTGGTGGCTATTGTGGACTGCTCACCGATTTGAGTCAATCGATTAGGCCCTACACCTCAAATTCCTTAGCATGTTGGGCCTAATGGTGGCTAGCTAGCGCGGCCATGTGTCGCAACGATTCTCGCGCAAACCGCCTTTGAAGCCGCCGCGCGAGAGGATATCCCATTCTCACCAGCAACAGATTAGGTCGTGAAAAAGCCAGGATGTCGTACCAAACCGACCCGTCTTCGTGAAGCTCAATCGTGAACCGTTCCTCGCCTTTTTCAACGTGGCTGCTCAGCGTTCCGTAGGCAAAGCCGAATTTTTTCACCGGCGGCGTATCGTCTATCAAATAAACAATGCGACAGGCGCTCAGCGACCATAAGCCAAAAGTCTTTGCTTTTATTGCTACGACATTTCCAACTTCAATCGGCGTAGTGTCAGGAACAATTCTCACCCAGCCCAGGTCGAATTGGCGCCAACGTTTTAGACAAGCAACTGCTTGCTCGAAGATCTCCGGCCCTTCGCCGAGTCTCGCGCGGTTGTGATCAAGCACGTACCCGGTCGGAGGCGGCCCATTGGTAGCGCCGACTTCGGAATATGAGAACTCTTCGCGAGCGACGGAGGATAAGAAACGAGTAACTGCCTCGGATGAAGGTTCGATAAGAAAGAACATTGGTTACTTGTACGACAGGCTGCCAGCCTGTCGCTGGTTCCTTTACACTCAATCCGACGGAGCTTCCGGGGCGACGTCTGCAGGCTGGCAGCCCGCAGTACTGGAAGCCGCGCGCGCGCGTGGGTGATAACGATCGTACGCGGCGCGCAAGTGTCGATCAGTGATGTGTGTGTAAATCTGTGTCGTGGAAATATCGCTGTGGCCAAGCAATGCCTGCACTGATCGAGAATCGGCGCCATGCTGCATCAAGTGCGTAGCAAAGCTATGACGCAAAGTATGCGGCGAAACTTGTTGGAGCCCGGCAGTGGTTGCATGTTGCTTAATACGCGCCCACGCGAACTGACGGGTGACAGGACGCCCGGCTTGCAGGAAAAGAAGAGGTGAACTACTGCGACCGTACGATGCTTTCACCGCCGCGTACCGTTGCAGCCAGTGAAGCGCGCTCTTGCCAAGCGGCACACGACGCTCCTTACTCCCTTTGCCATGACACTTGACCAATCCGGTATTGATTTCAATGTCGGTCTCTTTTAGCGACACCAGCTCAGACACGCGCAGACCGGCGGCGTACATCACTTCAAACATCGTGCGGTCGCGAATTCCTTCAGCGGTCGAAATGTCAGGCGCCGCAAACAAGCGGTTGATTTCTTCTTCGGTGAGAAACTTCGGCAGGTAGGCGAAGCGCTGTGGCGTATCCAGATCTTCTGTCGGCTGATGCTTGAGATGTCCGTCGAGCATCAGGAACCGAAAGAAACCTCGCGCCGCGCTGACTGCCCGGGCGACTGAAGCGGGCGCCAGGCCTTCGCGAGATAGTTGCGCAATCCATTTCCTGAGATCCGAGCGAGTGAGCTCGAGCAGTGATCGATGCGACTTGTCAGCCCATTGCTCGAGACGTCTGAGATCTCGTCCGTAACTTGCAAGCGTATGTCGCGCGAGACCTTTCTCAACCTGAATGTAGGCGAGAAACTCCCTCACAAAATCGCGTTCCTCTGACACGCCGCCACTCTATCCGATTTAGGTTTTTCAGGAAAGGAAAAGCAAAGACTATCCGCAGATTACGCAGATTACACAGATGTTTTTGTTTGGCGAGCGTTGAAGGCTACCACGCGACTCCAGCTTGCGATACCACTGAATCTCCAACAATCCCGGCGCGGCAGCTAGATGTGAATTGCGATCCGGTCCATGCATTTACATCTGTGGAATCTGCGTAATCTGCGGATAGTCTTACTCGTAGCGGAGACACTCGATGGGGTCGAGACGCGAGGCCTTACGCGCAGGCCACACTCCAAACAGCAGACCGACGCCGATTGAGACTGCGAGACCCGCAGTCACAGCCCAGGCTGGAATCGAGGCAGGTAATGACGGAACGAATAACATTACAACCTGACTTACGAGGACGGATAACACCACCCCAATGACACCGCCGAGGAGTGTTAGCGTCATCGCCTCGAACAGGAATTGATAAACGATGTCGCGGCGGCGGGCGCCGATCGCTTTGCGTATGCCAATCTCCTGGGTCCTCTCTGTGACTGAGACCAGCATTATGTTCATTACTCCGATGCCGCCTACCATTAATCCCACGCTGGAAATGGCAATGGCAATCATGCCAATCATTCCAAAAATCTGATCGAATTGTGTGATGAACGCATCGGCTGTCTTCACATCAAAGTTGTTAGGCTCGGAAAACTTTACTCCACGACGCGTACGCAAAACCTCTTCAATCTGATCGATAGCCGCCATAGTCTGATTTGGGAGTGCTCGCATCACCAGCACTAGATAACGACGTGCAGGCGCGACTTGCAGACCAGTTCGGAAGGGAATGTAAACGGCATTGTCTTCTTCATTCTCGCCGAAGAACGTGGCCTTGCGTTTGGCAAGCACACCGACAATCTCCCAGGAGTAGCCGCCCATCTTCACGCGCGTTCCCACGATGCCAGTTTCCTGATCCGGAAACAGCGCATTGGCAGCGTTCACGCCGATGACCATGACATTGCGATGATTGACATCGTCTTGTTCGGCGAAGAACCGCCCTTCGCGGAGATCGGCGTTTGTGATCTCAGCGAAGTTTGAACTGACACCTTGAGTATTGCCGCGACGATAGGTCTTGCCATTGTTGATGATGGTGTCGTCAAAGCCGCAGCCGTAGCAGCCCACATTGGGAGAACGAAAGGCGACGTCTGCGACTGCAGAAGACTGAGCTTTGATGGCCTCGCCATCTTCCGGAGTCAGGGGCTTGCGCGCTCGTTCGCTTTGATCGCGTTCACCGACGTGAGGCCCGGTGGTCAGGTGGAAAGCATAGATGTTGCTCGAGCCGTAATCTTCGACAATCTTTACTATGTTCCCGCGCATTCCGGTGAGAATCGAAGCTACGACGATTGCCACCATGACGCCGATAACAACACCAATTACGGTAAGCGCGCTACGAAATTTATGCGCGCGAATGCTATCGAGCGCCATCAAAAACATCTCGCGCGGGACAAAGTTTGGAAGTCGTAATTGCATTGTTGCTTCAGTCGCTCTTTTAACTTCGAGTGAGAGCAATAATCGGATCGAGCCGTGACGCTTTGTAAGCTGGATAGATGCCCGCAATCATCCCGATTACGGTCGAAACTCCCAGCGCCAGAATTATGTAGCCAATCGTGATCGTCATCGTGATCGGAGTCAACACCGTTACCAGCCACGAAATGCCTGCTGCTGCGAGCAGTCCCAGAATGCCGCCCAGAGCACACATCAACGACGATTCGATCAGGAACTGCAGCAGCACCTGTTTGCGACGCGCGCCCAGGGCCTTGCGCAATCCGATCTCGAAGGTGCGCTCCGTGACTGAAACCAGCATGATGTTCATCACGACGATCCCGCCGACTACGAGTGCAATCAGCGTGATGGGTGTCACGACGACTGCAATCGCCCCGGTGAATTGATCGATTTGATTGCTAAGTGTCTCAGTATTAAGAATGCCGAAGTCGTCCTCTTCGCTGCCGACGAGCTTGTGGTAATTGCGCAAGGCGCGTCTGGCGTCCTCGATTGTAAGCTGAAAGCTCTCACGCACCGCCCCCTTACCGTGAATCTCGAGATCGCTATTGCGACCGTAGAGTCGCTGATACGTAGTTAGCGGGAGATATACCTGTTTGTCGACCAACTCACCAAAAATTGGGCCCCGCCGCTCTTCGATGCCAATGATGCGCATGGGCAGTCCACCAACTTTGAACTCTTTTCCAAGCGGGTCTGTGTCAGGAAAAAATTTATCTTTAATATCCGCGCCGATCACCGTAACCAGACGGCTATGTTCGACATCCTCGGGCTGAATGAAACGGCCGTCCGACATGGTTTTGTCTTCAATGTCCGCCATGTTGGCAGTCACACCAAAGATGATCCCGCCATAGAACGTCTTGCCCTCGTGGTCGAACTTTGAGCCTCGCCCAGTCTGTGCCCCCACGGCTGAGCAGGTCTCGCAATACTGTCGAATCCACTCGAGATCGTCCCGCTTGAGTTCCTTGTTGCGACGGTTCATCCGCTCCAGGTCTTCTTCGGACAATTGGCCCTGGCTGGCCATGCGGGCGATTACAAAGTGGTTCGCGCCCAGCATCTTGGTCACTTTTTCAACGACGTAGGTATTCAGGCCAGAAATTGCAGCCCCCACAACTACCACTGACGAAACACCAATGATGATGCCGATTAGCGTCAAAAAAGCCCGCAGTTTGTGGGCAAAAATCGACTGTATGGCGATCTTCAGAGCGTCGGTGTAAAAGGAAACTAAAGCTTTCATGTAGATTTCGGAGCCGGCGAATGACGTGCAAGTCCTGTACGACGAGCCGCAGGCAAAAGTTTTTAGGGAATTGAACTGACTGCTTTAGCGGCAGTCAGTTCAGACGAGTGAAATGCTCGATGCCCAAAACGTAAGACGGTGAGGTATTGGAGTTTATTAACAATGAGGAACTAGTCGACATAGCGTATTTGTGGCTGAATCTCCTCCCCGGTGGCTTCCTTGTAGAGTTTTTGTAGATGCTCTTTCCTTTGCGGATCGGTGGTCAGCTGGAAATCGGTGACCAGCACTTCGCACTTCGTCTTGTTTATGAGGCTGAGAGGTCGTAAATGCCGCGCGGCCGCCCAGGCTTGCTGTTCGTTGCCATAGATCATGTCATTGACAGACTTTTGCATGTAATCGTCAAGCCCGGTTGATAGAAAGAAGGTGGCGCTCAAAGGTAGCAGCCACCCGAGTAGTACCATGCTGGGTCGAGGTTCGTAGTCTTCGCGACCACCGTCTTGAAGAGATCGAAATGCATTGCGGAAGAATACAAATGCGGTAACGAACGGCGTGAAGCCCAGAATTCCAATCACAAACAACAATCCAAGTAAGCTGTACGGAACCAACACAGCTCCGAGTACCGAAGAAAAGATTCCTCCAGCAAGCAGAACTCCGCCGACGAATGCATTCAACAAACTCGATCTCAGCCCGCGAACCAGCCAAAACGCCAGCGCTACCATTTCAAGCCCACTGAACATGTAGGCAAACAGTTGATAGTTCTGGAGCAATGGTCCTTCGCCTACGCCTCCCGTGAATACCAAAGGATCGAACTTGAAGCAAAAGAGCGGCAACACGATCCCGAACGCGACATCGAAGATGGTTTGATTACTGGTGCGAGGACCTTTGAATTGGCGCTCCCAAAAGCCCGGTTTTGTTGGAACACTTTGGTCGTTCATATGATTCCCCTCGTTCACAAAACGTTAACTAAGTTCGGCTGAAGTTTGAGCGGGCTTGACCGCAAACTTGTCAGTCCAGCGAATACGGCCGGTCACCTGCATAACTACAAACAGCGTCGTGACTGAACCGATTGTGATTGCCAGGCCGGTAAAGCCTTTCAGGAAAAAGGCGTAGGAAAACAAAACCAGATACACAAACTGCGCGATGGCGGCCTCGCGACTAGCAAACTGCATCCCGATAACCAGGCGGAGATAGCTGACAACCAGGAACACCGAGACCACCGATGCGATGGCAAACGCCGCATGAATTGAAACGTGATCGACCAGATAGGCCAACAACAGATGAAAAGCAAAGAATGCCGTCGCCAGAAAGAAGTAGTTCATCGGATGCAGGTCGATGCCTCGCATCGTGGTGATGATGAACATCAGGAAAAAGAAGAAGAAGAGCGACACCGGAGCAAAGAAACTAATCTTTCCCGCGAGCGGACCGGGTTGCAGTTTCTCCGGCATCACCATAGCTATCTGGTAACCCGACAATAGATTCTTGTATGACCAGGTAAGCTCCCAACCATTCGAGCTTTCATGCTTTTGACTTGGCGAAATTGTGTTGTCCGGAAAATCTATGTCCTTGAAGTTAGTTTTCATGTTGAGAGTGAAATCACGAACTTGCGAGATCTCAGCACTGCCAAAACTGTAACGCCACTCGTTCAGACCCTGGGAATGGTAGCCAACTTTGAGCAAAGCAGATTTTCCGGCGGCAAGCTTAGTTGTCCCGCTCGCTGAGCTCTTTTCGTTGCTGACAGTCAAAGGCACATCGTCGACGGTGAACACTAAGTCGTCGTAGATCGCCTGCGAGGCAGGAAACTGGAGCGTGAATGTGACCGATTGTTCTTTGTCGGTGTTGTTGTGAAAAGTATAAGCACCGCTGTAATCCACTTTATAGGTGCTGTACCACAGCAGTCCCTTTTGCCTGTGCTCCAAATTCAGACCCACGTCGATGCGACTGCTATCCAGGGGCAGCGGCACTTCGACCTCTTCATCTACTTCGCGGATTACCTTTTTGCCGTATTCGACAACCTCTTCATCTTTGGTGTCGATGCGGATGAAAGAAGCTTTGGGAGGGGTTTGATTCTGGGCGGTGCCCCAAAGTGACTCGACCTGACCCGAGGAGCGACCGCTTGAATCATACGTGCGCGAGAAAATGGTGCCGCCCAGGATTGCCCACGCGACCGAAGCGCACACGAAAATGAAAACGATTGCTGTGATTCGTTTGACCATTGAAATGCTCCTCGGGAGTTCAGGGTTACTCCGGCTGCGAAATTTTGCGTATGGTTCGAACATTTGGTTATCTCAAGTTTGTAAATCTATCCCGGAGCGTCATCAATGTGGGGAGCCACAGAAACTATGTGTACCGAGCTACGGACCTCAAAGTTGAAACTTCGTTTTCTTATGCAAAGGGCTATTTTCGTGACCGATGATGAAATGCGTAATCCATTCACTTTCATTAATCAGCAGGGTGGGATTGTGCGCGTCGGCAGGTAAGTCAAAGGCCACCGCGGTCGTGTAAGATTCGCCCGGTCGCAACGGGCTGCTAATCGGCGTGCCGGCTGCGCCGCTTGCTTCAAGAGCTCGTTGCCCGTCCGGAGACGGAGCGTAGCGTCTCCCCTGGTCGTCAATAATTGTTAGCACTCGCGAGTTGGGATAAAGAGGACCGCTGCCACGGTTTGGTCCGATCGTATCTTCATCAAAGCGGGCTTTGATGGTTACGACCGTAAATGTCCCGCTGGCGCTGACTGGGGCAGTAGTGTTTCCGAGAGTTTTGGCTTGTTTTGACTCCGCTATGGAATAAGCAAGGTGGCAATCAAGCTCGCAGAAATGTTTTTCGACTCCACGAGCCAAAACGTTTTCTTTGCTGCGGAAGGCAAATAGTAGCAAAGCCCCAAGATAAAGACTGCCGACGATAAGTATGGCGCCGCTTACCAGCTTAGCGAGCAGAACCTTGCGCGTGACGAGCGAATAGAGCAGGAAGATTCCGATTCCGGCTATGAAAAGTCCGGTTGCTAAGAAAGCCAGAGCCCCCATCATTGGGCCGAAATTTACGTTTGTATACATAGTTCTCGATTCCTCTCAGCGGCAAGCAAAGCGCTTTATTATGCAAAGTCAGGAGTCAAAAAAAGGGATGCGTGCTCATTTGGCACGCATCTGCTTAATCAAGCTCTCCATGTGACTGAGATAGTTTTCAAGCGCGCGACGTCCCGAAGTGGTTAGCTTGTACTCCGTCTTTGGAACTCGCCCATCGAAGTACTTGCTACAGTTAATGTAGCCGGCGTCCTCGAGTTTGCGCGCATGCACACTTAGATTTCCGTCCGTGATGTGCATTAGGTTCTTGAGGTCGTTGAACGTTAATGATTCGTTGGCGGCGAGCGCGCTGACAATGCCCAGCCGCAGTCGCTCATGAATCAATCGGTCCAGCGCTTCCGGTGCTCCCGCGCGCGTCTTCGCCTCGCGAGTATCCTGAAGATTACGACCTGACTCGTCCTTACCGTCGTCCTTTTTTTGTTTTAGTGCTGACTTAGCCACCATACCTCCTAGCTATTACTACGCCGAACGTAATGTGAAAAATTCCAAATCCAAACGCGAGGAACCAATGCGAAAAATGCGGAGCAGCAAACAACGCAATCGCTCCCAATCCCATAAAACAAAGACCCATGACCGGCACGATACTTACCGAGAACATTCCGCCGGTGACCACGCCCGTTCCGTACAGCAGGAGCCACAGCCCCGGAATCGCATTGGTAAGTCCGGCGCGATACAAGACTGCGGTCAGCAGCGCACCAACAAACAATGGGGGTGACAAGCTGAACACCACCTTACGTCCGGGTCCGGAGAAGAGCGGCATTTTCACTGCGCGCGCCTTGCGATCCATCGACCAGCCGGCAATCAGCATTGAGAACATGGCCTCAACAATCCAGACGAGCAGCCAGGCTCTGGTGGTTGCTTGTTGAGCTCCGATGAAAGCAGCGGCCAGGGCGGTAACGCCGATCGCAACCTGGCCCCAGCCGGAGATTCCGGTGAAGGCCGAGGCGCGTTCCATGGTCTCGCGTATGTAACGCAGGTTGTCCATCGCCCGCTCATGAAGAGCGGGCGGTTCGTCACTGCGTGCTGCTGGGGCTATGTGGAGAGGCGCCATGGGGCGATGATTGCACAGACCTCATCGCGCTGTCAAGTACTTTGCAAAGCAAAGGAGAGTTCGGTGGGCTGTTAGTGGTGAGGTGTGAGCTTGATGTTATTTCGTCACGCTGCCGCTAGTACTTCGCAGTTTCGTGTTCCAGCTCTCATCCTCTCAGTCATCACGTCGTAAACAGCCGACCATGCACCATTGATTTCAGGCGTGGAAGCAGTACCCAAGCTACGTTCGAGCGACCAGAGGAATGCAGTGCGCACCGTGCGATGGTCATGCTCGTCAATTCCGTAATCGGCGCACTTTGCGCCCAGGCTGCGCAGCGCCGGTTCAAGCTTATCCAGTTGGTCGAGGCCCTTGATGGCAAACGTCAGCATCAGCATCAACTTCCTGCTCTGAGCCTGCAGATCGCCGCTGATTAATTCCGCCAGGGGAGGATTCAGATCGAAAAGACATGCGTAAAAGAGCGAGGCTACCTCGTCGGGCTTCGGTAGCACGCGAGCGAAGCTCTGTCGGACCAGTCTCACTTGTTCAGAAGTCATCGCTGTTGTCCTCACAATATCTATCGCGTAAAAGACATTGAAATAGGACCATCAATCCTCACCTAAACCGGTAGTTTTCCTGGGAACACTTATCTGTCTGGACCAATTACCTGGTTCCTTGGAGGCCTAGAAGCAGATTTTCCTCATATTATTTGCCACTTTTCATCTTTTATCGCCGATAGAAAGTTGGATCCCAGCCAGGACCGCATCAACGAAATGAAAAATGAATAATGGAAAATGATATATGGAAAATCTGGCGTAACTTTCCGGAAGCAGCCTTACTTAGTGAGCGCCTCTTTAAGAAATTCGGCTTGTTCCAGCAGGTGAATTGCGTATGAGCCCGTAGCGGGGCTGGCTGAGGCAGTGCGCCCAGCGAAGCGCGGGCGGCCGAACCTCGGCAGCAAATTCTCGAGAAGGGGATCGACAAAGCTCCAGCCGCCCATGTTGCGAGGCTCTTCCTGGCACCACACCAGTTCCTGAGCGGCGGAGTAGCGCGCGGTAGTCTCTTCCAACAAACGCGCCGGGAAAGGATAAAACTGCTCGAGTCGAATGATCGCAAACCGCTCTGCTTCAGACTCCAGTCTCTTGCGAGCCTCGACGAGATCGTAATAGACCTTTCCACTGCACAATATCAGTCGCTCAATCTTCGACGGATCGGTAATCGACGGGTCATCGATCACCGCGTGAAAACCGCCAGACGTTAAGTCTTCCACTCTAGAAGTGGCTGCGGGCAAACGAAGCAGACTTTTCGGAGTCATTACCACGAGAGGACGATCGTACCCGGGACGAATCTGACGCCGAAGCAAGTGAAAGTACTGAGCCGGCGTGGTCGGATTACAGACCGCGAGATTGTTCTCAGCGCAGAGCTGTAAATATCTTTCCAGCCGCGCACTCGAATGTTCCGGCCCCTGTCCCTCATAACCGTGCGGCAGCAGCATTCCCAATCGGGACGTCTGCATCCACTTGTCTTCGCCAGCCGAGATGTACTGATCGATATGCGTTTCGGCGCCATTTCCGAAATCGCCAAACTGCGCCTCCCAAAGCACCAGCGCCTCCTTCGCGACCACGGAATAGCCGTATTCAAAACCAAGCACACCTTCCTCAGAAAGTGAGCTGTCAAAAACATCGAAGCGCGCTTCCGGTTTCGTTTCGGATCGAAGTTCAGAGAGTGGAGCCCAGGGTTTACCAGTTTGAGTGTCGTAGAGCACTGCATGTCGTTGGCTGAAAGTTCCGCGACCCGAATCCTGTCCACTCAAACGAACCCTGGTGCCCTCGACGACCAGCGAGCCAAAGGCCACGGCTTCAGCAAAAGCCCAGTCGATTGGCAAAGTCCCCTCGCCCATCTTCGCTCGACGCGCAAGTTGGCCCACCATCTTGGGATTAATATTGAAACCTTCAGGAACGACGGCGATCTTATGAGCCAGGTCGCGAACCATCTGGGCATCGACAGCGGTGTCCGATACTTCTGAGCCATCGAGCTCAACTACCGGCGCAGCCAAAGTCGTGGCAGCCTTCTGCGCGACGGCTGCTTTCGCTCGGGCCTGCGAATCTTCGAGACGGCGCGTGCGTTCGGCAAGCATTTCCTTGAGTTCACTCTCGTCGATTACGCCATCCTTAATTAATCGCTGAGCATAGATCGTGCGGACGCCTGGGTGGGCCTTCACGCGAGCGTACATCAAAGGCTGCGTGTAACTCGGCTCGTCAGTTTCGTTGTGGCCCAGCTTTCTAAATCCAACCACGTCGAGCACAACATCTTTGTTGAATTCCTGCCGGTAATCGAGCGCGATTTGCAAGACTCGATAAGTTGCCTCGGGATCGTCGCCGTTGATATGAAAAATGGGCAGCTGAGTCATCCGAGCTATGTCGGTTGAGTAGATCGTCGATCGCCCGGCTTCCGGAGACGTCGTGAAGCCAATCTGGTTGTTGATGATGATATGAATAGTTCCGCCAGTGCTGTAGCCGCGCAGACCCGCCAGGTTCAGAGTTTCCATCACCACGCCCTGGCCGGCGAAGGCAGCGTCGCCGTGCAGCAGCACCGGCAACACTCGGTCGATTACTTCTTCACGATGCGCGCCGGC
Organism: Pyrinomonadaceae bacterium; assembly: GCA_035572035.1. GTDB lineage: Bacteria > Acidobacteriota > Blastocatellia > Pyrinomonadales > Pyrinomonadaceae > JAOAPY01. The sequence goes on along the minus strand of DATNBH010000030.1, from coordinate 13,127 downwards.
GCCGAACTCGAGAAGATCCTGGCGCGCTCGCACCATTCCTTCCACAACCGGATCAACTGCTTCCAAATGGCTGGGGTTTGGCGAAAGCGTCAGCCTGACTTTGTGACTATCCTCGGTTTCGCGTTCGCCAATCGCTCCCTGGTGATATTTCACGTCGCCTTCGTCGGCGGGAAAGGAAGGATGCGCCGAGCCCTCAAAGGACGCGAAGATGCGCTCGCAAAACTGACCAATTACATTTGCCAACACGTTCAGCCGTCCGCGGTGGGCCATTCCCATCGTGATCTCTTCAACACCACGCGAGGCGGCGCCGAGCACTAGCTGATCGAGCAACGGAATGATCGTCTCGCAGCCTTCAAGCGAGAATCTTTTCTGGCCGAGATACTTTGTGCCCAGGAATCTCTCAAACTGCTCGGCTGCGATTAGCTTCCATAGCAATTGTTTCCTGATCTTGGCGTCCAGCGGCTCGGGGCTTACAAAGTGTTTGCGGATAGCCTCGCGAATCCATACCTTTTCTTCTTTGTTCTGGATGTGACGATACTCGGTGCCAACTTTGCCGCAATAAGCTCGGCGGAGGATGTCGAGAATCTCGCGCAGAGTTCCGGTTTCAGTGCCGCCCAAACCACCAGTGATGAAAGTGCGGTCGAGATCCCAGATGGTCAAGTTATAGGTTTCGATATCAAGCTCGGGGTGATACAGCACTGGCATCGCATGTAGCGGATCGATGTCCGCAATCAAGTGTCCTCGCACGCGATACGCGTTAATCAGCTCCATCACGCCGGCCTGGCGAGCAGTCTGCGCATAGGTTTGATCGCCACCAAGGAAAAATGGATTGCGATCGATACCCCAACGCAAAGGCGGATGGGGAATGCCGAGATCGGCAAACATGCCTTCGTAGAACTTGTGTTTCCCTACCAGCAGCTCATGCACTCGCGCGAGGAAGGCTCCGGACTCGGCGCCCTGAATGACGCGATGATCGTAGGTGCTGCTTATCGTTATGGCTTTGCTGATGCCGAGCTGTGATAAAGCCTCCGGCGCCATGGCCTGGTACTCGGCCGGATATTCGATTGCTCCGGTGGCTACGATTATTGATTGGCCGGCCATCAAGCGTGGCATCGAAGCCACAGTGCCGAGCGTTCCCGGATTTGTTAGCGAGATGGTGGTCCCCTGGAAGTCTGGGATCTGAAGCTTTCCGGATCTCGCGCGCGAAATCACGTCGTCGTACCCAGCCAGGAATTCCGAGAAGCTCAGCTCGTTAGACTTCTTAATATTTGGTACGAGCAGCGACCGTGTCCCGTCCTTCTTTTCCAGATCGACGGCAACACCGAAATTCACACTCGACCTGCGAACGCGGACTGAGGTGCTGTCGACTTCTGCATAGCCATCGTTCAGTTGCGGGAAATCTTCAAGCGCCCGGAGCAACGCCCAGGCAATCAAGTGCGTGTACGAAGCCTTACGTCGTCCGTTTTCTTCGAGGTGACGATTGATGATGCGACGGTTTTCATCAAGCAGCTTGACCGGAATTCGTCGTTGTGAGGTCGCCGTCGGAACATCGAGACTGGCCTCCATGTTCTCCACAATCTTGAGCGCGGCGCCGCGAATCGGGATTGTCTCGTCGCCTTCAAGCGGCGCGGCAGTTGGTTTGCGCTCGGGCGCGGCGGCAACGGCGGCCGAAGCCGGTTTTGCGGGAGAGGCTGGTTGAGTCGTTACCTCCGCAGCGGCGCGGCCGTTTTCTGAGATCTCCTGCTGTGGCGCAGCGCCATCGCCGAGCAATTCAGTGAAGTACGCGCGCCACGACTCGTCGACTGACTGAGGATTAGTTCTAAAGCGTTTGAGCAAGCCTTCGACGTAGGTCGAATTAGCGCCGAAGTTTTCCGCGATTATCTCCGAGAGATCAGTCTCGATGTTAGTGCTCAATTTCCTATCACCTCATGGTAGCTGTCCGTCCCAAAGGGTCCGCTCAATAGGCCAGAATTGTCTTCATTGAATGTTGCTAAAGACTATCATTTTCGGAAATCCTTTGCATGGTCGCTTTGCGGCTTTGCGTCTTGGCGGGAAATTGAATCTTGTTTAGAGGATCAATCCCGCAAGACGCCAAGTACGCAAAGTGCGGCAGGAAAAAGTAGGTAGTCGCTAAAACTGAGGCCACGGCCTGGCGCCGTGGTCACTCACGTTGGTCGCTAACAGAGGCGGGCCGAGCTTTTTGGTGATGCCACGGGCTCGTCCCGTGGAGTGTTCACGCTTCATGCTGCTGGCAAGCGGCAACGTGAAACACCACGGGGCCAGCCCGTGGTATCGGCTACTCAGTTCACCATTTATGCTTTTTTTCTTGGCGCATTGAAGTATGCAAAGACCAAAGCCCTAAGGCCTCATTTCGTGGTATCGTAGCGCACCTTTCTCAAGTAGCCCGCTGGTCGAGGAAATCTGACGAACCATATATGCACGAAACTACGGCACCGCCCACTCGACTCAGAACCATCATCGTCTTTTCCATGCTCTTCGCTCTGCTGGGAGCGGTCATGGTTTTCGCTTACTTTGCCACCTTCAAACGTCCGGTTACCACAATAATCCTCGTGCGGCACGGCGAGAAAAATATCGAACCAAATAATCCTGACCCCGACCTAAGCCCGGCGGGTCAGGCGCGTGCGCAGGAATTAGTGCGTGTGCTCGGCTCTACGAACATCGACGCTATCTACGCGACGAATCTCAAACGAACTCAGCAAACCGTCAAACCAATCGCAGATAAGATAGGGAAGACACTGACAGTGCTCGACGCGAAGGCGACTGCTGATCTGGTTAATCGGATTGTCACAGCCAATCGAGGCCAGACAGTCCTGGTAGCTGGTCACAGCAACACAGTGCCGGCAATTGTCGCCGCGCTCGGTGGTGGCAGTAGTCCTGATATTCCAGACAGTGAATACGACAACTTATTTATCGTCACAATCTATAAATACGGCAGTGCCAAAGTAGTGAAGCTCAAGTTTGGAAGTGCTGTTCCGGCCGCGACCGGCAGCCCGATGATGAAATAGTAGATTGGTTTTCGTCGACCGACTGTCGATACGGCAGTCGTTCCTTCGTCGCGCTGCGACGATTAAGACTCTGCTTTACCTACTGGAGAACCTATGAAAGCAAAGCGAACTCGCTCCAAATCGAAAAGCCTGGAAGCACGGTCGACCAAGACCGGCGTCGATCGACGAAATTTTGTGAAGCTACTGCCGGCGATTGGAGCTGCAGGTCTTGTAGCAGCCAACCTGCCTCAAGGCGCCTTGGCGCAAACGCCATCCCCGACTCCGCTGCCTTCGCCGTCGCCATCACCAACGCCGGCCCCACGCATCACCAAAGACATGCTCCACACCGCCGAAAAGCTAATGGGCCTCGAGTTCACGGACGCTCAGGAAGCAATGGCGCTGCCGGGCGTGAATCGTCTTCTCGATAATTACGAGACGGTGCGCAAGATTGACGTGCCGCTTGATACAGAGCCGGCATTTGCTTTTCATCCGGCGCGCGCGCGCAAGGACTTGTACCGGGCCTCGGCGAAATTTCGCTTCGGCAAAGTCGAATTGCCGCAGTTCAAGTCAATCGATGACCTCGCGTTCGCGACCGTTCCCCAACTCGCCGAGTTACTGCGAACGCGCAAGATCTCGTCGACCGAGCTGACCAAAATGTACCTCGCGCGCTTGAAGCGTTACGGCCCGAGGCTCTTGTGTATCGTGACGCTTACGGAAGAGCTGGCGCTGAAACAAGCTGCAGCTGCCGATGCAGAGCTCAAGAAAGGAAAATATCGCGGTCCATTGCACGGCATACCCTGGGGCGCGAAAGACCTGTTTGCTACCAGGGGAATCAAGACGACCTGGGGTGCGGAACCTTATCGCGATCAGGTGATTGATTATGACGCTACGGTGGTCGAGCGACTGGAAGCAGCCGGGGCTGTGCTAGTGGCGAAACTTTCAATGGGCGCGTTAGCGCAGGGGGCAAAATGGTTTGGCGGCGTAACGCGTAATCCATGGGTTCCCGATGAAAGCCAACAAGGCTCGAGCGGATCTTCAGCTGGTCCGGCCGCGGCCACGTCTGCAGGGCTGGTCGGGTTTTCCATCGGCACAGAAACGCTGGGCTCAATCGTTTCGCCCTCATCGCGATGCGGCGTGACCGGACTGAGGCCCACCTACGGACGAGTTAGCCGTTATGGCGCGATGGGGTTGAGTTGGACCATGGATAAGATCGGTCCCATCTGCAGGGGTGTCGAAGACTGTGCGGCAGCCTTGAGCGCGATCTATGGCCCTGACGGTCGCGATATTACAGTCGGCGATGCGCCCTTCAACTGGGATCCCACACGAGACCTGTCGACCATGCGCATCGGCTATCTGAAGACTGAGTTCGAAGGATCGGGAGCGCAACCTACAAACGAGCAACAACGACTACAACAGGAGCAGCGCAAAACGGTTTACAAGGAAGCGATTGAGGCACTGGAGAAGGCAGGCGCAAAACTGACTCCAATTGAGTTGCCAAAGTTTTCTACTGCGGCACTCCGCTACATCCTGACCGCTGAAGCAGCAGCCGCGTTTGACGATATAACTCGCGATGGCAGAGTTAACCAGTTGTCGGGGCAGGAGAGTTTTGACTGGCCCAATTCGTTTCGCACGTCTCGATTCATTCCCGCCGTGGAATACATTCGAGCACAACGGACGCGTACCTTGTTAATGCGGGAAATGGAAAAGCTAATGTCACAGTGGGATGTGTTCGTGTCGCCGGCTCCGGGAAGCGCGAGTTTGTTGATTTCTAACCTCACTGGCCATCCCGCGGTGTGTTTGCCGTGCGGCTTCGTTAACAACTTGCCTGTAGCAATCATGTTCACGGGCGGTGTCTATGACGAAGCTGCCCCGCTCCGCGTCGCCCTCGCCTTCGAGCAAACCACCAAATGGCACACCATGCACCCGAAAGTGGATTGGAGTTGAGAAGGGGAAAACTGGTGTTTATGCTAAGGGCATTCTAGAATGTCAGGTGGACAACGCTAATGCCTGATTGGGATCGGTTTGAGTGGGACGACGAAAATCGAAAGAGCGGCAATGTTCAGCATCTTCGAGACCACAACATCGAACCTGAAGAAGCTGAGGAATGCTTTTTTCATGAATTCAAGTATGGTCGTGACGAACGGTTCGCTGATGTTTATTTTTTAGATGGAAATACAGATCGCAGGCGCCATTTGCGACTAGTTTTTCAAGACAAAGGAAACGGACTGGTTCGAGTATTTACCGGATGGGATCTCAAAAAGAATCGAAAGCAAAAACGATGAAGGGTCATTTTTCCAAACTCTCAAAAACTGAACAGAAAAAAGTTGAGCTGAAATATCATCGCATGGAGCCAAATCAGCTGGATGATATGATGTCTAAAGCGATCCGTCAGACTCCGAATACTATCCGCCTCTCGACCCACTTGGTAAAAAAACTAAAAACCATTGCAGCAAATGAGGGCGAACCCGAATACCAAACTATGGTCAAAAAATGGGTTGAGGAAAGAGTGCGTCAAAAGGCATCTCGCTCGCGGAAATCGACAAAGCGGACAACGTCAGCACGACAGAATCCTATCTAAAGTTTTCTTCCACTTCACCGATCTAGAATCTGTTGTCACGAACCCTCATTATCTAAGAACTCGAATCAATTTGGCGACTTGTAGACCACGCCGCCTTTCATCACAAAGCGGACGCGACGAAGAGCGCTGAGGTCACGCGTTGGGTCACCTTCGACGGCAATTAGATCAGCAAACAAACCTTGCTTGACTGAGCCAAACTTCTCAGCTTGATGCAGCACGCGAGCATTGACAGAAGTTGCCGAGCGAAGCGCGTCGACCAGCGGCATGCCGAAGTCAACCATCGTTTCAATTTCCTTCGCATTATCGCCATGCGCGAAAACTCCGACATCGCTACCACTTGCAATCGTGACCCCCGCAGCCAGCGCTGCTTTGAAAACACCTTTCTTTCGCTCCGCGTTTGCTCCCGCGATCGCAAGCGTAGGGCACAAGGCAACGTTGTGTTCTTTCATCAATCGGAAAACTTCAGGCGTTCCACCATCGCCATGTTCAATCGTCTCGACACCAGCGAGCGTCGCTCGGCGCATTCCTTCGGCAGTCGTTGCGTGCGCTGAAACTGGAACGTTCGCGCTGCGAGCCGTCTCGACGATAAGCTTCAATTCTTCGAGCGAGAACGTCGGCGCCGCGCCTTGCGTCCCCCAACGATAGTCTGCATAAACCTTAATCCAATCGGCGCCGTGGCCAATTTGATCGCGAACCACTCGCGTCAAGCTATCGATGCCATCAGCTTCTTCAGCGCCTTGCGGCACGTGCCACTCCGATGCGTAGCCTTTGGGTCCATAGCTTCCGGTCGCGACTATCGCGCGTGTCACCACAAACATGCGCGGGCCTGGAATGATTCCCTGTTGCACGGCTTGCTTCAATCCGACATCCGCATAGCCTGCGCCTTCGGTGCCAAGATCGCGAATGGTGGTGAATCCGGCCATCAACGTGCTACGCAAGTGATTGGTGGCCCGAGCGACTCGTAGACTCAATGATTCGTGGGCGACCTGATCGTTCCAAACCGTTTCGGTGTAGGGATGAAGAAGAACGTGCGAGTGGGCCTCGATAAGTCCAGGCATCAAAGTCATGCCAGGTAATTCAACTACCTTTGCGCCTGCGGGAGCGTTAATGCTGTTAGCTGGTCCGACAGCTTCAATCTTTTCACCGCGAACGAGTGCTACCCAGCCCTCTCGTAACTGTGCAGACTCGCCGTCGAAAATATGCGCGGGCTTAAGAAGATAAATGGAGTCCGGCGCTTTTGTGACCGGTGCCGAAGTCTGGGGATAGACAGTAATGATGGAAAGTAGCAGGATTAGAAACGGGCGCATCTAGATTTCCTTTCCGGAAGAGGTTTAAGTTCATGAAGGACGCAACAAACTCGAACGACCTGCATCAAATCTAACCGTCATTAGCTTGTGACCGACCAAGAAGCCGTAGTTGATTCAAAGAAAGAGCATCTTCATTTCGCGGTTACGGACTGGAGCGACAGCAACAGTGGAAGATCCAGTACGAGTGCGACGGTGCCGTCCCAGAGTTCCGTGGCGCCGACGATGCCGGGCCACAAAGATGAGTGTTGACCGAGACTCCTGACGAGCACCTCCTGAGTTCCTTCGAACGAGTTTACTGCGATGGCGTGGGCCGGATGCTCAGCACCTTCTGCGCCTTCGTTCGAGAGACGGCAAACAAGCACATCCATTTCCTTCTTTGCTACATCCTCAGGTTGGGCTAATAGATTCTCAAGTCTAACAACCGGCAAAGTCCCTTCATGCCACGCAATCGAGTCGGCGCTGTCCTTACTTAGCTTTACTTGATCGACGACAAGACCAGCATCCACACAATAATGATGTTCGCCGGAAGCTATCACTGCGGCTCGCATGACCCCCAGCGACGCCGGCAAACGAATTTCGAATTCGGTACCGCGGCCGATTTCTGTTCGCACACGCACTGCGCCACCGACACGCTCAATCGCGCTTTCGACGATGTCCAAGCCAACGCCGCGACCTGAAACAGTCGAGACTTCCGACGAGGTCGAAAAGCCGGGGCGAAAGATCATTCGCAAACTCATTTCCTGACTAAGCAAAGTGCCTGGGTCAATGAATCCGAGTTGCGCTGCAGCCTCTGATACGCGACGTGGATCGATTCCTCCGCCATCATCGGATACCAGAAAACGTACGCGCCCGGCGCTCGAATTAGCGTCCAGCCGCACCACTCCAGTAGCTGGCTTGCCGGCCTGTTGCCGCACTTCGGGAGCCTCGATGCCCTGGTCGACTGCGTTACGCACCAGGTGCAGCAGCGGATCTGCGACTGCGTCGCAAACCGTCTTGTCAATTCGTAATCGTCCGCCAACTGTGATGAACTCGACATTCTTACCGCTCACCTTGGCAGCAACGCGACCGGCGCGCACGGCTCGCTGCATTACTTGATCGAGCGAGACCATGCGCAACTGAATAATTCGTTCCTCGAGCGCCACGAGTGACTCACGAATTTGAGCATCCAGGTTTCTCAGTTCAACGCGCGCGTCCGCGGCTAACTTGTCCGAAACCAGTTCGAGGGCGGCAACGGTCTGCCCAAAAAGTTCGTGCGCCGACGAGATCAGCCGATCGAGCTCGTCGATTTGAATTCGCACCGAACTATTTGCCGGCAATGCGCGCGCCGGTTCGGCCAACTCGGCAGTTGGTTGCGAACGCTCTTCGCCCTCGCGGCCGTCGCTGAGCTCAGTTAATGAAAGTTGAGGAAGGCTCGCCAGGTGGTCTTTTAGCGCGGACTGGTCAAGCGCGGATGAACAGAGAATCCGAAAGACGACTCGATCCGGCCGTGCTCCATCGGCGCTGGGAAGGGAAGAAATGACGGCGCCATTCGCTGTGATTAAGCCACGCAGATTATGAAAAGCTTTGTCGAAGTCGGTTAGCGCAAAATCGACCGTGACCACATAAAGCTTCTCGTTCTCACGCAAAGCTTCGCGAATAAGTTGGCGTTCTCGCTCGCTGATTGTAGCCGAGATGTCTGGCGGCAAGTCGGGGATCGGCATCTCGCCTTCAATTGCTTCGTCAGTTCCATCAAGCTTGAAGTTGTGGAAGCTTTGAATCAGTTCAGGCGGAGGTTCCTTCGCTTCAAACCCAGCTGCGGCCGCGCTGAGACTCTCGGAAATCGCATTCGTAGCCTGTTCAAGCGTGTCAACTAGTTGGTCATCGATGGGAACGCGTCCGGCCCGGGCCCCATCAAGAAGAGTTTCGCTTTGATGGGCCAAGTTGCCAACATCGGCAAAGCCTGCGGTTGACGCGACTCCTTTGATGCTGTGAAGGTGACGGAAAATTCGATCGAGGAGCTCGCGTCTTTGAGGCCGGTTGCTTTCGTGGCGGCGCAGCTCCTCAGCGTCAGTAAATAGTTGCTCGACGAGTTCTTCAATATCGATCAGAAATTCACGCTGAGTCCGCACGTCCACGACTGAATAGTAAATCGTGTTTGCGAAATACGCTATGTAGAAAAGAAAAAGCTTTAGCCGCAGATTACGCAGATTTCACTGATTGTTTTGTGGAGCTTAATCAAAGTACCGCATAAAGTCAGGAGGCCTCTCGACCACGACTCAAGCAAACTAATCTGTGAAATCTGCGTAATCTGTGGCTAAAGCTTTGGTCTTACTCTTTTGGTTCCGTTGAGGGCACGGCTTCGTCGTCGGTGTCGGAGGTGAGGTCGACGTTGGTCTGAGGATGATGTTCGTCGAGGTCGCGCTTGATGGCGTCAAGGATACCGTTGATAAACTGCGTAGCTTCGTAGGTAGAGAACCGTCGCGCTATCTCGAGTGCTTCGTTGATGGCGACAGTGCGTGGAGTTCGTTCGTGAAGAAATTCGTAGACTGCGAGACGAAGGATGTTGCGATCGACGACTGCCATTCGCGAAATGCGCCAGTGTTCAGCGCGCAACCGAATGCGCTCGTCCAGCTCGCTGGCATTCGCGAGCGTGCCCGTTGCCAGTCGCGTCGCAAATTCACGAGCCGACTCTTCAATTTCGGCGTCACCCAGCTCAGCCCAGTACGTCTTTACCAGATCGTCTGGTGAAGTCTGTGATACGTCAGCCGCAAAGAGCATTTGCAAGGCGCATTCACGCGCCTTACGGCGAGAACCCATAGTACTTAATTAATAAAGAAAGGCGACCAGGACGTCTTGAATTCTGACACGAGGCCAGCCGCCGCGCGCTCGACTTTTCAACGGCTCGTCACCCTTCACCCTTCTTGAAAGCTTCCCGGTAAAGATTAACCAATTCCACCGCGGACATCGCGGCTTCGAATCCCTTGTTTCCCTGCTTAGCGCCCGCGCGATCGATAGCTTGCTCCAACGTATCGGCGGTGACGAGACCGTAAATGACTGGCACTCCGGTCTGCATTCCAGCCTGGGCAATGCCCTTGGTCACCTCGCCGGCGATGTAGTCAAAATGTGGAGTCTGTCCCCGGATAATTGTGCCAACACAAATCACTGCATCAAACTTTCCCGATTCCGCCACTTTCAAAGCTAACAAAGGAATCTCAAAAGATCCGGGCACTTTGTAAACTTCGACTGCGTCATCATCAGCGCCGAGGCGGTCTAACGCATCCAACGCGCCCTCGAGAAGTCGCGAAGTGATGAAATCATTCCAGCGACTAGCGATGACGGCGAAGCGAAATCCCTCGGCTTTGAATTTTCCCTGATGGGTGACCGTCTGCAAGCTCATTCACCGTTTCTTAGGATCAACCACGAGCCATTGCAGTATAAGGTTTTGGATACAGCGCCTCAAGTGAGGCGGTTTGGAGTGCGACGATCTGTCGTCGCTTTGCCGGTTGGACGTCGCCTTCGAATGAAGTTCCAACTATTCCTGACTTGGACCAAAGCGGTGACAGGTCACGGCACTCCAAAGCTAGAAATCGGGGAACAGCTTCTCGGTCCAGGCTGAGGCGACGCGCGCGTATTCAATTCGGCGCCGCTCGTCTGAACAAGCAAGCGTACGAGCCTTGACCTCGAGCTTCTTTGAATTTCGAGCCAGCAGAAACATGGGAGCTGCCACGGAGACAATAATGAGGAACCCAAAGAGCATTAGCTGCATGGTGACGAACATGCAAACCAGCGTGAACAGGATACCCATCGCCATCACACCGATAGCCACCAGCATTTGCCTGCGAACCATAGCTTTGAAAGCAGTCAAGCTCTGCTCAGACTCGATCGCTGAATGCTGGGAAAGAAAATCAGCGACATCGTGCCTTCCCCACAAAGAGAAGGCAGCCATTACTACGCTCACGATAAGAAGCGCAGTCACGCCTTGCGAGGCCAGGGACATTGCAAACATAGTGGAGACCATAAACACTCCTTTACTCAAGCGTTGAACCGGCAGGCAAGGATGCCTGCGCTCCCAGACTGGCGATTTGGGAGCTCCCAGGATGGGAAGGTCCTTCAATAGATGAAGATGTTTCTAATTCGTTTGGAAACGGTGAAGTAGAGAAACCATGCTGCTACGAGTACCAGCGAGATGAAATAGAGTGGCATGAACCCATGGATGTTAGCCATGGCGGCGTCAACCGATGGGCCAAGACGCTTCTCTCGAATTGACGACTCAAAGACTGAAAACGCCCAGCCGTCAAGCAGCACAAAGAACAATAGACCAATTAGATAGGGTGAAACCAAGCGCAGGAACTTTTTTGATCTCGCGAAGAAGGCCCAGAGAAGAAATATTTGCGTCACAAAAATTATGGACTTGAATGACACCTCTAACCAATACATTTTCTCGTAGACCGGCACATAAAGAGGGCTTTTCATGTTTGTTAGCGCCGCCCATTCGCCGTTCTCGCCAAGATGAACATACTGATTAACCTGAAAGAGCAACGCGATCTGGGTGATGATCAGACAGATTGCAAAGAAGACTGTGCCGACCGTGTGTGGCGCCGCTTCTTGCACGGGCTCTTCCAGTCCCTCTCTTAGCCGGGAACTGAAGGCTTCCCAGTCGGGCTCGGGCTTTTCGGAAGGGACATTTCTGGGCGGCCAAAACTCGTAAGCAACAGCGTCAGTCTTGATGGCTTCGGCTTCGCTGACAAGCGACTCGCTGAATTCGAGTTTGCACCGTTTACACGTCTGGTTCGACGTGAAATTAACCATGCCACATTGGGGACACTTTAGACTTGTCATCTTGATCAGCTCTGTTGATTGGATGAGAGGACGGCGCCTGGACGTTAGCGCCGAGAAGGAGCGGGTGACCTCAGTCACCGGGAATTATTATACACAGCGAGGGTTGGGCGAGGTGAAAATTTTTATTGAATGAAAAAGGGCCGCCCATTAGATAAGGATCTTTGATCCTGGTCCTTTGTGGTTGAACGAGCTTTGCCCGAAGTCTTAAATCCCACCTGCGGCAGCTGGTGGATAGTTCAAGTCCAGCCTACCAATGTTTTGATGTCGTTGTTAATAAATCCCACCTGCGGGAGCTGGTGGATGGTTCAAGTCCTGCCTATTTCCGTTGAAAACTTGCGAGCGAGGCTGCACTTGAAACATCCGCCAGCTGCCGCTGAGGGGATTCAAAGGACCAATCCTAACCTCTCCTTGTAGGTCGAACTTGAAACTATCCACCAGCTGCCGCAGGTGGGATTTAAGACTTTTTGGGCAAAGCTTGTTCAATGCTTATTCACTTGTGTTATTCCTGCCAGGAAAAACTCAAGAAACCGAAGATCCAAGCACAAAGAACTAAGACCAAAGAACCAAGATCAAAACGGTATTTTGACTTTGCGGGGCGAAGGGAGGCGAGCGGCGAAAGCTTTGAAAGCAGCGGTCTGCATCTTCTTCGGATCGCCGGTGGTGAGAAAAGTGTCTTTGCCTCCGACCGGCAAGCGCCAGCGCTTGATTCTATCGACTAGTTCCGAGGCCGGATCGATGAAGACCGTTTCGGCAGAAACAAACTCATGAAGGATGGGAAGAATTGCCGGGTAGTGAGTGCAGGCCAGCAAAATGTGCGAAGAGTCTTTGATCGGATGAAGGATTGCTTTGCAGGCGCGACGCAACATTGCAGAAGACACGTCGCCACTTTCAATCAACCCGGATAAAGGTTGGGCGACGCGTTGCTGGACGGTAATACCACGTTGCCTGAAAGCCTTACGATAGACTCCTGAACGAACAGTGCGACCACCACCGACAAGTCCGAGCTGAGCAGGTTTCTTTCTTGCAGTCAGCCGCACGGCGCTTTCGATCACGCCTTCAATCTTGAGACCATCGTGATTTAGAAAGTCGATTGCCGTGCTTGCCGCATTGCAGCCGAAGACAAGATGCGTCACTCCCTGCGTTTTCAGAAACTCTGACACAGCATTTAATCGCGCGACGAGTTCTGCTCGGGACATCTTGCCGTACGGCTTGGCCCCGGTGTCAGAGAGATAGATGACAGGAACATTGCCCAGGCGTGACTTGATCAGCTTGTGAATGCTGATGCCACCAATACCCCAATCAACAATTCCCAGTTGTCGATTCATAAGCAAACCAACCATACAAATGAAAACATAAGAACTTTAGCCGCAGATTACGCAGATTGCACAGATGTTTTTGTTTCGCGCGGGTAGCAAGGTA
>DATNBH010000029.1:0-131586 GCA_035572035.1 Pyrinomonadaceae bacterium | reverse complement strand
CAACGGAAATAGGCAGGACTTGAACCATCCACCAGCTGCCGCAGGTGGGATTCATTAACAACGACATCAAACATTGGTAGGCTGGACCTGAAGTAACCACCAGCTGCCGCAGGTGGGATTTAAGAGTTTTCGGGCAAAGCTCCTTAGACCAAAGACCTAAAACCACTAACAACCCGAATCATTCAAGCTTCCGACGGTTTAAAGTCGATTTGTTCGTACTGTACCCGTTGAACACTCTCTTGCTATAATTCGCTGCCTTGCAATGAGAGCAGGTCGGGCGGTCGCTGCTGGAGCAATCCAGGAGAGGAAAGTCCGAACACCATAGGGCAGCGAGCCCGCTAACGGCGGGGCGCCTGAGCGAAAGTTCGGGCGACGACAAGTGCAACAGAAAACAGACCAGCCGACGGTTTTATCCGAACCTCATCGAGGTTCAGGATCCACCAACCGCGGTGATGGGTGAAATGGTGCGGCCCCTCAGGGGCTTAAAGTAAGAGCGCACCGGCGCGCGTGGTAACATGCGCGGCCAGGCAAACTCCTCGCGGTGCAAGACCAAATAGGGAGGCGTCAATTAGGGCTGCCCGCCCAATCCCGATTCGTCGGGAACGACCTCCGGGTAGGTCGCTCGAACCATTTGGCAACAAATGGTCTAGATGAATGATCGCCATCTCGATTTATTGAGATACAGAATTCGGCTTACAGACCTGCTCTCAAATTGCTCGGCATCGATCAAGCCTAAGGAGAACCGTACAGACGATGGCAAATCGCAAGGGAGTTTTCATCGGGGCTTACGTTCCCAATCACCTCAAAGAGTCGCTCCGCCGCCGTGCTGCGGCCGAACACCGGACGTTGTCCCAGGAAATCACTCGGATTCTGGAAGAAGCCGTCCATGGCAAAGGCTTGCCGGCCGGCAGCATCGATCGCCGGGCAAGGGAATCTGTGCCTCGCCGTCGAGCGACCGACCCCGCACCGCGCCGACGCGCTGTTGATACAACGTATGCTTCCGATGACGGCGCCGACAGCTGAAAGACCATAATCATCAGTTTTGAAATACCTACTCGTCCTGGCGCTCATAGCGCTGCTTACCTGGCTCCTTTATCGTCGACTGCGACCTTACATTCAGTTAGTCCGTCAGTTTCTCAGCGCTTTCAAAGGCACACTTGACCTCGGTGCGCGATCCTCAGGCGGCCAGTTCGGTGAAGATCTGCAAAGCGCGAAGAGTCGGTTGGTGAAGTGCGTGGAGTGTAATACCTGGATTCCACTCGATCGCACCCTGCAAGCCAACTCGAACTATTTCTGCTCGACTGAATGTTTGAAGAAAGCGCCTGTTACCAGACGCCGCAAGACAGCGGGCTGAGTCGTGTGCAGATAATCAGTTTAGATTTGAAATGGCTGGGAGAAAATCTAACTACGATCTACCAAAGTGGCGCTATGCAGCAAGCAATTGAACTGTTATCAAGATAAGCAAGAAGGGCTACGCGGCGTTCCGGTTGACTCTTAAGAATCAGTGGTGAACTACGAAATCGTCGACTTTCTGCTTCCTCGCTCCCCACAAAAAGAATAAAGACGACAGCAGTAACGCCAGCGGCACCACCAGCAGCGCCGCCGTAAGGTGCTCCCGCACTGGTTCTATTCCCAGGTTCTCGGCGATTCGCGCCAGGAATTTGGAATTGCCGGCGTATAGCGAGTCAGAGAGTACTCCCACACCAAAACGAGAATTCACATCGCCAAAAAGGTGAATCGCGACGATGTTGAGAGCAATAGCCGTAGCTCTTATTGAAGCTGAAACACTGTTAACGAGGATGGCATGAAACGGCGCGTTATTAATAAAGAGGAAAAACACCGTGAAGAAAATCGCCGGAATGAAGACCCACGGATTGCTGCCAGAGAGGCAAAGAAAAGCGGGAATGATTCCCAGGAAGCTGCTCGCAGCACAAACCAGAAAGTAAGCGTTGTGACGCTTACGAGCGAACCGATCCGCAATCCAACCGCCTCCGAATGTCCCAGCCGCGCCAGCCAACAAAATCACTACGCCCAGGGTGATGCCGGCCGCCTCATTGGTCATCCCTTTCTCGCGTTCGAGGAGGATGATGGCCCACGTACCGAAGGCGCCGAGAACGAATGTCAATGAAGTGTAGCCCGCGGTAGCAAGCAGCCAATTACGATTTCGAATTATTCGCCATGATGTCTTGATAAACGACTCTCGAGGCTCGCTGGCAACATCTTTGTCGCCGTCTTGAATGCCGCGAATGGGCTCGCGTAACCGCCATACAAAAAACGCAGTTATCAGGCCTGGTACTCCCACGATCATGAAGGCCATGCGCCAGCCGAAGAACGAGGCCAGAACAACACCAATCATCGCGCCCAGCGCAAAGCCCATGGGAATCGCTGCCTGAAATATTCCCAGAGCCGTTGCTCGCCAATGGAGTGGAAAGTAATCCGCGATCAGACTTGGGGTAATGGTTGAGTACGACGACTCGCCAACTCCCACGGCGGCTCGCACGACACAGAGCAGGATAGCTACGCCTGAAAGACTGAGGCCAAACTGGATGACAGGAACATTGACATGGAGAGCTGCGGGCATCATGGGAGAGTGGTCGATAATTCCAGTCAGACCAGTCGCGATGCTCCAGAGCACCGCAGCGCCCGCCATCAGTTTGGTTCTTGAGTACTTATCGCCTAACTTGCCGAATAGTGGCGCCAGGATCGTGAACGAAAGCAGGAGCGCGGCTTCCATCGCGCCGATTTCCGTGTCGGTAAGATGGAGGTCCTTGGCCATTAAAGGCGCAACGGCCGGAAGTATTTGCCTATCGATGTAGTTGAGGAAGTTAACTACGGTAAGAACACCGAGCGCGTAGTATGAGTAACGAGCAATAGGAGCTAACGCTGGCTTAGGGGAAGACTCGCTGGGGGCCGGGCTGTCCATTCGTTTCCGATCCTTTCTGTGAACAAAATACTTTAAAGGCCATCCACAGATTACGCGATTACACAGATGTAAGAACATTAGAGAAGAAGAGTCGAGATTCTATCTTTCAACGTTCCGCAAACTCAACAAACTATCTGTGAAATCTGCGTAATCTGTGGATAGGGCTCGTCGAATTCCCACACACTATCACCCGGGTTGGGAAGTTAGAACTTCAATAATGCTTGGCGTGATGTCAGCGAGGCTCTTGATTCGACTGGCCACGCGGTGACGTTGTGCGCCCCAGACGAGAGTTGGTACGGAATTCAACGTGTGGTTGCGCGTCGATAAGTCTTCAATGTTCCCGTGATCGCTGGTGAGTATAACTGTTGTGCGATCGAGATCAAGAAAAGAAAGTAAAGCTCGAATCATAGCTGCGAGCTTTTGCACTACCAATCGAGAGGCATTGAAATCCTGTGCGTGTCCCATTTTGTCAGTGATGAAGTATTCGTAGAGTGTGAATCGATGCGTTGCCACGATTCCAGCGAGAACTTCAGCCGCTTTTTCCGGTGTGCGAGGTCCAACGTCTTCGCCGCGAGCGATCAGCAAGCCGTTCGAAAAATCCTGATAAACCGCCTGGTCGGCTTTCAAGTCTTCGACTGTGCGAAAAGAAAGCTCAGCAGCTTCAACTGCGGCGGTGGTGGCAGAAACCCACCGAGGGCGCTCGTCAAAGAAGCGCTGCGTGTAGGCATTTGCGAAGGTTATCTTTTCAATGCCGGCATCTCGAAGTTGTTTGAAGATCGAATGCTCCTTGAGGATTTCCAGCAAAGCGGAGTTAGGAAAACCTTGCTTGTGATAGCCAAGCAACGAGGGCGCGTTTATGCCAGTGAGAATAGTAGTCTGGCCTGACGCGCTTTGTGGTCGACCTTCGACTCCCAGGCAAGAGTCAGTGGGGACTAACACGCCTTCAAGAATCACGGAAACAGTCTCTGCTTGAAAAATCGCGAGTGGTTCGGCTCCGTCTATTCCGTCGAGCGGGTTGTGCGGTCCACGTGTGCCGATGCCAAGACCATCGATAAAGAATAGAAGCACAGACATAAATTAGATGAGTAGCATTGAATCAGCCTCCGGAGCAAATGCAGTTGAGCGGTCCAACGTGCGGCGGCAACGCCGCGAATCGGAAGATCGAGGGTCAACGTGCAGCCTCGACAAACTTAAAACATTTCACCGGTGCATTCCGTAACAGCTTCTTAGCCTTATCTCCAATGTTGTAGTATGGCAAGCCCTGCTACCAACAAATCCAAATTGAAGGAAATCAGAATGAAGACTCCTGTTCGAGTTTCGCCCGCGGCTTACGTGACGGCGCTATTAACCTTACTCGCATGTTTGGCATTTTCTACAGCTGCTCAAGCTCAACCCCAGGCGGTGCCGTACTTCACTGATCCGGCCATCTCGCCTGACCTTTCCGAGATTGCGTTTGTTTCGGGTGGCGATATTTGGACAGTGTCAGCGAACGGGGGCGATGCTCGGCTGCTGGTTTCGCATCCAGCCACCGAATCCCGTCCACTCTATTCGCCGGACGGAAAGAAGCTTGCATTCATTTCATCTCGCACGGGAAACGGTGACATCTATGTGCTAACTCTTGATAGCGGCGATTTGAAGCGCATCACTTTCGACGACAGCAATGACGCGTTAGACGCATGGTCTGCGGACGGAAAGTGGCTTTACTTCGGCTCGAGCAGCCGCGACATCTCGGGCATGAGTGACATCTATCGAGTCAGCGCTGAAGGCGGCACGCCAATGATAGTTGCCGGAGATCGCTTCACAGGCGAGTACTTCAGCGCGCCCTCACCTGATGGAAATACGATTGCCTTAAGCGGACATGGTTTTGGCCAGTCGCAGTGGTGGCGCAAAGGACATAGTCACATCGATGAGAGTGAAATCTGGTTCCTTCGCCTCGGCGCCACACCACGTTACGAACGAATAAGTGAAGGCGGCGCCAAAGAAGTTTGGCCGATGTGGCACAAAGACGGCCGGAGTGTCTATTACATCTCTGATAGAAGCGGCGCCGAAAACATTTGGTTGGCCGAGCCGGGTCGCAAGCCACGGTCTTTGACCAACTTCACCAGTGGCCGCGCGATATGGCCCAGCATTTCTTACGACCGTCGCATCATTGTCTTTAATCGCGACTCTCAGATTTGGAAGTTCGATACGTCCAATAATCGAGCCAGTGCTGTCGCCATAATCCGACGAGGGGCCTCGACTGGACCCACTGTGGAACATCTTAGACTTTCAGATCAGATCTCCGAGATGGCGCTGTCGCCGGATGGAAAGAAAATCGCTTTCGTGGTGCGAGGAGAAGTTTTCGCTGCCACCGCGTCCGATGGCGGCGATGCCGCGCGCGTAACTAATTCACCGGCGGAAGAAGGGCAAATCACGTGGTCTCCAGACAGCAGGCGCCTTGTCTATGTTTCTGACCGAGCCGGCGTAGATCATATTTTTGCCTATGATTTTGGGAGCAACGCTGAGACACAGCTTACGAATGCCAGTGCCAGCGATAGCACGCCCCGCTTTTCGCCGGACGGCAAGCTGATCGCTTTCGAGCGAGGTGGTGAAGATATTCGAGTGCTTGAAGTAGAGACTAAAAAAGAGCGGAGTATTGCGCGCGGACAATTGGAACGCCCGCCGCTCGAATCTGATCGGAATTTCGTATGGTCGCCAGACAGCAAGTGGATTGCATACATGCCAATCGGCGAACGACTTTTCAAGAATGTATTCGTAGTTCCGGTTAGCGGTGGAGAAAGTCGCGCTCTTAGTTTTCTCGCAAACGGGAACAGCAACACGGTTTCATGGAGTCCGGACGGAACTTACATCCTGTTCGATACTAACCAGAGAACTGAGGATGGACAGTTGGCTCGGATTGATTTGCTTCAACGCGTACCTAAGTTCCGTGAAGATCAGTTCCGCGATCTCTTTAAAGAAGAGCCGTCAAAGATCCCGCCAACCAGGCAGCCTGATCCGACGTCAACACCTTCTCCGGCTCCGGTGCCGTCGCCGTCTGCATCACCGCTGCCGGTTTTGCCACCCGCCGCGGACGCAAAAGGCAAACCTACACCCAAGCCGGTTGAAATAACCTTCGATCAAATTCGCAGGCGGTTGACCATGCTGCCGGTCGGCCTGGACGTTAATTACCAAACGATCAGCTCAGATGGTAAGTGGGTGTTGATGATTGCGGTAGTGGCGAATCAACAAAATCTGTACGTCTTTCCGCTCGATGAACTCTCGAGAGAACCTGCCATAGCGCGCCAGCTGACCTCGACTGCAGGCTTCAAACGCTGGGCGCAGTTTTCGCCTGACAATAAAGAGGTCTATTACCTCGAACAGGGTCGCATCAACATCTACAACATGGATAACCGTCAGACTCGTCCACTCGCGGTGAGTGCTGAATTAGATGTGGATTTTGCGCGTGAGAGAGGCGAGGTCTTCCGCCAGGCCTGGACTTATCTGCGCGATAATTTTTACGACTCGAAATTTCATGGTGCGGATTGGAACCAGGTGCGAGCTCAGTACGAACCGCTCGCAGCCGGCGCGCGGACGCCGGACGAGCTGCGCCGCATCATTTCTTTAATGCTTGGTGAATTGAATGCTTCTCATCTTGGAATTTCTGCGCCGGCCGCAAACGCTACGGCGCCGGCGACGGGTCGGCTGGGTGTGCGCTTCGATCGCAACGAGTATGAGCGTGCAGGCGCGTTGAGGATAACCGAGGTGATTCCTTTAACTCCGGCGGCGATTGGCAATATCAAGGTGGGCGAATATCTGCTGTCCGTCGACGGCGTCCCGATTAAGGCGAACATCAACCTTGACGAGATGCTGGCTTACAAAATTAACCGTCGTGTTGTCTTGACGGTTGGTTCGTCTCCAGCTGGCGCCCAGAAAAGGGAAGTGGTCTTGCGACCTTCGAATGGAGCCACTGAGCGTGGATTACTCTATCGAAATTGGGTTGAAGAGAATCGCGCGTATGTGGCGAAGGCGAGCAACGGGCGGCTTGGTTACGTTCATATGCCCGATATGGGTTTTGGCTCGCTGACCCAGTTCTACATTGACCTGGATGTTGAGAATCAGAAACGTGACGGCGTTGTGGTTGACATGCGCAATAACAACGGCGGTTTTGTGAATGTCTACGCCATCGATGTGTTGTTGCGAAAGAGTTACTTCTCGATGCAGCCGCGCGGCTTTTCCAACAGTGCGCCTTCGCGGAGTCACCTTGGACAGCGGGCGCTGGAGCTGCCCACAATTTTGGTAGTTAACCGTCACACCCTTTCCGACGGCGAAGACTTTACCGAAGGTTATCGCTCGCAAAAGGTAGGCAAGGTTGTGGGCGAGCCCACTGCAGGCTGGATTATCTTTACCTCCGGAACCGGGTTGATTGATGGCTCCGTGCTGCGATTGCCTTTTGAGAAGATCACCGCTACTGACGGTACCGTAATGGAAATGAATCCGCGTCCCGTGGATGTAGCGGTAGATAAGCCGCTCGGCGAAAGTTACGAAGGAAAGGATAGCCAGCTCGATGCCGCGGTCCGCGAGTTGCTGAAGGACATCGGGCCAAAGCGACCTTAAAGCTTTAGCCACAGATTGCGCAGATCACTCAGTGACTGAAAAGCACTGCTGCCCGTTCTTTCAGACCCGTGTTATCCGCGTTCATCCGTGGCTAATCTGCTTTTTTGAGAACAGAGCTTACTGGGAGTTACTGTCCATCTGCGATCGGTCGCGGTAGAGATTTAGCTTATTGTGAAGTGTTTTCAGGCTGATTCCCAGTAACTCTGCTGCGCGAGTCTTATTGTTATTCGTCTTTACGAGGGTCCGCAGAATCATTTGCCGTTCGACTTCTTCGAGCGGAGTGCCCACCGGAAACGAAATCGTATCTTCCCTGCGCAATCGCTCACGCTGATCGATTGGATATGGCGCGAAGTGGTGACGCTCAATCTGCTCACCCGAACAGATGACTACGGCACGCTCGATCACGTTACGCAACTCGCGCACGTTACCCGGCCAGGCATGATATTGGAGAACTAAAAGCGCCGCTGGGCTGAGGAACCGAGCCGGCCGATCATGTTTAGTCGCTAGTTGCGTGACGAGATGCTGAGCCAGAAGCGGCAAATCTTCTTTGCGGTCCTTCAGCGGCGGCAGCTGAATTCTGATTACGTTGAGCCGGTACAGCAGGTCTTCTCGCAGCGTACCGACACTAACAGCTTCTTCCGGATCGCGATTAGTGGCGGCGATTAGCCGAACGTCAACAGGTAACTCGACTTTGCTGCCCAGGCGTCGCAGAGACCGCTCTTCGATCACGCGCAATAACTTGGACTGCAGCATGGCCGGCATCTCGGCAATTTCATCCAGCAACAGAGTGCCCTTGTTCGCGAGCTCGAAACATCCTTGCCGTCGAGACGCAGCTCCAGTGAACGCGCCCTTCTCATGGCCGAATAACTCCGACTCCATGAGCGTCTCGGGAATTGCCGAGCAATTGATCGCGATGAACGGCGCGTCCTTTCGCGGGCTATGCTTGTGAATTGACCGCGCCACCAGTTCTTTGCCGGTTCCGGATTCACCAGTGATTAGCACTGAAGCTGACGAAGGCGCTACTTGCTCGA
This sequence comes from Pyrinomonadaceae bacterium, assembly GCA_035572035.1. GTDB lineage: Bacteria > Acidobacteriota > Blastocatellia > Pyrinomonadales > Pyrinomonadaceae > JAOAPY01. The sequence continues at coordinate 123,039 of DATNBH010000029.1, read as the reverse complement.
TTAACGAAAAGACCTGGCGCATGGATTCGGAATTGCCGACGAGCTCTCCAAAGGCGCCGCGATCCTGAAGCTGCCGGCGAAGTAGCTCATTCTCGCGCTTCGTTTCGGTTAACTCGTTCAGCAACTCGGGCTCGATGTGATTATCTAATTCAGGAGTGGTGGCGCTGCGTGAGTCCATCATTCGTCAGTGTACCACGAGCGGAAAAAGATGGTCTTTGATCTTAGGTCTTGGTCGTGCCCTAATTTGGAGTGCGCCGACCCGTCGGCGCTTTGGTCGCTGCGACCTGTCGCCGCAAGCTGTCGAAAAGCGACATTACCAAGCGGCGTCAAGCCGCCGCGGGCGAAAGCGGTGACAGGTCGCCGCACTCCAAATTAAGGCACTACCTGGGTCTTAGGTCTTTGAAAGTACGCTGCGATGGCGTGGGTTAGCGCGGGGACGGTGAACTCGGCAGGTTGAATATCGGTGTGCAGTCCATACTCGGCCGCAGTTGCCGCGGTGATGTCGCCGATACACGCAACAGCGACTCCATTGAGGAGCTCGTTCAGATCGTGTGTATCAAACATCAGCGCCAAATTGCGGACAGTAGACGAGCTTGTAAAAGTGATGCAATCAACTCCGCCTCCGGTGAGCAGAGCTGTGACGCGGCCACGATCGACGCCCTCAGGCTGCACGGTTCGATAGGCCGTGATGACATCGACCCGCGCTCCTGCCTCCTCCAGAGCTTTCGGTAGGTAATCGCGCGCCACTGCCGCGCGAGGAATCAGAAAATTGAGCCCGCTGAAACCTTCGGTGCCGCCAACGTATTGCCTCAGCGCTTCGAAGACTCCCTCCGCTTTGAATTCACTCGGAATCACGTCCACATGGATCTGCGCCTGGTGTAATTGTTCAGCTGTGGCTTCCCCAATGGCGCAGACTCTCAAATTATCGAGCTCGGCTGCCTCGTGCTCGCGAGCCTGGAAGCGTCGCAGGAAGTGATCGACGCCATTCACACTCGTGAAGATCAACCAGTCGTAGCCGTAGAGATGGTCGATCGCATCGTCAAGAGGCTCGTAGCTTTCCGGTTCCGCAACTTCGATCGTGGGGCAGAGAATTACTCGAGCTCCGTACGACTCGAGCGCTTTCACAAACTCACCGGCTTGCGCTTGCGCCCGAGTAATTACGACGGTGCGCCCCGCGAGAGGATTTGTATCTTTGTGCTGTCGATTTGTTTCCAAGACTCGTCCAACCCGCCGCTATGCCGCCGCACAGTGCGGTAAGGCTTGCCTTACCGTCCAGGGCTGACAGACGTTACGGAGAGGCTGCGCCTCGCAATTGAAAAGAAAGAGCTTTCCGGTAAGGCAAAGCCTTACCGCCATGTGCGGCGGCAAGCCGCGCTTCATCAATTGCCAATCAGTTCGCGCGCGCCGCCTGCCAGCAACTTTGCAGCGAGTTCAGTTCCAAGTCTGTCAGCCTCTCCATGAAAGCCGCTGATCTGATCCCGAAGGATCGTTTTTCCATCTCGACTAGCAACCAGCCCGTCAACTGTCACTATCTCGCCGGCGACGACGGCATGAGCCGCAATCGGCAATTGGCACCCACCACCGAGCGCGCGTAAGAAAGCTCGTTCAGCTTCGCAAGCCACACTCGTATCGGGATGATTAAGTTCGCCCACAATCGCGTTGGTCGGGGCATCATCGCTCCTTGTCTGCAGCCCCAGCGCTCCCTGTCCCACCGCCGGCAACATTTGAGCTGGATCGATCGCTAAACTTACTCGATCGGTCAATCCGAGCCGTCGCAGACCTGCAGCCGCAAGCAGCAGCGCATCGTACTGGCCTTCGTCCAGCTTTCGCAGCCGTGTATCGACATTTCCCCGCAACTCTTTGAAAACTAGATCCGGACGCGCACGCTGAAGCTGCGCAAGTCGTCGTGGACTCGAAGTGCCAACAACCGAGTGCGCCTTCAGATCATTCAGGGAGTTGCACGTGAAGGAACTGGGAGCGGGTAAGACGAGCGCGTCTCGCGGATCTTCTCGCTCGCAAATTGCAGTAATCGCCAGCTTGTCTTGAACGATTGTCGGGAGATCTTTGAGAGAGTGCACCGCCAGGTCCACTCGACCGTCGAGCAAAGCGTCCTCAAGCTCCTTAGTGAAGACACCTTTGCCCCCAATTTGTGACAGCGGTGCTTGCTGGACAACGTCACCGGTTGTTTTGATAACTTCAATGACGATTTCGAGCCCGGAATTCAAACGCTCGAGTTTAGCCTTTACCCACTCTGACTGAACCAGAGCCAACTGTGAGCCTCGCGAACCGATGACAATTCGACTAGTCATCGCTCCGCTCGTTCTGTTCGTCGTCGACGTTCACGGACTCGTCTTCCAGGCCGAAACTTTCTCGCCAGGCTTGAATGTCTTCGTTTTCGCTGACGCTGTAGGCACGACGCAGATGATTCAGCACCGGATGAGAAATTTTCTTCACGGTGGCCATCAACAGTGATTCGACGGCTTTTTCTTGATCGGCTGAAAGTGGGCCAAGCCGGCTGCGCTGCTTGTCGAGCTCAGTGCGAGCGATGTCTTGCAGTTTGTTTCGTAGCGCGCCAAGTGTCGGACCAATGTCCAGGACGCGAAGTGCCTGCTGAAATTGCATCACCTCTGAATCAACGATTAGTTCGGCGCGCTGGGCCTCGTGTTCGCGCTCGCGGATGTTTGAGGAGATAACCGATTCCAGATCGTCGATATCGAAGACGAACAAGTTCGATAACGAGCCAATCGCAGGATCTATGTTTCGTGGCACGCTGATGTCGATGAAAAAGGCTGGCCGGTTACGCCTGCGTCCCAGAGCAGCGTGCGCCATCTCTGCTGTCACTACATATTCGTCTGCGCCGGTGGAACAAATGACGATGTCGGCTTCGGCGAGATGATCGGCAAACGAATTGAAGCTGACCGCTTTGCCCCCAAACTCGTTGGCGAGCTTTGCCGCGGCAGACTCGGTTCGGTTCGTAACCAAAACCTGTGACACGCCGGCGCTCAATAAATGACGAGCGGATAACTCAGCCATCTCGCCTGCTCCAATCAAGAGTACCGAGCGACCTCGCAATGATCCGAAAATCTTCTTGCCTAACTCGACTGCCATGTAGCTGATCGAGACCGCGGAGGCTGCGATTCCAGTCTCGGCTCGCACTCGCTTGGCTACATGAAAAGCGTGATGAATGAGCCGGTTGAGAACTCGACCGGCCGTCCCGGCTTCGACAGCTTGAGAGTAGGCTCGTCGTACCTGTCCCAGGACCTGTGGCTCGCCGACCACCATGGAATCAAGCGACGATGCGACTCGAAATAAGTGACGAATGGCTTGATCATCAACGTGCTGGTAGACGTGTGAGGAGAAAGCCTCGCGGGGCAAGTTTCTCGAAGAAGAGAGAAAATCAGTTATGCGTTCAACCCCTTGATTCAACCGATCGTTAGCAGTAGACGTAACGATCTCGACGCGATTGCAGGTGGATACGATTAGTCCTTCACGCAGGAGTTCGCCATCGATCAGCGAGCGCAAGCTGTCTGCGCAGGCGCTGTCCGAGAATGCCAAAAGCTCGCGCACTTCGACCGGCGCGGTCTTGTGATTAACTCCGATTAGGACTATCGACATCGTTCAGCAGTGGCTACAAAAGAAATTCTGGTTTTGTTCTTCGTCCTTGGTGCTTTGTTCTTTGTGCTTGAGTAGAGACGGTCTTGAGTGCCTTCGGACAAGTACAAAGAACAAAAAACAAAGAACTAAGAACGGGTTTACCCAAACACATGATAGCTATCCATCAGTCGCGGGCCGAGAAAAGTGAAAACGCAAAGGAAAAACCCAACGACTCCTAACCACGCAGCTCGCCGTCCTCGCCAACGAGCTGTCGAACGATAAACAATAAGACCGAGGTACAGAGCCCACGTAAGCGCCGCAAATACTTCTTTGGGATCGTTGTGCCACAGGCGGCCGTCGCGCGATGACGACCAAAGCATTCCAGTCGCGATGCCCAAAGTTAGTAGCGTCAAGCCAATCGTCGCCGACGTTGTGGCAATGTCGTTAACCGTCGTCAGCGATGGCAAGCGATGAAAGATGGCACTGAAGGTCTTGAGTTTCAGCTCGCGTTCCTGAAGCAGGTACATGACGCTGGCAACAAAGACCACAAAAAATGCCGCGTAGGCGAAAGTGAGTAACGTCGTGTGCATCGGAAAGAGCCATCTCGCCGAAGCGCCGCTGATCTGCTCAAGAGCGATGGTCGGTCCGGTACGGATGAGAATTGAGACAAAAACCAACAATGAAACCAGGGGAAGGGCAATGACCCCAAGCGCGTTTGCCTCATACCGGTAAAGCACGACTGCATAAGCGGCGACTACGGTCCAGGCCAAGAAACAAAGCGTCTCGCGGAGCGACAGCAACGGGTAGCGGCCGTCGAGTACCCAGTCGGCAATCAATGTGACCGTGTGCAATATGAATCCCACTGCCACCGAGAGGTTGGAGACACGTTGCAATGCGCGCCGTTTGTTGACGAACGCCAGGACCGAATGAATGGCAGCGACGAAGTAGGCTGCAAGTACCGCGAGTAGCAGAGCCTTCATGGATGGTATTACCGCAAAAACATTCTAGTAGATGCGTTTTGGAGCAGCAACTGCTTTGCCCACCAATTTGGAGTGCGCCGACCTGTCGGCGCTTTGGTCGCTGCGACCTGTCGCAGCAGGTCGACCAACAACGGTCCATTACCTAAAGGGCGCGGCGTCAAGTCCGCCATGGGCGAAAGCGGTGACAGGTCACCCGCACTCCAAATTAAGGCTAGTCCAGAACATTGCTTGAGATGGTGGCAAACGATATCCTTTCGGCGTACATCGAACCCCCATCAAGACTTCGCCTATTCGCAGCAATCGAACTCGTGTCATAACAGGAAAGAGCTAAAGATGAGGAAGTTCATTACCCTTCTGAGCCTGGTCATTCTTGTTGGGCTAATGACTTCACTTTCCCTGGTTGCACAAAAGCCCCGTCGAGTTCGGCCTCGCCCGGTAACTCAGGAGCCCACGACCGCCGAGCCGGAGCCTACGCCTCCCGATACTCCGCCGGATGTCGAAACCATAAAAACTGATACTGAGTTAGTGACAATTCCGGTGATTGCCACGAATGCCACCGGCATGTTTGTTCCGGATCTAAAACGGGAAGAGTTGTCGATCTTCGAAGACAACGCCCAACAACAAGTGGCGTTCTTCGGAACCGTTAGCACTCCATTTCAAGTGGTGCTCATGCTCGACACCAGTGCCAGCACCGAAGGCAAATTGCGTCAGATTCAGGAGGCGGCCCTGGTTTTCATCGAGAAACTCCGGCCGGTCGATCGCGTGAAGATAATTTCGTTCGATGACCAGGTAAACGATATCAATGAATTTACCAGCGACCGCAGTGAACTTCGCGCGGCTGTGTTGAAGACCCGGTCAGGCCGTGGAACCAAGCTCTACGATGCCGTGGACGTGGCGCTTTCAAATCTCAGGGGGATTCAAGGACGAAAGGCAATCGTGCTTTTTACGGACGGAATGGACTACCACAGTGATGCCTGCACCTTTGACGGAACGCTTTACGGCTTGGATGAAGAGGGAGTGATTGTTTATCCAATCCGTTTCGAGACGCGGGCTGCGACAGAGAAGATCGCTCGAGCGGCTGCGGAGGAGACATTGCCGACCACTGCCGTGATCAGCACTTCACCGGGAACGACGGCTCCTACTTTTCCGAGTGACGATCCTAACGCTGTAAAGGCGCCTGCCGTTCCTCGTGGCGGAATTCTTGGTCTTCCTTCGCCTGCGGAGATCATGAGACGGACCCGCCGAGATGATCCAAGATATCCCGATCCAGGTAGCGATCCCACTCGCGATCCGAGGCGTGATCCGGGACCAACAAATAACCCGCTGCCCCCGGATGACCGTGGTTCGAAACCGCCCGGAACGCTCCCCGACCCCAACGATCCCAGAAACAATCCACCACGGAGCCGGAGAGCACCAACGCATGGTGACGATTCTATCAGTGGCATGCTTGACGGGTTGTACGCGACGGCGGATTCATATCTCGAGCAACTGGCTACAAAATCAGGCGGACGCTTGCTGCGCGCAGACACACTCGCATCTTTGCCGGACGCGTTTACGAAGATCGCCGCGGAGCTAGGGACTCAGTATTCAATTGGCTATTATCCAACCAACAAGACTCACGACGGGAAATACCGAAAAGTAAAACTGTCCGTCACTCGCAAAGACGTCTCGCTTCGTGCTCGCCCAGGCTATCGCGCTCCGTCAAACTAAGGTGTTTGGCCTTTGTTTGTGAGCAGTGCGGCAAGAAAAAGTAGGTAGTCGCTAAAACTGAGGCCACGGCCTGGCGCCGTGATCACTCACATTGGTCGCTAACTGAGGCGGGCCGAGATTTTTGGTGATACCACGGGCTCGTCCCGTGGAGTGTTCACGGTTCAGGCTGCTGGCAGGCGGCAACGTGAAACACCACGGTGGCATCTTGCGAACCGATGGATCAGCCTGTTTTTGTAGCCGTAAACATGAAACACCACAGGGCCAGCCTGTGGTATCGGCTAAGGCTTCAGTTCACCATTTTTTGCTTTACCTACTTTTCCTGGCGCACTGGTTTGTGAGTCCACCGTTGCGTGAGACTTGAAGCGTGATTTCAAAGACCAAAAAGCCAAAGACCAAAGACCTTCTCCAGCAACCAGCCTTTGCGAACGGATCTTTCTTCATGCTAGTTTGAGCGGGCGCGTCTAAATCAAAATCAACGAGTTAAAGAATGCCGGATCGGAATGAGGCTTGGGAGTTGTTGTGCGAATACACCAAGGGCGACAGCCTGAGGAAGCATGCTGTTGCCGTTGAGACAGCCATGCGCGCATGTGCGGCTCGTTATGGCGAGGCCGATGCCGACAAAGACGAATGGGGCATTGTCGGACTGCTGCACGACTTTGATTACGAGATGTTTCCGGCGCCAGACCAACATCCCTTTACGGGAGCGAACATTCTCTGCGGTCGTGGTTACCCGGAACGAATCATCCGTGCAATTCTTGGTCATGCTACTTACACTGGAGTGCCGCGTGATACACCAATGGCGCGAGCACTCTTCGCCACCGACGAGCTTTGCGGTTTTCTGGTAGCGTGTGCACTAGTGCGACCGACCAGGAGTCTCGATGATCTCGAAGTTGCTTCGGTAAAAAAGAAACTTAAGGACAAAGCGTTTGCTCGTTCCGTCAATCGTGAAGATATTAGGCTTGGTGTCGAGGAGTTAGGAGTTGAGGCAGACGAGCATATTCGATTTGTGATTGATGCTTTGCGACCGGTGCAAAGGGAAATCGGTCTCAATCCAATCGGGCCAATCGAAGGTGCTTAGCCGGAGTTGCGCGGAGTGGGTACCGGTTCAGGCAAGACACGCGCTGAGCGAGAAGTGACCAGCACTGCAGCGGTGAAGGCTCCCAGCGTCAATAACAGAGTCAGCAAGGCCGTTAATGCGGCTTGAAGGCGACGGCGACGGGCGGTGTGCCGGTAAACGAAGATGGTGCTCCAAACTATTGCGCCCGCTGGGGCTAAAAACGTGGCCAGCACCAGCCATCCCGGTTTGTTGAGTGGCTCCAGCGACGAGAAAACGAAGAGTACAATCGCGATCGAAATGCCCGCACCGACGAGGGCGGCAAGTGCTGAAACGATCAGGACCAACTTCAAGCGCATGGATTACCTTGAGGAGTTCACTTTGAATAAACTACGGGTAAACGCGGTTGCCAAGGATACCACACGCGTCGAGGAATTTAGGGGCCAACCTGCGCCTCCTACCCGCCTGCTGAATTGAGCAAGTGGGTTGGTCCAGGTCCGCAACGAACTAGCACATGTTAACCAGAAGCGCCTTAATCTACCTTTCACAGCATGAGGGCTTGAAAGATTTTGCCACTCGTTTCAAACCGTTCAAGAAGTTAACAACTCGTTTTGTAGCCGGTGAAGACATCGACGAAGCTGTCGAGGCGATTCGCAAGATAAACGCCCTCGGCTGTAGCGCTTCGTTCGACCACCTCAACGAGTCCGTTAGCCGTCCGGACGAGACGATATCGGAAGTTGAGGAATACCTCCACATCCTTGAACAGATCGATGCCACGGGAATCAACTCGAATGCCTCGATCAAGCTGTCACAGTTCGGGCTCGAGATAGATCCGGAGCTTGCTTACAGAAACGCTCGCACCGTGGTTGCAGAGGCCGCGCGGCGCAGCAACTTCGTCCGCGTCGATATGGAAGGCTCAGCCGTTACTCAAAAGACAATTGATATCTTCAAGAGACTTCGCGCGGAGTTTGGCTTGAACGATGTCGGCATCGTGCTCCAGTCTTACTTGTACCGGACTTATGAAGACGCGCAGGAACTTTTGAAGATTCCTGCGCGCATACGTATATGCAAGGGCGCCTACAGTGAGCCACCGGAAGTTGCATATCCGGAAAAGAAAGATACGGACGAGAATTATGTTCGCGTGATGAAGCTTTTGCTCTCGAGCGGTGTGTATCACGGCATCGCGACGCATGATCCAAAGATGATCGAAGCCACTATTCAGTTCGTACAGCAGGAGGGAATCAGCAAGGAAGCTTTCGAGTTTCAAATGCTTTACGGCGTGCGGCGAGATCTGCAAACGCAACTCGCGCGAGATGGCTATAATATGCGCGTGTATGTTCCGTACGGGAAGCACTGGTACCCGTATTTTATGAGACGGCTCGCGGAGCGACCCGCCAATATCTGGTTCGTCACGAAGAATTTATTCAAGGGCTGACGTAGCGCAGACTTCAGTCTGTGTGCCGTGATCCTTAGGGTCGACGCTCAGGGCTTGAGTCTCATGTTGCTCGAGCGATTGACGGTAGCGAGTTTTTGATGGAATGCTGAACGCAGACTGAAGTCTGTGTGCAGTGATCCTTAGGGTCGACGCTCAGGTCTTGAGTCTCATGTTGCTCGAGCGATTGACGGTAGTGAGTTTTTGATGGAATGCTGAACGCAGACTGAAGTCTACGCTACTTCGGGCTCGGCCAATATCTGGTTCGTCACAGAAAGACGTCGGCTGCGTAAGATAGTGTGGTGATGGGAAAGTTGTCGCGCCGGACTTGTCGCAAAATGGATTCGCTAGGTGATCGGGGTGGATTGTCGCTAAGTGAAAGGAACACAGACTGAAGTCTGTGCTACATGATATGAGTTGGCTTTGGATTCCATGGGTGGTGCTTGGCCTGATATTGATCGTGGCCGAGGTGTTTACGCCGGGCTTCGTGCTGCTGTGGTTTGGTATTGGCGCCCTGGCAGCCGGCCTCGCGAGCATAATCGGCATTGATAGCCTGGCGATTCAGTTTCTCATCTTTGCCGGAGTCTCAGTCAGTCTCACCGCCGCATCGCGCACAATCTTCGTCAACTATTTTTCTCGAGAGAAGACTGGAGATTCGCTTCGCACCGGCGCTGATTCGTTGCCCGGAAAAGTAGGCACCGTAGTCTCGTCCAGCCGAGGCGCGCTCAACGAAGGCGCTGTTAAAGTCTTTGGTTCAACGTGGACCGCTTATCCTGCCGAGGGAGAAGAGCCTCTCGAAGCGGGCGAACGAGTGCGCGTCGAACGAATGGAAGGCGCCTCATTGTATGTTCGACGGGTTGAGCTGGAAGCTGATTGGCGTGGGGCCGAGCTGCCTCCAGCTAACAAGACCTAGAGATTTTGGCAGTCTAATGAGGTTGAGTGTCTGCGTCGAAGGTGTCTTCGAGAGTTTTGTCTTCTTCTAAAGCGGGAAGCTCGATTGTTATTCGATCCGTGGTTGGTTCCTGCAAATCTTCGCCCTCAAATCGAGCCAGCACAACCGTAATATTATCTTCACCGCCTCGATTATTGGCTTCTGCGATTAGCTCGTCACAAGCGGTCGAGAGATTGCCGGCGTTACTGTTGACGATGTTCTGAATATCTTCCGCGCGCAGCTTGCCTGAAAGGCCGTCACTACAAAGCAGAATCATGTCGCCGCGTTTCAGGTTTACCCGGCCAGTGGCTGGAGTCACATCACTTTGCGCGCCCAGTGCCTGAAGGATCACGTTGCGGAACATATGGGTTTCGGCTTCTGCCTCGCTGATTTGTCCCACGTCCACCAGCTGCTGGACCAAAGATTGATCTTTAGTCGCGAGCCGAATCTGTTCCTTGCGGATGATGTAAGCTCGGCTATCACCAACCTGAACGAGATCTAATCCTCCATCCCGGATTGCTGCGCCGGTGAAGGTAGCTCCCATGCCTGCGCACCGAGCGTCCTCCTGACTGCGGTTGTGAATAGCCAGGTTGGCATAAACCGTCGCGTTCTTCAGACAATCGACGAGCGGTACTTCCTGATCGCAGCCGCCGCCATCAGCTTCACTTCCGAGTAACATTTCGCGGACGGACTCGACGGCCATGCGACTGGCTACGTCGCCTGCCAGCGCGCCGCCCATGCCGTCCGAGACCACGAGGACTACACCCTTTTGTCCAAGCTCAAACCGCGAGAGTTCCTTGGGTGTGTCGGTCTTATCGTGGCCGGTCCAGGTTTTTTGGCTGGTCAGATCGAGAACGAGGAAGTTGTCCTCATTACCACGGCGAACTCGGCCGACGTCTGACTTGGCGTGCAACTCAACAATCATACGGAGGTTTTATGAACGATGGCGATTTGATAAAAAGACCGAAAGATTCTAACCCGTCTATTGATTTCGTGTCGATTAGCTATCAGCCGTCAGCTCTTCAGCTGTGAGTAATCAGCCTTCAGCTGGATTTGCAAAACAAAAACCAGGTACAAGATACAAAGAACGAATGGCCACAGTTCCGAGAATGCAATAGCTGACTACTGATGGCTGATTACTGACAACTAATTGCTAATTTGCTTGAGCGCTTGATCGAGGTCGGCGACGATGTCATCGGTATCTTCGATCCCGACGGAGATGCGAACCAGTCCGTCTGTTATTCCCAATCGATTACGCTTTTCCTGATCGACCGAGGCATGAGTCATCGTCGCTGGATGGCAAATCAGGGTTTCCACACCCCCCAGGCTCTCGGCAAGGGTGCAAAGCTTAACAGATTCCAGGACAATTTTGGCAGCCTCAAGCGAGCCAACGTCGAAAGCGACCATTCCACCAAAGCCATTTTGCTGTCGCTTGGCCAATTCATGCTGGGGGTGCGAAGCAGAGCCCGGGTAGTAAACCTTGAGTACTTTTGGATGTTCTTCCAAAAATGCAGCCACGGCCCTTCCGGATTTATCGTGCTGTTCCATCCGCAACGCGAGCGTCTTTGTGCCGCGAATAATCAGCCAGGAATCAAATGGCGAAAGAATCGCTCCGGCGCTGTTCTGCACAAAGCCAATCCAGTTTGCGTCGGTTTCATCGTTCAATACCACAATTCCGCCGATGCCATCGGAGTGTCCGTTCAAGTACTTCGTCGTTGAGTGAACTACAATATCAACGCCGAATTCGAGAGGCCGCTGGAGATAGGGAGACATGAAAGTGTTGTCGCAAACGACTCGAGCGCCCGCGCGATGAGCAATCTCGGCTACAGCTTTCAGGTCCGTCACGATCATTACCGGATTGGTTGGCGTTTCCAGGAAGACCATTTTCGTGTTCGGCTTCAGAGCAGCTTCTACATTCAGAGGCTCTGAAGTGTCCACGAAATCAAATTCAATGTTGTAGTTCGCAAGGATCTTCGTGAACAGCCTCGCGGTGCCGCCATAAGTGTTGTCGGAAACGATAACGTGATCTCCGGCTTTGACTAGCCGCAAGGTCGCGTCGATCGCTGCCATCCCGGACGCGAAAGCAAAACCGAAGCGCGCTCCTTCCAGCGCCGCAATGTTAGCTTCCACTGCGGAACGTGTCGGATTCTGGGTCCGCGCGTATTCAAAGCCTTTGTGCTTTCCAAGGCCCTCTTGCGCATAAGTTGAGGTTTGATAAATAGGAACCGTCACCGCACCCGTTGTCGGATCCGGATCCTGTCCCGCATGAATAGCCGTAGTTGCAAAGCCCATAATTTAGTAGTCAGCAATCAGTAATCAGTTTTCAAAAAGCATTTGCGCCTTAATTGAGAATCGCATGCCAGCTAAGCGATGTTCAGCGAAAATTGAACCGCTCAATTCGCCGGGCACGCAACAGCTGACGGCTGATAACTGATTACTGATAGCTTTCAGTCGAATATCCCCTGACTCAAGTATCGTTCCGAGCCGTCTGGAAAAACTGTAACGATGCGTTTCCCTTGTCCAAGCCGCTTAGCGATGTGATAAGCGCCCGCAGCGGCAGCTCCCGATGACCAACCTCCCAGGACGCCTTCGGTGCGGGCGAGTGTTTTGACAGCCGCGCAAGTTTCTTCGTTCGTCACCATTAAGACTTCATTTGCCAAAGACGTGTCGTAAATCTTCGGGATGAACTGTGTCTGGCCAATCCCTTCGATCTGTTTCTTTCCCGGAGGACCGCCGCCGTAAATCGATCCTTCGGGTTCAATCAGCACGCAAAGCACGTCCGGATTTATCTTTCTCACCGCCCGCGACACGCCCACAAAGGTACCAGAAGTGCCCGCGCCAATCACGACCGCGTCGATGCGCGAGTCCATCTGCTCAATAATCTCTCGGCCGGTGGTGATCTCGTGATACGAGGGATTTGCGGGATTCTCAAACTGCTGAGGAATGAAGCTATTCGCAATTTGCTCGGCAAGCTCTTTTGCTTTTGCTACAGCCGCGGTCATTCCTGCTGCCTTAGGAACATATTCGATTTCACCGCCAAGCGCTTCCATTAACTTCATTTTCTCAGCCGCGAACCCTTCCGGAACGCAAAGAATAACACGATAGCCGCGCGCAACGCCGACGAGCGCGAGACCGATACCCGTATTTCCTGCAGTTGGCTCAATAATCGTTGCCCCGGGCTTCAGACTACCATTGCGTTCCGCCTCCAGAATCATGCCCAGTGCGGCTCGGTCTTTAACGGAGCCTCCAGGACCAAAGAATTCGAGCTTCGCGTAAATGTCGGCTAAAGGCGGCTGCGCAAACCGTGACAGGTGGAGCAGAGGAGTGTGACCGACAAGATCGAGAATGCTTTCGGCTGGACCCGGGTTCATTGAATTAGCGTAGCTCACCTTCGTCGTTGTCTGGGATCAAGATACTCCCGCAAGCCATCGCCAATAAAGTTAAAAGCTAAGACTGTTAGAGCGATTGCGATTCCCGGAAAGATCAAAGCATGTGGCGCTGCCTGCAGAGTTGAGAGGTCGCGCGCTTCTTCGATCATGACTCCCCAGGACGGCGCCGGGGGCGGCACACCCAAACCAAGAAACGACAACGACGCTTCTGACAAAACTGCGCCCGCCATTCCCAGACTCGCCTGAACGATCAATGGCTGAATCGCGTTAGGAAGAATGTGAATCAGGAGAATGCGCCCATCACTCGCTCCCAATGCTCGCGCAGCTTGAACAAAATCGTATTCGCGGACCTTCAAGACTTGTCCCCGAATTAAGCGCGCATATCCAACCCAGCCGATGATGCAGAGCGCGAGGATCAGTTTGTTCAGTCCAGCGCCGAGAAACGCAACCATAGCAATCGCCAGCAGCAAACCGGGGAAGGCCAGAAAGACATTGAAGATGTAACCGGAGACGATGCGATCGATCCAACCGCCGTAATAACCTGCGAGCGCCCCGAGAATCGTGCCGACGACCGCCGATACACCGACCACAATCAATCCCACTTGAAGTGAAATGCGGGCGCCGAACACGACTCGAGAAAAAATGTCTCGGCCCGTAGAGTCGGTTCCGAACCAGAAGTCGTGTGACGGCGGCAGGTAACGCATGGAAAGGTTGGTAGCGCCCACGTCATGCGGAGCTATCCATGGCGCCAGAAGTGCGATCAGCACCAATGCCGCGACGATGATAAGTCCTATGATCGTTAGTCGGTTCATTAATATTTCATGTTCTTTGTACTTTGTTCGTGGTTCTTTGAAGACGCGTCGATTGAAAGTCGAGCTGCTCAACTCGACGTAGAGGCTGGTACAAAGAACAAAGTACAAAGAACTAAGAACAAATTAGGAAACTCTGATCCTGGGATCCAGCCAGCGATAGACCATGTCAGTTAATGAATTCGCGAAAATGTACGTGACGCTAATCACCAGCACGCAGCCCTGGACGACCCGATAGTCGCGTTTGCCGATTCCATCCTCGACCAGCAACAGGCCCAGGCCCGGCCAGCTGAAAATCTTTTCGGTAATAATCGCCCCGGCGAGCAGCACACCCAGCTGCAACCCCAGAATCGTTACGACCGGAATGAGCCCATTCTTAAGGACGTGCTTGTAGACAACTTTCCGCTCGCTTAGTCCTTTCGCCCTGGCGGTTCGAACGTAATCCTCTCCTAACTCTTCCATTACGGATGAACGAACCATGCGCGTCAGAATGGCTGAAAGAGCAGCTCCCAAAGTGAAGGCCGGCAAAATTATGTCGGTCCATTCAAACCGTCCCGACGGCGCTAGCCAGCCCAACTTCACCGCAAACACATAGACGAGCATTGGGCCAATCACAAAACTGGGCAGACTTATTCCCAGCAGAGCAATGACTGAGGCGCCATTGTCGATCAAACTCCCGCGATGAGTACCCGCAATTACACCGAGAGGGATTGCGATGGCTACAGCGAACAAAAGCGCTGCAATCGCTAACTCAATCGTCGCCGGGTAACGCTCCATCACAAGGTCGACGACGGGACGGTCGGTGCGAAAAGACGAGCCAAGATCGCCGTGAAGGACACCAATCCAATAGTCAGTGTATCGATTGTCCACTCCGTGCCATTGAAAGTGCCTGGAGCCCTCAGCGTCACGCGGGAAAGAAAAGAAGAAGGGAGGTCGGTCCAAGCCATGCTTCTGTCGGAACTGGAGGAATTGTTCGGGAGTCGCCTGCTCACCCAGGACTGAAACTGCGGGATCGCCGGGAACCAGCTCAATCAGGATGGTGACCAGGGAGACGACGGTCCAAACAACCAGCAGCAGCATGGCCACACGTCGCAGGCCATTAAGAAGCGTGTATTTGAAGGATGACCGCACAGAGCGCGCATGATAACACGACGTAGAACAGACTTCAGTCTGTTCCCGATTATCGGTAGATACTGGTTAGTGTTAGCAACTGCCTTGTGTTATGCGCAAGACGAAAGACGCTTCCATGTGTTTAATTGTCGCTTTGGACTTGTTGCGAGGGATACTGACGCTGGTATGGGAGCGTGTATTTCCTCGCGATTTGAACACAGACTGAAGTCTGTGCTACCACGTAGAACAGACTTCAGTCTGTTCACGATTATCGGTAGGTACTGGCTAGTGTTAGCAACTGCCTTGTGTTATGCGCAAGACGAAAGACGCTTCCATGTGTTTAATTGTCGCTTTGGACTTGTTGCCAGGGATACTGACGCTGGTATGGGAGCGTGTATTTCCTGGCGATTTGAACACAGACTGAAGTCTGTGCTACCACGTAGAACAGACTTCAGTCTGTTCACGATTATCGGTAGATACTGGTTAGTGTTAGAAACTGCCTCGTGTTATGCGCAAGACCAAAGACGCTCCCATGTGTTTAATTGTCGCTTTGGACTTGTTGCGAGGGATACTGACGCTGGGATGGGAGCGTATATTTCCTGGATACTCGAACACAGACTGAAGTCTGTGCTACCAAGACGTATGTAGCCCGCGAAACTGACCTCATCGACCTCGCACAGCCCCGACAACCGTACGCTGCCATTGAAAGCCAATCCGCGGGCTACAGCCGGTGGTCACAACGTTTCCATTGCAACCAAGCTTTATGACCCAGGCTTCGTGCCGAAATGAATAGCGGCCACGCCTCCGGTCAAATTCGAATACTCAACCTTTTCAAAACCCACTTCTCGCAACATTGCTGCGAGTTCATTCTGGTCCGGAAAGCGGCTAACCGAATCCGGCAGATACTCGTAAGCGCTTTTCGATCCGCTCACCGCGCCGCCCAACAGGGGTAATACGCAATGAAAGTAGAACTGAAAGAGCGCTCGAAACCCTGGAACCGTTGGTTTCGAGAATTCCAGGATTACAACACTCCCGCCCGGCCTGGTTACCCGAAACAACTCTCTCAGGCCACCCGCAAAGTTCGCGAGATTTCGCAGCCCGAAAGCGATCGTCACGCCGTCGAAGGAATCGCTCGCGAAAGGCAGACTCAATGCATCGCCTTCCACAAAAGGAACTGCGGCGCTTTGCTTTGCTGCTTTTCGCTGAGCCACGCCGAGCATTGGACGACAAAAGTCAGTTCCAAAAACTCGCGCCTTTGTGGCGTCTAACAAAGCAAAGGACAGATCTCCAGTCCCGCAAGCTACGTCGAGGATCAGACCGTCCGAGCCAACGTACCCAGCCAACTGCCGGGCGACCCTGTGTCGCCACCTCTTATCCAGGCTTCCAGACAGAAGATGATTTAAAAGATCGTAACGAGCCGAAATGTTCGCAAACATCGAGCGAACGCGAGTCGCATGTTCCTTTTCGGCTGCGCTTCTACTCGTAGACACAGTTAAGCTGAGAAACCTTGGTTTATGGTTGCAGTCGGATTGCGAAACATTTGTAATTAATCAGGGCTGTGGTGTGGGCTTCTGACTTTTGAGTAACGGACTAGGCTTGGGAGTGAAAACAAATGTGCGTCGCTTTGGCGGCGTAGGAGGCGGTGTGCTTGTAGTCGCTGCCTCAGCTGTTTTGGGAGGAGCTTCTCCCATGACTTCAAAGGTTGTGGCAGCCATTTGGGCCTTTAAGTCGTCGACATTGCCGACTACTACCGATGCGTTTGTCGGGTTCTTAAACAGCCTGGCAGCTACTCGCTGCAGATCGGCAGCCGTCAGAGTGGACCAATTGCGCAACTGCTCAGCAGGTGTTGGTAAGGTGTAAGACTCGATATTGAGCCAGTCATTTGCCAGCTTATCGTTGCCGCTTACCTTGTTTTCCCATGAGAGGTACTGACTCTTGGCGGTTTCTAATTCCGCGGCAGTTACCGGCGATTCAGCCAGAGATTTCATAACGATTTTGGCAGCTTCAATGGTCTTGGAGGCGCTGGCGGTCGGCACTGACGCTCCCATCACGAACAAACCGGGTAATGTATGGGCCTCATGCCGCACGAACACTTTGCCGTCGCCCACTGCTTGTTGCCAGCGATCTTTTGCGATCAACGAAAGCAGCGTTGCCGTAATGCAATCGCGATCTCCACGAGCCAGGCCACGTGTCGCCAATCTCACTTCCGCAGTCTGCGCGCCTGGAAAGCTGGCGATAAGAGTACGAGCGTCGGGCTGGGTTGGTTGACGAAAGCTGGCCGGAACCACTTCTTCCGCCTTGCGCCAGCCACCGAGGAGTTGTCGCAGCGCTCGCATCGCGCGACGCTGATCGACTCCGCCAATGATGACGAGGGTGGCGTTGTTAGGACTTAGGAAGCGATCACGAGCGAGCATCACATCAGCTCGCTCAATATGGCCAACACTTTCCGCTGTTCCCTGGGCCAAATTTGCGTATGGGTAGGTTCCCAGCAGCCTTACCGCTATGGCTTGATCGGCGAGTTCGGCTGCGGTTGGCTTGTGCTCGGCAAGTGCTTTGACCCTGGCGTCTCGAATCTTGCTCACATTCTCAGGAGAAAGCGGCGTTGTTACCAGCGCCACGCGCAACGTATCAACGATGCGGTCATATTCCGCAGCCCGGCCCTCCATGGTTATGTCAATCGCATCGTGATTTGTTTCCACAAGCAGGCGTCCGTCTATTTCCTCCTTGAAGTACTCGAATGTCACCGGATCTGGAAACAGTAAGTCGGCAAGCAATGCCATCGTCCCGGTTTTGCCGGCGGTGTCGAAGGCTGCTCCGCTGTGAAGTCTCAGCTTGAGCATGACCTTTGGGTCACCGGGGCGGGATACGAGCAGGATTTTTAGCCCGTTCAAGAGCTGCTCTCGCACCGGCTCCGCTGATTGGGCGGTCGTCCGACTGGGAGCGATGGAAAGCAGAAAGGCGAATAAGACGGGGAAAATCAGTAAAGTTTTCTTTTGATTTAGGAATGGGAACATATGACAAAACTCTTTGGCCGACCTCAGTCCCGTTCAAGAGAAACGGACAGCGGATGCGTGGCTTTGAAACTTTCGGAACTGTGACCGGTTAATCGTCAGCACCATCTCAAGTGGAAAGGGAGCAAAAACATCTTAGTTGCCGATAATTAGCTCGTCAACCGTTTACGTAATAAGTGCATCAAAGCGTTCGATTCCAGGGGACATTCTGCCGTCCCTTAACGCGGAAACGGTAGTATAATCGACGGCCAGAGCGGTATTTGATAGTTAACCCGGAGCCCGACCACAGAAAAAGTTCAGTGGAAGGCCGTATCTTTTAACTGTTTGGCGGTAATAGAGGGTAGGAGACGCTCCTACAGGATCGAGTGAGTGATTGCCAGATAGGACGACAGACGAGCTTTTGGTTGAAAGGGCGAGGGGCGGTGAGGAGTCAGCTTTCCTTCTCCTATACGAGAGACACCGAGATGCGATTTTTCGCTTTGCGTATCGACTCCTTGGCTCGATTGAATTGGCAGAGGACATCACGCACGATTGCTTTTTGAGTTTGATACGCAGGCCTGAAGGGTTTGACCCGCAACGCGCCCCGTTGCGCTCGTATTTATATGCGGCGGCGCGGAACCTGGCGATGAAGCACTTTCGAAGCCAGGGCCGCGAGACTGCTCTTGATGACTTGACCGAGCATCCAACGATTCCGCGGCGTGAAGAACCGCTGCGCAGATTGCTCGAAAGTGAATTGATAACAAAGATTCAGCAGGCGGTCGCCGATTTACCGCCGCTTCAACGCGAAGCGCTGGTGTTATTTGAATACGAGGGTTTGGCCCTGAATGAGATTGCTGAGGTGGTAGGTACTGACGTGGGTGCTGTGAAGAGCCGGCTTCACCGGGCCCGCGCGCGACTCCGAGATTCGTTGTCGCAATATTTGAATACTGATCCGGAAATTGTTACTTTGGAGCAGGCTTGAAATGAGCACAATCGAGCCAGATGACAGATTCGTATCGGAAGAAGAGTTGAGGGTGTTGCTGGATAAATGGCAATCGCCTCAGCCTTCTGCGGCATTAAATGAACGAATCACTTCCAGCTATCTCAGGGAGATCAGCCAGGCAAGCGTTTTGTCCGATTCAATCCAGCTTCCGAAAACGGATAATGAGGTAGTCAAGATGAAGTTTTGTTCTGAGTGTCAGGAAGAGTTCGCGGAGAAGTTTAGTTTCTGTCCCGTGGACGCCACACCGCTGACTCCCATGGTTCGCGCCGAAGAACCGAGCGTGACCGCGGTCCCCAGCAACGGCGGCGCGGTGATCCTTAGCAGCGAACCGGAGCTGGAAGCTGAAATGACAGCTGCAGCCGCTGCGAGTTCAAGAGCCCTCGTTCCGCGTGGCGAGTACCACCTGACAATCATGAGTGATGCCGGACTTGCCAGCCGATTGGGCGGGGAAATCAAGGACGTCGCTCACGAATATGAACTAACCTGGCCCGAATTCAAGCGGGATCCTATCGGCTTCACTAAAAGGTCGATCATCGGCTACGGACAGGTGGCTAAGCGATTTCTCGCGAACCGAAACGTTGTCCTGGCGATGAGTGTGTCGGTGATCGCGCTAATCGCCCTCGCGGGAATCGTCTTGTTGCTCGATAAGTCGAATTCAGCGAAGACTGGCAAGATTGGCATAATTGCTTTTGCGATCATGGCTTTTGGCGTGCTTGTAGCGATGTTTGCAACGTGGTTGGGCAAAGACCGCGGCGCCGCCGTGATGGGTGCTCAAGCATCGGACTCCCGTAGCGTTGCGTTTGGCATGGTTGCGGCTTTTGCGTTCATCTTCCTGATTTTGGGCGGCCTCTTCTTTATGCAGGTAAAGCCCCGGAATCCAGACGCTCAGATTGCTGAAAACCAGGAAGTAGTGGACCAGATTATTGATATTCCGCAGGAGCAGCCGACTCCGGATCCGGGTACCGCGGGTTTTAATAAAGGCTCCGGCGGCGGCAGCAAGCCCAAACAGGAAAAGCCGGGTGGTGGCGGCGGTGGCGGTCGACAGGAAGCGACACCTGCATCTGCAGGCAAGTTACCCCAGGCATCTTTGGATGTTCCGCAGATCTTGCCTCCGGATCCCAAGCCTCCCGTCGTGAAGAACCCGGCATTGCCGGTGGCGGCGACCGTTAACGCTGATCCATTGTTAGTTCCACCCGATGCTCGAGTACTTCCGTACGGCGATCCACGATCGAGAAGTACAACTCCTTCCTCGGGACCTGGCACCGGCAACGGTATTGGTAACGGCACCGGAACGGGTGTTGGTTCGGGAGATGGCAATGGTGTTGGCCCAGGCCGTGGCGGCAACATCGGCGGCGGTGATTACAATCGCGGCGGCGGTGGCGCAGGCGGTGGCGGTGGTGGCGGAGACTACAATCGAATCTTCAGTGGTAAAGAAGTCACTTCGAAGGCTCGAGTTCTCTCGAAACCTGAACCGCAATACACCGAAGAAGCTCGCAAGAACCAGATTGTCGGGACTGTACTGCTACAGGCGGTCTTCTCGGCGTCAGGTGAAGTTACTCAGATTCGAGCTCTCCGGCCTTTGCCGTACGGCTTGACTGAAAAGGCAATTGCCGCAGCTAGACAGATCAAGTTCGTTCCCGCAATGAAGGATGGACATGCAGTGTCGATGTACATGCACCTTGAATATAACTTCAATCTTTACTAGTTAGCGGTGGCACGGGCGTCCCGCCCGTGAAGTCTCCGTGGCACGGGCGTCCCCGCCCGTGAAGTTACGAAACAGTCAATCTTGAGTGCACTGAAAACTGGCTTGAGTGCCCTGGAGACTTCACGGGCGGGACGCCCGTGCCACGTCACTGCAGGCGAGATACGAACCGCTTGATTCTTGCCAGTCCTTCCTCGAGTTGACTCATCGAAGTCGCGTAGGAAATTCTGAGGAAACCTTCAGCTCCAAATCCAGTTCCGTCGGTCACAACAGTTTGCTCTTCATCTAAGAGCCGTTGCGCAAATTCTTCCGAAGTCTTCACCAAGCCAGACAAGCAACCACGCACATCCGGAAAGGCGTAAAAAGCCCCCTCGGGTTCGTTGCAGGTAATGCCCGGAATTTCCCGCAGCGCAGCCAGCAACCAGGCACGACGCCGAGTGTATTCCGCCAGCATCGTGGCGACAGAATCTTGCGGGCCGGTTAATGCCTCGATTGCTGCCCATTGCGCAATAGATGTCGGGTTACTGGTGCTATGGCTCTGCACTTTCAGCATCGCTCTGGTCCAGTCAGTGGGTGCCAGGGCATAGCCGATACGCCAGCCCGTCATTGCATACGTTTTCGAAAACGACCCGGCGATGCACAACCGGTTCCTCAGCTCCGCCGGCAACTTCGCAGCACTGAAAACCTCGGCCGGTGGGTAAACAAAGCGGAGATAGCATTCGTCTGTGACAGCATAGATCGCCTGATCGGCAAGCAACTCCATGATTCGCTGAAATTCTTCCGGCGGAATAACTCGTCCTGAAGGATTACTCGGCGAATTCAGAATCACAGCTTTTGTTTTTGGAGTGATGGCTTGCTTCACCATCTCAGCAGTCAGCACAAAACCGTTGTGTTCGGTATCGATGAATACCGGAGTGCCGCCGGCAAAGACCACGATCTCAGGGAAGGTAACCCAGTAAGGCTTGGCTATGATGACTTCATCGCCGGGGCTGACTAGCGACACCAAAGCATTAAACAAAGCCTGCTTGCCGCCCGACGTGGCCATCACTTCAGAACGCTCGTAGCTGGCTCCAAAAAACTGTTGATAAAAGTCGATGATTGCGGCTGGCAGTTCGCGAGTGCCCGCAGTTGGTGTGTACTTAGTCTTACCAGCGCGCATCGCTTCTGCGGCGGCATCCTTGATGTTCTGGGGGGTATCGAAGTCTGGTTCTCCGGCGCCGAAATCCACGACGTTGGCTCCGGAGGCGCGCAACGCTTCGGCAGCTTGCATTGCCGCGAGCGTCGATGATGGTTTCATCTTGCCTACACCAGGAGACACTGGAAAGGGAGAAATTACAGGTTGAGTCATCATTCACTACCGATCCTTTTTCGGTTACGACCTATCCGCAGATTGCCAGCTGGGAGCGCAGGCATCCCTGCCTGCATCATCTTCCGCTAATCGAGCCTTAGTAGGAAAATTGCCTCCCACCTAAGGAATGCTGGCAGGGATGCCTGCGCTCCCGGCGACTTTTCTTTTCATTCGTTGTTCGACCACCGGCGGCACCAGGCCATCGAGCACGCCGCCCAGCACAAAGACTTCCTTCACGAGTCTCGAGCTTACATACGAATAAGCCTCGGCCGGCATCATGAAGACGGTCTCAATTGTTGGTTCGAGCCGGCGGTTCATTAAGGCCATCTGCAACTCATACTCGTAATCAGAAATGGCGCGAATGCCGCGCACGATTGCCTCCGCTTCCTGAACGACCGCGTAATGGACCAGCAGACCTTCAAAAGAATCTACGCGCAGGTTACAGGAGCCTCGGTTGAGGTCCTTCAATACTTCAGCGAGCATCTCCCGGCGTTCGTCCACCGTAAAGAAAGGTTTCTTTTCAGGATTGACGAGAATGGCGATGATGATCTCGTCGAAGAGTTTGCACCCACGAGCGATGATATCGAGATGGCCGTTGGTGACGGGGTCGAACGAGCCGGGGTAGATTGCGCGACGCATGAAGCTGAATGGTAAAGGCGGTTCAAGTAAAAAGGCAAAAGTAAAAAGCTAAAACCGTTCGATCCATCTGAATTAGTTTTGGCGCCGAGACTTTGTTTCTCACGGCGAGCCCGGTCTGAGACGCCACCGGAGTAGTTGAGCACATCTCATGACGGGCGTAAACTGCGTTAATGATGCGGCCTCGAACAATGCGGCGTACGGCAATCCTGGTAGTTCTGTTAATCGGACTTGCGGGTGCGCTGGGAAACGATTTTGTAAGCGATCAGAGTATTCTAACGGTGGAGAAACGTATGTTGGTTTGCTTTTAAAGAGCTCCAACCGAGGACAGGGCGCCAAGAAAAACCAGGTAAAGTATAAATGGTGAACTGAGTAGTCGATACCACAGGCTGGCCCTGTGGTGTTTCATGTTCACAGCTACAAAAACAGGCTGATCCACCGGTCCGCAAGAGGCCACGGGCTGGCCCCGTGGTGTTTCACGTTGCCGCCCGCCACAGTATGAAGCGTGAACACTCCACGGGACGAGCCCGTGGCATCACCAAAAATCTCGGCCCGCCTCTGTTAGCGGCCAACGTGAGTGACCACGGCGCCAGGCCGTGGCCTCAGTTTTAGCGACTACCTACTTTTTCTTGGCGCACTGAACCCACGACACGTTCTTGACACTGGATCAGAGCGGTGTTTCAATAACGCTCGACAAACGTGGTGAGTTAAGGCGACTTGCGGCCACGTAAAATAATCCGCTAAACAGCACGGCGAGTCCCGACGAGTCGGGATAAATCGAATAGCCTTTTAAGGAAGGCCCCGCGTTGTTTGGACGCGGGGCCTTTTCAAGTAAAAAGGTAAAAGTAAAAAGGCAAAAGTAAACCTGAAACTTGAAACGTGGAACCTGAAACTTGAAACGTAGAACCCTGAAACCGTACCAATCCCGATGACCTCTTTTTTGGAAACATTGCGTGAACGCATCGTCGTCTTTGACGGCGCGATGGGGACGAATCTGCAGGTGCAGAACCTGACGCTCGAAGACTTTGGCGGCCTGCGTTTCGAAGGCTGCAACGAGAATCTGCTGATCACGCGACCTGACGCGGTGGCGAATGTGCACACAGCATTTCTCGACGTTGGCTGCGATGTGATCGAGACCAACTCATTTAATGGCACGCCTGTAGACTTTGCTGAATACGATATGGCTGACCAGGCGTACGACATGAATGTACGCGCCGCCAGCCTTGCCAAGCGTATCGCCTCCGATTACTCAACGAAAGAGAAACCTCGCTGGGTTGCAGGCTCGATGGGACCAGGGCGCAAGCTGCCCACTCTTGGCCATATCAGTTTCACTGATCTCAAAGCAGCATACGGTGTCCAGGCTCATGGCCTTCTCGATGGCGGCGCCGATCTCTTAATCGTCGAGACTTGTCAGGATCTTCTTCAAACGAAAGCTGCGCTAGCCGCAATCTTCGATCACTTCGAAAAGACAAAACGCCGCGTGCCGGTAATTGCCCAGGTCACCATTGAAATTTTCGGAACGATGCTCAACGGTACTGAGATTGGCGCAGCTTTGACGTCGCTCGCGCCTTTTCCAATCGACATCATTGGCATGAACTGCGGCACTGGTCCGCGGCACATGACTGAGAGCATTCACTACCTTTGCGAAAATGCTCCGCTGCCGGTTTCTGTGCTTCCAAACGCAGGCTTGCCCTCGGTAGTCGAAGGCAAAATGCATTACGACGAAACGCCTGAAACCTTCACCGCGCAACTCGTGCATTTCGCTTCTGATTTTGGCGTCAACGTGGTCGGAGGTTGCTGTGGCACCACGCCCGCGCACCTGAAACTTGTCGTCGAGGCCATGAAAGATATCCCGCCGAGGCCTCGCCACGTGGACCAGGTCACGCCGGCAGCATCGTCGATCTATTTCCAACAGCCCTACGTTCAGGACAGCTCTTTCTTGATCGTCGGTGAGCGAGTGAACGCGAGCGGTTCAAAAAAGATGCGCGACCTCTTGAACGCGGAAGACTGGGACGGTCTGGTTTCACTCGCAAAAGAGCAGGAGCGAGAAGGCGCGCACGTGCTCGACGTCAACGTTGACTATGTCGGCAGGGACGGCGAGCGCGACATGCATGAGTTGGCCTCACGTCTCGTTACCAACATAAAAGTGCCACTCATGTTCGATTCGACTGAATGGCAGAAGATGGAAGCCGGACTACAACATGCGGGCGGCAAGTGCATACTCAATTCAACCAACTACGAAGATGGCGAGCCTCGCTTTGCGAAGGTTATCGAGTTGGCAAGGCAATATGGCGCCAGTGTAGTTATCGGCACTATCGATGAAGATGGAATGGCGCGTGCAGCTGACAAGAAGTTTGAGATTGCCAAGAGAGCGTACGATCAGGCAACGACAGAACTCGGGTTGCCGGCGTCCGATATCTTCTTCGATCCGCTAGCCCTGCCGATCTCGACGGGTATCGAAGAAGATCGACGCAACGCGCTCGAGACGATCAGCGCCATCAAGCGCATCAAAACGGAGTTGCCCGGTGCTTTCACGATTCTGGGCGTCTCGAACATCTCGTTTGGTCTCAACCCAGCTTCACGAGTCGTACTCAATTCAGTCTTTCTTCACGACGCCGTTGAAGCGGGGCTGGACGCAGCGATTGTAAATGCGAGCAAGATTGAGCCACTCAACCGCATTGGTGAAAAAGAAACTCAAGTCGCTCGCGAATTAATCTACGACCAGCGTCAGTTTGATGGTGATGTTTGCAGCTACGACCCTCTGACAAAATTCACGACCCTGTTCGAGGGAGTGAAGGCTAAGTCCGCCAGTAAAGCCAGCAAAGGTGAGACAGTCGAGGAGCGACTGAAAAACCACATCATTGACGGCGAGAAGATTGGGCTGGAAGCTGAACTCAACACAGCGCTGGAAAGCTACCCCGCACTCGACATCATCAACAATATTCTCCTCGAGGGAATGAAGGTTGTTGGCGAACTCTTTGGCAGTGGACAGATGCAGCTGCCGTTTGTGCTCCAGTCCGCCGAAGCCATGAAAGCTGCGGTGCGATTTCTTGAGCCTTTCATGGAAAAGAAAGGCGGCGCGACCGCTAAAGGCACGATGGTTCTCGCAACGGTTAAAGGGGATGTGCACGACATTGGCAAGAATCTCGTCGATATCATCCTAACCAATAACGGTTACAAGGTTATTAATCTGGGAATCAAGCAGACGATTGACAGCATCCTGAACGCGCACGAGGAACACAAAGCTGACGCGATTGGGATGAGCGGGCTGCTGGTAAAGTCGACCCTCATCATGAAAGAGAATCTCGAAATCATGAATGAGCGCGGCATAACTGTGCCCGTGGTGCTTGGAGGAGCAGCCTTAACGCGCCGCTACGTTGAGGAAGATCTAAGGCCATTGTTCAACGGGCCGCTTTACTACGCGAACGACGCGTTTGCCGGCTTGCACACAATGGACAGGCTGGTGAGCGGGGAAGTCAGCGTGGTCTCAGGTAATGGTGATGCTGCGAGTAAAGCAGGGGTTGAGGAAGATGCCGAAGACTTAATCGGCGAGGAGGCCAAGCTTGGAATTCGCAAGCCAGCCAGACCGCGCGGGGCCCAAGCGTCAGGCGCGGAGTACGAACATACGACTCGCTCAAACGTTCAATCAGATGTCCCCATCCCAAAAGCACCTTTCTACGGTTCGCGCGTTGTCGACGACATTCCGCTCGAGGATGTATTCGCTTTCGTAAACGAGACAGCGCTTTTCAAAGGTCAGTGGCAATTTAAACAAGGACGTACCTCCAAAGATCAATACGAGACGCTGGTGAAGGGAACCGTGCGTCCGATTTATGAAGAGCTCAAAGCGCGGTCGGAGCGCGAGCGCTTGATTGTGCCTAAGGCTGTTTACGGTTACTTCCCCTGCCAATCCGAGGGTAACGAGCTGATAATTTACGAGGATGACGAGAAAAGCGAGCGCTTGCGATTTAAGTTTCCGCGACAGCCCAGTGGCAAGCACCTATGCCTTGCGGACTACTTTGCCTCGCGTGATTCCGGCCGCATTGATGTCGTAGCCTTTCATCTCGTCACTGTCGGGCGACGAGCCAGCGAGTATGCTCAAGAACTTTTCAAGTCCGATAATTATGCTGACTACCTCTACTTTCATGGTCTGAGCGTTGAGAGCGCAGAAGCGCTGGCTGAATTGTGGCACCAGCGAATTCGTGAAGAACTGGGCATCGCTGGCGACGATGCGGCGGAAATTAACAAGTTGTTTCGACAGATGTATCAGGGTTCGCGATTTAGCTTTGGCTATCCCGCGTGTCCGAGTCTTGAGGACCAGACGAAGCTGTTTGAGCTCCTGGATCCCGCTCGCATCGATGTATCGATGTCTGAAGAGTTTCAGCTTGAGCCTGAGCAGTCCACATCGGCGATCATCGTTCATCATCCTGAGGCGAAATATTTTTCCATTGATTAGATCTCTGTGATCCTGGAAAAACGGTAGTATTATCTCCATCAGCGAGAACATAGCTATGCGTCGAATTAACAAGAAAGCGATCAGCATTAAAGTGCAGGAAAGTAGCGAAGGGCCACCAAGTCAAAGGGATGTTCCTGCTCGGCGGAGGCGGCACCCGCTCACTCTTGAGACTCACCTGAAGTAACCCTCGAGCGAATGCGCGGCTTCCCGGAGCGGGCGGAGAAACTCAGGGAGATAATTCGTGCCCTTAGAGAAGAGAACGCGCGTTGAAATATTTCTTCCAGTTAGAAACGATTTGCTTGAATATCGAGCTGTGACCGAGTGGCTTGCCGAAGAGTTTGCTTTTGTTCGTGGCGGGTCCACGCTCACAACCCCGTTTTCGGGTCTTTACCTGTCAACTAGTCACGGGATTCAAAGCGATCAGGTTTAGGTTCTGTTTTGTGATTTTGATTTGGATGCCGATGATCCTGCCGAGGAAGTCGAACTCATCAGTTACCTTAATAAGCTTCGTTCGTTAATGTTAGGCCTTCTCTTAGAAGAGGAGATATGGGTGGTCTATCATGAACCCTCATCAAATGACTGGAACGTTCCATTGAATACCCGGAGCCGATTCCTTAGATCCTGACCCGGTCGCTACCGCTCCCGGTTCTGACTCCGTTTGGCTGCTTTGATTTTTGTTAGCTAGCACTGACAATAGCTCACGATGGACTCGCCGACTGTCAGCGATAGCAACCGCCTTAACGAATCGAATGCCGACGTTAACTCGCGATCCAACCTTCAAGGTGAATCAGCACAGGTCAAAGACCTAAGACCTAAGACCCAGGATCTTCCTCAGCCGACTTCCGATGAGATTTCTGTTCTTTCAGGATTCGAGCGCTTCGCTTTTCATTGGGTCGCTCGGATGAATGAAGGGCGTTGGAAGCGCTTCTGGACGTGGTGTCAAAGTGTTTTTGGAGCCGGCTGGATTTATCTTTCCACGTACAATCTGATGAATGTGTATGGGCTCGAGCACGTCGAGAAAGCGGACCATGACCGGCCGCTGCTGCTCGTGGCGAACCATCGTTCATTCTTTGACATGTACGTCGTTTCAACCACGCTATTTCGTTACACCAAATGGCGTAAGCAGTTATTCTTTCCCGTGCGTGGTCGGTTCTTTTACCAGTCGCCATTGGGCCTTTTCGTAAACTTAGTTATGGGTTGGTGGTCGATGTATCCGCCATTCTTTTCAACGAGCGAAAAACCGCTTCCTGCGAAGAGACCGTTTGATAACTATTCAATGCGTTTGCTCGCACAGTTAGCCAGCACCGGCCCTGGTAACGTGATTGGGTTTCATCCTGAGGGAACGCGGAACAAGACTGGTGGGCCTTATTCTTTTCTACCGGCGCAGCCCGGCGTAGGTAAGTTGATAAAGGAGGCCAGGCCTCAAGTCATCCCGGTGTTCATTACTGGGCTGGGAAACAAGCTCGCTAAACAAGTGCTTGGTAATTGGACAGGCGGTGAGCAGATTCGAATTCACTTCGGCCCGCCGCTGGACTTGTCGGAACATTTCGCAAAAAAGGATCGCCTGCGAACGTACAAGGAGATTGCTGATTTTGTCATGGTCAAAATTGCCGAATTAGCTGAAATGGATAGGCAGATGTGGAAGTAGTGTGCTTGTATCTTGGGAGCGCAGGCATCCCTGCCTGCTGGTTGGGTAAGGCACACTTTTATTGTTGAGAAGCTTCTTGCGGGAGATATGCAGGCAGGGATGCCTGCGCTCCCAGTGGAAAGAACCAAGGACCAACGTCTTAATGCCCTTACCTTTAGTCATAGTAAATCCTGAGTCAGCGGGCGGCGCGACGCGCGCGGCGTGGCCGGGAATTGCCAGTGACTTAAGATCTCACTTCGGCGCTTACACAATTGCTTTTACGGAAAAACCAAAACAAGCAATTGAGCTTGCCGCCGAAGCTGCGCGCGGTAAAGTTAAGTTGATCATCGCCTGTGGCGGAGATGGCACAATCTCGGAAGTCGCAAATGGAATTCTTGAGTCAGGCGCCGACGCAGAATTAGGAATTCTTCCAAGTGGCACCGGCGGCGACTTTCGCAGGACTTTGGAGATTCCCATGCGCACACGGGATGCTGCCCAGATTCTCCGCACGGGCAGGACCCAGCTGATCGATGTTGGCCGCGTTACTTATCTGAATGCCGCCGGCATTGAGGACACCAGGTACTTTCTTGGAGTCGCATCGTTTGGCATGAGCGCGGCAGTCATTCAACGAGTCAAAGAGTCCGAACCACAGTGGTTGCCGGCACAAACTCCAAAGTGGCTCAGCGGCCCCGTGGCTTTTGGTACATCGATGCTGCGAACCGCAATTCAATCGCCGGCCACGAGAGTCTTAATCAAGCTCGACGACGAACACGAGCGTCATTTGACCGTCGCTAATTTGTGCATCGCGAATGCGCGTTACTTTGGCGGCGGCATGAAGATCGCTCCAGATGCGAAACTGACGGATGGGCAATTCGATGTGATCACGATCGGAGACATTGGGGCGCGCAAGATTGTGACGAACGCTCCGCGAATCTATTTGGGCTCGCATCTCAGCATGGACCAGGTTCATCGCGTTTTAGCCAGGAAAGTTACCGCCAGGCCCACCGCTGCCGACGAAGAGATTGCTCTGGAGATTGATGGCGAGCTTCCCGGACGATTACCAGCAACATTTCAAATTCTCCCTCGGGCGCTAAGGGTGCGATGTCCGGCTTAGAAGATAGTCGTGATGCAAAAGATTTCAGCACTGACATCTTTGCTCGTCCTCGCGGCTGTGGTCGCGACTTCTAGCTTCGCGGCTAACAGGTCATGCTTGTCTTCCAAAAGCTGCTTCGGGGATCAGTCACAGTCCCAAAACAAATTAGACAAGGCGTTGCTTGAAGCCATTGAGAAGGGAGACTTGCAGCAGGTCTCGACCCTTCTTAATCAAGGCGCGGACGTGAACGCAAAAGGCATCAACGATACCGCTTTGGAGACGGCGATTTTCCAACAGGACGTTGAGATTGCTCGATTGCTTTTATCGAAAGGCGCGAAGATTGAACCCGGAGACCTCGCGGATGCAGCACACGGTTCACAGGGCAACCACGCAAAAGCTCTGGCGATCGTAAAGCTCCTGCTGAGTTACCTCGACAAGCAAGCAAAGAGCCATCGCGCGGACCTTTCTGTGGGAGGCGCCAAAGCCCTGAGAGACGCGGCGCAGGCTGGAAATCTGGAAGTCCTTCGCCTGCTGCTGGAACGCGGCGCACCTGTCAACGGTAAGGACGATAATCGTGAAGTCCCGTTGTTGACTGTAGTTAAAAGTGATCGTTTCGAGCCGGTGCAGATGCTTCTTGACGCAGGCGCTGATGTAAAGGCTGCAGACGACAATGGGGCCACCGTCCTCATGTTGGCGTCGCGTTCAGACTTCCGCAGTGAAGTGGCGCCAAGACTTCGCATCCTGAAACTGCTATTGAGTCGGGGAGCTGACATCAACTCACGAGACGAGGATGGAAGAACTGTATTGCACTATGCAGTCACCGAAGTGATGTCTGAAGGCGGTGGCTTCCGCGCCCATGGCGACGTCGTCCGACTCCTCATTGATAGCGGCGCCGACGTAAATGCGCGCGACAAACGAGGTCGGACAGCCTTGATGGACACTGCGCTGACATATCGGGGAACGCTTGAGGTGCCAATGGCGCTGCGGGACAAAGGCGCAGATGTAAACTTTGTCGATCTCGAAGGCCAGACTGCGTTGATGTTCGCTGCGGACACAGGCCGCGGGGATCTCTCAAAGCTGCTTTTGGAAGCAGGCGCGAAAGTGAACGTTAAGGACAAGCTTGGTCGCACGGTTATCGAGCACGCCATTGAAGCTGGAGAACCGGAGGTCGTGTCCTTCCTCGCTAACAACGGCGCGGATCTTTCCATCACGGCTTATAAGAGTGAGGCCGAGCTAAAAGGAGCGTTGCACAATTTTGCCTTGCTCAAGGGGGTCAGTTTCGGCAGAGAGGCGGAGGTACGTCAGGCGCTCGAGCACGGCGCGAATGTGAACGCTAAATATCGCAACGGTAGCACTGCGTTGATGGGAGCCGCCCAGGGTTACAACGATTCCATCGTCGCGCTGTTGGTAAACAAAGGCGCCGATGTGAACGCAGCTGACGAGGCTGGTAACACGGCGCTAATGATTGCGGCTAACAGGAATGACATGGATTCCACCCAACTACTGCTGGACCACAAGGCGGAGACCAATACGGTAAACAAGGAGGGAAGTACAGCCTTGTTAATCGCGGCACGCGGTGGCCATACAAAAATCGCGAGTATGCTGCTGGAAAAGGGTGCTGACTTCCGCGTCCGAAACCCAGCCGGTCGCACGCCTCTGCTCGAAGCTTGTGACGACCATGGCGCTCAGGAAGAATTGGTGCAGCTACTACTGTCGAAGGGCGCTGACGTGAAGGCTGTCGATAACGGTGGCAACACGGCCTTAATGCTGGCCGCGAATGGCGGCTCTTTCCAGGTGATCGAGACTTTGATCGCGGCGGGCGTAGAAGTTAGCGCGACCAACAAGGAAGGGAAGACCGCGCTCCAGCTCGCGCGAGAGACTAAAGCCACCTACGCTGAAGCGCAGAACTTATTGATCAAAATGCTGATCAAAGGCGGCGCCAAAGAATAGATCGACGAGCCTTCTGCCAAATTATTCGCGGCGGAAGTTTTTGTTGCCGTCAGGCCACACGAAAATTCTTCCGGGTAAGAAGCCATTTCATTTCTTGCCTGTGCTGGAATTCCTCGCAGGAAGTCAGTCCCATTGAAAGCCCGCTCAATCAAGTCACGATTAGCCGACCGCGTGTAATCGACGAAACGCTCAGTCACATTCCCGGAACTGCTGGTATTCATATCCAGCATCTTCACATTTGTTCCACAAGAGAAGTCGAAAGCTTTCGTGTCGATAGAAGATCCTCTCAATCAAATAAGGTGCGACAAGAAAAGTAGGTAAAGCATAAATGGTGAACTGAAGCCTTAGCCGATACCACAGGCTTGCCCTGTGGTGTTTCATGTTCACAGCTACAAAACCGGCTGATCGATCGGTTCGCAAGAGGCCACGGGCTGGCCCCGTGGTGTTTCACGTTGCCGCCTGCCAGCAGCATGAAGCGTGAACACTCCACGGGACGAGCACGTGGCATCACCTAAAATCTGGCCCGCCTCTGTTAGCGACCAACGTGAGTGACCACGGCGCAAGGCCGTGGCCTCAGTTTTAGCGACTACCTACTTTTTCTTGGCGCACTGAATCAAACGGGCTGGTAGTTAAATACAGTGAATTGAGGCCCGAGGTTTCTGTCGCGCGGACTCCCGCTTTGCTAAACTGCCGCCAATTGTATTTTGTCGGTTGCCAAAAACGTCTTTAAGCAGTGGCTTTGGATCTTCTCAACGTTTCGATTGGAGGCAAGGCTTTGTTCACTCGCGCGATTGTTCGTCGACCGGGGCAGAACCTGGCAGATGGACTGACGACAGTCGATCTTGGGCAGCCGGATGTGGAGCTCGCTCGGAAGCAACATACCGATTACTGTGAGGCGCTGGAGCGTTGTGGCCTGCAACTGTTCCCGCTTGAAGTCGACGAAGCCTTTCCTGACGGCGCCTTTGTTGAAGATACCGCAATTGTGACCAGGGAGTTTGCGCTGATCACAAATCCGGGTGCGGCCAGCCGCCGCGGTGAAACACTCGCGATCTCAGAAGTACTACAGACGTTTTATCCGGAACTGAGGATGTTGTCTGAGTCGGCTACGCTTGATGGCGGCGATGTTTGCGAAGCGGGGAGGCACTTCTTCATCGGTGTGTCTGAGCGGACTAATGAGCTTGGAGCGAGCGAGCTTACCCAGCTGGTGCAGTCATTCGGATATACCTCAACGGTCGTGGATATCCGCGGAGTGCCGGGCATTCTGCATCTCAAGAGTGGAATTGCGGCGCTGAGCGGCGGACGATTGCTTGTCATCGATAGTTTGGCGCAACGCGAGGAGTTCCGTGGTTGGGAATTGCTGCGCGTGCCTACAGGTGAGGAGTACGCGGCGAATTGTATCGAAGTGAACGAATCCGTCCTCGTCCCCGCCGGCTTTCCGGAAACGGAGAAAATAATTAGGCGCCTGAACTTCCAAACGATTGCCCTGGAAATGTCTGAGTTTCAAAAGATGGATGGCGGCCTCAGCTGCTTATCGATACGGTTCTAGATTCATTTGAACAATTGTAGGGGCGGACCTATGTGTCCGCGCTGATTCCAAACTGCGCGACGGGCGGACACGCAGGTCCGCCCCTACACTTCGAAAGGATTGTAATGAGAGGTCTACTTGTTTTCGTTTTGTTGACAATGTTCTGTCCATTGGCCGCTGCTCAAAAGATGCCAGCTCGGGGAGTGTTGCTCGAAGATTTGACTTGGATGGAAGCGGAAAAGATTCTAAAGCCCGACACCGTGATCGTAATTCCGCTCGGCGCGGCTGCCAAAGAACATGGACCTCACCTCAAGTTAAAAAATGATTTTCTGATAGCAGAGTATTTGAAGAAGCGGGTGCTGGGCAAAGCTGACGTCGTCGTAGCGCCAACCATCAACTACCACTTCTATCCGGCCTTTGTTGAGTATCCCGGTTCCACTTCTCTCAAACTCGAAACCGGGCGAGATGTAATTGTCGATATTTGCCGAACTCTTTCTCGCTTTGGGCCACGACGATTTTATATTCTCAATACAGGTATCTCCACGTTGCGCGCATTGAAGCCGGCGGCAGATTTGTTGGCCGCTGAGGGCATTGTGCTTCGCTACACCGACTTGAGAATCATGGAGCCGATTGAGAAGACGCTGAAGCAGGAAGCAGGTGGTACGCACGCAGATGAGATCGAAACGTCGATGATGTTGTTCATGGCGCCCGAAACGGTGAACATGAAGAAAGCTGTTAAGGATTACCAGCCCGACAACGTCCGCGGTGGACTGACTCGAGATCCAAAAAGCAAAGTGGGCGTGTATTCACCCACAGGCATCTGGGGTGATCCGACGCTTGCCACGAGAGCGAAGGGAAGAAAGTTGACCGAGTTTCTGGTTACAGCGATTTTGAAAGAGATTGATGAGCTGCGAAGTGCTCCGCTTCCGCCGGCAAAATGAATTTGAATCCCGCGGCTGGCCTTCCTATTGGAGTCATCCAAGATTGATCAGCTCAGGGTCAGGAAGGGCAGTTTACTCCCGCCTAACTTGCATCGACTCTCAAGAAAGAACAAGACTTCAACTAGCTTTGCCCGAAAAGTCTTAAATCCCACCTGCGGCAGCTGGTGGTTACTTCAGGTCCAGCCTACCAATATTTGATGTCGTTGTTTACTGAATCCCACCTGCGGGAGCAGGTGGATGGTTCAAGTCCTACCTATTTCCGTTGAAAACTTGCGAGCGAGGCTGCACTTGAAACATCCCTCAGCTGCCGCTGAGGGGATTCAAAGGACCAATCCCAACCTCTCTTTGTAGGTCGAACTTGAACGATCCACCGGCTGCCCGCCGGTGGGATTTAAGACTTTTCGGGCAAAGCTACTTCAACTCACCATCAGAATTGAAGGCTGATGAAACTCAAGCGGGAGTAAACTGCCCTTCCTGACCCTGAGCTGATCAATCTTGACCTTCATCTTTTCTGTTTGAGTCGCTCGCGGTGTATATTTAGTCCCGTAGCCTTTCGCATTTACTAAAAGGAGTTCGAAAATGAAAAAGATCTTGATGCTATCTGCTTTTCTGATCGTCATCGCATTAACCATTGCTTCCGTTGGAGCTGTAGCTGACGCGCCGGCTGTTGGCGCTGACGCCCCGCAATTTACGCTGACAACGAATGAGGGCAATCAAGCCAACCTGAAAGATTTTCGCGGCCAGTGGGTGGTGCTTTACTTCTATCCGAAGGATTTCACGAGCGGCTGCACGCTTGAAGCTCACAACTTCCAGGCTGATCTCGAAAAATACAAAGCAATGAAAGCAGTCATTCTCGGCGTAAGCGTTGACACCGCCGAGTCGCACAAAGATTTCTGCGCGAAGGAAGGACTGGCGTTCAAGCTTCTCTCCGATCCTGAAGGCAAGACGTCGGAAAGTTACGGCTCGGTCATGGAGTACGAAGGCAAAAAGTATTCGGCGCGAAACACCTTCATCATTGATCCACAGGGTAAGGTTGCCAAAGTCTTCATGAAGGTGCAGGTCAAGACTCATAGTGAGGAAGTGCTGGCTGCGCTCGAAACGCTGCAAAAGGAAAACGCTTCAAATTAACTTCGTGATCTGGTGGAGTGCTGGAAGTTTTCGGAGAAGACACAATCTCCCCGGGAGATAAGGTCGCCGTGCGCTGCGCAGCACACGGGCGACAGTCTTGGGTTTGCGGCCACGAACCTGGACACTTATTTCACGGGGATTGCGATCGTGCGGGTTGAGAACGGGAAATTCGCTGAGGCTTGGAACAATTTCGATTTCATGACGATGCACAAGCAGCTTGGGACCATCTGAAGAGGTCCCGGTGGCCCTCCAAAATCAAAAAGCTTGAAACTCGGTTGAAATAGCATGTACTCTCTATTCGTGCATGAAATGTTTCGGTCGGTGTCAGCTTGTCCCGCCCACTACGGCTCCTATTCGGTGACTGAACAGACCTAGGAACGAACTGACGATGGCCATTCAAGGCACTCTGACCACTATGAGTGTTCCCGACTTGCTCCAGTTCCTGGCAACTGGAGCCAAGACGGGGAGCCTTAAATTCAATCGCGCCAAAATCGCCAAAGAGATTTTTTTCGAACAGGGACTCATTGTCGGATCCTTTTCGAACGATCCGAAGGAGTACCTGGGCCAACTTCTGATTCATTACGGAAAGATCGATGAAGCGCGACTGCAGCTCGCGATGGAAGCGCAGCGAAAGTCCGGAGGCCGGCTCGGTGAGATTCTCGTCGCGAAGGAAATGCTCACCGTTGCTGAGGTGCACGAGATCCTTCGCATTCGGACATTGGAAATTATCTACGATCTGTTCTTGTGGGAAGAAGCCCAATTTGAGTTTTTTGACAACCAGCCATTTCCCAGCGACCTCATCCGAGTAAGCGTCCAGCCTCAGTCAGTGATAATGGACGGCATTTATCGAATTGATGAGTGGGCCCGGTATAGAAGTTTGGTGCCATCTGACAGAACCATTCTCGAGCTCGGAGCAGGATGGACCTCGTCACTCTCGTTCGGCAAAGAGGTGCGTCAGATTCTCTACTTTGTGGAGAAGAAAATGTCCGTGGCGGAAATCTGCTACAACATGCACGCCTCAGCCTTCCACGTTTATGGGCAGCTATATGAATTGGTTCGTGACGGTGTAGCGCGCGTTGCTGGTGAGGTTCCGGAACCGGTTGAAGAGCCGCCACTGCCGAGCAGTCCAAAAGCTGCTCAGGACGAAGTGATAAACCTGGTTCAGTCAGTATCGGACTTGTTGTGGGCCGCGCGCGCCGAGCTCGATGACGGCAAGCCGGATAAGGCTTTGCCTTTGATTCAAAAGATTCTGAAGGAAGAACCCAAGAACAGCGAGGCGCAGGGATTATTACTTTTGGCCGAAGGTGATTTTCTGCGCAAGATCTACTCGAATGACTTCTCGCGACAAGCAGTACCGAAGATCCTGGTTGATCCCGAAAAGATGACAATGGACGGCATCGGCGCGCAGGAAGGATTTGTGCTCTCGCGTATCAACGGCGAATGGGACATCGAATCGATTCTCTCTATTTGCCCGTTCCGCGAGGCTGACAGCTTACGAATGATCAAGACGCTGCTCGACAAAGGCATTATTGGTTTTTAGCTTCTGGAGCTCGGTGACCGCGTGAAAAGAAGGGCGCTAACAATTGTCATCGTTGCCACCATACTATTAGCCGCACAGGCCGGAGCCGTCCATCTTAAGCCAACCCTGCGTCACAACTCTCACTGCACAACGGACGAGCACGTCATCTTTAACTGCACGGTCAAAGCGGCGAAAATTGTCTCGCTTTGTGCCTCGAAGGATTTGAGCAAAGATAAAGGCTACCTTCAATACCGCTTCGGCTTGCCCGGCAAGCTCGAGCTCGAGTTTCCAAAGACTCGAACCGGAACTCAGGCGCAATTCCACTACACCCACTACTTTCGTTATCAAGTTGACTTAACCGAGATCAACTTCAGCATCGATGGTAACGATTACCAAATTTTTGACACCTACAACGGAGAAGAGAAGCCAGTGGTGAGCGAAGAAGGCGTGGCCGTCACCCCAGCTGGGAGTGATAAGGAAGCACGGTTTCTCTGCCGGGGTCGAGCTAAGTCTGACTACAGCTCTCTACCGGATGTGCTGGCAAGCGACCAGTAGAAGGCCGAGACATTCCGCCCACGCAGATGAACTAATCGATTTAGATCCTGGCGTTCCGTTAAGATGCTGATGCTCTAAGAGAGTTCAACACAAATCAGCTCAAGGTCGGGAAGGCAGTTTACTCCCGCCCAAGTTACATTGCCTCTCAAACAAATATGGTCCACTCCAAAAATCAAATTGAACTGCTGATGAAACGCTAGCGTCCTGTCTCTAAAGTTCGCAGCATAAACGAGCGCCGTAGGCGCTCTGCTCTTCAGTCCCAGAGGGACGAAATGTTTATAGAACCACGCAGTATAGAAACCCTTTTCGCTCCGGAGGAGCGAGATATTCGGTTGGCCGGCAGCATATTACGCTCCTAACGGAGCTAAGGAAGTAACTTTTGCGAACGTGAACTATAAACATTTCGTCCCTCCGGGACTGGAAACCGCAGTTCTATTTGTTGCGTGAACTTTAGAGACAGGACACTAGCGGGAGTAAACTGCCCTTCCCGACCTTGAGCTGATCTGCCTTGAGCTGATCTGACTTGAGCTGATCTAACTTGAGCTATTCCCTCTTTTGATCTGTGTCATCTGCGCTCAGCTGCCTGATTTACGAGTCTCGAATGGTTCAATCAGGGTATCGAGGAATGAGCAGGTGATACTCACTTGGGTGTGCGGGCTTGCAACCGCTGCCGTCTGGATATTTGAGAACGTATAACCTGCGCCTCACCGGATGAGAAAGATTCCGCCATCGGGAGAGTGGGCGTGTATCGACGATGGTGAAGCCGAAGGACTGAAACAACTCGCGCCACTCTGAATGTTTACGAAAAGTGCAAGGGCCAGTTCGGTATCGCCACTGAAGGTTATGTGACCAACAAACGGCCCGATCAAACCACGTGTCGGGCATGTCTTCATAGACCACCACACAACTCCCATGACGAAGGGTTCGAATTACCTCATTCAGTACTAACTGCACGTCTTGAGCATGATGCAGGACATAGCAGAGCAAGACCGCGTCGAGGGTTTTGTCAGCAACCGGAAACCAACAGCCGTCATATTGCTCGTACCTGATTGCGGCCTGCGTTCCCTCACTAAGATCAATCCCCATCACCGGCGTTTCAAGGAGTGCTGACAAGTGATGGGCAATGAATCCATTTCCACAGCCAACATCGAGTGTCTCGCCGTGAACCGGAAGGACGCGTGCAATCTCGAGGGCCATGTCGTAGGCTCGACCTACGGCCCGGCGCCGACGTTCTCGACGCCATCTTCGCTTGAGTGCTTCAAAAGGAGCGAGGAAGCCAAATGAGCTCCGGTCCCTGGAAAACTCAGCTGCCTCAGCGATGCTTAGGTGGATAGGCTCGGAACCTGAGCCGAGGTGTTTTCCTGCTGTAATCGAATTGGTAGACATCTCTGAGCCAGGTCTGCAATCGCAATGCCCATGACCCCAGTTGGTAAGCACGTGGAAAAAGACGATGCAAGATTCTGGCGCGAGATCTTCCTGACCACTGCATGCAAGAAACATCGGACGACTGACAACGGTCATCAGGCGAAGCAGCGAAGCAGTGGCACGGGCGTCCCGCCCGTGGGCCGCGCCACATCGGCAACTTGCCGAAAACATCGGACGACTGATAAGCGGTAGCAAGGGACTCGCCCGTGGGGCCGCGCCACATCGGC
The DNA here is from genome assembly GCA_035572035.1 of Pyrinomonadaceae bacterium. GTDB lineage: Bacteria > Acidobacteriota > Blastocatellia > Pyrinomonadales > Pyrinomonadaceae > JAOAPY01. The sequence continues at coordinate 83,908 of DATNBH010000029.1, read as the reverse complement.
AAGATGCCGATGCCACTCTCACCTTTGGTATACTGAAGCCGTAAATCCCACAATCTTTGATGGAGCCATGTTGAAGAAAATATTATCTATAGCTTTGCTCGGATCGCTTATCAGCGGCGCTATGGCACAAACAGGAACACGAAACAACAAGACAAACAGTCTGCCGTCCGGTTACTGGCCCCTCGAAAAGAGCCAGCCCATAATCGATAAGACGCAGACGATCAGGCTCGCGCCCGAAGTCTCGCAATTGACGGAGGGCGAGCGGAAAGCAGTAGCGAAACTGCTGGAGGCGGGCCAAATTTTCCAGCATCTTTACGAAGCACAACGACATAAAGAAGCTGCAAGTTCGTTCCAGGCTTTGTTGATGCTCGACAAGAGAATGGGTTCTGCGCCGGCAACACAAAACCTATTAACGCTTTATCGTTTGAATCAGGGACCCATTACCACCACCCTCGAGAATAAGCGCGAAGCTTTCGTGCCAGTTGACTCGCCCGCGCCAGGCAAAACTGTTTTTCCCTGGGGCGTAACCAAAGATGAGATCGAGGGATTCCTCGCGAAACAGCCTGACAAACGCGAACAACTGATGGATCCGCGCACGGTAGTAAGGCGAGCCTCCGCAGCTAATGCTCGAAATGACCTTTCAGTTTTGCTCAAGTATCCGGTTCTTGATGCTCTGCACCTCGGGCTAAAAGCCGAGCTCACTGCAATTTCTCGAAAGGGCGCCAGTTCAGCGCCGGGCGAAGGTTTTTACGCTGTGCCTTACGCAGTTGGCTATGCAGATGAAATGATTCAGGCCCACAAACTATTGAACGAAGCTGCCGCGGCGATTCAACCGAGTGATGACGAATTTGCGCGCTATCTCCGCAACCGCGCTCGTGACCTACTCTCGAATGACTACGAGTCGGGTGATGCAGCCTGGGTCACGGGAAGATTCAAGAACCTCAATGCACAAATCGGTTCATATGAAACTTATGACGATGAGCTGTACGGAGTGAAGACTTTCTTCGGCTTGAGCCTCCTGTTAATGCGCATACCCGAAACGACGGCTCTGCGTCAGGCGATGAAAGGCATGCAGGCTCTCGAAGACTCGCTGCCTTACGATCACCACAAACGAATTAGGGAAGACATTCCGGTTGGCGTTTACGATGTGATCGCCGATTTTGGCCAGACTCGCGGTGGAAATACGGCGACGATCCTGCCAAACGAAAGCTATCTCGCTCGCCGCTATGGACGCACGATTCTGTTGCGCGCGAACATCATGCGCGACCCAAATATTTTCTCGAGTGTCTCCGGGACGCTGGGTGCGGCCATTGGTGCGGACCAGGCCAAAGCGCTGACTCCGGATGGGAATTTTTATCGCACCTTGTGGCATGAAGTGGGCCACTACCTGGGAGTGGACAGAACAAAGGACAATCGCGAACTGGATGACGTGCTGCAAGAGGACTCCAGCGTGCTCGAAGAGATGAAAGCTGATCTGGTATCGCTTTTTGTCGCTGAGCCGCTGCACAAACAGGGTTATTACACGGACGCTCAGCTGCGCTCGGTTTATGCGGGGGGCATCTTGCGCGTCCTGCAGAACAACAAGCCTCGACGCGATCAGCCCTATAACACCATGCAGCTTATGCAATGGAACTTCTTCCTCGAGAATGGGCTGCTTAGCTTCAAAGATGGCAGGTTAGAGGTTCACTATGACAAATATCATTCGGTCATAGGAAAGATGCTCGCGAAGACGCTTGAGGTTCAGTATCAGGGCGACAAGGCAGCAGCTGATCGATTTATCGAGCAGTACACAAAATGGGACGACAATCTGCACGCAGTGGTCGCTAAGAACATTCGCGACACGCAGCGCTATCGCTTCCGACTCTTCAAGTACGCGGCGTTGAACGAGTAGCGCTTAGCTAACAGGCGTTTAGAGTTCAATCTTCAGATTGTGTACTCGGAAAGCCCACACTGAAGTGTGAACTCTAAACGCCTGTTCCGAATGTTGAGATGACGGATCTAAAAACAAGCTACGATCGAGTTGCGGCTCGTTATGCTGAGGAATACTTCGGCGAGCTTGAGCGAAAGCCTGACGATCGCAAACTCCTCGATGACTTCGCCGAACTCATGCGAGACAAAGGCGAAGTTTGCGAGATTGGCTGTGGGCCAGGACAGGTAGCCCGGTATTTGAAAGATCGAGGCGTGAACATGTGCGGCATCGATCTCTCTGAAGAGATGGTGACGGCAGCCACGCGATTAAACCCGGACATTCCTTTTTCAACTGGAAACATGCTCGCGTTGAGTAGGCCTGACGACGTGTTTGCCGGCATCGTTTCGTTCTACGCCATCATTCACATCAAACGGGCCGAAGTCATCGACGCTTTGCGAGAGATGTCACGCGTACTGCAGCCCGGAGGCTATCTCCTGATTACTTTCCACAGCGGCGAAGGTGAGCTGCACCGAGGTGAATGGTATGGTCAGCCAGTTTCGATCGATGTCACGTTGTTCAGTAGTGAAGAAATGAAAGGCTATTGCGAGGCGGCTGGTCTTGAGGTCGATCGGGTAGTTGAGCGCGCGCCTTACGAATTTGAGTATCCCACTACTCGAGTCTACATCCAGGCGAGGAAGCCGTTGTAGTGCAAGCTGCCAGCTTGCACATCGTTGTCTGCCATTCAACTGAGTGCAAGCTGGCAGCTTGCACTACAGCGCGCCTTTACCAAGAAAGTTCTCGCGAAGATAGGTCACCGTATCGTGCAAAGTCTCGCCCGGATCGCGCGGTTTGAATCCAAGTTCACGAGCCGCCTTGTTACAGTTGACGTACCAATAGTGTTGAGCCATTTCGATGGCTGCGGGCTCGACCGGTGAAGCGAGATTCCATTGCTTGAAAAATGCGTCAACGAGTTGAGAACCGGTCACCATCAGCTTCGAAGGTAAGGCGATTTTCGGAGCCGAAATCTTTGTTAGTCGCTCGAGACGGCCAAAGAACTTTGAAAAGGTCCAGTTGGCAGCGCCCATGAGATAGCGTTCGCCGTGCCGCCCCTTTTTCATTGCAACCTGAAAAGCCTGAGCAGCGTCGCGCACATCGACAAAACTCAAACCTCCGGTGGGCACAGCGCTAATCTTGCGAGCCATAAAATCCAGCACAACTTTTGTTGAGCTTAACCGGTCATCATTTGGTCCCAACAACAAGCTGGGATTCATGATCGCGAGCCGCAAGCCTTTGCCGGAAAACCGCTCCAGCGCAGCCATCTCCTGATAAGCCTTGCTGGTGTAGTAAGGCCAGCGGGAAATAATGTCCAGTGGCTGAGGAAAAGTCTCGTCGGGGATGACATCGCCTTTTTCCGTTACGGCGATAGTGCCGCTGGTAGAAGCCATGACGATTGTCTTGACGCCCTCTTCACGCGCTGCGTCGCAAAGGAGCCGTGTACCTTCGACGTGGACTGCGTACATGTCGCGCGCATCGTCACGTTCTCGCGAAACCTTGCCGGCCAGATGGTAGACATCCTTGATGCCTTCGACGGCGCGCTTAACGTCGTCAGTCTTGGTGATTGAGCCTTCGAATGGCTCGACACCCAAATCAACCAGCCAGTCGGGAATGCTGGTCGCCATCACGCGGAGATCTTTTACGCCTGCGGTGACTAATTGACGCACCAGGTGCGAGCCGAGGAATCCTGTCCCCCCAGTAATTAGAGTCGTTGCTCGCGGCCGCTTCTCAATAGCTGCACGACGTTTTGCGCCAGCTTTTACCGGCGTCATCCGCGCCGTTCGCTTTTTCGTTGTTGCCATAAATGCTGTAGCACAGACTTCAGTCTGTGTTTACCCATCCCTGAAAGGATCTGCTTTCGGCTTGTGTTTAAGCTGACCGAGCGGTTAACCCCTAGCGACACTTTTGAAGTACGGATCACACAGACTGAAGTCTGTGCTACCCGCGCGCCGTTCGCTTTTTCGTTGTTGCCATAAATGCTGTAACACAGACTTCAGTCTGTGTTTACCCATCCCTAAAAGGATCTGCTTTCGGCTTGTGTTTAAGGCGACCGAGTGGTTAATCCTTAGCGACACTTTTGAAGTACGGATCACACAGACTGAAGTCCGCGCTACTCAGCCGACGAGTTCTTCCACGGTCAGCTCTTTTTCGGCGATACCGGCGCGTCGTTCGCTCTTCCATCGCGCGCGTAAGGCCTTCGCATCGAACTTCGCATTCTGGCGATCCCGCAAGTTTTCCACCTGATGCTTCACAAGCGCCGCGATCAACCGATACGCCTCAGCGCGTGCCATTCCTTTCGTCATCTCCTCGAGCTCTTCAAGCGGGAGAAAGCGTCCGATGCGCGCTCCGACTTCGCGGCCCTTGAGAATGCTGGAGCCTTTCGGAAAAGCTTCGTACGTCCCGTGCAGGTACACCGGTAATATTCCGACGCCGGAATGAAGCGCCAGGTAGCCGATGATTGGCTTGAAGTCTGCCATCTGCCCGGAAACGGATCGAGTGCCTTCCGGGAAAATCAACGCGTTGTAGCCTCTGTCAAGAAAGGAACGCGCATGTCGTAGTGACTGTCGCAGGGAACCCGTCCGCTCCATGGGAACAAGGTTGGTAAAGTTCTCCATGTAGGCGCGCTTGTACTTGTTGTCAAAGAAATAATCAGCGGCGGCGAGGGCGACCATGTCTCGACCAGCTTCGCCGAGGGCCGCTTTGGTCAAGCCCATATCGAGATGCGAGGTGTGATTTGGAGCGACGATGAAATTCGTATGCGGCGGAATATTTGTCCGGCCTTCATACTGAGTCTTGAGCAGTCGCTCATAAAAGAGCCTTTGTACTACATCGACGCCTTTGTTCCCGACGGTCCGAACAATTGCCGGGATATGAATTTCGTCCTCAGCTTTCTTCTGCTCAGCTTCAGCGCGCGCCGTCCTTGCTTCGCGACTCTGTTCGGCAGCTGCCTGGCGGCTGACAACGGTGCTAAGCTCCCGGACATCCTGGACTTCGTTAAAGCGCTCGGGCGAAGAAATTGAGCCACCAGCGTTTTCCACCGCCGCTGCCAACTCAACAAACATCAAGCTGTCGAAACCAAGATCTCCCATCCTGGTATCGATTTGAATTTCACTGACCGGTCGATTGCTGACTGATGAAACAATATTCCTCAGCCACATCGCGTCATTGCTCTTACCTTCCTTTCCAGCACCGGCTCGACCAGCTTTCTGCGTTTGCTCGAGCTGCTGCATGATATCGACCACCTCATTCCGCTTGACCTTGCGAGTAGCTGTGCGCGGCAACTCGATATCGGTGAAGTGAAGCAACTTCACGCGCTTGTAATAGGGAAGGCTGGCTGAAACTTCGCGGAAGTGGTCTTCGACTTTTCGTCGCAACTCATCACGGGAGAGGGCGATGTCGTACTCGTCATCTGCTACCGCCAGACAGGCTACTTTCTCGCCAATCCCATCGGGGAAGCCAACGATGCTGAGTTCCTTAATGTATGGTGAATCCGAATAGATTTCTTCAAGTTCATCCGGATAAACATTCTTGCCGTTCGTATCAACGATGATTTCTTTCGAGCGACCGACCAGATAGAGATTGCCATCATCGTCGAGACGTCCAAGGTCCCCGGTGTACAGCCAACGATCCACGAGGGCGCTGCGAGTGGCGGTTTCGTTCTCAAAATAACCGAGCATCACATTCGGACCGCGGGCAATGACTTCGCCCACACCGCTCGAGTCCGGATTGGCAATGCGAACTTCGACGCCGGGCAAGGCGCGACCGACACTGCCGACGAGCAGGCGATTCTCGGGGCGTGTGACGGTCAGCACAGGTGCGGCTTCCGTCAAACCGTAACCTTCAAGAATTGTGAATCCCAGCCCGCGAAAATCATTCTGCACCTTCTCCCCAAGCGCTGACCCTCCGCTGATGAAGTAGCGAATGCGCCCGCCGAGACCTTCGTGGATCGGATAGAAAAGGAATTGACCAAAATTCAGAGCGGTCTTGTCTCGCAGCCAGGCGTTTGCCTGGATCATCAAGTCGGCAGTCTTTCCGATCCAATCGCTTTGCTCGTAGAGTCGATTCTTGATGCGACGGTGCAGTAATTCCCAAAGAGCCGGCACGCCGACCATGCCCGTGACATGTCCATTCTTGATTGCTTTCGCGAGCGCATCACTGGTCAGCTCAGGCAAGTACGTAATCTGCGCGCCTCGACTGAGCGGAGTAAGAAAGCCGGTCGAGAACTCAAACGTATGATGGAGCGGAAGGACTGACAACACGCCATCTTTGGTGGACATGTCGAAAACTGACGAGAGCATCGACACCATGCTGGTCAGGTTTCGATGTGACAACATCACGCCCTTTGGACTGCCCGTCGTTCCGGAAGTGAAAATGAGCGAAGCGACAGATTGTGTATGGACACGCGCGGGCAACAGGGCGATGCGTTGGTCTTCAGTCACCTCATCAGGCATGGCGAATACATCATCAAAGGTCCAAAGCTTCGGAGAGAGACCTTCGGTTGCCAGGCGTTGTTGTAGCTCGCTGTGCTCCTGCGCCAGCTTGGCGCTGAGCACCAGCGCAGCTGCATCACCAGCGCGAGCGAAGTTAATAATTTCATCGATTGAGCTGTCAGGATCGACGGGAATACAGGTGGCGCCTGATTTCAAGACACCGAAATACGTCATTCCCCATTCCGGCGCATTCTGGCTGACCAGCATCACACGATCGCCGGCCTTGATGCCTTCGCTGGCAAAAAATCCTGCCGCTCGTAAAGCGAGCTCGCGAACATCCGCGTAGGTGTACTGTTCCTTGTGACCATCCCGCTCGATCCGCATCGCGACCCGCGTTGCATGTCGCTTCGTTGAGGTCTCAAACAGCTCCAACAAATCGCGGTAGGTGTAAATGCGCTTCGGCTGGGCGCGCATCTCCTCTTCGAGCGTTGGGAAGACCCACTCTTTCAAGCCGGGCAGGTGAATGTTCATCCAGTAGTCGTACCAGTCGAACTGCTCCGGATTCCAAACCAGGAGTGCTTCTTCGTCTTTGCGGATGCGGCTGAATAAAGATCGGAGGTTGTCGGAACGAAAGACGTAGGCGTTCTCGTTAGTGAACGGCCTGAAAATATCGAAAGCTTCCTTTGTTTCGTGTGTGATCTCTTCGACTCGATCGACGTTGCTTTTTACAAAATCAATGACGTCGGTGATACGACCGCCACCCCAGCGCGGCTTGGCTCGATCGAGCAGCGACGAGACTTTCTTTGCCGCGGCATTCATCATTGGCGCTGACGTCTTCTCAAACCGGCTGGTTGTTACCGGCCGCGGCTCCATCCGCGCGGCGATCTGATTGACAAACTGGATGCCGGTATCTTTCTCGAGGAAGTGTTTGCGCTTGTACAGCCCGACCAACCCGATGATGCGTTCCATGTTGTTCGGGTTCGAGTCTCCGGTGGCGGCTTGATAAACGAGACGGGGCTCTTCGACGCAAGCCGAAGCAGTGATGGCAAGCATCGCTGAGGCAACTTGGTCTACCGGAGTGATGTCGAGAATCAACTTGTCATTAGCCGGGATTTGAGTCTGGCCCTTGAGGACCATGAAAATGATCGGCGCTGTAGTTGTGAAGCCTTCATTCCAGCCGGGAAATGGATAGGATTTTGCCGATTCCACAATGCTCGGGCGCAGGATGCTGCGGACCATGCCCGTCTCGGCGGCGACGAGCTGCTCACCCAGCGATTTGGTGTAGGTGTAAATATTGGGCCAACCCCACCAGGCTGCGCGTTCGACACCCAAATCAGTTAGACGCTCGCGAATCCAAACTTTTCGTTCGCGCGCAACGGCGAGACCCAAAGCATCGGGATCATCGGCATCTCGACCTTCTTCGGCCAGCCGTTTGCGGGCCTGATCACGAAATCGAGAAGTCATCATTGCGTCACGCGCAGCTTCTCGAACCCGTTCAGAGAGCTTTGCGCAATCTTGAATCTCCTGCTCGACGGAGAATTCCACACCGGGCATTTCGTGTCTGCGCGGGAAGTAGCCGATGACAGGATCACTTTCAAAGACGGATCCTGACCGGTTACCCGCGACGAAACACGTCGATACATGAACAAGTGCTGGTCTTTTCATGCGCCGCGCAAAAGCAATCACGTTTTGCGTGCCGACGACGTTAGTTCTTAACGCGCTTTCGAGGGTGGGATTAAAGGTTACGTTCCCGGCGGTATTGATGACGACGTCAGTTAAATCAGCCAGCTTCTGAGCTTCCTCTTCGGTGAAGCCGAGGTTGGTCTCGCCGATGTCACCGCCGACGACGGTCACTTTGTCGCGAATGAATCCTTCGAAGGCATCGCCGTAGCGCTCGCGAACTGGATCAAACGGGCGCGCGGTAATCACACTATTCCAAAAACGATTTTCGGATTCTTCCTGTGAGCGAGCGCGTACCGTTACATAAACCCGACCGACATTTGGAAAGCGATGCAGCAGCATGCTCAGCGTGACCTTGCCGAGAAAGCCGGTGCCACCGATTACAAAAATGCTTCGGTTATTAAAAATTTCAGTTGGCGATAACTTCATAATTATGAAACTGGTAGGGGCGGACCTGTGTATCCGCCCTTGTTCCGGATAATGGCGAGGGCGGACACACAGGTCCGCCCCTACGTTTCATTATTACTCCATATCCGCGATGCCGATCATCGGCTGGTGCAGCATCGTGATCTCAGCGGAAGTACCCATGTAGCCTCGCGCCATCGCGATGGCCTCAGTCAGGTTGTCTGCTCGCTCCCAGCCCAGAATTGCCGGAACGTGAGCATTCTCTGCGCCCGCCACAATCACCCTGCCAATGTGCTGGCGCCCGTTCTCGCCCCAGTACCACATAAAGAACGGGTGCGCGCCGTGATACGCGTTACCGCGGCGATACATCTCCACGTAGCTCGGATTGTTCGCGAACTCCTGTTCGTATTTTTCTCGAAGCACAAAAGCATCGCGCGTCTCTGGTAGCAGCCGATTGAAGAATTCGATGTAGCTCGGGTGAAACTGATGATCAAACTCGTCGTAGCACGGGTGATGCAGAATCATCACTCCACCTTTTTTCAGTAACGGCTTGTTGCGATAAAAGTTGAAGTGATAGCCCAGACCCATAACCTGGACCAGAAGCGGATTGAGTATCGAATAGACATTGTATGGGGAGATGTCGGGAATGCCCGTGATCAGGATGTCACACTGGCCGCGGACCGGAATGGCGTATTGCTCGAATCCTTTGGCGATGATCTTGGCGTGCACAGGCTCGGTCTTTCCAGCATGACAGGCAGTCATTTCGTATTGCGCGGGCCGCGAGTGCAAAAGCTTACGCCGCGCCGGACGCGGCAGCTTGCTCATCGTGTATCGCATTGCTTCGAACTTCATCCGATCAAAGGCAGTAAAGTCATCCTCGTTCTTAAGGAGGAAATCCATGTCGCCTTTGTACATTCGATTATTGATCGCGGTCTCGATGTGAAAGACGTTGACATGCTCGTCGACAAGCTTGCCGAGCCGAACGCATTTGTTGTTGAGCTCAGACCGCGCCGGATCCATGTAGCTGTCCGACTCACGAATCGTCTGCGGCTCGTGATGCGCGCGCAAAGAGACATAATCACAAAGTCCGACTGCGACTGACTTATGACCGCCATCCATCGGGACCAGGTTGATGTTGGCGTAAATGAGCAAGTCGCTCTCCGCGGCTCGACGGTTGAGATTTAGCGGCTCTTTGTGACGAGTCTCGCCGATCTTTATCATCCCCTCGGTCCACTCGGCGTCGTGGTTGTAGTAGCGATCGGGGTAGAACTCGTCGAAGATCTTTTGCCCGACCATTCGCTTCATTTCCCACGGAGTCATTTTACGGTGCAGGGAATTGGCGATGATAATGTGAACGTCGTCGACGCCATGGCCGGCGAGCATGTCGAGAACGATCTCGAGAATCGTTTGGCGAATGTCGGGAGTTGCCATCGGCGGCAAGGGCAAGCTGATGTCGTCGACGGCAATCGTCACCTTCATCCCGGGCTCAAGCTGCGCGAAGAGCGGATCACAGTCGTGAGGGTGATTCAAAGCATAACGAATTGCTGCTTCGCGATTGGGCAATCCTTTGAGAGGCGGATTCGGATACAGCACTCGAGTGCCAATCGGGAGATCTTCCAGAATGAAGTCCTCGCCCGAAGGCATGATGCGCGGTGCGCTGTCACGGTCAATGTAGATAACCGATTCGTGCGTTTTTCTTCTTAGTTGTAGGGCCATATTTAGTAGCACAGACTTCAGTCTGTGTTTTGCTAACCAATCAAGAAAATCAACCAGAAACTGCCCGACGCTAGCGGCGATTCAAGCCGGAAGAGTTGTGCCAAAATGAAAGCGAGGCGCAGACTGAAGTCTACGCTACTTCAAATTCAAGACCGGCCAGTCGTGATGCAACAAACGCATGTCCGGATTAACAGCATTTAGTAGCACAGACTTCAGTCTGTGTTTTGCTAACCAGTAAAGAAATCAACCAGAAACTGCTCGACGTCAGCGGCGATTCAAGCCCCGAGAGTTGTGCCAAAATGAAAGCGAGGCGCAGACTGAAGTCTACGCTACTTCAAATTCAAGACCGGCCAGTCGTGATGCAACGCCGTCTGGCGCAAACGCATGTCCGGATTAACAGCGGCCGGATGTCCAACTACGGATAACATCGGCAAGTCGCTCATGCTGTCTGAATATGCGTACGACTCGCTGAGATTGATTCCTTCGCGCTCCGCGAATTGGCGGATCCACGACGCCTTCGTGGCTGCGGCGAGCACCGGTGGCAAAAGCCTGCCGGTTGCCACGCCGTTCACGAACTCGAGGTGGTTCGCCACGTAATCAACTATGCCGAGATGTTCCATCAACGGCTTTACGGATAAATCCAGCGCCCCTGTCACTACGACTTGGCGCAAGCCCAGGCTCTTCGCCTTTTCAATAAGCTCATAAGCTCCGGGAAAGACCGCCGGTTTTAGTATGGTTTCAAACAGCTCTTCCGCGAAGAACCGCATGCGGTCTTCGGTTTGGCCCTTGTAACTTTGAAAAAATAAGTCATTAAAGACCTTCCGGCTGTATTGGTCCGTGATAGCAAAGACGGGCAGACTTAGCAGCGTCTTAGCGCTCTTGCGTAAGCTGCTCCCCAGGCCCGGCTGGTTCTTGGCGTAGAAGGCAAGCGTGTGAACGAGATTTGTACTGACCAGAGTGCCTTCAAGATCGTAGAATGCCGCCGCTGCCACACAGCCTCCCAGGTTCGGCTACCAGATTTTTGGGACTTGCCATCGGCGAAGACCCCATCGAGCTTAGGTACAGGCCGTAACTATACCGTATCCGCCTGCATTTTGGGTAATGGAAAAAGTTGTGTATGTCATGACTATACAATTGAGCTTGCACGGACGCCGCTTTCGCGAAAAACGGCCTGAAATTAATCACATCACGTTGGTTGTGTTGACGCTGCTGCTGGTTTCAATGTCTGGCGGGTGTGGGAAACCCAAGCCGGAAACGCCTCAAGGAGTCGATGTAGGCGATGCGGGCGCCGCTGCGGCTAAGGTCGCCGAAGCCGACAAGCTCTACGATGGGCGCGAGAATCTGGATAAGGTCAGGCAGGCTGTAGCACTCCTGCGCCAGGCGCGAATTGAAGACTATGGAAGCTTCGAAGCCGCGTGGAAACTCGCTCGAGCCGCTTACTATCTCGGCGACCACACTGCGGATGAGCATGAGCGAGAGATTTCCTTTCGTGAGGGTTCAGAGGCGGGCAAGGCTGCCGTGCGGCTACAGGATTCAAAACCCGAAGGCCATTTTTGGCTGGGAGCAAACTACGGAGGCGCCGCGAAGTACAGCACTCTGGCCGGCCTTTCCAGCGTCGAGGATATTCGAAACGAGATGGAGACGGTCCTGAAAATCGACGAAGGCTTTCAGTCGGGTAGTGCGTACATGGTCCTCGGGCAGCTGTACCTCCAGGCGCCTCGAGTCTTGGGCGGCGATGTCGATAAGGCGATTGATTATCTTCAGAAAGGTTTGAAGTTCGGTCAGGAGAACGCGCTGCTACGATTGCGACTGGCTGAGGCTTACCATGCGGCAAAGAAGAATGGTGAGTCGAAGAAGCAAATTGACTACATCCTTTCGATGAAGGTCGATCCCGCGTATGCGGCGGAGTATAAAGAGGCTCAAGAGCAAGCGCAGAAGCTGGCTGGTGAATTGAAGTAACCCGCGGACTTGCAGACTGAGTCGAGGTTACGAAGATCCGGAAAAAACGGCTGACAAGTAAGGGAAGGGCACATGCTCAGCCTGGCGGCCCGCATCCTCAAGGCACTGCCTCATGCGAGCCGAACCAGCAAAATTCAAAGAGTGAATAATGATTTGAGCTGATGGTTGGCAATCCGGATGTTCTGCCAACCATAATGCGACCACGTAGCCTGTTAAGCCGTCGTCAGCCATCTCCTGTTCGTAGTGTTCCAGAACCAGATCGTGGTCGAGAAATATCAGGTCATAATCTCGGCTTAATAACCACTCAACGGCAATCGCTACATCGGCAGTGGTGTCCAGTTCGTGGCCGGCGAATCGGCTCCCAAACCACGAGCAGCGGTAATGATCATCCTCAACAATTAAGATTCGAGCCATAAACATCCGCTGCGCGTCATAATTGCGGCAGCAACCATTCGTGACGAATCGTGCTTCTTACAGGGTTCGACTTGGTTGTCGATTGCAAAGTGGAGGGAAAAGTTGCTTGACGGTTCAGACCCATTGACTGCGCGTGAATCAGGCTTTGGCTTATGATCGTTTCATGAGCCATGTATAATGACCAACGTCAAGCGTAACACACGCCATCGCCGGCGACGGAAACAGTAATTAATGCTCGCTCCGGAAACAATACTTCAAGGTCGCTACCGAATCCTGCGCCAACTCGGACAGGGTGGTATGGGCGCAGTCTATGAAGCTGTCGACCAGCGCCTCGATACCACAGTCGCTCTCAAAGAGACGCTGTTTACCGACGAAAAACTGCGGCGACAATTTGAGCGTGAGGCGCGTTTACTGGCGCGGCTTCATCATCCGGCCCTTCCGCGAGTCAGTGATCACTTTGCTGAAGCTGAGGGCGCGTTTCTGGTGATGCAGTACATCGCCGGTGACGATTTGGCCGAGATGATCAACCTCAGGCGCGGGCCTTTTCCGACTGAGCAAGTCCTGCTGTGGGCAGATCAGCTTCTGGACGCGCTCGATTATTTGCACACTCAGGATCCTCAGATAATTCATCGAGATATCAAGCCGCAGAATTTGAAGCTTTCAGCTCGCAATCAAATCATTCTGTTGGACTTTGGGCTTGCGAAAGGACAACTCGGAGATATTTCGCGGGTGAGCACGGCGAGTATCTTTGGATACACACCAAACTATGCTCCACTGGAGCAGATCCAGGGTCTCGGCACTGATCCTCGTAGCGATATCTATGCACTTGCGGCAACTCTCTATCATCTGCTCACGGGCGTGAAGCCACCAGATGGTCTGACTCGAGCGGCGGCTGTTGTAAACGGTCAACCGGATCCCCTGCTGCCGGCTAACGAAATTGTTCCAGCCGTTGGCCCGTCGATCGCTGTAGTTCTACACAAGGCGATGTCGCAGAATCGCGAGCAGCGCTACGCCAGCGCCGCAGTGATGCGAACTGCGCTGAGAACCAGCAATGAAGTGACCATCGGCGGTCGAGATGAGGCCGCTACGGTACTCTTCGCCTCGCCATCTACTGCTCCGACGAAGCTGGCAGGAAGCCCAACTGTTCCGGGCACGTTAGTCTCTACCGGAGAGACGACCATCGTGCAGTCTCCTCCGCGCAAAAGTAGCGCGTTGCCGTGGGGCATAGCGGCTGGCGCTTTGGTTCTTTTGTTGTGTGTCGGCGGCGCAGGCTTCTTCTATGTAGCAGAGCAGCGCAAGAACGCAGTGGTGGCCCAACCGTCACCTTCTCCGGTCGAAAACATTACGATTGCGCAGCCATCACCCTCAGCCGAGCCAAGCGCCGTCAAAGGTGCTGACTCAAAGCCAGCCGAAAGTGCGAAGGATGCTCGGGCCAGGAAGACCGAAGCGGACAAGCAGCAAAGGGACGAGGAAAAGCGCGCCGCAGCGGAGCGTAAGCAACGCGAAGAAGAAGCCCGCCGTGATGCTGAAGAGGCGGCCGCGGAGCAGCGCGAGGCTGAAGCGGAACGAGCACGGCAAGAACGCGAACGAGCACGGGAAGAACGGGAACGGGAGCGAGAACGGAAGCAACAACAAACACCTGAACCGCCAGACCCTGGTTACATTGAGGTTCCAGGACCGGGAGGAACCCGTCGCCGAATTCCCACCGTAAGGAATCGAACGCTTCCCGACGGCACCAAGATAACGACGACGCCAAATGGGACGCGAATTGTAACCTTGCCGGATGGGACGACTCGGGTATTGCCGCCGCCGGGACCAAAAAGAAGAGCGCGACCTTAGCGTCATTCAAAGTTGAACACAAAGCCCCACCTGCGTTCTCAAGAGATTCAAAATAGAATTCAAATCCGAGGAGTCCCTATGCGTGTTGCAAACCTACTTGGGAAAAGTGTCGTTGCTTTATCGCTCTTAATTTCTTTGAGCCTTAGTCTTAGCTCAGCCAGGCTTTTGAATGCACAAGGTCGGGCGGCTAAGTCACCAATCAGCATCACGCCGCCTGCTCCTCGCATCAGCGATAAAGAGCGGCAAGCTGAGCTCGCAGCCCGGCGCGCCAGGGTGTCGAAGGCGATCGGTCTGAACGCCGTGTTGGTTCTCTTCAGTGGCGAACCCCGGGTGTATGCGAATGATGTTAGTTATCCGTTTCGTCAGGAAAATAATCTTTTTTACTTAACGAATCTGAAACAGATGAACGCGACGCTGGTGTTGTTACCGGGGAATACACCATTGCTGTTCATACCACGCCGGAGTCCTGCTGCAGAGACATGGACCGGCCACATGTACAGCGCCGAGGAGGCCGCGAACATTTCCGGCATCAGTGAGATTTGGGAAGCGACCGAGTTCGAGCCTTTTATCAAGGCCCTTCGCGATCATAAGATCTATCGGCCCACGGCAGACAAGATTCTGCTCTCAAGCGTAGTCACTGAAAACGCGGTGGTCGCAGCGTACGATCCTCTTTACAGTGCAGCTGCGAAGAACGAAGCATCGGTTTTCCAGTTAGCGCCCAATGCTCCCAACAGTCGCGAATACACGCGTGAACAACGATTTTCCGCGGACTGGGCAAGCACGCCCGCGGGATTCACCGTGCGTAGCGCTGGTTCAATCTTCTCCGAATTGCGATTGAGCAAGTCACCGCTCGAATTAAGGCTGCTGCAGCATGCGATTGACATCAGTACTGAAGCGCACGAGCGAGCCTGGGCCAACGCCGGTCGCGCGCAATGGGAGTACGAAGTCGATGCTGACGTCGCCTATATCTTCAAATTGCGGAACGCAGACAACTGGGGTTATCCGGATATCGTCGGCTGTGGTCCAAACGCAACCACTCTTCACTACGAAGAATCGCAGGGACCTGTGAAGGCTGGTGAGCTGTTGCTGATGGACGTCGGTGCTGAATATGAGCATTACAGCGCCGATGTGACCCGGACCTTTCCGGTCAATGGAAAGTTTTCTCCGGCGCAAGCTGAGATTTATCAAATTGTCTACGATGCGCAGGAAGCAGTTGCGAAGGCTACGAAGCCGGGCGCGACGCTAAGCGATGTGAACCGTGCCGGCACGGAAATAATCAAGGATGGATTGCTGCGGGTTGGGCTAATCACAGATCGAAACTCGATGCAGTTTAGAATCTGGTTCATGCATGGAACGTCGCATTGGCTAGGTATGAATGTCCACGACGTCGGCGGCGGTTCTAAGTTTGTGCCGGGCGCTGTTTTCACGAATGAGCCGGGGATTTACATTCGACTCGATGCGCTCGAGAATTTGCCGAAGACACCCGAGAACGAGAAGTTCATAGCTGCAGTGAGACCGGCTTTTGAGAAATACAAGGGCATTGGCGTGCGTATCGAAGATGACATGTTGGTGACCGAGACTGGCGTGCAATGGATGACGGCGGCGCTTCCGCGCAAGTTGTCGGAGATCGAAGCGTTTATTGCCCGCGCCCGTCGCTAAATCAGCAATCAGCAATCAGCAATCAGTTTGATTCGTGGGTTCCTACTTTTACCTTTTTACTTTTCTCTTGTTCAGATGCTCACGCTCCTTAACATCAGCAACGTTGCGTTGATCGATGAGCAGCGAGTGGAATTCGAAGAAGGACTCAACCTGCTTACCGGTGAGACCGGCTCGGGTAAATCGATCATTGTCGATGCGTTAGGCGTACTGATTGGCGGCCGCTTTGGCTCGGATCTGCTGAAGTCAGGAACTGATCGAGCTTTCATCGAAGGACTCTTTCTGGTAACGCCAAACCGGCAGTTAGATTCGATACTTGAAACTGCCGGAATAGACTTCACCGAGGCCGGCGATGGCGATCGTGAAGTTATTATTCGTCGCGAACTTTCTTCTTCAGGCCGAAACAAGATCTTCATAAACCATCAACTCGCGACACAAACGCTGCTACGCGAACTGCGCCCCTTCCTTGTCGACATTCACGGGCAGGGTGACCAGCAAACACTTTTCGACGTCGAGACACACCTCGAGCTTCTCGACTCGTTTGCCGGCTTGTCAGCCATACGTGAGGAAGTCAGCGCTGCTTATCAGTCATGGAATAAAGTGCGAAGCGATTTGCAGGATTTACGAAGCGATGAAGCTGCGAAATTTCAGCTTGTTGACGTCTTGAAGTTCCAAATCGACGAACTTGAGCGAGCGCGCCTGGCGCCAGGTGAGGATGAGTCGTTGGCAGAAGAGAAAAGACGTCTGCAAAACGTCGAGAAACTGACGGAACTCGCGAGCGAAAGTTACCGGCTGATCTATGAAGATGACGAAGCGGCGCTGGCTCGCCTGCGCCTGGCTGAGAAACAAATCGAGGAGCTGAGTCAGTACGAAACCGCCTTCACCGAGTATCTCGAGCCGCTCGCCTCAGCACGGGCGACTTTGGAAGACTTGTCCTTCTCGCTTCGAGATTTTTCTGAAAAGCTTGAGTTTTCACCGGCTCGTTTGGCTGAGATTGAGAATAGGCTGGCTGAGATGTCGCGACTCAAGAGAAAGTATGGCGGCGCGATCGAAAGCGCGCTCGAACATCTGGCTCGCTCGGAAGATAGGCTGCGACAAATCGAGCATGCCGATGAACAGGAAGCGGAATTGGTAGAGAGACTAGCAGCTGCCCGCGCAAATTATCTCGAAGCCGCGCAACGCTTGCACCGGGAACGAATGCGGGCTGCAAAGAAATTTGAACAAGCCGTGGAGCGTGACCTGAGCGCTGTGGCGATGGAGAACGCAAAGTTTCAGATTCAAATCAACCCGAGTACGCAAAACGAAATTGAAGATGCAGCGTTCACCGCGAAAGGGATTCATCGTATCGAGTTCTATTTTTCAGCCAACGTGGGCGAAGCAGTCAAGCCGCTCGCGAAAGTTGCATCTGGCGGTGAAGCTTCTCGCTTGATGCTGGTGCTGAAGACCGTAGCCAACGCTTCGGAGTTTCCCCGGACGATTGTCTTCGATGAAATTGATAGCGGTATTGGGGGGCGAGTGAGTGAAGCGGTGGGCTTGAAGTTGAAAAAGCTGGCGCAGTCAAACCAGGTGCTGTGCGTCACTCATCAGCCGCAGATCGCACGGTTCGCAGACAACCACTTGATCGTGCAAAAGAACGTCGCGAGTGGTAGAACGGAGATTAAAGTCGCCAAACTTGATCGGCGCGGCCGCGTCGAGGAGTTAGCCCGGATGCTCACTGGCGCTGAGATTACTGAAAGTGCGCGGCGCCATGCGCGCGAGTTAATTAAGCGTTAGGGAAGGGGATCAAATTGAAAAAGAGCGTGAAGTGTCCGAAGTGTGGACTCGTCAGCTTTGCCGTGGACGGTGTTTGTAAGCGCTGTCAAGCCAAGCTTGAACCGGCAGCACCGGTTTCGAGGCAGTCAGTCTCACTTGAGGGCGGCTCAACTAAACAACAAAAGAGTTACATGGGCCTGCTCCTCGGTGGGGGCCTACTTTCTTTCGTGGTGGGCGTGTGCGGTTTTGGTTCGATGGAGAGCCGTGGAACCGCGTTAGCACTAGGCCTCTTCCTCAGCATCTTCATCGGCGGTGTCGTCATCACGTTTCTTGTGATCGATGCTCTTAAGAGTCGGAACGCTGTGGGGCCGGCTGCGGATAAGAAATCCGGGAAAATCCTGGTCTATCCGGTGCTGATGTTTGTGGCGCTATTGCCGATTGTGATGGTGAAGCTCGGGCCCAATGTTGGACCAGACCAACTCGGGCAGGCTATCGGGCGCCTCGTAGGAACTTGTTTCATCCCGGCAATTGTCACGGGCATCTGGATTAACCGGTCCAGGAAGCAATGGTCGTGGCCTGGCGCGGCCCTGCGCTATTTTGTCTTTTTCGTCGTGCTCGCGGCGGTTAGCTCTTACGGTAGCCGCCCGCGGTAGATTTCATTCTGCTCATCGCGCTGAGGTTGAACGCGAACTTCACAGGCTCTTGCAAAACACCTCTCATTCACACCCGGTTTCAACCGGGTGGTAACAGTTACACGAGAACCCTTTTAACCGTTTCAACGGTTTTCGGTTTTTAGTTCGAGATGGAAACTGTTAAAACGGTTAGAGGGGTTCTTCAGTTTGTTCCGCGCTGCCCGGCCAATCTACTTGACCAAATCGCTGAACCTTGAGTGACGTTCACGTTGAGCGCAGACTGAAGTCTACGCTACCAGGGGGTTGCTCAGAAACGAACGGTCGTGCTATAAGGCTTCGGTCGAAAACGAACGTTCGTGCCTTTATGAGCCAACGCACAAAAGAACAGAAGCCAAAAGGGGAGCGGACCAAGACCGCTATTCTCGAGACCGCGGTCCACATTTCCTCGGCTGAGGGTCTCGAGGGATTGACCATTGGACGTCTTGCGTCTGCTCTTTCGATGAGCAAAAGCGGCCTTTTCGCGCACTTTGGCTCAAAGGAAGAACTGCAAGTGGCGACCGTGGAAGCGGCCCGTTTCATCTTTATTCGCGAGGTGATTAAGCCTGCGTTTGAAGCCAATCCCGGAGTATCCAGATTGTGGAAGCTTTGCGACATGTGGCTTGGCTACGTCGAGAGTGAAGTATTCCGGGGCGGTTGTTTCTTTGCCGCTGCTGCTTCGGAGTTCGACGGCCGTCCCGGCCCCGTCCGTGATCGCATCGCCGACATCATGAAGGAATGGCTCGCCGTTTTGAGAGACGCAGTTAAGCAAGCCCAAAGCGCCGGTCATCTTCGGCGAGCTTCCGATCCAACTCAAATAGCATTCGAAATCAATTCACTTGAATTAGGCGCCAACTGGGCCTTCCAGCTTTATCGAGACAAACAGGCATTTGTGCGTGCGCGACAAGCGATTCTGGATCGATTGCGAGCGCACGCAACCAAAAGCGGAGCGAAGCTACTGCTATCGGTGAAAGTTAAGCGCAAAATCGCCCGCGCGTGATTGGAGCGTTCATGAATATCAGCACAGTACAGCTAAGTCCTGGCTCAAACGTGGTATTCAAACGGAAAGCAGCATGGGAAGGAATTCGGCTTGAACACTGCCGGCTTGCTACTGGTGAGCTGCCGGAGCATTGCCATCGAGAACATGTGGCGCTGGTGTCACTGACCGATGTCTATCGCGGTGAACTGCGCACTGCTAGCGGAACTCTATTACGAGGCCCCAAGACAAAGGGCAGTGTGTGTGTGCTGCCTTCAGGTCTTGGGCACCAGGCGACGCTTGAGGGTCCTTCTGAGCATCTCGCCATCTATCTCGACCCGACTATCGTGGCCCGAGCTGCAGGAGACTCTTACTCCGGTGAAAATGTGGAGTTGGTCGAGCGGTACTCGTTACGTGACCCGGTTATTAGCAGCGTTGGGATGGCGTTGTTAGCCGAGTTGGATAACGAAGGATTGAGTGGCCGGCTCTACGCGGAGTCGTTGGCTAATGTTCTCGCAGTGCATTTGCTGCGCCATTACTCCGCCTCGCCGTATTCGTCACCCAAAGCCAATGGTGGTATTTCTGGTCAGCGCCTTCGTCAGGTAAAGAAGTTCATTGCTGAAAACTACGAAGATGATTTGCGCCTGGAGGATTTGGCGAAACAGGCGGCGATGAGTAGTTTTCACTTTGCTCGAGAATTCAAGAAATCCACCGGCACGACTCCACATCAATACCTGATTAAGTTCAGAGTTGAGCAAGCCAAGATTCTTTTAGCGGATAGTGAACTGCCGTTAGCTGAAGTCGGACTGCGGTCCGGATTCAGTCATCAAAGTCACTTCACGCGGTTGTTTCATCGCGTGACCGGCACGACGCCTCAGGCTTATAGACAGATGATTCACTAAAGAAGGGTCTTTGGTCTTGGGCCTTTGGTCTTTGTTTCAGCACAAGGTGGATTCTTGAAAACTCCGTCGAAGACCAAAGATCAAAGACCAAAGATCTTTCCAGCAATTTTCGGCTACGGTAGCAATAACAGGAAATACATATTGAGTCACTGACCGCTAAGCTGCCTCCGTTTTGAAATGCTCGAATGACGGAGGTGGAAAGTGAGTTTTAGAAAATTATTCATCGCTGGTTGTCTCACGCTTGTGGTGCTGAGCAGTGTATCGGCTCAAACGGATTCGGTTACACGATTATTCATCCAGCGTGGCAATGCCAAGGTTGCAAAGCAGCAGTATGAAGCCGCGATCAAGGAATATCAGCGCGTCCCCGAGACAGCTTCCGAAAATTATGCGCAAGCGCTCTACAACATCGGGGTTTGTTATTACGAGCTTTGGCGCACCAATGAAGCAGTAACGTTTTATCAAAAGGCGGTTAACGTTCGTGGAGGACAATACTGGCGAGCCTCATACGCGTTGGGCATTGCGCTTGAAGATCTGGGCCGCTTTTCGGAAGCCAAAGACGCCTACCGCCAGGCGGCAGAAAATGCCGGTCTGAAAGAGGGGCTTGCTCATTACAAGTTAGGTTTGTTGTCCGCGAAAGAAAGTAATCATGCTGCCGCCGCTACACTGTTTCGAGAGGCAATTCTTCGTTCGGATGGGAAGTTTCCGGCTGGCCACAATAATCTCGGAGTCATGTTGGCGCAAGACGGTCGCTTCGCTGAGGCCGATCGAGAATTTCAAATTGCGTTGGATCAATCCGGTGGATCGTTTGAGGATGCTGCTTACAATCTGAAGCTTTGTCGACAGCTGATGAGCGCACGCGCAAGCCTCGCTGGAGCAACTTTGAAAGTTACTGCAAATGCAGCTTTGGAAAGGACGAGGAGATAATTTCAAATGGAAACAAAACCGCATGATACGCTGGCTATCTTGAAGTTGTACGAACTCAGAAGCGAAGCGTTGATGCGCACCGCGCGCCGCTGGTTCTTCACCGATTTCAAACCGCAAAGCGGCCTGGAAATCCTGGCGCTGATTCAAAGCGGTGAGTCGCAAAGCGCGTACTACCGCATGGTGGCGTCGCATTGGGATGTGGCCGCCGCGCTGGTTAATAACGGGGGCATCGATGAAAAGATGTTCCTGGAAGCGAACAGCGAACATCTGGTCGTGTTTGCGAAACTGCAGCCTTTTCTTGCTGAGATTCGAGAAACGATCGGCGAGCCCGACTACATGCTCCAGCTCGAGCAGCTGGTATTGAAGTCAGCGAACATTGAAAAGAAATTAGAAAATCGACGCAGACTTCTGGAGCGATGGACGCAAACTGAAGGTGCAGCTGAACAGAAGACCTCGGCTACTGCCTGATAGTTGGACAGCAGCGGGCGCACACCTTCGTCCTTGACGCCTCTCATTCACACCCAGTCTTAACTGGGTGGTTAAAATGGGTCCCGTTTCTTAGCAACCGTTTCAACGGTTTCGTTTGTCACCCGCAACAAAACCGTTGAAACGGTTCGCATTATTTAGATGTGGTTGCGATCACCGGGCTAAAGCCGCGGTGTGAATGAGAGACGTCAAGACGATCTTGTACAAGCGAGATAGTTTTCCAAGTGCAGCCAGATCCGTTATCGTCAGTCTCAATCTGGCGAAATGAATACGAATCGGAATTGAGAAACTATGGACCAGCGCCATCGCCTGCTGGCACAGAAGCTTTGGGACTACCATCGGCTCCAGCACGAGCTTTCACCGGCTGACGTGATTCTGGTGCTTTGCAGTCATGACAAGGCGGTGGCGATTCGAGGCGCTCAGTTGTTTTTGGATAACTGGGCGCCTTTGCTGATTTTCTCCGGAGGCTTCGGGGCGATCACCAGGCAGCTGTGGAATGAACCCGAAGCCGATCAATTTGCGCGAATCGCGATGGATATGGCCGTCCCGATTGAAAGCATTCTGATCGAAAACAAATCCTCAAATACGGGTGAAAACATTCTCTTCACGAAAACGCTTTTGGCCGAAGCACAAGTTGAACCGAAAAAGTTTTTGTTGGTGCAGAAGCCTTACATGGAGCGCCGCAGCTATGCGACATTTCGAAAGCTATGGCCGGAAAAGGACGTGATCGTGACTTCGCCGCAGGTTTCATTCGACGATTACCTTCAAAATTATGCGAATGAAGAGTTGTCCGTCGAACAAGTTGTCAGCATCATGGTGGGCGACTTACAGCGAATAAAAGTGTACGCGGAAAGGGGCTTTCAGATTCATCAACAAATTCCTTTCGACGTCTGGAAAGCCTACGAGGGGTTGGTGCAGGCAGGCTATGATGACCATCTCGTGGAAAAGTCGTGACTGCCGCCGCAATTCGAAGAGGTATTCGCATGAAGCAACGGAAATCCTGGCGAGAGAAACTGGATGATGATAAGGACCTGCCAAAAGTGAGCAGGATTCCGACGCGTATGAAGGCAAAGTGGGGAGCAGGTACTCTTGTGATTCCGGCTCCGCGCGAAGTCAACGAATTAATGCGCGCTGTGCCAAAGCGAAAGCTCACCACGATAAATGAGATTCGTTCAGCTCTGGCCACAAAACACGACGCAGACATCGCGTGTCCGATAACAACTGGAATCTTTGCTTGGCTCGCCGCCAACGCGGCTGAAGAAGAGTCGGCTGCTGACCGAAAGAGTCGCATTACTCCATACTGGCGCACGCTCAAGACAGGCGGAATTCTAAACGAGAAGTACCCCGGGGGAATCGAGCTTCAAAAGGCGCGGCTTGAGGCAGAGGGTCATAAGGTTACCCAGAAGGGGAAGAAGCACGTCGTAGCGGACCACGAAAAGAAGTTATTTAAGTTTTGAAGTAGTCGAGCTGAATTGATTTAAGCGATTTGGAGATTTACGGCGATCCGCAAGAGCCGTCTTCAGGCGGCTTGCCCGAAGGGTTGCTAGCCCAGCCGTTTACGGCTGGGTGATATGGGCAATAACTCGACAGCACGCTTTAGCGCGCTTTTAATCGATTGACTCTTGCTAGGAAAGGACGTGAAGCGCCCCTGGTCTTATTTCTCGCACCTACCCAGCCCTAAAGGGCTGGGCTAGTAACCCTGCGGGGCAAACCGCGTGAACGCGGCTTAGGCGACACCACAGTACTACTCACCAGGACGCAAAATTGAATATTCTACGAAAACTTGGAACGTCAATGATCCGTAATACAAACGCACCACTTCTTGGTTTTTCGAAAGCACATCCTTTGTTCATTTCAAGGAAGAACTATGAGACATCGTCGCCCCGCCGTAACTACTATCGGTTTCTTCTTACTTATTATGTTTGCCGCACGAGCTACGCCGATTAAAGAAGCTGATTTTGCTGAGCTGGACAAAATCGTTCCCGCGGAGCTGAAAGCTAAAAACACGCCTGGCGCAGTCATCACGATAATCAGCGGCAATCGAGTGATCTACGAGAAAGCTTTTGGAGTTGCGAATGTCGAAACCAATTCACCACTCCAAAAAGAAATGTTGTTCCGGCTTGGGTCGACCACGAAGATGTTTACAGCAGCGGCGATGGTCAAGCTGTCTGAAAGTGGAAAGCTTAAGCTCGACGAGCCGGTGGGAAATTATCTGAAAGGACTGAGTCCAAAACTCTCACAAACTACTCCGGATCACCTGTTGAGCCACTCAGCCGGGTTTCGAGACTTTGCGGCTCCTTTGATCTCGCATGATGATTCAGCCCTGGGAACGATGGTGCGTGGATGGAAGGACGATGTGCTCTTCGCCGATCAAGGTGAAATCTATTCTTATTCCAGCCCTGGTTATTGGTTTTCCGGCTTCGTCATCGAAGAGATCACGGGTAAGCCCTACGCGGATGCGATGAGCGAGTTGTTGTTCAAGCCGCTGGGGATGGAACGGACAACTTTGCGCCCGTTTATGGCGATAACTTATCCGTTCGCAACCGGACATGCTGTGGAGAACCAGCGTGCTGTGGTCATGCGTCCTGTATTCGATAACGTAGCGATGTGGCCGGCAGGATCGATGTTCTCCAATGCGGACGATCTATCTCGCTTTGTGATCGGGTTCATGAATGACGGAATGGTAGATGGAAAACAACTCATGTCTCCGTCTTTCGTGAAAGCCATGGCCGCACCACGCGTGGCCGTGCCCGGCGAGACTGATTCGCATTACGCTTATGGTTTGACGACCTTCAAATATCAGGGATTGCAGTTCGTCGCCCACGGTGGCTTTAGCCGTGGTTATGGGTCGATGGTCCAGATGGTTCCCGAGCGGAAGTTTGCCGTCATTGTCTTGACGAACAAGAGCGGCGAGACGATGAGGCAGACTTTGGACAAAGCGTTTGAAATAGGCTTGGAGCTAAAGTCCGGTAATGATCCAAAACCGGCCCCGGTCACACCCGCTACCGTCGCCGAGCTCTCTCAATATGTCGGTACTTATTTGCACGAGCCGACTACCTGGGAGATTTATCTCAAGGACGGAAAGCTATTCGCAAGACTGGAAGGCAAGGACTACGTGCTGACCAAATCCGGAGACAGGAAGTTCACGTACGGTGAACAGAATGAGAATGAGCTCGTCTTCGCACCGGGAAAGACCGGTAAAATTGATTTTCTTTTTTGGGAGTTGTACGCCGCGAAAAGGCTGGAGGGAAAGTAAGTATTCAAACCTATCCGCAGATTACGCAGATTCCACAGATGTTGGTTGAATCAAAACTAAGTTGACGCACTCCTGCCTTGTTGAATCAGTGTAATCTGTGGAATCTGCGGATAAAGTTCTACAGCTTTCTGAGGTCCTGCATGGAAACTCTGCGACAAGACTTAGCCTACGGCATCCGCATGTTGCTCAAAAGCCCGCGCTTCACGGCTGTGGCTGTGCTATCGCTGGCGATCGGCATTGGCGCCAACACCGCTATTTTCAGTGTGACGAACGCCCTGATTCTCAAGCCTTTGAATTTTCAGGATGCGGATCGGCTCGTGATCATGTGGAACCGGTCACCCGGTTTGAATGTCGAGCAGGATTGGCTCTCACCCGGCGAGTACCTCGACATAAAAACCCAAAACCATTCCTTCGAGCAGGTGGCTGCGACGATAGACAGCAGCTTCAATCTCACGGGGCTGGGAACGCCTGAACGTGTCGAGGGTGCTCGAGTAACATCTTCTCTATTTCCTCTGCTGGGCGCGCAGCCGATGTTAGGTCGAGTATTCGGTACCGAAGATGAGGAGCAGGGCAAACCACCGGTCGTGATTCTTGGTTATGGATTTTGGCAGCGGCATTTTGCCGGCGATCGCAACGTCGTGGGGAAGACTCTGACTCTGAACGGCAACAGCGTTCCGATCGTTGGGGTGATGGCGGCTGACTTTTCACTCAATCGAGAAATCATGCCGACCGTTAATAGGATTGGCAATGCGGATTTGCTGTTGCCGCTGCCAATGAGCGAAAAGTTGCGCTCCACGCGGACTAACGAGGATTACAACATCTTCGGCAAACTAAAAGCTGGAACAAGCGTCGCTCAGGCTCAGGCTGACATCGACATTCTCGCAGCGGGCATGAAGCAACAATATCCCGAGAACTATCCACCAAGCAGTGGCTTCATGATCAGCGTGGTGCCGTTACTGAATCAGGTTGTCGGAGAAGTTCGCCGGCCCTTATTGATTCTCCTTGGCGCGGTAGCTTTTGTGTTGCTCATCGCTTGCGCGAATGTCGCGAACTTGCAACTCGCTCGAGCTGCCGTCCGGCAAAAGGAAATAGCCGTGCGAGCTGCAGTAGGAGCTGGGCGTCTCAGACTGATTCGGCAACTACTCACCGAAAGCGTCTTGTTATCGTTGCTGGGCGGGTTACTGGGGTTGATGCTGGCATTTGTGGCTGCGCGCGTGCTGGGTAGGTTGGGCTCAGAAACGCTGCCTCGGCTCAATGAAATCGGACTTGATGGAAAAGTGTTGGGCTTCACTTTCGCAATTTCGTTGTTAACCGGAATTGTGTTTGGTCTGGCTCCAGCGCTGCAGTCGTCTCGAGTCGATCTCAATGGGGTCTTGAAGGAAGGCGGGCGAAGTGGAGTTGGCAGCGGTCGCCATCGAGTCCGTAGCGCGCTGGTTGTAGCCGAAGTCGCATTGTCATTGATGCTTTTGATTGGCGCGGGCTTGCTGCTGCGAACCTATCAACGCATTCAAAACGCCAGCCCCGGATTTAATGTAAACAACGTTCTGTCTTTTCGGCTCTCGCTCCCATCCTCGAAATACAAAGGCCCGCCAGTGACAGCTTTCTACAAGCAGCTGCTCGAGAAGATTCAAGCTTTGCCGGGTGTTGAAGCTGCCGCGACAACCTATTCGTTGCCGATGAGCTCGGTGGCCTTGGCGTGGGGACCGATCACGATCGAAGGCTACGTTCCGAAGAACTCGGCGGACTTCATCATGTCGAACGAGCGCTTTGTTAGTCCGGGCTACTTTCAAGCAATGGGAGTGCCTCTGGTCCGAGGCCGCCTATTTGACGAGCGAGACGCCAAAGGCGCTGCCGAGACTGTCATCGTGAATGAGAATCTGGCGCAGCGGTTTTGGCCTAACGAAGATCCTGTCGGTAAACGGCTTGAGCGGGGAGACAAGGAGCCCTGGCGAACTGTGATTGGCGTCGTGCGCGATACGAAGCAGTTCAGTGTCGATAAGGAACCGCCAATCAGCATCTATCATCCCGCGGGACAGTTCGCGATTGGGAGCATGTTTCTCGTCGTAAGGACAACCTCGGATCCTGCGCAGGTAGCCGCGAGCATCTCGAAGGCGATTCACAGTCTCGATCCTGAGTTACCGGCCTACGAATTCAAGACTATGGAGCAGCGCCTGGCTGATTCACTCGCTAAGCGTAGGTTGGCAACTTCGCTGCTCGGCCTTTTTGGAGCAGTTGCGCTTACGCTTGCCGGGATCGGGGTTTATGGCGTGCTCGCTTATTCAGTCAATCAACGCACACAAGAAATAGGAATTCGCATGGCGCTAGGCGCCGAGCCTGCGAAAATCCTGCGGATGATTATGAGTCAATCGTTTGTATTAGTGGCTGCAGGTGTAGCGTGTGGCCTGGCTGGAGCTTTTGCGTTGACGCGAGTGATGTCGAGCTTACTTTACGGGGTCAGTGCTACAGATCTTTTGACTTTCACTGTTCCGCCCTTTGTGTTGGCTGGTGTCGCTTTGTTGGCTGGGTATCTGCCTGCGCGTCGCGCAGCGAAAGTTGATCCGATAGTCGCGCTGAGATGTGAGTAATTGCGGTAGCCGGGCCCATCTACTATCGCTGACAGGTAATCGCTCAAGCATGATCAGCTCAGGGTCAGGAAGAGTGGTTTACCCCCGCCCAAGGTTCATCAGCATCCAAGTTGGCCTGAGAGAGTTGTTTCAATTAGGTTGAGAATAGTGAGAGTAAGAGCGGGCGTAAACAACCCTTCCTGACCCTGAGCTGAACAGTCTTGAGTGATGCCAAAGTGCGGGAGCGCCGCTAACGGACGTAAAACTGCCCCACATCAAAAATGCTGGCGCACTGATGGTCCCGGCAAAGCCAAATTCTACTTGAACAACCTTCGGCCAGATCGAATTCTACTTGAACAATCGTCGTAGCCACCCTGAGAACCACCTCAGGGCGGTGCGAAAAAATCCGTGTTGTGGTGGCGCCTCACCGACTGCCGTCTTAGCTTCAGCTTCAAGAGCAGTGAAGAACTGTGACGCCATCATCTTCGCGGTGCCTTGAATCATTCGCTGACCGACGCCTGCAATCGTGCCGCCCACCTGAAGATCGCCGCTGTACTTGAGGTTAGTCTCGCTTGCTCCCGCCACTTCCAAGTCAAAATTGCCGGTGCCTTTGGCGAATCCGGGAGTGCCTTTGCCATCAACCACGATCCGATAGTGTTCCGGTGGGCGCATGTCTTCGAGCCGAACGGTTCCAGTGAACACACCCTTGATCGAACCAACGCCCGAGCGAATGGTCGCTGCATAAGTGTTCTCGCCGGTCTTTTCGAGTTTCTCGCAGCCGGGAATACAGCGCTGCAACACCTCCGGATCGGTGAGGCATTGGTAGACCCTTTCCCGAGTCGCATTCATTAGATGGCTGCCTTCGATTTTCATTATCTAACCAGCTAAACAGGCGCTTAGAGTTCAATCTTTAGATTGCCTCCGGACGAAAGCGCAAACTAAAGTTTGAACTCTAAACGCCTGTTCATCCGATCGCCTTCTGAATGGCGCGTCGAGTCTGTACCTGAGCGAGGTGACGTCTGTAATCTTCGGATGCGTACAAATCTGAGTTCACATCGACACCGTCTGTAGCGTGTGTTGCGGCTTCCGCGATTGTTTGGTCGCCGAGGGCCCTGCCTCGCAACGCTGATTCAACAGCAGCAGCTCGATAAGCTTTTGAAGCGACACCCGTGATACCTACTCCAGCCGCTTGGCAGAAACCAGCCCCATCGAACGAGAGATTCACGGCGACTCCAACGACTGCAAATCCTGAGGCAGGATGGCGAACTTTTTGATAAGCCTGACCGAATCGACCCTGCGGCGTCGCAATGCGAATCTCGCGAAGAATCTCCGCTGGTTGCAGGGCCGTCGTCAGCAGATCAACGAAGAAGTCATCAGCGCCGATTACTCGCTCACCTGACGGACCAACCACGACCATCTCAGCATTCAACGCGATGATCGCAGCCGGCCAATCACCCGCTGGATCAGAATGCGCCACGCTGCCGCCAATCGTGCCTTTGTTTCTCACCTGGACATCGCCAATCTGCGCCGCGCATGCCGGAAGCAGAGGACAAATGTTTTTGAGCTGCGCCGACGATTCGATCGCGTAGTGTGTAGTCATGGCGCCGATACGAATTTGTCCCGCTTCCTCTTTTATGTACGCAAGGTCAGCAATACGCCCCAGGTCGATTAACAGCTGCGGCTGCGCGAGGCGAAGCTTCATTGCCGGAATCAGGCTGTGCCCGCCGGCAAGAATCTTGGCGTCATCAGGATTCTGGCTCAGCAAAGCGATAGCCTCATCGAGAGTTTTTGCTACCTGGTAATCGAAAGGTGCTGGAATCATTGTCTATCTCCAAAGCGGATTATTTTCCGTTAATGACTCGCCAAATTGCTTCGGGTTTGAGCGGCATGTCGAGGTGCTTCACGCCGAATGGCGCCAGTGCATCCACGACTGCGCCGACAATCGCAGGCGTAGCTCCTATTGTCCCAGCCTCGCCGACGCCCTTGACGCCAAGAGGATTTACCGGAGTCGGAGTCTCGGTACGATCCAACTCCATCCAGGGAACCTGCGAAGCTCTCGGCACGGCGTAATCCATTAATGTGCCAGTGACCAACTGACCCTGATCGTCGTACACAACCTCTTCGAACATCGCCTGACCTAATGACTGCACGATGCCGCCGTGGATTTGTCCGTCGACGAGCATGGGATTGATCACCTTGCCGCAATCATCGACCGCTACGTAGCGCAGGAAGATCACGTCTCCAGTATCACGATCAATCTCGACACTAACAATATGAGTGCCGAACGGGAACGTAAAGTTCTTTGGCTCAAAGAAGTAGGTCGCGGAAAGCCCTGGCTCAGTATCCGGAGGCAGGTCCTTGGCCAAGTGAGCTGCCAGCGCGACCTCCTGAATCGTCAGTCGTGTTTTGCCTTCCGTTTCCGGCTCAGGAAGCGCCGCCGCGGGAGCCTGGCCAACTGGCACTACTGGTTCAGATTCGCCGGCTGCTGCAGCTGGCTTCGCGGTTATGGAATAACAACCTTCGCCGAAAACGAGGTTTGATGCTTCGCATTTCAGAAGATGGGCAGCGATCTTCGAAGCCTTCTCTTTCAGTTTTTGAATCGCGATCAGCACAGCGGTGCCACCGACTGCTGTAGCACGGCTTCCAAACGTTCCGATGCCGTACTGCACAATCGCAGTGTCCCCGTGAATAACCGTCACATCATGGAGATCAACTCCGAGTTCATCGGCAGCGATTTGTGCAAAAGAAGTTTCCTGACCCTGGCCATGTGGTGAAGCTCCAGTCATCACCGTGACTTTGCCGGTAGGCTCGATACGCACCGTGGCACTTTCCCAGCCACCTGCCGGCATTGCAGCCGAAGGCCCCAGGGCGCAAATCTCAACATAAGTCGAGACGCCCACGCCGACGATGCGACCTTCAGCTCGCGCCGCTTTCTGCTCTGCGCGCAGCTTTGTGTAATCAATTATTCCCTGAGCCTTGTCGAGCGCAGCCTGGTAATTCCCGCTGTCATACTCCAGGCCCGTGGCGGTGTGAAATGGGAATTCGGTTGGAGCCGGGAAGTTCTTCCGCCGAACTTCCGTAGCGTCCATGCCCAGCTCCAACGCGACAAGATCCATGGCGCGTTCAACGACATAGGTTGCTTCAGGCCTGCCTGCACCGCGGTAAGCATCGGTGGCCATCTTGTTAGTGAAGCATGCGGTTACATTGATTTGAATCGCAGGGATTCGATAAGCGCCGGAAAGCATCAGGCCCGTCAAGGTCGGAATCGCCGGAGTCAACAGCTGATGATAGGCTCCCAAATCTGCGAACACGTTGTAGCGCAGGCCAGTGACGGTGCCATCGTTCTTGCAGCCGATTTCAATTGTGCCAACCTGACCTCGACCGTGGATGGTCGCCTGAATATTTTCGCGACGAGTTTCTATCCACTTCACAGGCTTGCCGAGTTGCATCGAGATCCACCCGAGCAGCGCTTCTTCAGCATAAACATTTAGCTTCGAGCCGAAGCCACCGCCAACTTCCGGAGTGATGACTCGCAATTTGTTCTCGGGGATCCCAATCATCAGCGCGACTTGAGTGCGCAGGATGTGAGGAATCTGGGTCGATGACCAAAGCGTTAGTTCTTCTTCGCCCGGGAAGTAGCGAGCGAGGACACCGCGCGGCTCCATCGCGATTGGGGCGAGCCTTTGATGCAACATCCTTTGACTGAGCACCCGGTCTGAGGCAGCGAATGCAGCATCAACGTCGCCTTCGCCGGCTGTTAATTTGTAGGCAATATTGTCGCCGAAGCTCTCATGAATGATTGTGCCGCCGGCTGCGGCAGCTTCGACGTCCGTTACGACGGGCAGGTCTTCATAATCAACCGCAATGAGATCGACGGCGTCTTGAGCGGCATAACGATCGTTGGCCACCACCGCGGCGATGGGGTGACCCACAAAGAGCGCCTTGTCCTGAGCGAGCACACGGTAGTCCGGCACTTTCAAGCCGGGAAGAGCGCCTGCGCACGGAACCGGTCCCAGTTTGATGATGTCTTTTCCGGTGTAAACCGCGACTACGCCGGGAGCTTTCAACGCCTCGCTCGTATCGATGCCGTTGATGCGAGCATGCGCGTAGACTGAGCGCACAAAAGCGACATGCAAGGTATCGGGCAGCCTGATGTCGTCAACGTAGTGCGCGAGTCCCTTGATCAAGCGGGGATCTTCCGTGCGCTTAATCCTCTTACCGACGTATCCCATAAAAACCTCCGGTTTTGTTTCTTGGGTCTTTGATCTTTGGTCTTTGTGTTTTGAGTCTCTCTAAGATTGAACGTTCCAGATAACGACATCGCCGCGGCAGTCAAAAAGCAAAGACCAAAATCCAAAGTCCAAAGACCTATGCTTTCTTAGCAGCATATTCCATCGCCTCAACAATATGTTGATAGCCCGTGCAACGGCAGAGATTTCCCTCGAGACCGTGTCGTATTTCCGCTTGCGTTGGATTTGAATTTCGATCCAGCAGCTGCGCACCAGTCATGATCATCCCGGGAGTGCAGTACCCACATTGCAACCCGTGCTGCTCCCAGAATCCTTCCTGAACCGGATGCAGTTCGCCATTTTTCGCGAGACCTTCGATTGTCGTGACATTCGCGCCGTCAGCTTGCACGGCAAACATCGTGCACGATTTGATTGCCTGACCATCAAGTAACACCGTGCAGGCGCCGCATAAAGATGTTTCGCAGCCAACATGCGTACCGGTCAGGTTAAGAACGTCGCGAAGGTAATGCACGAGCAACAGGCGCGGCTCAACTTCCTGTTCGTGAGCGACACCGTTGACGTTGATACTGATAGCCCGTTTCATTAGCTACCTCTCAGTTATTAATTGGATTGGAAGGCGAAATGCTTTGCTGGTTCTAAGCCAGTTTTTCGGGAAAGTCAATGATTCGCTTTCTCATTCACACCCGGTTTCAACCGGGTGAATGAGGATTGATAAAATGAGTAACCGTTTCAACGGTTTCTTTAACTAATTAGGGAAGCAAACCGTTGAAACGGTTAGCCGCCGTCTAAGATGGCTTCACCACCCGGTTGAAACCGGGTGTGAATGAGATCCAGTCGCCATCGCTCCGGGTACTGAAATCCAGCTTTGCCATCGCTAGACTGTGGCTTTGTGGATCTGTCTCTTTAAACGATGCAGATTACGGCGCACAGCTTTCAGGAGAGCGCGATCGTGCGCGGCGAGAGCTTCGTCACGCTTCTGCTTCAGTTCTTTGATGCGCGACTTGATAGACGCTTTATCCACGCCGATGACCTGGTGGTGCTCGTGTTGAATGCCAAGAGCTTTTGCCAGGGCAATGATAAGGTGGTCCTTGTTGAGCTGCGTGTAACCCTGCACGGCTTCGTGCTCGATTCCCTTGGCCATGTCACGGAGTTCAGCAACGGTTTTGTGTTTCAGTTGTTCAAAAGTAATTTCCATCGGTGTCCGTGTTCCCCCAGAATATGATTAAACATCTGCTTGGTAGGATAAACTCTTCAGAGCCTCTTAAGTTTGTTTTGAATGGCGCCCGTCCCATTTAGAAGGGGAGTCACTCTACTTGAAAATCTGATTCAGATGATGCTGTAAGTGCCCGGCGTAGTCTCGCATGAAATACTCCAGCGTCACTGGGTTGTCGGCGTCGACCAATTGCCAGGCGATCCGGTCGAGGTTATGACGACTTCTTGATTTCATTCGAACCTCATCCGGGATCGACGACATGACATGGCAAAGATGCAAATTGTATTGTCGCCAAAGTTGGATCAAGTCGTGCCACGGTTCATCATTGTAGCGCTGGACTTCGACCCAGGCCTCTTGCTCGTAGCCCGGGAAAACGAGATCGTCACTGAATTGCGCTCGTACAAACCGTTGATGATTATTGGCAGCGGAGTCGATTAGATGACCCACAATCTGCTTGGGCGACCACTTACCCTCGGCAACGGGAACTCTACTTGCTTCTTCTGATATCTGCAGTAGCCGGCCACTCGCTTCATTGATAGTTTGAGGCAGCTGCTTGAGCCAGTCTGAATCCATGAAAGACCCTTTTGCCTAGCGCTGGCGGCGTGGCGTGGCCATCCGCAAAAGCACTTGTGTTCCTGTTTCCAATTTCAAGTTCTTACTTTTTGATGAAATGACCGTGACGGGCGGAGGCGCCAACAGCCGCCACGTTATCTGCAAGCCTTCAATGTCCACAGCTCCCTGCGAGTCTGCGTCGAGCACCGTGGGTTGATCGAGCTTTCCGAATAAGTTCGCAGCTGCCACTGCCGCGCTTGAGCTCGACTTGCTACTGGCCCCCAGATTGCCGGAACTCGACGTAGACGTTGCCCCGCCAACCATCTTGGGCTCATTTGAATGCAGCATTCCCAGGGTTGGGTCATCAGCTAATGATCCTTTTCGCGGAGCGGCTAGCGCTGCAACGATTGCTTGCAACGGAATCTCATTTCCGTTTTTTAGAACAGCCTTTTCTACGGAGAAGGCGAGGAATGTATCCGGGTTATCTTTGTCTTTGGCGATGGCTTCAATGATTTTGCCGGTTAGCTGCGACCCACGGGCAATGACGATCTGGCCATCAACCGAAAGGTCGCTAATCGAACGCAGGATAACTTCATCACCGGGTTTTGCAGTTTTCGTCTCCACGGCTTTTGTCAGAACTGCGAGGAGATTACTAACCTGAGGCTGTCCGGAACTTGTTTGGCCAGTCGCCGGAGCCGCACTGAAAACAATCGCAACAAGGAGCACGAGAAAAAGAGACTTCATGAGGCAACTCCTGAATTTCGTTGGTTAATGGACCGTCATTGTAGCGCATCGGGAAATACAGCTGAAAGCTAAAAACGCTTCTCGAAGTCTCTGAGCCGGCCTTCCAGCGTAAGCTGCAAACGCGCCTTCGCACTATTAGAGAGAAATTGTCGGCACCGCACCGAATCTTCTGTCGTACCGGTTAGGTCAGGAACGCATTGCGGCACTGGCACAAATCCATGGGGATCCTTCCACAAACTCGCTCCCTCAACGAACGCGTAGGTCAAGCTGTTGCGCGCCAGGGTTTTTAGCTGGCGATAGTTGAGCCCTTGTTCCTGTGCCGCCTTAAGAAATTCTCGCGAGATTTCGGAACGAGACACGCCTTCGTCATCGGTCGCAAGCGCCACTGGAACGCCGTATTCCAAATAGACAGCAAGCGGATGATCGGCGCCTTTTACTCCAAGAATCAGGTCGTTGCTTGATAGGCAAATCTCGACCATCACGCCTCGATCGGCCATTTCTTTTAGCAATTGGTAAGGATCGGTTTCATGCATTATGTCTACACCGTGTCCGATGCGCTCGGCTCCGGCGACTTGAACTGAATCACGAATGTGAAAAGAAAGATCTTCGGGAGGCGCCACTCCCGGACTAAGCTCACCGGCATGCAGCGTCAGGTGCGCTTTTGGAAACTGTGTTTTGAGGTAACGCAGCATTTGCATTTGGGTCTTGAAATTCAACAGCGAGGCAAATGCGTCTTCTGGTTGCACGAGATTCAAGCCCACAACTTGCGAGGAAGGATCGCTGGCCAACATGAAGCCCGTGACCATCTGAGCGAATACGATACCGAGCGAGGAGCCTCTGGAAACCTGGGCGACAAATCTAATTTGGACCAGGCACCCGGGATCGGCATCGACCTGCCCGCATTTCAAAAGTTTCTGTTTTTCAGCTTGGGCATCGCGCAGGTTCTGCACGCCAGCCGTGACTGCTTCATTGATGCCGGCCGCACGCAGCTTCTGAAGTGTTGATTCAGGTGAACCGTCCCAGTCGACCTTCTGGCCAATTTGAGATGACTTGCCGGCGTCGGGAGTGAGCATCAACTCAAGATAGGAGACCTGGCCTCGCGCGGCGCGTGAGGCAGCTTCAGCCAACATTGGTCCCGTCTGATCGTACGTCGCGACCGAAAACTTAACGAACGTGTCAAAGAACTGATCGTGTGGGTTCCTGCCTGAGTATTGCCAGTAACGCATTGAAAGCGCGTCGATAATCTGCCGATAGAGAACCGAATCAGTCAGTGCCGATGAGACCAAAACCTGCTTTGCATTTTGGTCGCAGGGTGCAGCGGAAATAACAAAAGTTTTTGAGTTAACGCACAGCCCTTTGTCGGCGGCCCAATTGACGTAGGACTCGGCATAGATTGCTCCGGAGAGGTGATTGTGGAGATCGCCTCCTTTCGGCATTTCTAAAAAGAACGCCCATTGTTTAGGTGGCGAATTCTTAATTGAGTCCAGATAGCGAGCTGTTCGTTGTTCCGGACTGGCTGCCGAGATGCGAACTGCTGGTTTCTTAATTGGCTTGGTCTGGCCGAATGTCGAAAGAGCGCAAACTAAGACCAGGAGAAAGCTGGTTATGGTTCCCATATTTCAACACCTACCTATCTAGATCCAAAACTTTTGGCCGCAGATTACGCTGATTCCACAGATGTTTTCGTCCTTGCCATTCAAAAGTCGAGCTAAGAATTCTACGACTCTGAATGAGAATGAGTGGATTGCTGAGAGTTCAGAGTCGACGCTAAATACGAATACCAAACCATCCGTGGAAGCTGCGTAATCTGCGGCTGAGGTTTTATTACTAAACTTCGTCTTTCAACCGTCCATACAGAAATACGTCAATTGGGTTCCCGTTCTTGAGAAAATGGCGCCGCAGCATGCCTTCTAATGTGAATCCATTCTTTTCAAGTACGCGCGCAGAGGCTCGATTAAACGAAAAGACGTGAGCTGTTAATCTCGATACGCCAAGCTCTCTAAAAGCATACGTGCCCTGTCATCCGGTGAAACGGCGCTGAGGTAATAGCCTTCACGAACTGGAATCTTCATCGAATAGCCGTTTCATCAGTCCGCCGTGGCATGGGCGTCCCGCCCATGGCGTCGCCCACGGGCATGATGCCCGTGCCACTTATTCGTAGCTCAGGGCTTCAACCGGATCCTGCCGAGCTGCGCGTATTGCGGGATAGAGAGCTCCAATGGTACCGCCCACCAAACCGACGATTAGCGAAATCGCGACCCAGCGTGGCTCGACTTCTACTCTCAAAGTGGTGAAGCGCATGATGAGAAGACGCGCACCAAATGTCAGCAGCAGGCCTACAAGCACACCTAAGACGCTAACAACCACCGCCTCCTGCTCGATGACCCAGGCGATCTTTGCCTTAGACATGCCGAGGGATTTCAGCACACCAATTTGGCGTGTTCGTTCCGTGACCGTCGTGTACATCGCCAACAGGATCACTAACATGCTGATTGCCGAAGCTACGCCAACTACGACTTTGATGAAGACGTTGAGAGCAGGCACGCCCGACGCGTAAAGCTCAGGCAAGTCTCGCGTAAAAATCAGCTGTGTCTCAGGAAAGCGTTCCTTAATCCGACCGGCCACTATGTCCTGTTGCGCCGGATCGTTACAGCCAACCAGGATCGCCGTAGCGCGACCGGGAGCGCCGAATTGTTCCTGCATCACTGAGAGCGGAATCTTGATTCGAGCTCCGCCGGGCGGTCCATAAATTCCGACGACGGTGAACGTACGCTCGAATAGCTGACCCGTGTTGCCGACGCCTTTGTTCTTATGCTCTTTGACCCAAACAGGATCGACTATCATTTCCCGGTCATTGATTGGCTTCGACCCTTCACGGAGCGTGATGCCCGTGAGCGCGGAATACTCGTCAAAGGGGACGCCGTCGATGAAGCGTTGACCAAATCCCCCATCGCTCTTGTCGAGCGCCTGGCCGATCGGAACTGCTGCGCGGACACCTTCGATTGCGGCGAGCTCTTTGGCTTGAGAAACCTGGAGCACCCAGGGATCTGAACCTCCCATACCGATGGAACCGGAGGCTCTGACCATTATTTCGGCGTTGATGTTTGCTTCTCGCTTACCGTGCTCATGGAGCATTCCGTGGGCAAGACCGACGGTAAACACGACTAGCAGCACTCCTACCGCCGTACCCATGATGCTGACGACCGTTCGCATTGGGCGATGAGTAAGATTCGACAGGACAAGATTGTTCATAAGAGAGTAATTAGTTGTGTATTTAGTTCTTAGTTCTTTGTGCTTTGTAGTTGACCACTTTCGCGAACGGTT
Source organism: Pyrinomonadaceae bacterium (assembly GCA_035572035.1). GTDB lineage: Bacteria > Acidobacteriota > Blastocatellia > Pyrinomonadales > Pyrinomonadaceae > JAOAPY01. Next base: position 46,235 of record DATNBH010000029.1, on the reverse strand, counting down.
CTGTGTGCGTCACAAGCGCGCGTAAATATCAAACTTGTGGAGGCATTCAAACGACCTGATAGCTCAAGTACAAAGAACAAAAGACAAGTACTCGTTTACTGTTTTCCGATTACTTCTTTCACGACTCGGCCGGGAAACGGACCGAAACCCTTCCTGGTTAATTCAGGCGCGAGCGACCTATCATCGCGCAAGTTTCCTGTTAATGCCAACATGGTTGGCACAAAGCTCAGACTGTCGTACGGGTCTTTGATGACAAACGCGCGCGGGATTCCCGTCTGGCTGCCGCCGGCCAGCATCCAGGTAGAGTGCGTCGAGATGCGGAGGAACGAGCCGTGATTACCCCCGGGATTAAAGCCGCGCGCGTCAAAATTCCAATGATTGTTTGCCAACACCAGCAAGTCCGCCTCAACCAAGTCCCTTTGCTTTTGAACGAATCTCCGCATCAGCATTTCGTCAGGCGTGCCTGCCGTTGGCTGCTGAGCCAGAGCGTGCCGCCCCACTGTTTCAAATAAACCAATCAAACCATTTGAATGCTGAGTCCGGTGGAGCGCACCCAACCACTCCAAATCTGTGTGCCACTGACTCAACCACTCCTTTGTTGACCCTGCCGGGAGCGACAGCGCTGGATCTTCGACGATCTCCAGAGGCAAACCTGTTTGCCATTCAACTATGTCAAAGGTTATCTGCCCGTCCGTACTTTGTCGCAGGTTCTTGATAGGTTGATAGCGAAAGCTCAATTGTCCAGCGTCATCGGAGCGAGCAAAAATCAGAGCTTGCTTATCATCGCTCTTGTAAGCCCAAACAACATCGCGCTCCAGCTTGTCGGACTCCGGGACCAGTGGCGCAAGGGATTTGGCGGGAATCGACGTCGCTACAAAGTCTACGGGTCGATTCGAAACTCGAGATTGAAGATTGTTTCGGACGGTAGTGTCGTGGAGCAACGCAAAATAATTGACGCGGACAAAACTGCGCTCCATGTCTAACGAACCCGCAGGATTCAACACTAAACCAACCGGTGCGAGGCCAACGACGTAATTCTGAAGACGGTAAACGTCGTTTCGGTCTCCCATTGATTGCTTCGGGATAATTTCTTCAATTCGAATTCGGCCGGCATTGAACGTATCTTTCTTTAACGCCAACAGGTTCGTTAACACGCGAGCAAACTCTGAATACTCACGCTCGTTACGTCTCCAGCGATCCAGTTGGCTGGAGATTCTGTTGATCTCATCATCGCGGCCTTGTTTCTTCTCTTCCTCAGTCAGTTGCTTAGGTTGCTGCTCGAAAAGCATCTGCTGTTTTGCGATTGACCGGTTTAGCGCGCCCAATTCTTCTTTCAGTTCATTCAGCTCGCTTTGCCACTCGGCTCGCCGATGTTCTCTGACGTTAAAGAACGCATCAGTCAATGGCGCCCGTAAACGCGCTTCGAGATCTTTTCGTTGTAGTTGCTGGAGAAGTATGTGCAGCAGATTCAGATCACTATCCCGTAAATGAACTGCCGCTCGTTCGTTGCCATCGAAGTCAAGCATGGCTGTCGGATACTCTTTGCTTTGCCCTCGAAGGTAGTACGAGTCGCGCGTGGCGGTGATAATGGAGTCATAGAAGGGAATCAGCCCTTTGATTGCATAGTCGAGCAACAGTCTGCGTTTGGTGGCTACATGATGGCCGCCGCCGGCACTGCTGCCAAGCAGCTTCACCAGGTTAAATCCTTGTCCATAGATTTGTGGGTCAGTATTCATGCCGTGATCGGACACGATGACCAAAGCAGTTCGTTCAGCGTCAGGCGTCTGTTGAATAGTGGTCCAAACCGTGCCGATAAGAGCATCGATCTCTTTCAAAACCTGGAGCTGCGAACTGTTATCCCCGTTGTGATGAGCCACGTGATCAAAATCATTCAGAACCAGATCGAGATACTCAATCCTGGGGTCTTTAAGCTTTTTGAGCAGCTCTCGAATCAACTCGTCCATTACCATGCTCCGCGTCTCGAGCCCCATCGTCCACTCGTCAAAGAGCTCCCTGGGCGGAAGCTTAAAGCGATTCTGTAACGCGTTCGTAAGAGTGAGGTATCGTGGACCCCGTTGATAGACTGAGAACCCGCTATACTTTTCCTGATGCGCGTAGGCATCGCTCAACAACGGCACTCCCAACGAATCCAGAACTTCCACAGCCGGCATATCGACTTGTTTGCCGCGCGCTCCTTTTACGAAGAGAGGCAGCAGGTTTAGATAGTCATACGCATGCATCGTGTAGCGATCGAATTCCACGTTGCCTTTGATCTGTTGATGCTGCCCCGTCTCGAGTAGAGACCAGGACGGACCTGACAGGCTAATCCCCCGCACATAAAAATTTTCAAGTCTAGTGCCGCGCTGATAGAAAACGTAATCGATCCACGGCAATTGACTCTTGCCGGTGCGCGGGTCTTGCTCACGCACCACGCGATCGACAGTGTCGTAAGGCAGTCCGTCCAGCTTAAGGATCACGAGTCTTTTAGTTTGTGCGTTCGCGTGAGCAGACAGGAGCAGTAATAACGACAAGCTGAGGCTGAAAAGCGCCGCAGGCCAGACTGTAGCCGAAAGTCGTGAGGCAGGAAGCAAAATTGACCGCGAGGCGACGCGCCGGCTCTTATCGGGACTAAACATGCGAGCGCATCATTCTAATCGCTAGCGATCGGGACTACCAGTTCCGGTGTTGCTGTTGGTGACGGCGTCGGTGCCGCGGCGGTTGGCGAGATATTGCACGCTGAGGGAGCGCAAATCGTCATCCACATCCTTTTGCTCCGAGATTCGAAGTAGCTCAGAGCGTGCTTTCCCGTTGTTAATTTGAGAAAGAGCGGCTAAACAAGCGCGCCGCGTCTCATCGTCATTAGTTCGCGCAAAGATATTTGCGGCGGCTACGACAGCTTTGCCATCTTGTCGAGATCCGTATTCGGCCAGGAAGCGCAATGAACTTTTCACTTGATCCAGGTTCCAGACGACTTCGATTTTGGGGGCCAGCTCGACCTTGGCGGAATTTTCTGATCCTGTTCGCGCAACCTCCCGAAGGAATTTCGTGTGGTACGAGCGCTGGCGAGCGAGATCAAGCCTGCCCACAATGTCGAGCCCGTCCGGCTCTCGATGCGAATACTTTCCAAAAGAGACTACATTTGCCAGACGGAAAAATATTTGCGCAAGCTTCCCGTGTTCCAGTGGAGTCATCTCGGCGCGCCGATCCCGGGCAAGCTTCGCAGGTAATCCATCAGGACGAGTGGCATAGGCAAGCAATGCTTTGTATTGCTGTCTCGCGAGCTTGCGTTCGGCTTGAATACTATTCTCCATTGGGTTCAGCGAAACGGTCTCGACGCGGTCGCTGATCTCCGAGCGGAGCTCCGGCTCAAGCGAATCGTCCAGAGATAGCAGCAGCTTCAGCTGTGCATATGTTTTCAATCTTGAAGGTTGATTGATGTCCATTCCTCTCCTGCCGGTAACGAAATCAAACACACTGCGACCGAGCAAATAGGGAATGTCGCCAAACTGCGAAACTGCGAGCACGTTCCTGGTTACGTCCTGAAGCACGCGACGAGACATCTCGCGGCGTTTTGGATTGCGCTTGTCGCGAAAGTCAACGAGGAGCGCGGGAATCTTAGGATTATCCAAGCCGTAAAGCGCAAGCGGGATCAGCTCAACCTCGGCGGTCTCGGGACCGGCTGATTCGATGCGTCGATGTTCTCTATCGAAGTAACGCTTGTCACTGTATCCGTCCCAGTTCAAAAGTCTTTTATCGGACCATGGATCTGAAATGCTCAGGAACCGCGGATCAAAGCGCTCGACGGGCCGCTTTGCCAAGTCTGACTTAGCGACCCATAAGAGCGCGTGTGTAGCACGGCCGTCAGGCATTTCGAGCGGCTCGAAGTACAGACCATTCGCTTCAGCCTGCTGCCTCAGCAGTTCCCAGTTGTGACCAACATTATCTTCAACCCGGCTGGCTTGTTTTTGATAAAAGCCCGGCAGTTTGAGCTCATCGACCAGGCCGCCAAAGGTCTTGTCAGTGAGCAGAAGTCGTGCCTGAATTTCCTTTTGCTCCGCAGCGGTGAAAATGGGCTCGTGACCCAATTCCTGGTAAAGGGTCAGTAACGAAAGTGCGCGAATGATGTGACTCCTACGCAAGTCAGTGATGTTCTGCTGGTACGAGCGGCTTGAAGCGCGGATAGGCGTACCGACGGGATCAATAAGGATCGTTTGCAGTGCTCGCCAACATATTTTGTTCCAAACATCTCGATCGGCTGCGGACAAGTCCATCAGAGGTGGAGGGACTTTGTCTGCATGTTGCTTGCTGCCAATGTGGGTGTACATGAACGGCACCGCGCCTGAGACGCGCTGCCAGAATGTAGGTCGCGTGTAAGTCAGCTCCCAAAGATACCGTAAGCGATCGTTCTCAAGCTTCGAGTCTCCCAGCGTGTCTCGCAGCACACTCACCAGAGGCACCCACTCGGGCTCGTGTGATTCGCCGCCGATTGAGTCGAGCTTCGCGTGGATCGTGACTAACTCGGCTCCACCATCTACCTGTACTCGCTCGAGCCGAAACAGATCCGGTGTGGTGGTTTCCTGTTGATTGACTTCAGTTTGAGCAGCGACTGAATTTCCGATGAGGCAGGCGAGCACCAGAAGTATCCCACGTGAGCAGCGAGCGACGCTCCAGGACCGACGGTAAAGCTTTCGGATGTCGAGTACTCCGAAGTAAGCCTTGTTCTTATCCAACCCCTTGGACTCCCGTTTTAAGTGGTGCACCAACGTCGAGTGGAACGACAAACGAATGGTAAAACCTGCCTTCGCTCAACGACAACCATATTCATGGCCCATGCGAAGATTCATTCGCCATCCCATTGGTCCAGGTAGTGCGCTAATTTGGAGCGCGATGACCTGTCATCGCTTTCGCCGGCCGGCGGCTCGACGCCGGCGGGTTTGATAATGCGCTGTTTTCGACAACTTGCTGCGACAGGTCGCAGCTACGAAAGCGCCGACCGGTCGGCGCACTCCAAATTACGGCGCTACCTTGGTCCAACAGTGGTGACCAAAAGAGCTTTGGCTTCCGATGCTAAAGGTGACGCGGCGAGTTGCCGAGGGAGTTGAGGGAACTCTTATTTCGAGTTAGGGGTAACTGGATGAGCAGTGCCGGAACTCTGCCCGGTACTATCAGGTTGGTTCTCGTCATCCGCCGGCGCTTGCCAACCGGCACGCTCGAGGAGCGCGCTGGCGGATTGAATGGGTACCGCAAGATTCGAGCCCTGGTTTTCAGTAAGCACAGCGAAGTTTACGCCGATGACTCGACCTGAAGGTCCAAACAACGGTGCTCCAGAGCCGCCTTCAGCAGTGCGCGCATCATACGCGATGCGGCGAGTATTGAGATCTGTGATGTTTCCCTGGGTCGTCAATGGTTGGATTCGTTTGCTTTCCGCTAAATAGTTCAGCAGCGCATCCAAAGATGCGTAACGCTGTTGAATACCGCGTGACTCGCTGTCATCCAGTAGCGCCAACAAACGATCCGGGCCGGATGGATAGCCCATCATCACCACTGTTTTCCCAACCTCGACTGCCTCAGCGTCCGTCTCGAGCGGTATCGCTGGAATGTCAGTGGGCAAATCTTTCACGTCAAGGAAGCAAACTGCCAGGTCATCGCGCTGTGAAGCTTGCTTGAACTTGAGTGGATAAGCTTGAGGATGATCAGGAAAATAAGCGTTGAGCTTCTTGACGCGCGGCTGACCGCGCACGATGCTGCTCAGACTTTGTGCACGCTCGTCAGCCAGCCAGGGCATTACGATGTGCCTATTAGTCATGACGTAGCCGCCACCGACATAAAAGCCGCTGCCCACAAATTCATACTCGGCGATCAAACCTTTGCCTTCGGGAGTCAGCGCTACCTGTTCGTTGCCGGAGGAGACTGGAGCTCCGCTCTCGGTTGTCTGCGACTCGGGATAGCGTAGAGGTCTTCCGGTGCCGGCCTCGACAAAATAGAATGAGCCCGCGATCAGGCAAACGCCATTGCCGTATTCACTTCGCAGTTTTACTGCCAGCGAAAGGCTGTCGCGAATCTCCTTGTTTGATTTGGTGATGTCGCTGAGTTGTTTGTTGTTCTCAGCAATAGCCGCCTGAGCCTTGGCAGTTTGAGCTCGCAAATCGTCATTGATCCGCCGCGTTGTCTGCATCTCTTTGAACAAGGCAAAGCCGATGTAAAGAATGCCGCCGACGAGCAAGACCGCCATCGCCAGGGCAATCAACTTCGTGCTCGGATTAATCTCCCGCACCAACTCGCGAGTGAACTCGCGCAAAAAGACTTTCGCGTCATCGCGTCGCGCGGTGGCTGCGGATTCAATTGCAGCTTGCTCAATAAATGGGGCAACGTGGGTTTCGTGCGGTGTCGTCGGTACAACAGCGGGCAATGATCTCAGCGGAAAGAATTGCAGCGACAAGTTCGACGGCTCGATGTGTACCTCGTCACCGGCGGCAATTATCGCTTCCGACTTGAGAGGCTTGCCGTTATGAATCAGAGAGAGGGAAGGATCAAAGCCAGTTACCCGATAATGGCCATTCGCGCGGGCCAGCTCGAGAACGATACCGTCAGCGTCCGGGCGCTTGGGCAGGTCAGACATGCGCAGGCGCAAATCGCAGTCGTCACAGCTGCCGATGCGGATACGCTCGTCGGTCAGCACTTCCGTATGCTTGTCTTCGCCCGAGGAGATGTGGATTACAAGGCCGGTTGCCATAACTGCAAGGACTTTAGAGCTCCGCAAATACTACATCGGGCGCCCGCGCCGGACCGCTTTCAAAATCACTGCCGCGGTCATTTGAGCGGTCGCCCTTTCGAATCGGTATTCTACAGTTAAATTTTGAGTGGGCAAAGTGAATAGTTGGGAGCGCAGGCTTCCCAGCCTGCCGTTGTTAACCGAACGTGGCGTTTCCCGACACTGAGGGCGGCGTCGCCAAGAGCCCGCAAACTTCGTAACGTCCGCTGGTGTATCCAGCAACAGGCTGGCAGCCTGTTGTACAGGGTCAAGTGAATAGTTGGGAGCGCAGGCTTCCCAGCCTGCAGTTGTTAACCGAACGTGGCGTTTCCCGACACTGAGGGCGTCGCCAAGAGCCCGCAAACTTCGTAACGTCCGCTGGTGTATCCAGCAACAGGCTGGCAGCCTGTTGTACAGGGTCCGTGATAGCATACGAGTGTGCCGAGAGAATCATTCATAGAAGATAAAGAAAGATTGTGCGAGCTGGCTCCGGTCGCCACGGCCCCGATTCAATATCACGTCTTCGTCTGCACCGGAAAGTCCTGCTCCGCCGTGGACAGTGCGGCGGTGAAGGAAGCGTTTGACCGAGAGCTTCGAGCGCGTGAGATCTTGTTTGGAAAAGCTTCGAAAGGGAAGAATCCGAACGGAAGCGTCGTGCTTACCGAGTGTGCTTCGGTCGGCTTCTGCACGATTGGCGCAGCCGTAATGGTTTATCCGGACGGCGTATGGTATGCGCAAGTCCGCGCAGAAGACGTTCCCGAGCTCGTCGAAGAACACATCGTCAACGGCCGCGTCGTCGAGCGGCTAGCCTTGCTAAAAGTACCATCGCCCCAAGCGGGCTCGCCGCTGCCACCAGGAATCTAGTGTCCTGTCTCTAAAGTTCACGAAACAAATAGAACTGCGGTTTCCAGTCCCGGAGGGACGAAATGTTTATAGGTGACGTTTGCAAGAGTTACTTCGTTAGCTCCGTTAGGAGCGTAAGGTGCAGCCGGCCAACCGAATATCTCGCCCCTCCGGAGCGAAAAGCGTTTCTATACTTTGTGGTTCTATAGACCTTTCGTCCCTCTGGGACTGAAGGGCGGAGCGCCTACGCCGCTCATTTATTATGCGAACTTTAGAGACGGGAGACTAGTGCTCACCCATTAATCCGAAGCTCGTTTTCACGCACGATCGAGTTGATCGACTGGTTCAATGTCAATGTCCTGTCCGAAGATTACTTCGACGCCGTTGAGGTCTCGGACCGCCAGTTCTCGGAGGCCGTATGGTCGATCTGAGGGAGCCCCGGTAATCTCGGCGCCTCGAGTCGCAATTTCTTTATGGTATGCATCTACATCGCGAATCCACTGAAACAGGTGGATGCCGGAAGGGACGCGATCGTCCTTTACGAAATGAATCGCCGAGTTATCTCGCCAAACGACTGCATAAGCGTCGTCGCCAAAATCCCACGTAAATCCCAGGACATCCCGATAGTAGCGAGCGGTCGCCTCGACATTGGGCACGTGGAGCACTGGGGCGCCCTGGATAAATTGCTTCGGATTGGCGGTAGGATGCTCGGGCATTTCAATCCTCTTTGCGTAAGGCTCGGTTAGTGTGTGTTGGCGCAATCGGAACCAACTTTAGCCGCAGATTACGCAGATTACACTGATTCAGTAAGATAAATAGGCGTCAACATAACTTAATTCAACTAACATCTGTGAAATCTGTGCGTTTGTTAGGCGGCTGTTTCTCGAGTGCTGCCAGCTCCTCACGAGAAAGCGCGCTGATGGTGACATAATACCCATCCGGATCACGCAGCGAAAACTCTTTCGTCCGAGTGTTTGGATTCAGATGAGGCTCTTCTGCGAACTTTGGGACGAGGGCCCGGGCCCGGCGCAGTGCTGCACTGTAGTCATCGACACGGAAGAACAAAAGCAGGCCATTGCCCGGCGTACCATTCTCGGGACTCATCAACGACGGATGCTCGACGGTCCGTTCGTGAAGGCAGAGCAACACGGTTCCGTCAGAGTCGAGGAGCTGGCCAAAGTCCGGATGCGCCGGAGCCGTCAAGGCCTGGCCGAACAGTGATTGATACCACTCGAAGCTGCGCGGCACATCCTGCACCCCGATGATCGTCCACGTGCGTTTCATGGTGTCCTCGTATGGCCCGGCGATTCGCTGGCCATGCCGTCATGTGGAGAGCGGTGTTTTGAATCGCGAAACTACAAAAGCAGCAATGAATGTGAGAGCCAGCTACACAAGTAAAGAACCGATTCTAAGCTCGCCACCGCTGCGAATTAAACCAACAATGAATAACGGCAAGACAGCGATACCACCTAGCCACCAAGAAGCTCGTCGCGTAATTGCGGCAACCAAAGCACCAACAACGACACATACAACCGGAATAAGAACGAGCTCGTTAACGAGCATTAAGCTTACTATGTCATCTTTCTTTTCGGCGTAATCAGCGTTGCCGACAACTAGAAAAAACGCCAAGCGAGAGCCCGCCACGTTAGAAGGAAGCTAAGCAGGACACCGGTGATTAGCGCGATCAGTATCTTAAATTCTTAGGGCCGGACCACTTGCAACCTGAGAGGTCATGCGTGAGCGGCTTGCTCTACTCTTTCCAACCAACGATTGAAATGTTGACATTCGGCACGAATTCGCTCCAAGCCAATCTCGAGTAAAGCCAAGTTCCCAAACAATGGCTTCTGGTACTCGGGCATCAGTCGCATGATTCTTTTCGAAGGCGCCGTGTTGGGAGAATCATCGATCTCTTCTGGACTGCCAAAGGCATTGCGAATCTGTTGGAACGACGCTTCCAAATCTGGACGTTCAACGCTGCTACTAAAACGCGCACAATCGCTGAAAAGGAGCGCTTCAAATTCGTGCATCACCACAAAAGGGATGAAACGGTTCGGATAAAAATCGTCGCCGCCCATTTCCGCTACGATCTCAGCCATCATAGCGTTTTCAACAGTGGATGCCTTCTGTGCAAACGGAACAATCGATGCTTCCGCGCGGCCTGGCCAGGCGCTCCCCTCCGACTGCGGGAGGCCGTAATAGTCCACCATTGTTGTTACGTAACGGTCTGGGCTCTCTTTCAGGTGTCTCAGGATTTCTTTCTTTGCTACCTTCCAGGCGACAATGCCTCCTCTTGATTTTCGCGGATCGCCAACGAGAATTGGTACTACGTAATAGAAACCCTGCTGGACTAGATGGTCTCGCAAGACTTCTCTTACTGCTGTCTCCTCGGTGGGTCCTTCGACGTGGACATACAATCCCGCCATTCAGGGTCGTCCTCCGAGTTTATTCTTTTCCCAAAGCTGGCCAAGACTGTAATCCTCAAGCCACGAGGTAAGCTTTTCCGATTCGAGCCTCTTCAAGTGAGTGGTGCCGTCAACCAGGTCGGCCACGAGCACGTCCTCGGGTTCAAACTCATCAAGCAACAAAGGCGATTGAGTCGACACAAGTATCTGTGTCTTAGTTCCTGCGCTTTTTATCAAAGAGCCCAGTACTGATATCGCGTAAGGATGAAGACCGAGCTCCGGTTCATCGACAAGTATGACCGAGGGCCGGTGACTCTTAGGCTGAAGAAAAAGCGTGGCCAGCGCGATGAATCGCAGAGTGCCGTCAGAAAGCGAGGCAGCATCAAAATACTTATCCGAGTGCTTATGCCGCCAGGCAAGCAGAATCTGATCCTGCTTCAATTGTCTTGGCTCAAGAACAAAGTCATGGAAAAACGGTGTCACTCTCTGCACGGTTTTTCGAATAAGGTTATAAGAAGCAGCTTGCTTCTCGCGTAAGAAATAGAGGAATGACGCCAGGTTCGAGCCGTCTGATCTTAGGAACCGATTGTCTTCTAAGTCAGCAGCTTTCTTCATGGGCGAGGTGTTGCTGGTGTCGTGGAAGTGGTAAACGCGCCATCTCCCAAGCCGATCCCGCACCCAGTCTGGTACAGCAGAGACATTGGTTTCACTGATGCCAGCCTCGCCGTTTCGAGACGGCAGAATATTACCCAGGGGACCCTCGGGATGAGTGTCTTTATTCCAAAAATAAGCCAGTTCCCGCTTGGGGTAGAGGCCATCAGCTGTAGTGTGAGCAAGAGTGATCGCGTACTGATTTACCTCGCCCTCAAAGGAGATATGAAGATAAATTTCCTCGGTTTCTTTTGAGCCAAAATAGAGAAGCTTGTCGGCGCCTCCCGCCCTACCGACGTAATCCTGCAAGCGCCCCTCTCTAATTTCGTGCAAGAAGGCGAATACACCGATGAAGTTAGACTTACCGGAGCCGTTCGGGCCGATCAGCACATTGATCGAACGAAGAGGCAGCTTCTCGATCGAAGCGATGCTCTTGAATCCCTTAACAGTAATGTAGTCCAGTTCAGGAACCGCCATAAGCGGATCGTCGCCTCAAAGAACCTGTCTGTCAAATCAGGAACGGGAAACGTCAAGCTACATTCGAAAGAGCCAAATCCCCAAACCTGCGATGCCGGCGATAATCATCCAGAACGTGAGCGACATTAAGTTACTCCGAGAAAAACTAATCGCAGCGGCGCCGTCATATGAATGTCTGCCGCCGAGCATTTATTAGACACCAAAAGTGTTTTCAAGCCTACGGTGATTAAGTTTTGAATACAGATCGGTCGGCTCGTGCGGAAATCGGTTGGCAGTTTAGCGGGCTAAGGCGTGAGAAAGCGGATGGCGGCGTATCGCAACTGGACTCAGATCCGTCTGCTCCGCGTTTATCCGCGGCTAATACTATCTACCCAGCAGAATCGGCCATGGCTTTGGGTTTCCAGCGCAGGACTGGTTTGCGAGCGGCAGCGGCTTCGTCGAGACGGCCGATGCGGGTGGAATGCGGGGCGTTTAATAACAGGTTGGGGTCTTCCATCGCCTCCTTGGCAATCGACCGCATGGCCTCGATGAATTGGTCGAGCTCCTGACGACCCACCGATTCAGTCGGCTCAATCAACATCGCTCCCGAAACAATCAAAGGAAAGTAGATGGTCATCGGATGAAAGCCGTAATCGATCAATCGCTTGGCAATATCCAGCGTGTGAGCGCCCTTGCGAGCCTGTCGCTTGTCGGTGAACACGACCTCATGCATGGGCGGAGCGTCGAAAGGCTTGTCGTAGTCACTAACCAAACCATTGGCAATGTAACGCGCGTTGAGCACGGCAGCTTCGGTGGCTTCTCGCAAGCCGTCGTTACCGTGGGTCTGAATATACGAAAGCGCTCGCAGCATCATCCCATAGTTTCCGTAGAAGGCTTTAACTCGGCCGATTGACTGCGGATGATTGAAGTCTATCTTGAACGTATCGCCGGATTTCACGATTCGTGGAACGGGAAGAAACGGCTCGAGCTCCTTAGTGCAACAGCAAGGTCCGCAGCCCGGGCCACCACCACCGTGGGGTGTCGAAAAAGTCTTGTGAAGGTTCAAGTGAATCACGTCAACGCCCATGTCGCCTGGACGAGCTACACCAACCAGCGCGTTCATGTTGGCGCCGTCCATGTAGACCAGCCCACCTGCATCATGAACAATCGTGCAGATTTCCTTGATGTTCTTTTCAAACAGACCGAGCGTGTTTGGATTCGTGAGCATCAATCCCGCGACGTGACCGCCGCTACAAAGCTCGCGCAGGTGATCGAGATCCGTGAAGCCTTCGGGTGTCGATCGGATCGTTTTCACTGAAAAGCCAGACAAGTGAGCCGAGGCCGGATTGGTTCCATGCGCGGAATCGGGAATTAACATCGTGCGCCGGTTAGCCGAGGCGCCTTCGCCATCACGCGCGTCGATGAAGGCGCGGATGATCATTACGCCAGTCATTTCACCGTGCGCACCGGCGGCCGGTTGCAACGAGATACCGGAAAGCCCAGTAATTTCAGCCAGGTGTTCCTGCAACTCGTAAATCACTTGTAAAGCGCCTTGAGAATCAGCTTCGGTTGCAAGCGGGTGCAGGTTCGCGAAGCCCCCGATGCGAGCCACCTTCTCATTCAACCGCGAGTTGTATTTCATCGTGCACGAACCAAGCGGATACATCCCCAGATCAATCGAATAATTCCACGTGGACATTCGGACGAAGTGTCTGATGACATCGACTTCACTGACTTCGGGCACACCGGCTAAGTCATCGTCGCGCTGAAATGCTCGAGGAACAATGTCGTCCAGCGGCTGCTCGTCCACGTCGAGCGGGGGTAAGCGATAGCCAACGCGGCCGGACTGCGAGCGTTCAAAGATCAGCGCTTCGTTGTGACTGATGTGATTAGTTACTTTGGTAATATTTGTTTCTGCCATTGGAGTTCTAGTCTGATTTCTTTCCGCGCCGCGCGGTCGGCTTACGTGCCGGCGTGGTTGACTTAACTTCGCCCGTTGGTGACGCAGTTGGTTTCAGCGCGCCCGCGGGGACTAACCAAAGCTCGGTGCTGACTTCCTCTTTGTGTCCACCATCGATGGTCACAAGGGACGTTGCGTCGATCTTACGCACTGAAACGAGGTATTTCTTCGCCGCGTCCGCTGTCTTTTGACCAGTTCCGCGGCGGCTGCGCCGGCCGCCATACGCGATGATGTATCCCTGAGCACCCGGACTGTTTTGTAATTCGATCGCAAAGTTATCGAGGTGATCGTTCGTGCTCTGCACTGACAGCGCGCCAAATTCCGCAAACTTTTTAGCCGCTGGACGGGGAACTACGTAAGCTGAAGCCGAGTATGTGTTCGCGCAAGTTCGCCGAAAACCTCCGAGCTCAACCGTGGCCGTAATCGTTTGTGTACCAAGCTTATTGGTCTCAACCTCGATGGTTGATGTTCCCTGGCCTTTGACTATGCTCCCTGCTGAGATGACCCAGTTGTAGGTCGGGGTGACGCTCGGGTCACCGCCGGCAACATTCGCTGTGAAGAAGAATGACGATCCTTCGTTCACGCTGTCCGGAGCATTTACGCTTAGAGTCGGACAGACTTGCTCAGGAGTGCCGCTCGGAGTTTGTGCGGAAAGGCTAGTTGATACCAGCGACGCCAACACGAACGTTTTGATAATAAAAAGAATACGTTCCATCTTTCACAGCATGGCGTTTACCTACTCAAGCTCACTGGAAACAGCACAATCGACATAACCTCAAGGTCGGGAAGGGCAGTTTACTCCCGCCCAAGTTGCACTGGCCTTCAATTAGAAAGATCAATAAGTGCCTCAATCGCAGTTGAATCCTATTTGAGTTGAGCGGGAGTAAACTACCCTTCCTGACCCAGAGCTGATCTCCCTTGAACAATTTCCTTAAGATTGAGTTCTTTACTCAACTCAATCTCCGACCAGCAATCTTACTAGAGGTTCACGCGGCAACCTTTTTCAGTGCATCAACGAGACGGTCGATCTCTTCGCGAGAGTTGATTTCGGTTACGCAGACTAAGAAGTCATTCGGTCGGTCAGCAATGTATCGCGACAAGGCTAACCCGCCATTGATGTTGTGATCAGCAGCAACCTGCGCCAGCAGCTCAGCCGCCGGGCGAGGTCCGCGAACTACGAACTCATTGAATCGGGGCGCCGAGAAGGGAAGTGAATAGCCTTCAACTTCAGCAATCCTTCGCGCGGTATACGCAGCTTTTTGAGCGCACTGCGTGGCCACTTCCTGCAAGCCCTGCCGGCCCATTGTTTCGAGATACACCGTCGCAGCCAGGGCAATCAAGCCTTCGTTAGTGCAAATATTCGACGTAGCTTTTTCGCGACGTATGTGTTGCTCGCGTGTGGCGAGCGTTAGCACGAAACCGCGCCTGCCTTCTTTGTCGTAAGCTTCACCCACCAACCGTCCTGGAATTTGTCGGGCATATTTATCTCGGGTTGCGAACAAGCCCACGTATGGCCCGCCAAACGACAACGGCACTCCAAACGACTGTCCTTCAGCGATGACGATATCAGCGCCACTGTCACCAGGTGATTTGAGTAGTCCCAGCGATGCGGCTTCAGTAAATCCTGCGATTAACAATGCGCCTTTTGCGTGAGCTTTCTCAGCGAGCGCGCCAACGTCTTCGATACAACCGAAAAAGTTTGGGGACTGAACAGCAATCGCGGCGGTTTTATCGTCCAGCATCTGATCGAGCTTCTCGGATGTCAGACCCGTGGCCGGATCAAAATCAACATGCTCAAAATCGATGCCAGCGTGCTGTACATAAGTCCTGACCACTTCGAGATACTCAGGATGCACAGCGCCACAAGCAATGACCTTTGATCGTCGCGTGACGCGTTCAGCCATCAGCACTGCTTCGGCTAGCGCAGTTGAACCGTCGTACATCGACGCGTTGGCTACTTCCATTCCGGTCAGCTGACAGACGAGGGTTTGAAACTCGAAAATCACCTGCAACGTGCCTTGTGAAATCTCCGGCTGGTAGGGCGTGTATGCGGTGAAGAACTCGGATCGAGAAAGGATGTGGTCCACAATCGTGGGGATGTAGTGCGAGTAGGCTCCCGCTCCCACGAAGTTCGATCGCGTCGCCGCCGCATTGTGGGCAGCCATGCGTTCGAAGCCAGTTAATAATTCTATTTCTGAAAGTGCAGCCGGCGTGTTGAGCGGCCGCTGCAACCGCAAGTCTTCAGGAATGGAATGAAATAGTTCTTCAGCGGAGTTGAGGCCGATTTGCTTCAGCATCTCGGCCCGTTCTTCAGACGAATTGGGAATGTAGCGCAAGTTTACTCAGTCTCTTTCGTGAAATCTTCGTACTCCTCTGCAGTCAACAAACTGTCGACCTCGCCGGGGCTCGACATCTTTACTTTAATCATCCAGGCCGAACCGTACGGATCGGTATTAACTTTTTCGGGCTCGTCCTGCAGGCTGGCGTTCTGCTCGGTGACCTGACCAGAAACGGGCGTGAAAAGCTCGGACACAGCTTTTACAGATTCAACCGAGCCAAAGGACTCGTTGGCAGCCAATTCATCGCCCGGTTTGGAAAGTTCGACGTACACCACATCGCCGAGAGAGTTCTGAGCATAGTCAGTGATGCCGATGGTAGCGATGTTTCCATCAACCCTGACCCATTCGTGATCTTTGCTGTAATGCAGATCCTCGGGAACGTTTGCCATGAGTTGTTATCTCTCTCCTCTTTTCGGTCAGTCTTTCAGATTACGATGGACGAACTAGCCACAGATTACGCAGATTGCACAGATGTAAAAGCGTAGCGACGGCAGCATGATTCAACCGTAGCCGCTTCGCAGGGATTGTCAAAAAAATCAGCGGCCTCAATAGCGTCGCACTCCCTAATACCATTCTGTGCTCGCTAGACAAAGAACATCTGTGCAATCTGCGTAATCTGTGGATAACTCTTATGATTTTTGCTCACGTTTATAGAATGGCGGTTTCACTATTTTGGCGCCGACTGGTCGTCCACGAACATCGATTTGAATTTCCTGGCCCTCCTTGGCGAACTCGGTGGGCACGTATGCATAGCCAATGTTCTTCTTAAGAAATGGCGCCGGGCTGCCTGAAGTAACTTTGCCGGCGAGGACGCCGTTAATGAGAACGCCTTGATCATCGCGCGCGATACCACGCTCGGTTACTTCGAAGCCGACGAGCTTTTTGGATACGCCAGTCTCTTTTTGCTTAGCAAGTACGTCTCGGCCTTCAAAGTCGCCTTTATTCAACTTGCAGATCCATCCCAGATTAGCTTCGAGCAGCGTGGTCTCTTCAGTAATCTCGTGGCCGTACAAAGCCATCCCGGCTTCGAGTCGAAGCGTGTTACGAGCAGCGAGACCGCAGGGCAGAATTCCTTCGTCGGAACCGAAGTTCCCGGCCTCGAGCAGCTTGTTCCAGATTTGCTCTGCTTTGTCGGCTGCGGCGTAGACTTCAAAGCCGTCTTCGCCCGTGTAGCCAGTGCGTGAAACTATTGACGGCACTCCATCGACGGCGCCTTCTTGAAAGTGATAGTACTTGATGTCGCTAAGGGTAAGGTTTGTGAGCGGCTCAAGAATGCGTTCAGCGTCCGGTCCCTGGATAGCTATCTGACAATAGCTACTGCTGAGGTTGCGAACTTCAACGTCGCCTCCCCGGGCTTGAAGATGGGAGGTGATCCAATCCCAATCTTTTTCGGTAGTGCCCGCATTAACGACCAGCAGCAAGTGATTTTCCGCAAAGCGATAGACCAACAAGTCATCGACGACTGTTCCTTGCGGCGTAGTCAGCGCGGTGTATTGCGCCTGGCCGTCCACGAGCTTCGTGACATCGTTCGAAGTGATGTAATTGACGAAGGAAATAGCATCATTCCCACGGACTTCGATCTCGCCCATATGTGAGACGTCGAACAAACCGGAACGAGTGCGAGTGCGGAGGTGCTCTTCGACGGTGCCCGCCGGATACTGTACGGGCATGTCCCAGCCGCCAAAATCAACCATGCGTCCACCCAGACGACGGTGAACCTCGTTGAGTGGTGTCTTCTTCAATTCCAGAGCGGGCGCGGTCACTCTTAGCTCCCTCGAGCCTTCATTAATCAAGACTCTCGCGTAAGTCAGAACTGTAAAAATAGATGAAGCCGCAAACTAACATGCGGCGTCCACAGCGTCAAGCGATGTGAAAAGACTACTAACTCGGATAACTCAACCTGCCAAACAGGCGTTCAGAGTTCAATCTTCAGATTGTGTGGCTGCAAAGCCACAAACTAAAGTTTGAACTCTATACGCCTGTCTCCGAGTTGCCTTACTGGAGGCACTCGCGATTGTTGCGCGGAGTGTTGGGGCCGAAGCGTAATTGGTATTCAGCTAACTTTCGTGAGCTCTCATCTGCGTGTGACCTCCCTAGCTTGATCAGCTCGAGGTAAGGAAGGGTTGCTTGCGCCCGCCTCAAGTCTCATTAGCTCTCAACCTACAATTATCAAAGCACCTTACCTGGATCAAACTTGAGGGCGGGCGCAAGCAACCCTTCCTGACTGCGAGCTTAATGGACTTGAGTAATTATTTGTTTGCTTGATCTCTCAATTAGAAAACCCTTAAACAGATTAACTTGATACTTGATGGTCCTGCCCTCGAGCTAATCAATCTTGAGTTCTGCAATCAAATTTGAGTGCCCAACAAAACCATTTCATAAGCGACTGCCGTGACACTCGACAACCTGCCTACTGCTACTGCCTACTGCCGCTGTTCTTACTGTGTACATTCATTGTTGTTGCGGCTGGCGACCGGGCCGAACCGGAACTGGTACTCCGCCGACGTGATGAACGAACACACCATCGCATGCTGCCTCGGGATGTTTCGTAACGGCGCTCCGTTGACCTGCCCAAGCCAGAAGCTGAAACCTGGAATGTCAGGGTTTCGTCGCAAGTAGCCGAAGTATTGACCCAAAACAAAAGTGCGGTTGTACTCCGCGTCGATCAAGGGCTGATTGGCAATCGGATTAGACACGTTGTCATCAGCCAGCCGGTACATCACCGCCCCTCTTCCACCCTGAGCGAAGAGATTGATTAAGTTTGTCCTTTGGCTTGCCAGGTTGACGCCAAGATCGGTCTGCAAGGTAGCCAGCAAAGCATCAACAAACTGATCCCCGGTCGCGAGACTGGCCGGATATTTCGCAGTGAACTCCGCGCGCGTCACGAATAGATTCGCGAGGTCCAGCTGCCTCTGCGCCAGGTTAGATCCGCCAATCACGCGCGCCCTGTCAGCTACGAACACGGTGTAGCTCGGCAGTTTCTTCTCCTCATTTGGGAAGCTGGCATTCGGATTTGGATTTGGAAACGGTTGGTTGTTTCCGTAAGCAGCACGATACAACCTCAAGACATAAGCGGCAGTCTGCTGAAACTCCTGTTCGTAAAAGAACGCATTCGATACGTCAACGCGTTTGTTGCGCAAACACTGCACGTCGCTCTGGCACTGTGTGATCTCGTTCAGCCAGAAAGCAAAACCGCTTGGGTCGGGCACACGACCGAGAAAGTCGAAGTAAGCCTGGCGCACGAAGAAGTCAGCTTCCTCAGCCGGGTTCCACAATAGCTGCCCGCGGATCTCACCGTTGGCGAATCCGCTCGTGTGGACGCTCATGAAGTGCAGACCGGCTCTCAAGTCAGCCACTTCCTGCGAGGAAGGATTAATTGGGAAATTCGTCACCGAGCCGCCATTCGACAAATGGTAAACAATCGGACCGTTGACGTTTGGACCAGCTGGCCCACGAATGCTGGCCAGGAAGGGACTTCCGATCAGCTGCGAATAGATGAGCGATACTTTTCCTGTAGTTTCACCTGGACCAAGCAGCACCACTCCGCCGCCAAACCCGGTCGAGCTTGCCGGCGGTACCACTTGACCAGGCGTGAGGTTAGCAACGAATTGCCTGGCAGCCGGTGAACTGCTGCCGGCACTATCGTTATCAACGATGGTTACGGTGGCAGTAGTAGGCGCGATCAGCACACCGCCACTGGGATTGAAGAGGCTCAAGTTTACCGTCTCGGCAGATTCGGCATAGGCATCGTCAACGAGCAATACCCGGAAAGTGCGACTGGCTTGACCGGCCGCAAACGTAAGGGAGCCACTGGCAACTTCATAGTCACCCAACTGGCTGGCGCTACCATTACTCGAGGCAAAGTCTACCTTGGATTCGCCGGACGTATCACCGCTCCGATTGACGGTGATAGTGACAAAGCCATCGCTTTCATTGCCGCTAAAGTTGCTCGCGCTGAAAAAGAGATTGGGTGGAAAAGGCGTGGCACTAAAATTCGCAGCCGTTTGATTCTGGCTCAAATCGTCGAATGAGATGCTCGCAGGGGAAAAACTATAGTTGCCGCTGGACGGCGTAATAGTGTAGTCGCCATCACCGGGCACGTTGAATGAATAGTCTCCGTTCCCATCCGTCGTGGTCATTGCAGTTTGCGAACCGCTAAGCGACACGCTGATTCCTGCGACTCCGGTGTTTGGGGTCTTGGTTATTCGTCCAGAGATAGCGTAGTTCACCAGCGTTCCCGTGAAGTTGGCAGTCTGGTTACTCGTAAGATTTACAAAAGTTCTCAGCGAAGGACTGAAGTTGTAGTTGGTGCGCGCTGGAGTGACTACATAGTTGCCGCCCATCGTGAGGCCGGCAAACGAAAAACTTCCATTAGTGTCCGAGACAGTCGTTGATGAAGTCGTTCCAGTCAAAGAGACAATGACGGCGCTGATAGGTTGATCGCTCGCATTCTTGATGAGCCCGCTAATGATGTAGGTTGGAGGAATAGCCGTAAAGTCTGCTGAAGTTTGATTGCTGCTCAGGTTGTCGAAGGTTCGGCTCGCGGGGCTGAATGTGTAAGTCGCGAGTGAAGGCGTAACGACGTAATTACCCTCAGCCGTCAAATTGTTGAACGAGTAATTGCCGGAACTGTTGGTCGTGGTCGTCGACGTTTGCGCACCGCTGAGCGCAACCGTTACCCCTCCGAGGCCATTGGAATTCAGACTTATCTTTCCACTGATGTTGTAGGTGAAAACGGTCGCATCAAAATTCGCAGTTTGATTCGCATGAACATTCGTGAATGGCGTGCTGGTCGGAGAAAACGAATAGTTTTGCCGCGCAGGTGTCACGGTATAGTTGCCTCCGGCGTTGACTGTAAACGAATACTGACCGCTGCTATTCGTGACCACGGAGCCGGTTTGTGAGCCTGTCAAATTCATGGTCACTCCGGCAAAACCGAATCCGGCGTTAAGTACCTGACCGCTGATGGTATAAGTCGCCAGCTCAGCCGTGAAATTGAAGATTGTATTTGATCCAAGATTGGGAACAGTTTGACTGGCGGGATTGAAGATGTAATTCGTCAGCGACGGCGTCACTGTGTATTGCATCGCTCGAGAAAGATTCTCGAAGAGGTAGTTTCCGTTTGCGTCAGTCGTCGTCGTGCCCGTTTGCGCTCCGTCTAAGGTCATCGTGACGCCGGTAAATCCATTGCCGTTCAAAGTAACCCGTCCAGAGATATCGGCAGAATTTATTTTTCGGCAACGCGAAAACACGGACGTGTTGCTGTTTACATCTGTTGAGGTAGCAGTAATGAAAGAACCCGGGGCGACCGGAACCGACAGGACCGCCGAGATGGTCGCGATGCCGCTGCTGTTGGTGGTCACGGATTGTGAGCCCAGAAAAGTTTGCCCTTCACCGGCGCCAGACGGGTCACATTCGTTGTTGGAAAAGAACTGCACCTCGAGATTTGAGTTTCCGGCGCCGGCAGCGGTTCCGTCGATTCTCAAGGTTCCAGCTGCATATTGCGCCGCGGTGAGGATAGGAGCAGGCGAAAGGGGACCGGGAGACGTAACGCGAATTCCCAAGCCTCCGTTGGAAAAGATGGAATTTGATTGAATGAGATTGTAGCAACTGGCGTTGACTGCGATTCCGTCGCCGCCGTTGAATGCAATTACATTTCCGGCTCCCGAGCCGCCAATGACCGCACCGGCTACGCCCTGAATTGTTACTCCGTTCCCAGTATTCCCAAGGGAGTGATTTCCGCTGGCATCGATACCAATGTGATTCCCCTGGGCGAGCACGAATGGGCTTTGAGGAAAGTTTGGCGGACATCCGACAGTCGAAAGGATCGAGATTCCATTGGCGATAACATTCCTCGCGGCGGGAGTTGTACCACCTATGGTCAGACCAACAATTCCGTTGAAGCTAATACCGCCGCCATTGCCCAGGCGGTTCGATCCGGTTAGCTCCGTGCCGATGTAATTCCCCTGGATTGTCCCGCCGTTAGTTCGAGGTGAAACATCGACGCTTCCGAGAATGACGTTGCGCGCGCCTGGTTGAGTGCCGCCGATCGTCGCCACAGCAGAGCCTTGCGAGCTTGGATCGGTAACGTGAATACCACCAATACCAACCGCCGCCTGACCATTGAGATCAGTGCCGACAAAATTTCCCTGAATGGTTGCTCGCGTTTCCATGCCGCCAAAGCAACATGTCGAATCAGCGTGAATGCGGACGATTGGAGCAATCACGTTACGCGCAGCCACACTCGTACCGCCAATTTGTACTGTTGAAGCAATTACGAAGACACCGAGACTACCTAGTGCAGTGTGACCGGTGCTGTCGATGCCGATAAAGTTGCCCTCGAGAATATTGTTGTTTTGATTAGTCTGATTGCTGGTGCCAAATCTGACGCAGTAACCAGTGAACTGATTGATAACCAGGCCTCTAATCACGACGTTTGAAGTGGTGACCAGCAAGCCAATGGCCGATCCAGCATTGGCTCCGTTCAGATCAATAAGTGGAGTGCCCGCGAACCCCGGCTGCGTAGTACCGTCAACCGTTACCGCTTCAGTGATGGTCGGAAGTTGACTCTGAACCGAGATCGAATAGGGGCCACTGCCAGGAATATTGAAAGCAATGGTATCAGCGCCGGTGTTTGCGTTTGCATCGTCGATGGCTTGTCTAAGCGATCCCACACCACCGTCATTTGTGTTTAGGACGGTAAATGTCGACGAGGGTTGTTGAGTAATTAGTACGGGGTTTTGTTCTCCCTTAATAATCCCTACGAAAGCTGGTAGCGCTGATGGATTAAGGCGCATAGGAAGCAAGGTAATCACGTCTTTGGGGAGTATTTGTTCGGCTTTCGATTGGGATCCGTCAATATTGTTTATCGCGTATGAGGCTTTTCCGATATTGAGACCAATAGCAGGTGATTGCCGTTCCTGGTTGGGAAATATTTCGTAACCGCGCCTGCCGGGCAATAACCTTGAGAAGAAAACTGGCGCCGCTGCTTCGGCTGGTTTTGAAATGTCCGTTTGATTGCCGGAATTAATCAAGAACGCAAAATCTTGTGGTGGGCCGTTGAGAGCGCCGCGCGGATTTCGGAAAGTCAGAAATCGCGGACCGTTGTCAGTCTCAAGGCCGATGGCGAGATCCGCGAGTCCGTCAACCCTTTCAAGCTCACCCTCCAGTACACTCGTGATCTTTCCGGGCAGCCTGATGCTTTTTGGCTGCCCGAAATTACCTCGGCCGTCTCCCGAGAACAGATAGAGTCTATTGTCAGCTCGTGTTGCCGCGACGATGTCGAAGTGATCGTCAGCATCGAAGTCTCCGGCAGCGAGAAAATCAGGATTAGTAGACAAGACCATCGAGCTTCTAATTCGAGTAAAGGGGACGGTCGTGAACTCGCCGCGTCGCTTCCTGGCTTGCGCGTCGGCACTGTTGGGATAAATCGCATCCGGATTTCCTAAGCGCAGTTCGACTGCTCCGTTCGCTCCCTTCGCATTTCCGACCACTAAATCAGGCACGCCATCTTCGTCAAAGTCACCCGCAGCGAGCGAGAGGGGCAAGCCAATACTCTGAAGAGCTAAAGGATGAAGCTTGCTGAAACTCGGCGGCGTCAGCACGCTTAAGAAGAGAATCAAGCCAAAGCTGATGAATAGAACGTGAAGAAATGAAGGGCGTGTATTAGTTCGCATTTTGGGGCACGTCAAACAGAAAAGCTCAAGGTTAGTTAAGAGTGGTTTGCTTCCGCCTCAACTTTCATCAGTTCTTTGCCGTGAATGCCACTCCAGCGAGTTCAGCTCGAGGTCAGCTCTCAAGTGAGTTGTTCACAACTCCAGCGAGTTCAGCTCGAGGTAAGGAAGGGTTGCTTGCGCCCGCCCAACTTGCCTTGGCATTCAGTCATAAGGAGAGGTTCAAGCCCGCAATCAACATTGAATGCCAATGCAACTTGGGCGGGCGCAAGCAACCCTTCCTGACCCCGAGCTGATCAATCTTTAGCTCTGCAATCATGACCCCGAGCTGATCAAGCTTGAGCTCTGCAATCATGACCTCGAGCTGATCAATCTTTAGCTCTGCAATCAAATTTGAGTGCCCAGCAACCTGCCTCCTGCCTCCCACCTCCAGACTGCCTACTGCTGCTGCCGACTGCCGCTGTTGTTACTGTGTACATTCATTATTATTCCGACTCGCGACGGGGCCGAACCGAAATTGGTACTCCGCTGACGTGATGAATGAACATACCATCGCGTGCTGTTTGGGAACATCGCGGAGCGGCGCGCCGTTCACTTGTCCCAGCCAGAAAAGGAAACCACTAATGTCGGGATTCCTTCTCAAGTATCCGAAGTACTGTCCCAATACAAAAGTGCGATTGTATTCAGCATCGATGAACGGTTGATTCGCGATCGGATTTGACGTGTTGTCATCCGCCAGCCGGTACATCACTGCGCCTCGTCCACCCGAATTGAAGAGTGTGATCAAGTTCGCGCGTTGGCTGGTCAGATTAACTCCGGAGGCGCTTTGTATCGTTGCCAGGACAGCGTCGACAAACTGGTCAGCGGTCGAGAGGCTCGCCGGATACTTGGCCGTAAACTCTGGCCGAGTGATGAACAAGTTCGCCAGGTCCTGTTGCTTCTGCGCGAGATTAGCGCCACCGATTACTCGCGCTCGATCAGCTACGAACACAGCGTAGCTCGGCAATTTCTTTTCCTCGTCCGGGAAGTTAGCGTCGGGGTTTGGATTCGGGAAGGGCTGGTTGTTTCCGAACGCTGCCCGGTAGAGCCTCAGCACATAAGCTGCCGTCTGCTGAAACTCTAATTCATAGAAGAATGCGTTCGAGACATCCACGCGCTTGTTTCTCAAACACTGCACGTCGCTCTGACACTGCGTGATCTCGTTCTGCCAAAACGCAAAGCCTCCGGCGTCAGGGACGCGACTGAGAAAGTCGAAGTAAGCCTGGCGCACAAAGAAGTCAGCTTCTTCTGCAGGGTTCCAGAGCAACTGACCGCGGACCTCGCCATTCTGGAAGCCGGTGCTGTGCACGTTCATGTACTGCTGCCCGGCGCGCAGATCGATAACCTGTTGTGCAGTCGGATTGACGACGAAATTGTTGATAGGATTGCCTAGCGGCAGTGGAAAGATGATAGGACCATTCACGCCTGGCGCGGCGGCGTGAACGTGGGCGCCGGTTTCGTCGCCGGTGAGGCCTGAGAATAACAGCGAGACTTTGGCGCTGAGCTCGTCGTTGCTGAGCTGAAAGATACCGCCATTGCCTTTCACTACATTCGGAGTTGCAGGAACCTCATCAGCGCCCACCAAATTCGAAACAAATTGTCTCGAGACGGGAGAGGTGCTGCCGCCACTGTCATTATCCGCAATCGTCACGGTTGCGGTTGACGGCGAGGCCAGTATTCCATTGGTCGGATTGCTGAGATTGAGATTCACCGTTTCGCTACTTTCAGGAAAGGTATCATTCACGATCAAGATTCTGAATGTCTTACTGGAGTCGCTAGCAGCGAAGGTAAGCGTACCGTTAGCGACTTCATAATCGCGAATCTGACTCGCGCTACCGTTGCTCGACGCAAAATCGACTGTTGCAGCGCCGGTAAGATCACCTGTGCGGGTGACTGTGATCGTCGTGAATACATCACCCTCGTTTGCGTTGAAGTTACTCGCGCTGAAACTGAACAACGTCGACGTTTGCGCCGCCGGTATTTCCCACATGCCGCGTCCGTGGGTCGATATGCGAAGAGTGCGGCTTGAGTTTTGAATGCCCATGCCGAAGACGGCGACTCTTGGCAATCCCGTCCCAAAGGGATTCCAACTCACGCCTCCATCAGACGTGAAGAACACTCCAATATCTGTCCCCACGTAGATCGCATTTGAGTTCAGTGGATCTATGGCAATCGCATTAATCGGAACGTCCGGAAGGCCCGTGACGCCGGAACCGTTAATCGCACTGAAACTCGGCGAGCCGCTGAGGTTAGCTAGGCGCCAGAAATGCGAGTTGGTTCCTGAGGTGCTGCCGAAGTAAGAACCTAACGCGATGTATGCAATGTCTTTGTTGTTCGGATCAAAAAATACTCGACCCACATAACGATCGGGCACTGCGCCGCCTGGATCCAGATTCGCGAGGGTTGACGAGCCCGTCGTTGTGAAGAAGAGCGCGCCATTGTCGAGGCCGACGATTCGAAAATTGTCATCCTGTGGTGAGATGGCTATTGAACTGATCGGGACATTACTGACGATCGGGGCCTGGCTAACAATCGTGTGGTTGAGGCCCTTGTTACTTGATCGGTACAGGCGATCGGTTCCGAAATAAACTGTATTCGGATTGCCCGGGCCCTGGGCCAAGGGAGCGTAGAAGTTAACTGTATCAGTACAAGGTATGCCATTGCCTGGCGTCGACCCGTCAAAGCATCCTCGCAACGTGAAGCCGCCGCCGACTACCTCGCCTTCCGCGTATCCGATCTGCGAATTGATCCGGCAGAAAAACGTGTGATACATGACCACATTAGTAGTATTGACCGAGTTTTGATCGATAAGCGTGTAGCCGCCATCACCGCCGTTGACGCGAGTCCAAACAGGACCCGTTTGCAACAGGTTAGTGCCGTTGTCCTGCGTGCCTCCGAGTGAAAAATCTCGATTGTTTGGATGAAGCGCGATTCCCATGAATTGCGTCGCGCGAAATCCGGCGTTGTTCAGACTTGCCCAGTTATCGCCACCGTCGGTGGACTTGAAGACTCCACCATCATCACCTCGATACACGATGCTGGGATTTGAAGGAGCAAAAACGATCGCATGTGTGTCTGCGTGAACTCCAGCAGCATGATTGGTGAAGGTCACTCCGCCATCTGTCGAGGTGGCTTGCATCCGCCGGCAGAGCGCCGACGCACCGCTTCCAGTGACGTTTCCTCCGAGCAAGATCTTGTCGGTAGCCGGTTGGGCTCCGGGCTGGATAGCAAGCCCGATGTTGTAAAAGCATTGGGCCTGACAAAAGCCTCCTCCGCCCGGGAGTTTGCTTGACCAGGTAATCCCTCCGTCGGTCGATTTTCTGAGAGCACCCAGGTCGGTGGCAGCAGTGCAACTGGTTCCCGACGAGTCTTCACCACTCGCTGTGTAGAGGACAGTTTGTCCACCTGATTTGTAAATTGCCAGCGCACCTCTTCCGTTTGAGGCCGAACTGGTAGTCGTTGAGAAAGTTTGTGTAAACGAGACACTCGAGCCGGGACTGGCTAGCGCATTGCTAGTTCGATAGATACCGCCATCAGGGATACCGGCGATGATCGGATTGGGTGGACATGGCGGCGTCTGACAAACGGACTGTGTTCCGGCAACGCCATTTAGCCAAAGTACGAGGTTGTTAGGATTGCCCGGCTCGAACACCATGTCATTTACATTTCGATTACCGGTGCAGGGTGTGTCGAAACAAGTGAAGACTCCAGCCACAGTTCCGCCAGCCTGCGAAACCGCGATCCGCTCGAAAGCGATAGAGGCCAGTGCTGACGTTGCGTTTGTCGATCGATAAAGTCCTCGAAGACCGAGCGGAGGCAGGGAATTGTTAAAAGGAATATCACCGCCAATGCCGATAACGGCTCCGGCAGTGCCTACAAAAACTATCGCAGGGTTGGTTGGGTGGACGAGAATCTTGCTGATGCTCCGGCCACTGAATGCGTTATAGCTTAAGCTGCCGCCGCTGGCGCTTCCGGTTGTGATTAGGGGATTGATCGGACCCACCAGATCCGAGATTGCCCCGGTGGTGGTCTCTGCATTGTCGATTCGATATAAGCCCACGCCCGCAAAACTATCGGATGAGCCATTGGCTTCTCCCGTGCCGATGTAAAGAATGCGCGGATCGGAAGGCGCCAGCGCCAGAGAACCAATCGCCAGTGACTGCGCGTTGTCGAAGATGGGATTCCAACTTGTTCCACCGTTGGTTGATCGAAAAACACCACCTTGCGCTGTACCGGCATAAACGACGTTGGGATTAATGGGATGAATTTCGATGGCTGTTACTCGGCCACTAACAGGAACTGATGGTGAAGTCTGCCCATTGGGAATTGGATTGGGCCCAAGCTCGACCCAGGCGCCAGAGATAGACTCCGGTCTAAGACCAAGCTTAACGTCCTTACGCAAGTCCGCCTCGCGTTTGGCCATCTGCGCGATTGCGCGACCTCGAGCCGACGGGTCAAACGGTTTTCCAGGTTCGAGACCGCGAAGCTTAGCGATTGCTTCTCCTCGAGCTTGAAAGAAAGCTTCTTTGTCGGTGCCGCTGGCGCCCGGTGGAAGATCGGGATCGATGCCCTCGTCTCCTTCAGCTTCAAAAATCTCGGGTTTGCCGGCAGCTTCTTTGGTCGAGCTCGAGCTCTTTGTTTTTCGAGACTCGTTTGCCGCTTTTCGGGAGGATTTGTTCTGAGGACTGTCGGCGGAAGAGGGCGTCAGAACCAGCGATGAAATGAGAATCGCCAATACGATAAATGTCATCGATGCGAGAACTCTCTTCATAAACAACCTCTCAGTTTTAGAGATTCATTGGTGAGGATCGATATTCGTAAGCGATGACATCGAAACCGGGTCGTGTTTGATCCTTCACGGCGCGAGCAAGCTCTCAACCACTGACGGGGTCACGCCATGGGTTGAACTGAGTGATGCGACGCTTGAATGGCATTGGGCATCCGGTATGAGTTCAAAGACTTACGAACTGAGGCACTTTAGTTTTCGTTCCGTCTGAATGTCAAGGAATTGTCTCGTGGGGTAATGTCCAACATTTGGAGTGCGACGACCTGTCGTCGCTTTGGCCGCTGCGACCTGTCGGAGCTGATCCTGCGAAAATGGCCGACATTACGGAACCGTGTGGCGGAACAAAGCGATGACAGGTCAGCGCACTCCGAAATAGGACACTATTCTAGTGGAGCGATGTTTGCTGTGTAAGTGTTCGGGCGTTACGCTTTCTAAACGATAAGCCGCAGCGAAGGAGACGAAAATGGTGACGATGATATTTTTGGGAATTGGCTTTTTGAACTCGTTCCTTTTCCGCGCTCAGGATCCTTGCGCATGTTTGCCGAAGGACATCCAGAGAACGGACGTCGTATCGGTTCAGATGAACGGACCCGGTCGCGTAGGAAAGAAAGTTACTGTCGAGCAAAAGCTGAAGGCGATCAAAGCGCGATGCCGAAAGGGCAAGTTGGTCGATGCCGTCGGTAAGCCCATCTATTTCTATCAACTGCAGGGATGTTGGGGAAATCCGCCGGCGGAGTATCAGGAGATCCTGCGCGCGCAGCAAAAGGAATTGGAGAAGCTAAGAAAGACGTATCACGTCATCGAAATGACGTGCAATCCTGGCGGCGAGATGCCCATGTAATGAATGTCGCGATTAGAAGTTGCGTTCGCGGATATCGACCTTCTGCACGCTGAAGACTACCCTCATGGTGTCCGGACGCCGATCGAGAGAGGCCGGGACAAACGCTGCATCACGACGAAGGGCAGTTTCAAAATCCGCCAGCATCTGCTTATCGCGCGGAGCTTGGACCACATCAGCAAGAGAGGCGCTGCCATTACTGAATACGTCAGCTACCACCATCATTTCATCCGCCGCCTCCGAATTTCGCGGATGCGAATACGAGCGCGTCAGAGCCGCCAAAGCTCCTTTTGGATTCAGACTTGGTGATTGCTCATTGAAGGGAGCTCGACTTGCCGCGTAGTCCTCGGAATTGACTGGCTCATTCAAATCCAATACATATCCGGGAGCGGTAATTACCAGGACCGAGCTATTCGCTGTACTTTGAAGTGCGGCTTCGTGCAGGGCAACGAAGTGAGGTTTAAGACCAATAAACATCCCTGCGAACAAAATTACCGAAGCGAACGACCCGACCGTATATGGCATAAGCTTCGGTTCAAGCCAACGAGTAAGACGCTGCGAAAAGGTTAGACGTGGCTGCAGGCGCTGGGCAGCCGCTTCAATAGCGAGAGCCTCGTTGATCGAATCAACCAGATCCCTCGGTGGGACAGGCCGCGTTAAAGATCGGAGGCTTTGCTTCAGCGAACGAAGCTCTGCCAGCTGTGAACGACAAACCGGACACTGGTCAAGGTGCTCGTCAATCGTGACGCGAGTCGGCAAAGACACGCCGTCATCCACATACAACGAAATCAGCGGTTTTGTTTCTTCGCATAACATAAATTAAAGCTTAGCTCTCACTGCGCTGAATGGCTGACCGACCCCGGCCGCTCCCTAACCTCAGGAAGCGAGTCGGTAAAATTCGTTGCCGACCAAACCCCTGCCGAGCGACTCTTTCCACGGGTGTTGCTGGCCACGTTTCAAATTGCGCTCTTCCTGGTTTTGCCTGCCTCGCACTCCACCGTCACTTCGACCCATTTGGCACCGAGTTTTTGTGAGCCGGGGCGGGTCAGCCATACAGTCGATTGCGGATTGCGGATTGCTGAATGCAGATTGGCCGCAAAACTAAATCGACCGTATTCCGCAACCACAAATCGAAATTACAAAGATCCTGATACTTGTTGAACTAGGTCGGAAGCGTCCAATCAGCATTCCGCATTCAGTCGATTGCGGATTGCTGAATGCAGATTGGCCGCAAAACTAAATCGACCGTATTCCGCAACCACAAATCGAAATTACAAAGATCCTGATACTTATTGAACTAGGTCGGAAGCGTCCAATCAGCATTCCGCATTCAGTCGATTGCGGATTGCTGATTGCTGAATGTAGATTGGCCGCAAAGCTAAATTGACCGTATTCCGCAACCACAAATCGAAATTACAAAGATCCTGATACTTGTTGAACTAGGTCGGAAGCGTCCAATCAGCATTCCGCATTCAGCAATCTGCAATCACACCGTTCCTTCCAGTTTGCGACGAAGCTCATCTCGGCCTCGCGATAATCTGGATTTAACCGTTCCGACACTGATTCCGAGAGTTGTTGCTATCTCCTCGTAGCTGAAGCCTTCGATATCTCTCAGAATTACCGTCTCCCGATATGACCGGCCCAAAGTTTTCAAGGCCGATCTCAATACTTTCTCCCGCTCATGGGCAAGAGTTTCTGTCTCAGGGTCTTTCCCGTGAGCCGCTTTCAAAGTTGCGGCTAAGGGCTGCCCAAACGGACCATTGGGCGCGTCGAGCGAGACCGTTGCATCTCGACGTCTTCGTTTCCACCAACGCCACCGATTGCGGGCCTGATTAATCGCAATACGGTAGATCCAAGTCCGCAAGTCCGCCTCGCCACGAAAGCTGGCGATACTCTGAAAGGCCCGCAGGAAAGTCTCCTGGGTTAAGTCACGGGCTTCTTCGGCATTCTCGGTCAGACGGTAAAGCAGACCGTAAATCTCACCGGACCTTTCGGCCACGAGAGTCTCAAAGGCTGCGGCGTCGCCGTGTCTTAGCTTTTCAATGAACTGAGTTTCAATGGATGGGCGAGCCTCAGCTACGGCTGGCAACGCAACCTGCTCCATATCTAATTGCCCGCGGAGGGCTATCGGCTCTCCGTAGCTCACTGAATACTCCCTCTGAGAAGGCCCGTGGCTTTGAGCCGCTGCTGCCTTTTCCCGGACAGTCGGCCTGTTAGACACTCGGTCACCAGATTATGTTCCCGGAAAGTTTCCACGCCGATTTCTGAGATCCTTCGCGCTATTTTTCTACGGCAAACATCTCTCTCGTCTGGTCGACATCTGCCAAGCCACTTGCTTGACAACTTTTAACAGGCACCATTAGAGTGAGTGTTTGCTCATCATACACCTGAAAGAACGCAGTTCACCATATGGACTTGCGAAAAAGAATCGAGAAGTAAGTAGTGGCTAAATATAAGAAGAAACGCGCCCGCGAACTCAAACACGACAAATTCCGCGATACAACGATGCACGTCTTCGATCGCCTCGGAGACCGCCTGGCGGGAAAAGGCAAAACTATCCTGTACGGCATCGTGGGCGTATTGGTCCTTGGCGCCGTGATCGGGCTGTTTGTGCGCTGGCGCAGTAAGAAGAGCGATGAAGCACGCGCGGCTATCGGGCGCGGTATCGCCATTACTCAAGCCCCGGTGTCGTCGGCGTCGCCAGTTCCCGGAACTCCGACCGCTCGCTACAGCAGCGAACAGGAACGCGCACAAAAGGCAATCGAAGAGTTTCAAAAGGTTGAGGCCAAATACGGAGACCCTTACCGGACCGAAGCTCGCTACTTCATCGCGACAAACCTCTTACTCGTAGATCGCCCCAAGGCCCTCAGTAATTTAAGCGAGTTGGGCAAGGACTCCAATAAAGAAGTAGCCGCCTTATCCAAGTTCGCGCTCGCTCAGGCTAAAGAATCCGATGGCAGTTTCGACGAGGCCGCTGCCCTGTATCGAGAATTGGCGTCGCTCAAGAGCGATATCGTCACCGTCGAAACGGCCAACCTGCGGCTGGGAAAGGCCCTTGCGAAACAGGGCAAGAAACAGGAGGCTGTCGATCTTTTCTTCAGCATCGTTGAGGCGGCGCGTAAAGCGAAAGATCCCGAAGGAAATCCAGCGCCCCAATCACAAGCTGCTCGCGACGCCGCAGACGAACTGCAGAAGTTGGATTCAGTGCGGTACGAACAGCTACCGCCTGAAGCTCCGCCTAATCTTCCTTTCTGAAGAACCATCCCCAGGAATTCTGTTTCTGAATGGATAACCTCGCGCACTCCCTGGTCGGGCTAGCTGCCGCGAAGGCTGGGCTTGAAAAGCTCTCTCCGGGTGCTACCGCTGTCTGTATCCTTTCAGCCAATGTTCCCGACATCGATTTCATCGCGGCATTTTCCGGAGATCGCTGGACCGTTCTTCACTATCATCGCGGTCTAACTCATTCGATAGTCGGCACCATCATGCTCGGACTAATTGTGCCGAGTATCTTCTATTCGATCGGCCTCTTAATCTCCAAGATCCGCGGACACGCCTCTAGCATGAAGTTTCGAGGCTTGGTGGCAGCCTCGCTCATAACCGCTGCCACCCACCCGATTCTTGATTGGACGAACAGCTATGGTGTTAGGCCGCTGCTGCCCTGGAGCGGCCGATGGTTTTATGGAGACTTCGTTTTCGTGGTCGATCCTATGATTTGGATAATTCTCGGCCTCGGAACATTCTGGTTAGCGAGCCGCTCAAAGGCGTTGTTGGTGTTTTGGATTCTCCTGGCGCTCGTCCTTTCAAGCCTGACCGTCTACTCGATAACTTCAGGGCGTGGTGTCGATCATCCAGTAGTAGTAGCGGTGATGTGGACGTTATGTCTTCTGGTGTTTGCCTGGGGACGCAAAGCCAACCTTGGGAAGAGATTTGGGTCACGCCTCGCAATCGCTTCGTTATTGTTGCTGCTGGCGTATTGGGGATCGTTGAGCTTGTTGCATGTGCGCGCGATGTCCCGAGCTAATGATGAGATGGCGAGACTCGTCTCTGAGAATGGTGAGCAGGTAATACTTCTGGCCGCGACACCGGTCGTAGTCAATCCTTTTAGATGGCGCTGTCTGGCGGAAACTAATCGTGGCGTGTATCGCTTTGATGTCTTGCTTGGAGATCCCGGCGTAACTAAGTTGGTACGCTTTGAGAAGTTAGGTCCTGCTGACGCCGAGATACTGGCTGAGGCACGCGAGAATCAGAAAGTCCAGGCCTTTTTCGAGTTCGCTCGCTTTCCAGTTGCGAGGGTTAGCGGAACCGACTGCACGTCGCAGACTCTCGTTCAATTAGCCGACTTAAGATACACTGAGCCAGGACTTACTCGAGGCAGTTTCGCTTTGGAGTTACCGGTCGATTGTCCAGCAGGCAACAAGCATGGAAGATAGCGAAAAAGTTCAAGCACTTAAGACGCTCGCCGGCGCGGTGAAGCAGCGTCAGAAGGCTCAGCGCCTCAAACCGCTGGCAAGCGTTCGTGTATCTCCGGGAGCATATCTTGGTGTAGCCAGCATCCTGACGTTTGGTTCAATTCTGCTTTTGCGCGCTGAGAACGATGCCTGGGCTTTGCTTGCGTTGCTGGGCGCATGGGTCCTGGTCCCGGTTATGGCTTTCAGTGATCGCATCGTTTTTGATGGCGCGACGCTGAGCCGGCGTGGTTTTGTCCCGATGCTTGTTCGAATCATGTTGGGTCGATTCGAAAAGCTTGCCATCGCGGACATTGAACGGGTCGATACCAATGCGGTACGAACGCTGCGCCGGGGCGGCACCGTTCGCTATCGCTATCGCACGCAAGTGACGGGACGAGGCCTCAGCCTCGCGTTTGCCTCGGGTGGAAAGAGCTACCGGAAAATGGTGCGGCTTCTTTTTCCGGAAATTCAAGAGGCAAAGGTTGATTCTCGAACCCGCGACCTAAGGGAGTACCTCGTGGAACCGGACGCATTTGCCGATAAGATCGAAACACTCGGATTGGCGTCTCCGGCGATATTGGATAACGCGCTGGCTACGGTTAAGAACCGGCTGGGAAAGCTTCACGCTTCACCACCGCAAACGACTCAGGATTTCGAGCGAGCTCAAATGCTGCGTCAGTTAGCGAATCAACTAAGGGTGTGGGGACGCCTGGCGGAATCGCGAGAGGCTTTTCGACGTGCACTAATTGTCTTGCCGCAAGATGGCTGGCTCATTTATGAGTTTGGCCGTCTTTTGCGTTCGCAGGCTAGTGCGGCCGGCGACTCGAGATTGCTTTCACGCGCCCGAGCGGCTCTTCGGTTGTCGGTGCAGCGAGCTGGAGATGATGCAAACCTGCTATCGAGAATTGGCGAAAGCCAAATTGAATGTGGCGATATTGACCGTGCTGAGCAGACACTAAGAAGCGCGATTGTCCGCGAGGAGCATAATTTTCGAGCTCGTTTGGAGTTGGCTGATCTGGCTCTCCGCAATGGAAAGCTCGCTCATGTTATTCATCACTATCGCGACGCGGCGACGGTTGCTCCAGACAAATCGTTAATGAATTACGCTCGAAGAGAAGCTGATTACTACGCGCGCTTGAATGATGACGAAGACTATCTGTCGGCTGAGCTGCGCCGGATTGAATGGCTGCAGAATGCAGTTAAGGTTCGTCGCGTTGCCGCCCGTATGACCAATGCGAGCATGCTCGTCGCATTGCTTGGACCGTATATCCACCCGACAGTCAGTGGGCTTGGCTGGTCGCTGGCTTCGTGTTGTCTGGCAGCGTGGGTTGGCGCTTTTAGTTTAGGAAAGATTCTCGCCGATCGTCGCAAGCCTCGCCCTGCAGAGTAAAAGCACTTCAAGGGCCCAATAATTACCTCGGCTAAAATCGGTAAGAGGGTAGAAACACTGATTGTGTCTCTACCCTCTTTCCTTTCAGCCTATGACAACTAGTTCGTCTTTGGTTTTGGTGTACTTCGCGTTCGAGGCTTTTTCTCGGCTGTAGCTTTGGTAGCTTTCGCCGGTGGCTCCGAAACGGTTCCGCTCTCACTCAAGCTTGCTGCTGCTGCCTTGGCTTTTTTTTTACCTTCATCACTAGCTTTCGGAGTGATGGTTCGCTGAGTTTGTTCACTGGCCGATGCGACTGCCTCAGTTCGAATTGGGGCGGGATTAAGCATCGCATCCCAGCGATACTGTGAACGCGGGCGCTCCTCTCCAAGTCTTCGAAAGACCAAATCCGCCACTGCGTTCGTGATCCAGTTATGGTAGAACTCGCCGACTGAAATTAGCTCGGCATCAGGCGCCGGATTCATGAAATCGATCGCGTACGGGATGCCATCCTGAATAGCAAACTCGACCGTATTGATGTCATATCCGAGCGCTGTGCACAGAGTGCGAACATCCTTGGTAACTCTGTCAAAGAGCTTTGGCTCGAGATAGTTCGGGTCGTAGATGTACTGCTCGCCCGAGAGATAAGGCTTGCGCGGATCGTAGGGCATAATCATTACTTCCTGCTGTCCTACGCAATAGCACCTCACGAACTGATCGAAGTCCACGGCCGCTTGAAGCGTCATGCACAGCGTCCCGGTCTTTTCGTACTCCGCCCACAGCTCCTCAAGAGAATTGATCTTCGAGACATTCTTCCAGCCGCCGCCATCGAAAGGCTTCAGAAACGCCGGTAAGCCGACGTAATCAATGATTCCTTGCCAATCGAGAGGGAACTCGAGGTTGCGGAGGCTCTCGCTCACGATCCCTGTAATGTAGTCCTTTTGTGGAAGCAGGACCGTGCGGGGAACGGCGACTCCGATCTTCGAAGCCAATGAGTAATTAAAGAACTTGTCATCCGCTGACCACCAAAATGGATTGTTAATGATGATCGTGCCTTCGAGCGCCATTCGCTTTAGGGTCGCTCGGTAATAGGGAACCTCGTGAGAGATGCGGTCAATAACCAGGTCATATCGTGGCGGGTCATCGTGACGGACGCCTCCGATCTTTATGAATTCGGCGATCGTGTCACCTTTTCCACGCTCGTTGATTTGTGCGATTAACGCGTCGGGAAACGTGCGCTCACGACCGACCAAAATACCAACTCGTTTCATTTCAAATATCCTTCCTTGTGTTTTGCATGTGTCATTACTGAAAACGCTCTGAAATTCCAATAAAAGCGACAAAAGCCGGTCACCATGTGGTTGGAAACAAGCGACGATATCGTGCAGGCTGAAGGTTGTCAAACCACACGTTGACTGGCGGTGTCCTAAATTGTGTTGTCAGGCGAGACGTCAACCCAGTCTACAATTTTGAGCTTCGGTTTATGTCCGCGAATTGTTTCGAAATCGGAAGTGTTGTGAGTGACAACGGTAAAATCGTGAGCTAGTGCCGTTGCAGCTATACGGCGATCATTAACGCTTACCGCCCCTGGCATTCCCTGGAACTGTTCCACGCCCGACGGTCAAAAGGTTTTTTCTGTAACGCGCAAATGTCGCCGATGATTTCCGTTAGAGCGTCATAAGCTTCTAACACTCTTGGCATACGTTGGGTCGCCATTGACCTAGCAAGGGGCCGCAGACGCCAAACAAGCAGTTCTTCAGCGGTGACTACGCTGATCCAAACGTCGCTGAAATTGCTTGCACGCAAGTTCGCAACCAGTCTGGGATAGCTGTCCGGCTCGTAAAAAGCGTAACGGATAATATTCGTGTCCAGAACGAACACTGTTTACTCGGAGTCTGTACCGGCGTTATGTAGGTGGTCCACCTGTGCGCGATATTCTTTCAGGAAATCATCAAAGCCTTCCCACGTTGGATCGTTCTTATACTTTCCAATCAAATTAGGCCACGGGTTTGCGGCAACCACGTTACCGCTAGATTGAACCTCTGGTACGGTGACGGTTAGTTGCTGGTCACGGCGTGATCTTATGCGTTCAGCGGTTACACCGGCTGCGAGTCCGGCACGGAAAACGCTTTCAGTTGTAAAAAGAGTCCTTGCCATCTCCTTAAGCATCTCCCCGCGTGATCTCTTGCATCTCGTTGGCGTCTCGAAACTCGATTACAAGAGGGCAGCCGCCTATAGATTTTCCATCAAAACCGACATTGACCCAGTATGTCCCCTCAGCCGGAGCGTCGAATTGAACACGGGCAAGCATTTGAAACATCAAATGCTTTTCGCCTTCTCGCCTGGCGTCCTTAAGCTCGACGTTTTCGGAAGGTACAGCAAACGCAAATCCAGCAGCGACCTTTTTGTCTGGCGAGTGTATCGTCACGAAGACCGTCGAACCCACAGTCTCAGCTACTCTAATAAAGATGCCTATTGGCACAGTCTTCTTGGTCTCGCGATCAACAAACAAACGGTCAAAAACACCGGCCAAGTTCAACTTGCCGTCACCTGTCAAATTCGCATAATCAAAGAACAGTAGCGCCACCATACGCGGCGTAGCCTTTTCGGCATCGACGTCGAGAGAGATTTCGGAAACTAATTCTGCCGCGACTTCTTCTGTCAATTTGGATACCCCTAACTGGTTTTAGGCTGCTTGGACCTGGCCTTTCCAAACCCTAAGAAAACCGCATTACGTGCACGTTCGGAATAGTTCTCGTGGCGTCATTCTCGCCGTTCTAAGTGAACGCTGTGGAAGCTACCTCTCCAACCTAAGGCTACAGCAAAAGAGTTTTTGTGACGTTTGCTAGTCTTTTGCGGTTCCCATCATGCCCGAAGTATACGTGTTTTTGTATGTCAGTTCTAGCAAACAATTTAGGACACCGCCCTGATCTGGAAGCAGAGACGTCTCGGTCGACGCGCAGAGTTACTGAGCCCCTCTTTATCGATTTTGGCAGGAAGGCGCTTACGAGAGTCTTAGTGACTCAAGCTACGGGCGATTCCCTATTTGTAGCCGGTCATCATCATTGAGCCGACGACCATATTTATGGCCAAGCCGTAGTTGATCACTGCATGGAAAGAATACTTTTCCCGAAATCTTCTGGAGATGCCATAGACGATCATTAACACTGCCGGCCACGCGATCAGGCTCCCACACAGTTCCCCAAACGCCCGAGCGGCGTTTGAGCCCGTGTGATTGGACCGTACCAGCGACGTACCTACAATCGACATCATAAAAACAGCGGTGAGCGCCCACGCCGCGACGGGGTGATCGCTTGCTATTCTGACGCTGCTTTCCTGTACGGGAGCCGGTTGTGAACTGCCGACGACGTCGACAACGTCCGAGATGTCCTTCTTGCATCGCTTACACGTGTCCGACGAGGCGAAGTTTACTAATCCACAATGTGGGCATTTTGTATTGTGCATAAGATCTCTGTTGGGGTTGGGTTAAAGCGGAGATGGTTGGAGCGAGGGTGACGGCGGAAAAGCCGAGTTTTAGGATACCAGAACTCCCGATCCGGTCACAACAAAAGTTTATTCTGGGTAATGGGTCAGCCTGAGATGCCACGGGCTAGTCCCGTGGTAAATCACGATGAGAAGCTACAAGAAGTTCGATAGCGATTCGTATGATGCCACGGGCTCGCCCCGTGGTTTCTCACGGTCGCTGCTCAGGGAAAAGCCTTTAATTCAAGGAGCCAGCGTGAACCACCACGGGCCAAGCACGTGGCATCCGAGCATTTTGCGACAACGTTTGCTTTTAGCTTCCAGCATTGATGCTCCACCGGGTAGGCCGGTGGTATCAATTGGAAACTGACCACTACTCTGCGTTAGGACCTGGTTTTGGAGTGCGATCACCTGTCATCGCTTTGGCCCGCGACGGCTCAACGCCGCGCGGCAGGTCAGGCCTACTCCAATACTAGGGCACGACGCTTATTCGCCTTCTTTTTTGGCTGAAGGCATCCGACTTCTCGGGTAAAAGCATCAATGAATGCGGTGATGTCCAAGTGGCTGTGGGGCAAATGGTTTTATGCACGCTGTGATACAATCGGCCTTCTTGGTAGGCACTCCCTTAGCGAATCTGAAGAAATAACAATCTCGGAGGTCAATCCAAACTTGCGCCGATTCATTTTGCCCCTGCTCGTTCTGTTTTCATTAATATTGATCTCCGCCAGCGCCGGGCTGGCTCAGGACAAAGCCGCTCAGGACAAGACTGCCCAGGATAAAACTGATCAATCGAAAAAACCGGCGCCGCAAACTCCACTGACAAAGCCTGGCGCGAACCTGATACCCACCGGCGAACAACTCGCGGAGTCCGCGGTTTACATGTACGGAACGCGAGGCCTGCTCGACCAAATCAGGCGTAATGGGATTGAGCGCGGGCGCATTACGAGACGAACCGCTGAAGGACAGACCGAGCAAGCCACCTACGAGCGACGGTTTGTTCGTGGAGCCGACTCGACGAAAGACAAGATTCGAATCGACCAGAAGATGCCTACGATGGAATATTCGCTGGTGTTTGGCGAAGGTAGGCTTTGGGGAATTATTAACGGTTCAAATTTCACGCCGCGCCAGGATGCTGCGGCCAGCTTTATGTCACAGCAATGGCATAGCATCGACGCGCTGCTTCGTTACAAGGAAAACGGCTCGACGCCTACTTATGTCGACAGGATGAAGCAGAAGGGGATCGATCTTTACGTCCTGGACCTGACTGACAAGGAACAGCGAAAGACGCGCTACTACATTTCAGCGAGTTCGCTCCGTGTGCTTTGGCTCGAATACGAGGAACCGCTCGAAACGGGCGGCGCTCCCGTTAAGTACACCAGGACCTTCCACGACTATCGAGTAGCTCAAGGTACGCTGGTCCCATATCGAACCGTGCTTCTAGCCGATAACAAGGAGCTCCAGGAGATAAATGTTTCTTCGGTCACGTACGGTATTCGAATGGACGACGGCATGTTCCAGAATCCGGAAGCGCAGGCTAATAGCAACCCTTGAAACAGCCCCGACCCAGTCTTAAAGCCTCTCCTTAACGATTTTCCCTTAATTTGATGGCCTGCTTTGGGAACCTGCGCCCGCAACAGGCGTGTACGTCCTACAGGTGACCGTTCTCGTGAGCGTATAATCGGTTACGACACGCGCCATACTGGGACGGTCACGCCAAGGTATTCTGAAGGCTGGCAGCTTGCGGCACATTCGGAAAAGGGGAAGTTATTTGTTGAGCGCGTGTGAGAGCCTACCTGCCTTGATGGACACGCTAACTTCTATCGAAGAGCTGAGTGTCGGTGCCACCGCAATGGCTCCGGAGTTTGCGGTCGACTCTGCGTCTGATCACGCGCTGCTTGAGGCTATTCGTACGGGTAGTGAGGACGCGTTTGCCGAGCTGGTGACGCGCTATCGCAATCCCATTACGAGCTACATCTATCGAATGACCAGCGATTACGACGGCGCCGTTGATTTGGCACAGGAGACATTTGTCAGGGTCTATCGGGCCGCCGATCGCTATCAGACGAACTATGCTTTCTCAACGTACATTTATCGCATTGCTACGAACCTGGCGATTAGCGAATTGCGCAAGCGTAAGCGCAGGAGGCTCGTCTCGCTAACAGGTTTCTTTCAAAGCAACGATGGCGGTGAGGCTCGTGAATTCCAACCGAGCGATGGTCAACCACTTCAGGACACCGTCATGGTCGATGCTGAGCGGCGGGCGGCAGTGCAACGAGCGATTGGAACGTTGCCGGATAAATATCGGGCGCCGTTGATTCTCAGGGATGTGGAGGGAAAGACTTACGACGAGATCTCGACCATCCTGGGAACGAGCGAGGGAACCGTCAAATCGAGGATTAGCAGGGCGCGAGGATTCCTTCGCGACAAGATGAGAGCTTACTTGTGAGTGAGTAAAGATGAGGAACAACATGTCTATGAAGGATTGCAAAGACATTCGTCAGGAGATCGATCAAGCGACTTCCGCTGATCAGCAAACCGAAACCGCGCGAGCGCACCTCCGCGGCTGTCCGGATTGCAGTAAGTTCGCTGCTGAGAACAGAGCTTTGCAAGGAATGCTAGCGGGCTTGGGAACTGTAGCGGCGCCTGCTGACTTCGACTTTCGCCTTCGAGCCCGTCTCGCGCGAGAGAAGAGCGCGGGGAATGGAGGCGCGTTCGCCAGCTTTCTAAGACAGCCTCGTTCACTTGGAGTCGCGGCGTTGGTTCTGGTTCTCGTTGCGGGGGGCATCGCGATTAAGAACTGGCTGGCGGCGACACCGCCTTCGGCTGTTACTGCCAACCAAGGCGCGGCTCCCGTCAATCCAACTCAGGCAGTGGAAAAGCCGGTTCCTGAGCCAGCACCGAAGGTAACTGGCGACTTAAATGCTTCAACAGTCAAGGGAAGCGAGAATGCCACACCATCGAAGACGCCCAACCGTGGCCCACGTAGTTATGCTTTGGTCGACAGCAGGCCCGAAAGAAAGGCGACGCGTGATGCGGCGCTCTCTTCCGCTCCAGTTTTTACACGTGATGAAATGAACACTGGTGGCCCGATCGTTCAGGTCCCACTTGACGATGAGGTGATGCGGATTTCGATCGACGATGGTCGAGGATCTCGTCGGACAGTCTCGCTGCCGACATTTAGTTTTGGATCGCAAAGGTTAACCGGACAGACATTCGTGCCTGTTTCTTCGAAGGGTGTTTGGTAAATTAATCGGTCAGCGCGGGCTTCCGGGCTTCTCCGGGCTTCTCCGGACTTCTCCGGACTTCATTGAGCGGTTTGGCAATGCATAATTTACGAATCTCAGTCCTGGGGTTGTTACTGGCAGGGGGCTGGTCCCTCGCAGGTGCTCAGACTCCGACGACCAAGCGTCCGCCGCAACCGCCAGTCATAGTTGAGCGCAAACCAACTGCGCCGCAGGTCATTACGGTTCTGCATCGAATTAACGGCTTGACGATGCTTCGAGCACTGGTGCGTTCGGGACAGCAGGTTTCTGCGTTTGAGAATTTTGAAGACGCCTTTCAGATGAAGGCCTTCCACACCAACATCATCGCCGGGCTCGCGCTTGATGATGGTGAAACCATTGCTGCGTGGCTGCCCGAGGCTGAAGTCGAAATGGGTCCGATGCTGCGTCGGCCGGCTCCTCCGACCAAACCTTCAGCCACAACTCCACCGGCGCGTCCGTCTCCACGAGCTTTTATGAACTTCGGAGGATCGCTGTTTGATGCTCCCGACATAACTATCATCGAGCGAGATGGCAGCCGGCACCGAG
The DNA here is from genome assembly GCA_035572035.1 of Pyrinomonadaceae bacterium. GTDB lineage: Bacteria > Acidobacteriota > Blastocatellia > Pyrinomonadales > Pyrinomonadaceae > JAOAPY01. Next base: position 4,391 of record DATNBH010000029.1, on the reverse strand, counting down.
TGCGATACGTAGGTCTCGACGGTATAACCGGACTTTCTTTACTGCAACTTTCTGAAAAGACTTTGCCGCCGAGTCCCATAAAAGTTGAATTGTCGCTGGCTGTGGGTGAGCGTATGCGTTTGTATTCACCCGAGCCAGTCGCGGAAGCACCCGCCTCCACCACCAACATTTACGTGCGCGTCGGTGAAAGCACGGGCGAAGTCGTAAGCGTAATTAGAGGACGAGGCGGAGAAGTTAATCGCCTTCGTATTAAGGCAGCCAAGTTGTCTGCTTCCAATATCGGCGCTGTCGTCGTTAATGATGCCGGTCAGACTATTGGCATCGTCGAGAGCGTTGAAGGCGGGGAAGCAAACGTGCTGCCTCCCGCAGCGATTCGTGCAGCGGCCAAGCGCGTCCTGGCCCGACAAGCAAGCGTGCCGAGACCATGGCTGGGAGTTAGTGGCGAGCCGGTGGCACTGACTTCAGTCGACCGCTTCGTCTTGAAAGGGTGGGACACTCAGCGAGCCATGACGTTGGTTCAAGCGAGGCGAGGAATTCTGTTGAACTCAGTCGCACCCGGTAGTCCTGCAGCGCAGGCTGCATTGCGCGACGGCGATGTCATCGTGATGGTCAACAATGACGAAGTAAAGACTAACGATGATTTCTCGTTGTTGCTTGCGGAGGCTGCTTCAAAGCCGGTGGACTTCACCGTCGTCAGACGAAATGGCAGTGGCTCCGAAAATGTAGTTATCGAGTTAAGCCAACAATTTGATCCGCTCTCAACGGTGCGGGCATTCGTTCTTCCGCCTGAATTCGCTGGGAAGTCTCTATTCGATCATGGAATCGAAACAGTGCCGCTCCGTCCTAGTAACTCAATGCTGACGGGGCCAGCCAGTGGGTTGCTCGTAATTTTCGTCGAGCCTGACAGCGCGGCTTTTAAGGCTGGACTGATGACTGCCGATGTCATTGAAGCCATCGATGGCAAGCCGGTCTCAGCACTGACACCCGGAAAACTCGAAATCCCACCATCCCGTTACACGTTGAAAGTTCTGCGCAATAAAGAAAAGCTGCTGCTCACCGTCGTTGAAGACGACAAGTAATTTAGCTGTCAGTCAGCAGCAATCAGCCATCAAAAATCAGCAATCCGCACACGCCACACCCAACCACCTACACCCTTATGCGAGCGCCTCATTCGGTCTACTCGTCTACCATAAGGTGTGAACCTTCAAGGCCTGGGCGCTAAAAACTTCTAATTTAGTGTCAAGCACGTTGTTGGAATGCTAGTTGCCAACTGGCTCTTGGGTCATTCTTGATCTGGACGGTCAGTTTTGGAGGTTTCATGAAATTACGAAATAACAAGCTAGCAATACTATTCATTCTTGGCGGTTCGCTGCTCGGCACCAGCCTGGTGGCAAACGCACAAGGTCGAGGGCGTGACGAACGTCGACGCGGTGACTCTACAAAGCCCGAGGCCGCCCAGCCTCAACGCCAAGGTCGAGAGGAACGACGCGCCGAACAACAACAGCAACAGGGGCAGCGGCAACAGCAACGACAGCAAGACGATCAGCAACGACAGGAAGCATGGAAGCAGCGTCAGGCCCAGAGCGAGCAACGACGCGCGGAACAACAGCGCGATTCGCAACAGCGCCAGGCGGAAAACCAAAAACGTCAGGAAGAACAACAGCGACAACGCGAACAACGCGACAGTCAGGGGCGTCGCGACGAGCAACGTCGAGCGGATATGCAAAGACAGTCGCAGGAACGTCAGCGCTGGGAACAGGACCGCCAGAATCGAACCCGTGACGATGAGCAGCGGCGCAATGAAGCACAGCGCGAGGAAGTTCAACGCCGCAACGTGGTGAGAGACGGTCAGGGTCGACGAGACTCAGATGACCAACGCCGTCGTGTCGAGGAAGAACAACGGCGTCAAACGCAGCAGTCAGATCGTTGGCGTGGAAATGGAAATAATCGCGACAACTCTGACTGGCAACGGCGTCAACAGATCCTACAACAGCAGCGAGCTACACAGTACCGTGCACGCTGGCAGCAGCAACAGAACTACTGGCAACTGCGCGAGCGGCAACTTCAACAGCAACGCAGACTGCAGCGATGGCGTTTTGAGCAGCGTTATTGGGAAAGACGTCGTCAGGATCAGCTGCGGCTCCAGTCCTTCCGATATACCGATTACGGCTCGCCGAACTATCGTTACTACCGGCAGGGTCAATACTACGAGACTAATCAATACGGCGCCGAGATGCTGCGACGTGCCATTAATAACGGCTATCAGGAAGGCTTCTACGCAGGCCAGGCTGATCGTCAGGACGGCTGGGGTTACAACTACCAGGACTCGGGAGGCTATGACGATGCCAGCTACGGATATGACGGATACTACGTCGATGTTGACGAGTATCAATACTATTTCCGTGAAGGATTTCGCCGCGGCTACGAGGACGGATACTATGGTCGTAACCAGTATGGAAGATCCTCAAATGGCGGGTACAACATCCTTGGCGAGATTCTCAACGTCATTCTGAACTTTCAGAGCTATTGAATCTGGGGGGTTGGGAATTGAGGGTCCGGGAATTTTAGGGCCGGGAATTGAGACGGTCTCGGGCGCAAGCCGGAGACCGTTCCTGTTTTTGGGATCTGAATTTCGGAAAGACGATCTCAGATCTCAAATGGCAGATCTCAGATCTTAAATGGCCGCATTTCATAGAGACCATCATGGTCCGTCACGGTCGCTTCGCTCACTTCTTTTCCTGAGATTGTTTCAATCGAGTGAATTTCGATCTTCACATTGGGCATCCCGGCATTGCCAACGCGGCTGCAAACCAATCCTGACAAACTGCCACGTCCCGACTGGGCTTGAATAAGTGGCGCCAGACTCAAAACAACCAACAGCGCTAACACCGCGCGAAATGCGTTCATTTTTCGAAGCATTGAAGTCTCCCGAATTCAGAAGTTGAGTCTATCGCCGTTTACCCAGCAGCCAGGACTTCAAGATACCGGGCTTGTTCTCATCAACCGCAAAGTACTCCTGCACCAAACTCTCATAGAGCTGCTCGCGTTCAGCCGGCTTCAAGTCCGATCCATACGGCATGCGCCCGCCCTTAATGAATGAACTAATCAGCACCTGATCCATCGGCCAGTTAAATGTCCCCAGACCTGATTTGTTATGACAGGAGCTGCAGTTCATTGCTCCTGCAACTTTGGGCGAAAGGAATTTGCCAAATCGTCGTTGTCGGTCCGTCTCGCCGGCAGAACTTAAGCCTGGTCCAAATTGACTTTCGTCTCGATATTTTTGGAAATCAGCCGTTCCGTAAGACCGAAAGCGTTCGTTCACCGCAGCTAAAGCCTGACTCTCATCGGCGCTGACACTGCCGGGCTCCGGAAAAATTGGAAGGATCCCGCTCTTATGACACTGGACGCAATTGTCATCACCGTATCCAAGGTCCCAACGCCCATTCAACGTTATTGTCCCGTTGCGTTTGTAGGAGCGGAAAAAATCTTTGAAGAAAACGTTGGTTGTTCCATTTGCCGCCGGCGTCGTCGTCACTACAGAAACATTGCGAGTGCGGACGCGGACGCCGGGATCGGTTACCCCAAATTGGACCCACTTTTCCGGCACGCCTTTGGTCTGATCACCCGGGACTACAATCAATAGTCGTTGGAAACTATCTTCGTTATCCGGCGTGCCCAGATGGCGTGACTCGTAACTAAAAAAGATCAGTTGCTCGGATGGACTGCGCCTGGAATTGAGCGCGCGAAGATATGCCTTTGCTTTCGGCAGAGTTTCGGAGCGGCTGACTGCCGTCAAAAACTTCTGATCGAGGAAGTACTCAGGTATTTCGACGTACTGCTGCGTTTCCGCAAAGTACTGCTTATCCGGGACGTTGAATCCTAGTTCGTGATCGGAGCGGCGGATCACGGACAAGGCGTTGATGTACTTCAGAAACTCCGGGTAGTTGGCGTTGAACTCAGAATCTTTGTCGAGCTTGCACCTGTCTATCGTCGCCGAAATCCCATCTACCACGCGGTTGTAGGCAGGAATATTTTTTTCATCATCGAAATACTTGCGGGCGGCCCTGACAAGAGCGTTTACGCGGCCGGTAACCCAGTAATCCGGTTTGGTTTTGAGTGCAGCGCACGGTGCGGCAACGGCAGCGTCAGCGATTAGCAGAAGACAACAGGCACGAAAAGCGGGGCCGAACCTCATCAATTATCCAGTCCTCGAAATGAATCAGACGCGGCTATTCATAGCAGCATCAATTCAAGCGAGTCAAACTCTGGTGCGCAGGCATCCCTGCCTGCCTAACTTTCCAAATGCGCAAGTAATCAATAAGAGGATTAACTCGCCTCTCGATCTGCTCCTGCTCAAGACACAAGCCTGCGATCAGACTAGTAGCGAGTTG
>DATNBH010000028.1:0-40138 GCA_035572035.1 Pyrinomonadaceae bacterium | reverse complement strand
GAGATCTGGGGGGCGTTGCTGAATGGAGCGCGGCTGGTGGTGGTGGAGAAAGAGGTGGCTTTGTCAGCGCTGGAGTTTGGGCAAGCGTTAAGAGAACAGGAGATCAATACCTTGTTCTTGACGACGGCGCTGTTCAATCGGCTGGCCCAGGAAGGTGGCGGTGAAATCTTTCGCGGAGTGAAGCAACTGCTGGTGGGCGGTGAGGCGTTGGATGCACACTGGATACGAGCGGTGCTGGAGCAGGGCGGGCCGGAGCGACTGCTGAACGGTTATGGACCAACCGAGAGCACTACGTTTGCGACTTGGGAAAAGGTGAACGATGTACCCGCGGGAGCAAGTTCGATACCGATTGGACGTCCGGTCGGGAACACCACCGTGTATGTGATGGACCAGTGGCTGCGGCCAGTGCCGGTGGGAGTGCGAGGCGAGCTCTATATCGGAGGCGACGGGTTGGCGCGCGGCTATTTAAATGATGCGCTGAGGACGGCGGAGCGGTTTGTACCGCACCCGTACAGCGGGACGGGTGGAGAACGGTTGTATCGGACGGGCGACGAGGTTCGGTATGTGGCGGACGGCCGGATTGAGTTTCTGGGGCGCAGAGACCAGCAGGTGAAGGTGCGCGGCTATCGCATCGAATTGGGAGAGATCGAGGCGGTGCTGAAGAGTTATGCTGGAGTGCAGCAGGCAGTGGTGATAGTAAGTGAGAATGAGCAGTTAGTTGCCTATGTAGTGGGCGAGCGAGAAGCAGGCGCAGAGTTGCGATCGTATCTGCGCGAGCGATTACCCGGATTCATGGTGCCGGCGCACTTTGTAATGCTCGAAGCTATGCCGTTGACGCCTAACGGCAAGATCAATCGTAGCGCGTTACCAGCTCCGAGTATCGACCGAGAAGCAATCCTTAAAGGCGAGTACGTTGCTGCACGCAACGAAATCGAAGAGCGGCTGGTAACAGAGTGGTCCAAGCTTCTGGGCGTCGAGCGAATCAGCGTGCACGATAACTTCTTTGACCTGGGCGGACACTCGCTGCTCGCCACGCGAGCGATCTTTCGACTCAACGAATATCTGGGCATGGAAGTATCACTGCGCCACCTGTTCGAGGCGCCGACGATTGCCGAACTAGCCTCACGAATACAGCTGCAGCTACGGCCGCAGAACGGAAGCGGGCGCTGGACACCAGTAGTAAGAATACAGTCTGGTGTATCCGACAGAATTCTATTCGGCGTTCACGACATGCATGGGTCAGTAACACACTATGTTCAGATCGCTCGCAGTCTTGGTCCAGAGCAGACGGTCTATGCGTTACAAGCGAGAGGAAGCGAGACAGAAGATAGTCCCCACACCGATATGACAGCTATGGCCGCCTCCTACATTGACGCCATTCGCGAGATTCAGCCTGATGGACCATATTGGCTGACCGGGTACAGTTTTGGTGGACACATTGCTTTTGAGATGGCCCAACAATTGACAGCGCAAGGTCATGAAGCTCAATTGATACTTCTGGATACTCATCGTTGGGTTATTCCTGACATGCCAAACGGCGAATTCGACGATGCCATTTATTGTTCGTCATGGCTCGGCGATGTTATGAAGCTCTCGCAACAGGAGAGGAAAAGTCTTTCAGAACACCTGCGTAGGCTGAATCCCGAAGAGCGAGTGGAGGACATAATTGAACGACTGAAGCTGAGTGGGGTGGTGAAATACGACATTCCAGCTACTCGCCTTCGCCAGAAGCTCAGAGTTCAATTCAGCAATGCGCAAGCGCTATTTAACTACAACCCTGCAAAGTACCCCATGCGCATCACGCTCGTGGTAGCAGAAGAGTCTAAAGAGCCATCACTGGACCTTGGTTGGCGAGACCTGGTCTCAGCCGGCGTGGATGTACATTACGTTCCCGGAAATCATGAATCTATGATCAAGGATCCGGAAGTCGGCGCTGTCGGTGAGGTAATTAGACATTGTATGGCCAAAGTTGATGGCGCTAAGATTTGACGAATCCTTCTTGATGTCGATCGTTTTCACCTCATACCTAATCTCATAATTCGCTTGATAGTTAGTCAGCGGTGTTCCGGCGTGTGGTCGCGCGCACTAGTTCCGCCTGTTGATTGAGCAACGAAGAATCGAACCCGAATCTTACCGAGGAAGAATGCCCACAGATCAACTTATCGATCGGGTCGCTTACGCAGAACGAATCATTCGTGAGACGCCAGTCATACGCCTCAACGATGAGCATCTGATTCTGTACGCTAAACTGGAGCTCTTTAATGGCGTTGGGAGTATCAAGGATAGGCCGGCGTTTTGGATCCTGAAGCGTGCCATTGAACGCAAACAGATTGGCCCGAATACCACGATCATCGAATCATCATCGGGCAACTTTGCTTGCGCCTTGGCAACTTTCTGTCGAATCCTTGGTCTGAAATTTATTCCGGTCCTCGATCCGTTTGTGTCGCCCGTTTACGAGTCGTATCTCCGCACTCAATGCGACAACGTCGTGAAGGTAGAAGAATGCGACGATTCTGGTGGTTACTTGAAGACGCGGCTGCGCGCTGTGAACGCGTTGATGTCACGCTATTCCGACGCCTACTGGCCAAACCAGTACGAGAATCCTGACGGCATGGCGGCCCATTATCACTTGACCGCGGGCGAGGTGTGTCGAGCGCTACCTGATCTCGATTACGTCTTCATCGGCGTCAGCTCCGCTGGCACAATTGCCGGCGTCTCGCGCAGATTGAAGGAACACAATCCAGCCATACGTATTATCGCAGTCGACGCTGAAGGCTCCGTAATCTTTGGTGGACCACCAAAGAAGCGATCAATCCCCGGAATTGGGTCCAGCATCTCACCGCCGTTGATTAAGGAAGCGCTTTTTGATGATGTTGTCATTGTCAACGAGACTGATACCGTGGCTGCATGTCACCACCTGCTCAAGCATCACGGACTGTTCGTCGGCGGGTCTACCGGCACGGTCTACAGCGCCATTCAGCGTTACTTCGCAAATCATACGGCGAAGAAACAGCCGCAGGTTCTTTTCTTCTGCTGTGATCGCGGCACAGCTTACCTTCACAATGTCTTCAACGCAGATGGAATTCAGTCAGATGAGAGAGCGGACGTCGCCGCAGCCGGCAGTTTCAGATTAGAGCCGGTCAATCGCTGAGCAGATCATTTATGAATAACCAGGTAGTGGTCCAGCCATGAATACGGCCCGGTTTCCGTTTTCGGTCATAACGGGCAAGTCCATTCGTCGCCTCATAGTCGAAGATCTCAGCGGCTGCATCGATGCCGTCCGTGATGCTTATTTGGCGCACGACGCGGGACGCAGCGTCAACCCTCACAGTGTGTTCCTGCGTTCTGATGATCACCCTAACGCGCGAATCATTGCGTTGCCCAGCCACTTGTCCAATCCGTGGAACATATCCGGACTGAAGTGGATAGCAAGCTATCCGGATAACGTATCAAAGGGTTTCCCTCGCGCTTCGGCAGTTCTTCTTCTCAATAGCAGCGAGCATGGCTATCCCTTCGCTTGTCTCGAAGGATCAATCATCTCGGCCGCTCGTACCGCTGCATCAGCGGTCCTGGCAGCATCTTGTCTGTGTGACGGTGATCGACGGGTGCGCACACTCGGGATCGTTGGCACTGGGCTGATCGCGGATTACATCTATCTTTTCCTCGTAGGCACGGGGTGGGAGTTCGAGAGAGTGTCCCTCTTTGACCTGGATCAAAGACGGGCTGAAAAGTTTGCGGCAAAGATCAGAAAGCCTGAAGGACATCAGGTCAGCGTCGTTCCTGAAATATCAGATTTACTGAGGAACAGCGATTTAGTGGTGTTCGCGACTGTGGCCAGCCGGCCACACGTGCATGACCGTGAACTTATCGCGCATAAGCCAGTAATCCTGCACGTATCTTTACGTGATTTGCACCCGGAGCTGCTGCTAGATACGTGCAACATAGTCGACGACGCGGATCATGTCCTGCAAGCCGATACTTCTCTGCATCTCGCGGAACAACTTACGGGAAGACGGGATTTCATAGCCGGCACTCTCGCTCAGGTGATTACCGGTCGCTGTAGCGTTGATCACTCTCGCCCAATAGTCTTCTCGCCTTTTGGTCTTGGAGTTCTCGATTTGGCGATAGGAAAGTTGGTATATGATCGTGCTGTCCGCTCGGGACAACATCAGATCATTGACGAATTCTTTTATGACCCTGAGGCTTAACGGATTGCTCAGCTGTTCAAATCCATCAGGCTGATCGGAAGCTTAACGTCAGTGGCGGCAGCGTCTCCGCCGACAAACGCAAGAACGTCGCATGAGTTCATCGCTAAAGCCCATCTATCTTCTGGCGGATAGTCAACTCTTATTCTGGCGGGAAGACGGCATTCTATTTCTCGATTCGGTAAAAGACCTGATTGCGAACCAGCCAGCACGGGCTGCTTATATTGGCGCTTCCAATGGCGACCATCGTGATTACTACTCCATCTTTGAAACCGCCATGGCGAACATTGGGATAGACCATTGTCGAATGATCCCTTCTGCTTTCTCGACCGACGACGCAGAATTTCTGAACCAGGCGGACGTTATCCTGTTGGCGGGAGGAGATGTCGAACGAGGATGGAATATCATTAAGCAGAACGGTGTCGTTGAGGCTGTCATCGAAAGGTATTACAAGGGCGCGATCCTGATGGGCGTGTCCGCTGGGGCCGTGCAGTTGGGCCTGTTCGGCTGGCCCGAGTCACCACCCACTTTGGACAATCTGATCGATACTTTCAAATTGGTTCCTTTCATCGTCTCAGCACACGATGAAGCTCGACAGTGGCAGCAACTGCAAGAAGCTATTCTCTTGCTCGGGGGAAGCCTGCAGGGACTCGGAATACCGACCGGTGGCGGGCTTCGCTATCACCCCGATAGAACTATCGAACCCATTCGATTTTCGGTTTATGAAGTATCAGTCAGGGCTGGCAGCATTGTTCAAACTCTGTTGGTCCCGGGTAATGGGGACGATATAGAAACTACGGCGCTGGTGTGTTGATGATCGAGCCGAGTGTATTGGAAGTTAACTAGTGTCCTGTCTCAGCAGTTCGCTGAATAAATAGAACTGCGGTTTCCAGTCCCGCAGGGACGAAATGTTTATAGTTCACGTTCGCAAGAAGTTACTTCCTTAGCTCCGTCAGGAGCGTAATGTGCTGCCGGCCAACCGAATATCTCGCTCTCGCTCCTCCGGAGCGAAAAGGGTTTCTATACTGCGTGGTTCTATAGACATTTCGTCCCCCTGGGACTGAAGAGCGGAGCGCCTACGGCGCTCATTTATTCTGCGAACTTTAGAGACAGGACACTAGATTTTTTCAGCGGAGTCCGACCTCCGGCACCAGTATTTTGCAGACACAATCTTCCCAACAGAATTCTGAATCTCTCAGGCCTCCATTGAAATGGGCGGGCGGAAAGCGTTGGCTACTTCCCCACCTTCAACCGCTTTGGGATAAATATCGAGACCGTCGCTACGTCGAACCCTTCTGCGGTGGAATTGCGGTTGCTCTTGGCCTGGCGCCGGCGTCCGGTTTGCTCAACGACGTCAATCCGCATCTCATCAACTTCTATAATCACGTTCGACGCGGCCTAAAGATCACGATTACAACAAAGAATGACGAAACGATGTTTTATCGTCATCGTGATCGATTCAACGAACTCATCAGCGGAGGCAAAGCCGGCGACGCTGAGGCGGCGCAGCTCTTCTACTATTTGAATCGAACGGGCTATAACGGGCTCTGCAGGTTCAATCGCAGTGGCGAGTTCAATGTCCCCTTCGGCAGACACAAGACAATTAATTACCTGCACGACTTTCAGCCGTATCGCAGTTTGCTGCAAAGGTGGACATTCCGCGCGGGCGACATGAAATCCATCTCACTGAGACCGGGCGATTTTGTGTATGCAGACCCTCCCTATGATGTGGAGTTTACGACTTACAGTGCGGGTGGTTTTTCGTGGGAGGACCAGGAACGCGCGGCTGAATGGCTCGCGGCCCACGATGGTCCAGTGATACTTTCGAATCAAGCAACTGACAGAATTGTGAAATTGTACAAGCGACTCGGATTCAAATTGAAATATCTCGAGGGTCCGCGGCGGATAAGCTGCAACGGCGATCGCACTGCGGCTCGAGAAGTGCTCGCCCGTAACTCAAGCTGCTCATGACAACCTGGCTTCCAGATCTAGTCTTTCGTCATACCGGCTGGGCGGACACGTTGGTCCACACCTACAGCTACTTTGACGCGCAAGCTACGCTCAGCTGCGATGAAGCCGGGATCATTAATAACTCAGTCAGCGACGGAAACTCGGTCCGGCTTTCGAAGCGGGCGCTGCTTCCGGGGTTGGTGAATGCTCACTCGCATGCGTTTCAACGGGTGATTCGCGGACGGACTGAGCATCGTACTCGAAACGTTGCGGACAGCTTTTGGACTTGGCGGGAAATGATGTACAGCGCCGCCACGCGCCTCACCCCTGAAGATATTTATGACGCGTCGCGGATGGCTTTTCTCGAGATGGCGCTCAGCGGCATCACCGCCGTCGGCGAGTTTCATTACCTGCATCATGCTCCTGACGGTAAGGCTTACGATGATCCGAATCTGCTCGCTAAAGAAGTCATTCGCGCAGCCACCGATGTGGGCTTGAGGATAGCCTTGCTACGAGTTGCTTATGCGCGTTCGGGTTTTGAGCTTGAGCCGAATCCACGACAAGTTCGCTTCGTGGAATCAGATCCTGATACATATCTCAAAAACGTCGATCAACTGCGATCCGACTGCAAATCGCTTGCGGGTATCTCCATTGGCGTCGCTCCACACAGCGTGCGCGCGGTGCCTCTGGATTATTTGCAAAAGGTATCTGAGTACGCAGCGGATCATAGCTTGCCCGCTCACATGCACGTCGCCGAGCAGCCAGCCGAAGTCTCCGCCTGTATCGAGGAATACGGCCGCTCGCCGGTAGCGTTACTCGCTTCTGAAGGACTTTTGAACGAGCGCTTTACGGCGGTGCATGCGATTCACGTGACGCCGAAAGCAATCCATTCGTTCAGCGACACTGGCGCTATGGTTTGCGCTTGTCCGACGACAGAACGAAACCTGGGCGATGGAGTAATTCCCGCCGATCTGTTTTTTGAAGCTGGCGTGCGCCTATCGCTTGGTTCTGACAGTCATGCTCAAATCGATTTGCTCGAGGACGCGCGTGAATTGGAATATCACTTAAGGCTGCAAAAGCTCGAGCGCGCCGTGCTTTCAAATGAAGAGGATCATTCGACCTCTTCTTTGGCTGCACGTCTGTTTGAGTGTGCGACAGTGAATGGTGCGAAGAGCCTTAGTCTAACCACTGGCGTATTGGACGCGGGGCAGCCTGCGGATTTCTTCACCGTTGACCTGGATGATCCTTCGATTGCCGGAGCTGGTGAAGAAGATTTGCTCGCAGCGATCGTGTTTGGACTTTCAAAAACTGCAGTGAGAGATGTGGTTGTGGGCGGGAAACAAATTGTCACGGACGGAAGACATGCCGACCAGGAAGAGATCGTAAGCAGGTTCGGTCAGTTACAAAAGAAACTATGGAGTTGAGAGTTCAAACTTTAGTCCTTTCCTTGACGCAGACAATCTAAAAGATTGAACTCTAAGCGCCTGTAGGCAGACTCTCAAATGTCAGTCAAACAAACATTAGCGGAACTAGTCGGCATCGATTCGGTCTCGCAGCGATCGAACGCGGCCATCATCGAATATCTCGAAGCACGCTGCAGAAAACTCGGGCTGCAAACTACGCGGTTCCCTTACCTCGACGAGTTTGGTGTTGAGAAAAACAATCTGATTGCATTGACCAGAGTCACCGGCGAACCACCTGCGGTCGAACTCGCGCTTGTCGGTCACACAGATACGGTTCCCTTTGATCCTGCCTGGACTGAAGCGACCACTTTAACCGAGAAGGACGGCAAACTGTATGGACGCGGCGCCTGCGACACCAAAGCTTTCATCGCGGCGATGCTTACTGCAGCCGAAGGCTGCGACCTGAATTCACTCAAACACCCACTCGCGCTTATCTTCACTGCTGACGAAGAGCTGGGATTGTTTGGCGCCAAGCGATTAGCCGCGGCGAAAGCCCTGCAGATTCGAAACGCGATTGTCGGTGAGCCTACTTCGCTGCAACCAATGCGTGCTGGCAAAGGCTACTGCCTCGCAGAGGTGATCGTGCGCGGTCGCGAGGCGCACAGCGCGTATCCCGCTTTCGGAGCCTCAGCCATCTCGCGCGCAGCTCGTCTGCTGACAAGGTTCGAATCACTGGCGGAACGATTGAAAGAAGAGACGCACGCTGATTTCGATCCGCCCTATACGACTTTCAATGTGGGTGTGATTCGAGGCGGGACAGCTAAGAATGTAATCCCGGGCGAATGCAGATTTACGCTCGAGTGGCGGCCAGTGCCTGGCCAGGATCCGCATCACGTGCTTGAGGTGCTAACGCAAGCCATCGAGGCCGAGCGCGGCAATGACTCCGAGTTTGACTGTCACGTCGAGGCTGGGCGAACCGACAACGGATACGAGACGGCCGCTGATTCCGAGTTGGTTAGTTTGATGGAACAGCTGACCGGTCAGTCTGCAGGCACGGTTGCCTTTGGTACTGAAGCGCCGCAGATGATCGAGCTGGGCGCGGATGCGGTTGTATTGGGACCCGGTGATATTCGCGTCGCTCATCGTACCGGTGAGTTTGTGCCGATTGATGAGTTGAATCGCTGCGTCGAGATTCTTGGCCAGGCGATCACTCGGTATTGCGTCTAGCGAATGGGGGAATTGGTTGAATTGCCAATCCGATCTCAGATTTCAGATCTCAGATCTCAGAGTCTCAGATCCCAGATCTCAGATTTCAGATCTCAGATCTGAACTCCCAGATCGTACATTTGTAAAGATTGCGTTAAGCTAAGGCCGCTGAGGCAACCGGGCTCGTGCCGAATCCATCGGATAGGTCGCAAAACCGGAGTCGCCTTTCATTTTTGGCTTTTTACTGAAGAAAGAAGAGCTCTTCCGCAAGATGTATCGCCGCTATTTCCAATTCATTCTGTCTGCCATTCTCCTAAGCAGTCTCAACGCAGTTTCAGTTTTCGGCCAGGAACCCGCACCACAAACTCCAATCACGAGCCAGGAACTGGTGCGACTCCTTTATCAGCTACCGCGACATCCCGAGCAGCGCGACGAACTGGTGGAGGAGATCAGAAAGCGCGGGCTTGGATTTGCACTGACTGACGGCATGCGCTCGTTGGTAGCAAACAAAAGCGGCAGCGACCCGATTCTGAAGCGAACTCTTGAAGAGGCAGAACGCCGGCGCGCGAATCCAAAAACGGAAACGCTGCCAACGGAAGCTGAAGCCAACGAACTGCTGAGACTGACCACCAACGTTACTCTGGCCGCGAGTGGCGCAATGCCCGACTTCATCGTCAGGCAATTGATTAAGCGGTCCGTCGCCTACGGAAATACGGCTAACTGGATTCCGCAAGATACGCTAACGATTGGCGTCAGCTATCGCTCAACGAGCGGCGAGGAATACAAAGTTCTAACGGTTAATGGTATGCCACCGGGACCTGACGCCAAGGCAGGAAGTGAGTACGGCGACTCTGTGGGTGGCGCGAGCTCAACCGGCGAATATGTGACCGGGCTCGCGAACCTGTTCAAGGAAGAGGCGCACACGTCATTTAGAATGGTTGATACTGACGTGCTTCGAGGCCAACGCACCATCGTTTACGAATACGAGGTTGACCTTCCTTATTCGAGTCTGGTCCTGAAGGCCGACAAAAGTTCGACTGCTCGAGTTGCATCACGCGGACGCGTCTGGCTTGATCGTGAACAATACCGCGTGCTTCGCTTCGAACAAATCGCGACGCAGATTCCCGGAGCCTTTCCAATTCGCGCGGCCAGCAGCACGGTCGACTACGACTGGGTCAAGATCAACGAGAGGCCTTACCTGCTGCCCTCGCATGCTGAGATCCTAATTACCAGCCTTTACAAAGATCGGCAGCTAATTCAAAGTCGCAATGACATTCGCTTCCGTGGCTATCAGAAGTTTGGCGCCGAACTGAAAATCTATGACGAGGTCGACGACGAGCTGCCTTTGGACAATGCCGAGCAGGAAAAACCAAAGAAGCCCGATAAGCCGGACAAGCCTTAACATGTTTCGGATCCTGTTTGTCTGCATCGCGATCCTCACCGTTTTTCTCCCAGACATAGCAGCGCAGTCCAGGCCGAACAAAGACTACCTTGTCTATGTCTTGTCTGAGGCCGCAGATCGAATCACGCTCGTGCGGTTTGGACCGAAGGGCGCCCGCATAGATCACGATCTCCACACTGGAGAGATGCCTACCGACATTAACGGTCCTCATGGAATCGCAATTGCTCCGGATAAACGTTTCTACTACGTGTCGCTGGGTCATGGCCGTCCCTTCGGCACAGTCTGGAAATACTCGGTCGACGGTGATCGCGTACTCGGAAAAACCACGCTCGGTTTTTTCCCGGCGACGATGGATGTCAACCAGGACGGCGATGTCTTGTTCGTTGTGAACTTCAATCTTCACGGCGATATGGCGCCGTCATCGGTTTCAGTGGTAGCGACCGAACCGATGCTCGAAGTGGCGCGCATTCAGACCTGCACGATGCCACATGGCTCGAGACTGAATGCAGACGGAACGAAACACTATTCAGCCTGCATGATGGATGACATGCTGGTTGAGATCGACACCCACAGTTTGAAAGTTGCTCGCCACTTCTTGCTGACAAAAGGCAAGGAGATGGGTATGAGTGGCGCGCCTGCGAGAAACAAAATGGCGGCCATGAAGGGAATGGACGTGGCCGGGCACGGGATGGAGGCTCCGAAACCAGGCGACTCAGCTTGCGCACCAACCTGGGCTCAGCCTTCAGTAGACGGTTCGTCCATTTTTGTCGCGTGCAACAAATCAAGCGAGCTCGTCGAAATTGATGCTAATCGGTGGAAGGTGGTGCGTCGCATTACCGCGCGTCCTGGGATCTACAACCTTGCCATGAGCCACGACGGTACGCGCTTAGTCGCCACGAATAAACGAGATCAATCGGTGTCGATCTTTGACGTAAAGTCGGGCAAAGAACTCGCCAGGTTAGCAACCAAGCGAAAAGTGCTGCATGGCGTGGTCATCTCACCTGATGATGAGTACGCGTTCGTCTCTGTTGAAGGAATCGGCTCTGAACCGGGGACAGTTGAAGTTATTGATTTGAAAGCGATGAAGACAGTCGCCACCGTCGACGTCGGCCAACAAGCGTCCGGGATTGATTTTCTTAGGACGGAACCACCCAAGTAAATTTCTGGGACGTCAGCAAGTGGCGTGGTCTGCGGCTTTGCCGCACAGTGCGGAAAGGCGTAGTGAGACAGGTTGAGTTGATGCCACGGGCTAGTCCCGTGGAGTCTCATGTTTCATGGCTTCTTAGAGATTTCCCATGTATGAGCCGCTAGCGTGAACCTCCACCGTGCAAGCCGGTGGCATCCGCGAACTTCTATTCGGATTCTCGTTGTAGCACCAACGTGAGTATGACCACGGGGCAAGCCCGTGGCATCAACTCAGCCTGCATCAGTAGCTCGAAAGGCAGAGCCTTTCCGCGCTGTGCGGCGGCAAAGCCGCAGTGGCGTGGACGCTCGCGCAGAACGACAGAGTTTAGGATTCCGATCGTAGACACTTGCGCCATCGAATGTTCACGTCTGTTCACACGCAATAGTCCTTGCTAGCAACTTCCCGGGCACTGATCGCCCAGCCTTAGCTCACAAAGATACCGACGGAACGCGCATTGCTGTTTATCTCGCACAATCTCTGTTCAAGGAGTACCGGATGATTAAGCCCAGAATCCTAATCGTAGATGACGACGACGCCATAACCCAGCAGCTTTACTGGACGCTGTGCGAAGACTACGAAGTTATGACCGCAAATGACATGGCGACTGCCATCCGCCGTGCCACTATCTACGAGCCCGAGGTCTCGATAATCGACCTGCATCTTCCCCCCTCGGTGCAGACACTCGAAGTCGGTTTGCGCATTCTCCAGTACATCAAAGGTCACGTCCGAAAAGGAAAGGTCTTAGTTGTAAGCTCGGCTGACGAGCCGGAGACAAAGCGAGCATGTTTTGCCGCTGGAGCCGACGACTTTCTGAGCAAGCCTTTCGAAACCGAAGCCTTGTTAGCCTCACTCCGTCGTCTCTCGCCTGCACGTAACATCGAGTTCGCGTAACCCCTGTACGACTGGGTGCCAGCCTGTCGTTCGCAGCCCCAGAATCCTGCCGCCTCTCGACCACGCCGAGTCGTTACGCACGGTCACTGCAGGCTGGCAGCCTGCAGTACAAAGCTGCGATAATCCCCGGGTCAATTTCTAAACAGATAATTGGGTGGGAAGCTGCAGATGCGGCGCCTTCGTATTCTGAATGAGTGAAGCCATGGATAAAGTTCGGGGAGTGCGGGAGTTACCCCTCTTCCCTTTGCCGGTTGTTTTGTTTCCGGGAGTCCCGCTCCCGCTGCACATCTTTGAGCCGCGCTACCGCGAGATGCTTTCTGATATTCGTATCGGAAACAATTTATTTGGTTTGTCTTACTTCGATGCCAGCACGTCAGAAAAAGACATTCCGCCAGCCGGTCATATCGGATGCGTCGCCGAGGTTACTGAAGAACAAGCCTTGCCGGACGGCCGCTCGAATGTCTTGACGATCGGCCTGGTCCGTTATCGAGTCGATGAGTATGTCGATAACGATGGGCCTTACCTGATGGGCCGCGTGAGTTTCTTCGAAGACCAGGCCGAAGACGATGCCGCCCTCGCGGATCGCACACGCGAAGTCGCCGAGACTTTCACTCGCATTGCGAAAGCGGTGCGCATTCTCAATGACGAGCGCACCAGCCTTCCGGATATTTCCGATACTGAGCCTCAGCGGCTGTCATTCCTGGTAGCTGCAGCGATGGAAATCGATGTTGAGGTTAAGCAGGAGTTGCTCGAGCTGCGCTCAACAGGCGAGAGGCTGCGTCGTTTGCGCGATATGCTGGCGCGCGCGGTCACCGGCTACGAAGAACGCGCGCGTGTTCACGAACTCGCCAAGAGCAATGGCCATAGTGGTCGCAAGATCGAGCTCGAGTGAGCTTCATGGTCGATTCTCAATCCAGTTACCAACAGATAAAAGTGCGCGTCCTCTTCTTCGGTAGCGCGCGTGACGCCGCGGGATGCGCGGAAGCAGATCTCACGATGCCGGCTTCGATCAATGCTGCCCAGGCATTTGCTCACGTTATTTCTTCTTTTCCTGAATTAGAGAAGTTCGGCCGTTCGCTTTTGTTTGCCGTGAATCAGGAGTACGCGCCTCGCGAGCTGATCGTAAACGATGGCGATGAGCTGGCGGTCTTTCCTCCCGTAAGCGGCGGCTCGGAATTGGCTGAGAGAGATTTTTTTGAGATTACTGCCGAGCCGATTGATGTAGGTGCAGTTGCCCGGCGAGTTATTCCACGCGAGTGCGGCGCAACCGTGACGTTGGATGGTTATGCTCGTGAATGGACGCGTGGTCGCCAGACTCTTTATTTGGTTTACGAAGCATATGCGCCCATGGCGCTACTTGAAATGCGACGATTGGGACGCGAAGCGCATGAACGCTTCGAGATTGCGCACCTTGGCATCGTGCATCGGACTGGACGGTTGGAAATAGGTGAGACCAGCGTCGTGATTTCGGTGAGCGCTCCTCACCGCCACGCAGCATTTGAAGCCTGTGAGTGGGCCATTCGCGAGCTGAAGCGCACCGTACCGATCTGGAAAAAAGAAGTCTTCGAGGACGGTGAAGTTTGGGTGGAGGGTGAGAGCATAAGGAACGAATTGCTTTTTCATGAAGAAAATTGAGATATTAAATCGACCGTTTCACATAAGTCAGCCGGTACCGACGCGCCTATGTACATACGAAAAGTTCGAATCAAGAACATTCGAGGGATCGACTTACTGGACTGGAGCGTTTCTCCCAGAAAAGAAGCAGGCTGGCACGTCATTATCGGCGATAATGGAGCCGGCAAGTCTACCGTTCTGCGTTCAATTGCTCTCGCCCTGGTAGGACCCAAGGAGGCGATTGCCTTGCGACAGAATTGGAATGATTGGTTGACAAGGGGGAAGTCGTCCGGTGAAATTCGACTAACGCTTAACTACAATGTCAAGCTTGATAAATTTACTGGGTCCGGGAATATCCCGGACCGTTTGCTTCCAGTTCAAGTAAGTTTCACCCGTCAAAATGGCGAAGTGGAATTAAGAAAAGGAATGGGAATTAATGCGGATCGGCACGTTTGGGGGAATAAGTCTGGATGGTTCTCTGCCTCATATGGGCCATTTCGTCGATTTGCCGGTGGTGATAAAGATGCGGACAGAATTTTTCTTTCGAATCCCAAATTAGCTTCGCATCTGTCAGTTTTCGGAGAGAACATCGCATTAACAGAAAGTCTAGCTTGGTTAAGAGAACTTAAGTTCAAAAAGTTGGAGGAGGGCCCTGAAGGTAAACTTCTGGATTCGTTAAAAGCCTTCGTAAATCAGCCTGATTTCCTTCCTCATAAAGCTCGCCTTAAAGAAGTGTCATCGAGCGGTGTTGAGTTCATAGATGGAAATGATCGCGAGCTATTAGTCGAAGACCTTAGTGATGGATACCGCTCAATCCTCAGTATGACCTTTGAGTTGATTCGTCAACTATCCAGAGCCTATGCCCCAAGTTATATCTTTAATGAAGACCGAACACGGATTATGGCACCGGGCGTCGTTCTCATCGACGAAATTGACGCTCATCTTCACCCAAGTTGGCAAAGAAAGATCGGTATATGGTTGCGAGAACATTTTCCAAGAATGCAATTTATTGTTACAACCCACAGTCCACTTATCTGTCAAGCTGCGGATGTAGGTAGTGTATGGCGACTTCCTCGGCCGGGAACTGAAGAGACGGGACAAATGCTAACCGGAATGGAATTTGACCGTTTGGTCTACGGCAATGTACTCGATGCTTACAGCACTGAAGCGTTCGGCGGCAATATCAACAGGTCAGACGAATCTAAGAAAAGGCTTCAGCGATTAGCCGAACTTAATTTTAAGGAACTACATAGTCAACTTACTCAAGGTGAAATAAGAGAGCAGGACAAACTGCGAGCGACTCTACCGACATCAGCCCATTCTCTGAAATTACGTATTACTCAATAATGGAAATGATCAAACTTCGTAGGACTTCTCTTCCTGCTGTCGCCAAAAAGAACCTGGGGACTTTCCAAAGTAAGATTGATATTCTTGCCGATTATGCTCAGAAAGTGGCAGCCGCCAAAACTCAATTCAGTCTCAGGAATAATCGTAGAAACCAAACCTTTGTAGAGGTTCGAAAGGCATTAACCAAAATGTGCGCTGGTGCGAGACGATGTGTTTATTGCGAAGACTCATGCGCGGATGAGATTGAGCACATCAAACCAAAAGATCTCTACCCTGAGTCGACGTTTCTCTGGGAAAACTACGTTTATGCCTGTGGACCTTGCAATGGACCGAAGAACAATCATTTCGCCGTATTCTCAGCAGCGACGGGATTGACTACAGATATTACGCGCGGGCGTGGCGAGCCGATCGTTGAGCCCGAGCTAGGGTCACCTGTTCTTATCAATCCGAGGTGGGAGGACCCTCTAAGGTTTATGGAACTCGACCTACTCGACACTTTTTTCTTTTTGCCAACGAAGCCAAAAGGCTCAAGAGATTGGGAGCGGGCTGATTATACGATTAAAGTACTGAAGTTGAACGAGCGTGATGTCTTATTGAAAGCACGGAAGGAAGCTTACGATTCGTACGAAGCTCGCTTATCCCACTACATCACCCTTCGAAAAGAAGGCGAAGCGGAAACAAGATTAAGAACCAGTGTTCGGGCGTTAAGAAGAATGCAACACCCCACTGTTTGGAAGGAAATGAAACGCCAACATCACGTAATCCCTGCTCTCAGCCGGTTATTCGTTGATGCTCCGGAAGCGCTTGCTTGGTGAATCCTCAATCGACTTTATAGCCCTAATATTTGCATTACAATTAATCGTTTTCGCCGCTTATCTCACAACTTAAGCCCTATTCTTCGACTACTTCTTCGGCTTGAATCATCGAAGCACTCGTGACCATATCGTCGGCGTCGGTCTTGATCAATCGCACACCCTGGGCGCTACGTCCGGTCTTGCGAATGGTATCGGCTTCCAGCCTGATCAGCTTACCCTGCTGCGTAATGATCATGATCTCCGACTCAGGCTCGACAGGAAATACGGCGACGACCTTGCCGGTCTTCGGCGTCGTCTTCATGTTGATGACACCTTTACCGCCGCGTGACTGCAGCCGGTACGTCGTGATCGGAGTCTGTTTGCCGTAACCCTGTTCAGACACGGATAACATCTTTTCATTATCGTCTGCCGAGACGGGACATACCGAGACCACATAATCATCCGGTCTGAGATCGATGCCGCGCACACCACGCGTTGCCCGCCCCATCGGCCGTACATTCTTTTCATCGAAACGAATCGCAAGACCGTTGTGCGTCGCAATGAAGATGCGCTTGGAGCCATCAGTCAGCACGACGTCAAGCAACTGATCGCCTTCGTCGATATTGATCGCGATGATTCCATTCGAGCGAATGTTTTGGAAGTCGGCAAGCGACGTCTTCTTGATGACACCTTTGCGAGTCACCATCAGCACGTACCTGCCTTCGGCAAACTCTCGCACCGGCACCACTCCAGCGAGCCTTCGATCTGAAGGCATACTGATTAGGTTAACGATGGCTTTGCCACGAGCCGACGCCGCCGCATCAGGCACCTCGTGCACCTTTATCTTGTAGACCATGCCATCGTCCGTGAAGATCATCAGATAGGCATGCGTCGACGCAGTAAACAGATGCTCAACGAAATCCGCACCCTTTGCCGCCGCGCCGAATCTCCCTTTACCGCCGCGACCCTGGCGTGAATAGGTAGTGATGGGTGTCCGCTTAATGTAACCGCTGTTGGTTACCGTAATCGCGACTTCCTCATCGGCGATCAAATCTTCAATTGAAAACTCTACGCCTTCATCCACGATTTCGGTGCGACGCCCATCGCCGAATTGTTTCTTCACTTCCTCGAGCTCACCCGTGATCACTCGCCGCAGAGAAGCTTCATTCCCAAGGATCTCCTCGAGCTCAGCAATCTGCTTGATGATTTGCATGTATTCATCGGTGATCTTTTGTCGCTCAAGAGCCGAGATGCGCCGCAGCTGCAAGTCGAGAATTGCCTGTGCCTGTAGCTCAGAAAACGCCAGGCCTTCCATCGTCTTGCGCAATTTGGTGAGATACTTCTGGAGAGGCTCACTCGCGGGAACGCCCTTCCAGGTTTTGACCTCGCCCATCGTGGCCATGTTGCCGCTGAGCCACTGTCGAGCTTCGTCTACGGACCGCGAGTTGCGAATCGTCGTGATGATGAAATCCAGCGCATCAATCGCTTTGGTGAGACCTTCGAGGATATGGGCCCGGGCCTTGGCTTTGTTCAGCTCGTACTCAGTGCGACGCCGCACGACTTCGCGACGAAATTCGACGAAGCACTCAAGCATCTGCTTGAGATTCAGAACGCGCGGCTGGCCATTTACGATCGCGAGATTGATGACGCCGAAAGAAGTCTGCATCGGCGTTAGCTTGTAAAGCTTGTTCAGCACGACTTGCGGAACAGCATCGCGCTTGAGCTCCACAACTATGCGCATGCCTGAGCGATCGGACTCGTCGCGCATCTCGGCGATGCCTTCGAGTTTCTTCTCGTTCACAAGCTCGGCAATCCGTTCAATCAGGCGCGCCTTGTTAACCTGGTAAGGAATCTCGGTGATGATGATCGCGTCGCGTTCCTGCGTGCCTCGACCGACTCGATCGATGCCGGCCCGTGCCCGTAACTGCAGCACGCCTCGCCCTTCAAGATAAGACTTTTTGATTTCTTCACGGCCGTAGATGAAACCGGCGGTCGGAAAATCCGGCCCCTTGACGATCTTCATCAAGTCTTTTATGTCGACTGCGGGGTTGTTAGTCAGCGTGATGCTGGCATCGACAATCTCAGTGAGATTGTGCGGGGGAATGTTTGTAGCCATTCCTACTGCGATGCCGGAGGTTCCGTTGACGAGCAGATTCGGAAACCTGGTCGGCAGAATCATTGGCTCCGTCGTTGATTCATCAAAGTTCGGAGCCCAGTTGACCGTCTCTTTCTCGATGTCAGCCAGAAGATAATCGCTCAGTCTTTCCAGCCGCGACTCGGTATATCGATAGGCAGCCGGCGGATCGCCGTCGACGGATCCAAAGTTTCCCTGACCGTCGATTAGCGGATATCTCATGTTCCAGGGCTGAGCCAGGCGAACCAACGCGTCATAGACGGCGGTGTCTCCATGAGGATGGTATTTCTTGAGCACTTCGCCGACGACACCGGCGCATTTCGAGTAGCGCCTGTTGTAGTGCAGGCCTTCTGTGTGCATGGCGTAGAGAATCCGCCGGTGCACAGGCTTCAAGCCGTCGCGAATGTCCGGCAACGCGCGTCCAATGATCACGGACATCGCGTAGTCGAGATACGACCGGCGCATCTCGTCTTCAATATTTATTGGTTTGTTTTCAGCAATTGTTTCCATCTAACAGACCTTTCCAGTACAATCCCGAGTCGCTACGCGCAGAGTTTTCTGATGGCCGATTCACGAATTGAACCGGGCAAACAACCCGCTTCACCAAGCGTTTTTCTGATAGTTTGTGTTGACGATTTTGCGCGCTTTCTCGAGCGGCCGAGGATGTGTCGAAATCTGCTTGCAGGCACGCCAGATTTTAACCCAGGCTTAGGGTTCTTAGCAACTCGCGACTGGTAAATAAACCCTAATAAAATCAATAGCTTCGCTGTTGTTTAGGGTACACTCGTGGACGAGATTTGTGGTTCTCATCGAGGTCTTACGACCGGGCCTGAAAGACCATGCCAGACCGTGCAAACAAGCGCATTCGCGAACGGTTGGAATTGAAGCTTCCCGTTCGTGTTCATTGTCGAGAAACTCCCGACTTTGAATGGACGGAAATCACCAGGCTGCTCGACGTGACACCGTTCGGCGCCGGCTTCACCTTGAAGCGACCCACAGAACGAGGCCGCTTGTTGCACATGACCATTCCGATGCCGCGTCCTTTACGCGTGTTCGATCATGTCGAAGACCAATACAAAATCTGGGGTCTGGTTCGATATGTCATCCCGGCAGTCCCGCCGGACAAAAAGACTCCCTGTTTTGAAGTCGGTGTCGCGTTTATTGGCAAACGACCACCGCTCAGCTATGAGGAAGATCCCGCGAAGCGTTACGAGATCGCAGGTCCACTGACCGAGACTGCGGTGACGCTCGCAGAATTCGACAATCTGAGTCCGGTGGAGATTGACTCGCGGCGAGTCCACACTCGTCACAACATTCCCGTGACGATGATGCTGGAGTCATTTAATGAGAAGGGCGAGGTCGCACACACAGAGAACACGGTGACAGAAAACATCAGCCGCAAAGGCGCAACTGTTTACAGCACCTTTGACTCTCCAATCGGTCGCTTCATTCGCCTCACCAGTCCCGAATACAGTCTGTCGGTTTTTGCCGTCGTCCGCGGCCGCAGCAAAGGTAGTGGCGGCATGCCGAGGCTGCATGTCGAGTTTATGGACCGAGAGTGGCCGGTTGAATGACGTGCAGGCAAAGCGACGATTAGAATCGAGAGACGATGGCAAAACACAGACGGTCCCTGTCCGTGCCGGCATGAGCTCAAAGCCTAAAGAGTTTGTCCTCCCGGAATGGTTCTTTTTAGGTGTGCGTGTGCCGCTGAAGGTGTTGTGGCGCGCTCTCTTCAAGCTTCAATTCAAGCACACTGAAAACATTCCTGAGACCGGCGGCGGATTGATAATCGCTGCTAATCACCAAACCTATATCGATCCTTTCTGGCTTTCGATTCCCATTCGCAGGCCATTGCGATTTTTGGCTTGGGACGCTGCCTTTACCTGGCCGGTCGTCGGCAAGTTCATTCAATTCTTTGGCGCCTGGCCGCTCGCGCTCGAAGGCAGCGATCCACGCGCTATTCGTCGTACGCTGCAGTGGTTGCGAGAAGGCGGCGCAGTGGTGATCTTTCCTGAAGGCGGTCGCGGAGATCCAAGCGGTAAGATGTTTCGTTTCAAAGGCGGAGCGGTCAGGCTGGCTTTGGAGACTGGGGTCCCAATTCTTCCTGTGACTATTCGAGGTGCGCATCGAGTCTGGCCACTCGGGCAAAAGATTCCGCGACTGGCCTCGGTCGAAATTACTTATCACCCAGTCTTTACTGTTCAGCAACTACCCGGCGAAGAAACTCGCAAGTGTGCTCGACGAGAAAGTGATCGACTTTCAGCTGTGATCGCTACTGCATTGGAAAGCGCGGAGTAAGAAAAACTCAGCCGCAGATTACGCAGATTACACTGATTGTTTGGAGCTTGTTTAGAAGTTGAGGGGAACAAGGTTAAGAATGCTTTGCCGTCTGTGGAATCTGCGTAATCTGCGGCTAAAAGCTTTTATGCTCGCGTGATCCTAACCGCCGCCATCAAGCACTTTCATCATTGCGTCGTGAATGAGCCCGTTGCTTGCCAGAACTTTCGGGGTGTAGATATCGAGTTTGGCACGCTCAAAGTCAGTGACCAGTCCGCCAGCCTCTTCAATCAACAACACTCCGGCTGCTACGTCCCAGGGATTTAATCCATCTTCCCAAAACCCATCGAACCTTCCGCAGGCAAGGTAAGCAAGATCCAAAGCTGCCGATCCATCGCGCCGCACAGCCTGAGCTCGCATCGTGAAGTTACTGAAATGGCGCGCAAAATCCGGACGCTCGCGCACGTCGTACGGAAAACCCGTGCAGAGCATGGCGCTGTTCAGCTCGTCTATGTCTGAAACACGAATCGTGCGGTCATTCAAAGTGGCGCCTTGTCCTCGCTCGGCAGCAAACAACTCATCGCCTACCGGATCATAAACGACTCCGATTTCAATCCGGCCGTTGTGCTCGGCAGCGATCGAAACGCAATAGCACGGATAACCGTGCGCGTAGTTAGTCGTCCCGTCGAGCGGATCAATAATCCATTTCCATTCGGCCGGTAGAGAGGACGCGCCAGATTCTTCAGCGAGCACGGCGTGGCGCGGATAGTAAGAATTGATCCGGTCGATAATTAGTTTTTCGGCTGCGAGATCGGCTTCGGTGACGAGATTGATGTCGCCTTTGTTAGAGACTTGTAAAGAGCGTCCCTGGCGCTCAACCAGAATTCGACCCGCATCACGGGCCATCTGAATCGCAAAATTAAGCATTGAATCTCAGGATATACGAAGGAACCGAGTTGCGCACGCGACAGGCGTTTAGAGTTCAAACTTAGTTTGTGATGATCCAGCAAAACACAATCTGAAGATTGAACTCTGAACGCCTGTCCGGCTACTTCCGCACAGGCGGGAGGCGTAGCTTTAGAGCCGCGACTTTTAGGACTTCCTGGATTTGCTGGTCCCAGTAAGCCCAGGAATGATTTCCCGGCAGCTCGCGATACTCGTGAGGAATTTTCTTTTGATTGAACAGTTCGGAAAGTTCGCGGTTAACTTTGAAGATTGCCGGAGAATCCTCGGTGCCGCAGTCGAAATAGAAATAAGGGAGTGCCGCGACTCGTGCCGCCGATAGATTATTCGTCAACTCGAACAGATCGTTTGCCTTCCGAGCGGTGACCGACCCAAACAGTTGGACGTACTCCCCCCAGTCTAAGCCTGGCTGCTGCTCCGTATATCGAGTCACTCCAAACGCGCCACTCATCGACGCTGCAAAAATAAATTGTGCAGGCGACTTGAGCGCAAACTTAAATGCGCCATAACCGCCCATGGAGAGGCCAGCAATCGCTCGCCCATAGCGAGACTGAATCGTCCGGTAGCGCGCCTCAACGTCGGGAATCAACTCAGTCAAAATGTACGACTCGTATTTATCGGATGAAACACTCGCGCTATCAACGTACCAACTGTCATTGGCTTCCGGAGTGACGATGATCAAGCCGTAGCGTTCTGCGTGGTCGGCCACATTTGTGCGCGTGGTCCAATCGCTGTAATGCCCATCCAAACCGTGCAGAAGGTACAGCACCGGATAGCGAGTCGTCGGAGATTTGTGATAACCAACCGGCAGGATGACAGTGTACGGCAGAGTCTTTCCGATCAACTTGCTCTCAAACTTGATCGTCTCCAGCCTACTTTTTGATGGAGTCTTAGCTTGCGCGTGAACCAAAGCAACGGCAGCGAAAACCAAAACTAAACTGAATGCTATCCCTGCTCGTCGTCGCATCGATCTCCAGACCCCTGGCCGCAGATTATCGTTTTGTTCTTTGTACTTTGTTCTTGGTTCTTTGTAGTTGAATGTTCTGATGGTTGCTTTGTTCCCGGGGAAAGACGATAGGCCTACGACTCAACTACAAAGAACAAAGAACCAAGAACAAAGACCTACTGCATTTCTTAATCCGTGTAATCTGCGTAATCTGTGGATAAAGTTTTACTGCCCGGTTGGCTCAGTCACCACCGGATTCCCAAGGTACTTCGCGAAGAATTTCACGTACCGGCGCACGCGATCCATCTGATGTCGAGGCTCGGTGAAGCCATGATTCTCGCGCGGATAAACTACGAACTCGACCGGCACATTCATTTCCTTGAGCGCCATGTAAAACTCCTGTGCCTGGGCCAGCGGAACTCGAGTATCAACCTGGCCGTGCATGATCATCGTCGGCGTCTTCACATTCTTCACGTACTTCATCGGCGAACGATCCCAATAAAGCTCCGTCGCGTCCCAAGGGGCCTTGTCCGAATAGAACCAGCGTAAGTAACGCTGAATATCGTTCTGTGAATACATCGAATAGATGTTCGAAAGACCAGCGCCCGGCGACACGGCTTTGAATCGATCGGTTTGAGTCAGAATCCAAAAAGTCATGTACCCGCCGTAGGACCAACCAAATGCTCCCAGTCGATCCGGGTCAGCTAGCCCGCTGGCAATCATCGCATCAACGCCGCTCATGCAGTCTTCGTAATCACCTTTTCCCCACGTGTTCTTGTTAGCCCGGGCAAAGGCCAGACCCTTACCAGTTGAGCCACGAAAGTTCGGCTGCAGAATTGCGAAACCATTTGCCGCAAGCACCTGCGCGGTCCCGTTGAAGCCATTAGTGGAAGCACCAGTCGGACCGCCGTGTGGATTAAGAAGCAATGGAAACTTCTTACCTGCCGCATAATCCGCAGGCTTGGTGAGTACGCCCTCGACTTCTGTTCCGTCCTTGCTCTTCCATTTCACAATCTCTGTAGAAGCCAACGCGTACTCATTCAGCCACGCATTTTGATTGGTGAGCACGTTGACGTTCTGATATTGAGCGTCGGTTTGGTAGATCTCGGTCGGTTGATTAGAAAGAGAGGTGGTTCCAATCGCTACTTTCCCATCCCGGCTAATCTCGGTAATGCCAGTGGAGCCGCCGCGTTTCGTTAGTTGCTTCACAGCGCCACTCGACACATCAGCCGCATAGACTTCAATTGCTTCCAGAGCATTGGTGCTGAAGTAGATTGTCTTGCCGTCGCGAGACCAAACCGGCGTGCCCGTGCTCAGATCAAATGTCGATGTTAATTGTTTAGTCGGCCCACCACCGGCGGGCACGAGGTAAAGAAAGTTAGTCGAGACGCCGGCGCCTGGTTCGGTTCCGCCATCAAACGCTATCCATTTCCCGTCCGGAGACCAGCGCGCGTTATCGCTCGACCAAACATTTTCAGAGATCTTTTTCTTATCACCGCTGGCGATCGTCATCATCCAGACGTCGCTGAGATTTCCGTCATCAGCCTTTGGCGTGGGACGAGTTATGTAGGTGATGCGCGTCCCATCCGGAGACCATTGAGGATCGCTGATCGTGAACTTGCCCTCGGTCAGACGCTTCTCATCCTTCTTCTCGAGGTTCCAAAGCCACAAATGCGTCATGCGAATATCCATGTCGATGACCATCGTGTCATCTTTAACTTTCTTTCGATCTTCCTCTTCCTTCGAAGGCTGGTCGGCTGCGGTTAGTAAAAGGCTTTTGCCGTCTGGTGAGAATCGGAAGCCTGAGACACCACCTTTATGAGTGGTAACGGCCCAGGCTTCGCCGCCATCAGCCATCATCATCCAGACTTGACGCTCGCCGTCTTTTTCCCTGTCAGTTAGAAAGGCGAGCATTTTGCCATCAGGAGACCATTCAACTGCGGATGCGCTTTTCTCGCTTCGCGTAAATTGCCGCGCGTCACCGCCGGAGAGCGATGTGACCCAAATCTGGCCGACCGCCTTCCACTCTTTGTCTTTCTCCATCTTTGTCTCGCTGACGAGATAAGCTACGCGAGTGCCGTCGGGAGAAAGTCGAGGCGCACTCACCGCGGCAACTTTCATCAGATCGAGCGACGTCAATAGCTTCTTCCCATTCTTCGCCCGAGGCTCCGGCACTTCACTAGCTATGGCCTTTGACCCGTTCGATGGCGCGAGCTTTGTGGCGCCGAGGCGGAGATCGAATGTTGCGATCCAGCAAAACAAAACAACCAGGCAAAGAGAGACGCGTTTTAGTTTCATTGAATGACTCCTCCCCAAAATTAGCCTTCGTCGTCGACGGAAAAGTCTAGATAATACTTTGAGGATTGACCGTTGTGATCTGAGGAAATCGTTTGAAGTCCCCATCATTGAAGGTCAATAAGTGCGTGAGGTCATGCACAAGCATCGCCGCTACGAGGCGAGCGTCATGAACCTGCTTTCCGGAGACTTGATATTGACGCACGATTTTTTCCCACTCGGAGAAGATATCAGGTGTGTCAGGAACCAGCGCAAACAGATTTTTCAGCCTGCTTATTTCGATTTCGGTTTGGGCGACGCTGAGTCCCAGTCCGTTGTTGACAATGGGCCGCGTGGCGACCGCCCAAAATTCAATCAGGTTCTGAGCAACGACGTGAAGCTCGTCTCGACGGGTTGCGAGGATCGAAACAGAGCGCGCCACATCGTCATACACGGGATGAGAAGTTTGCGCGCTGCGGAGTAGCACGTTCGTATCTACGAGCCACCTCACAGTTGCATATCTTCACGCTCGCGATAAATACTTTCGCGGCTGACCGCCTCATCGGAAAGTGGCGGTGCTTTGATGTAATCGTGGCTTTGCAGCCAGTCATTCCATTTTTCCAACCACTCTTCAACTGGTAGCGTATTAGGGTCGGGCGTCGTAGCTTTACCCTCCAACTTCCGCTGAATATAGTCCTCGACCGACAAGCCTCGCGCTTTGGCTTCAGCCATGATTCGTTCTTCAACTTCCGGTTTCAGCTCCAACGTTACAGCCATGGTGGGAGGATTTTAGCATAGGCCACGGCCAGTTCCTGTAATAGCAACAGAGTGACGAGGTCGATTGCGACAACTAACCGGCTCATCATTTGTGATAGGTATTCAGCATCGGAATCAAAATTCCCTTGTCGAGCGCGGTCTTCTCTGCTTCTTCGTACCCGGCATCGACGTGACGAGCGACACCGAGGCCGGGGTCGTTTGTCAGCACGCGATTCAAGCGCTTCGACGCTTCAGCGGTCCCATCAGCGACGGAAACCTGACCGGCATGAAGTGAATAGCCGATGCCGACTCCACCGCCGTGATGGAATGAAACCCAGCTTGCGCCACTTGCGGTATTCAACAGCGCGTTCAGGATCGGCCAATCGGCGATCGCGTCGGAGCCATCCTTCATACCTTCGGTCTCGCGAAAAGGTGATGCTACCGAACCGGTATCCAGATGATCCCTGCCGATTGCGATTGGCGCTTTCAGCTCGCCGCGTCGAACCAGGTCATTAATCGCCTCGCCCATCTCCGCACGCTCGCCGTAGCCCAGCCAGCAAATGCGCGCCGGCAGTCCCTGAAAGTGAACGCGATCGCGCGCCAGCCGAAGCCAACGATTCAAAGTCTTATCATCAGGAAAGAGTTCGAGCGCGAGGTCGTCCGTCTTGCGAATATCTTCCGGCTCGCCCGATAACGCTACCCACCGAAAGGGCCCTTTGCCTTCACAGAAGAGCGGCCGAATGTATTCGGGCACAAACCCGGGAATCTCAAAGGCGTCGGTGCAGCCAGCATCGAACGCAAACTTGCGAATATTATTGCCATAGTCAAAGGCGACCGAGCCCGCTCGCTTGAGTTCGAGCATCGCCTCAACATGTCGAGCCATCGACGCAGTCGAACGCCTTACGTAATCTTCAGGATCCTTCAGTCGCAGACTTTCGGCTTCGGCGAGTGTCATGCCGGCGGGAACATAACCATTCAAAGGATCGTGAGCACTCGTTTGATCGGTAACCGCATCGACGTTCACTCCGCGACTCAGCAGCTCGGGGAGCACTTCAGCACAATTACCAACCAACCCCACGGACACCGCTCGCTTCTGATCGCGCGCGTCATCGAGAATGTCCAGCGCTTCATCGAGATTCAATGCTAACCGATCGCAGTAACCTGTCCTGACGCGCCGCTCAATTCGCTCCGGATCGACATCGATGCCGAGAAACAACGCGCCGTTCAAAGTCGCTGCGAGCGGTTGAGCGCCACCCATCCCGCCCATTCCACCCGAGACTACCAGCTTGCCGTTCAGATCTCCTCCGAAATGTCTGTCAGCCATCGCCGCGAAGGTTTCGAAGGTTCCCTGAACAATGCCCTGCGTTCCGATGTAGATCCAACTTCCGGCAGTCATCTGCCCGTACATCATGAGCCCCTTCCGTTCCAACTCATGAAAGTTTTCCCAGGTGGCCCAGGCTCCGACCAGATTTGAGTTTGCGATCAGAACACGCGGCGCATACTCGTGCGTGCGGAAAACTCCGACAGGTTTGCCGGATTGAACCAGCAGAGTTTCGTCATCCGCGAGTTGCTGAAGCTCGCGAACAATTGCGTCAAATGCTTGCCAGTTTCGCGCAGCCTTGCCACGCCCGCCGTAAACCACGAGCTCCTCCGGACGTTCTGCGACATCCGGGTCGAGGTTGTTCATCAAGCAGCGCAGCGCGGCTTCCTGATGCCAGCCTTTGCAATTCAATGTTGCGCCGCGAGGCGCGCGTACTATTCTCGAAGACATGCCAGCTCTTATTCCGAATTCCAATTATTCCAAAGACCGCTGAGCCAGCCACCACCAGCTTCACGGCCGGTCAACTGCTCGAGCTCGCCAGAGTCGAGCCACAGACCGCCGCACTTCGGACAAATATCAACTTCGACATTCTCGAACGTTTTGGTTTCGAGCGTCCCATCGCAGCGAGGACATTGCATCGAAGAGGTGCCCGCGGTTTTCGCTTCCTCAGCGACCCGCATCTTCTCGCGCATTTTCTCAATCGCTTCCTTGTTCTTGCGATGAAAGTACTCTTCCTCCAGGCCCTTTCTCCGATCATCCATTGCGTCACCCATAGAGTCTCTCCTAATTGAAGTATGTTCTTAAGCCAGTGAATCGAAATCGCCGCGTCGAATTGTCTGAATGATTTTCTCGATGTCTGGCGCCAACGGCCGATCAGCCGTCAGGCTTTTTACCCGCGCTCGCACGATTTCGTGAGCACGCCGAACGCCACGGCCAGGTCGTAGCGGCGCGCGATATTCCAATCCCTGTGCGGCGGTGATTAGTTCGATGGCGGTAACCGACTCAGCCAAATCGACGATTGTTCGCAACTTTGTGGCTCCAGTCATGCCCATCGAAACGTGATCTTCCTTGCCGCCATCGGTCGGAACGTTGTCGATACTTGCCGGATGGGCGAGCACCTTGGCTTCATTCAAAAGCGCCACGGCCGTCACCTGCATCATCATAAAGCCCGAAGACATGCCTGGCTGCGAAGTCAGAAACGGCGGCAAACCCTCGTTCGCATCGGGGTTCACAAGTCGATCGATGCGACGCTCACTGATACTCATTAAGTCTGTCAGCGCTATTGCCGCATAATCAAAGCAGAGCGCGAGCGGGGCGCCATGAAAGTTTCCACCAGAGCACACCTCGCCGGATTCCGAGAACACCAGCGGATTGTCGGTGGCACTGCCCGATTCCGTCTCCACAACTTCGCGCGCATGACGTAAAGCACCGCGCACAGCTCCGTGAACCTGGGGCATGCAGCGGAGGCTGTAGGCGTCCTGCACGCGAGGATCATTCTCCAGATGGGACTGGCGAATTTCGCTCTCGCTGAGAAGATCGCGCAAGTGCGCGGCGACTTCAATCTGTCCAGCATGCGGCCGAGCCTGATGAATGCGTTCATCAAAAGCGACCGGAGTGCCTCGCAGCGCTTCGACAGTCATGGCACCGGCAACATCCGCAAGTCGAACGAGGCGCTCGGCTCGCTGCAATGCAAGTCCACCAACCGCCCCCATCGCTTGCGTGCCGTTCAGTAGTGCGAGGCCTTCTTTAACTTCGAGCACAAGAGGCTCGATTCCAGCGCGAGCGAGAGCTTCCTCGCTAGTCAATTTCTCGCCGCGATAAAAAGCTTCGCCTTCGCCAATCATCGCGAGTGCGAGATGCGCGAGAGGAGCGAGGTCGCCGCTGGCGCCAACGGATCCTTTTTCCGGAATTACGGGTGTAACCTCGCGCTCAAGCATCGCGAGTAGCGTCTCGATCACCATTGGCCGGCAGCCGCTGAACCCGAGCGCGAGCACATTTGCTCGCAGCAGCATCATCGCCCGCGCTTCAATCTCTGAAAGTGGATTCCCGAGGCCGCAGGAATGACTGCGCACAAGATTGAGCTGCAGTTGGCCAAGCTGAGAAAACTCGATGTGAACGTCGGAGAGTTTTCCGAAGCCAGTATTGACGCCATAAACAACACGGCCAGCGGCGACGATTTCTTCGACGACTCGTCGCGATTCTTCCGCGCGAGCGCGTGCAGAGGCGGCGAGGCCGACTTGCGCCTCGCCCTTTGCTACGCTCGCTATTTGATCAAGCGAGAGCCTTTGTCCGTCAAGTTCCAGCATGATCTTCGAGTCGTTCGCTCCGAGAAGTTAAGAATCATTTGCGGCTTTGCCGCCCGCACAGTGCGGAAAGGCGCCTTTCCGTTCAACCTAACACTCTACCGAGGCTACGCCTCACTTTTTCGAGGCATAGCCTCAAGAGACAACTCAGACTACAACGGAAAGGCAGAGCCTTTCCGCACTGTGCGGCGGCAAAGCCGCAAGTTTGACCTCATCACATCAAAATTCCGAATCGCTACTTTAGGGGAAGGCGCAATCTCGAACTTTATGAAACGCACTACACAGCGACTACATCAGCGAATGACGGATTCTTCTTCGAAAGACTCTGCGAGATCACCGGTTTGTTTGTCCGGCGTCTCGGAAAGGTCGACCTTCTTAAATTCGCCGGTCACCGTGCCGCTGCGAACGCGCTGTCTTGCGCGCCGGGCTCGCATGGTAGTACGGCGTGTGCTCGCAGTGGCCGCCTGCGTCCACTTGCGAACTGTGCGCAAGGGTCGCAGAGAAAACTGATGCTGAGGCAACACTTCTCCGGTCGCTTCGCGCAAACGCAAGGTGCCAATGGCAAAGATCGCAACTCCCGCATTAAAGAGGAAGCCACAAACAAATACTATCCACCCCGGCACCACGCCGACTGTGGCGCGATCAATGAACGAAGCAAAGTCTCGCGCCGGCAGTGGATGTAAATACACTTTGAGATTCCAACTCAAAGCCAGCAGCGCAAAGATCCAAAGATAGTTTCGCCGCAGACGCCGGCCCACCGCCTCTAATTCGCTAATGGTGAAGTGTGGCGTAATCAAGTCCGCGGCCAGATGCCTGGACCATGCTTCCTCGGGCACGACATTTTCCGGGGCGAGTAGCTGGGCAAAATAACCGGTCTCGAGCACACGCACACGACTCGACCAAATCTCGTAATAGCGATAACGGCGCGCCTCCATCAACAGGAAGATCGTTACCAGCACCGAATTGATGGGAATCACAAAGTGCGGGTTGCTCGACGAGCTGAATGCAAACGAGAGCGTCGCCCCAGCGGTCAGCACGGCCCAGTTCGTAGTTGTGTCCAGACGGTTTCGCCATGTGTTCGAGCGCTGAATCTCGCCGCGATAGAAGTGGATCATCGCGGTATTAAACTCACCCGGCGACATCTGTCGCATCAGGTTCGCCATATTGTTTGGTGGAGACTTTTCGACTGCCTGCGTTTCGGGAGATGAAGCGGCTCGCAATCGTCCGGTAACTCGATCATGGGAACGTTCGCTCGAAAGGCGCCCGGTTCCTCGTTGTGCGTCGGTGGTCATTGAAGAAGACTCGCTAACGGCGCCGGAAGGTAAGCGGTCGCGCCGTCACTCAGAAGATTAATAATAGCACGCAGGTTGTCTGAAAAGGCGATCATTATTGGCTTAGCGCTGCAAAAATGGCTGGCTTGACACTCATCGGAGCCGTCCCTATAGTTTGGCTTTCGTTGTTTGAGGGAAGAATTGTGCGATGAATGCCGTGAGCGCCGAGTCAGAACGGGACGTGTACTGGATGCATCAAGCGCTCGCAGCAGCCCGGGAAGCACAACAATGCGATGAGGTTCCGGTCGGCACCTGTATCGTGGTCGGCGAGACGATGCTTTCACGAGCAGGCAATCGCACGCGAGCCTGGCGTGACCCCACTGCGCACGCTGAGATCATTGCCCTACGCGAAGCCGCGCAAAAGATCGACAACTACCGGCTCACCGATGCGGTTGTATATTCGACCATTGAACCGTGCGCGATGTGCGCGGGAGCGCTGATTCAAGCGCGAGTGCGCCGGCTGGTCTTCGGTACTCGCGACGAACGAGCTGGAGCGGTCGAATCGCGGTTCAGAGTTTGCGACACGGATTTTCTGAATCATCGAATTGAGATTTCGTCAGGAGTGCTCGAAGAAGAATGTCGCGACTTGATTCAGGAATTCTTTCGAGCGCGGAGAGGATCAAGTTAAAAGTAAAAAGTTCGGGTGCCCTGCAGTTTTCACTTTTGCCTTTTTACTTTTTCCTTTTACTTGTTCTTGGAGAGGTCGCATAGTGGCTTAGTGCACCGGTCTCGAAAACCGGAGTGGGGGAAACTCCACCGTGGGTTCAAATCCCACCCTCTCCGCCAGTTCAATTGCGGATTGCTGATTTAAGAATGCGGATTGAAAAGCGATTATTCCGCAATCTAAATCCGCATTCTGCAATCTTAAAGGAGAGGTGCAAGAGTGGCTGAATTGGCAGCACTGGAAATGCTGTGAGCGGGAAACCGTTCCGTGGGTTCGAATCCCACCCTCTCCGCCAGTTTCGATAGCGGATTGCTGATTTGAGAATGCGGATTTCCAAGTCAAAAGGAAAAAGTCAGGAGGGGCCAGCAACGAAGCAAGGGCCCAGGAATAATTTGGGATTCAACTCAAAAGAGAAGGCGAAAAAGTTTTGGCAGCGGGTGTTCACTTTTGCCTTTTTACTTTTAACTTTTTCCCTGGTCGCAGATGCACAGACTCGGCGCAAACCGCGCCGGGCTTCGATTTGTGGGAATCCGCAAATTTCTTGCAAGACGAGTACGGAATTCCAGCCTTATGATCTTCCGTTTCGAGTGCCCCAGAATTCGGTCATCTTCGACACCGAACTCTTCTATGCGATTATGCTCAAGAGCGTTGGTGAGACTGGAGAGGACTGCGAAGTCTTCGTTCCTGAAACCGAGCGTCTTGAAGCCCAGGCGCTCTTCCCCGACCACAAAGTTTTCACCTCCCGATGTCCCGACGTTGAAACCCTCTTTTACACAAACACGAGCCCGAAGCATCGCTTCATGGCCGTTTATGCCGGCGCCACAATGGCTGAGGCGAAACGAATGCTCCAGGCTGTCAAAGCCACTAACAAGTTCTCCGGCGCAATCATTCGGCGCATGAGAACTGGATTCAACGGCACTTAGTAAGCGAGGGTGTATGGAAGACAACAAACTGGAAGAGGAAGAAGCGCGGCGCTCGGTTCAACATCAGTCCGTGAAAGCGCAGGTCGAAGGTGACGTCAATGCTGAGATAGCGGAACGCGCCAGTCAGA
Organism: Pyrinomonadaceae bacterium; assembly: GCA_035572035.1. Classification (GTDB taxonomy): domain Bacteria; phylum Acidobacteriota; class Blastocatellia; order Pyrinomonadales; family Pyrinomonadaceae; genus JAOAPY01. Next base: position 8,120 of record DATNBH010000028.1, on the reverse strand, counting down.
CACCTCCGAGTGAGTCACGCAAGATAGATCAGGTTGCCGGAGATTTTCGCGCGAAAGCTGTCGACGAGGTTGTTCAAACCGACCGCGAAGTTGAACGCTCGCGAGGTCTTGCACGCGTCTCGCAGATCGTGGATTACATCTTTTATGTAATCTATGCGCTGCTCGCCTTGCGATTCCTGCTAGCGCTGCTCGCTGCTCGCAGCAGCGCCGGCTTCGTTCAGTTCATCGTGACGGTGACTAATCCGTTTTACGCGCCTTTCAAAGGTATCGTTGCCAGCCCAACGGCCCCAGGCGGCCACACCTTGATGATGCCGTTGGTTATCGCGATAATCGTTTACGTACTTGTGCATCTTGGCATTAATGGTCTGCTGCGCATGATGGCTCATCGCCGAACGCATATCTAACGCCGCGGATTCAGTCCGCGCGATTTTTGAAAAGTTATCAGACTTCGGGCTCCGCACAACGTTTGTCTTGCAAACCCCGCCAGGCCGGGAACGGAGCAACGGTAGCAATGGCAGCGTGTGTTGCGGGTAAGTCCGGAGTCTGGCCAATTCAAGAGAGCGACAACCAAAAAAAGGCTGTCGCTCTTCCTTTTTTTGAGTGTGAAAGCTCCGCGTTGCCGGTGGCTTATTGGTCTGCTAAAGTCTCACCATCCGATCTGAAACCATAACGGAGGTCGTCATGAGATTTTGTTTATGCGTCGGTTGCGGCCTCGTGCTTTCGCTGACTGCGACGGTCTTTGGTCAGTCACCCAGGCAACCTCCGCCCTCCGGTGACTACCCGGCTCATGTGGGAGCAACTGCAGCCACTCCTGACGGTATCGGTGAACAGAAAGAACCGAGATCGAAGACCTCGAGCCTTGCGCGACCGGCCCCGTCGGCTGCGGATCGAAAAGCGTTTGCAGTTTTTTTGAAGCAACCGAACACCGGTCTCGTGCGCTTGGTGCCCGACCTACAAAAGAAACTAACGTCCGTTGCAAATCTCGAGGCGCCGCCAGTTTCAGGATTCTCTTATTCTTTTGTAAAAAAGAGCTATTCAAATTTCAACAACTTCGACATTTTGCTCTCGCGTGACAAACTGTTCGCCGGGGGTTATGGGATTATCACGACGCTTGGCGACGAACCGCTGGAAACAATCACGATCGCTCACCCGAGCGCTGCTTATCTTTCCAGTTATCAGCCTCAGTTCAATCAAGTCGATAAAGCAAAAAGGATGGGATTCGATGTTGACGGTAAGCACTACAGTGGCGAAGCTGCCGTCGAAATAAATCAAACGTATCTCCTGAGATCGATCATCCGCAAGAAAAGCGATGCGTTAGTCGCGCTACGCGTGGTAGGAAAAGAATCGAACGGCGGCGTTACGATCGCGTGGAAACTATTGAAGAAGTTCCCCAAAGCCCAATGGGAAATGAATCATCAACAGTTCTCGTGGCAATAGGAGTTTTGAAATGAAAAGTATCGTTAAGCTTTTTGCAGCCGCTTGCGTGCTGACGACCATTTGTAACGCTGCGTTGGCTCAGTCTCAAAGCCGCGAAGAGATATATAAGACCCTTGAAAGTAGACGCGCGGAGTTCAAAGTTCTCGAGGAGCAATTGCTCGCAACATCTGAAGAAGATCGAGCTGCATATGCCGAGTTCCTTAGCCAACCGGATACCGGCTTGATTCGACTGCTGCCGCGCGAAACCTATGATGGGAAAATAGTCACAATTCGTGGCAGTGGAGCGTATTACTCGTTCACTCGTCTCACACACGAGTACGGGCAAGGATCAGACCTCTCATTGGAGCAGAAGTACATCAAGGTCGGTTTTGCCGGCGCCGACTATGGCCTTATGACGTCCCTGGGTGATGTTCCTCTGGATAGCGTGACCGCCGACCACGAGAAGGCGCTCATCGCCTCCCGGCTTAAAGTTCCAGGTGAGTTACCTCAGGCCCGTATCGAGCAACAACGCTTTGGAGCGGGGACAATTATTGAGGGCACAAGCTTCAAGGATCGCCTGCCGGCGAAAGTCAATTCAACCTATATTCTGAGATCGATCAACTATGAGCGTACTGATGTGTTGGTAGCTTTTCGCATTATTCGTCAGGACATGGATGGCAGTCTGGTCATAGTTTGGAAGTTTTTGGGGAAATATCCGAAACCACAACTCGCCCGATCTGCGGGTGATCAATAAAATTACATGGCCTATCAAGTTATCGCCAGAAAATGGCGACCGCAAAGTTTCGCCGAAGTAACCGGGCAAGAGCCAATCACTCGAACGCTAAGCAATGCGATCGAGCACGAGCGCTTGCACCATGCGTATCTGTTCTCAGGAGCTCGGGGTGTGGGTAAGACCACCACCGCCCGCTTGCTGGCAAAGGCTTTGAATTGTCACAAGTCGCCGAAGCCTACTTCGCACCCCTGCCGTTCCGACGATCCGACCGCTTGTCCTTCCTGCGTCGAGATTTCAGAAAGCCGCTCGATCGACGTGCAGGAGATCGACGCCGCCTCAAACACGCAGGTGGAAAACGTTCGTGAAGTTATCATCGGCAGCATTGGGTTTTCGCCTGCTCGCGATCGATACAAGATCTTCATCATCGATGAAGTCCACATGCTCTCGAACAATTCGTTCAATGCGCTGCTCAAGACGATTGAAGAGCCGCCGCCGCGCGTGGTCTTCATCATGGCGACTACCGAACAGCACAAGGTCCCCGAAACCATCCGTTCCCGTTGTCAGCTCTTTGAATTTCGCACCATCGCGACCGCGAAGATTTTGGAACGGCTGCGTCACATTGCTGACGCAGAGAAGATTTCGATTCCGGAAGATGCGTTGCGCGAGATAGCTCGCGCCGGCGAGGGCTCAATGCGCGACGCGCAGTCGGCTTTCGACCAAGTGATTAGTTTTGCCGGCGAGACAATCAAGAAGGAAGACGTCGAATTGGCTCTCGGCGTCGCGGGCGCTGACATTCTCATGCGGATCGTCGAGGGCATCGCTCAGAACCAACCCGTCAGCGCTCTAAAAGTTGTCGACGACCTGGTTATGCGCGGGCATGACTTGCGAAACTTTTGTCGCGATCTCCTTTCGCATTTCCGTGATTTGCTCGTGGCCAAGGTTTCGGGGAGCAATGAGTTGCTGGAGTCGGCCGTTTGTGAACGCAGCGAGCTCGACCGCCAGGCAGCGAGTTTTTCAGAGGCTGACCTGGTGCGCTTCTTCCATTCGTTGTCAGAGACAGAAACGAAGCTGAAGACTGCCACCCATCCGCGCTACCAGCTGGAAGTCGGTCTGGTGAAGTTGATGGAGATGCGCCGGCTGCAGCCGCTGAGCGACTTAATCGATCGAATAAGTGCGCTCGAGAATTCGCTGCGCGCCGGAACGCCCCCGGCGCGGAGCAACTCGCCTTCCAGCGCGGGCAGTCCACCCAAATCTTCCACAGGAAGCTCGAAGGCTGCGTCATCATCTTCATTTAAGGCTGCAGGCAGCGATGATGATGATCATGCGCGGACGTTTGTCGATGTTCCCGCTGCGAAGGCGGCGCCGCTGGACCTGACAACGATGGCGACCCCAGCGGCGGATGATGCTCCAGCAGCCGCTGGCGAGTCGTCTGACATTGAACGTCTCAAGCTCGCCTTAGAGAAGCGGCGAAAGAGATTTCTGGTAATTGCGTTGGAGGGCGCTCGCGTTGCTCGCATCGATGGTGACGAGCTTTACGTTGAGTTCTCGCCGGACGCAAAACACCTGCGCGACACGCTTGCAAAGAGTGAAGACGTCAAGGTAATTCGTGAAGCCTGCCTGGAAGCGATCGGCAAAGAGATTGGAGTCAGGATCGCCGTCAAGGACGACGAGACAAATGAATCGCAGCCGTTGTCGCAGGAAGAAGAGGAGCGCCGGGACAAACAATCGTTGCGCGCTATGGCTGAACAGAACCCCGTAGTTCAGCAGGTCCTGCGTAAATTTCGCGGCGAAATAGTCGATGTCCAACGTCGATCAGATTCCGCGACGGGATGACGCGCTTTCAATGCAAGAAAGACTTAGCCACAGATTTCGCAGATTACATCGATTAATGTTTTGAGTCTTAATGACGTTTTAGAAATCTTCCGCACACGAATATCCAATTGACGACTAATGCTCGTCAGCGACAACTAACAATCAGTGTAATCTGCGTAATCTGCGGCTAAAGCTTATTCGGTCTGCATTAGACTCTTCAAAATAATGCGTTACCCTCAAACATTCATCGACGATCTAAGACGGCAAGCGGATATCGTGCGCGTCATTCAGGATTACGTGCCCCTCAAGAAAAAGGGTGCGAACTGGATGGCTTGCTGCCCTTTTCACAAGGAAAAGACACCGTCCTTCTCAGTCAGCCCCGCCAAAGAGATTTTCTACTGCTTCGGATGTCACAAAGGCGGCTCCGTTTTCAACTTCGTGATGGAGGTTGAGAGCGTGCCCTTCCCCGAAGCCATCAAGATCGTCGCCGAGAAGTCCGGCGTCCCCCTGCCAAAGCTCCTCGAGGACACTCGCTTTGAAGCTAAGCGGCAGGAAGCTGACGAAGTCATCGACCTAAACCGGTGGGCGATGGAGTGGTGGGAACAACAACTTGCCTCGGGTGGTCCAGAGACTCGAGTCGTTCGAGAATACCTGAAAAAAAGAGAAATCTCCGAAGAGACACAAAAGACTTTCAGGCTCGGATACTCGCCGGATAGCTGGGAAGCAATGTCTTCATATCTTCGCCAAAAGGGCGCGCTGCAAGCTCAGATTGATCGCAGTGGACTCGTGGTGAAGAAAGAAGATGGAAGTGGATCTTACGATCGCTTCCGCGGACGTTTGATGTTTCCCGTGATGGATATTCAAGGTCGTCCCATCGCGTTTGGGGGCCGCACGCTTAAAGCTGACGACAACGTCAAGTACATTAACTCACCCGAGACTGCGGCCTATGTCAAAGGACGAAATCTGTTTGGTCTCAACTTAACCAGGGATGAGATTCGCAAGCAGGGCTTCGCCATTTTGGTGGAAGGCTTTCTCGATCTGATCGTCCCTTTTCAGTTTGGCATTCGCAACGCCGTAGCCAGCCTGGGAACGGCCTTGACCACGGACCAAGTAAAACTTTTGGGGAGGTTTGCGCGTCGCGTTGTCGTCAATTATGATGGCGACCACGCGGGTGTACAGGCAGCAAAACGAGCCATCGAGATGCTTTTGGAAGAAGATCTCGAGGTGAAAGTTCTGGTCCTCCCGAACAAGTCTGATCCCGACGAATTCATCAGGCAGCAAGGTGTCAGCGAGTATCAGCAACTCCGCGGAAAAGCACAGCCACACATTCAGTTCGTAATCGATCAGGCTGTGGCTGATCGCAATCTTCACCGGCCGGCGGAAAAGGCCGAGGCCGTCGAAGAGGTGTTGCCTTACGTTCGCGCGGTTCGCAATCGAATTCAAAAGCGCGAGTATTTCGATATCGCAGTTGACGCGCTAAGAGTGACCGATCAAGCGCTCAAGCGGGAACTTTGGTACTCGATTCGCTCTGGAGCAAGTGCCGGCGACTTAAAGAAAAAACTCTCCAGCGGCCCGCGAGTAAAACCAACTGTTGCGGAGCAGCGCTTGCTCGAATTACTTTTTGCCGACGAGCAACTGCGGCCGATAATTCTTCCTCGCTTAACTGAAGATGTCTTTGTCGATCTGCCGACCGCCGGAGTTTTTCAGGCACTGATAAAAGCGGAAAAATCCGGCGCAGATCTCGATTATTCCTTCTTGAGCCAGGAAACAGAAGGTGATGCCACCGCTTCTGAATTGGTTCCGCTTTTGCTGATGAGTGATTCGCTCTTGTCTGAAGAGCAGACCCATGAAGGTCGAAAGTTGTCCGCGGAACGATGTATCGAGACGTTGCGATTGATGAAAGTCGACCGGCGGATTGACGAATTGAGAACTGAACTGGCTGCTGCCGAGCGAAACGGAGATAGCGAGCGCATTCAGCAGCTGGTGAACGCACAGCTTGAATTGACGAAACAACGCGCAGTATTAGGCGCTCAGGCTGCCGCCGAGATGCAAGCCCATTAGGAAGTCGGGAAGAAGGCAGCAAGACGAAGGTTAGTAGCCCTCGACTGTGAGGTCGGGATCCGGCCAAAATAATCCGTGGAGGGCCGGAACAGATTTCGCACCTTCCGCTTCTATTGGCTCGCCCTCCCGGGCGTGGCTACTGACGATCGGCTCTTCGAGCCTCAAAACTAAGAAGTGGTAGGTAAATGACCTTCACTCGCGAAGATTTTTAAGCGGGAGCCTCTGCGGAGTTAGAAACACGTGGCTAGCGAAGACAAAGATCGTGATGATGTGATGGAGCGCCTCCTTGAACTTGGCGGCGACAAGAAATACCTCACGTTCGACGACCTCAATCGAGAGTTGCCCGACAATGTAGTCTCACCAGATGACATCGAAGACGTCCTGCAAAAGCTGGAAGGCTCGAACATCGCTGTTTCCGATTCCGATGAACGACTTCTCGAGCAAGTCGCCGCAGCTACTCCTGATGATGATGACGAAGCGCTCGACGAAGATGTAGAGCTCGATCTGTCGGCCGGCGTACTTGAAAAGACGAATGATCCGGTCCGCCTTTATCTGCGCGAAATGGGCGTGGTTCCGCTGTTGACTCGCGAGGGCGAAGTAGCAATCGCCAAACGCATTGAAAGAGGTCAGCTAAAAACCAAGAAAGCCATCGGCCGTTCACCCATCGCCGTGCGTGAGCTGCTGAAAGTCGGTGACGACCTGGAAACTGGGACCGCCCACATCCGCGACATTGTTACCTTCTCGGATCAGGCAGAGATCACTGGAGACGAAGATAAGGCGGAAGAGTACAAAGCGTGGACTGTCGAAGGTATTCAAAATATTCGACAGGCGTTTGGAATAGGCTTGAAAGAATGGGACAAGCTGCGCTCGGAACAACGACTTACTCACGCCAAGAAAAGTAAGAAGTTGATGCGGCTGCGACGCAAGGTGGCGCGCGCCCGAGTGGAAATCGCTCAGGAGATAGGAAGGCTGAATCTCACCGAGCGTAGTCGTCAGCGCTTGATCGGCGCGATTCGCGGCGTGCAGAACGAAGTCCGCGGCGGCGAGCGCGAGATCGACAGCTTCACCGAAAAACTCGCGAAGAAGCGCATCCGACCTGACGAACAGAAAGAATACAAACGCCGGATAGCCGCAGCGAAAAAACGTCTCGCCGGCACCGAAGACGAACACAACGTTGGGCCCGTCGAGATCAAACGCTCGCTGCAAGCGATTATGATCGGCGAGCAACAAACGGGGCAGGCGAAACGCGAGCTGGTTGAAGCTAACCTGCGGCTGGTTGTCTCGATTGCTAAGAAATACACGAATCGCGGTCTGCAGTTCCTGGATTTGATTCAGGAAGGCAACATCGGCTTGATGAAAGCAGTTGATAAGTTTGAATGGCGACGTGGCTACAAGTTTTCAACGTATGCGACGTGGTGGATTCGCCAGGCGATTACCCGGGCTATCGCAGATCAGGCTCGGACGATTCGCATTCCCGTCCACATGATTGAGACCATCAATAAGTTGATTCGCACCTCGCGTTCGTTGGTCCAGGAATTGGGCCGGGAACCAACCAGCGAAGAGATTGCCAGGAAGATGGACATTCCGGTTTCCAAGGTTCGCAAGGTGCTGAAGATTGCGCAGGAACCAATTTCATTGGAAACGCCGATTGGCGAAGAAGAAGATTCTCATCTCGGCGATTTCATCGAAGACCGCTCCATCCTGAATCCCGCCGACGCGGTGGTGGCTTCGAATCTCCGCGAGATTACCGATGAGGTGCTGGCAACCCTGACACCACGCGAAGAGAAGGTCATTAAGATGCGATTCGGTCTCGGCACCACCGGTTCCGAACATACGCTGGAAGAGGTAGGTCAGCACTTCGCCGTTACTCGAGAAAGAATTCGTCAGATTGAAGCCAAGGCTCTCCGTAAGCTGCGGCACCCGTCACGCTCACGAAAGTTAAAAGCCTTCCTCGAAAGCACGCAAAGATAGCTGGCAGTAATCAGTAATCAGTAATCAGTAATCAGTAATCAGTAATCAGTAATCAGTAATCAGTAATCAGTAATCAGTAATCAGTAATCAGTAATCAGTAATCAGTAATCAGTAATCAGTAATCAGT